>JBLLNS010000001.1:0-366831 GCA_048058835.1 Oleiphilus sp.
TTTCCTTATTCTATTTACCTAACGAGTTAGATTATGGCCCTAAGTCAAAAACTAGAATCCTTAATTGATACCTTTCCTGAATTCTTACAGGCGCCCTTTTTGAATAGTCTAGAGGATATGGAACAGCAGCAAACGGCTGAGATGATGAATGCTACAAGTGACTTTGCGCCACTTCCAGAAAGTGAGTCTTTTGTGAAGGATATGCTGACAATTTGGTCGCGAAGTGACTTTATCCGAGAGGGCTGTGCTCGCTACCCCGAGATTGTTAAACGTTGGGTTCAGGCTGATTCGCCGCTTTATCGGAAGCAAGGTGAACATTATTATCAGCCAGCTTTGGAAATGGCTGCGGCATCGGTATCTGATGAAGTGGCATTAATGCATGTTTTGCGTGAATTTCGACGCCATGAAATGATGCGTCTTATGGCAAGAGATATCTTGAATCTCGCCAGTTTGGAAGAAACGCTAAGCGATGTGTCTGCCTTGGCAGATGCCTGTGTTGTGGTGGCGCTGAATCACTTGAATGAACTATTGGTTACAAAGTATGGTCGCCCGATGTCTCGACCCAAAGCAGGCAAGCCGGCCGAGCGGCAGTATTTATTAGTGATCGCAATGGGTAAGCATGGCGCTAAAGAATTAAACGTATCCTCAGATATCGATTTGATTTTTGCTTATCCTGAATCGGGTGATACGGAGCATCCTAAAAAGTCGATAGACAACCAACTGTTTTTTACCCGATTAGGTCAAAAGCTAATTCATGTCTTGGATCATATCAATGCCGATGGTTTTGTTTTTCGTGTAGATATGCGGCTGCGGCCTTATGGTGAAAGCGGTTCTTTGGTGATGAATTTTTCGTCCTTCGAAGACTATTACTATACTCAGGGTCGAGAGTGGGAACGTTATGCCATGATCAAAGCGAGAATCGTGAATGAGAGCATGGTTCCTGACCAGGCGCAGCATTTGATGAGCCTGATAAAGCCTTTTGTCTACAGGAAGTATGCAGATTTTAGCTCGATACAAGCCTTAAGAGATATGAAACGTTTGATTCGATCTGAGGTGCATCGAAAAGGTGGCGAGCAAAATATTAAACTTGGTCGCGGCGGAATCCGTGAAATTGAGTTTATCGCCCAAGCTTGTCAGCTAATATATGGTGGGCGTGACCCTTCACTGCAGCTGACAGGATTAATGCCCGCCTATCAATTGTTAAAGCAAAAAGACTATCTTCCTGCGGAATGGGTTGATGCATTATTGGCAAGTTATGCCTTTTTAAGGAATTTAGAGCACGCTATTCAAGCGCTATCTGATCAGCAAACCCAGCACATTCCAGATAATGAGTATTTGAGAGAGCGGATTTCCTGGTCTATGGGGTTTAGCTCTTGGCAGGCCTTGGCAATCGACTTAGAAGCGTATCGTGATCAGGTAAATCAATGCTTTGAGGAGTTTCTGAGAGACCCGGAGGCCGAGGCTGAGGCGAATGATCATGCAGACGGGCCAGACATATTAAGCTTGTGGCAGATGAAGGCCAGTGAAGAACGTTGGGAGCAAGCTTTAACCGAGTTGGGCTTTGAACGAACGCATGACAGTTATCAAGACATAATGAGTTTGCGGGAACATCGTTTGTTTACCTCTATGTCGGCAGAGGCCCGTAAGCGATTTGATATTTTCCTGCCAAGCTTAATTCAGTTTGTATCAGAAACTAAGTCACCATCCCGAACCCTGAACAGGATGCTGAATTTAGTTCGCTCCATTATGGGTCGAACAGTTTACTTTGTTTTATTGTATGAAAACTTGGGCGCCTTAAAGCAGCTTTGTTTGTTGTGCTCGGAAAGCCCTTGGGTGTCTGAGCATATTGCGAAAAGCCCTGTCATTCTGGACGAACTACTTGACCCGCGAACCTTATTTCATCCGCCAGACAAATTAGAATTAGAGAATGAGTTACGGCAGCAACTGTTACGTATTCCAGAAGATGACCTAGAGGCGCAAATGATTTGTCTGCGTACCTTTAAACAGTCGCATATGTTACGTGTCGCAGCAGCAGAGATAAGTGGTCAGCTTCCCTTGATGAAAGTAAGTGATTACTTAACATGGTTGGCTGAAACCCTCTTGGGGCAGTCTGTGAATATTGCTTGGCGAAACCTAGTACATAAACACGGACTCCCGCAAGCTGATCCCAAGAGCAAAACAGGTAAAGAGAAGGTGTCGGCGGAGAAAACGGCGCAAGGTTTTGCCATTATCGGATATGGTAAATTGGGTGGAATCGAGCTTGGCTATGGTTCAGATCTTGATATGGTTTTTCTCTACGATAGTGATGACTATGGCATGACATCAGGTGCGCGAAGCATCAACAATCAGACTTTTTACGTTCGGCTTGGACAGCGAATTTTGCACATATTAAGTGTACAAACGACGCAAGGTATTTTGTATGAAACAGATATGCGTTTGCGTCCATCCGGTAACTCGGGAATGTTGGTGTCTTCTATTGCGGCGTTTGAAAAATACCAAAAACAGGATGCGTGGACCTGGGAACATCAGGCGCTTGTCAGAGCAAGAGGGCTAGTCGGAGACCCGATTCTGATCGAGCAGTTTAACCGAGTGCGTCAAGACATCTTGAGTCAGCAACGGGATGTCGATGCGTTGCGACATGAGGTGCTAAGCATGCGCGAAAAAATGAAGGCCAATGCAAAAACAATGGACATCAAGCAAGGTGATGGTGGGCTGATTGATATCGAATTTATTAGCCAGTTTGGTGTCTTAGCTTATGCATCGAGGGTGACAGAGCTTCTTAAATGGACCGATAATATTCGAATCATGGAGGTGCTTGTGGCAAACCAGTGTTTTGGTGAAGTCGATATTAAAGAGCTCGAGCACGCTTATCGTGAACTTCGTTCAGCCATTCATCGAAATAGTTTGGCTGATGTTGATGAGCGCCTAGGAATTGATGATTTTCAAGAAATAACGGCAAGCGTTAGTGAGGTTTGGCGGCAAATTTTTGTTAAGCCCTAAAGCGATAGAAGGGTGAGTGTCTATCAAAATCTAATAAAGAAAGGTTATATGGCGCAATCTTATAATTTTTGAGGAAGAATGCGCGAAAATAGTGTTAGAATGCCCTCAGTTTTTTTCTTGTATTCTTAGGAGCGTATTGCTATGTCCATGGCTGATAGAGATGGCCTGATCTGGTTTGATGGTGAAATGGTACCTTGGCGTGATGCCAAAGTTCATGTGTTAACTCACACACTGCATTATGGTATGGGGGTGTTTGAAGGTGTTCGAGCCTATGAAACAGATGAAGGGCCGGCAATTTTCAAGCTTCAAGAACATACAGATAGATTATTCAGATCAGCGCATATTATGCGTATGGATATGCCATTCGATAAAGCGACTCTCAATGACGCGCAAAAAGCAGTTGTTAAAGCCAATAATCTGCATGAAGCCTATTTGCGACCTATGGTGTTCTATGGTTCAGAAGGTATGGGTTTAAGGGCGGACAACCTAAAAGCGCATGTCATTGTTGCTGCTTGGTCATGGCCTTCTTATATGTCTCCAGAAGCCAAAGAGAAAGGGATTAAAGTTCGTACCTCTTCTTATACGCGTCATCACGTCAATATCAGTATGTGTAAGGCTAAGGCGAATGGCCATTACATAAACTCGATGTTAGCGTTAAGAGAGGCCTTGGATAGCAGCTGCGAAGAAGCGTTGTTACTGGATAATGAAGGTTATGTCGCTGAAGGTAGCGGTGAAAATATCTTCATTGTTCGTGATGGTATTATGTTTACGCCCGAGCTGACTTCTTGTTTGGATGGTATTACGCGGAAAACCATTTTCTCCTTTGCTGAAGAGTTAGGTGTAGAAATTCGTGAAAAACGTATTACCCGTGATGAAGTTTATGTTGCAGATGAAGCCTTTTTCACAGGAACGGCTGCGGAAGTATTGCCGATTCGTGAGTTAGATGGTCGCGCAATCGGGTCGGGTGTTAGAGGTAAGTTGACCGAACAATTCCAGACCATGTATTTCGATGCAGTAAAAGGTCGACGAGCACAAAATAAAGCTTGGTTGAGCTTAGTTTAATCTGTCTCGCCGAACTAGCTTAGATAAAAGCACCACAGGAAACTGTTGGTGCTTTTTTTATGGTTGAAGCAAAGTCTTGATGCTACTCAGTGTTCTTGCTTGGTAATAAGGCTTTAATTTGCTTTGATGACAAGAACCTTTGATGCGAGCGAGCTCTGGATCAAATAAAACACGCGTTCCGATGTTAGCCCGCTGGGCGCATTTCATGTCAGAAAGGCTGTCACCGATCATGATTGAGTTTTGCAGATCGATTTTGTAGCGTTTAGCTGCTTTAAAAATCATCCCGGCTTTCGGTTTTCGACAGGTACAAGAGAAAGAATGCTTTGGGTGGTGAGGGCAATGAAATGTCGCCTGAAGCTTAATGCCTCTTTGCCAAAACTGCTGTGTCACCCAGCGCGTAAGCGTCTTAAAGGCAGCCTGATCATAATATTGTCTGGCGATTCCAGATTGATTAGTGACGACGATGATCATATAGCCTGCTTGTCTTGCTTCTAAGCAAAGCTCAAAAATACCGTCGATGAAGTCGAACTTTTCTTTTTCAAAAATATAGCCGTGATTTACGTTGATCACGCCGTCACGATCCAGAAATAGGGCTTTAGTGGCTGTTTTTTGCTTATTAAGCATATTGAACCTAAGGTAAGTCTCAGCGGTAGCGGCAATGTTGTGGCGAGCTAGGGATCCATGTAACACGATAATTATTCTGACCAAGCAAGCTTATTGAGGCTGATTTTACCATAGCAATCCTCTAAACTTGGTTTCTTTTTTTGATGATACTGATTATGGATGCATTCAAAGCAAAACTGGTTATCTGGCTGCTTAAACTGCTTGCCTGTTTCAGCCTGAAAAATGCCCAGCGCTTGGGTGCGGTCATTGGTCGTTTTTTGTGGTGGGGCGATTCGAGACTGACCCAAGTCACCATTGAGAACATTAAACTATGTTACCCGGATTTACCTGAAACCGAGCAGAAAGTGCTGATCAAGAAAAGTCTGCAGGAAACGGGTAAATTATTTGCTGAGTTTGGTGTGGTTTGGGAATGGCCATCGAAAAAAACCTTGGGCTTGATACGTTCTGTCCAAGGCAAAGAGTATCTAGATGCAATATTTGAAAAAGGCAAAGGGGCTATTGTTTTGGCTCCGCATCATGGAAACTGGGAAATGGTGGGCTTATATCTCTCTACGCTTCGCCCGATGGCGGCGCTGTATAAGCCACCTAAAATTAAAGCATTAGAAGAATACATGTCTAGCGTAAGAGGTCGCCATGGCTCTGAATTGGTGCCAACCAATAAGCGTGGTGTTGTCCGCCTGTTTTCGATTTTGTCACAACAAGGCATGGTCGGTATTTTACCGGATCAAGTGCCCGGTGGCACGGGTGGGATGTTTGCGCCTTTCATGGGAGTAGAAGCGAATACTGTGAAGTTAGTGTCACGCTTAATAGATCGAACCGGTTGTGAAGTCGTGAGTCTGTGCGCAATAAGGCGTCCAAATGGTGAAGGTTTTGATATGGTGTTCCAGCCAGCGGATCCTGATATTTACAGTCAGGATATCTTTACCTCGGTTGCGGCTATGAATCGTTCGATTGAACGATGCATAGACAGTCACCCAGAGCAATATCAATGGGAATATAAGCGCTTTAAAGGTGCGAGACATGAAGGAAAGAAGGTATATAAATCTTAATGGAAATGGTTAATGTTGTTTGCCTGAAATGGGGTGATGTGTATTCGCCTGAGTATGTGAATAAGCTCTATTCCATGGTGAGTCGGCATCTCACACTGCCATTTCGGTTTATTTGCTTTACCGAAAACCAAGACAATATCCGGCGAGAAGTAGAGCTTTGGCCTTTGCCTGATTTTCAGGAGCCACCAGCAGAATACTTGCGTTACTGTCAGGCTTGGCGGAAATTGGCACTGTTTCAGTCTGGATTGGCTGATATGCAGGGGAAGGTGCTTTTTTTGGATTTAGATGTTGTCATTATGGACAACATCGATTGTTTTTTTGCCTATTCGGATAAATTGGCGATTATCGAAAACTGGTATCAGCCAGGACAATTAGTAGGGCAAGCGTCTGCTATTTGTTTTACTGCAGGGAAAGAGGAACTTCTGTTAAAGCATTATATGGAAAACACTCAACAGGTGCTCAACTCATATCGCACGGAGCAAGCTTATATTACCGGCTTTTTGAGTGAAGGAGGGTTTGCCTTTTTTCCACAAGATTGGTGTGTCAGCTTCAAGAAACATTGCATGCCTAGCGGTGTTTTAAGGTTTTTTTCGTCAAAAGTAACTGAGCCTAAAAGCGCTAAAATAGTTGTCTTTCATGGCAGGCCAAACCCGCCTGATGCCATAGAAGGGCGTTGGGGCAAAGTGTTGCCTTGGTATAAAAAGTGGTATAAACGCGTTCAGCCGTCACAATGGGTAGCTGATAATTGGAGATAACAAGGGCTAAAAAAAATCATTTTATTTGGTCAAGGTAGCCCTTGTGAAAAGTATTCCAGTCTGAGTCTTGCCAGCATATGTCATAACGTTGACGTTCTTTTTCAAAGCTCCTTTTTAGCCGCTTCAGGTTAGCTTGTTGCCACGTGTGTTGCGGCATTAAGATTTTGGCTCGATCGAAATCGATTAGCCAAAATTGTCCAGATAGGTCTTGTAAAATATTTTGGATGTTCAAATCTGCGTGATAAACACCATTTCGGTGGAACTGGGCAATTACGCCGCCTAATTTGTGATAAAAGTCGGCATCTTGTTTTTGTTTTAAACGTTGAACCAAGTCCTGAGCTTCAGGTATTTTATGGGTGATGAGGTCTGCTTTATAAACTGCACCTTGTTTTATAACCTGAGCAGCAGCGGGTCTTGGAACTGGCAGCTCTAATTTCAGTAAATGGTCGAGTATGCTGAATTCTGCAATGGAGCGCGTGTTTTGCAGGCCAGTGTATATATATTTGTCATGGCTTATGTGTCGCATCAGCCCGCCTCGAAGATAATGCCTTAGAACCAGTTGATGGTTCTTGTGTTTTAAAAACCACGTTGTTCCCCGGCCCGTTTCCTGCCCTGTTACAGCATCTCTTGCTTGCCAATAAGCGGGAGTAAATAAGGCTTCATTTATTTCGCTAAAGGTAGTGGCATTATATTTCCAATAAATGTTTTGCTCTTGTTTGCTCAGAACTTGGCTCATAGTCTGTCTGCCGTCTCAGTGGGGCGCAAAAGGTTTAATTATTCGGTTATCGCGGTCAGTTCATTATAAAGCGATATGGTTTCCAGACACATGCGCTCAAGTGAAAAATTTTGGGTAATATGTGCTTTCGATGCCTGAATGATGGCTTGTTTTTGTTCCAGCTTGTCTTTTTGGCACAAAGAAAGTGCTAATTTAATTGCTTTCGCCATAGACTCGCTACTGTCGACATCACACATGAAAGGTTGTTGAGCCGGCGCGATGGTTTCTAAGCTTCCACCGTGACGGGTTGCCACAACAAGGCAACCCATAGCTTGAGCCTCACAAGCGGTTCGCCCGAATGCCTCTGGTTTGCTTGATGCAGAAATGACAATATCTGCGAGAGCATATAAGGCCGCCATGTCGTTACAGTTTCCAGTGAACTTAACCTGTTCCGATAGCTGATTCGCCTCGATAAAGTCTAATAAGCTTTGATGGTACGCTAGCTTGCCCGCCGCATCACCAACGATTAAACAGGTGATCCTTTCGCTTCTTAATTGGGTGAGTGCCTTTAGCAATGTTAAATGGCCTTTAATGCGGGTTATTCTGCCAGGAAGTAACACGACCCTATGCTCTTGATCAATGTGCCATTGATCTTTGAGCCGCTCAATCTGATCCGCGGTATACGTTTGACTAAAATAGCTTAGGTCAATTCCTCGCCTGATTAGTTTGATGGGAACAGCATATTGCGGATAGTTTTCTTTAAGGTGGTTTTCTATAAATTGGGAGACTGCGATACAGGTGTCGGTACGAAGCATACCGCTATTGTAAAGCCTCTTAAGCTTGTTTTGGTGGCCATATTGACCGTGGAACGTGCTTACGAGAGGTGTCTTGGTTTGCCTGCTGGCAGATAAACAGCTCCAAGCTGGTGCGCGTGAACGGACATGGATTAGGTCAAATTTGTAGTCTTGAATTATCTTACTAAGTTTTTGGCTATTGCGGTAAATGATGAAGGGATTCTTACTATGAACGGGCAGGAGTATATGCTTTGCGCCCATTGTCTCCAGTTCAGAGACTAAGGGGCCACCGGAAGAAATGACATAAGCTTGATGGCCTTGTTGAATCAAGTATGCGCACAGGTCTAGCGTGCCTCTTTCTACTCCTCCTGATATCAAGCTGGGCAAGACTTGAACTATGCGTAAGCGTTTCGAGTTTGGCGGGCTCATCATTTGTTAGTGTTGTCCTTTTTGCCACGCAGAATAGGCGTTTAATAACCAAGAGGCAGCTTCGTCGGCCTGCCACTCGAGTGTTTTACTGTTAAACTGGTCGACTTGAAGTCTGTCATTGAAACTCAGTACGGTTTGGTTGTTTAACAAAATTTGAACTTGTTTGCTCACCCGAGTCTGTTTTCGAGTGGATGCGGGTGAACAGTTGAATAATCCCACAGTGGCTTTCGCGCTAAGTGCTTCAAATATCATAGACATGCTGTCTGGTGTGATCCAGCACGAACGGGTTTCGAGCAAGAGCTCACTAAGTTTGCCAGAATCTTTATCTTTGTAATTCCGAAAAGTGGCATTTTCGCATGAGAGCTGATGCAAAGCTTTGGTCATATCAGCGGGCGTGCGTGGCGAGTTAAAAATAAGCCAATTCCGCTCAGGAAATGCCTGACACAGTAGTTTTATTTGTCGAAGAATGTCATCGCCGTCAAACATAAAATGCTTGGATTCGCCGCCTATTAGCATAAGGTGTAGTTGACGGTCGCTAGTCGGTTTTACTGCGACGTTCGGATTTATTTTATTTATAGGGCCTTCCGTCGTAAATACATGCTCACTATCAGGTAAATTATCGTGTTTTGGGCAAATAATAGCCTTAAAGAATCGAGTTGGTAGGCTGGGTTTCATGACGAGACAGGTAAACCTGTCCAGTAGGGTTCCTGCAAAAAATACGCTCCAATGTGTGCGGTGACCTGCACCCAATATCAAATCTGGTTTTGAGCGATGTTTTAGCATGTCTTTAAGTTTACACAGACTCAGCAAGCTTATTCGATACCGAGATACATCCAGCCAATGAACTTCGCAGGCCCGTTTGCTCGATATTCTATTAGCTAAGCCTTCAAGCTGGCTAAGGTGTCCGGGGCGTCCGTCATGAAAAATCCATATGCATAGAGTTTCTTCGGCAGGCGCATGTTTACTTGGGTGGTTTGAACTGAGCATCTTGGACTATACTGCGCCTTTCGTTTTAAAAGTGGCCACTTATGTTTCGCTTAGTTTACACAATTCTCTTCACTATCTGCATGCCTTTTGTTTTTCTCAAGTTGCTTTGGCGGGGCTATAAAGCGCCGGAGTATCGGGCAAGAAAGCTAGAGAGGTTTGGTTTTTTTAAGGCTCCTGCGATTAAAAATAGCATTTGGGTGCACGCTGTATCTGTTGGCGAAGTCTTAGCGGCAGAGCCTATTATCCGTGAAATTCAAACACGTTATCCTAAAACGGATATCGTGGTGACTAGTATGACGCCCACTAGCTCGGCCTTAATACATAAACTGTTTGGTGAGAGCATCTTTCATGTTTATGCGCCCTATGACCTACCTTGGTTAGTCGATGCGTTTTTGCGTCGAATTGATCCTTCTATGTTAATCATTATGGAGACAGAGCTCTGGCCGAACATGATTCATCGTACCAGTATTCGAAAGTGCCCGGTTGTATTAGCCAATGCTCGATTATCGGAGCGATCTGCGCGCGGATACCGACGCCTTAAGCCCGCAGTGGGTTGGATGTTGAATGAGCTTTCCCTGGTGATTTGTCAGCACCAAAATGATGCTGATCGTTTTGCCTCTTTAGATATTGATGCGAGCAAAATTTCGGTGACAGGCAGTGTCAAATATGATTTGGATATTGATGTGTCGCATCGAGAGAAAGCCAAAGCGCATACACAACAGTTGGCATCGAGTCAGCTTGTGTGGATTGGCGCCAGTACTCATGAAGGCGAAGATGCGCGATTGTTGAAAATACATCAGTCGGTTCGGCAGAGTTTTCCCGACGCAGTGTTAATATTAGTTCCCAGACATCCTGAAAGGTTCGACAGCGTTTACCAACTTTCTGTGGCGCATAAGTTTACAACTTATCGGCGTTCAGAGGTGGATGCGATCCCTTCCGATACAGAGGTTTTTGTGGTGGATGCCATGGGCGAACTTTTGGATTTTTATGCGGCTTCAAATATTGCATTTATAGGTGGTTCGCTGGTTGAAGTCGGGGGGCATAATCCGATTGAACCTGGTGCGCTAGGTCTGCCTATTATCATGGGACCTTATGTGTTTAATTTTGAGGCAATATGTCAGCAATTAGTTGGAGCGGGAGGCTTATGTTTGGTGAAGGATGACCAAGAGCTGAGCCAAACCCTACTGGCCCTGATGGCGGACTCCGAGCAAGCCAAGTTAATGGGGGTGGCGGCTTTTGAGGAAATAGAGGCTAGCAAAGGCGCTGTGTTACGGGTAGTGGATGCGCTGTCTCCATTATTGGAGAAAACGCATCCTCTGTAATACTTTATTCAGCCACAAGCCAAGTATTCAACGCCTCGATGTCTTTGACGCTCAAGGTGCCGGCAGCACGTTTGATGCGTAAATTGCTCTCAACGAAATCAAAGCGTGCATTGGCGTAATCCTTAAGTGCTGTGAAGTAGTTTCTTTCTGCGTCGAGTACTTCAACGATATTTCGGGTGCCGACGTTGTAACCTTCACGTGTTGCTTCCAAAGCGCTTTGACGAGACACAATATTTTGTTTGAGAGACTCAACTGTTTGAATATTGGTTTTTAAATTGACGTATTCAGTACGGGTCTCAATTTGCGCTTGTCGCTGTGCGAGTGTTAATTGTTGCCGAGCTCGCTCAACTAAATGTCTAGTTTGACGAACGCTTGCTTGAGTTGCTCCGCCTGAGTAAAGCGGTATATCAAGCGTTAAGGAAATGTTGGACTCTTCCGCTTCTCCGTTTCCTTGGGAGTAATTCGAAAAGTCGTTGTTTCTGTAATCAGCATTCAAGCTCAGCGTGGGGTAATGACCGCTTTTGTTTGATTTGTAGTCGGCTTGAGCGCTGTTTAGTGCATATTCTGCCGCTTTGATTGCAAGGTTGTTTTGGTAGGCTGATTCCACCCATTGCTCCACAGAAGCGTTTTCATCCATAGCAATGGGAAAGTTAGACTTAAGGGTTTCTAGCTCTACTTCATATTCACCCGTGATTCGGGATAAGTTTTCGCGTGCAATTGTCAGTTCGCCTTCACTTCTGATTCTGAGAGTTTGTGAGGCGTCGTAACTGGCTTTGGCTTCGTGAACATCGGTAATCGCAATCAGTCCAACGTCAAACTGCTCTTTAGCCTGTTCGTATTGGCGTTTTACTGCTGCTTCCTGAGATTTTGCCGAGCGCAGATTTTCTTGTGTGCGAAGTACACCAAAATATGCGCTTGCCAAATTCAGGATAAGATCTTGTTGTGCCGCTAGGTAGGTCGTTTCTGCGCTTAATGTGTTCTGTTCGGCCGCGGTAACAGTGTACCAATTACTAAAATTAATAAGAGGCTGCGATAGACTGACAGTGAAGTTACGAGTCGTGTAGTCATCATCTTGTTGAATGAGAGGGTTTGAATTGGTGTGGCTTATGTTGGCGCTCGCTCCAAGAGAAGGTAATAACGCGGCCATCGCGACATTCTCTCCTTCTAGTTCTGCGAGATAAGCCGACTTGGCAGCGAATGTTTCAGCATCATAGTTTTCGGCTTTCTGGTATAGGCTTAGAAGATCTGCTCCCATAGAAACGCTGGGTAAGATAGATAACGTCATTAAGCTGGAAACAAACAGTTTTGGTAATTGCTTCATAATACCCTCATGAAATGGACTGAGATAAATAATCAGGAGCGTTCAGAGTCGTGTGTTTCTGATCCGCTGGAGATCTCGCTATGACCGGCATTATGGACAATAAGTCTGGAGAACTCTAGACTAAGTCGATAATTTACAAAGCGCTTACACGCTGTTTATATTCATCAATAAAGCATTTTTTGATGCTGTTTAGCGCTAGATTCTGACAAAGTGGACGTGGATACATGACCCAAATTCAACAACAGTTCGATCAGGAAGATTGCCAGCTTATTTCGCGCGAGCCCAGTTATAGCGGCTTTTTCCGGGTGGATAACTATTCACTTAGGCACAAACTATTTGCGGGTGGCTGGAGCCCGCTAATACAGCGTGAGGTTTTTATTCGAGCAGATGCTACCTGCGTTCTTCCCTATGACCCCGTGGAAGGCACTGTTGTGCTTTTGGAACAATTTCGTGCGCCCGTTATTGGGCAGAATCAGTCTCCTTGGTTAATTGAGTTAGTGGCAGGGATGAATGAGGTGGGTGAAAAACCGGAAGACGTCGCGGCTCGTGAAGCAAGGGAAGAGGCGGATCTCGAACTTTTGACTTTGGAGCCTATTTTAGACTACTTGGTTTCACCCGGTGGCTCTTCAGAAAGAGTCTATTTGTTTTGTGCTAAGGTCAATAGTCAGGGTGTGGGCGGGCTTCATGGTCTGCCAGAGGAAAATGAAGATATTAAGGTGCATGTTGTCAGCGTGGAAGCAGCAATGGACATGCTGAATTCTGGATTAATCAATAATGCGGCGGCGATTATTGCGCTTCAATGGTTGTCTCTCAATAAGCAAAGACTGGATGCCGCATGGCGTTAACATTTGAGGTTCGTGATCAAGCCTTTTATGTCATTTCGATCAAGGGGTGCATATGAGGAAGCGATACGTACCCGATTTGGTGCAACTTGGGGCCATGTATGAAAGTAACTACAGTCGCTTAATGAAGTTAATTCAAATGATGGGCGATCAAGATTGCATGTCATTTAAGCTGCATAGTGGTTCGGCATATATTGGGGCGGTGAAACTAGAGCTTATTGAGTCGGGTAAGTACACAGACACCTTTTTACTCGAACAAACGGCCGCTGTTGGGAAGTGGATTAATAACCCGAAAATGTCTGTACGACTTTATCACGATGCTTTAGTGGCCGAAGTGATAGGTAAGAATGGGCGACAGTTGGTGAAGGCGGTGAACCGCTACCCAAATTGTAAAATGCATTTGCCGGATGAAAAAACACAATTAAACTTATTTTTAGCAGAGTGGCTAAATTTTTGTATTTCTTATGGTTATTGCGAAGAGAGTCCGTTTCCAGCCAATAATTTGTGAGCATGGTATCAAAACGACTGATCGATTAAGGATACTATTTGTTCAATACATGACTGGTAGTCGGCGTCATCCGCTCTTTCTGAGAAATAGGGATTTACTCTACAGATATGTTTCGTGCAAAAACTAAGGCGAATTGAGCAGCTCGGCTACAATAAAAACCCATAAACGCAGCGTGTATTTTGATCAGCAAGCATGATAGCTTTGCTAGAGAGATTATTACTAATAATTGAATGTGACAGAGCCGAACAAATAATGAACATGGAAAAAAAAGCAGGTGCTGAGGTGCTCAATATATTGCAGATTACCGACTGTCATCTGACAAAGGACGCGCAGAGTAATTTATTGGGTGTTGTCACGCGTGATAGTTTGGACGCAGTGATATCCTTAATCGAACAAAATATGGCGGATAACACGCACCCAAAAGCCGACTTTATGGTTGCCAGTGGTGATATTGCACAAGATGCCTCAACTGAAGCCTATGACTATTTTGCAGATCGCTCTAAGCATTTATGCGCTGCATCAGGCTGGTTTTCTGGCAATCATGACGATACTCAAGTCATGAACGATGCGCTGAAAGGAAGTGAGCGAGCGAACAAGGTGTATCGCTTTGATCATTGGCAGTTGATTATGCTGGATAGCTCAGTGAAAGGTTCTGTTCATGGGTATCTTGACCAACAAGAACTTAACACGCTGGAAGCTGCGCTGACCGAGCGTCCTGACCTACATACCTTAGTTTGCCTTCATCATCATCCGGTTGATATCGGCTCTGACTGGTTAGATAAAATTGGCTTGCATAATCGGGATGCTTTCTTCGAGATACTTGATCGCTTTGATAATGTACGAGGCATTCTATGGGGGCATATACATCAAGAATGGGCTTCGGAGCGCAAAGGTTTGTCTTTGTTAGCAACCCCTTCAACATGCATTCAGTTTCTTCCCAAATCATCTGGTTTTGCCGTCGAGGAGATAGCCCCGGGTTATCGTTTTCTCAGTTTGCTCCCTGATGGCAAAATTGACACACAGGTTTACCGCGCAGTCGATTTTAAGTTTGATCTTGATTTGCAGAGTACGGGTTATTGAGTTTTCTGATTTATCTTCATGGTTTTAATAGTTCACCTCAATCTGAAAAAGCGTGTTTAACACAGGCCTTTTTTTCAGGTCTGCCAAAGCAAAAAAAACCGCCAAAGGTGATTGTGCCGGCTTTACCCTCTTCCCCTCTGAAAGCAATAGAGCAAGTTAAGGGCTTGGTTGAAGAGCTTGGCCGCGAAGAGCTAATGGGTTTTGTTGGCAGTTCTCTGGGAGGGTATTACAGCCTCTATCTTCAGCATTACTATTCAACGTTAACGACTTCTCATGCAGCTAAGATACCTAAGGTCGTGTTGATCAACCCCGCCGTTAAGCCTTATGAATTGTTAGAAGCTTATATTGGTGAAAATAAAAATATCTATACCGGCGAAGTCTATACAGTCGAACCATATCATATGGATGACCTGAAAAGCTTGCAGGTCAAGCCCATCGCCAGCCCGCTGTCTACCTACTTGTTAACTCAGACCGGTGATGAAGTGCTTGCTTTCCACGAAGCGGTTGATCTGCTACGCGGTGCTAAAATGTGGATCTCTTCTGGAGGCTCGCATGCCTTCGAAGGCTTTTCCGCCGCACTACCGAGTATCGAGTCTTTTCTTCTTGACGCTTAATCAATTCTCCAAGCGTGTTACCCAAGTAAGCGTAAAAAAATTTTAGGTGGTTTTTCGGTCAATCAATCATGTAAAATGCCGCTTTCGAATTTATTGTTTAGATCTATTGAAGCGACAAGTTTATTTACGCTATCGAAATAGCGAGAACTTTTTCTAGGCTATTGGATCTAACTCTAAACTTAACAAGGAGATTCTCTTGGGGTCCAAAACCGCTTTATTTAGTGCTCATCAGGAAGCCGGAGCTAAAATCGTTGATTTTGGTGGCTGGGATATGCCCATTCATTATGGTTCGCAAATAGAAGAGCATCATGTTGTGCGTAAAGCGGCTGGCATGTTTGACGTTTCGCATATGACCATTGTCGATGTAAAAGGCGCACAAGCACGGGACTACCTTTTATATTTGCTTGCCAATGATGTTGATAAGCTTTTGTTTGATGGTAAAGCTTTATACAGTGGCATGTTGGATGAAAAGGGTGGCGTGATCGATGACCTTATCGTGTACCGCATGCCAACTGACTTTAGGTTAGTCGTCAACTGCGGCACCCGAGAAAAAGATCTGGCTTGGATGACTAAACAGGCAGAAAATTTTGCTGTCACCCTGACAGAACGTACAGACTTATCAATGGTTGCTGTTCAAGGCCCAGAAGCATTGGCCGCAGTGAAAAAAGTCCAAACAAGTGCCTCAACGCTAATTGATAGTCTAAGTGTGTTTCAGGGGCTTGAGTCAGACTCGTGGATGTATTGCCGAACAGGTTATACAGGTGAGGATGGTCTCGAAGTGATGGTGCCCAATGACCAAGTCGTTGAGTTCTGGAATGGTTTGCTGACAGCGGGTGTTAAAGCGTGCGGTTTAGGGGCACGAGATACCTTGCGTTTGGAAGCCGGAATGAACTTATACGGTTCAGATATGGATGAGAGTGTCACGCCGTTGGAATCTAACATGGCATGGACGGTGTCGTTTTCAGAAGAGCGTGACTTTATTGGTAAGTCAGCCTTGCTACAGCAAAAATCGTCTGGCGTCCCGACAAAGCTAGTGGGTCTGGTGCTTGAAACGCGAGGAATCTTAAGAGGGCATCAAAAAGTCTGTGCTAATGGAGAGGTGGTTGGAGAAATTACCAGTGGCAGTTTTTCACCGACATTGGGCTATTCGGTAGCCTTAGCCCGAGTGGACAGCGCCTTGTCGGATACTTACCAGGTCGATATTCGCGGCAAACTGGTCGATGTAAAAATAGTTAAGCCACCATTTGTGCGTTTTGGTCAGCAGGCTTTTTAATCCGTTATTAATAATTTATATTGAACTTAATTTGTTCTAGTTTGAGGAAAATAAACCATGAGTATTATCCCAGGTGAATTACGCTATTTATCCAGCCACGAATGGGTTCGTCTTGAGGAAGATGGCGAAACTGCAACGGTGGGTATTACGGATCACGCGCAAGACCTTCTTGGTGATGTTGTTTTTGTTGAGCTTCCAGAGCTGGACTCCGTGATTGCAGCAGGTGAAGAGGCTGGTGTTGTAGAGTCTGTTAAAGCCGCATCGGATATTTTTTCGCCAGTGAGTGGCACCGTTATTGAAATAAACGAATCTTTGGAAGATGCGCCTGAGTTGGTTAATAGCGATCCCTATGATGATGGTTGGTTTTTCAAAGTGAAAATTTCTGATGCGGACGAGCTATCGTCTTTACTAAGTGCCGAAGATTACACTGAAGTATGTGAATCGGAAGATCACTAGCCAATAGCAGTCAGGCAATTTACGAGTATTGCTTTCAAGACCTTTGATTACGTCGTTTGAAAAATAAACAACGCATCAAAGGTTTTATTTTTTATATAAAGCCGGTTGTTTGCACCAAATAAACGTACGCTTGTTTGGCTTTATTATTTGATGAGGATTAAATATGCCTTTTATTCCGCATACGGAACAAGATATCCAGAAGATGTTAGACGTTATCGGCGTCTCATCGATTAATGATCTATTTGATGAAATACCTGAGCATTTAAGAGCGAAACCATTAGTCGGTGTGCCTGAAGGCTTGGGTGAAATGGATATGATGCGCTTGATGTCAGATCGAGCGCAACAAGATGAAGGTGCCTTATGTTTTATTGGTGCCGGTGCTTATGAGCATCATATTCCAGCAGCGGTTTGGGATGTCACCATGCGAGGTGAGTTTCTAACGGCCTATACGCCGTACCAAGCAGAAGCAAGCCAAGGCACATTGCAGCTTATTTATGAATATCAGTCGATGATCTGTCAATTAACCGCCATGGATGTGTCTAATGCCTCTCTGTATGATGGCGCTTCAGGCTTGGCGGAAGCGGTGTTGATGAGTATTCGAGCCAATCGAAAGACGAAAAGTAAAAAAGTATTATTTGCTGGGACGGTTCATCCTCTTTATCAAAAAGTCGTACAAGATATTGTTTCGAATCAAGGTATTGCCATCGATGTGATGCCTATTGATGCGAGTAACTTATCAATTGATCTCGAAGCGCTGACTGAGTTTGCTGAGGAAGATTATGCAGCGCTAGTGATTCCGCAACCGAATTTTTTTGGTGGGATCGAAAAAGTCGATCAGCTAACGAATTGGGCTCATGAGAGGAATATGTTGGTAGTTGGTTTGGTGAACCCCACCGCGCTCGCCTTATTTATCCCACCGGGTGAATGGGGCGAAAAAGGCGCTGATATTGCGGTTGGAGAAGGTCAGCCTTTGGGAATACCTCTCGCTTCTGGTGGTCCTTACTTCGGTTTTATTTCTTGTAAAGAAAAGCTAGTGCGGCAGATGCCTGGCCGAATTATTGGTCGAACTGTCGACCTAGAAGGTAAGGAAGGATTTACACTCACCTTGCAGGCGAGAGAACAGCATATTCGTCGCTCAAAAGCGACCTCAAATATTTGTACTAACCAAGGCTTAGCCGTCACAGCCGCGACGATTTACCTAACGCTTTTAGGGAATGAAGGCTTATCAAGAGTCGCGAGATCTAGTCATGCAAATGCCCGTAAATTGCTGGCAAGCCTGTCGGATATAAGTGGCGTGACTGCCCGAACCAAGCAAGCATTTTTCCATGAATTCGTGATTCAATTGGAGTCAGACGATGCGTCTTTTGCTGAGGCGGTTCTCGCTAATATGGCAGAACAAGGTATTTTAGGTGGATTTAATTTGAGTGAATTTGGGGCAGATTTAAATAACTGTATCTTGGTCTGCGCGACTGAAACCAAAACAGAGCATGACTTGCTCTTGTATAAGCAGGCTCTGTCTCGAGCAATTCAGGAGGTATCAGGCGAATGTTAATATTTACAAAAGGCAGTCAAGGGCGTTTTGCCACAGCACAAGCGCCGAAAGAGCGTGCTGAAATTGATGACTTACCGAGCGATATTTTACGTACTAAACCTGCTTTGTTGCCTGAAGTATCTGAATTGCAGGCGGTTCGGCATTTTACAAATTTGTCCCGTCGAAACTTCTCGATTGATACGCAATTCTACCCACTCGGCTCCTGCACGATGAAATATAATCCAAAGGGTGCGCAAAGAGCAGCGGCTTTACCCGGCTTTATTAATCGTCACCCGCTGGCACCTGAATCTCACAGCCAAGGGTATTTGTCCTGTGTTTATGATCTTCAGCAAACCTTAAAAGAAGTCACCGGAATGGCTGGTGTATCACTTTGCCCTATGGCAGGGGCGCAGGGTGAGTTTGCCGGTGTGGCGATGATAAAGGCTTACCATGAAAGTCGGGATGATTTCGCACGTACCGAAATTATCGTGCCTGAAGCGGCTCATGGAACCAATCCCGCCACTGCGGTAATGTGCGGCTATAAAGTAAAAGAAATTCCAGTACTGTCAAATGGTGATGTTGATCTGGACGCTTTAAAAGCGGCTGTTGGTCCTCAAACCGCTGGTATCATGATGACGAATCCGTCCACCTGTGGTGTTTTTGAACGTCAAATCGAAGAAATCGCAAAAACCGTTCACGATGCGGGCGGTCTTCTTTATTACGATGGGGCTAACCTCAATGCTATTTTGGGGCAGGTTCGCCCAGGTGATATGGGCTTCGATGTTTTGCATATGAATTTGCACAAGACCTTTGCCACTCCCCACGGAGGTGGTGGCCCAGGTTCAGGCCCAGTAGCGGTTGGCAAAAGATTATTACCTTTCTTGCCAACACCGATCGCAGGTTGCGATGTCGATGAGTCGGGCGCTAAATCTTATCGCTGGGTAGGCCAAGATGAGCTGCCTGAGTCGATAGGCCGTTTAAGTGCTTTTATGGGGAATGCTGGGATTATTCTTCGCGCCTATATTTATTCCGTACTGCTAGGCCGAGAAGGTCTTCAGCGTGTAGGTGAGTTTTCGACATTAAATGCAAACTATATGGCTGTCTTAATGAAAAATGCAGGCTTTCAGCTTGCCTATAAAGATAGACGGGCCACGCATGAATTTATCATTACTTTAAGTAAGCAGTCTAAAAATTTAGGCGTCAATGCGATGGATTTTGCTAAGCGGCTTTTGGACTATGGTTATCATGCGCCGACAACGTATTTTCCATTGTTAATTCCAGAGTGTTTTCTGATCGAGCCCACTGAAACAGAATCGATTGATGAGTTGGAAGGCTTTGTCGAGGCGATGATTGCTATTCAGCATGAGGCTGAGAATTCACCCGAACTGGTGAAGAATGCACCGGTGACCCAGCCAGTAAGGCGTTTGGATGACGTAAAGGCTGCGCGTGAATTAGACGTGTCATACTCGGTTTAAGTCGGAGTCAGTGAGTCTTTAAAAGGCAAGTTGCAAGGTATGCAGCTTGCCTTTTTTATTTAGAATACGGTGACACCCATGTCGATGAAGGCTTCTTTTAAATCATCAATATCGTAAGTTGTTAGGCCAAGGTGCTCTAGAATATCTTTGTGGCTATTTTCCCACTCGACATCTTTGTCTTGTTTGCCGATAACTTTGTAGTTGCCGCAAATGTTTTCAGCAACTTTTAATATGGCAAGAAGGGTTTTTTGTAACTGGTTTCGGCCATCTTTGGTTGAAAATATGATTTGGGTATTATGGTGTTCTGCAATTGCTAAGCAAATATGGCTAGGCAGATTCCAAGATTTTGCCGTGTAGTAACCGACGACACAGTGGTTTGTGTTGAATTTTTCGTTTTCATAGTCAATGACCCGTTCATGTGGGCTGCCATAGGCATGACTCAATTCAGCTAAGTAGCCCTCAAAACGCTTCATCATCAGCGGGATGCCTGCATTGTGAAACAGACCTAAGGTATAGGCTTCATCAGGATTGGGAAAGCCGACTTTTTTGGCGACTGTCGCGCAGACCATGGCAATGTCATTTGCAGTGTCCCAAAAAGAGGTAAGTTCCATGATGTTTTCATCAGACATCTGGCCTTTAATTGCGAGCCCATTCAGTATGTTGATGACGGTATTAATACCTAAAAGAGAAACAGCTTGTTCAATCGAGCTGATTTTGTTGCTAAGGCCATAGAAGGGTGAGTTGACAAATTTCAGCATGGTTCCCGATAAGCCAACATCTTTCGCAATTAGATTAGCGATGCGTGTAATGTCAGGCTCCGGCATGACTTGTTCCATTTGTAAGTCAACCAGAATTTGGGGTTGAGGTGGAACAAATATCCCCTGTAGTATTTTTGACACCTGTTCTTGGGTAAGTTGCTGGGGCATGACAGAAAAACTCCGAAACCATCAATTAAAAGCGATAGTTATAATTGTAGGTATCTTTGAGCAAAGTGCTAAGGTATTTATGTGAAATAAATACACGATTTTGTATCTGAGTTGTTATACTCCGCCGCAAATCGCTTAGGCGCTAGATAAGCATAAAAAGAGGTTATTCATGAACTATGTACAACTAAATAAAGGCGCCGAAAAACGCTTAAAGCAAGGTCATTTGTGGATTTATAGCAATGAAATAGATGTCCGTAAAACGCCGCTGAAGTCATTTGAGCCTGGTGAGCAGGTTCAAATAAAAAATCATGCTGAAAAAATCATCGGCACTGCGTTTATGTCTCCCACCTCGCTGATAGCCGGACGAGTCATAAGTCGTGACCCAAGTCAGCTAATGGATCAGTCCTTAATTACGCATCGTTTAAATGTAGCCTTATCATTGCGTCAAAAGGTGTTTTCCGAACCAAGTTATCGTTTGGTATTTGGTGATAGCGACCGCCTTCCCGGCTTGGTAATTGATCGTTTTGATGATGTGTTCGTGGTGCAAATTTCATCTGTCGGCATGGAAGTATTAAAAAATGAAATTCTTGCAGCACTAGAAAAGGTCTGTCGGCCTAAGCATGTGATCTTTAAGAATAATGGAAAAATGCGTGGCCCAGAAGACTTGGCCTCCTATGTTGAAACGGCCAAGGGTGAGGCTATTACCGAAGCGGAATTTACCGAGAACGGGGTTAAATTTATTGCGCCCATAATCGACGGGCAGAAAACCGGTTGGTTCTACGACCACCGGATGAATCGCGCTCGCTTAAAAGACTACGTTGCAGGCAAGCGGGTACTGGATTTATACAGTTATGTCGGGGGTTGGGGTATTCAGGCAGCAGCATTTGGTGCGGAGTCAGTGACTTGCGTGGATAGTTCAACCTTGGCCTTGGATTATGTCATCAAAAATGCCGAGTTAAATAATGTTCATGACCGAGTGGACTGTATTGAAGGGGACGTATTTGAGGTCTGCAAAAAGCTTAAAGAGATGGATGAGCGTTTTGATGTTGTGATTGCCGATCCTCCAGCCTTTATTCCTCGCAGAAAGGACCAAAAAGCGGGAGAGCTGGCGTATCAACGGTTAAACCAGTTGGCAATGCGTCTGCTCAGTAAAGATGGTCTTTTGGTGTCTGCTTCCTGTTCGATGCATCTTTCTGCTCCTGCTTTGGTTAAAGCAGTGAGTTTGGCAGGCCAAACCTTGGAGAAGCAGTTGCAGATTATCGAGCAAGGTGGGCAAGGTCCAGATCACCCGATAGTGCCTGTTATTCCTGAAACTGATTATCTCAAAGCCATTTTTGTGCGGGTTTTACCTGCGTAGAAAAAGATCATGCTGAAAGGGTTAGTGGCTGCTTTAGGTGACTAGCCTATTTCATTCGTTGTCATCAAGTGATCTTAATTGATCTAGAAAAGCCTTTTGTTTGTCCCGCTCTTTGGCAGAAAAGTGATCATCACTGGCTGGCTCAGACAAACTGGCTAATCTCGTTTCTAGGTATTTGTCGAGTTGTTTGAAGAAAATGCTGGTTTGAGCGCTATCCATTTGATTCAGTTTCGGTCGCGTTTCTAAAAGCCAGTTGCTCTTCAGGGTTTCGATATCGTGCTGAATTTCCGCCCCTAATAAGATGATATATAACGTTCTTCTCAGTTCTGGTGATGCATCGCTTGAATCGCGGGTACTCTTGATCGGAGAAAAGTCGGTGATTTTTCGATTACCTGATCCCCCTTTTAATAAAGTTTCTAGGGCATGGAAGCCCAAAGGTACATACGCCGGGTCACCCAGCTGAAACTCTTTCAGCATAGTTTCTCGGGAGATGGGAATATCGGAATGAATAATGCCGCTTAAGGGGTAGCCTTCGACAGAGTCCAAATAGCCGGGTAAGAGAGGGTGTTGATCTAATTTAACGGGGATAGGTATGCTTGATATTTCTGGGTCTTGCTTGCTGGTTTTTAGCGGTATGGCTTTACAGCACTTCCCAATTAAAGCGAGTCCTGAATAGACTGCGTGCAGGTTAGACAGTTTATCTATGACATCGTCTAAGCCTGATTGCTTCGGTAGTTTTGCAAATGAGAGAAGGGCGTCGTTTAAAGACTCCGCTGATAGCGCCGTTAAATTGTACTGTTGATCAATCGTAGCTAACAAACGTTCCATCTCTGGTGAGTGGTTGATGTTTAAGCTAGGTTCAGTTGAGGTGGCTTGTTCTTCTCGTTGTTGAGGGTGTTCAATCATGGCGTTGGAATCAGCTTGCTCATCGGAGCAAGCACTAAGTAGTAGCGCGCAGCAAAAGGTGGTCAAGAGAGCCTTGGGAAGTTGAGAGTAACTAAACCGTGTTATTGCCATAAACTCAGTCCCTTAATGAAAGGATGGGCCATTTATTATTTAAGGACAGCTGCTTTAGTGTGTCGTCTGGGTCAACTGCAATAGGGTTGTCGACAATGTTCAGTAAAGGAACGTCATTGTGGGAATCACTATAGAAAAATGCGCCGGATAGACTGTGATGATTGCTTTCAAGCCACTCATTGAGTCGGCTGATTTTGCCTTCTTGAAAGCTTGGGGTGCCTTGTATTTTTCCGGTATAGCGATGATTGATTATTTCGGGTTCGGTCGCAATTAAATCATCTACGCCAAAGCCTTCTGCGATCAACTCTGTGACAAAGCGATTAGTTGCGGTGATGATCAGTAAATAGTCACCTTTCGCTCTGTGTTGTTGCAGTAACTCAAAGGCTTTAGGAAGCATGATAGGTTTAATTTTGGATTCATAGAATGCTTGTCGAAGTCGTTTTAATTCCTCGATTGGCTGCTTGGTCAGGGGAGATAAAGCAAACTCAAGATACGCTAGGATATCCAAGTTGCCGCTTTGATAGTCTTTTAGAAATTGATCGTTAGCTTCTTTGTAAAGGCTTGGGTCGACAACGCCTTGTTCTACTAGAAATTCACCCCAAGCATGATCGCTATCCCCGGCCAAAAGCGTATTATCTAAATCAAAGATTGCCAAAGCCACGCACTTTTCCTCTATAAAACATGTATTTGTGGTTAGTGTTTGGGAGCATATCAGAACTAAGGTGAAAAAATCCTGATCTAGTCTAAAATTTATATAAATATGAATCAATTGCATGTATCTAGGTTTGCCGTGTTCGGTAAATTCTGGAAGAATGCAGGCAATATAAAATTTAAAGGAATTGTACAGTGATAGATTCTGACGGCTTTAGGCTGAATGTCGGAATTATTCTCGCTAACCAATTCAATGAAGTGTTATGGGCAAGACGAATAGGACAAAATTCTTGGCAGTTTCCTCAAGGCGGCATAAAAGTCTCCGAAACACCTGATGAAGCGTTATATCGTGAACTACATGAAGAAGTCGGTCTACAAGCTTCTGATGTTGAAATCGTGGCCA
Organism: Oleiphilus sp.; assembly: GCA_048058835.1. GTDB lineage: Bacteria > Pseudomonadota > Gammaproteobacteria > Pseudomonadales > Oleiphilaceae > PZPK01. The sequence goes on from JBLLNS010000001.1 coordinate 24,192, forward strand.
AAACAAAAGGCTGGTTGCGTTATCGCCTGCCGAAAAAAATGATTCGTCATAACTCATTACCTTTGTGTGTTGGGCAGAAACAAAAATGGTACTTGCTAAGGATGTTAAGCGAAGACTCTGTTGTCTCTATGAGTGCGAGCAATAATCCTGAGTTTGATCAATGGCAGTGGGTGAGCTACTGGTATCCGCTTGGTCAAGTAGTGTCGTTTAAGCGAGAAGTATACCGTCGGGCAATGAAAGAATTGTCTTCTGATTTATTTAAACCGCGTGGCGTTTTTTTGAAATGACCAAGACAGCTTGGTTAATTAAAGAAATCTGTTTAGCGATGAGGCTCTGCAAAGGATATCGATGAATGCTTAGTGTACTGCGTAGCATTGTTCAGGAAGTCAATAACGCATCAAGTCTGGATGAGGCATTCGATATTATTGTTCGCCGAGTGCAAGAGTCGATGTCGACAGAAGTTTGCTCTGTTTATATTCTGAATGAAGAGCAGAATCGGTATGTGCTTAAAGCCTCAAAAGGCCTGAAATCCGATGCAGTTGGGCGAGTCAGCCTTGGCTACTCAGAGGGTTTGGTTGGTTTAGTCGGGGTTAGGCAAGAACCGATCAACCTGGAGCACGCACAGGAGCATGAGCGTTATCGCTATTTTCCGGAAACCGGTGAAGAGCGATTCGAAAGCTTTTTGGGTGTGCCCATTATCCACCACAAAAAAGTCTTGGGCGTTATCGTTGTTCAGCAAGCCAGTAATAGCCGCCAGTTTGATGAGGGTGAAGAAGCCTTTTTAGTGACGATTTCGGCACAGTTAGCGAGTGTTATTGCGCATACAGAAATTACGCGCGCCATTGAGTCGATCACGATTACGGGTGAGGCGGCGAAAGACATCAAGTTTCGTGGGGTAGCGGGCGCGCCGGGTGTGGCGATTGGCCGTAGTGTGGTTGTCTTTCCTGCTGCCGATTTAGACTCAGTCCCTGATAAAGATACTCAGGATATTAACAAGGAAATAGCGCTCTTCGAAAGCGCTATTCAAGCTGTACGCTTGGATATTCAGAAAGTCGGTGAGCGCTTATCAACCCAGCTTCGCCCAGAAGAGCAGGCCTTATTCGATGTCTATTTGAATATGCTTGATGATAATGCTTTAGCCGGTGAAGTTAGTGCGCGTATCAAGTCTGGTAAATCTGCTCAAACCTCATTGAAAATAATTATTGGTGATTATGCACGTCACTTTGAATTGATGAATGATGCTTATTTAAGTGAGCGTGCAGTTGATATCAAAGACTTGGGGCGTCGAATTTTATCTTACCTACAAGAAGACTCGAAGTCTGAGTTAAACTTTCCGGACAATACTATTCTGGTGAGTGATGAGCTTACCCCTACTATGTTGGGTGAAGTCCCAATAGAGAAGCTTTTGGGCTTGGTTTCTGTCAAAGGCTCAGGCAATTCCCATGTTGCGATTCTTGCAAGAGCAATGGGTATTCCCACGATAATGGGTGTATTGGATATGCCCTTGCATCGCTTGGACGATAAAGAGCTTATTGTCGATGGCTATAATGGTGAATTGTTTGTCAGTCCTTCAGAAAGTTTAGAGCATTATTATCGACAGATCGTTGAAGAGGAAAAACTTCTAGATCAAGGGCTTGAAAAGCTGAAAGATTTGCCGTGTGAAACCAAAGATGGTCACGCGGTTTGTGCTTGGGTAAATACAGGGTTGATGACAGACGTAGTGCGTTCTCTGAATCAGGGTGCTGAGGGGGTTGGTCTGTATCGTACCGAAGTGCCTTTCATGATTAATGAACGTTTTCCGAGTGAGCAAGAGCAGACGATCTGCTATCGAGAGCAGCTTGAAGCTTTTGCGCCTAACTATGTCACCATGCGTACCTTGGATATTGGTGGTGATAAATCGCTGCCTTATTTCCCTATTACAGAGGAAAACCCCTTTCTTGGCTGGCGGGGGATTCGTGTCACGCTGGATCACCCAGAAATATTTTTGGTTCAAATGCGAGCCATGTTAAAAGCGAGTGTTGGGCTGGATAACCTGAGAATTATGCTACCAATGGTCTCTAGCGTGAATGAAATAGAAGAGGCGTTGCACCTTATTTATCGGGAGTATCATGAAATAAGGGCGGAAGGCATAGATGTGACCATGCCTCAGATCGGTGTCATGATTGAAGTGCCTGGTGCTGTTTATCAGGTAAGAGAATTTGCCGACCGGGTAGATTTTCTGTCTGTTGGGTCGAATGATTTAACGCAATACCTGTTGGCGGTTGATCGTAATAATCCTCGTGTTGCTCCTTTGTATCATTCCTTTCATCCGGCCGTTCTCAGAGCGCTATATAGTATTGCGAAAGACGCTAAGGATATGTCCATACAGCTGAGTATTTGTGGTGAGTTAGCGGGTGATCCGGCTGGTGCGGTGCTGTTAATGGCGATGGGTTACGATGCCTTGTCTATGAATGCGTCCAATTTGCTAAAGGTAAAGTCTGTGATTAGAGGTATAGATTTTCCTTGGGCTCAATCTTTGCTGGAAAATGTTCTGCAGCTTGATTCACCTTATATCGTACAAAGTACGCTTAATTTAGCGTTAAAAGAGGCCGGGTTCTCACGGTATCTCCGACCGGTTAAAATAATAGAAGAGCAAAGCTCATAGTTTTTAAAAATAGGGTGAAGGCTCTAGCGATAGTGTTTACTGTAGTTTGTCGTTCCTTTGCATATGTGGGGTTTTAAGATGTCTGATCAGACATTACAGAATAAAACGAATCTCAAGTTTGGTCTTGCGCTCGGTGGCGGTGGTCCGCTGGGCGGGATCTATGAAATAGGTGCGTTAAGGGCGCTTGATGAAGCGCTGGATGGCTTGGATTTCAATGACCTTCATACTTATGTTGGCGTAAATGCAGGTTCCTTTGTTGCTGCTAACTTGGCGAACCAAATGACTCCAGCCCAAATGTGTCGAATCTTTGTGCGTAACGAAGCAGATGTTCACCCTTTTCACCCTGCCGTGTTTTATAAACCTGCCTTTTCTGAATATATGCAAAGAGCTAAAGGTGTGCCAAAGATTCTTTTTAAGGCATGGATGAATTTACTGAGTCATCCAAATGACCAAAGCGTTCTAGAGTCTTTAACTGTCTTGGCTCATGCTGTGCCTTCTGGGGTTTTTGATAACGAAGGTTTTCATCAGTATGTGGCTCGTTCTTATAATGCGATTGGAAGAACGAATGACTTTAAGCAGTTAAGGAAAAGCCTAATTGTCATCGCTGCTGACCTGGAGTCGGGTGAAACAGTTCGCTTTGGCTCAGATGGCTTGCAGCATATTCAAATATCTAAAGCCATTCAGTGCAGTATGGCCTCACCTGGTTTATATCGTCCAGTGGAAATAGATGACCATTTCTATGTTGATGGTACCCTCAACAAGGGAATGCATACTTCTGTCGCCTTGGATGATGGTGCGGATATTGTTTTTGCTATTAATCCTGTTGTACCAATAGATGTTTCACAAGCAGTTGATTCAGGCACCATGTCTCGTCAGGAGTTGACTCGATCAGGCATGCCGAATGTTTTGTCTCAAGCGTATCGGACAATGGTTCACTCTCGATTGAAATCTGGTTTGAAGAATATTCGGCGAGATTATCCTGGAAAAGAGGTTCTGTTGTTTGAGCCAATTCGCAGTGATGCTAACTTGTACTTCCAGAGCGTGTTTAGTTTTAATGCGCGTAAGATGATGTGTGAGCAAGCATATCAATTAACCCGAGCTTCTCTCAGGGCTCGGGCTCAAGAAATGGAGGCGCTTCTAGCGCCTGCAGGGGTGCGTTTAAGGCACGATATATTAAATGATGAAACGAGAACCCTTAGTACGGGGCTTTACGGTGCGGCTCTTCCTACCTATCAGGTTAGAAATAAAAAGATTGTATCGATGAAGAAGCCTGAAAACTATTTGGAAAAGGTCTCGAAAGCAGTCTCTATTTTTTAAGCTCTGCTAAAGCTAGCTAGAACCGTCTTGATTCTCAGGGTTCTAGCTAGCTTACTTGCTGTGTTTTCTTTAGCAGTGCGCATCTAATTGTTGGCGGATTGTTTCTTTTTGAGCTTGAATTTCTTCAGGGCTCAGGTATCGACTAGAGTCACCTTCTGATACTTTAATTCTACTGTTTTCCTCAATTTTCTTTAAGTTTGCGCGAAGTCCGTCGCATTGGGCTTCGAGCTCTCTCTTCTTTGTGTCGGTATTAAGTTTATCAGCTTGCGCTTGGAGTTCTTGTTGTTTTTTTGCATCAAGCTGTTGTGCTTCTTCTTTTACATTTCTGCGAGTTTGACTGGTTTTAGAGGTGGATATTTTAAGTTTTTCACTGTTTTGGGAGTTGGGTTTTATGTCCGAATAATGGATGTTGCCATTTTCGTCTGTCCATTTATAGACTTCAGCATTTGCCAGTGCCGGCAACAGAAAAGCTATAGCGAGATAGTTTTTGAAAGGTTTAATATAGGTAGAAAAAAAAGAGATCATGTCGTTCGAATCCTCTAGAAAGAAGGCAAATCTGTCTTAACTATAAACCAAGATAGTATATTTAGCTGAAATTCAGTCAAATTTTGCGAAAACAAAGTAAAAGTTCGCATTTTGTATTGACTCTGTTTATTAAGGTGTCAGAATTGTTGGTTGCTTTTTCTAGGGTTTTACAAAAGTCGTATAAATACGCTAATAGTATCCCCGAGTGAATTTTTGGTGGCCTATATTTAGTCTACCAGTAGAAAAGACAATATTGTATTTCATAAAACATGCAGTGTTGGGCGAAACTCCGCGCCGCTTTACTATTTGAAATTCGCTAGATTGTATCCAGTAGGCTTCCAAAAGAAGTGAGAGTTAACTCGGATTAAGCTTCCAACTAACTAATCAATAGAAGGTAATTATCGTGGAGCTATTATCTGGCGCCGATATGATTGCTCGTTTTTTGCAAGACGAGGGTGTCGAAAAGATATACGGTTATCCTGGTGGCGCAGCACTTCATATCTATGATGCGTTATTCAGACAGGATAAGGTTGAACATATTTTAGTTCGTCATGAGCAGGCAGCTGTTCATATGGCGGACGGTTACGCACGGGCATCTGGTAAAGCTGGGGTCGTCTTGGTGACGTCCGGTCCGGGTGCAACAAATACAATAACAGGTATCGCAACTGCATTTATGGACTCCATTCCGATGGTGGTCTTATGTGGTCAGGTGCCTTCGACTCTAATTGGTGAGGATGCATTCCAAGAAACCGATATGATGGGGGTTTCGCGGCCGATTGTTAAGCATAATATGGCTGTTAAGCATCCTTCTGAAATTCCGGAAGTTCTTAAGAAGGCATTTTATATCGCTGAGTCGGGTCGTCCCGGTCCGGTTGTTGTTGATATCCCAAAAGATATGACAGCGCCAAATGAGCGCTTTGAGTATATCTATCCGAAAAAAGTGAAGTTGCGCTCATATTCTCCTCCTGTCCGCGGCCATTCAGGTCAGATCAAGAAAGCGGTTGATATGCTGTTGGCGGCAAAAAGGCCGGTTATCTATGCGGGCGGTGGTGTTATTTTGGGGAGAGCTTCCGCTCAACTCACGTCTTTGGTTGATAGCTTGAACTTTCCAGTTACCAATACGCTAATGGGCTTGGGTGGCTACCCTGCCACGGCGAAAAATAGCTTGGGAATGCTGGGTATGCATGGCAGCTTTGAGGCAAATCAGGCAATGCATAACGCAGATTTGGTTTTGGCGGTTGGAGCTCGGTTTGATGATCGAGTAACCAATGGAACAGATAAGTTCTGCCCAGGTGCTCGTATTATTCATATTGATATTGATCCCGCAAATATTGCTAAGACCGTTAAGGTCGATGTGCCTATTGTTGGTCCGGTTGGTTCTGTCTTAGATGATATGTTGGCGTTAATTAGTGAATCGGGATTGTCTCCTGATAAAGAAGCGCTCGCGCAGTGGTGGGAGAAGATAGGAGCATGGCGTCTCAGGCATGGCGGTAAATATGAAGCTTCTACCGAAGATAATATAAAGCCGCAGACAGTTATCGAGTCGCTTTATCGAGCGACAAAAGGGGACGCATTTGTCACTTCCGATGTTGGTCAGCACCAAATGTTTGCTGCGCAATATTATAAGTTTGATAAGCCGAATCGTTGGATAAACTCTGGTGGTCTTGGCACGATGGGTTTCGGGCTTCCAGCGGCCATGGGTATTAAGCTGCATTATCCGAATGAAGAGGTTGTTTGTGTGACGGGCGAAGGCAGTATTCAAATGAATATTCAGGAGCTCTCGACATGTAAGCAGTATGATTTGCCGGTGAAAGTTGTGATCCTGAATAACCAATCTTTGGGTATGGTTAAGCAGTGGCAGGATATGAACTACGAAGCGCGTCACTCTCATTCTTATATGGAATCGTTGCCAGACTTCGAGAAATTGGTTGAATCCTATGGGCATGTTGGGCTGACTGTTCGTAAATTGAGTGAGCTGGATTCGACTATGGAAAAGGCCTTTGCGATGAAAGATCGTTTAGTGTTTATTAATGTCTATGTTGATCCCAAAGAGCATGTTTACCCTATGCAGATTGCAAAAGGGGCGATGAAAGATATGTGGCTTAGCAAGACGGAGAGGACATAATTATGCGTCGGATTATTTCTGTTTTGCTGGAAAATGAGCCGGGAGCTTTATCTCGAGTTGTCGGCCTCTTCTCGCAAAGAAACTATAATATTGAAACGCTCACGGTAGCGCCTACCGATGATAACTCTTTGTCACGTTTGACGGTCACCACAACGGGATCAGATAAGGTAATAGAGCAAATCACAAAACAGTTGAATAAACTGGTAGAAGTTGTGAAATTGGTCGATTTGACCGAGGGTGCGCATATCGAGCGAGAGCTGATGTTGGTTAAAGTAAAAGCTGCTGGCTCCCAAAGAGCCGAAGTTAAACGCTCGGTTGATATTTTTCGGGGCCAGATTGTTGATGTTAGTAGCTCTGTTTATACTATTCAGCTGGCGGGGAATAGTGAGAAGTTGGATGCTTTTATTTCTGCAATAGCTGAAAATGGTGTTCTTGAGGTAGTGAGAACGGGCGTGTCTGGAATTGCCCGAGGTGAAAAGGTTTTGAGTTTATAGGTGGTGCCCATTGCGGGTGCTAGCTGAGACTTTGTCTTTTTTTGGTTTAAAGTGCCAGTTTGCTGGTCGAAATGTTAGAGGAAAATCATGCAAGTTTATTACGATAAAGATTGTGATCTGTCGATTATTAAAGGAAAAAAGGTATCCATTATTGGTTACGGTTCTCAAGGGCATGCGCATGCTTGTAATTTAAAAGACTCGGGTGTTGATGTAACTGTTGGTTTAAGAGCTAACTCTTCTTCTGTTGCTAAGGCTGAAGCGCATGGCTTGGTTGTGAAACCGGTTGCTGAAGCAGTGGCTTCTGCTGATGTGGTCATGATCTTGACGCCTGATGAGTTTCAATCGGTTCTGTATCGAGATGAGATTGAGCCAAACCTTAAAAAAGGGGCGACTTTAGCTTTCGCGCACGGTTTTGCGATTCACTATAATCAAGTTGTGCCAAGAGCTGATCTTGATGTCATCATGATTGCGCCTAAAGCGCCAGGTCACACTGTGCGCTCTGAATTTGTCAAGGGTGGTGGTATTCCTGATCTGGTTGCTATCTATCAAGATGCGACTGGTACTGCGAAAGACTTAGCCTTATCTTATGCATCTGGTGTTGGTGGTGGTAGAACGGGCATTATTGAGACGACATTCAAAGACGAAACAGAAACTGATCTGTTTGGTGAGCAGGCTGTTCTTTGTGGTGGTGCGGTTGAATTGGTCAAGATGGGGTTTGAAACGCTAACTGAGGCGGGTTATGCGCCAGAAATGGCATACTTTGAGTGCTTGCATGAGTTGAAGTTGATTGTCGACTTGATGTATGAGGGTGGTATCGCGAATATGAATTATTCGATTTCGAATAATGCTGAATATGGCGAGTACGTAACAGGGCCTGAAGTAATTAATGAAGAGTCGCGCCAAGCGATGCGTAATGCACTGAAGCGTATTCAGAATGGCGAATATGCTAAGATGTTTATCTCTGAAGGTGCAACGAATTATCCTTCAATGACTGCATATCGTCGAAATAATGCAGCGCATCCAATTGAGCAGGTTGGTGAAAAGTTGCGTGGCATGATGCCGTGGATAAATAAAATAGTTGATAAGTCTAAGAACTAAACAAATTATTGTTTAGTCTGTAGAATGAAGGCTCTCAAATTTGTTTGAGAGCCTTTTTTTATATGGTGAAAAAAATGGAAGATGAAAATAAGCAAAATGATCAGTTTGATGAGTCTGAAGAGTTAGTGATGCAAAAAAATAAATCTAAATTAGGTAGAGGGATTTATTTGCTGCCAAATCTTTTTACAACTGCTTCTTTATTTTCTGGGTTTTATGCAATTGTTGCGGCTATGAATGGTCATTTTGATAATGCAGCAATAGCAATATTTATATCGATGATACTTGATGGTCTGGATGGGCGTGTGGCTCGTATGACGAATACACAAAGTGCATTCGGTGCGGAGTATGACAGTCTAGTGGATATGGTGGCTTTTGGTGTGGCGCCAGCTTTGGTTGCTTTTACCATGAATTTGCAAACTTTAGGGAATGCGGGCTGGATTGCTACCTTTATATATGTGGCTGGTGCGGCTCTGAGGTTGGCGAGATTTAATACCCAAATCGATGTAGTAGATAAACGATACTTTATAGGTTTGCCGAGTCCATCGGCGGCTGCAATTGTCGCTGGCTTTGTATGGGCGACCCATGCATACGAACAAAGCATGCCTTTAACCTTGCTAACGATGTTGGTCGTCGCTGCGGCCGGTGTCTTGATGGTGAGTAATGTTAAATATTATTCTTTTAAAGAGTTTGATATGAAAAAAAGCGTGCCATTTACAGCTTTGTTGATAATGGTGCTGGTGTTTGCGGTCATAGCTTTAGAGCCTTCATTGGTATTATTTGGGGCGTTTATGATTTATATCTTGTCTGGTCCGGTAAATGCTGTGTTGGGTAAAAGGAAAAAAACGACTCCTTAAGCTGGCGTTACCGCTTTTACAAAGCAAAACAAAAAAGTTTTCAGTAAAAGCAAAAAGGGTGTTGACGCAGGAAATGATCTCTATATAATGCGCACCTCTTCAACGGGAAGCAGTCTTTCAAAGGCAGATTTCTGAAGAAGATTGAGATAAGAAATTGGTTATAAATCAGGTTCTTATTTCAAGTTGTGAGTTGTTTTGGTTTTCTAGTTTGAAGTTGAATAAATTAGAAAATAACTGAAAAAAACGATTGACAATAAAGTGAGTCGCTGTAGAATACGCGCCTCGTTTGAGGGAACTCAGACAAGCTCTTTAAAAATTAACCAAGCAATTCGTGTGGGCGCTGACAGAAATAGTTTCGCGATAAGAAGCACTCTTTTTACTTGTATTAAGATGTTGTTTCATTAAGAAATTATCAAGTCAACGACCTGTACAATTTATTTGAACAGTGATTTTAGGTCTTCGGACCTGGATATAACGACTTGAGCAAAGATTAGGATTTGAATAAATCCAATAAGATTAAACTGAAGAGTTTGATCATGGCTCAGATTGAACGCTGGCGGCAGGCTTAACACATGCAAGTCGAGCGGTAACAGGAGTAGCTTGCTACTCGCTGACGAGCGGCGGACGGGTGAGTAACGCGTAGAAAACTGCCCGGTAGTGGAGGATAGCCCAGAGAAATTTGGATTAATACTGCATACGCTCTACGGAGGAAAGCGGGCTTCGGCTCGCGCTATCGGATGTGTCTGCGTGAGATTAGCTAGTTGGTGAGGTAATGGCTCACCAAGGCGACGATCTCTAGCTGGTCTGAGAGGATGATCAGCCACACTGGGACTGAGACACGGCCCAGACTCCTACGGGAGGCAGCAGTGGGGAATATTGCACAATGGGGGAAACCCTGATGCAGCCATGCCGCGTGTGTGAAGAAGGCCTTCGGGTTGTAAAGCACTTTCAGTGGGGAGGAAAAGTTAGTCGTTAATACCTGCTAGCCCTGACGTTACCCACAGAAGAAGCACCGGCTAACTCCGTGCCAGCAGCCGCGGTAATACGGAGGGTGCAAGCGTTAATCGGAATTACTGGGCGTAAAGCGCGCGTAGGCGGCTTGTTAAGCCAGATGTGAAAGCCCCGGGCTCAACCTGGGAACTGCATTTGGAACTGGCAGGCTAGAGTACAGTAGAGGGTGGTGGAATTTCCAGTGTAGCGGTGAAATGCGTAGAGATTGGAAGGAACATCAGTGGCGAAGGCGGCCACCTGGACTGATACTGACGCTGAGGTGCGAAAGCGTGGGGAGCAAACAGGATTAGATACCCTGGTAGTCCACGCCGTAAACGATGTCTACTAGCCGTTGGGGAACTTGATTCCTTAGTGGCGCAGCTAACGCACTAAGTAGACCGCCTGGGGAGTACGGCCGCAAGGTTAAAACTCAAATGAATTGACGGGGGCCCGCACAAGCGGTGGAGCATGTGGTTTAATTCGATGCAACGCGAAGAACCTTACCTGGTCTTGACATCCACAGAACTTTCTAGAGATAGATTGGTGCCTTCGGGAACTGTGAGACAGGTGCTGCATGGCTGTCGTCAGCTCGTGTTGTGAAATGTTGGGTTAAGTCCCGTAACGAGCGCAACCCTTATCCTTATTTGCCAGCACTTCGGGTGGGAACTCTAAGGAGACTGCCGGTGACAAACCGGAGGAAGGTGGGGACGACGTCAAGTCATCATGGCCCTTACGACCAGGGCTACACACGTGCTACAATGGCAAATACAGAGGGACGCGAAGCCGCGAGGTGAAGCTAATCCCAGAAAATTTGTCGTAGTCCGGATTGGAGTCTGCAACTCGACTCCATGAAGTCGGAATCGCTAGTAATCGTGAATCAGAATGTCACGGTGAATACGTTCCCGGGCCTTGTACACACCGCCCGTCACACCATGGGAGTGGATTGCACCAGAAGTAGTTAGTCTAACCTTCGGGGGGACGATTACCACGGTGTGGTTCATGACTGGGGTGAAGTCGTAACAAGGTAGCCCTAGGGGAACCTGGGGCTGGATCACCTCCTTAAACGAATCGTGACTATTTCGGTCAGAGTTCACACGAATTGCTTGGTTGAGAATTAAAGAGAGCGTAAGGGCGATAGGCCCGTTCAGTTGGTTTGCCAAAGGCAAACAAGACTGGGTCTGTAGCTCAGGTGGTTAGAGCGCACCCCTGATAAGGGTGAGGTCGGTGGTTCAAGTCCACCCAGACCCACCAGATTTTCCTGATACTGCGTTAAGCTGATCGTCGTTTAGAAAAGACTAAACTTCCTCACAGCTTGCCTTGTCTCAGAAAAATCTACTAGGTTTGAATCAGTCGAAAGTAAGTAGACGGATTACGCAGGATTTTTTGGGGCTGTTGAGGCGTTTTGAGAAAGAAGGCGGGAGTGTACATAAGGTACATGACCAACTGAGAGAGCAAAACAACGAAAACAGGCGCAAAAAAGACAAGTAAAGGGGCTATAGCTCAGCTGGGAGAGCGCCTGCCTTGCACGCAGGAGGTCTGCGGTTCGATCCCGCATAGCTCCACCAATCTTTCGTTATGAAATAGCTCAAAATAATGACTTGATTATAAATAAGTGTATTAAGTGTCGATGAATTGCTTGGAAAAATGAGTAATGAATAGGTAGTTAGTATCTTTATTTCTAATCAGCTCGATTAGAACGCTCTTTAACAATTTGGTAAGTAATAGTAAACGTTATTGTTTGTTGTGATGACAGATAATAACAATGCTAAGTCATGATGTTGATTCAAATTATCAGCGAATCAGTGTCATGATGGATAATGTAAGAAATGAGATTCATATCAAGCGTTATCCGGCGAAAACGTTACGAATAGTCATATATGTAGCCCAAGTGCTGAGATGGTAAAAGGTCGTCTCAGAAGACCATTTCGGGTTATATAGTCAAGTGACTAAGCGCATACGGTGGATGCCTTGGCAGTCAGAGGCGATGAAGGACGTAGTAACCTGCGATAAGCGTTGGTAAGCTGGTAAACAAGCTTTGACCCAACGATTTCCGAATGGGGAAACCCATCTAACATAAGTTAGATATCTTGCACTGAATACATAGGTGTAAGAAGCAAACCCGGAGAACTGAAACATCTAAGTACCCGGAGGAAAAGAAATCAACCGAGATTCCCCTAGTAGCGGCGAGCGAACGGGGACCAGCCGATGATTAATGTATTAGTAGAACAAGCTGGGAAGCTTGGCCATAGTGGGTGATAGCCCCGTATACGAAGATGCATTAGTCACATATTAAGTAGGGCGGGACACGTGTTATCCTGTCTGAAGATGGGGGGACCATCCTCCAAGGCTAAATACTCCTGACTGACCGATAGTGAACCAGTACCGTGAGGGAAAGGCGAAAAGAACCCCTGTGAGGGGAGTGAAATAGATCCTGAAACCGTATGCGTACAAGCAGTGGGAGCAGACTTGTTCTGTGACTGCGTACCTTTTGTATAATGGGTCAGCGACTTAATTTTAGTAGCAAGGTTAACCGTTTAGGGGAGCCGTAGGGAAACCGAGTCTTAATAGGGCGCATAGTTGCTAGGATTAGACCCGAAACCGAGTGATCTATCCATGAGCAGGTTGAAGGTACCGTAACAGGTACTGGAGGACCGAACCCACTTATGTTGAAAAATGAGGGGATGACTTGTGGATAGGAGTGAAAGGCTAATCAAACTCGGAGATAGCTGGTTCTCCTCGAAAGCTATTTAGGTAGCGCCTCGTGTATCACCATAGGGGGTAGAGCACTGTTTGGGCTAGGGGGTCATCTCGACTTACCAACCCCATGCAAACTCCGAATACCTATGAGTGCGAGCACGGGAGACACACGGCGGGTGCTAACGTCCGTCGTGAAGAGGGCAACAACCCAGACCGCCAGCTAAGGTCCCAAATTCATAGTTAAGTGGGAAACGATGTGGGAAGGCTCAGACAGCTAGGAGGTTGGCTTAGAAGCAGCCATCCTTTAAAGAAAGCGTAATAGCTCACTAGTCGAGTCGGCCTGCGCGGAAGATTTAACGGGGCTCAAACTATGAACCGAAGCTGCGGATATTAATTTATTAATATGGTAGAGGAGCGTTCTGTAAGCTGATGAAGCTCAATTGAGAAGTTGGGTGGAGGTATCAGAAGTGCGAATGCTGACATGAGTAACGACAAGGGGAGTGAAAAACTCCCCCGCCGGAAGACCAAGGGTTCCTGCGCAACGCTAATCGGCGCAGGGTGAGTCGGCCCCTAAGGCGAGGCTGAGAAGCGTAGTCGATGGGAAACAGGTTAATATTCCTGTACTTGTTTATATTGCGATGGGGAGACGGAGAAAGCTAGGCCAGCATGGCGATGGTTGTCCATGTTTAAGGTAGTAGGCTGAGCGTTTAGGCAAATCCGGACGCTTAAGGCTGAGAACTGATGACGAGATTCTTTTTAAGAATTGAAGTGGTCGATGCTCTGCTTCCAGGAAAATCCTCTAAGCTTCAGATATAAACGAACCGTACCCCAAACCGACACAGGTGGTCAGGTAGAGAATACCAAGGCGCTTGAGAGAACTCGGGTGAAGGAACTAGGCAAAATGGTACCGTAACTTCGGGAGAAGGTACGCCCTTTTTGGTGATCGGACTTGCTCCGTAAGCTAGAGAGGGCCGAAGATACCAGTTAGCTGCGACTGTTTATTAAAAACACAGTACTCTGCAAACACGAAAGTGGACGTATAGGGTATGACACCTGCCCGGTGCTCGAAGGTTAATTGATGGGGTTAGCTTAGGCGAAGCTCTTGATCGAAGCCCGAGTAAACGGCGGCCGTAACTATAACGGTCCTAAGGTAGCGAAATTCCTTGTCGGGTAAGTTCCGACCTGCACGAATGGTGTAACGATGGCTAAGCTGTCTCCACCCGAGACTCAGTGAAATTGAAATCGCTGTTAAGATGCAGCGTATCCGCGGCTAGACGGAAAGACCCCGTGAACCTTTACTATAGCTTCACAGTGAACTTTGAACCTATTTGTGTAGGATAGGTGGGAGGCTTTGAAACTTGGACGCCAGTTCAGGTGGAGCCATCCTTGAAATACCACCCTGGTATGTTTGAGGTTCTAACTTGGGTCCCTTATCGGGATCGAGGACACTGTGTGGTGGGTAGTTTGACTGGGGCGGTCTCCTCCCAAAGAGTAACGGAGGAGCACGAAGGTGCGCTAAGCATGGTCGGACATCATGCGGTTAGTGTAATGGCATAAGCGCGCTTAACTGCGAGACAGACACGTCGAGCAGGTACGAAAGTAGGTCATAGTGATCCGGTGGTTCTGTATGGAAGGGCCATCGCTCAACGGATAAAAGGTACTCCGGGGATAACAGGCTGATACCGCCCAAGAGTTCACATCGACGGCGGTGTTTGGCACCTCGATGTCGGCTCATCACATCCTGGGGCTGAAGCCGGTCCCAAGGGTATGGCTGTTCGCCATTTAAAGTGGTACGCGAGCTGGGTTTAGAACGTCGTGAGACAGTTCGGTCCCTATCTGCCGTGGACGTTGGAAAATTGAGAAGAGTTGCTCCTAGTACGAGAGGACCGGAGTGAACGAACCCCTGGTGTTCGGGTTGTGTCGCCAGACGCATTGCCCGGTAGCTACGTTCGGACAGGATAACCGCTGAAAGCATCTAAGCGGGAAGCCCCCTTCAAGATTAATTTTCCCTGGGACTTTAAGTCCCCTAAAGAGCCGTTAAAGACTATGACGTTGATAGGCTGGGTGTGTAAGTGCGGTAACGTATTGAGCTAACCAGTACTAATTGCTCGTGAGGCTTGACTATATAACGCCCAAGTGGTTTTTATAGCATAGATTATTCGTAGTACGACGGATAACCTTGGTATGATCGAAGCTTGCAGAGATTAAAAATACTATTACTTATCAAATAGCGTTTACGCTATGTTAAAGACACAAATGTTTATAAGACAGAATTGCGGCAAGGTGAATAAATACCTCATCTTGCTCACGGTTTTGCCTGACGACCATAGAGCTTTGGAACCACCTGATCCCATCCCGAACTCAGAAGTGAAACGAAGCATCGCCGATGGTAGTGTGGGAGGTCCCATGTGAGAGTAGGTCATCGTCAGGCTTCTAAATAGAAAGGCCCAGCTAAATAGCTGGGCCTTTTTTTTTAGCCTGAAAATAATAAAACATTACAGCTTAAGCATCTTGTATCTAATCTCGTCATCGTCTTTTATCTGCTTAGCTACGCTCACCTGAGTAGGCTAAATAACCAATACCACCTTCAGTACGCTGTCATCATGCATGTCTCCACTGTCTGTCAGTAATGGCTTAGGTTTGTCATGGCGGCTATTAAGGTGCTTTGTAGGTGTAAGTGAATGTATTGGTTAAGTGGAGTTATTAGGTTGATTATTTAATAAATAGAAGCTAAATGGTGAAAAGTTATAGGGTGGGGCTATCGTATCGGTTCCGATGAATGTATGGGCTAACCTGCTATGGTCGAAGCTTAGAAGCGAATAATTTTTATTTTTACATAAGTTAACAAAAGGTTGGAGTTCGTTAATAAATGAGTGTTATAATCTTTTTGCGTTCAGGATGAACGTATTGGCCAGGAAGGCAACGTCAGGATGACGATATGCAAAGGAAGGTGTCTGCAAGGATTGCAGTTGGCTTCTTGGCCGCTCTTTTCTTCTCTAATTATAAGTATTTCCCTCCCTACACAGATTAAGCATTTAAGTAAGTCATTTCTGGTATGTTCTAAGTTTTGATCTTGTATTTTTGATTGCGTGTCTTTTTTGTCTACTTTTACAAATGATTGTAAATGAAATCTAGAGTATGGCTCAATGAGGGACTAATAAATTTTTGTCGTTTCTTTCTACTTAGTTAATTGCGAAAATCGACAGTTGACTCTTGCTAGAAATAAAAAAACCCTGCATAAGCAGGGTTTCTTGTCTTAGGTCAGCTTATTACTCAGGTGCAGCGCATTCACTTGCTGATGGGTTCTCAGAGCAGCGAATTTTCCAAAGTAGCTTCAGTGCTTTAGGATCCATTTTTCCTTCTTCTTTCAGAGCTAAACGGATTTCACGACTGAATTTAACGAGCTCTTTTTGAGTGGCTTCATCAGTTTTGATCCAGTACTTAGAAGGTATTTCTTTTTCTGCATCTTCAACTAGTTTGTTGATGTCTTTTAGTCGCCCTACTACATAGCTTCTCATTTTATCGCCGAAGTCTGCTGGGAAAGCGTCTTTCTTCGTGACTGTTTGAAGCATGCCGTAGAATAGGCGGTAGTCCAAAATGCCGCCTTTTTCGCCAAGGCCGTGGTAAAGTTCAAAAGTGTTATACGCTAGTGCTGGCATTAATAGAATATCAATGTTGCCATTGTTGAACTGGCCAGAGAATGTTGCAAGTGATGTGCCTACTGGTGAGGCGCCAGCCATGTTAGCTAGTTTAAGTGTTTGCGGGTCTTCGTTTAGGACTGAGATCTTTTTACCGCTAAATTCGGCAACGGTATCGATATTTCTGTCATTAACGAAAGCAAACATAGAGCCTACAGGCCATGCAGCAACGGCTTCGTATTGGCCATTCGTCATGATTTTGCCTGCTTTAGGGCTAGCTAAAGTAGCCATGATTTTGCCAAGACCTTCATCGGAAATTATGCCGCCTATTGCATCAAGTGTTCCAGCGAATGGCACAAATTGACGTGACAAAATAGCACTTAAATGCGCGCCATCACATACGCCTGCTTTAAAATCATTGGCCGCTACTTTTTCATCTGTATATGCTATGAATTCAAGATCCAAGCCCCAAGCAATTGCTTTAGGTTTTAGGTCAGAATAAAAAGTCATTACAGGTCCGTTTTTCCCTACAGGATCCCAAGTACAGATCGTTTTCTTTTCAAGCGCGAAAGAAAATGAGCTGATTGTAAGCATTAATGCTGATAGTAGTATTTTTTTTGCCGTCATGGCTATTAGTCCCCAATTTAGTTTACAAATCTCAAAGCGAGCTCGGAATTTTGGTCTATAATGGCGCGAATATCAATGATCTTTCTGAGTATAAGCGGCCTGTTTCTCATATTCGCTTATATGTACAAAGTTTAAGTTTAACGACTATTGCTCAATAAGTCTGTTCATGGCTATTTACAGATTGAACCCCAATGGGCTTTTTGTCATTATGCAGGCTTAAAAACCCGTACCGTTATTGTATAAATTTAGGAGTCAGCTGCATGTCTGGGCATAATAAATTGGTTATCTTTGATACGACCTTGCGTGATGGTGAGCAAAGTCCCGGTGCGTCGATGACAAAAAGTGAAAAGCTTCGTATTGCTAAAGTTTTGGAAAAAATGAAGGTTGATGTGATTGAGGCGGGTTTTGCTATAGCGAGTAAAGGTGACTTTGATGCGATCAAGTCTATTGCCGATTCGATTAAAGACTCTAGAATTTGTAGTTTGTCGAGAGCCCTAGAAAAAGATATTGAGTGTGCTGCAAATGCCTTAAAAGGCGCGGAAGCTTCCAGAATTCATACCTTCATCGCTACATCTCCAATACATATGAAATATAAGCTTCAGATGGAGCCAGCGGCTGTAATCGATCAGGCAGTGAAGGCCGTTAAGTTTGCTCGAAATTTTACTGATGATGTTGAGTTTTCTTGTGAAGATGCAGGTCGATCTGATTTTGATTTTTTATGTCGAATTATTGAGGCGGCAATCTCCGCCGGAGCAAGCACAATAAATATACCGGATACGGTTGGTTATGCTATTCCGGATCAATTCGGTCAAACAATGAATCGCTTGCTCTCGACTATCCCGAATGCAGATAAGGCTATTTTTTCGGTTCATTGCCATAATGATCTTGGCTTGGCCGTCGCTAATTCTCTTTCAGCCGTCAGTAATGGGGCGAGACAGGTGGAATGCACTGTGAATGGTTTAGGTGAGCGCGCAGGAAATGCTTCGCTTGAAGAAATCGTGATGGCGATAAAAACCAGATCAGACTATTTTGGCTTGGAAACCAACATTGATACCACCCAAATCGTGTCGTCTTCGCGCCTTGTTTCAACTATTACTGGTTTCCCGGTGCAGCCCAATAAGGCGATAGTGGGTGCAAACGCTTTTGCGCATGAGTCGGGTATTCATCAGGATGGAATTTTAAAGCACCGAGAAACCTATGAAATCATGAAAGCTGAAGATGTCGGCTGGCATACGAATAGTTTGGTCTTGGGGAAACACTCAGGTAGAAATGCATTTAGAAGTAGGATCGAAGAGCTTGGGATAAGCTTGCAGTCTGAGACTGAATTAAATGCAGCCTTTTCTGCCTTCAAAGCTTTAGCGGATAAAAAACACGAGATCTTTGATGAGGATCTTCACGCATTAGTTAGTTCCACGAAAGGCCTCGATGAGGGTGAAGAGTATTCGCTTGTCTGTATGTCTGTTTGCTCAGAAACGGGCGTGGTCCCAGTATCAAAAGTGACATTGATGATATCGGGTGAAGAGAAAACATCTCAAGCTGAAGGAGGCGGACCAGTCGATGCGACATTCAAAGCAATAGAGTCTCTTGTGGTGTCAGGCTGTAATCTTCAGCTTTATTCTGTGAATAACATTACAAGTGGGACTGATTCGCAAGGTGAAGTCACCGTTCGCTTAGAGCTTAATGGCAGGATAGTGAATGGAATGGGCGCTGACACAGATATTGTTATTGCTTCTGCCAAAGCTTATCTTCATGCATTAAATATCATGCATAAACAGGGGCCGAAAAAACATCCTCAAGGTGATGTGTAAAAAGAATGTCGATCAAACCGGAAAGACATGGCTTACTTAAAGCGCTAGGCGTCAAGCAATGGTATAGCCGGTTTGTTCTAAAAGGTGCTGCTGATACACCTTTGGCTTTGTTTAAAAAAACAGATGCGGTATCAGGCAAAGCTGAGAGCTCTGTTTCTCAAGCCGCTTTCGTTGATCCTGTCGTCTCTCGCGCCCCTATAAAAATTGGAAAAGAGCTGATTGAAGATATTACTGGTCTCACTGAGTCCAGTAATGCTGCCACTCTATCCGATGATTCGGCCAGTGAACCTTTGGTTACTCCGATAGAGAGTTCAGGAAATTCCATACCGGCACTGGAGCTGTCTTTGTCTTGCTTTGGAGAGGTGCTTGTTTTTAATGAGAGTATGGGTTCGCAAGGCCTTGATCGTGAAGCAAAGCTTCAGGAAAATGTTTTAAGTTCTGTCGGCCTTATCAAAGCTGTGCAAATGCAATCCCAAATGCATTTTAAATGGCCTGTGTTTGAATCCCCAATTATAGATAATGCGCAGCGGCCGTTTTTCGAGTCTATTATTCGGCGGTGGGTTTCTACGGTGAAGTGGTCCGACATAAAGTTTATTTTTTACTTTGGTCAGCATATACATACTATAGAACCTGCAATTGTTGAGTGTCAGCAGTCTCATAATGTAGATTCTAGAATTATTCATTTTGGTGCTTCTTTGGGCGAGGTGATGGCATCTCCGCTTAAGAAAAAGAGTCTTTGGATGTTGCTTTCTAAAACAGGTGTGGTTAGTGACTAGCGCTGATTATCTGGGGGCTCATGGGGCTTTATCTATCAATCCTATGAATCATGCAATGTTAGATGATGTCATGAGAATTGAAGGCCTTGCTTATCCTTTTCCATGGAAACGATCCATGTTTGAGACCAGCCTTTCTGGGAAAGATTCCTGCCTAGTGCTGAAATTAGATGGGGTCTTGGTTGGTTATGCCATCGTCAGTTATATTCTTGATGAAGCGCACTTGCTGAATATATGCATTCACCCTGATTATGAAGGTCAAGGTTTAGGAAGAGCGTTATTAAAGTTTCTTTTGTCTAGTGCGATGCAAAATCAGTGTTCGTTGTTTTTTTTGGAAGTCAGGGTCTCAAATGTAAGAGCGATTGAGCTGTATTTTTCGGAAGGCTTCAATGAAGTCGGCATTAGACCAAATTATTACCCAGGTAATAAAGGTCGTGAAGACGCCGTCTTGATGACGCTGGACTTGAGTGTTAACGAAGTCGTTTGATGAATAATTAATCAGTAGCGTGTTGCGCCATATTTGTAATCTGTCTTAAAAATTTTATAGGAAGTTAAGCTTTAAATGTCCCATTTTTTAGAAGAAGTTAATAGCCGAAGAACATTTGCCATTATCTCCCACCCTGATGCTGGTAAAACGACCATTACCGAAAAGGTCCTGCTATTTGGGCAGGCGATACAAAAAGCCGGGACTGTGAAGGGTAAAAAAAGTGGCCAACATGCGAAGTCGGATTGGATGGAAATGGAGAAGGAGAGGGGGATTTCAGTCACGACCTCTGTCATGCAGTTTCCATATAATGATTGCTTAGTTAATCTTTTGGATACGCCAGGACACGCCGACTTTTCTGAAGATACCTATAGAACCTTAACGGCTGTTGATTCTTGCTTGATGGTAATAGATGCCGCAAAAGGTGTTGAAGAAAGAACGGTAAAATTAATGGAAGTGACGCGTCTTAGAGATACGCCGATCATTACATTTATGAACAAGCTTGATCGAGACACGCGAGATCCAATTGAGTTATTGGATGAGGTTGAGAGTGTTCTGAATATAGCGTGCGCCCCAATTACTTGGCCGATTGGCATGGGTAAGGAGTTTAAGGGGGTTTATAACCTTTATACTGATGAAGTTATTTTGTATCAAACTGGTCAGGGCCATAAGATTCAAGAGCAAAGAATAATCAAAGGGATTGATAGCCCAGAGCTCGAGTCTAAGCTAGGCGCTTATGCGCAGGACTTGAAAGATGAAATAGAGCTAGTTAAAGGGGCTTCCCATGAGTTTGATTTAGAGTTGTTCTTGACGGGGCAGTTAACGCCTGTTTATTTTGGTACGGCGCTTGGTAACTTCGGGGTTGATCATATGTTGGATGGGCTGACTGAGTGGGCGCCCGCTCCGTTAGCCAGAGAATCGAAGACGCGCATAGTGGAGGCAAAAGAAGAAAAATTTACTGGTTTTGTATTTAAAATTCAGGCGAATATGGATCCTCAGCACCGAGACCGGATTGCCTTCATGCGCATTTGTTCCGGTGTTTATCAAAAAGGCATGAAATTAAAACATGTGCGGATAAATAAGGAAGTCAGGATTTCTGATGCTGTGACCTTTATGGCGGGTGATAGGGAGCATGCTGAGTTTGCTTATGCGGGCGATATTATTGGTGTGCATAATCACGGTACCATTCAGATTGGGGATGCTTTTACTGAGGGTGAGGACTTGCACTTTACTGGGATTCCCAATTTTGCGCCTGAACTCTTTAGACGAATCAGGCTCAAAGATCCCTTAAAAATGAAACAGTTGAATAAGGGGCTTATCCAGCTATCTGAGGAAGGTGCTGTGCAAGTTTTTCGCCCGTTGAAATCTAATGATCTTATTGTTGGTGCGGTGGGGGTACTTCAGTTCGATGTGGTGGTACATCGGTTGAAATCAGAATACAAAGTTGAAGCTATTTATGAGCCAATTAGTGTTGCAACTGCAAGGTGGGTGATGTCAGATGATGCGACCAAGTTATCGGAGTTTCAAAAGAAATGTCATGATAATCTTGCCTTGGATGGCGGGGATAACCTGACTTATATTGCGCCATCGATGGTAAACCTTCAGTTGTCTGAAGAGCGCTATCCAGACATTAATTTCAGAAAGACGCGTGAGCACTAGCCATCCATGTTTGTTGATACCCACTGCCACTTGAATTTCGATTTTTTGCAGTCTAGGTTCGATTCGATTATGCAAGGCATGACTGAGCATGATTTGCAAATGATCGTGGTGCCAGGTGTAGCCAGAAAGACATGGGCGAAATGCAAGGCGATGTGTGAGCAAGATGAGCGATTGTTTTTTGCTTATGGCTTGCATCCCTACTTTATTGAAGAACATCATTCGAATGATTTGAAAAAATTAGAAGAATTGGTTTCAAGTGCAATGTTAGAAAATCAGTCTGGTTTAGTGGCGATAGGTGAGGTTGGTCTTGATTTTAACTTACAGTCAAAGGCTAAGCAGCTCCAGCTATTAGAGGATCAATTAGCGCTGGCAGAAAAATACAAGCTTCCTGTTCTTCTTCATTGTCGAAAGGCGCACTCGGAAATGTTGTCGATGTTGAAGCGGTTTAACTTAGTGGGTGGCGTATTGCACGCATTTTCAGGTAGCTATGAAATGTTAATGCAGTACGTTGGTATTGGTATGAAAGTGGGTGTTGGGCCAGTCATTACCTGGCCGACAGCACATAAAACGCGGTCGGCCATTTCTCGTGCCCCAATTTCAAGCTTGGTGCTAGAAA
Source organism: Oleiphilus sp. (assembly GCA_048058835.1). Lineage (GTDB taxonomy): Bacteria > Pseudomonadota > Gammaproteobacteria > Pseudomonadales > Oleiphilaceae > PZPK01. The sequence continues at coordinate 46,541 of JBLLNS010000001.1, forward strand.
CTGATTCGCCAGATATGGCTGTCCACGGTAAGACGAAAGGCGAGGGGCTTCCGGTTGATGTGCTTAATGTCTTTGAGTGTTTGAAATCGCTTCGAGATGAAGATGCTAAGGTCTTGGAGGAGGCTATTGCTGCTAATTCTTTGGCGTTGTTTCGAAAAAAAGCCGCATAAACAAAAAAACGAAAAAACACTGGAAATAAGCTTGAGGTTTATATTACAATTCGCGCCCTAAAAAATTATCAGTATGTTTATATTCGAGTCAGCCCCGTCTCTGTATATTCGCTGAGAATCATGAAGCACCTAAATTTATCTATCGTTTAGGGTTGGTAAGCTCTAACGAGCATAAAAGGCGAAAATTAAATGAAAACGTTAAGTGCAAAACCAGAAAGCGTAAGACGCGACTGGTACGTAGTCGATGCAGCAGGCAAAACACTTGGTCGCTTATCAAGTGAAATTGCGAGCCGTTTAAGGGGCAAGCATAAGCCAGAATATACACCTCACGTTGATACCGGCGATTACATCGTTGTGGTCAATGCTGAGAAAATTGCAGTAACCGGTAAAAAGACAAGTGATAAAATGTATCACAAGCACACTGGTTATATTGGTGGTTTGAAATCAATTTCTTTCGATAAGTTGATTGTTAAAGCGCCAGAGCAGGTTATCGAAATCGCGGTTAAAGGTATGTTGCCGAAAGGTCCTTTGGGTCGTGAGATGTTCAAAAAATTGAAGGTTTATGCAGGTGACGCTCATCCGCATTCAGCTCAACAACCTCAAGCACTAGAAATTTAACGGAAGGCGATTATGTCAATTACATACAATTATGGTACAGGTCGTCGTAAAACTTCAGCGGCCCGAGTTTTTCTTAAGTCAGGCGGTGGTAATATTGAAGTTAATGGTCGGCCGCTAGATCAGTTCTTTGGTCGTAAAACGGCACAGATGGTTGTAAGACAGCCATTAGAGTTGTTGTCTCTTGCTGATAAACTGGATGTTAAAATCACAGTTAAAGGTGGTGGAACAACAGGTCAGGCTGGCGCAATTCGCCACGGTATAGCTCGTGCACTTATCGAATATGATGAAACGCTAAGAGCACCTTTGCGTGAAGCAGGTTGGGTGACTCGTGATGCTAGAGCGGTAGAGCGTAAGAAAGTTGGCCTTCGCAAAGCTCGTAAGAAACCACAGTTCTCGAAACGTTAAAATTTCAGGAACCGGAAAGAAGCGCTTGTCAGCATTTTGCTTTCAGGCGTTTTTTTTGCCCCTAGTAATGTTTATATGCTGCAAATTGTCTAAAACGGTTGAAGCATACCCGCAATTTAATTACTATCTCTGGCATTTTGTTATATGTAGACACTAAGCGATAATCTACTTATTTATAGAAAGCGAATCGTGAAATTTGTATTTCATGGTAGCAATAACTAAAACCACTTAAGAAAGTGGTTAAATTGGGAGATGCCTGTATGAGTGATGGCGAAGTTAATGCTGGCCGACGCCGATTTTTGATCGGTGCTACCTCAGTGGTCGGTGGGGTAGGTGCAATAGGTGCTGCTGTTCCTTTTGTTGCTTCTTGGAATCCAAGTGCAAAAGCAAAAGCAGCTGGTGCGCCTGTTAAGGCTAGTATCGGAAAGTTGGAGCCGGGTCAAAGGATGACAGTAGAGTGGAGAGGAAAGCCTGTTTGGGTTATTCGTCGAACTCAAGAAATGTTAGATAACATTGATAAGTTGACTGATCAGTTAAGAGACCCTGATTCAGCAGATCCTCAGCAGCCTGATTACATCAAGGGTGTATACCGAGCGACTAAACCTGAATTTGCCATTATCGTTGGTATTTGTACGCACCTAGGTTGTTCTCCTCAATTTGTGCCAGAAGTTAAGCCGCAAGAGTTTGATGAAAACTGGGTGGGTGGTTTCTTTTGTCCATGCCATGGCTCTCGTTTTGATCTGGCTGGTCGTGTATTTAAAGGTGTGCCTGCACCAAAGAATCTGGAAATACCTCCTTACCGGTATGTCGATGATCAAACCGTTGTGATTGGAGAAGATGAGGTGCAAAGCTAATGAAAAGCCTAATTAACTGGATAGACGAACGCTTACCAATTGTTGAAGCGTTCGAAAATCATATGAGCAAATATTACGCACCAAAAAACTTTAATGTTTGGTATATTTTTGGTGTGCTGTCAATGCTGGTTCTAGTCAATCAATTATTGACGGGTATCTGGCTAACAATGAGTTATAACCCAAGCGCTGAAGGTGCTTTTGCTTCCATCGAATACATCATGCGGGATGTTGAATATGGCTGGTTGTTGAGGTATCTCCATTCTACCGGCGCGTCAGCATTTTTTGTGGTTGTCTATCTACATATGTTCCGAGGTTTGATGTATGGCTCTTATAAGAAGCCTAGAGAGCTAATCTGGATTTTTGGTATGACGATCTATCTTGCGCTAATGGCTGAAGCATTTATGGGCTATTTGTTGCCATGGGGACAGATGTCTTATTGGGGTGCACAGGTTATTGTTAATTTGTTTGGTGCTATTCCTTACATTGGTGAAGACCTCTCTTTATGGATTCGTGGTGATTACTTGATCTCAGGAATTACCTTGAACAGGTTTTTTGCGCTTCATGTGGTTGCGTTGCCAATTGTTATTTTAGCTCTGGTCGTTCTTCATATACTTGCCTTGCATACTGTGGGTTCAAATAACCCTGACGGTATCGAAATTAAGAAGAACAAGGACGAAAACGGTATTCCAAAAGATGGTATTCCATTTCATCCGTTTTATACCGTACACGACCTGGTAGGCATTGTTGTCTTTTTGTTTGTGTTCTGTGGGGTTGTGTTTTTCTTTCCTGAGATGGGTGGCTACTTCATTGAAAAACCAAACTTTGAACCCGCGAACCCTCTAAAAACGCCTGATCATATCGCGCCTGTTTGGTACTTTACGCCATTTTATGCAATGTTGAGAGCTGTCCCTGATGCGTTTTTAGGGGTGGTGGTTATGGGAGCGGCGATTGCTATTCTATTTGTTCTGCCTTGGCTAGATAAAAGCCCCGTAAAGTCAATGCGATACAAAGGTTGGATAAGTAAGCTTGCTTTGGCATTGTTGGTTGTTTCTTTCGCTATTCTTGGTTATCTGGGGGTTGTTGTATCGACACCAGGGCGAACCCTTTTGGCGCAAGTATTGACTGTTATCTACTTTGCCTACTTCATATTGATGCCGTGGTATACCAGTATTGAGAAGACTAAGCCGGTTCCAGAGAGGGTAACAGGATGATTAAAAATATTACTTTAGCGCTAACGTTGACCGTTTTTTCTATGCTGGCTTATTCTGCTGGTGGGCCTGCTGTTCCACTAGACCATGTTGAGACAAATATCTCGGACAAAGAATCATTACAGAATGGTTTGTCTACATTTGCTAATTATTGTTTTGGTTGTCATGCCATGCAATATGCTCGATACGAGCGAGCTGCAGTTGATTTAAGTATCCCACCGGCAATTTTTGAGGAAAATATTCTTGTTGGTGATACCAAGACCGGCCAGTTGATGACTATTTCGATGGCGACTGACCAAGCTAAGCTTTGGTTCGGCACTCCTCCGCCAGATCTGACATTGACTGCTCGTTTAAGGGGGCCTGATTGGCTATATAGCTATCTTCGAGGTTTCTATGCAGATCCTAAGCGACCCTATGGCGTAAATAATGTGGTATTCAAGGATGTTGGGATGCCGCATGTATTAGCTGACCTTCAAGGTGTTTGTGCAGAGTCGCCTGAGTTGGGCGTTGAGCCGGTTGTTGATCCGCTAAGTGGCAACATTGTTAAGCAGAGTGGTTGTAATGAATTCTCTGTTGAAGGGTCTTTGAGCCCAAAAGAGTATGATGCTGTTATTTATGATTTGGTTAACTTTTTGACGTATGTCGGTGAGCCTTCTCGTCTAGAGAGTGAAAGATTGGGGCGCAATGTGTTGATCTTCTTAGCGTTTCTCTTTGTCTTTGTTTACTTCCTGAATAAAGAATACTGGAGAGAAATACACTAATTTGTGTTTCTGATTATTTGATTAAGCCGTTACTGCCTAGCTTTAGCGGCTTTTTTAGTTGTAATCGCAGTATTTTTAACGATGAGGGCGTAAATCGTGTATAATTCCGCCAAAATTAAAACCGGATGATTTCTGGTATATTAGCTTGTTAAATGGGTGAGGTTAAATATGGGAGTTGTGACTAAACGTTCTTCAATGACATTCTTTTCGGATGGAAATAGTCATTATAGTCATCGAGTAAGAATTGTCCTTGCAGAAAAAGGTGTAGCGGTCGATGTGGTGAATGTTGATCCAGACAATAAGCCTGCTGAGCTAGCAGATCATAACCCATATAACGATCTTCCTACTTTGGTAGATAGAGACCTTGTCTTGTATGAGTCTGATATTATGATGGAATACCTTGATGAAAGGTTCCCTCATCCACCATTGCTGCCAGTATACCCTGTTGCTAGAGCGCAGAGCCGATTAATGATGTATCGAATTCGTCAAGACTGGAGCCGTTTGGCAGATGCGATTATTGCTGATCCGGATTCTAAGAAAGCGGATGGTTATCGTAAAGAGTTAAAAGAGAGCTTGATTTCAACAGCGCCTATTTTTGCTGAAATGCCATTTTTTATGAGTGAAGAATTTACGATTGTCGACTGTTGTGTTTCTGCTTTGCTTTGGCGGCTACCTGTTTTGAAAATTGAATTGGATGATGTGCAGGCTAAACCGATAGTGAAGTATATGGATAAGATGTTCGCACGCGAGTCCTTTAAAGCGAGTTTGTCTGAGCTTGAAAAAGAAATGCATCATTAAACGTAAAGAGGGTAAATGATGACGCCGAGTCGACCGTACTTAGTTAGAGCGCTAAACGACTGGATCCTAGACAATAGCATGACGCCTTATATTGTTGTTGATGTTGATGTTCAGGGTGTGAGTGTGCCTGATGACTATGTTACTAATGGGCAGATAATATTAAATATCAGCCCTGCAGCGGTGAATGAGCTTTTGGTTGGGCCAGATGCAATATCGTTTAGAGCACGATTTGGTGGTGTTCCTATGGAAGTTTATGTGCCGATTGTTGCGATTATGGCGATCTACTCCAAAGAAAATGGTCAGGGCATGGTTTTTGGCGCAGAACCTGGCGCACCGGAGCCGCCAAACCCAGAAGGCTCAAAGAATTCTTCGGATAAAAAAGCAGAACACCTTCCGCATAAGCCCTCATTAAAAATCGTAAAATAATCTCATGCCATGCCATCAAATAGAGTTGCTTCTAGTTGATGGCATAAGCTGTTCGAAATCAGTAGTTGTATTTCAAGCACTCTCGCCACACTGCTGCTATCTATGTCAATACTAATGTCTTCACTCTGAAGGACTGCTGAGACTTTCCCCTTACCAAAGCCGCATATACTAACCACATGCACGTGTTTTTCGTGCGCAGCTTGTATGGCCTGAATGATATTGCTGCAATTACCGTCAACTGAAAAGGTGATCAATATGTCGTTTTCGTTGGCAATCGCATTGATCTGATGCGCGAAAACTTGATGCTGGCTGTTGTTTTTGCTCACAGTGAGGATGCTTGTTGAATCAATGGAAAGGTTGATCGCTGGTAAGCCTGGTCGAGCAAATTCTTGTTGGGTTAATAGTGAGGTACTAAGAATGTTACCTATCGAGTGGGAGAGTCCATTGCCGCAGATAATTATTTTTTTGTCGTTAAGTAGGGCGTTTGTCAAAATTTCACAAGCGTGTTCAATTTTTTGACTGATAGACTCAATGTTGGCGGCAGTTGTGTCAATTGCTTCGCACAAATAAGCTGTTAGAGGGTTAAGCTCAGACATTAGTATCCTTAAGTTTTGTTGGCGGTTATTGGTAGAAGGCACCTTTTAACCAGTTAACTTCAAGTTTGCTGTTTGAAGGTTTAATGGTGACAACATCAAACCGAGCATTAAGATGCCATAACTTGAACTTGTTAATAAAGTGTCTGGCGCTGTAAATTATTTTAGCTTGTTTGGTGGGTGTGACGGACTCTTCAGCGGATCCAAAGTGAGCACTTTTGCGATAGCGTACTTCAATAAAAACTAGCGTGTCTCCTTCCATTGTGATCAGGTCAATCTCCCCTTTTCTTGTGTGATAGTTTTTTGCTTTGATGGTATGTCCATTTTTTAGTAAATAAGCTTCAGCCAAATCTTCATACTTTCGTCCTTGTTGATACATTCTTATTCCTTGATTGCTATGGCCTTTCCTTTTCTAAATACGGCTAATTCTAGTTTTCTTTGGACAATGCCATTGCTGTCTATTGAAAGAGTGCCCGTTTGACCTTGTAGCTGACTGCTTTGAACCTCTTTAAGAAGTAGGAGTCTTGTTGATAGTGAAAAAGCATCGGCGCCTAAAGCGTAAAAGCGAGAGTATTCACTTGCTGAGCTCGGGGTGATGTCGTTTATTTCTTTTTTGATTTTGATAGAGTTGCTTAGCATCCAAGGCATTTCGAGAAAATGGATGTTATCAAGGTCATGTTGTTGAGTGTTAACCTGATGAATTTGTGAACTCGAGTAAATAGGTAAATCTCGAGCATAGTGATAAGCGAAAAGTGGGTTAAGTTGTTTGGCTATTTCTGGTTTAGCGAGCATGTAGACTGCATCAATGTCATTGCGTCTTCTTGGTTCAAACTCCATGCTCAAATTGGTAATTCGCTGGAGTTTGTTTTTTCGTTGTAGGCTTAAGTCAGTGCCAAGCAGGCTGGCCACGGCTGGGGAAAGGCTTTTTTGGTCCTGATAATAGGCGCTTTCAATTAGCAGGCTGTTATGTGATTGCAATGCGAGTAGAAGTGATTTCTGTATGCGAAAGCCAAGTTCATTTTCAGGCGCGATGAATGCAATTTTGTTGAGTCCATTTTTTCCTAATAGACTGGCAAGTTGATTTATTTCGGCTTCTGGGTTGAGCCCAAATTGATAGAGATTTTCTTGGAATGTAGGGTTTTGAAAATCATCATCTAAGTAGTTGAGAGCGAGTGTAGGGCTAAGAGCCAAGTCTTGAAACTTAAGTTTGTTAACGTTTGCTTTGGTTAGAGGGCCAATGATGAGTGAATTTTTTTCTGGAGGATTTTCATATAAGCTCTCGAGAGGGTATTTATGAGTATCAAAGAATGTGATTGAGCTGGTGTTGGTTTGAGAAGATTTCAGGTGGTCAATGTAAGCCGCTATAAAGCCATCTCTAATTGCTTTGCCGACATTCCCAACGGGGCCAGTAAATGGTAGTGCAATTATAAGCTTTTCTGGCTTGGTTTCGGGTAGTTTGGATAGTAAAAATAACTCTTTTGGCGGCGATATTGCAGCGGGATGATATGGCCACTTTGTTTTCCATTGCTTGAAGCTGTCGTATTGGCTTTCAAGGCTAATTTGATTTTGTTGAATGTTACTCACCAGCTCAAGCCAGGCTTTCACTTCCTCGTTTAGTCCTTCGTACTTGAAATTGATTATTTTGACGGGGCTAGTGGCGCGAAGCAGAGTCCACACTTTCTCAATTGAGTCTATAAATGTTGTTTTGTCATATATGCCTGAGTAGTCAATTAATAAGATAGCACTAAGGATGTTTTGGTTTTGCTTTTCGTATGCTTCAGCAAGCAAGGGGATGATTGTCTTTAGGTCTTCAATGTTGGTTTTATTAAGTGTTGAATTTTCATAGCTGTTTGTTGCAGTCATCAAATGCCATTCGATATTCTCAATGACACCTAATTTTAGGTTTAGCAGCAAAGCTTGGGTTTGTGTGTCACTTGTTAGTTCTTCAAAGTCAACCTCCCTAAGGGCGGCGCTACTTTGAGTGACTAAGTTGTTTTCGTAATATTTGCTAGCGGCTTCAATCAGTAAATTATTTCGTGTTGATTTGTTGGTTGCTGTGTTGGCTTTTTGCAAAAGTTGTTCTGGGGTGAAATATTCAGCTGGCTTGCTTGAAGCTTCGTCATGCAATGTAGGTTTGGTTGTTTGTGGGCTGCAGCCTTGCAGAGCAAGGGCGGCGAAACTGAATAATAAAGCGCTAATCAATGATTTCATTGTCATGTCTATGTTCTAATGGCGTTTAGTGAATATTCTATAGTGAGGGCGAAATAGTTGGAAGGAGTGATTTACATTGTGGCGACTCCGATTGGTAATTTATCAGATATTACTTTGAGAGCAATAGAGATACTGAAAAGTGTGGATTTAATTGCGGCCGAAGATACGCGGCATACGAGAAAGCTTCTCGATCACCTTGGTATTTCAGCTAAGCTGATATCTTTTCATGAGCATAATGAAGAGGATAAGTCTGGCTTTTTAGTTTCTGAGGTTCAATCTGGAAAAACGGTCGCGCTTGTCTCCGATGCAGGTACGCCGCTAATTTCTGATCCAGGTCATACCTTGGTGTCGACGGCTAAGGCGCAAGGGGTCAAAGTTGTGCCGATCCCTGGTGCTTCAGCGGTTATTGCAGCGCTGAGTGCTAGCGGAGTGCCTTGTGGGAAGTTTGTTTATGAGGGCTTTTTGCCTGTGAAGAGAAAGGCGAAAGAAGATGTGTTGTCCATATATCAGTTTGAAACTAAAACGGTAGTATTTTATGAGTCGCCGCATCGTGTGGTTGAGACACTTCGAGTGATGGCCGAGATTTTTCCTGATCGCATGATGGTGATCGCTCGAGAATTAACAAAGCGTTTCGAGACCATTACCTCCGGCTTAGTTCCGAGCTTACTTGATTGGACGATTCAAGACCCTGATCAGCAAAAAGGTGAGTTTGTGTTGATTCTTGCGGGGGCTGAGAAGCGAATAGCGGATGATATAGTGAAACAGGAAAAGCTACTCAAGCAGCTTGTCGGTCATATGCCGCCCAAGAAAGCGGTGCAGATCGTGAACGAGTTCTATGGTGGAGATAAAAAAGAGCTTTATGCTAAGGCTGTTTCGCTTAGGAATGAGACTTCGTAGCAACTTACTGCAGCTTATAGCTTTATTGAATTGCAGTTCATTTGTTCATCGTGCAAAATATAAACAAGATGTTACACTTATCAATAATCCTATAAACAGATATTACTCGTTATGAATAGCGTTTTGCTTAAACTTACCAGACAGCTCGTGATAATTGGCTACTTGATGATGGGTCTTCAGGCTCATGCGATTGAGTTGCTGTCAGAAGGTGCTATGGGTTCAGTTTCAGCAGTCTCTGCGAATACTGCAGAAGAAATTGTCAATGTTGCAGGCTCATCTGCAGCAGGTCTTCGAGTTGATGATGGTTACGAGGTTTTGCCATTTAAAACAGATGTCGCTATTGATGAATATGCGACGGATGAAGTTTCAAGCGAGTTGAATTATTCTCTAGTGCAAGAGGTTGATAGTTGGGCGGATAGCCTTCGCCAGAGGTCAGATGTTAACTCGGTGGATACCTTAGAAGTTGGGTATGTCGACGAGTTGCCTGACTCATCCTTTGAGGAGTCTTCTTTTATTATTCGTGATGAAGAGTTTGATCGATTGATTTTTGAACCAAAGAATACAGGTGTTCAGGATCAAGAAAGTACGACTTATGAGATCGGTCGTGTTGAGCAGGCGATTACTAAAATTGCGCAAAATGTTGACTCTGTTCAATATATTGTGGAGCGAAAAGTGGACTTTGTCGCAACAATAGATGCCTCTATTTCAGATGATACTCCCTCAATTGGTAGTGGCTACATTACCGATTTAACGAGTATTTCAAACGTTAAAATTGCAACCTTTCGAGATTAATTAAGGTATTTTAATTAAAAATATTGTCTTTTCTCTTAAGTTCTCCTTGATAAAAAACTCCTTCCATAATAACTTAGCCCTAGAGCTTGCTAGGCAATCGCTGTGTCACTTGATATTCTTGTGCATGGAGGAAAGTCCGGGCTCCACAGAGCAGAGCGCCAGGTAACGCCTGGGGGGTGAAAGCCTACGGAAAGTGCAGCAGAAAGTGAACCGCCTATGTCATTTTTGGCAGGTAAGGGTGAAAAGGTGCGGTAAGAGCGCACCGCATGACTGGTAACAGTTCATGGCGATGGTAAACCCCGCTCGGAGCAAGACCAAATAGGAATCCAAAGGCGTTGCTCGCGCTGGATTCGGGTAGGTTGCTTGAGCTAAATGGTGACGTTTAGCCCAGATGAATGATTGTCCACGACAGAACCCGGCTTATCGGCAAGCTCTTCTTTATACTTCTTTTCTCAAAAGTAATGACCTCAAAATACCTCTTTTAATAATAAAACAATCTTAAACTTAAAGTGCTTTCTTAAGTTTCTCCTGCATCTCTCAGAAAGTATTAGTTAAATTATATTTTAGCCCTGTCCTTTTCGCTTCTTATTCAATTAAGTCTTTGTCTTAGTGTGAGTTTTTGCACTGTTTTCCTCCTCATTTTGCTTGATTTGTGGACATCTAATTCCTATAGTGGTTAAAAGTAGTAAAAAGTGGAAAAAATTGGTTATTTTTATCTTTTTTGTGGCATTGGGTGGTTTAAATTGTTCTTAGGTAGTCACGCAATAAATATGGACGCTAAAGGGCGTATGGCAATTCCGACGAAAATTCGGGAATCGCTGGCGTCTTTTTGTGATGGCCGTATCGTGATCACTGCGCATACCGAGGAGCGATGCTTGCTTGTTTATCCTGAGGATCAGTGGAAAGAAATATTGCCTAAAATCGAGAGTCTACCGAGCTTCAATAAAGTGGCTAGGCGAACTCAAAGGTTGTTGATCGGTTATGCAACGCCCCTTGAAATGGATGGTAATGGACGGATTCTCGTGCCACCTACCTTGCGTGAGTACGCTAATTTAGAGAAAAAGTTAATGCTTGTTGGTCAGGGCAAGAAACTTGAATTATGGAGCGATGAAAGTTGGTTTAATTGGCTGGATGAGTCAGATCAAGATGATGAGATTCCAGAAGAAATGTTGTCGTTGTCTTTGTGATGAAACTTTATGTCTGAGTTAACGGCCGCCCATGAAACGGTTTTGTTACAAGAAGCGGTGGACGCTTTAGTCACAAATCCCGAAGGTGTTTATATCGATGCCACTTTTGGTCGCGGTGGGCACAGTCGATTAATACTTGATCGCTTGGGTGATACAGGAAAACTTATTGCGATTGATAAAGATATAGATGCAGTCAATGAGGCTAGGTCTTTATTCGGCAAAGATGACAGGTTTGAAATTGTGCATGGTTCATTTGCTGACCTAGAGCAACACCTAGCTCAGCAGGGCTTAGTCGAAGTTGATGGGGTATTAGCTGATCTGGGGGTGTCGTCACCACAACTAGATAATGCTGACCGAGGTTTTAGCTTTATGAAAGATGGGCCGCTTGATATGAGAATGGATCGAAGCCGAGGTATGAGTGCTTCAGAGTGGTTGTCAGCTACAACTGAGCAAGAGCTGGTTCAAGTATTAAGAGATTATGGTGAAGAAAAATTTGCTAAACGGATTGCAGGTGCGATCAAAGCAGGCTGCCAAACTGGACCAATAAAAACCACCTTAGAGTTGGCGAACTTAGTGAAAGATGCAAACCCGTCATGGGAAAAGCATAAGCACCCTGCAACACGGGCATTTCAAGCAATCAGAATAAAAGTAAATAATGAGCTGCTTGACTTGGAAAGCTTGTTAGAGAACGCTGCAAAGTCCCTAGCTTTGAATGGACGATTGGTGATGATCAGCTTTCACTCTCTAGAAGATAGAATTGTGAAGCGGTTTATGAGGGGGAAGGTGAAAGGAAATGTACCGCCTCCGAATGTGCCTGTTTTTGAAAAGGATATAGTGCGTCATTTCAAAACCATAGGTAAGGCTTTGAAGCCTAGTGATAAGGAAGTTTCAAATAATATTCGTGCCAGAAGTGCTGTCATGCGAATTTTGGAGAAAATTTCTAATGAATAAAATAACAATATTGCTCCCTTTGCTTTCTATGTTGCTAAAACAGGGCCGTCATGAATTAAGCCTCAAGAATGATCAAGGTCATGCCTCTCATTTGGTGAGTTGGCTGGTTGATTTGTCTGTCTTTTTGTCGAGTCTCAGAGAGCAAGTGTCTATCAAAGGTCTGCTTGTTACTCTCATGCTGGCTTTAATAATAGCGATGTCGGCTATCGGGGTTGTTCAGTCTTCTCATTTGAGTCGTCAACTATTCGCGGAGCAAGCTGTGTTGCTGGAAAGAAATGATCAGCTTCAGCTTGAGTGGGCTCAGCTTCTCTTAGAGCAAAGCGCTTGGAGTTCACCTAATCGTTTGGAGAGTATCGCCTCCCAAAAACTGGGGATGAGCATGCCTGAAGCGGAAGAAATTCAACTGGTTTATTGAGTTGTTGAAATCTATGACTATGAGGCGTGAGTTCAATGTTCTGAAATCTTGGCGTTACAGCTTTTTCTTAGTGCTGTTATGCGCCTGTGTCAGTTCATTGCTTTATAGGGCAGTAGATTTACATGTTTACGAACAGGCCTTCCTCGCAGAGCAAGGTGATGCAAGGACAGTGCGTTTTGAAAGGTTAGAGGCGCATAGGGGTATGATTTCTGATCGCCATGGAGAACCCTTGGCCATCAGTGCGCCTGTAGAAACTGTTTATGCAGACCCGCAGTTTTTAAACTTATCTTTAGCTGACATAAAAGACTTAGCGGAAGCCTTAGATGTCAGTGCGTCATGGTTAGCGAAAAAAATAAAAGCTAATCAGAATAAGCGATTTATCTATTTAAAAAGGAAAATGGCGCCACATGAAGTCAAAAAGGTGCTGTCTTTAAACCTTGATGGCGTCTATAGCCAGCGAGAATATAAGCGATATTATCCCTCAGGGGAAGTTGCTGCACACGTATTGGGATTTACCAATATCGATGGGCAGGGGCAGGAGGGTTTGGAGTTAGCTTATGATCAGTGGCTGACTGGTAAAGCCGGCAAGAAAAGAGTCTTAAAAAACCGAAAAGGCCGAGTAATTAAAGATCTTGGCGAGTATGAAGAAGCTCAATCTGGCCAAGATATTAAATTGAGCCTCGATATGCGTATCCAGTATCTTGCATATCGTGAACTAAAAGCTGCTGTTGAAACGCACAAGGCGCGTTCAGGCTCAGTTGTTGTATTGGATGTTAAAACGGGTGATGTGTTAGCGATGGCGAATCAGCCATCTTATAACCCAAACAATAGATCCACGATTGATGTTGCGCATCTAAGAAATCGAGCGATTACGGATGTATTTGAGCCGGGCTCAACCATGAAATTAGCGACTATTGCCGCAGCGCTTGAGTCAAAGAAATATCACCTTAATACAGAGCTAGATACCTCACCCGGTTATATCAGGCTAGGCAGAAAGTCGATAAGAGATCATCGTAACTACGGTACTTTGAGCTTGATGAATATTATTGCAAAGTCGAGTAATGTCGGTACCAGTAAAATTGCCCTAGACCTCAGTGGTGATGTGGTCTGGGATATGTTTTATCGGCTCGGCTTTGGACAGGGTACGGGTATCGGATTTCCAGGGGAAAGCATTGGACAGCTGCCGGATGCATCAAAATGGCGACCGCTTGAAGTCGCCACGATGTCATATGGTTACGGCATGAATGTGAATGCGTTGCAGTTAGCGCAAGCCTTTATGATCTATGGCAATGGCGGTGTGAAATACCCTCTCTCTTTGATCCACAGAGATGATGTCGGTCAAGGAGAACGAGTTATTTCGCAAGCTGTCTCATCGTCGTTAAAAACAGCGATGAAAGCCGTGGTCGAAAAAGGAGGCACAGGAACAAGAGCGCAGTTATCTCTCTATGACGTGGGAGGGAAAAGCGGCACCGTGCACTCTGTTGGCAAAAGTGGATATGAGCAAAGCCAGTATAAGGCTATTTTCGCGGGTGTAGCGCCAGTTGATAGACCTGAAATTGCCATGGTTGTCATTATCGATGGGCCTGCTGGTGCTGAATATTATGGCGGTGAAGTCGCTGCTCCTGTGTTCTCCCGGGTTGTGGATGGCGCGATGAGGTTACTAAACGTCAGACCAGATAAAGGCATAGCGAAGTCAATAAGCTACCCAGATAACCTTTCTGAGAAGAGGGGATAGTATGCCATCAAGACGAACGTACAGTAGTAGTTTAGCGCAGTTGTTGAAAGGTATTTGTAAGGTTCCGTCAGCGTTGGATACGTATGTCTCCGGCTTAGCTATAGATAGTCGGCTAGTCAAACAGGGAGACCTGTTTTTGGCTATGTCTGGCAATCACACTGACTCTACTGATCATATCAAAGAAGCAATTTTGAAAGGTGCTAATGCTGTCGTTGCAGAAGGTTTGGTTAATCAGGGAAATGCCTTTGAAGATGGCTTGGTTGTTGAACTATTTGTAGATAATTTGAAGGCTAATATTGGTGTTATTGCAGATCGCTTTTTCAGATCGCCCAGTCAAGATCTCGCTGTCATTGGTGTGACTGGAACAAATGGTAAGACCTCTGTGACGAATTATCTGGCGAGCTATTTTGCATACAACAACCATGTCTCAGCTGTTATTGGAACCTTGGGTTATGGGCTTGTTAATAATGAAGGTCACAAGCTAAAAGAAACAGGTTTTACTACGCCAAATGTCGTGGATGTTCATCGGTGTTTAGCTGAGTTACGCGACGCCGGTGCACAAACTGTTTTCATGGAAGTTTCTTCGCATGGTTTAAGTCAAGGCCGTGTGGATGGTGTGCAGTTTGATGGTGCGGTATTTACAAACCTGACACGAGAGCATCTCGACTATCATGGAACGATGGCGGAGTATGCCGCGTCAAAATTCAAGCTGTTTCAGCGTGAAGGGCTGAAGTTTGCTGTAGTGAATGAAGATGATGACTACGCCAGCCAACTTATTGAAGAAATCGCGCCTGAGGTAAGAGTATTTACCTACGGCGTGAAGTCGGCTTCTGATGTGGCGGTTAATGCGTATGAATTGAATGTTCACTCTGCGTCTTCGATTTCAGCAGATGTTACAACGCCAGTAGGGGCGCTTGGAATAAACTCTGGGCTAATCGGATTGTTCAATTTAAGCAATCTCCTAGCTGTCTTGACGGTGGCAGTTGCCAAGCAGGAATTAAAAGATTGCGAACAGAGGATTCAAGGCATTCAAGCTGTCAAAGGCAGAATGCAGGTGGTCCAAACAAAGAATATGCCTGTAGCGATAGTTGATTATGCGCATACGCCAGATGCCTTACGAAATGCCTTAGAAGCTATTAAACCTCACTGTCAGGGTAAATTGATTGTCGTCTTTGGTTGCGGAGGCGATCGCGACAACGGCAAACGAGAAGAAATGGCCAAAGTAGCGGCTCAATTAGCTGAATTAAGTGTTGTTACCAACGATAACCCGAGAACAGAAGCGCCAGAAAAAATTATTGGGGACATCATCAAAGGGTTTGATCAGACAGGTCATGTTTATCTAATTGAAGCAGACCGTCGAAAAGCAATTAGTCTGGCATTTAAGCGAGCGTCTAGCGCTGATGTTATTTTGATTGCCGGAAAAGGACATGAGACTTGGCAAGATGTTAATGGTGAAAGAGTTCACTTTAGCGATATTGAGGAAGTGGAGCGGATTCTCGGTTTGAGCACAGCGGAAACAAGCCAAATAGAGGAAAGAGTTTAACATGATGCAGTCTATCTCTTTATCTCAGCTTGCCAAGCAGACAAGTGGTGACTTGATTGGTCCTGACGCGGAGTTCTCTTCTATTTCAATTGATAGCAGAACGGTTGCGCCCAGTGATTTATTTATCGCCATTAAAGGTGACAGGTTTGACGGCCATGAATTTATAGAAACAGTCGAAAAGTCAGGCTGTTCATTATTCGTGGTTAGTTCAGATTCAGAAAAGATGAAAAAAAAGTTAAGTCGAGTGAGCTACCTAAGGGTCGAAAATACCTTGTTGGCGCTTGGTGAATGTGGACGTATTAATCGCGAAAACTTTCAAGGCAAAGTTGTTGGTTTAACTGGCTCTACTGGCAAGACGAGCACAAAAAATATGCTTGAAGCGATACTGTCTGAAAAAGGCGCTACCTGCGCGACTCAGGGCAACTTTAATAATGAAATAGGTGTTCCGCTTACCTTACTAAAGATAAATACAAGTCATCAATATGCTGTGGTAGAAATGGGGGCCAGAAAAATAGGTGATATCGCTTACCTGACTCAGCTTGTGCAACCAGATGTATCCATTCTATTAAATGCAGGAACCGCGCATATCGATATTTTTGGTAGCCAGGAAAATATAGTCAAAGGCAAGGGTGAAATATTTGGGGCATTAAGACCGAATGGTCATGCAGTGGTGAACCTAGACGACCCCGCGCATTTGGTTTGGTTAGAGGCATTGCAAGAGAAGTCAGTTTTTAGTTTTTCGCTCACGAACAAGAAAGCCGATGTTTTTGCCAGTGAGATCGTTTGCCAGGAACAGTTTACAACTTACATTTTAAATTATGGCGGCAGCAAGCAAGAGATAAGACTGCCCATTCCTGGGGAGCACAATGTAGCCAATAGCCTAGCTGCGGCAGCGGCAGCATTGGCTCTGGGCTTCGACATAAAAATGATCGCTAAAGGTTTAGCAGGACTGGCTCAAAGTGAGGGACGATTAATGACGATTCCATGCTCGGAGTCGCTTGAGCTAATCGATGACAGTTACAACGCCAACCCAACGTCAATGAAGGCTGCAATCGATGTTCTGTCGCTAAAAAATGGATGCAAAATTGCGGTTTTAGGGGAGATGGGTGAATTAGGTGATTTTGCACAAAAGCTGCATATCGATGTGGCTCGCCATATCGCAAATAGTCATGTCGATACTGTGTATTTAATTGGCCCTTATGCGAGCGACATGAAAAAAGAAATTGGCGAGCGAGCCGTTGTCGCGAGTTCGAAGCAAGAAATACTCGAATATCTGGATAAAAATGACGACATTTTTTCAACAAATTCACGGCCGCTATCTGAAATCAGTGTGCTGGTCAAAGGCTCTAGAAGTACAGCAATGGACGAGCTTGTAAATATGATTATTAAAAAGGCGGCTCACTAAATGTTGTATTGGTTATCATCATTTTTATCAGAATCACTGAGTTTCTTGTCGGTGTTTCAATACTTAACGCTAAGAGGGATTTTAGGTGTTATTACAGCTTTGCTGATTTCCTTGTGGGTCGGGCCGAAAATGATTAAAAAACTGAGCCAGTATCAGATTGGTCAATCAGTTCGAGATGACGGTCCAAAATCTCACTTAAGCAAGGCAGGGACACCCACTATGGGTGGTGCCCTTATTATTGTAGCCGTTGCAGTCAGTACGCTTTTATGGGGAGATCTAACCAATCGCTATTTATGGATAACGTTATTTGTCACGCTATCGTTTGGCATGATTGGTTGGGTAGATGATTATCGCAAAGTTGTCGAGAAAAACTCTAAAGGTCTGTCTGCGAAGGAAAAGTATTTTTGGCAATCCGTATGTGGTTTGTTGGCTGCTGTATTGTTATATGCAAGCGCTTCGCTGCCTCAGGAAACAAGCTTAATTGTGCCGGTTTTTAAGGATATTGCTATTCAGCTAGGTCCATTATTCATCTTACTGACTTACTTTGTCATTGTGGGAACAAGTAACGCCGTTAACTTAACGGATGGATTAGACGGTTTAGCGATTATGCCTACTGTTTTGGTTGCGGGTGCTTTAGGCATATTTGCATACGCCTCGGGTAACAGTGTTTTTGCAAATTATCTTCATATCCCTTACTTGCCGGGAACGGGAGAATTGATTGTTTTTTGTGGTGCTTTATTAGGTGCTGGGCTTGGTTTTCTATGGTTTAACACTTACCCCGCTCAAGTATTTATGGGGGATGTAGGTGCACTTGCGCTGGGGGCAGCGCTTGGCGTGGTGGCCGTGATTGTTAGGCAGGAAATTGTTCTATTCATCATGGGCGGTGTCTTTGTGATGGAAACCGTCTCGGTTATTTTGCAAGTTGCTTCCTTCAAATTAACCGGTCGCCGAATATTCAGAATGGCGCCTTTGCACCACCATTTTGAGTTGAAAGGCTGGCCTGAGCCAAGAGTTATTGTGAGGTTTTGGATTATCACTGTCATTCTGGTACTGATCGGGTTGGCGACATTAAAAGTTAGATAATTAGAATAGGTATTGGGGTTCGAGAGAGCATGAAAGCAATTATCACAGACAAAAATATTGTGGTAGTCGGTCTAGGCAAGACCGGGCTTTCGTGTGTGCGACACTTATCTGCTCTGGGGAAACAGCTAACGGTGATGGATACTCGCGAACAGCCACCTGGGCTGGATGAGTTGAGAGCGCGCTTTCCTGGTGTCAAAACGATACTGGGCCGTTTAGATCAAGCTACTTTGCTTGAAGCCGATGAAATCATCCTAAGCCCTGGTCTGTCTTTAAAAATGCCTGAAATAGCGGCTGCACAAGCACAAGGAAAGATAGTGCGTGGCGATATTGATTTATTTGCTGAAGCGGTGAATGCCCCGTTGATTGCGATAACGGGCTCTAACGGTAAAAGTACCGTAACGTCTTTACTGGGTGATATGGCCAAACAAGCAGGGATGAAAGCGGCTGTTGGTGGGAATTTAGGCACACCGGCTTTAGATTTGCTCAGTGATGATAACGAATTATATGTGATGGAGTTGTCGAGCTTTCAGCTTGAAACGACCGAGATGCTCAATGCGACTAGCGTTGTCTTGCTTAATTTATCTGAAGACCACATGGATAGGTATGCCGATAAATTTGCCTATCTACAGGCTAAGCAGCGAATCTTTAGAGGCGCAAAGAATGTTGTGGTGAATGATGACGAGGTATTAAGTGCGCCCCTAGAAAACGCCAGCATGAACTTAGTACATTACGGTTTGCATGGCAGCGATCTGCACAAGTTTTCCACCGCCGACATTTCTGGCGAGTTTTACATAGTGAAAGGCTTCTCGCCATTGATGCCTATAAAACAGTTAAAGCTGAGAGGCGATCATAATATCAGCAATGCTTTGGCTGCGTTGGCATTAGGTGACAGCGTGGGTATTCCGGTTCCTGCCATGGTTGAAGCCTTGAAAGACTTTCAAGGCTTGGCGCATCGTTGTCAGTTTGTCAGAGTGCTTGATGGTGTTGAGTATTTCAATGACTCCAAAGGCACCAACCCAGGCGCGGTATTATCGGCATTGAATAGCTTGGGCAAAACTATTACTGGGAAAGTTATTTTGATCGCGGGTGGTGATTCCAAAGGGGCTGACCTGAGCGTTTTAATCGAGCCAGTTCGTCGATTTGTCAAAGCGATGGTGCTAATCGGTGTAGATGCAGACAAATTTATCAATTTGTTTGAGTCTGTTGTGCCCGTTCATAAAGAGAGCGCTATGAGCGACGCTGTACAGAAAGCTCATGCCCTATCGGAAAAGGGTGATTTGGTTTTACTCTCACCGGCCTGTGCAAGTTTAGATATGTTCAATAATTTTGAGCACAGAGGTGACGTTTTCCATAAGGAGGTGTGCGCATTATGACAACACCTTCTCAGCATAAATATTTTGGTTTAGATGTCGTCATGATTTCTGTGGCCGGTCTGCTGTTGATGATCGGGCTAATTATGATCGCATCAGCCTCTATCGATATTGCCGAAGCGCGAACGGGTAATATTTTTCACTACGTCACTCGTCATGGCATTTTCATACTACTGGGGTTAATTGCTGCACTGTTTGTTTACCAATTACCGTCTCAGTGGTGGCAAAAGTCTGGATGGTTGGCCTTAAGTGCCTCGATTCTATTATTGGCCTTGGTGTTGATCCCCGGCGTTGGGCGAGAAGTCAACGGTAGTATTCGCTGGATAGGCTTTGGTGGCTTTAATTTGCAACCCTCCGAGCTCGCGAAGTTGTTGCTGATCACTTATTTAGCCGGCTATCTAGTTCGAAGGCGCGATGAAGTCGTTGCATCCTGGTGGGGCTTCGCTAAACCGATGATTGTCTTGTTTCTTGTCGCATTGTTACTTTTGGCTGAACCTGACTTCGGGGCCACGGTGGTTATTGCTTGCGCTTTCCTCGGTATGATTTTCCTTAGTGGCGCGAAGCTTGGTCAATTTATCCTTCTTATTGTTGCTTGTCTTGCTTCTGCGGTTTTATTGGTTATTTCTCAGCCTTATCGTTTGAAGCGCTTAACAGGCTATACAGACCCGTGGGCAGATCAGTACGCTTCTGGCTACCAGCTAACGCAGTCATTAATTGCATTTGGTCGTGGTGATATCGCTGGCCTTGGTTTAGGGAATAGCATTCAAAAACAGTTTTATTTGCCAGAAGCGCACACCGATTTCGTTTTCGCCATTCTTGCCGAAGAGTTTGGCTTAATAGGCACTTTGTTGGTAATTGGCTTGTTTGCCGTATTAGTTTATCGCATTTGTCGAACAGGTTTTTTAGCAGAACAAAAAGGCCAGCTTTTCAATGCCTATTTAGCCTACGGAATCGCCATTTTAGTGGGTGTTCAGGCTTTTATAAATATGGGTGTGAATATGGGCTTATTGCCGACCAAGGGCTTGACCTTACCGCTAGTGAGTTATGGTGGAAGTAGTCTTATTGTGAGTTGTATGTGTCTAGGAATTGTCGCAAGAATACAAACCGAGTTGGTCGCACAAAAAACCAGTGATGAGCAGGCAGAAAACTCAGGGAACACAAGACCTTCTTATGAACGTGTATCTGGGAAGGGTGTCGTGAAGGGAGGGCGTTATGCCTGATAAAACCTTTCTTATCATGGCGGGTGGAACCGGCGGGCACGTTTTTCCAGCTTTAGCGGTTGCTCAATACTTATTGGAACGAAACGAAAAGGTCGTGTGGTTGGGCTCTAATGGTGGTATGGAGCAAGGCATCGTGACGGCTGCAAATATTCCATTTATGGGAATTGAGGTAAAAGGTGTCAGAGGAAAGGGTCGGCTTAGCCAGTTGCTTGCGCCGTTTAAAATTGCGACAGCAATTATTAGCGCGCTCAAAATATTAAAGCAAGAAAAGCCTGACGCGGTATTAGGAATGGGTGGGTTTGCAGCGGGCCCTGGTGGAATAGCGGCGCGAATGTTGGGTATACCTCTTGTGATCCACGAGCAAAATTCGGTGGCGGGCATGACAAACAAGATTCTATCTAAATTCGCCAGCTCAGTGATGACGGCATTTCCGAATGTATTTCCAGAAAAGTTAAACGTGAAAATGGTTGGCAACCCTCTGAGAGAGGATATTACGCGCCTTTACTTTGAACGAAAGCTCAAAGGTGAAAGTGACACCATACATCTTTTAATTTTAGGGGGGAGTCTTGGCGCACAAAGCCTGAATCAATCTTTACCTGAAACGGTTGCCTTGTTAGATGAAGAAATAAGACCCGAAGTCTGGCATCAGACGGGTAAAAACAATGCCGACATAGTCAGTCAGCGTTATCGCGAATTGAGCGTTGATGCCAAAGTGTCTGAGTTTATTGGTGATATGTCAGAAGCCTATCGCTGGGCAGATTTTGTTATTTGTCGAGCCGGGGCACTGACTGTTTCCGAGTTATGTGCTGCTGGTGTGGGGGCGATATTAATACCCTTTCCACACGCGGTAGATGACCATCAAACAAAAAATGCCGAATACTTGGTAAGCGGCGGAGCTGCCTGGATATTGCCGCAAAATGAATTATCACCCAAGGTCTTGTCAGAGCTCTTGAAACCGTTGCTGTTGAAGCGAGACAGAATGAAAATTTTATCGGAAGCAGCCTATAAATTGGCGCAAGTGGACGCGACTGAAAAAGTGGCAAACGAGTGTCGGAGAGTCAGTTATGCCTAGATCATTAGACCCGGGCAAGCCAAAAGTCAGCACACTTAAACATGCGGGAAGTATGTTGAGTGATATTCCAGAAATGCGCCGGATCAGCCAAATTCATTTTATTGGTATTGGCGGTGCGGGTATGTGCGGCATTGCTGAAGTTTTGATGAACCAAGGCTACAAAATTTCTGGTTCAGATTTACACCAAACGGCAGTGACCGACAGGTTGGTTAACTTTGGTGCTGATATTTACTTTATGCATGATGCGGAAAATGTCGCTAATGCCGATGTGGTTGTTGTGTCATCTGCCATTAATGAGCAGAACCCTGAAATTATAGAGGCTAGAAAAAAACGCATCCCGATTGTGCCGCGAGCGGAAATGCTGGCAGAGATTATGCGATTTCGACATGGTATCGCGATAGCCGGCACCCATGGGAAAACCACAACGACAAGTTTAATTGCTTCGGTACTTGCTGAGGCAGGTTTGGATCCAACGTATGTGATAGGTGGTCGGCTCAATAGAGCCGGGACGAATGCCAGTCTGGGCGGGTCTCGCTATTTAGTCGCTGAGGCAGATGAGAGTGATGCATCGTTTTTGCATCTTACGCCGATGATTTCAGTGGTAACAAATATTGAAGCAGATCACATGCATACCTATGGCGGTGATTTTTCGAAGCTAAAGCAGACCTTTATCGACTTTCTGCATAATTTGCCATTTTATGGTGCCGCAGTGATGTGTGTAGATGATCCGGTTATCAGGGATATCCTTCCCGATGTTTCTCGGGCGGTGTTGACCTATGGTCTAACTGAAGGAGCAGATTACCGTGCGGTTGATATAAAGCAGGACGGTATGAATAACCATTTTGTGGTGAAGCGACCTGGCGGTTTGGCAGATTTGGATATCTGTCTGAGTATGCCTGGACAGCACAATGTATTGAATGCCTTGGCGACTATCGCTGTGGCAAGTGATGAAGGTGTAGATGATGGCGCTATTCAGCGAGCTTTGAGTGAATTTCAGGGGGTCGGGCGTCGTTTTCAGGTATACGGTGAGTTTTCCCTCGCTAAGCATGATCATAAAGTGATGCTAGTGGATGACTATGGTCACCACCCTAGCGAAGTTGAAGCAACAGTCAAAGCCATTCGAACCGGCTGGCCGGATAAGCGTCTCGTGATGATATTCCAGCCGCATCGTTATAGTCGGACGAATGATCTTTACGAAGACTTTGTGAAAGTGTTAGCCGAAGTTGATGTGTTGTTAATAATGGATGTTTATTCTGCTGGGGAAAAAACCATCCCCGGAGCGGATAGCCGTTCATTATGTCGAAGTATTCGGCAAAGAAGTGCTGTTGAGCCCATTTTTATTGAAGCCGCTGAAACCATCGATGAGGTGACAAATAATATACAAGAAGTGCTTGAAAACGTCTTAATGGATGGAGACTTACTGATTACCCAAGGTGCAGGTAATGTCGGACAGATTGCCGTCACGCTAGCCGCGAATAACTTAGGGTTTAAAACAGCATGATTCACCAGCAAAAAGAATTGGGTCGAGTAGCGGTATTAATGGGCGGTTGTTCGGCAGAACGCGCCGTATCGTTAAAAAGCGGTCAAGCCGTACTCGATAGTTTGTTGAACTCTGGTATAGATGCCGTTGGTATTGATTTTACGGGCGATATCCAAGCAATTATTCAAGCGCTACCGCTGGATCGTGTATTTATTGCGTTGCACGGTCGAGGGGGTGAGGATGGCACGATTCAAGGCGTACTCGAAGCGCTAGAAATTCCTTACACCGGTAGCGGTGTAATGGGCTCGGCGATTGCGATGGATAAGGCACGAACTAAGTATTTGTGGCAAGGAATGAACTTGCCAACGCCAAAGTTTAGTTATGTGGAAACCAAAGATTCTGCTTTGTTAACACAACTTGTTTCATTGATTGGTTTTCCCTTGGCAGTCAAACCTTCTAGAGAAGGTTCTTCAATCGGTGTGTTTAAAGTGAACAACCAAACGCAGCTTGAAAGTGCGGTGGGTGCTGCATTGGAAATGGATGAGCAGGTCTTGCTCGAGCAGTGGATTGAAGGAAGTGAGTTTACAGTGAGTTTGTTGAATGGTTCGGCCATGCCCATTATTGGGCTAAAAACAGACCACGTTTTTTATGATTATGAGGCAAAGTACGAATCTGAAAATACCCAATATCTCATGCCGAGCGGGCTTAGCTCGCAAGAGGAAGAGGCTTTAGGGCATTTGGCAGAGCGAGCATTTCTCGCGTTGGGGTGTGAAGGTTGGGGTCGGGTTGATGTGATGCGCGACGGTCGCGGGCAGTTTTGGTTGTTGGAAGTGAATACCATTCCTGGGATGACAAATCATAGTTTGGTGCCAATGGCAGCGAAAGCCCAAGGGATGAGTTTTGATCAGCTAGTACTTGAAATTCTAGCGCAAACACAAGGGTGAATACGGTGAAGATGGACACAGCGTCAAAACTAATTCTTTCAGAGGTTGATGATTTAGCGAGGCAGCATATTGTTCGCACGCTAAAGCGATGTCTTTCTGTATTTGTTGTGCTTTTTACGGTGATTGTTTTAGTGAGTGAAAGGCAAAGATTGCTGCAAGTGGTCGATCATCCGATCGAAAAAATGACGGTTCAGGGAAGTTTTTTACATATAAATGACAGCGTGATTAAAGATCATGCGAGCCGATATATCAATGTCGGGTTTTTGTCCGTTAATTTGACCGATGTGAAGCAACACATTGAGGCGCTTCCTTGGGTTTTTAACGCTCAAGTTTCAAGAGTATGGCCCGGTGAAATTAACATTTTTATCGAAGAGCAAGTACCCGTGAGCTACTGGAACGATGACGGTTTAATTAATGCTGAAGGGCAACTTTTTCAGCCAGCCGGTCTAGATCAGGGCTTGGCTTTGCCTAGTTTAAAATTTGAAGGTGCCGCAGTAGAGCAAGACCGGTTATCAATGTTTTCGCTTTTAGAGTATATGCAAAACGAGCTGTCGATTTACCAACTCGAAATTCTTAGCTTGCAGCAAAACTTACGGGGTGCTTGGGAAATTAAGCTTAAAAATGATGTTGGCATAACGCTGGGTCAGCTGGATATAAATTCAATCGATAGAGCGTTTCTTGATGACAAGCTAGAGCGCGTAGGTCGCCTTTTTCTAGGTAAGAATGATATTGATCTAAGCAAGATAGAACGATTAGACACACGTTATCCAAACGGGATAGCCGTGCAATGGAAAGACAATGTAAGTGATGTGCAATGAGAAACTCACATACTAATAAAATTAGCAACATAAGTAACTTGGGAACACCATAATGGCTGGCTCAGCAGAAAACGAATTAACCGTAGGTTTGGATATCGGGACTTCCAAAATTGTTGCCATCGTCGGCAAAAAGAATGGCGAAGGCC
The DNA here is from genome assembly GCA_048058835.1 of Oleiphilus sp. Taxonomy (GTDB): domain Bacteria; phylum Pseudomonadota; class Gammaproteobacteria; order Pseudomonadales; family Oleiphilaceae; genus PZPK01. Next base: position 71,643 of record JBLLNS010000001.1, read on the forward strand.
TGGTAGAAATTGTAGGTATCGGTTCACACCCTTCAAGGGGCTTGAAGCGCGGTGTTGTGGTGAATATCGAATCAACTGTGCACGCTATTCAGCGAGCGATTGAAGAAGCGGAGCTTATGGCCGGTTGCCAGATTCATTCGGTTTATGCAGGAATCGCCGGCAGCCATATCCGCAGTATGAATTCTCACGGCATTGTGGCTGTTAGAGATCGTGAGGTGGTGCAGGCTGATATTGATCGAGTGATTGATGCCGCCCAAGCAGTCGCTATTCCTGCTGACCAAAAGGTATTACATATCCTTCCTCAGGAGTTTGTTATCGATAACCAGGAAGGGATAAAAGAGCCACTAGGCATGTCCGGTGTTCGCTTAGAGGCAAAAGTGCACTTGGTAACTTGTGCAGTGAATGCAGCGCAAAATATTGAGAAATGTGTACAGAAGTGTGACCTGGATGTTGACGACATTATTCTTGAACAGCTGGCCTCCAGCTATGCGGTATTAACCGAAGATGAAAAAGAATTGGGCGTCTGCATGGTAGATATTGGTGGTGGTACCACTGATATGGCGATTTTTACTGGCGGAGCAATTCGACACACAGCGGTAATTCCAATCGCGGGTGATCAGGTAACAAATGATATCGCCATGGCCTTGCGAACACCGACCCAGAATGCGGAAGAAATCAAAATTAAATATGCCTGCGCACTTACACAGTTGGCTGGCGCTGATGAAACAATAAAAGTGCCTAGCGTTGGAGAGCGGCCGCCGCGAGATCTGTCTCGACAAGCCCTAGCAGAGGTGGTTGAACCTCGCTATGAGGAACTATTCACGCTTATTCAGTCCGAGCTACGCCGAAGTGGTTTTGAAGACGTGGTCGCGGCGGGAATCGTATTGACTGGCGGCACCTCGAAAATGGAAGGTGTTGTTGAATTGGCAGAAGAAATCTTTCATATGCCAGTTAGATTAGCTTCACCACAAGGTGTGGCGGGACTGGCAGATGTAGTAAATAACCCCATGTATGCTACAGGCGTGGGGCTTTTGATGTATGGATTAAAACAAAGAACTACGGATAGTCTCCCTATGATGCGTCCTGGCGGGGGTGAGAGCATTATAGAAAAAATAAAAACATGGTTTACCGGAAATTTTTAGAAAAACAAAAGTAACTAACTTTAGCAGCAACTAGCAGATTGAAATTTTATAATTAGGAGAAGGGCAATGTTTGAGCTTGTTGAAAATGTGTCACAGAACGCAATCATCAAAGTAGTCGGAGTCGGTGGTGGAGGCGGTAATGCCGTTCGTCACATGCTTGCAGGGGATGTAGAGGGAGTTGAGTTTATTTGTGCGAATACTGACTCACAAGCACTTAAGGATTTAGAAAATAAGTCAGTTATTCAGCTCGGTAGCACGATTACTAAAGGCTTGGGCGCGGGAGCAAATCCTGAAATAGGCCGTCAGGCTGCGCTTGAAGATAGAGAGCGTATCGCAGAAAGCCTTCGTGGTGCAGATATGGTATTTATTACAGCCGGCATGGGCGGTGGAACCGGAACCGGTGGCGCGCCAATTGTTGCTGAAGTCGCAAGAGAGTTAGGGATCTTGACCGTTGCTGTCGTGACTAAGCCTTTTCCATTCGAAGGTGGCAAGCGGATGAAAATTGCCGATGCAGGTTTGGCTGAATTAGCCGAAAATGTGGATTCGTTGATTACTATTCCAAATGAAAAGCTACTATCTGTTTTAGGTAAAAATACAACACTTCTCGATGCCTTTGGCGCCGCTAATGACGTGCTTCAAGGTGCTGTTCAGGGTATCGCTGATCTCATCATTCGACCTGGTATGATCAACGTCGATTTCGCGGATGTAAAAACAGTGATGTCAGAAATGGGCATGGCTATGATGGGGACCGGTTCTGCGACTGGTGAGAACCGAGCTAAAGAAGCTGCAGAAGCTGCAATTCGAAGCCCATTGTTAGAAGACGTTAACCTGCAGGGCGCAAGAGGTATCTTGGTTAATATCACTGCTGGCGTAGATCTAAACTTGGGTGAGTTCTCTGAAGTGGGTAACATTATTGAAGAGTTCGCATCAGATTCAGCCACAGTGGTTGTCGGTACGGTTATCGATCCAGATATGACCGATGAACTCAAAGTGACGGTTGTGGCGACTGGTTTATCAGCGACTATAGATAAGCCTGTTAAAGTGATTGATAACACGCCTAAAATGGCAGATGGCACAACTGACTATAATCAGTTGGATAGGCCTGCAGTCAGTAGAAGACGCCCAAATGTCGATAGAGTAGGAAGTGCGGCTTTGGATACGAAGCAGTCTGATAGCCAACCAAGCGTCGACTATTTAGATATTCCAGCGTTTTTGCGAAGACAGGCAGACTAAGCAAAATGGGCTGATTACTTTTAATTCTATGCTGTAAATATTACGGCTTGATGAAATATTGGCCTTTATTGTTGGGAAAACAGGTGTGGTCTGTTATAATGCGCCTGTTTTTTGACCAATTTTCCGCTATTAAAGGTTGATAGAAATCATACTATGATTAAGCAGCGTACTTTAAAGAATACAATTAAAGCCACAGGTGTTGGCTTACATTCAGGTAAAAAAGTCTTGTTGACTCTTAAACCTGCTCCGATTGACTCAGGGATTGTGTTTTGTCGCACCGACCTTTCGCCAGCTGCAGAAATTCCAGCGCGTGCGGAAAATGTAGGTGAAACCTTATTGTCTACTACTTTGGTAAAAGACGGTATTAAAGTGGCTACAGTAGAGCATCTATTATCGGCGATGGCTGGACTTGGTATTGATAATTGTCGTGTCGAGTTGAGTGCAGAAGAAGTGCCTATTATGGATGGAAGTGCGGGGCCATTCGTATTTTTGATCCAGTCTGCTGGTATTCAGGAGCAGGCAGCCGCTAAAAAGTTTATTCAAATTACCCGAGAAGTCACTATCGAAGAAGACGGTAAAAAAGCTACATTTGTGCCATTTAATGGTTTCAAAGTTGGTTTTTCAATTGATTTTGACCACCCTGTTTTCCATCAGGGGAGCCAAGATGCTTCGATTGATTTTTCAAGTACGTCTTTTGTGAAAGAAGTAAGTCGGGCTAGAACCTTTGGTTTTATGCGTGATTTTGAGCGTTTGCAGGCGATGAACCTAGCGCAAGGTGGCAGTTTTGATAATGCTATCGTCGTTGACGACTATAAAGTCTTAAATGAAGACGGTCTTCGTTATGATGATGAATTTGTTAAACACAAAATTCTAGACGCTATTGGTGACTTGTATTTGCTGGGCAATAGCTTGATCGGTGAGTTTAAAGGTTATAAGTCTGGGCACGACCTGAACAATAAGTTGTTGCGTAAGCTAATCAAGCAAACAGACGCATGGGAAGTGAAAACCTTCGAAGACGCTAGTACTGCTCCGATTTCTTATATGAAGCCGATCTTAGCCGCTTAATCGTATTAATCGGCATGTTTTGCTAAATTAGTTAAAATGTTTTTTAAACTTTGATCATTAGTGTGCTCAGCTTCTTCAAGGAGAATCTGGGCATTTTTTTTGCTGATATTTCTGGTTAGCGTTTCTGAGTGTGCTTTTTGCGTATTAAACCCCGAAGCGGGCCTGACCTTGATTTTGATCGTATCAATATTTTGGGGTGAGATTAATTTATTGAGTCTGGATATGGTATCTTGTTGGGTTATTCGGAATCGGGTCATTAACTTTGCTGAATCGCACGTTAGGGTAAGTGTTCCTTCGGATAGACTGTTTACCCGAAAGTGATGCTTGTAGATGTCAGGCAAGCATTGATTTAATTTATCATCAAGAGATACCCTGCTATTAGCTAACTTGATTAAATTAGCTATGCTATTTGATTTCTGGCTGAGTTTTTGCAGACTTATTTGTGGCGCAAGTGCATGTTTTTTCGGTTGCCGCATAAAGTCTCTCTAGTGGTATAAAAGATGTGTCGCACATTATCGTAAACGTTAACTGTATTTTTTTGCAAACAATTATTGTTTGCCCTGAATTAAAGAAAATTGAATGAATATAATTTTTGTAGGAAGAAAGCACGGTAAATCCAAAACAGTTCAGCTGGCTAATCGACAGATCGCTTGGCTGGCTGCTCTTGGTAGTGCCTTTTTATTGTGTCTAGTTTGGGCTGGTTATGAAATGCGTGCCTTCATGGAGGAGCGGGCGGAGCTTACAATTGAGAGTGCCGTTGTAGAAAGTTGGGAAGAGCGTTTGGCGCTTCAATTGAAAGAAGTCGCAAAGCTTAAGCGCTTATCACAAGAAAAGGTTGATGCCTTAACGCTTCGTATGGGCGACATGCAAGCCAGATTATTACGTCTTGATGCCTTAGGTCAGCGTTTAACTGAAGTGGCAAAATTACAAAATGGTGAATTTGACTTTAGCTTGAGCCCCGCTCTTGGTGGTCCGAGTCAATCACTTCAAAGTGACGAGTCTTATGTTCTGCCAGGTTTGTTAGAAAGTTTGGAGCAAATTGAAAGTCAGATCGTTAATAGTGAGCAACAGTTGGAAGTTATAGACGCGCTTTTTGTAAGCCGAAGTACGCAGGATGAGTTATTTATTGCGGGTAGGCCTATAAAATGGGGCTGGATGTCCTCAGCATATGGTCATCGTACAGACCCCTTTACTGGTAAACGTGCATGGCATGCTGGTGTTGATTTTGCGGGTAAAGAAGATAGTGACATTGTTGCCGTCGCCTCCGGCGTAGTAACTTGGTCCGGTAAGCGTTATGGTTATGGCAACCTGGTAGAGGTGAATCATGGTGATGGCTACACAACTCGTTATGCTCACTGTAAAGAATTAAAGGCGGCTGTCGGGGATGTGGTTGAAAAAGGTCAAGTCCTAGCGTCGATGGGGAGTACTGGGCGATCAACTGGTCCGCATGTCCACTATGAAGTCCGAAAGCAAGGTAAACCTGTCAACCCAAAGAAGTATATTTACCGCGTAAATTAGACCTAGCTAACACTATAACCTATTTGTTTTGCTGATAAGCATGCCGGACTTGAAAGTGAAGGTGCGAATGCCCATTAATTCCCTTTGAGCCTTCAGCTTATTCGCTGTAGACTGTCGTATTTTTAAACCCGAGAAAGCAGTTACTTTGGTATTTGTGTGGTAATTTTATTGCTCCATACTTGTTCAAAAAAGATGGTACATCCTTCCTGCCCGATTCTCACTTAACATCTGATAAATAGAAGATCACTATGTTTTCATCATCCTTGACCAAACTTTTTGGAAGTAAGAATAAACGCGAATTAAAGCGTATGCGAAAAGTTGTTAACAAAATTAACGCTTTTGAAGAAACTTTATCAGCCCTCTCCGATGCGTCTTTACAGAATAAGAGTCAAGAGTTTAGAGAAAAGTTAAAAAGTGGTGAGTCTTTAGATAGTATTTTGCCTGAAGCATTCGCCGTCGCTCGCGAAGCGGGTAAAAGAGTGCTCTCTATGCGACACTTTGATGTGCAAATGATAGGTGGCATGGCTTTGCATGAAGGTCGAATCGCTGAGATGAGGACGGGTGAGGGTAAAACGCTGGTTGCCACACTAGCGGTTTACCTAAATGCGCTTGAAGGCAAAGGGGTGCATGTCGTCACGGTGAATGACTACCTTGCAAAACGTGATGCCAAGTGGATGGAGCCTCTCTATAACTTTTTAGGCCTTAGTGTTGGGGTGGTCTACAGCGGCCAAGACCCAGAAGAGAAAAAGCAAGCATATCAATCTGATATTACCTATGGCACAAACAATGAATTTGGCTTTGATTATTTGCGTGACAACATGGCCTTCAATCTTGAGGGTAAGAATCAGCGAGGCTTGAATTTTGCCATCGTGGATGAAGTCGACTCGATTCTCATTGATGAAGCCAGAACACCTCTTGTGATTTCTGGAGCAGTTCAAGATAGCTCTCAGACTTATAAGCAAATGAACGCTTTAGTTAAAAAACTTACTAAAGCAGAGGTGGGTGAAGATGGTAAATCGGTTGGTGAAGGCGACTTTACCATCGATGAAAAAACCAAAGGTGTTGACCTAACTGAAGATGGGCATAGTAAGTTTGAACAAGTTCTACTATCCGAAGGCTTACTGAAAGAGGGTGACAGTTTATATGCGCCAGCGAATCTGAGCCTAGTTCATCACCTTTACGCAGCATTACGAGCCCACTACCTATATTCACGAGACGTCGATTATATTGTTCAGAACAAGCAAATTGTCATCATCGATGAACATACTGGCAGAACCATGGCGGGTCGTCGTTGGGGTGAAGGCTTGCATCAGGCTATTGAAGCCAAAGAAGGCGTCGCTATTCAAGCAGAAAGCCAGACCTTAGCATCAACAACGTTTCAAAACTATTTCAGAATATACAACAAGCTTGCCGGGATGACCGGTACGGCTGATACCGAAGCATTCGAGTTCCAGCAAATCTATGGTTTGGATGTTGTGGTCATACCGACCAACAAGAATGTTCAAAGAATAGATTATAACGATTTGATCTTTTTGACGCAGGAAGAAAAGTACCAAGCTGTCATTGATGAAATAAAAGCGGTTGTGCTTGAAAAAAGGCCCGTATTGGTCGGTACGGCTTCTATTGAAACGTCTGAATTACTATCCGGTCTATTAAAGAAAAACAACATTAAGCACAGCGTGTTAAATGCCAAGCATCACGCTCAAGAAGCTGAAATAATTGCTCAGGCAGGCCTCCCTGGAACCGTTACGATTGCCACCAATATGGCAGGCCGTGGAACCGATATTGTTTTAGGTGGTAATTGGGAAGCAGAAATTAAGGCCTTAAAAGATCCAAGCCCAGAACAAATTGAAAAAATTAAAGCAGATTGGAAAGTCCGCAATACAGCTGTTCTAGAGGCAGGTGGCTTGCATATTCTGGGTACAGAAAGGCATGAGTCACGCCGAATTGATAACCAGCTTCGAGGGCGCTCAGGTCGTCAAGGTGACCCAGGTAGTACTCGTTTCTACCTATCGTTAGAAGATAGCCTAATGCGCCTATTTGCGTCGGATCGAGTGCGAAACATCATGCAGGCCTTAGGCATGAACGAGGGTGAAGCAATCGAACATAAAATGGTCAGCAATGCCATTGAAAAAGCCCAAAGAAAAGTGGAAGGCAGAAACTTCGATATCCGTAAGTCGTTGTTAGAATATGATGATGTGGCGAATGATCAACGTTCAGTGATCTATGACCAGCGTAATACCGTTATGGAATCAGATGATATTTCAGACATTGTCGCGGCGATAAGAGATGAAGTGGTCAATGATTCCATCAGTCGATTTATTCCACCACAAAGTATTGAAGAGCAGTGGGATGTCGCCGGCCTTGAAAAACATATCGAATCTGAATTCGCAGTCAGCTTGCCTATTCAAAAGTGGTTGGATGAAGACGATCACTTACATGAAGAGTCTCTCAGAAAGAAAATACTCGATTCAGTTGTAGGCGTATATGCCGAAAAAGAGAATGTGGCGGGTAAAGACTCGATGCGCGCTTTTGAAAAGCAGGTGTTTTTGCATATCCTAGATACCTTGTGGAAAGAGCATTTGGCTGCCATGGATCATTTGCGTCAGGGCATTCATTTGCGTAGTTATGCTCAGAAAAACCCTAAGCAAGAATATAAACGAGAAGCGTTTGCACTGTTTGAAGGTCTGTTAGATAACCTTAAACATGATGTTGTTAGAGTGACTAGTCACGTTAAAATCCAAACCCCTGAAGAGTTAGCTGAAATAGAGCAGCGTCGAAAGGAAGAGTTGGAAAGACAACTAGGTTCCGCAAAAACAATCCATGAAGCGGCTGGTCAGCAAGAAAGGCCGGCAGCGGGTGAAAACCAAGAAGCAAAACAGGCACCTGTCACCAGAGAAGGGCGTAAAGTTGGCCGTAATGAGCCTTGCCCATGTGGGTCTGGAAAGAAGTTTAAACAATGTCACGGTGCAGTGAGTTAAGAGGATATTATGGCAGTAGGGCCGGACTATTTACCCCAGTTTACTGAAGTACCCGGAATTCGTCTTGGCGTCGTGGAAGCGGGCATTCGCAAAGCAAATCGAAAGGACTTGGTGCTGATCGAGTTAGCCGCTGGCAGTACATGCTCCGGTGTCTTTACCCAAAATGCTTTTTGTGCAGCGCCGGTTACCTTGTCAAAGAAACATTTGACCGCCGGTCAATTTGCGCAAAATTGCCCAGCCTACCTTCTCATTAATACCGGGAATGCAAATGCGGGTACTGGTCCTGCTGGTATGCAGGATGCTGTCTCCTCTTGTCAGGCTTTAGCCGAGCAGGCGGGCGTTCCAGAAGACCAGGTGTTACCTTTCTCCACCGGTGTGATTGGTGAAAAACTACCGATAGAAAAAATCACACAAGCGATGCCGGCTCTACTTGCATCCTTGTCGCCCTTGGCTTGGGAAAGTGCTGCAACTGGTATCATGACAACAGATACTCGCCCCAAAGGGTCGAGTCGTAAAGTTAGCTACGCTGGCTATGAAATTAGCATAAACGGGTTAAGCAAAGGCGCGGGCATGATCAAGCCGAACATGGCCACGATGCTGTGTTTTATCGGCTGTAATGCAAAACTGAGCCAATCGTTAACGAATGAACTGGTGAAAGAGTTAGCGGATAAATCTTTCAACCGTATTACCATTGATGGCGATACTTCGACTAACGATGCTTGCATGCTATTTGCGTCGGGTCAGACGGAAGCGCCTGAAATATCGACGAGCCACCCAGACTACCCCGCATTTAAGTCCGCGCTTGAATCAGTATTCATTGAATTGGCGCAAGCGATTGTGAAAGATGGTGAAGGTGCAACAAAGTTTGTCAGCGTGCGTATTGATCAAGCTGAGTCGACCGAAGAAGCGCTGGAAGTCGCCTATACCATCGCCCATTCTCCGCTGATAAAAACGGCCTTATATGCTAGTGACCCAAACTGGGGAAGAATATTGGCGGCGCTTGGTCGAGCGAATATCCCGCGCTTTGATCTAGACAAGGTTGATATTTATTTGGATGATGTGTGTATTGTTAAAGCAGGTGGAAAAAGCGATGCCTATACAGAAGAGCAAGGGCAGCGTGTGATGAACCAAGAGGAAATAACCATTCATGTCTGCTTAAATCGCGGCGCCGTTTCTGAAACGGTATGGACCTGCGACTTTTCTCACGACTATGTCACCATTAATGCTGAATACCGAACCTGAGTTTCGGCCAGCCTCCAAGGTTGTTCATGTTGCTGTTGCCGTGATCACCAAAGAGGACTTGGTATCAGGCAAAAGAAGTATCTTGATCGCCAAACGCCCCGATCATGTTCATCAAGGTGGTTTGTGGGAATTTCCTGGCGGCAAGGTTGAGCAAGGAGAGTCGCTTCTACGAGCTCTAGATCGCGAATTGTTTGAAGAGTTGGATATTAGGCTTATAACCGCTGAGACCGATTCAGAAAAATACCAAGCTAGTCGTCCGATGATCCAGATTCAGCATGCCTATCCTGATAAAACCGTATTTTTAGATGTTTGTTTGGTTAGCCGGTTTTCCGGGCAGCCTACGGGAAAAGAGGGGCAGGCGCTTAGCTGGGTATCTCTGGATCAACTCAAAGACTATCGTTTTCCTGAAGCAAACCGTCCCATTGTCAGCGCTTGCTTACTGCCAGAACGCTATTACATTACCCCTGAATACCCTTCAATATCAGCCGCTGAGTCTGGGCTAAAGTGTGCGCTTTCACAGCATGCCCAGCTGATTTATTTACGGCAGCCGCTTCTGGCTGAAGATGAATATAATTCTTTGGTTGAAGCCCTTTTGCAGTCTATGCCAGACTTATCTTCTAGGCTGATGTATCAATATGAGTCGACTTTAGATGCATTTTCTGGAGCAGGGCTTCATTTGTCCGTTAGTAGATCTAAACAGCTGTCTAAAAGGCCGCTTAGCCAAAGTACATGGTTTGCTATGTCATGTCATAATCAAGATGAAGTTGACCATGCACATGAGATTGGAGCCGACTTCATTACCCTGTCGCCCGTTCTAAAGACACAGACACATCCGAGTCATAAGTCCTTGGGCTGGAGCGAATTTAGTAAACTGACCCAAGTTTCTAAAGTTCCGGTATACGGTTTGGGCGGGCTTGAACCAAAAGACGCCAATAGGTTATTTAAAGCAGGAGCGCAAGGCTTGGCGGGTATCCGTTTTTGGCAAACAACTAACTCTGAACTAACTGTTTCAGATGCACTAAGTGGTGGTGATGATGACTGAACTCACGCATATTGACCAACGTGGTGAGGCTCATATGGTGGATGTGGGTGCTAAAGAGATTACCCATAGAATGGCGATGGCAGAGGGTAAAGTATTTATGCAGCCTGAGACCATGGCGATGATTGTCGAAGGACGCCACAAGAAAGGGGATGTTTTTGCGACCTGCCGCATTGCCGGAATCATGGCGGCAAAACGATGTTCAGACCTAATCCCCCTGTGCCATAGCTTAAATTTAAGCTCGGTTAAAATTGATATCACCGCGATGGAGGGTGATCATGAGAGCGCCTTGTCAGCAGTGAAGGTTGTCAGTACCTGTAAGCTAGATGCGAAAACGGGGGTTGAAATGGAAGCCTTAACAGCCGTGACTGTCGCCTGTTTAACCTTGTATGATATGTGTAAAGCTGTTGATAAAAGTATGGAAATAGGTGAAATCCGCGTGTTAGAAAAAACAGGCGGTAAAAGCGGGTCTTACCTCTATAGCAAAAGTGCCCAATCAAAGAGATCATCATGAGCCTTAATGCCCCATTAATAGACAAGTTTGGACGGCAAGTCAGTTATGTCAGAATATCTGTGACGGACCGTTGTGACTTCCGCTGCGTCTATTGTATGGATGAAGAGATGACTTTTGTGTCGCGTGCTGATGTCTTATCGCTCGAAGAAATTCAAAGTGTGGCCGAAGCATTTGTTGAATTAGGTGTCTCCAAAATTCGTTTGACTGGCGGCGAACCTTTAGTCCGCTCAAACGTATTATCTTTGTGCGAATCATTAGGGAAGTTGCCAGACCTGAATGAACTGGTGATGACAACAAACGGTTCTCAGTTAGTCAAATATGCTTCGCGTTTGAAAGCAGCGGGTTTACGGCGCCTAAATATTAGCTTAGATACCCTCGATGCTCAGCAATTTAAAGAGTTAACAAGAGTCGGCAAACTTGAGTCTGTATTACAAGGGATCGATACTGCCATCGCCCAAGGCTTTGAACGCATTAAGTTAAATGCGGTTATTTTGAAAGGGCGTAACCATCAACAGATTTTACCCCTAGTGGAGTTTGCCATCCAAAAAGGTATCGATATTAGCTTTATCGAAGAAATGCCTCTAGGCGCGATCAGTGAACACAGTCGAGAAGAAACGTTTTGTTCTAATGACGAAATTTTTAAGATTATTTCTGCTCAGTATTGTTTAAGAAATCTAGATATCAACTCTAAAACATCTGGCCCTTCAGATACGTTTCAGGTGAGCGATACGAGTACAAGAGTGGGGTTTATTTCGCCTCATTCGCATAACTTTTGCGGTGATTGCAACCGAGTTAGGGTAACCGCAGAAGGTCGCTTACTTCTTTGTTTAGGGAACGAACACTCAGTCGATCTAAGGCAGGTTATTCGCCAGTTTCCTAATGATAAAGAACGACTTAAGCAAACTATTATTGAAGCAATGGATTTAAAGCCTAAGCAACATGAGTTTGATCACTCGAATGAACCAGATATTATTCGTTTTATGAATATGACTGGAGGCTAGCTTTAAGTTCAGCTAACTCTTCTTCATAAAGTTGCCACCTTCCAGCCGCCGTTTTGTAAAGACCTTGGCGCACTTGGTCTGAACTTGCCGTTCTCACCGCTCGCGGATTATGCTGAAATGAAAGGCAGTTGCTTTCGAAGGAGAGCTCACAAAAGGTCAGCATGCTGAGTACCTCATGCTCAACATCATCCAAAATCGCCTCATACTGAACATCCAATATCTGTCCCGGTACGATACTATGCCAATAAGCCATGAGGTCTTCATAGAGATTGTAATACTGCCCTAGTTCTTGCAGATCGTAAGAGTAATAATGATTCGACATAGGGAAGTGGTGCTTAAATAAAGACAAGCACGTATCCATTGCCTGGCGCTTGCAATGAATAATTTTGGCATGTGGAAAGAGTGTCAGTATTGCACCAATAAAGCGGAAGTTTTGTGGTAATTTATCGGTAATAAATCGCGTCTCACTGGTGATTTCGAGTTCGACGTGCTTATTCATCGCATCAAGGTAGCTAGTCGCCAGCTTAGCCAGTGAATCGCGGGAGGCTTCATGAGGCCAATGAAAATCGCTTTGATTATCCAAAACTAACGGCTCTAAAAATGGCAGTTCACCCGCACCAATGACACTTGAATGAGATGACAGTATTTGTTCTATCAGTGTGGTTGATGACCGAGGCATACCGACAATGAAAATGGGTTGTATGGTGTTTGGTTTTGTCGAATTTTGCTGAGCGGAAGCAATGCTCTCCTTGGTGAAACGCTGCTTTATGCTATCGAATAAGGCCTTATCGTCTTCAATTCGGTACTCAATAGTTTTTCGCCAGCTTTTATTTGCATGCTGAAAGTGTTGAAAAGCGCGAGGATGATTTCCGATATCTTCATAGGCTTTGCCTAACGCAAATTCGAGTTCTGTTTTTTGCTTTATTGATAATGACGAGTCGCAGATCAGAGACTCTACAGCATCGAATTCTTTGGTGCGTTCTTTAAACGTTTTAAGCATGAAAAGGCCGCTTAAGGCTTCTGTTGCAGAGGCATCTATTTTGAATGCTTGTTCAAAGTGCTTTATTGCTTCTTGTTTTTTGCCGGTCGCCCGATAAGCCCAGGCGAGATTATTATGCGCGTCAGCAGAGTTCGGGTTCAGCTTGATAGACTCTAAGTAAGCAAGAATGCCTGGTTCATATCTATTTTGTTCAATGAGCACAGCGCCAAGTAAGTTGTGTGCGGCTGCTGAGTCCGGTTGCTTGGTAAGGCACTGTCTAATGACGCGTTCAGACTGACTAAAGTGTTTTTCCAGCTGCAGTAAGGCCGCCAGAAAATACCCTAACTCGAAAGTTTGAGTGCCTAGGTGGTAGGTTTTATTTAAGATGATTAAGGCGTCTTTGTTTTGGTGATGTTGGTGTAGTAATCGTGCAAGCTGAAGCCCTAGCTTTTCATGAGATGGTTCACGGTTATAGGCTTGTAGCAAGGTTTCTAGTGCCTGTTGAGCTTGACCGCTATTTAGTAATTGCTGGGCTATCGCCAGAGCTTGCTCTGGTTTGAGTAGGAGTTGTTTATGCATGCGCCATCTTATGTTGTTAAGTTAGTTTATTTGCTTCACCCAAATAAATATAACCCGCGGGTTTGGGAATGTTGCATTGATAGAAGCGTTCTAATTGGCTTATTTCGAAATTAGCTTTGCTGATCAGCGTGTCGATCGCTTTATTTAAATGGCAGCCACCCGCCAAGCGTTTCCAAACAGGGTTGAGTCTATTTTGCCATTTAGCGATAGCCATGTCTTGGCTAATACCATGTTCCGCAAAAAGCAGCTTTCCATCAGGCTTTAGTACTCGGTGGATCTCAGCCAGGGCCTGTTCAGTATTTTGTATGGTACACAAGGAAAAGCTTAGCAGGACCGTATCGGTACAATTATCGGGCAGCGGAATTTGCTCGCAGGGTAAATCTAACCATTTAATCTCTAAATCACTGCGTTGCAGATTTTTTTCTGCTTTCCTTCTCATTCCTTCCGAGGGCTCAAGACCCCAGATGAATTCGACTTGTTGAGCATTATAAAAAGGAAGGTTAAGGCCAGAGCCCATTCCGATTTCTAGCACTTTACCAAAGCACCTTGGCACAATGCGCTGTCTAATTTCGGATACGGGTGGCGAGCCACAGGCGCAGTTGATTAGGTGAGGTAGAATATGTTGTTCATAAATAGACATACTTATCTCGTATCTCTGATGGCTCTAAGTCACAAGCGATTTGCTGCTTTTATGGAAATGTATGTTGATTCGTTTGGCGCGAAAAAAATGTGATACAATGCGCGTCCTCTGTTATTCATCTGCTTTTCTGGGATGACTTTTTTGATGCACATGAGAGATTAATTAGTGAAAGTCCGCTTTATTGAAACGTGCCGTTTACCGACTCCTTTTGCTGTTTTTGATATGCATGGCTTTGAAGAAGTTGAGTCAGGGCAGGAACATGTTGTCTTAACGCTAGGAAATGTCTCGGATGGGCAGCCGGTTTTAGCGCGAACGCATTCAGAGTGCCTGACTGGTGATGCTTTGTTCAGCATGCGTTGTGACTGCGGCTTTCAATTAGAACAGGCCTTACAAAGTATTGCGGCAGAGGGGCGAGGCGCATTACTTTATTTGCGTCAAGAGGGTCGTGGTATTGGCTTGTTGAATAAAATCAGGGCTTACCAATTACAGGACCAGGGTGCAGATACCGTAGAAGCTAATCAGCAGCTAGGATTTGAAGCGGATCTCAGAGATTACAGTATCTGTTACGACATGCTATCTCACCTCAAAATAGCCTCACTTAAACTGATGACCAACAATCCGCGAAAGGTAAAAGCATTGGAAGCGGGCGGCTTACATATTGCTGAACGTTTGCCAATTCAAGTTGGACGAAACCCTCATAACGACTCATACTTGAGTACTAAAGCCGCTAAACTCGGGCATTGGTTGCAGACTCACCAAGACGATGAGCCGCCTAAATAAGCAAGGGTCTTAGCTTAAGGCTAGCGTGATAGCCGCTGTCATTCCTTTACTATCTAAACCGTTTTGAGCTAACAATTCTTTGTGTTTTCCATGCGGCAAGAACGCATCTGGTAAGCCTAGGTGAATCACAGGAGTACGTATTTTTAAGTGCTCGAGCAATTCCGAAACCGCGCTGCCTGCGCCACCCGCCACAACATTTTCCTCGATGGTGACCAGAAGTTGATGAGACTTTGATAGCTCTTCGATAACTTGCTTATCTAAGGGTTTGATAAAACGCATATCAACTAAGCTTGCATCGAGGTGGTCAGCGGTTTCTTTCGCTGCATCAAGTAAGGTACCAAAGGATAAAATAGCGATTTTTTGGCCTTGTCGAATGGCGCGGGATTTACCTAAGGGTAAGGCGCTCATTGTACTTTCGATATTTACGCCTGGGCCCGTACCACGAGGATACCTGACACAGGCTGGGCCAGCATGTTGATAGCCGGTATAAAGCATCTGTCTTAGTTCGTTCTCATCTGATGGGGCCATCACGACCAAGTTTGGAATGCAGCGCAAAAATGATAAATCAAAACTTCCCGCATGTGTCGCACCATCTTCACCCACCAGGCCGGCTCGATCGATGGCAAACAATACATCTAAATTTTGAATAGCGACATCGTGAATGAGTTGATCATAGGCGCGTTGCAAAAACGTTGAATAGATTGCCACAACTGGCTTCATACCTTCGCAGGCTAAACCTGCCGCTAAGGTGACAGCGTGTTGTTCCGCAATGGCAACATCAAAATATCGTTCAGGAAAGCGTTCAGAAAATTTGATTAAATCTGAGCCTTCACGCATAGCAGGCGTGATGCCAACAAGCTTTGAGTCTGTTTCAGCTTGATCGCAAAGCCACTGCCCAAATACATTTGCATACTTTGGTTTTGCTACCGTTTTAGGTTTTGCGGTATCACTAGCTTGCTCTTGGGCGTTTTTGGGCTCAATTTTATTAATGGCATGATAACCAATCGGGTCGAGTTCAGCGGGTGCGAAGCCTTTGCCTTTTTTAGTGACCACATGAAGAAACTGCGGCCCTTTGAGTTCCTTCATGTTTTCCAAGGTACGCACTAAGGTTGGCAAGTCATGACCATCGATAGGACCGATATAATTAAAGCCGAGCTCTTCAAAGAGAGTGCCTGGCGCCATGAAGCCTTTAACGTGTTCTTCTGTTTTCCTGGCAAACTCCATCAACCCCGGTGTGTTGCTTAATACTTTTTTGCTGCCATCTCTGACGTTGTTGTAGGTTTTGCCGGATAAAATCCGAGCCAAATGATTTTTTAAGCCGCCCACATTATTCGAAATAGACATGTCGTTATCATTAAGAATAACCAGCATATCGGGTGCTATGTCCCCGGCATGACTCAGTGCCTCAAATGCCATGCCTGCGGTGAGCGCGCCATCACCGATAACGGCAATGGCTTTACGGTCTGTGGCTTGTAGTTTTGAGGCCAAAGCCATGCCTAAAGCTGCGCTGATTGAGGTGCTTGAATGGCCCACGCCAAAGGTGTCAAACTCACTTTCGTCTCGCGAAGGAAACGCGGCCGGTCCATCCTGTTGACGGATTTTGAGGATAGCGTCGCGTCTACCAGTCAGGATTTTATGCGGATAAGCTTGGTGGCCTACATCCCATACAATGCGATCCTGAGGTGTGTTGAAAATATAATGCAGTGCCACGGTTAGTTCGATGACCCCTAACCCAGCCCCGAAGTGTCCTCCTGATTTTCCGACGCTATAGAGCAAGTAAGCTCTTAATTCATGGCAGAGTTGGCTGAGCTTTTCTGGTGGCACAAGACGGAGTTGAAAAGGGTCATTCACCTTGTCGAGCAACGGAGTCGCTGGTCGTTGGGTCGGTATTTCTTGAAAGATGGGTAAAGTCGTATGCATCAGAGTAAAACAGGGCCAAAAAAGAAAACGATTATAACAGAAACTATTGGAAATAAGTGGTCTTGTTTGCTTGGAGCTTGCTATCAACTGTTTAGTAAAACTCGGGGTTGAGTTTACTGATAGAAAGTGGCTTAGCAAACACGTTGAACGATAAAGTGGCTAATTTGTGCTAATTGTTCAGTATTAAACCGGTCTAGTTTGGCTAGACTGCTGAGGGCGCTTTCATGAAGCCCTAGCAGTTTTTGTTTTGCTCCCTCCAAACCGAGTAAGGCTGGATACGTCGGTTTGTTCAGTGCTTTATCGGCGCCTTGCTTTTTACCGAGAGTTTGGGTGTCGCTGATAATATCGAGAATATCATCTTGCACTTGAAAGGCCAGACCAATTGCCCGGGCATAGTCTTTAAATAGCTGTAGTTCAGTATCGAGTAAATCATTTTTGCAAGCCAGTGCGCCAATGCTGACGCTGGCTTCAATCAGCATGCCTGTTTTGTGTCGGTGCATTTTCTCAAGAGTGGCTAAATTCAGTTGCTTGCCGACAGAGTTAAAGTCCAATGCCTGACCATAAACCATGCCTTTTGCCCCAATCGCGCGGGATAAGGTCTGAATAATCGAAAGCGTTTGTTGAGCGGGTAAGGTGTCTTGATTGGAAATAAGCTCGAAGGCCATGGCTTGAAGGGCATCGCCGGCTAGAATGGCGGTCGCTTCGTCAAAGGCTTTGTGACAGGTGGGCTGGCCACGGCGTAAATCATCATCATCCATCGCTGGGAGGTCGTCGTGAATAAGCGAATAGGCGTGGACAAACTCAATTGCGCAAGCAAAAGGCAGAGCATTTTCAACAGAGGTGCCGGTGCACTGGGCGGTGGCTAGCGTCAAAATTGGGCGAATCCGTTTGCCGCCCAACAGAGTGCTATATTGAATCGCTTCAGCCAAGCGCTCATTCGAATGACTATACTGCTGAATAAATGTTTTTAAAGATTCATTGATCAGTGCTGAGTAACTAGAGAAAAAAGTGGGCGTAGCTGTTGTCATAAAAATAAAGTAGGGCCCAAAAGGTGTTGGGTTTATCCGTTTGAGTTTTCGTTGAATTCTTCCAAGTCATAGCCATCTTCTTTGGGCATCAGCTTCGCAACTCTTTGTTCAGCTTGCTTTAAGGTGGTTTGGCATTGACGTGTTAGTTGGACACCTTGCTCAAATGCCCCTAGTGATTGTTCGAGTGAAAGCTGTCCTTGCTCCATTTTATTAACGATATCTTCGAGTTGTTTTAGCGACTCTTCAAAGTCAGTGATCGCGTCAGTTGTGGACATAGAATTCTCGCAAAAAAAAAGCTAAAAACAGGCACTTTTTATAAATCGGGCTACACTAATGTTTAGTTAAATAACATTCGAAATTTAAACGTGTTTTTCCTAAGCTTAAATCGCCTCAGATTAAAATGCTTCATTACCTTGTTAAAGGCTTTGAAGTATAGCGTTAGTCCATGCTGTCTTGAAAGTTTTTGAGCAGAGATAATGAAGGTTATTTTAAAATTAATGCCATGCTATCGTGTTTTTTATTTTTCAGACGTTTTCAGTATCAAAACTTAGTTTGATGTGTATTTGTTTAAATAGGAGTTATCAGTGGATTTAGCAACCCTCATCGGTTTAATTGGTGGTTTTGCTGTCATTGCCTTTGCGATGACTTTGGGTGGCGGCATCGGAATGTTTGTTGATGTTCCGTCCATTCTGATCGTATTCGTAGGCTCCTTTATCGTACTCATGATGAAGTTCAATCTAGCTCAGTTTTTAGGAGCGGGGAAAACGGCTGCCAAAGCGTTTATGTTCAAGCTGGATTCACCAGAAGATTTGATCGCATTAGTTGTAGAACTGGCTGATGCTGCTCGAAAAGGCGGGCTGTTATCGCTTGAAGGCAAAGAAATCAGCAATGACTTTCTTCAGCGTGGCATAGGCTTGTTGATTGATGGTCACGATGAAGATGTTGTAAAAAGCGTGTTAACGCGAGATAAGAATATGGCCGTCGAGCGGCACAAAATAGGCTCGAGTGTTTGGGGTGCATTAGGGGATTTAGGCCCTGCAATGGGAATGATCGGTACCCTTATTGGTTTGGTTGCCATGTTGTCGAATATGGATGACCCAAAGTCGATTGGCCCTGCGATGGCGGTTGCATTGTTAACAACACTCTATGGTGCGATGCTAGCAAATATGGTGTCCATTCCATTCTCAGACAAGCTCAAACTTCGAATGGCTGAAGAGGAGCTAATCAAAACCATGTCAATAGATGCAGTTCTTGCCATCCAAGCAGGTCAAAACCCTCGAGTAATTGAAAGCATGTTGAGAGCTTATTTAGCTGAAGGTAAGCGTGAAAAAGCAGAAGAATAAACTTAACATCGAACACAATTAAAGCTTGAAGGTTGTAACTTAACTATGAGTGATGAAGAAGAAAAAGATTGCGATTGCGTCCCCGGCTTGCCAGCCTGGATGGGTACCTTTGCAGACTTGATGTCGCTGTTGATGTGTTTCTTCGTTTTGCTTTTATCCTTTGCTGAAATGGATGTTCTAAAGTTCAAAAGGCTTGCCGGTTCAATGCGTGAAGCGTTTGGTGTGCAAAATCAAGTTGATGTCACATCTGTTCCTAAAGGGACTAGCATTATTGCTCAAGAGTTTTCTCCCGGTAAACCAGACCCATCCCCCTTGCAAATGGTAATGCAACACACTGTTGATGCCGATAAACAAACACTGGAAGTGCTGTGTGATGCAGCTATTGAAGAAGCCGTTGCAGAGGCCTGTGATGAGTCGACTGAACAGGCGCAGGACAAAAAGGAGCAGATTTCGGAGTTTGTGGCGCAGCAAATGATGGAAATGGAAAAAGAGGCCGAAGCAAAGGCGGAGGAAATCGCCGAAAAGCTGCAAACAGAAATTGCGAAAGACATGGTTGAACTAGAAACCAAGGGCCGGAAAATTGTGATTCGGATACAAGAAAAAGGCGCATTTGCCTCTGGGTCCGCGACCTTACAAGATGAGTTTATTCCCGTTTTGGATAAGCTAATTACCATTCTAAGCTCGATTGAAGGTCAAATAGCCGTCGAAGGTCATACCGATGACGTGCCTATTCAGACAATTATGTTTCCGTCGAACTGGGATCTTTCGGTCGCGCGTGCCTTGGAAGTCGCACATGGCTTGTTTGATGATGGCTATATCAAACAGGATCGCTTTGTCATTACGGGTTATGCCGATACCAGACCTCTTGCGCCAAATGATTCTCCGGATAGTCGGCGCAAAAACCGTCGTGTTGAAATTATTTTGCAGGAAAAAACGGACAAGCAAGTCAAAGAAAAATTGCGAGAAGATAGCAAAAAGCTGGATAGCAATACGCAAATGATCGATAACCTTTTTGATCTCGATCCAGATGAAATATTTTAAGGGTAATAAAACACTATGGTAGATTCTTTGTTAAAACCAGGTCAGGAACGAAGACGTTATTTCAGAGTTTCTGATCTGGTGGGGCTTCGTTTTCAGCTATTATCGCAGGACGAGCAGGCCCTTGCCATTCAGGCTAAACCTAGCTCGATGAAAGAGCTTCTAAAGCAAATTGATAATGAAATGCTGGCAAACCTTGCTTTGATCCAAAGTAGCCAGCCAGAAGTCTATCGATTAATGGATTTATTGAATCAGAAAGTAAATCTTGCGCTGAATTTTGACCCAGACTCGCAAGATGAAACCCTAGCGACCTCCAGCCATGTTTGCAGTGTCAATTTAAGTGCCTGTGGTTTGGCCTTCCCCTCTGATAAATCAGCTACCTTGAACCAATATGTCTCCCTTGAATTAACCTTGTATCCTAACAGTATACGCTTAACGCTGTTGGCTGCGGTTATTTCTTGTGATCGCTATGATGATGAAGAAGACGCCAAACATAAATACATTATTCGAGCAAATTTCGTTGATATTTCAGATGCCAATCAAGAGGTGTTAGTGCAACATGTCATCAAGCGCCAAGCACTGCAGTTGAAACAACAGCGCGGCGAGGTTTAAGACGACTAAAAAGTCATGTTAGCGAAAGTTGAGTGACTGAGTTTGCTCACGCAACCTATCTCCCGAGGCAGAAAACTGCCTTTCTTTAAAAAATACTGACTGGCTTAGCTGAAGTTCATCAATTATCACAACGGTTGACGTTCTTGTTCCGTATTGTGGGCTGATAATAAAAGCCGCCGAAAGCATACGCTCAAACTCCAAGGGCACACCCGTTGTTGGCAATTGATTGTCATCTGCAATTTTTGTATCGCTTAAGCTGCTAAATAACGCTTCGGCTATGAATGAATGGTCACTTTCGTTTAATTGGCTTAAGACCTGTTTCGACTTAATGACTTTTGGCCAGGGTGTATCGAGCTTGGCGTTGCTTAAACCGTATTCGCCGGCTGGAAGTGGGTAAATCTCCGGAGCTTGATTGGCTTCATGATGGCAGTAAACAAGGTCATTACCATCATAAAAAAGCCCGTTAAAACCAGGAAACTCTGAGTACGCAAGTTGCTTGGCATAATCAAACGCGGAAACCGACGAGTCCAAGAAATTTGTTGTCACTTCCCCCCTGGAGCGTGAATAAACGGATTTATCCGGGCCTCTGAAATTCGTTAAAGCGGCCAATCTCACCTTGTTGTCAGTGCGGGTTTGAGAAACACCTAACCACGTTCCGTTTTTTTCTAGATCTTTGCCAGCAAAAATATGAGGCGCTTCTTCCCAATAATGTGCATCGAGGCTCGGCCTGTTATGAAACTCATCTCGGTTTGCGGCCAGTATTAATGGTGTCGAGTCACCCGGTTGCCATTTAAAAATGATCAGACACATCTTTCAACCTCTTCAGCACAAGCAAAAAATATGCGGTATGATAGCACGCTTTATTTTAGAGGTTCTGTCGCAGAATGATTATTGCAAGCTACTTGTTGGCAGGCATTTTTGCCGGAATCACTGCAGGTCTGTTTGGCGTTGGTGGTGGCCTCGTCGTCGTGCCGATTCTGATATTTATTTTTCATTGGCAAGGCGTTGATCCCGCGGTCTTAACGCATATGGCTATCGGTACCTCTCTAGCGACAATCATGTTCACCTCGGCGAGTTCCGTTTATAAGCATCATCAATTAGGCGGGGTGCTTTGGACAGTGTTTAAACCCATGACAGTGGGAATTGCTCTCGGCGCGGTAGCGGGGGTCATGACAGCAGTTCAGTTAGAAGGCGAGCAGCTTAAAAAAATGTTTGGTATTTTTGCCATTCTGGTGTCGATTAAAATGATGTTTCAGGTGCAGCCTGAGGTAAAGAAGCCGCTTCCAGAATGGCCAGTATTGGTATTTGCTGGAACGATTGTCGCGTGGGTGTCATCTATTTTTGGTATTGGTGGTGGAACATTGTCGGTACCGTTTTTGAGCCGGTTTCGACTGCAAATGAAATACGTAGTTGGCACATCCGCAGCCTGCGGTTTACCGATTGCGGTGTTTGCCACTCTCAGCAATGTTGTCGTAGGGGCAGGGGTCGAAGCAAGACCGGAATGGAGTGCGGGTTTTGTTTATTTGCCTGCTTTGCTGGCAATCGTGATGACCTCGATTTATTTTGCCCGAGTCGGTGCAAGCCTGGCGCATTATTTACCTGGGGCATTGTTGAGCAAATTGTTCTCAGCGTTTTTGATGATCGTCGGGATAAAGTTTTTAATTTAATGTAGACCTTTTTTAGGAGTAATTTGATGTCATTGGCATACCCCCAAATAGATCCTGTCGCCTTGGATCTTGGTGTTATCCAGATTCACTGGTATGGCTTAATGTATTTGTTCGGCTTTGTAGCCGCGCATATGTTGGGACAGAAACGTGCCGAGCGACCGGATTCGCCGATTACTAAGCAGCAAGTGGGCGATATGATCTACTATGGCGCCCTTGGGGTGATAATCGGTGGGCGCCTCGGTTATGTGTTTTTTTACAACTTTGATAAATTTCTGGATGACCCGATTTGGCTATTTAAAATTTGGGAAGGGGGAATGGCTTTTCATGGCGGTTTGATGGGCGTCATGGCGGCAGTCTTTTTGTATGCACGCAAAATCGGCTGTACTTTTTTTCAGCTACTGGATTTCTTGGCGCCTTTAGTTCCGATTGGCTTGGGTTTAGGCCGAATAGGAAACTTCATTGGTGCTGAATTATGGGGAAGGGCAACAAATGTTTCTTGGGGTATGGTGTTTCCGACCGATGAGTTACAACTGGTTCGCCACCCATCCCAACTTTATCAATTTGCCTTAGAGGGGGTACTGTTCTTTTGCATTTTGTGGTTTTATTCCCGTAAACCCAGACCGGCCGCCTCTGTTTCTGGGATGTTCATGATCTGGTATGGTATTTTCAGGTTCTTGGTCGAATTCGTGAGAGAGCCCGATGCCCATATTGGCTTTATCGCCTGGGGTTGGTTGACCAAAGGTCAGCTGCTTTCTTTCCCCATGATTCTTGTCGGTATTGGTTTTATCGTTTATGCATATCGTTACAATGCCACGAACCAAAACAACAAAGTATAAAAACTAACTATTTACCTATCCATATAGAACTAAGGTTAACGCATGAAAGCCTATTTAGAATTGATGAAAGATGTCCTTGAAAATGGTACTGACAAAGGCGACAGAACTGGTGTGGGAACACGCTCGGTATTTGGTCGCCAAATGCGCTTTGACCTGACGCAGGGCTTTCCTCTGGTCACGACCAAAAAAGTACATTTAAAAAGTATTATTTATGAACTTCTCTGGTTCCTGAAAGGCAGCACAGATAACAACTGGTTGTCAGAAAGAGGCGTTTCGATCTGGAATGAATGGGCAACAGAAACCGGTGATTTGGGGCCAATCTATGGCAAACAATGGCGTTCTTGGCAGGGTGCTGATGGCCAGGTGGTTGATCAGATTTCTGAGTTAATCGCGCAAATTAAATCCAAACCGGATTCTCGCCGACTGATCGTGTCCGCATGGAATCCGACGGAATTGCCTGATGAAGGGCAATCACCTCAAGCAAATGCCGAACAAGGGAAAATGGCCTTGGCACCTTGTCATTGCTTATTTCAATTTTATGTTTTAAACGGCAAACTTTCTTGCCAGTTGTATCAGAGAAGTGCTGATTTATTTCTTGGTGTACCCTTTAATATTGCCAGCTATGCCTTGCTGACTCACATGATCGCACAGCAATGTGACCTAGGTGTGGGGGAATTTGTTCATACCTTTGGCGACTGTCATCTTTATCAAAACCATCTCACCGATGATATTGTGCTTGAACAGCTTTCCAGAGCACCCAAGCCTTTGCCAACCCTGAACATTCGACGCAAGCCTGCTTCAATTTTTGACTATGAATTTGAAGACTTTGAAATTTTAAATTACGAGTCTGATCCGGCCATTAAGGCGCCAATTGCTATCTAAATTAATTGGTCCACCATAAGAGGATGAATATGAAGTGTTCCATGATTGTGGCGATGTCTGAAAACAGAGTCATCGGCATCAACAACAAGCTACCCTGGTATTTGCCGAACGACATGAAGTATTTCAAACAGGTAACGATGGGCAAACCGATTATCATGGGGCGAAAAACCTATGAATCGATTGGCAAGCCTTTACCTGGGCGAGCGAATATCGTGATTACTCGCAATACTCAGTGGCAAGCAGAAGGCGTAAAAGTAGCCCATAGTCTGGAGCAAGCCATTGCCCTGGCCGAAGCCATCAGCAATATAGATGGCCAGTCTGAAGTCATGATCATTGGTGGCGACCAGATATATAAAGCCTGTCTGCCACAAGTAGACAGAGTCTATCTGACCAAAGTGCATGCAGAGGTTCAAGGTGATGCTTGGTTCCCTGAAGTGGACTGGTCTTCTTGGCAGGAAGTTGGGCGAGAAGATTTTCAGGCGGAAGGGGCAAACCCTTACGATTATAGTTTTATTGTCTATGATCGACAGTAAGTGTGTGAATGAAACTAAAAAAGGGGCTCTATCGAAGCGCCCCTTTTTTTATTCAAATCCAGAAGGTTTTAATCCAGTAAGTCCAGATTTCTGACTCCGCCTTTATCGGCGCTCGTTGCTAATAATGCATAGGCTTTCAGTGCGCCAGATACTTTTCTTGGTCGAACTTCTAAAGGTTTCCAGGCTTGTTTGCCTTTGGTCTCCATATGGGCACGTCTTGTGGCTAATTCTTCCATAGAAATGTCGACGTTGATCGTTCGGTTAGGAATATCAATCTTGATGGTGTCTCCGGCTTCAATTAGGCCAATGGCACCGCCAGCAGCTGCTTCAGGTGAAGCATGACCGATAGACAAACCGGACGTGCCCCCAGAAAATCGACCATCTGTTAACAAGGCGCATACCTTGCCTAAGCCTTTGGATTTCAAGTAGCTGGTTGGATAAAGCATTTCTTGCATGCCCGGGCCACCTTTGGGCCCTTCATAGCGAATAATAACGACATCGCCAGCTACGACTTCATCATTGAGTATGCCTTTAACAGCCGAGTCTTGGCTTTCAAAGATCACCGCTCTGCCAGTAAATACGTGTATCGATTCATCGACCCCTGCGGTTTTTACCACACAGCCATCTTCCGCGATGTTGCCATAGAGTACCGCGAGGCCGCCTTCAAGTGAGTAAGCATGCTCTATGGAGCGAATGCAGCCATGTTCGCGATCACCATCCAGTGTGGGCCACCTTGTCGATTGACTAAATGCCGTTTGAGTAGGAATACCTGCTGGGCCAGCTTTGAAAAACTCTGCGACCTCGGAATCGTTGTTTTGCATGATGTCCCACTTGGCAAGCGCCGCTTTCATAGTTGGGCTGTGCACCGTAGGTAAATCGCTATGAAGTAAGCCAGCTCGATCTAATTCGCCTAAGATAGCCATAATGCCGCCAGCCCGATGGACGTCTTCAATATGGTATTTGGGAGAGTTTGGTGCCACTTTACAAAGTTGGGGGATCTTTCGGCTTAGCTCATTGATTTTGCTTAAGTCAAAGTCCAGTTCTGCTTCTTGCGCTGCGGCTAATAAATGCAGAATGGTGTTGGTTGAACCACCCATTGCGATGTCTAGCATGACCGCGTTCTCAAAGGCTTTATGGTTCGCGATGGACCGAGGTAGGACAGACTCATCATCTTGTTCGTAATAGCGACGCGCAATATCAACAATCACATCGCCAGCTCGTAAGAAAAGCTTTTCTCTGTCTGAATGCGTTGCCAGTGTGGTGCCATTGCCGGGTAAGGATAGGCCAATCGCTTCAGTTAAGCAGTTCATCGAGTTGGCTGTAAACATGCCAGAGCAAGAGCCACAAGTGGGGCATGCACTTCGCTCATATTCAGCGACGGTTTCATCGTCGGCAGAATCATCCGCGGCGATAACCATGGCATCGACCAAGTCTAATTTATTTTCTGACAGCTTGGTTTTGCCGGCTTCCATGGGGCCACCCGAGACAAAAATAACCGGAATATTTAACCGCAAGGCAGCCATCAACATACCAGGGGTGATTTTGTCACAGTTGGAAATACATACTAAGGCGTCTGCGCAGTGAGCGTTTACCATATACTCGACGGAGTCAGCGATGATTTCTCGCGAAGGTAAACTATAGAGCATGCCGTCGTGCCCCATGGCGATGCCATCGTCGACAGCGATGGTGTTGAACTCTTTCGCTACGCCGCCCGCTTTCTCTATTTGCCGTGCAACCAATTGGCCCATATCTTTTAAATGAACATGGCCAGGGACGAACTGGGTGAAGGAGTTCGCGATCGCAATAATCGGCTTCTCAAAGTCTTCGGTTTTCATTCCGGTCGCACGCCATAGGGCGCGAGCACCGGCCATATTGCGTCCATGAGTCGAGGTTTTAGAACGATAGGTAGGCATGATGTATCTCTTTTTTGGAGTTCGAAAATATGCTTTAAACGTCGTTGAGCATAACAAAAAAATATCCGATAGGCACGATTACATTCAATGCGACTGGGCTTTTTTGGGGCGGTTTTAAAGTTCGAGTTAAACAGATAGAATTTTACAGCTATTATTAGATAAAACGACCTGAAGAAGAGCCAATACACTGTTTCATATTAGGGCGAGTTTTATGGACTTATCAGTATTCCCTTTAAATGCCATTGTCTGTCCAAAAGGGCGAATATCTTTACGGATTTTTGAGCCCCGTTATCTCGATATGGTGAGACGATGCCTGCGTGAAAATGAGCCATTTGTGGTGACATTATATTCGCCAGAAAAACAGGCAAAGCCGCAGTTTTATTCGACGGGCACACTTGTACACATAGTCGACTTTGGCGATGCACTGGAAAATGGCGTATTGCAGATTGTGGTGGAAGGCATTTGCCAGGTGAGCCTACGTGGATCAAAAAAACAGGCAGATGGTTTGTGGCTGGCTGAAGTTGAAAAACATGCCTTAGAGCCTTTTGTCCCCATGCCGCAGGAGTTTGATGAACTCTGCCTCGTTCTAAAAGCCCTAGTAAAACACCCTTTCGTGGAAGAGCTTCATATGCAGATTGATTTTGATGATGCCCGCCAAGTAGGCTGGCGCTTAACCGAGTTGCTGCCCTTAGGTAATGCTCAAAAGCAGTACTTATATGAAATCGATAACTCTCACCTGCGGCTTTCTAAAATTGCGGATCAGTTATCGGGACTGGTGGAATAAGCGAAAACCTTCAATCTGCGTTGGCAAAGGATTAATCTTGCTCGATGATGCTAACAGCATTCAACACTTCACTGAAAACGGCCCACTGATAAGCGATTAGACAAACTAGCCACAAGAAAATGAACAGCATGATGCGTATTTTATCGTTGCTGATTTTGGCCGCTCTATTGGCATCCTTAAAGTGATAATAACTATAGGATACTCGGGTGAGGCTGGAAATCACCAAGCCTAAACTGACCCCGCCGACAATATCGCTGAACCAATGAACGCCTAAAAAAACGCGACTAAATGCGATGAACACGATGGGTAGGGCGAATCCTATATAGCATTTCCAACGCTGCAACTTGGCCATGTCTTGAGCAATGAATGTAGCGAGCAAAGCATAAAAAACGGTGGCACCACTGCTGTGTCCGCTAGGGTAAGCAAAGGAACTCGGCGGCGCGAACGTTAATTCAGGCCTCGGAATGGCAAAAAAATCTTTTAAGAGGTGAGTCAATATGGCGGTTAACAAGCCAGCGCACACTAAATGAAGCGCCGCATAATATTGTTTGCGCCATAGCATCAATACAATGAAAAAACTAAAAGAAAGATACAAAAATGCTTCGTCACCGAGCAAGGTAAACGAAACCTGCACAGCACTAAAAACCGTACCGATATAGCCCGTCTCTAAACGTAAACTGGTCGCGATATCTAAGCATGATTGGTTTATCGCGCTTAGCATGTTGGTACTGACGGCAAGATAGCTCCAAACAATGAATATGCTTGTTGCGATAAAAAGCAGTGTTAGCGAGGCAAGTGGAAATTCGAATGTGGGGTGGCGCTGCCGAAAACGCAGGTAATGTTGCTGAACACTTTTAAGCGCAACGTTTGACTCTTGGCTAAGGAGGAGGGCGTCGTAGACTGGGCTACCTTTTTGTAGCCGAAGGCTAAGAAAGCGAAAAAACCAGCTAAACAAGATTAAAACTGCAAGGAAAATGGCTAAAATGACAATGAAGTCGGAGGGCAAATGCCAGCTGGTGGCTTGGCCAGTAAAGTAGCCGGGTAACAAATAAAACGGAGCCCAAATAAGCGCCGAGCTGCTGTTGAATAAGGCGAAGCGAAGCTGCGACATGCCTAACATGCCAGCTACGAGGGGTAAAACTGGACGGATGGGGCCAATGAACCGGCCGAGCATCACGCTTTTTCCGCCATGCTTATGGAAGAAGTTTTCGCCCATTTTTAGTGTTTTCGGGTATCGAGAGAAAGGCCATAGATTGGGAATGCTTGTTTTGAAGTAACGCCCCAAATAGAAACTGATGCCGTCTCCCAGAACAGCACCGAGAAAACCGGATAAGAGTACGGCGCTTATGGCGAAATCCAGATGGCCGGCAACAGAGGCGACTAGAAATAAAAGCAGAACACCTGGAACAATGATACCGGCTAGAGCCAGTGACTCAATAAACGAGATCAAGAAAATACTAAATAGTAACCAGCTTGGGTTGGTTCTAAGCCATTCAATTAAGGGCTGAAAGTCGGCTTCACTCATCGCTGTTCCACAAATAAACGCACATTTAAGCAGTGCGTTTTAAAAGAAACAGCATGTAAATACAAGCGCTAAGAACAACTTTTTCCACGGTGATGCGGTATCAAGGGCGTGCGCTTAGTGTCTGGCATTATGGAAACATACTCGGTTGTGGCCGTTTTTCTGAGCTTCCACTAAGGCGATGTTTGCTTCGGCAATCAGCTTGCTAGCCGTCACATCCTGGTCCGCCTCACGTTCCTTGGCACAGTAACTGGTGCAGCCCAAGCTAACCGATATGCTATCGACGGTGGGCCATTTGCTTTCCTCAATGGTTCGTCGGATACGTTCAGCAATCACCAGTACGCCTTCAGAAGGGGTGCAAGGTAGCAGTAAATATGCCGTTTGTTTGCCATCAAAGTAATCACTATCCCCAGCACGGATCATCGCTTTAAGCGTTTCTGAAAAACTAAGCAGTAAACCATGTATGGTCGGCGTGCTGTGCATGTTTTCTAATTGTGGGAAGTAGTCTATCTCTAGGCAAACTAAGGACAGTGATTTGCCTGTTCGATCTGCACGGCAAACTTCTTTTTTTAGCGTGTCCTCAAGGTGTCGAAGGTTATATGCATGGGTTAAGGGGTCATGGATTTCAAGTTCTACCAAGGTTCGGTTTCGCTTTTGGTGGAGTTTGGAATAGGTCGTTGCCAATGCCATAAAGACTAAAAAAGAGGTGCTGAAGATTAAAGCCGAATAAACACCCGAGCTGATCAGAATTGAGACTGAAAATAAACACAGAACCAAGGTATTTAAAATGCTTGCTAGGCGGTGAGACATGGCGATGTAGGCCAATAAGCTTAGGGGTAAAACCCAATGCTTAACCTCGTCGGGATAGTCAAAACTCAAGATGAAAAAGCAGAATAGAGCAGCGCCCATTGCGCTGAGTGTGACTTGTTTTAAGTATTTTGACTCAGGTGCGAAGCGCGCATAAATACTAACGCCAAGGTAAACGCAGGCAATGAACCAAGCGATATAGACTAGGTCGTATAAACCATATCGGAAGTTTTGTATGCCGAGTACAGAAAGGGTGATCGCGCTAAGCAAAAATAGCAGGCTGATCATCCGCGTTTGAAGTTGGTTTTCAGCCAGCATGGTGGTCTCCTTTTTCTGTGGTGTTTGGTACTTCTTCAGACGCTTGAGAAGCGGTTGACTCACGAAACACAAGGGTTCGATTGTGGCTGATAGATTGGGTTTCTTTCAGCGCCAGTGACGCACGTTCAATGATAGCCTGGCTGTCATCCCCAATATTCAAGCCCGAAATGCCGGCACTGACCGTAACCTCTTCTTGACCGGAATGAACCTCTTGGCGAATTTTAACTCGCAGGGCATTGGCTATTTTGACGGCTTGTGCAGAGCTGGTATGCGGAAGCACCAAAATAAACTCATGCGCTTCCCATAAATAATAACTATCAAAGAGGCGCAAGTTATTATGCAGTAGTTTTCCTAAGTGAATAATCACGCTGTCTTGCTCTTTAGGGGACAGTTTAGATAGCACCTTGTTGTCGACTCTTAATGCAACAAGCGCTAACTCACTCCCTTCGCGTTCGCTTCTTTGGATCTCTTTGGTCAGGTCGTGGTCTAGGTGTTCCTTGGTGGCCGCTTTGGTTAAGTTGTCTGTGCGTCTTAAGGGTTTTAGCTGTTTGCGGCGGCGTTCCCTAAGATATACCAAGCTACAAGCCATGCTGAGATATAAATAGTAATTCAGCAAAGTTTGGATGTTCTCAAATACGTTGCCGAATAAATTGAGCTCGATAGTGATTAAAACCGAAAAGCCAATGGTGAGATAGAGGGCAGGTTTAAAGTCGTAAAAAAAGAAAATAAATAAAGGAATGAAGTAAACCCAGGTACTGGCAAATTCTGGTGTTATCGCCATGCCTATCAGGCCAAATAAACCTAATCCAAGCGAAGAATGCTTGAACCCAGGAAAACCTGCTTCAAGTTGTTTTGGGTCGCGATTTCGTAATAAATTAATGCTGAGAAATAGGCACAAAATTGCGGAAAGGCAGGCCGGTACAAAGTGACCCAGTAATAAACTGTATACCGCTAGCACGCCAGAAAAAATGGAGGCGTAAAAATAAGGCTTGGTATCGATTAAAAATTGATGATCTGTTTGTGACATGGTCTCAGTCGCTTGTTGTTTTTTTCGTTCTTCGAATATGCAGCGTTTGTTGTCATCGGCTGCGGTTCAATAAAGGGTGAATATGGTGCGTTACCAAAAGAAAATACTCAATCGTGGGTAAAGTTACGTGGAACTTTGCCTTGCAGGTAGTAAGCAAAGGCAATGATTTCAGCAATAACACGATACAAGGTTTCTGGAATTTCATCTCCTAACTCCAGTTTAGACAATATGTTCACTAATTCACTATTTTCGTAAATAGGAATGTTATGTTCCTTGGCCAGTTGAATAATTTGGTCGGCAATGTCCGATTGGCCTTTCGCTGACAAGGTCGGAGCAGACACTTCATCATACTTCAGGGCTATGGCTTGGCTGGGAGAATCTGAATTCATACTTTTGTATCCACCAAATGTCGGTCTATTTTAGTTTGGGCGCTGGGCGGTTGGCCTTTTTGGCAACGCAGCTCATCGACGCTCAAGCCAATCTTTTCTAATTGACGTTTAAAGTGCTCTGCTTCACTTTCTAGAAGCGAAAGAGTCGAGTCATGGTCTGCCCACAGCACCGATGAAACCGAGTGCTTCGATAGGGAAACTTGAACATAGATAGGGCCAAGACCTTCTAAGTCAAATGATAACAGTAGCTTCCATTGAAGCTCTTTTTCTTGCTCGTCCTTGTTTAAATGCGGATTTTTTTCTTCTTGATCAATTCTGAAATTAAAGGTTTGAATCTGTTGCTCGGCATTGATGATAGGCAGCTCAAAAAACCAGCTTTGTTGCAGCGGACTTTCTGCATTGGTATTTGATTGGAGCAGGCTATGTAGCTGGTTGAATTGTAATTTATGGATCATGCCGGCCAGTAATTTGAGCAACTGGCCTGCTGAAAATTCTTGCTTATCCATGCGAACTTTATCAGAAGAAAGCTTAGTTGGGGCCATAATAGGAAAGCTGAATGGCGAAACGGGCGAGTCATCTTGAAGCGAACTGAGGAATATCGTTTTTAACTCGGCTTCGCTCGTTGTTTTGGCAAGGTGCTTGTTCAGCATCGCCGACACAGATAGAAGGTTAGCTTTCAGATCGCTCATGGTTGAGGCAGAATTAGTAGTCTGAGAGCTAGGTGTTGCATTTGATTTAGTCTGCGTGTTGAGCTGTAGCAGGCTTTCAATAGTCTGTTGTAGCTTGTGTATGGCGCTGTGAGTTGGTGATGTGGCGCTAGTCGCTTGTTGACTCGTTTGCGCAGCATGCTGATTGATTTGGTTTGGCGGTGTTTTTAATAGAGAGGCTTCAAACTGCTGAAGCTGGTTCTTAAGCGCGATGAGTTTTTCCGGTTGCGAGAGTAAGGTCTTTTCAAGAAATAGGCCGGAATTTAACATGCCTGTTTTAATGGCTGAGGCCTGTGGGTTTGCTCCCCCCGAGTCGCGACCTGCACTTTGTGTGATGTTTTCCAGCTTGGTTAGGGTGTTGAGCAGCGACTGTTTGGTCGTGTTTAATATTTGTCTGTCTAAGTGAGTTTGTGCCACCTGACTGGGGCGATTGAGTCCAAGGTTTGCCTCGTTAGTTTGTTTCCCTGAAAGCTGAGTTTCAGAGCCCAAGGCTTTGATCATCGCATCAATCTGGTTTAAACCCTGTTTTAGCGGCAGCTGTTTATCCATACTTAGGTTCAAGGCTTGTATCAGCGCCTGAGTTTGCTGAGCGCTCAAACTTGCCAGTGTTTTCGTGTTGCTAAAAGGCATATCAAACGCTTGGGCTTGGCTGGCTGATAATGCTCCCGGCTTGGCTGGCGGAATCTGCGCATGCAGAACCGGTTTGTTATCAGGCGCTGACTGAACCAGCT
The DNA here is from genome assembly GCA_048058835.1 of Oleiphilus sp. Classification (GTDB taxonomy): domain Bacteria; phylum Pseudomonadota; class Gammaproteobacteria; order Pseudomonadales; family Oleiphilaceae; genus PZPK01. The sequence goes on from JBLLNS010000001.1 coordinate 104,413, forward strand.
TCAATAACAGTTTTTGCCCTGGCTCCAATAGTTTTTCAGAACTGATTAAGGCGACTTTGCCCCGAACGGAGACTAACCATTGTTGCGCAGAGCCAGCGACATGCTTTTGAGCCTCAGGTGGCGCAGTTGCGGTGCTGTTTTTTGATGGCGCATTTTCTGGGCTAGGCGGTGTGTTTGATTTTGGCGCTTGTTCGTTGATGGCTTGAGGTGTGTCGTTGTTCGCTTTAATGACGGTTGCTGTGTAGACTTTACCCGCCTCCAGCTTCAGGTTTTGAATGTCGGTGACCACCTTGCTGCTATCAATTTTGCTATCTGCTGTTTGCGATATGCTTTGGTTTGAGGTGATCGTTGGTTTCGATATATCCATTGTAATTAGGATCTCGGGATGATGACCAGATTCAAACTTTCTTGAATGATCACGGAATTATGTGAACAGGCTCCCAATCAAGAAGCTAATAGATTATTTCATAGACTATCCCAGATATAATCTTCAGGCAAAATATTAGAATGTTTTAGGGAAATTGCATAAAAATAAGGTTGTTGATGTGATGAAAAAGCTACTTATCCACTTGGGTCTGTTATCGGCCGTTATCATCCTGCTAAATGGATGTACTAGTGGTGGCTCACTACCCGATGAGGAAGAACCTGATCTTTCTTTCGACCCGCTTCCGGTTGGATTGCCTGTTTATGCCGAGATTGTCGAGCCCTACATTGCACGAATAAATCCCGATGATTTTGACCCGGAAGGAAAAACCGAAGAAGAGCTCGAGCTCGAAAAAACCTCAGAAGATCCTCTGGCCTTTTTCAGCTACAAGCCTCAGGAAACAGCAAGCGGAGCGTCCTCTCAAACAGAAATACTGGCGGCCGATAGCCAAATTATTGTTGCTTTAAATACTGAGTCAGATACGCAAGGAGAGGCTGAGTTTACCTTAGTTGAAAGTAGCGATAATGTTTACCTGGTGAACCATGCGAACAACCAGATTCGCCTTCTGAGCCACTTTATCAACGAAGTCTGCGAAATTATTCCTGCAGAGCGCGTCGAAAAAAGCGAGGACCAACTTACCTTCTCAGTCCTTCATGATGAGCTCGTTTACGTGATGACGGCTGAAAATGATCCCGCTGGCGATAGCTGCACCTCAGACACCCAAAAACGCTACTACGCACTGCCACTGGATCATCAGCTTGATGCCAGCAAGGATGAAGATGGTGAAATAGAAAGCCTGGATTTAGTCACCGAGGCGGTCGCCCGTTCAAAACTTATTTTTGGTTGGATGCCTGATCCTGATAATGTCGGTCAACAAAGGCTGGAATACGCGTTTCTAGGCTTTGATGGTTATAATCAAATGCTGACTTTGTTTGATGAAAATAAAGAGCAAGTTTGGACACAAGCACGTCGCTTACAGGAATTCGATGTCGTTGAAATTGCGCCTAAGCAGTACAGCGATAAATATCAGTTTCATGTTCAGGCTTTAGAAAATTATCAATACCTGATTCAGTTAGGTTTGGATGTTTTTGTGGTAGATACTGGCCGCGACCTAATGTCTAAAACCTTCAATCAGACAGCTACTATTCTGGCTGATAAAACGCTGACGCTTTCTGAACAAACCATCGTCGTCAACTCAGCAAACAAAACCTATCGCGAGCCTGCGACAGCTCTCTTCGATAACGATGATTTGCTGGTTATCGATGGCGCGAAAATCTATCAGTTCGATTACTTGGCTCAGGCTGCTCTGGTCAACCCTTCCAGTGTGCCCCTGGTCAAGGCCCATAACCCACTGATGTTTGATAATCAGGACTATCGATCAAAGCGCAGCTTTTCGCAATTTGACTTGCGCGACTGTGATCAAGGGGATGTGGCATGTGCAGATGCGCATGATGTTGAAGCGCAAATGTGGCAGTTTTTCACAGCGTGTGAGCCAGAGTTTGGTTGTAATCCACCGGATAATAGTGCCGATAACTGCCAAACCCTTGAGGAGCAAAATCAAACCGGTTCTTCTCAAGAACTATGCACCGTGTCTGACTATCGACATATTGCAGAGTTAAATGATGAAAGTAATGATGCTGAGCTAAAAGCGTTTATGCAGTATCACGATGACTATGTCAGGCAAACAGATTTTATATTGCAGGACGACCGTTTATTAGTCACGGCAAAAATGCAGCAAAAAGACATTTTCCTCGCCTATTACTTTGATGTCGGTTTTGAAGCCGCTAAATCACTCCGCGAGCAGGTGTTTTTTGGTAAACGTGCGGCCTTAACGGGTATGGAGGCTTATCTGGTTAATGACAACCTATTTTTGACTGCGCTTCAAAAAGGTGCGGTACGAAGCAACGAATGCTATAAAAATTACCAGAGAGTCAGCTGTGATCCTAGCGAAGTAGAGGAGGAAGGTGCCAACAATACCTGTACAGGATTAGATTTGGAATTGGGCACTTGTGTGAACAGTTTTAGGGAATATGAGTCGAAAGCATTTTTTTGCACAGAACTGCAATTAGATGACCAGAGTTGTTCTGATGCTAATTTAACGCAATTAGATGAGTTAGCGATTGAGGATGCTTCAGAGGATGGTAAGTGGCTGCCTGTCTATGATTATGCTAGCTCAACTCAGCTGATGTATTTGTTAATAGGGGATCACACCCTAGCATTGGAAAGCTTTAACTTAGATGAAGGTAAACTGTATCTTCCCTCGCTGTATGAGGTGGATATGTCGACAGGGCAAAAAGGGGCGATGTTAACAAGTCTTGATGGTACGGTTGAGAGTGTCGTGGGCGGCTGGTTAATTAAAGAGCCAGCCTTGTTAAGCTCTGAAGTATTCGGTCGCATTAACCTTATTTCAGAAGAGGTGGTTCAACACGGTGGTCGACGTACATTAATAGATGGCCGTCTAAATAGTTTTGTGCTGGAACAAACCTTTGAGAATGAAACCGTGGTTGATCCAGAGGTGACTAAAGCACCCGAGGTGGCTGAAATTCTGTTTGAAAGACCAGAATGAGCCTTTTCAACCTTATAGTTGATATTGGATAAGCCACCGGCTGCCAATGTCGGGAATGCGCAACCTTTATAGGTAATTTATGTGAAACGAACTGTTGGTTATCTCATTGCGCTATTTATGGGGCTGTTTATTGGCTGGGTTGCGCAGCAATTTTGGTTAAGCCAGCTTGCGCTTGATGCGGCAACTGCACAGAATTACTCCATTTCTCGCCAGCAACAGCGCCTTAGTAATCTTAGAGAACAGCTTAAACAAGCCACCTCCTCTGCTTCAGAAACGCCACTCATTGATAGAGCGCCAAGCAATGCCCGTTTCGATCTTGCCCTCAACGAAAAGCATCTAGATCTCGCTCTTGAAATTTTTTTTCAACTGGATAGTGCCACATTAAACGATGCACTGCGTTTAGCTCAGTTAGCCTATGATGCTGAGCGTTATGAGATGGCGTTGACGTTTTTATATGAATACCGCTATGGGCTTGACTTGCAGGCAGAGCAGATACTCTTGCAAGAAATTTACCGCTTAGTAGAAAAAATAGATGCGCGACTTTCTGAACGCAGTGATATCGATCAACTGGTTGAGATATACAGACAATTAACCTTTTTAGAAGCAGATAATTCATTCTATTATTTGCGCCTGAGTTATTGGCAATTGCAGTTAGGAAATAGTACCGACGCCTCACAAAGCTTATTGGGCGCGGTGAATGATATTGAGTTTCAGGGTGAGATAGACAAACTTCAAGATGCGATTGCTTTGTATGAAAAAATTGGCCCTCAACTAGCGGTTCCTTTAAGGCAGGAGGGTGAACATTATTTAGTCACCGTTAACTTGGACTCTCAATTGGACGTTGAGTTGATGCTTGATACGGGGGCGTCAAAAACAGTTATAAAAAGGGCGGTGCTAGCGAATACCGGCCTGATGGTGTTTTCTGAGGCCGATAAAACCTTAATGAATACCGCTAACGGTCAAACCTTGGGTTATAGCGTGCAGCTGAATAACGTCAGTATTGCCAGTCTCAGTGTTAGTTCGTTGGAAGCGGTGATTATGGAGTTACCCAATTTCAAATATGACGGGCTGTTGGGTATGAATTTACTGAGTCAATTTGACTTCAAGATAGATCAAGAAAACGCCTCATTGAATCTTGCCCCGAAAAAGCCCGTACTTCGCAGTGCTCAGCACTAATCTACTTGTCCAGTTTTAAATCCAGATAACCTCTTTGAATGCAGGTCTCAAAAGCCTGTGAAGACTCTGACAGCTCCGTAAACCTTAACCGGAGTATTTTCAATTTTTTTAATTCATCGGCATTCGGTAGATCACTCGAATTAAAATACTTTTTGCCCAGCTCATAACTGTATTTCAGGTATGCCGCGCGGCATTTAGCAACAAGTTCAACCATTGGTTTCAGGTCATTAACGCACAGCTCTTCAATTTCAGGGTTAATGAAGTCTCGGTTGGCATTCTTGAATAATTGGCTAAATTGAAGCAGCAAGCGATTTATATCTTTTTCATCCATAGAGTACTCACTTAGATTCGTTATTCGGGCTGTGCCAGTCGCGATACTGGGTACGTTAAAATCAAACACTCCCTAAAGGATAGAAGTGCCTGACGCTGAATCAAGTTTATTTAACTTTTGCTGAATGAATACACTTAAGATGGCCTCTCAAAAACGCAAGATTTACAGGGTAATGCTGCGTATAATGGCGCATTTAGAGCACCCAAGGGGAAGGTAGTGGCAACTGAATCTGAATTACTGGCGAGAAGTGCTGGGCAATGTGAGTTATGCAAAGCAAGCGAAGGCTTATCCGTCTATAGCGTGCCTGCTTCTGAAGGGCGAGGCGAGGCTGATGTCATTATCTGTGCTACCTGTGTTCAGAATATTGAAACGAACGTCGCGGACATGAGCCTGGATCATTGGCGTTGCCTGAGCGACAGTATGTGGAGTACTGTGCCTGCGGTACAGGTGCTTGCTTGGCGTATTTTGAAACGAGTCTCGGCGCAAAGTTGGGCTCAGGACTTGTTGGATATGTTGTATCTCGATGAGTTTTCACTCGAGTGGGCAGAAGCCGGGATGGGTAGTTTTCAGGATGATGTGGTTCAGGCTCTAGATAGCAATGGCGCGTTATTAAAAGCGGGTGACAATGTCACCATCATCAAAGACCTGAACGTGAAGGGCACGAGCTTTGTTGCAAAAAGAGGCACTGTTGTACGTGGCATCTCCCTAACCGATAATCCCGAACACATAGAGGGACGTGTCAACGGAACGCGTATTGTTATCCTCTGCTGTTATGTAAAAAAATCGTAGTTTTTTCTCCTATCTGTCTGTGCGTATGGCAAAACCTATTTGTTTACGCACCACTTTAATAGTGCTTTTCCTAGTTAAATTTGAATGACTCAAATTTTTTACGTTGAACGCACCATAATTGCACTAATTTAGTTCAGTCATGCACGGGTGCACCTGAAAAAAAGTGCATACCCCTTCAATAAAATCCCTAAGCTTTTGATATTTAAGTGTTTTGCTAGTTGGCATGCTCCGTGCTTAGTTAAAGTAACTAACTATTAGTGGGTATCTAAATACTTATTAAGTGGGTCGGTGCTTGTATGTCCGACAGAATACTTTTCGTATCAATACAGCATGTTTTTCTGAAAACTTAAAAGGGTCGTTTATATGAAACAATTAAAGGTCGTAAAGAAATTTTTTATATCTGCGCTGATCCTCTCCGGGGTTACGGTAGGTTCGGTACAGGCTGAAAAGCTCGGTTATCCTGAAAAAGATGAGCTAACTTTCGGTTTTATCAAATTGACTGATATGGCACCCATCGCGGTTGCTTATGAAAATGGTTACTTTGAAGAAGAAGGTTTGTATGTCACCGTTGAAGCACAGGCAAACTGGAAAGTATTGTTGGATGGCGTGATTGACGGCCGCTTAGACGGCGCGCATATGTTAGCCGGTCAACCTATTGCAGCAACGATGGGGTTTGGCACTAAAGCACATATCATTACGCCTTTTTCCATGGATTTGAATGGTAACGCGATTACAGTCTCTAACGATATTTGGGAGCAGATGAAGCCCAATATCCCAAAAATGGCAGATGGCCGCCCTGTTCACCCAATTAAAGCAGATGCGCTAAAGCCCGTTGTTGAAAAGTACAAAGCTGAAGGCAAGCCTTTTAATATGGGCATGGTGTTTCCAGTGTCTACCCACAATTATGAATTACGTTATTGGCTAGCAGCTGGCGGCATTCACCCGGGTTTTTATGCACCTCATAAAGGTGATACCTCGGGTAAAATCTCTGCAGATGCATTGCTTTCAGTGACCCCACCACCACAAATGCCTTCTACCTTGGAAGCCGGTACGATCTATGGTTACTGCGTCGGTGAGCCATGGAACCAGCAAGCAGTATTCAAAGGTATCGGTGTTCCTGTCGTAACCGATTACGAAATTTGGAAAGATAACCCAGAAAAAGTCTTCGGTATTACTGCTGAGTTTGCAGAAAAATACCCGAATACGACTATCCGTCTAACGCGAGCGCTTATCCGAGCAGCCATGTGGTTGGATGAGAAAAACAATGCGAACCGCCCAGCAGCTGTAAAAATCTTATCGAAGCCAAACTACGTCGGTGCTGATTACGATGTTATAGCCAACAGCATGACGGGTACCTTCGAATACGAAAAAGGTGACAAGCGAGAGGTTCCGGATTTCAATGTGTTCTTCCGTTATAACGCGACTTACCCGTTCTACTCAGATGCGATTTGGTATCTCACGCAAATGCGTCGTTGGGGTCAGATTAGCGATGACAAGTCAGATGACTGGTACGTTGACATGGCGAAGAAAGTCTATCGTCCAGACCTTTACGCTAAAGCAGCGCAGTCTCTAATCGCAGAGAAAAAAGCCAATGCAGCTGACTTCCCAGACTTTGCTACCGAAGACGGCTTTAAAGACCCTCAAACACACTTTATCGATGACATTGTCTATGACGGTAAAGCGCCAAACGAGTATATCAACAAATTTAAAATCGGTCTGAAGCAAGGCGACAAACTCTAAGTCTACCTTGCACATAAGGTGCGGCATGGAGGCTGTCTACCTTATGGAATACCCCCGTACAGTATTGAATATTTAGGAGTTCATTATGTCTACCGCGACACCCTTGAATGACGAGTCAAGCGAACAGATCGTCTGGCTGGATAAAACCTTAGCGTTTTTATTTTCGACAGCAAAAAACCTGGTAGTACCCATTGTGGGCATCATTGTATTTTTGATTATCTGGTCGGCAGCGGCGCAAAGTGTCAATACATCGCTGGGGCAGTTTCCTGGCCCGTCACATGTTTGGCAGCAATTTGGCGCGCTGTATTCAGAGCACCAAACTGCTCGTGATAAAGAAGCTGCGTTTTATGAACGCCAAGAAGTGAGAAATGCCAAACGGGTAGCGGACGACCCGAGTTATGTTCCCAAGATCAGGGCATATACCGGCAAAGAAACCTTTATTGACCAGATCTTCACCAGTTTGATTACCGTACTGAGCGGTTTCTTGTTAGCGGCGGTGATCGCGATTCCTTTGGGGATAGCGGTTGGCTTGAACAAAACCTTAAATGCGGCGGTAAACCCAATTATTCAAACCTTCAAGCCGGTATCGCCGCTTGCTTGGTTGCCCCTCGTTACCATTTTAGTCAGTGCTTTATATGTGACAGACGACCCGATGGTTGCCAAGTCATTCATCGTTTCCATGATCACGGTGACCTTATGTTGCCTTTGGCCCATGGTGATAAATACCTCGGTCGGTGTGGCATCGATCGATAGCGATCTCGTTAACGTCAGTCGAGTGCTTCGGTTACCGGCTTTGAAACATGTGCAAAAAATTGTTCTGCCTGCCTCCATTCCAATGATTTTTACCGGTATGCGTTTATCGCTAGGTATCGCATGGATGGTGCTGATTGCAGCAGAAATGCTTGCCCAGAACCCGGGCTTGGGTAAGTTCGTCTGGGATGAATTTCAGAATGGTAGTTCAAATTCTTTGAGCCGAATTATGGCTGCTGTGGTGGTGATCGGTTTCATCGGTTTCTTGTTAGATCGAGGCATGATGCAGCTTCAACGTTGGTTGTCTTGGGATAAAGCTAGCGCTTCGCGTTAACCCTTACCGAGCACTTAACAGAGAAAATTTGAGGAGAAATCCATGAGTACATTATTAGACATTAGCCATATCGATATGGTGTTTCCTACCGACAAAGGTGAATTTACGGCGCTGAAAGATGTCAGCCTGAAAATTGATAAGGGCGAGTTTGTTTCGCTTATTGGTCACTCGGGTTGTGGTAAGTCCACAGTGCTGAATGTAGTGGCTGGCCTTTATCAAGCGTCCAGAGGTGGCGTGGTGTTGAACGGGAAAGAGGTCAACGAGCCAGGTCCTGAAAGAGCCGTGGTGTTTCAGAATCATTCATTATTGCCTTGGTTGAGTGCGTATCAGAACGTCGAACTTGCGGTAAAGCAAGTATTTGGTAAGCAAAAAACCAAAGCAGAAATGAAAGAGTGGATCGAATACAACTTGCATTTAGTACATATGGATCATGCCATGCATAAGCGCCCTGATGAGATTTCAGGTGGCATGAAGCAGCGCGTTGGGATTGCCAGAGCACTCGCGATGCAGCCCGACATCTTATTGATGGATGAGCCTTTTGGTGCGCTCGACGCATTGACTAGAGCGCATATGCAAGACTCCCTGATGGAAATTCAGAATGAGCTCAATAACACCGTCATTATGATCACCCACGATGTTGATGAGGCTGTCCTGCTTTCCGACAGAATTGTCATGATGACCAATGGCCCTGCCGCCAGCATCGGTGAAATTCTCGACATCGACTTACCTCGACCACGCAATCGTTTGGCCTTAGCGGAAGACCCTAAGTATGTCCACTTGCGTTCGGAAGTCCTGACTTTCTTATACGAGAAGCAGCGTAAAGTTGAGGTCATTGATGCTAAAAAAAGACTAAACCCAAATTTAACCGGTCAGAAAGTGACACGTCCTTAGACGATGAACAGAAGAGAGCCGGATAAGCTTAAGGCACGTTTTTAAGCGACGTTTTATTGATATTTGCTATTTAATACTTTCTTAAACTAGGAGTCATACATGACACAAACAACACAATTTACGAAGAAAAGTTCACTTGGTTTAGCGGTTGCAGCAGCGATTGCAAGTGGCATGATGAGTACACAGGCACTTGCATCGGTTGATGATATTACGGCCGCTTTGACCGGTGGTACGGCCTATGGGGATTTTCGTCTTCGCTATGAATATGTCGACCAGGATAATACAGCTGATTCAGCGAAAGCCATGACGCTGCGTTCACGATTGGGTTATAACACTGGCGCCTATGAAGGATTTTCTGCCACTATCGAATTTGAAGATTCGAGAGAAGTGCTAGGTCAAGACCGTTTTAATCTACCAGGGCCCGCGCAGGGACCGGGCTACTCATCCAAAGGTGCTTCAGTGGTTGCAGACCCAGAAACTACCGAGTTGGATCAAGGGTTTTTGAAGTATGCGAAAGATGATCTAACTGTCAAGCTTGGTCGTCAGGTTATCACGATGGATAACCACCGTTTTGTCGGCCATGTTGGCTGGAGACAGGATCGTCAAACATTTGATGCATTAACAATTAACTACAAATTATCTAAAGATTTAGAGGCGACTTACGCTTACTTGGGTCAACGAAACCGTATTTTTGCAGAAGTATCAGATGTTGAATCAAAAGATCATTTGATCAACCTATCGTATAAAACGGGTTTGGGTAAACTGACGGCATATAGCTATTTATTAGAAGTTGATAACGGTTCTGATAATGGGATAGATACCTATGGTTTACGCTTTTCAGGTAGTACGGCAATCGATGACGAAATGAAGTCCTTATATACTGCGGAATATGCTTACCAAGAGAATGAATCGGGTGGCAATACATTGGACACAAGCTATATGTTGTTGGAAGGTGGCTTGGTGTTTTCGGGAGTTACCGCAAAACTAGGTTATGAAGTACTTGGTTCAGATGATAGCGCTATAGGCTTCGCTACGCCATTGGCTACCTTGCATAAATTCAACGGGTGGGCAGATGTGTTTTTGAACACCCCTGCTATCGGTTTGACGGATTTATATGTTTCGGCAGCCGGTAAAGTGGCTGGAGGTAAATGGATGGTGGCATACCATGATTTTGATTCGGATGAGGGTAGCACTGACTTAGGTAGTGAAGTTGATGTTTCTTTCGCCAAAGGTTTTGGTAAGAATTATTCTGCGGGCATCAAATATGCAGCGTATTCTGCCGGTGATACAGGCGTAGATACCGATAAATTATGGCTTTGGTTAGGCGCTAAGTTCTAAACAATAAGGCGTAAAAATGGAACCGGAATAGGGCGACAACAAAACCTAATTCCGGTTTTTTTATTTAGAACGTGTCTGATAAATCTACTCGAATATTAATCGTTACCATAAAAATTTTTTTCTTGTTGATAAAACAAATTGGCAGTATAAAACGGTCTTTGGCCACGACATATTTCTTCAGCAAATATGCAGCCTGTTTCTTGATGACCTTCCTTTTATCGGAGTACGTGTAGATGCTTTATCCTGCCAGATTTGGGAGCGATTCTTTGTTCCCACAATCCACAGATTTTTCAGTTGTATTTAAAGATGATTCGACCGGTTTAGGTGTAATGACTTACCGTTCATTCAACTCAGGCGACGTGATCGCTAAAATGGCAGGTGAAGTGGTCGCCGATATACGCCAGCATACCTTACAGATTTCTCCGACCGAACATTTATTTGACCCACACTTTTCCGGTTATTTTTTGCATTCGTGTGATCCTAATATTTCTTTGGATATGAAATTCATGACGGTAACAGCGCTGAAAGCGATACCGGCAGGAAGCTATCTTTATATGGATTATGCCGAAACCGAAGACCATTTATTCAAACAGTTTCCTTGTTCCTGCGGTTCGGCTAGCTGTCGCAAATGGATTGGCGGAAAGCTTGATAGTCGCCCTGTTATGAATCAATTTGCCAGCTCACGAGCTTGCTAAGATGAATGAACAGCGAGACATAGACCCATTAAAAACGCTGTCTTGGTGGCAACGACCAGACTTATGCTACCAAGAGGGTAAATTGCTCTTTGCAGGCTGGTCGGTTGCTGAATTAGCGACACAATTTGGTACGCCCTCTTTTGTTTATTCGATGTCGCGTGTTGAAGATAATATACAACGCATCAAGTTAGCCTTAGAAGGGCAAGGTTTAGTAGGCAGATATCGCTTACTTTATGCGATGAAAGCGAATCGATTTATGCCTCTACTGGCAAACTTGAAACAAAAACAGCTCTGCGGTATTGATGCTTGTTCACCACAGGAGGTAGAACATGCGGTGAGTTGCGGTTTTTTACCCCGTGATATTTCGTTTACGGCGGGCAGCTTATCGGTCAGAGATATCGAACTATTGGCTCGCTATCCGGGCTTGTTTATGGATTGCGATTCATTGCACGCTATTCGAACTTGGGGCCAACTCAAACCGGGCACCGAGATTGGGATACGTGTTAATCCCGCTATGGGCGTGAGCCGTGCGGCAAATGAAAAACTTCAGTATGCCGGAGCCGTGACCACTAAATTTGGTATTTACCAAAGTGAATTTATGCAGGCTTTAGCGCTCGCGAAAGACTATGACTTGACGGTCAGTAAAATTCATTTTCATACCGGTTGTGGCTATTTAACAGAACAATTAGGACATTGGGAAGCGGTGATCGAACGCTGTTTATGGTTCGTCGATAAGGTGCCTGACCTTAAGACGGTGAATGTCGGAGGCGGTTTAGGTGTACCCCACTTGGCAAGCGATGACGCGCTGGATCTAAATGCGTGGGCTAGTGTTTTGAAACGACAATTCGGCGCACGCAAGCTACTTATTGAAATAGAACCGGGTGATTACATTGTCAAAGATGCAGGACTGTTATTACTGAGTAAAACCTTTGCTGAACAGAAAAATACGGTGTCGTTTGTTGGTGTGGACGCCGGTTTTAATATTGCCCCCGAACCTGCTTATTACAACTTACCTTTTCAATGCATCCCCTTGAGTTGGGCAGGGGAAGCGCTAAGCCAAGTGAGTGTTGTTGGTAATATTAATGAAGCGCTTGATGTTTGGTGTCCAGGTGCACTATTGCCGGACCTCAGTCAGCATGACTACCTGGTACTTATCAACGCCGGTGGCTACTCATCCTCTATGGCATCCAATCATTGCATGCGCGGTCAGTTTAAAGAGTTTTTGTTGGCATAAGCGAGTTATGAAGGCTGTTTAGTGGTGGCAGCTCTTCATCCTGCTGACGTGATAATCAATGCTGATTAGAGTAAAGTCAGGTTAAGACGATGACCGAGTGATATCACGGGGAATCGGTGTTTGTTCGGCGCTGTTGTTTTCTTCAAACACGATGACGTAATGGCATATCTCTTTCTGCTCAGACCAGCTAAGCGCTATCTGAGCATTTAGCCAGTGCGTGTCACCATGCTTGTCGAGACACTTAAGTGCGGTGTCGATCAGTCCATGTTGATTCATGGCTAAACCATCCGTCGCCATTTCCGGCAAGCAAACATGTTTTTCTAAGAGCTTGAGCGGCTGATCTTTTATATTGATCAGTGATAGCCCGGTAAAGTCTAGAAAGGGTTGGCTGGCAAAGCAGATATGATAATGTTTATCAATAATTAGCACTTTGCGCTGAGTACTATTGAGCGCGGTCGATAAGGTGTTCAGGCGTTGAGCTTGATTGTGACTATGTTCCAGTGACTTGGTCAGATCATGATTAATTTTGTTGACGGTCTCTGTCCGTGCCGTGATGCGCTTCTCTAGTTCAATATTCGTCGAAATCAGGGCTGATTCTTTCTCAAGCCACTGATGCTTCTGATCCAAGAGTTCGTCATTTTGCTGCCGCACCTGCTGAAATTTTTCGTTAAGTCTATTTTTATCTTGGATAATCTTTTTGACGCAAAGTAAAAAAATGCCTGACAGCAGAATTAAAAAAGTGATACAGCCTAGTATAAAGCCGCTTAGGTTAAACGTTTCGTTTAAGAGGCTGGTATTGGCTTCAGCATGCGCATGACTTAAGCCTGACAATCCGCCAGCAAGCATATATCGAAGCACTCTTACGACGCTACTCTTCATATGTAAAAGCCTGACTTGCATGAATTTGCCTCGGTGTAAAATTGGCACCCAAGAAATAAATACTTCCAGTTTAGACTATATTTAGCATAACAAGTTTTGATCACAGCTTAAAACGCTTCATCAGATCGCGGATTCAAGCTGATACGGAGTGCAACATGTTTAATATAAATCTAAAAAAAAGGTGTTCTTTCACTATAGTCTTATGCCTTTACCTCAGCGCATTGTCGCTGCGAGCAGAGACTGAGGTCGTTGAAGCAACGACGCTTAGTCTACCTTTTGATGATTTAGATGCATGGGAGGAAATACGTTTTAATTCGCGTACTCATTATCAAAAAATGGAAGAGCAAGAACAGGTCGTATTAAAAGCCGAAAGCCGGAATAGTGCATCAGGCTTGTTGCTTGAACAGGACATTAACCTTCAGAAAACCCCATATTTGAACTGGCGCTGGAAACTGGAAAAAGCCTTACCGACACAGCCGGAAAAACAGAAGTCAGGTGATGATTATGCCGCCAGAGTCTATTTAATCCACTCTGGCGGCTGGTTGTTTTGGCAAACTCATGCGCTTAACTATGTTTGGTCTAGCCGTTCAGTGAAGGGCCAAGCTTGGCCTAATGCTTATGCGCCAGATAATGCGCAGATGATGGCTATAAGAGATGCGCAGGATAAAACCGGCGTCTGGTTTCAGGAAAAGCGTCATGTCGGCAACGATTTTTCAAGCTGGTTGTCACGAGATATTCAGCAAATCGACGGCGTGGCGATTATGACCGATACGGATGATAGCCAAGGCCATGCCATTGTTTACTATGCCGATATCTTCTTCTCCGCGGAGTAGCGCGGCAGCTCGTGCATTATTCCCTCTCATTCTTGATTAACGCAAACGATCAAAGCAAACGTTCAGCAAATATCATTTCACTTTGTGTAATACCTGTGTCAGATCTTCATTAAACATGGTCATGAGCTTTTCTATATTGCTGACCCCAGCGTAATTCGGCCGAACAATAAAGGCGATTTTTCTGTGTGGGCTGGGTTCGTTCAAGTGTACGGCATGTAATTCTGAACTGGGGTACACCAGTTGATCGAGCGCCATTTCGGGGACAATCGTTGTTCCCATTTTGCCTGCTACCATTTGGATCAGGGTGTTTAAACTGCTTGAGCCAAAAATTTGGTTTGTTTGGCTGGGCTGAAGTTTGCAAGCCGATAAAGCATGTTCTTTCAAACAGTGGCCGTCTTTCAGTAGCATGAGTTGCGCGTGGTTGATTTCATCACTGTTGATATCTTGGCGTGTGGCCATTTCATCATCCTGCTGGGTAATCCAAAAAAAGTCTTCTTGCCAGAACTCGAAAGCGAGTAGGCCTTCATGCGCAAACGGCAAGGCTAAAATGGCGGTATCAATGTCGCCATTGCGGACTTTCTCAACTAAGACATGTGATTGCTCTTCGATAATTCTCAACTGAAAACCGGGGAACTCTTTTCGTAGTCTGGGTAAAACTTTCGGCAGTAGGTAAGGGCCAATGGTAGGAATAATGCCAAGCGTCATTGGATAGCTCAAAGGCTCGTGATGACTTCTGGCTAATTGGTACAAATCATCCACTTCCATCTTGATCGTGTGAGCTTTGTCCAGCACAGCTTGGCCAATCGGCGTGATAAGCACTTTTTTATTATCGCGTTCAAATATTTGAATACCCAGTTGTTTTTCTAACTCAGCCAGCGCGGTACTGAGAGCCGACTGGGAAACCGAGCATTCATCGGCGGCTTTTTTGAAGTGTAGGTGTTTTTCAACAGCGACAGCATAGCGAAGTTGCTTTAAAGAAATCATCTTGGTCTGTCCAGATTGGTGAGTTCGAATTTTATGTTCGGTTTTTTAGAATATCATAATCTAATTTATTTGATTTAATCAATCGATAAGACTGGTTAAGCTGTCTCTGTCGCTGAGGAAAACGGCTTGCGCTTTCTTCAGCAAAGTTTTTTAAGACACATTGTTCAAATCATCAAAAGAGGCAATACACATGACAAATAAAGTGAACCAAAGCATTCCAGATTTTAAAGCTGAAGCATTTCATAATGGCGAATTCAAAACCATTACCTCTGAGGATGTGAAAGGCAAGTGGTCAATTTTTCTATTCTATCCAGCCGACTTCACTTTTGTTTGCCCAACAGAGCTCGAGGATATGGCAAAGCATTACGATGAACTTCAAAAGCTAGGTGTTGAAGTCTACTCTGTATCGACTGACACGCACTTCGTGCACAAAGCATGGCATGACAGTTCAGAGGCGATCGGCAAGATAAACTACCCAATGATCGGTGACCCAACCGGCAAAATATGTCGCGGGTTTGATGTCATGATCGAAGAAGACGGTGTTGCGTTGAGAGGAACATTCTTGGCTAACCCTGAAGGCATTATCAAAGTGTCTGAGGTGCACGATTTGGGCATTGGCCGTTCAGCAAAAGACATGTTGCGTAAAGTGAAAGCGGCACAATATGTCGAAAAGCACGACGGTGAAGTGTGTCCAGCGGCTTGGGAAGAAGGTGAGTCGACCTTAACGCCTAGCTTGGATCTCGTTGGCAAAATCTAATATCTGATTCGTATAACGGAACATGTTAATGAATTGATTTTTAACTGATTACCGTTATCAGGGTACGGACTAAAAGCCCCGGACTGGTCGCTATACTACCGGGGCTTTTTTGTGGGCGATCCATTGTTGTTGAATAATTTTTGAGGTTTAGTTCGCGCACTGAACCTAAGTGAAACAAGAGGCAAAACCATGTTAACTAATGATATTTTAAACGCGTTAAAAACCTACACCGCAGGCATGAAGAAGACAGTCAATCTGGTTTTGCAGACAGGCGATCATGCCAAACGTGGCGAACTGAAAGAGTTTCTTCAAAGCTTTGCATCCGTGTCTGAGTCTATTTCACTTGAAGAACGTGAACAGTCTGTTGACCTTCGTAGCCCGATCAGTTTCTTAATTGAAGCGGATGGTCTCGATACCGGAATTCGTTTTTCCGGCATTCCCAGCGGTCATGAGTTTAACTCCTTTGTGCTGGCGGTTTTAAATGCATCAGGCACACCCTTGAAACTGGATGAAAGCATTCAGAGCATGGTTAAAGCTGTTGATGCTGAGCTTAACTTTGAAGTCTTCATCAGTTTAAGTTGCCATAACTGCCCAGATGTTGTTCAAGCGCTAAACCAGTTTGCTTTATTGAACCCCGGTATCAAGACCGAAATGATTGATGGTGGTTTATATAAAGAGTTGATCGAAGAGCGAAATATTCAAGGTGTACCTTCTGTTTACCTGAATGGTGAAGTGTTTGCGAATGGCAAGATTGATCAAGCCACCTTGTTGGAAAAATTGATCGAACGTTTTCCTGTAAGTGTGCAAAGTGATTCACCTAGCCTTCCACTTCAAGATGTCACCGTTATCGGTGGCGGCCCAGCGGGGGTAGCAGCAGCGATATACAGTGCACGTAAAGGTTTGAACGTTACCGTGATTGCAGACCGCTTGGGTGGACAAGTCAAAGATACGATGGGTATCGAAAACCTGATTTCTGTGCCCAAAACGACAGGCCCAGAACTGACTAATGCTTTACAGGGTCATATGGACGATTACGACATCACCTTAAAGTCACACTTGAAAGTTACTCAAGTAGAAAAAGGTGATATCAAGCGTATTCACCTAAGCTCCGGTGAAGTGATTGAGTCTAAAACCTTAATTGTCGCAACCGGCGCAAAATGGAGAGAACTTGGCATTCCCGGTGAAAAAGAAAATATCGGTAATGGCGTAGCGTATTGCCCGCACTGTGATGGCCCCTTTTTCAAAGGGAAAGATGTTGCGGTCATTGGTGGCGGTAACTCAGGCATCGAGGCCGCGTTGGATTTAGCAGGGATTGTTAAGTCTGTTACTGTCTTTGAATTTATGCCAGAGCTGAAAGCCGACAGTGTCTTGGTGAAACAGGCGGAAGCCCGAGACAATATCACCATTCTGAAAAATGTGGTGAGTAAGCAAATCATCGCGGATAACGGAAAAGTGGTGTCGATTGAATATCAGGATCGAGACACTGAAGAAGTTTTATACAAAGAGTTGTCTGGCGTGTTTATTCAAATCGGTCTTGTCCCCAACAGCCATTTTCTTGAAGGCGTGATTGAGTTAAGCCAGTATGGTGAAATTAAAATTGATGAGCGAGGTCGCACCTCAGAACCCGGTATTTTTGCCTGCGGTGATGTGACCACCGTGCCCTATAAACAGATCGTCATTGCCATGGGCGAAGGAGCAAAAGCCTCTCTAGCCGCGTTTGATTATTTGTTGATGAATCACTAAGCGTAAACGACTGCTTGCTATAAACCGCCAACATTGTTTAATGTTGGCGGTTTTTTAATTGTGGAACTTTGCTGTAATCTCAACTTAAAGCGCTAAAAGTGGTTAAGTTAATCGCTAAGACTAAACCCGTCTTGATAAAGCTCATGAACCTCAAACTCTGATTCATGTAGTGATAGATCGAAAGCAATCTCAAAGTTTGAGCTGACAGTAGGCAGGCTAATGGGAAGGGAGCCGCCATCTACAAAATTTAAGGGTCTTTCAGCACCATTTGGATTGCCTAAAGCATCCAAAGGGTCCCAGTTTGAAATTAAGATAGATTTCGCTAGAGCATTATCTTCGAAAGCCAAGGTAACAGTCGATGCTGATGGCGCCGTACCAAATAGTGGGTCACCGACGTATCGGCCATCAACCAATAGATAGACTTTCCACGTTGCCTCACCCTCGGATGTCTTTACGAAATACAGTTCTAGTTGATGAGGTGAGCCTAAACTGTCGAAGATCTCGGTGCTCAACGCATGTGTGTAGCTGGCCTCAGTCAGTGGGTCAAATACCGCGTTAATGACGGGCTCTGAATTATCTAACTGCGCATTTAAGGTAACTTTAGTGGTAAGTAATGAAGGGGGATGGAGGTCTATAGCAAGCATCTCGTTTGCTTCGTGGCGCAAGGCAGTTAGTAATGGAACAAATGTAGAACTATTTGTTAAACGCCCAAGAATTGCCTGATACTCAGCGTTACCCCCAAACATACTTACGGGTAAATTCAAATCCAACTCAGCTAATTCATTATCTTCATCATTGCTGAGCGCATCACGAACATCTATACCATTTTCGGGTGAAGCATCGCTGTCTAAACTATGAAGCAAGCGGACTATGTTTTTTGACTTTTCTTGGTCTGCTAGAGTGTGGTTTGAGGAAAAAGCGGTAATAATTGAATCACTCATGTACGAGCCTAACCCAAGCTCGCCTACAGAAAATGTCACGAACTCTTTGTCTCGATATTGAAATTCTCCTGAAGCATTGGTTGTATCCGAAAAGCTACCTGAGCGATATGTCAGACCGTGAACAGGCGAAGCCATAAACCTCCCCGTTAAAAGGCTTGGGTTATCCGGATTACTTGAAGAAGATAAACCATTTTGATCGTTATCAAATACGCGAAATTCGGAAGCCAGTTGATGAGCGTTAAGCTTGATTTCGAAATTTGAGGTTATGGGAGGATAGGGGACAGGTAAGCCGCCACCCTGACTCGCATTCATGGGCATTAAAGCATCAATCACTGAACCATCTTCGGCTAACGGGATCCAGTTTGAAATCAGTATTGCATCAGAAAGAACTGTATTGAGCGATCCGTCTGAATTGAATACAAGGTTATAGCTTGCGCGAGATGGCTCGCTTCCTATCAAGGGGTCACCTACATCAGTATCATCAACTAAAACATGCATCTGCCAAGTGTTAGCGCCACTGGAGTAAGGTGGTTGCTTAACAAAGTAAAGGGCCAATAAATGAGGGTTGCCTAAACTATCATAAATAGTACTAGAGCTTGCATGGTTAAATGTTCTGGAGTCTGTTGGCGTGAATGCATTGTTTACAAAGGCTTGTCCGTTAAAGTCAGCAATAATGGGACTGGACGCACTGGCATTGGCTATAGTTAACGCGCCATCGACCAAAATAGTTAATTTCCCACCTACAACAGCCAGGTTAGAGGCAGAACTTAGGGTGACCACGGAGTTTAATGAATCAGAACCTTGTACCTGAAAACTATCAGCTAGATCACCTTCAAAGCCAAATACTAAATCAGCACCATCACTATGAAAAATACTAAGATTTCCTGTTAGGGCGTCATAAACAGCTCTTACACCAACTAGAGAGCGTTCATTAATTTTAGTCCCTAAATCTAAGATCTGTTCAGCGACACTTTCACCTATAGGTTGAACCTTAAAGTCATTTAAAGTGACGCTCATGGAGTTAGATGTATTCGTAAAACTAGTGGCTAGAATAGTCGCCGATGAGGTGGCTGTTGCATCAATGCCACTTATTAAGCTGAACTTTTCAGCAATTGCTTGTGCGCTGGCGTTTTCGGTTGTGACTATCTGGCTTTCAGAACCATTTGCGAACGTTACTTGAATGGTTTGTGAATCGTAAGCATTAGCGTTGCCTGTTTGGGCCATGCCTATGGCGCTCCCGTCAGACTCAATTTTGATGCCTTGACGCACTAAAACAGGAACGGATGCATCTAATACCAAGTTTAAATTGACTTGCGTCGTGCCAAATACTTTCGAACTAGATGTTGAACTGTCGTTAGAGCAAGCTTGCAGAAGCATTGAGATAAGTAAACAAGGCAAAATGTAACGCATGAACAACCCTTTTTTTATTTTTAGCCAAATATTATCGATAACAATAGCGAAGTTTTAAGTATATAAGAAGCGCTTTGTTCTCAGTGCTTCAAGCTTAGGGTTATCAAGTTTTTTATTGAAATAGTGGAATAAGGATTATCAGAAGCTTGTCATAATCAATCTAAACACTGTATAGTAATCACTGTTTAGATTGATTATGGCTCAAAGTTTATGAACGATACGAAACCACAATATCATCATGGAAGCTTGAGGGAAGCGCTCATTGAAAATGCATTAGCGTTTTTAAAGTCTAATAGCGTGGAAGACTTAAGTTCACGAAAGTTAGCGGCCACTATCGGCGTTAATCAAACAGCCCTTTATAGCCATTTCAAAAATAAAAAAGCACTGCTCGCAGAGTTGGCGAAATTTGGTTTTGAAGACCTTATAAAACAAAGTGTCCTCGTTTTTGAGCAAGGCAAAACAGCTGAAGAAAACCTGTCACTTTTTGCGCAATACTATTTGACCTTCGCAATAGAGCATCCCGAGCTATTCAAGCTGATGTTTGGTCCACTATTTTCAGAGCTTCACCCAGAAAGTGAAACCCTTTGGTCAACCGCTGAAGAGTCGTTTTTGTTATTTCAAACCGTGGTTGAAGATTATTTGAAAAGTGTCAGTAGTCACACGCCCTCTAAGCTTGCCGTTCTGACGGTTTGGTCATTTATGCATGGTTTTGGTCATTTAGTGATCGGAGACCGATTAAACGAGGAAAGTCTAGCCGCTCTTGAGAATGGCCAACTGCTAGATCAGCTACTAAATGTTATTAAATCTGGATTAAAAACCTGAACTTATTCTAAAACTCAATTTACTTTTAAAAGGAGAGTAAACATGGACTTTGTTATATGGAAATTTGTGCATATTTTTGCGGTGATTATTTTTTTAGGCAATATCGCCACAGGATTTTATTGGCAATATCACGGTGAACGTCAAGCTAGTCATCGGGTCCTTTTATCGACGTTTGAAGGATTGCACCGAAGTGACCAATGGATCACTAACCCCTGTATTGTGCTTATTATCATCAGTGGTTTAGGTATGGGCTACAGCGTAGGTTTTGAATTGTTAATGCAGGGCTGGATCTTGATTGCTTATATATTGATGATGGCGGCTGGGGCCGCGTATGGACTGAAACTAGTGCCTTTGCATGAAAAAATTATTACTTTGCTAGACAGGGAAGAGTTTACTGATACGCATTGGAGTGAATATCGAGAAATGAAACGAACTTGGTATGTCTGGGCAGGTTTTGCAACAGTCGTGCCTTTTATCATCTTGGGTTTGATGTATTTCAAACCGGCAACAACGCTTTTTAGCTAGTCTGGGTGGTGTTTCAGATAAGCCCCGTAAAATGCGGAGCACGGCATAGTCATCAACACATATAGGCAAAAAAGTCCTGTGAGTTCAACCGATCGACCCTTCCACACTCCACCATTCCTTGGCCACACCTCCGTCATTCCCGCGCAGGCGGGAATCCATTGTTTGATGCTTCACGAAGCCAGGATGATAGAGCCCCACAAATCATTCCAGTCTGGGTTATACTCAAAAACGAGATTAAGCTTCCATTGGCGACGCCACTTCTTTATTTGTTTTTCTCTCTGAATGGCCGATTCCATAGACACATGCTGTTCGTAATAGACAAGCGTTTTTGTTCCAAACTTTTCTGAAAAGCCTTTTGTTACGCCTTGTTTGTGTTGCCAGACTCGTTGGACCAAGTTGCCCGTTACACCAATATAAAGAGTGCCACGTTTTCCACTGGCCATGATATAAATTGTGGGTTGCATATATTCTTCCTTGAATAATGTGCAGATTGGTACTTTTAAAACAATGGATTCCCGCCTGCGCGGGAATGACGACGGTGGGATATTATAATGTAAGGGGTCAACTTCTATACAACGTTTATCCCCTACAACAAACATATTCAGTCAATTTCAGGTGTGGTGTCAGCGACAGCCTTTGGCACAACCGAGCCTGTGCATTACCTCGGGCAGACCTATGTGTCTGCCCTAACTCCATTTGGCACAAACCTGCTAAGTTCCCTTGGTAAGCAAACGTTCGTTTTTTCTTCAGTCGATGTCTAACCACCAAATTTATTCAATAGGCCTTTCAATTTCTCGCCGCCTTTCTCATTGAGCTTTTCCATGACTTTGTCTTTGGCTTTATCCATTAGTTTGGCTTTTTGTTTTTCTTTAGCTTCTTTGATGAGCTTGTCGAGGACTTGTTTGCCCATGGCTTGCGCTAAGGCTTCGGGTGGCAAGCCTTCTGTGCCGCCAATGTTTGAAACGGCAAACGTCGGCAGTGTTTCGGTATATTTTTTGTCACCTAATGCGCTTAAGTCTAGGGCTAACTGCGTGTCTTTAATGACCAGTTTTTTAATCACAAGTCGAATGTCGGTATCGGATGCGCTGTCTTGGCTAGCGGGTGTCTCTTCGGCAGATTTGCTTCCCTTACCCTTGTTGGCCTGGGACAAAAGCTGATTTAAGTTGCCTGAACCTTGGGCGTTTAGTTCGTAAAGTGAGGAAACTGAATCGACCAATACCTCTTCGATAATAATCGGCATGCTGGTGATGTTTTGGGTATCGATATCCAGGCGTATCGTTTTAAAACTTAATGCTGGCATGGCTGAAAAGCCGTCTGGATTTGCGATCGAAAAGCCGCTAATTTCACCTAAACCATCGATTAGTTTGATATTCACATTGTCGACATTAACGCTTGTTTGTAGGGCGTTTGAACCATGCTGTTCAATTTGTTGTTTTACGATGCTGTTGATGGAGCCGAGAAAATAATACCCGATGGCACCAAGGGTGATAATGATTAATAACAGTGCGATAAAAATTTTCTTCATGTGAGTCTTCCTTTGAAGTGTTGTGGTGTTCGGTTTTAGTGATGATGGCGGTGAGTTTAGCGGACTAACATGGCTAACGTTTCAGTTTCCATTCTTCGAAACCACCATCGACGCTGTAACTTTGGTGGAACCCCAAGCTATAAAAATAGTCGGCAGCACCTTGGCTACTATTGCCGTGATAGCAATAAATCACAAGCGGCAGTTGTTTATCTGCGGAGGCAACAATTTCTTCAACATTATCATTGCTAGTATGAACTGCTTGGTCGATATGGTCTGCGGCATACGAAGCGGGGTCTCGAATGTCCAGAAGGGTCACAGGCCCCTGCTTGATAAGTGATTGTGCTTGTTCAACCGTTATGCGTTGGTAGGTCATGATTTGTCCTGATATGAAGCCGTGGGTAAGTAAGGTTGGGAAAATTTATCTGTTCTGTTTTTCCATGGCAAGCGCAAGCTTGTCTGATCCTGAACTGGAAAGTTGTTGAATAACTTGTTCAATGTCTTGAGGGGAGCGGTTCTGGCTTAATTTATATTGGCATTGAATGTCTGTTATCTGGATATCCAACCCCATGATTGCCCCTAACATGCTTGCTTTGTAATCCGGTTCCCAGGGTTGAGCAAAACGGGATTCATACTTTTGCGCCAATGAATCAACGGTGTGTTTTAAGCGTTCCGGGTCGGAAAAGCAACGGCATTCGCCATAAATATGCACGGCTTGATAGTTCCAAGTCGGTACGCTCGGGCTGGTGTACCAAGAGGGTGAAATATAGTCATGCGGACCCGTTAAGGTGATCAGTATTTCTTGATTCTCTATTTCAACATGTTGAGGGTTTTGTTTGCCGATATGGGCCAGTAATCGTGTTTTGTCCTCACTCAGGATGAAGGGGATATGGGTTGAGAATAAGCGTCCATCTACTTTGGAAATTAATTGACCAAAGCTATTCTGTTCAATAAACGAGAAAATCTCTTTCTGATCGCTAAGGGCAAAATGAGAGGGAATATGCATAATGATTTTTAATCGCAGTGTAAGAGTTAAAGGTGAACAATACCGAGACTGTAAAAGATTGTTCCACGAATTATGTCTTTAGCCTCAGGTAGTCTAAACTGAATCGATACTGTTTGTACTTTTCTATGTCTCGTATTATGACTTTCAAGCGTGTTTTCAGTTGACGTGAATACACAGAAAGGCACTCTGTTTACCCGTACTGACCAGGACGTTAACGATATAGTAAACACTGAATTCAAACAAAACAGCTGTTAAGAATAATTGTGTTAGTGAAGGCTTAACGTAACTGATTATTTGGGTAGTAAATAGTGAATTTATTGCGAAACCTGCGTTTCATTATCATTGTTTCTTTGCTGGTTTTTGCTGGACTTGTTCATGCAGAGACCGCGCCTATCGTCGTGACGGATAATGCGACCAGCCAAGTATATTTCGACTTTATTGAAGATAGCCATGGCCAAATGACTATCAATCAAGTGGTAGCGATTCCTGAGTCGAATTGGCAGAGGTCAGACGAGGGGAGTGCCACCTTTGGGATGACCGCTTCACCGTATTGGCTGCGTTTTTCGGTAAAAAATCAGGCGCAAGCTAACCTCAACCTCATCGCGTCTTTAGACTATTCACAATTAGATGACGTGATATTTTATGTTTTTTCCGGGCAGCAAAAAGTGCATGAGTTTGCGACCGGAGACCAGAGGCCTTTCTATCCGAGAGAAGTCGATCACCCTGAAATGGTGCTTCGCTTTGACCTGATGACAGACGAAGTGAAGGATATTTATATCCGCGTCCAAACAGAAGGCTCCATGATCTTGCCACTAAGTATCTGGCAGGAAAATGAATTTTTTGCTGCGGCGGCGAAAGAACAGAAATTCCACTTTTTTTATTATGGTTGTTTGACGGTTATCATTTTGATTAATTTAGCCGTGTTCCTGACTCTTAGAGAGAGGCTCTACCTATTTTATGCCGCTGCCATTTTCGGCTACTTGTTATTTTTCACGTCTATTTTGGGATATAGTTTTCAACACTTTTATCCAAACTATCCACTCGTTCATGGCCGAGCCTTATTAGTTTCGATGCCAATTCTGGCTTTCTTTTCTATTCTATTCTGTCGCGAGTTTCTTCAAACAAGTGCGCATAGCCCAAAACTGGACACTGCTTTAAGAGCGATGATGTATTTTGAAATTTTTAATTTCATCTCAGCACTATTTCTCAGCTACAACGCTGCAATCATGTTATCAGCCGTCTCAGCCTTATTTTTCTTTTCAACTCTCTTGGTGGCAGGGCCTATCAGTTGGGCTGCTGGGAAGCGTGCAGGTATTTTCTTCACCATCGCTTGGACACCGCTGACGATAGGCGTTTTGGCAACAACAGGGCGTTCATTAGGCTTCTTTGCGGATAGTTTTGTTAGTCAGTATGCGATGCAGATTGGTTCTGGTTTAGAGGCATTTATTCTGACGCTGGCATTGGCAGATAGGTTATATCGAGAACGAGAAGAAAAGATTGAAGCTCAATCAGATAGTCTTCAGAAAGAGAAGGCAAGACACGAGGCTAACAATAAGCTAAACGAAGCCATGATGCATGATCCGGTGACCCGATTGCCAAACCGGAATCGATTCGAATGGATGGTCAACCAAACCCTGCAAGCTGATCCGCAAGGGAAGTATATTATTGGCGTGGCGAGAGTGACACGGCTTGACGAAATAAATAGGACGCTCGGTTTGGCTAGGAGTGAGCGTATTTTGAAGATAATCGCAAAACAAATGACAACATTAGCTTCAACCTTGCCGGGTGTTCAATGTCTTAGCGATGAAATGGATGAAGCAGCTTATGTCTATCAATTATCAGGCGACACATTTGGGCTTTTAGTTAACCCATGTATGGTTGAGGATGGCTTCAATACTTTTCAAAAGACATTAAAAGTCTTATCTAAACCTGTGATGCTTGATAATCTAGCGATCGAGTTACATCCAAAATTTGGCGCTTCAAGTTATCCTAAACATGGGGACAATGCAGCACTGCTGATTCGCAATGCCCATGTTGGTATGGAAATTACCCCACATACTCAACAAGAAGTCGGTATCTATTCACCAGATTATGATATTTACAGTGAAAGCCGCTTAACCTTGATGTCTGATCTCAAGGAAGCACTTCAACAAAATAAAACCATGCTCTATTATCAGCCTAAGATGTGTCTTAAAACCGGAGATATAGTCGGGCTTGAAGCTTTGGTACGTTGGCATCATCCTGAGCGTGACTGGGTTATGCCGAATGATTTCATTCCTCTGGCAGAGGAAACTGGTGTGATCACTGAATTGACTCGCTGGGCATTCGAGCAAGGCATTTCAGACTTGCTACAGTTACTTCGTGATCACCCTAAGTTAGGTGTCTCGATCAATATTTCTGCACGGGATCTGATTTCAGGGGAGTTGTGTGAGTTAATCGATTCGGTACTAAAAAAACACGATGTTGCACCCCACCGTTTAATTATCGAGCTAACAGAAACAGCAGCCATGGAAGACCCTGATAAAGGTCTTATCATTCTGCAAAAACTAACTGAGATGGGGCTTCAAGTCTCGATCGATGACTTTGGCAGCGGCTATTCGTCCTTATCTTATTTAAAACAATTACCTGCGACAGAAATCAAATTGGATCGGTCTTTAATTATGGATGTGACTCAGAGTGATAGTTCTAAGGTGATTGTGGAAACGGCCATCAATATGGCGCATGGCTTGGGCTATTCATTAGTCGCCGAAGGGATAGAAGATGAAGCCAGCGCCCGTTTATTAAAAAGTATGGGCTGCGACATGATGCAGGGGTTTTGGTTATGTCATCCTTTGCCGATAGATAAACTAAAAATATGGTTGAACGATTATCGGCCAGTCCTTTAGTCGTCTAGAAATGACCTGACTTTGGCCAACATATCCTCTGCAAAAAAAGGTTTACCGATAAAACCTGAAAACCCTTCCTGTAAATACTGATCTATTTGTTCGGGCAATACATTGGCGGTTAACGCAATGATCGGTATTGTATTAAGTTTAAGTTCATTCCTAATCACTTGGGTTGCCGTCTGACCATCCATGACGGGCATTTGAATGTCCATGAGAATCAAATCAACTTCTTGCTGCGCTAAAAAGTCGACAGCTTCTTGGCCGTTTTCTGCTTTTATCACTTCATAACCGGTTCTTTTTAAAGTCTCATCGGCAACCAGTTGGTTTATTTTATTATCCTCAACCAGCAGTATGCGTTTTTTGTCTTGATGAGCTCTCAGGGGTTTGGACTTAGGTTTAGGCTTTTCCTGTTTAGGCAATGTATTCGGCTTAGCCGCTTGTGCAATCTTGAGCATGAGAGAAAAAGAGAAACAAGAACCGACGCCTACCTGGCTATCTACCTCTAACTTACCGCCCAGAAGTGCAACAAGCTTTTGGCTAATGGTCAAACCTAAACCGGTGCCTCCAAACTTACGTGTGGTTGAGGCATTTTCTTGTTTAAAAGGTTTGAATAAGGTTTCAGTGTTTTTAATCCCGATGCCGGTATCTTTTACTTCAAATGTGACTTTTGTCGTATTATTTTGGTTACTTGGCTGATGAGATATCGCCAGAGTAACACGGCCGCTTTCGGTAAATTTGATAGCATTTCCACATAAATTCAAAAGAATTTGTGTTAAACGGAAAGGATCTGAAATGACAGAGGTCGGCAGTGTGTCATCGAATTCCAACACAAACTCAATACCTTTATCGTGTGCTGAAGGCTTCATTAACGACGCGACTTGCTCAGCGGCGTCAACCAGAATTAGCTCAGCCTGTTCAAGCTCCACCATATTGGATTCAATTTTATTAAAATCTAATATTTCATTCACAATTCTAAGCAAGTTATTAGACGATAAGATAACGTTGTCGAGATAGGCTCTTTGTTGTTCAGTTAAATTGGTTTCAAGACAGAGATTGGTTAAGCCAATAATACCGTTCATCGGGGTGCGAATTTCATGGGACATATTCGACAGAAACGTCGATTTAGCTTGATTTGCCTGCTCTTCTTTTTGCAAAGCGACAACCAGTTCTTCGGTGCGTTGCATCACCTTGCTTTCCAAGGCTTTATTGAGTTCCGTTACTTCCTGTTCTCGCTCAACCAGCTCGGAAATATCGGTATTGGAACCGATGATTCGTGTCACTTTGTGTTGAGCATTTCGCAAAATAACGCTTCGCGTAAGGATGAATACCGTATCACCATTTTTATGGATCATTCGAAAGCGGCAATGGTTGCAAGCATCATCGCCCAAAATTAAACTTTTAAATAAACGGTTAATGGTATCGCTGTCATCAGGGTGGATATATTTTTGAAATGTCTGCGCATTATTGGCCAGTTCCTCATCACGGTAGCCAATGATCTCTTTCCATCGAGGCGATAAATATAAACTGTCATCAATCAGGTTCCAATCCCAAATGCCGTCATTGGTGGCTTGGATCACGTGGGATAACCTTTCCTTGTTCGTGCTGAGTAGCCTGCTTTGTTCATCAAGTTGGTGATAAAGCTGAAATACTGCGTCGGATACCGCAGCGAACTCTTTCGTGTGGGTTTTAATGGTATTGTCTGGGTGTTCGCCGGCAGCCAGTAAACTGATTTTTCCAACGAGTTCAGACAAGGGTCTTGAAAAATAACGCGCAAGCAAAAAGCCCACTAAGATTATGATAAGCAAGGTGATGCCGATAATGCTTATAACATGGTTCAAGTTTGTTTTTACCGGCACCATAATAACTGCATCCTCAAGGAGTATGGCGATGCTGTAGCCGGATTCAGGCACCGGTTGGTATATAGCATGGTGCAAGACATTATCAAATTGAATCTGTTTAATGCCTGACCGGCCCTGCAAAATATTGCGCCCGACAGAACGTAAGTCGGTGTTGTTTTCTTCCATAATATTAAAGGTGGCGACGTCTTTTTCGCCCAATGAATTGATCATTGCTTGGCCGCTTTTATATCGACGTACCTGAATGATTTTTTCACGATTCCAGTGGTACCAATAAGTACCGGCAGTAGATATCAGCATTACCTTGGGAGGAATATCACTCTGAATAAAGGTTTGCTGGATTTCAGTTTGCAGGAACTCATGAATATACTGCCATGGAATACTCAGGCCAATCATGCCGATGGGATCTTTATTCTGATTATGTATCGACGAAGCCACGACCACTTGCTTTACGCCTGTGGTATAGGAAATCATCGGGTTGGATACATAAGTCCGACGGGTTTTATCCGTATTTTGGCCCAGTGTTTTTTGCCAGTAATCTCGGTTTGCAATACTTTTGGCTTGAGAGGCTGGGTCTGAATCATCAAAGGTACGAATGCCGCCCTGTGCGACGTTTGCACCAGAGGTATTGTAAAAATGCCCATTGGGCAAACCAATGATAAATTTTTCATATTTCGGTTGGAGGTGGCGCAGTTCGCTTTGCAAATAAGGCATGAATGTCGTGAAGTCTAGCTCAGCGAGTTGCGATGCGCGGGCGTATGTTTGGCTTAAGATTTTTGCTTGTTCAAATTCGTTGCTGAGTTTGTTGGCCACCAAGTTTAGCCGGTTCTGAGCCAGCTCAATAGATTTACTAATCGCGAGGTGTTGACTATGCGAGTACGTTTCATAAGAAATAATGAGCGAAGGGATGAGACCGACGAAAAATAAAGTAATTAATAGCTGATCACGAAGTTTAAACATAACAACTTGGAACCGTGTTTATAGTCCATTAACTATAGGCTATAAATAGGGTTTTAGTGATTGCTAGTAAAGAAATGCGATTAAAAAATATCGAAGCATACGCACTAGAGTTAAACCAATTGGCTTCTTTCTACAAACCCGAGTGGCCTAATCTAGTAAACTCATTCCATATTTTTGCCGAATTTCGTTAACTCTTCCGCTTGCTTTTAGTCGTCGGAAGCCTTTATCGAAGATGTCTGCATATGCTTTAGATCTTGGGTGCTTGGGAGAAAACGCAATATACATTTTAAAGGCGTCTTCGTATAAATTACCCGCAAAAACAATATCCTGACTTACATTCATTTTTTTAAGTTGATATCGAACAACATTAGAGTTTTCGAGTAATACACTGATTCGGCCGTGAATCAGTTTGGTAATATTTTGCTGTAAGGGGGTATTTCCACCGATTAACTGAACCTTATCTGATTTTTGGTGCTTGTCGAAATAGGCTAATAGGTCATCTCGGGTGGCATAATCGATGACGTAGCCTAGTTTTTCCGATTCTAAAGAGTTAATGTCACCATCATAAAACCAAGGGTTATCTTTGTGTTTGAAGAATGCTTCATAGGTGAAATCCAACGCTTCTTCTGGAAGTACAAAGCCTGGTACATCGACATCTGCGGCACCAACCACGGCATTTATTTTTCCTTCTTCGCAGAGGATCAGTGAGCGTGCCCAAGGGGTGATTGTGTATTCAATCTGAATTTCCTCTGCCTCAAAAATTTCTGAGACGAGATCGATAATATAGCCTCTATTTTTGGCTTTTGGATCACCGTTAAAAGGCATCCAGCTGTCTGAGTGAATGGTGAGCACTTCCTGATGCGTGGTTTGTGCTTGTAGGGGTGACGCTGTAAGCACCAGTAGGAAGAACCAAAGGGCGATAACCTTGTTTTTCATCAGAATGATCCAACATTTTTTATGGAAGAAAAGAAAAACTAATCGCTATCAAATTGCACCCCAGCAAGCTGAGGCAAGTCATAATTTTTTCAGAAGTATCAGTAGTGGTTTTTATTCGCTATTTAAGCTTAGCAGCTCTCCATGACTTTAGTAGTCAAATGAATGTAAGCGACCAAGAGGAAGTGAACCCGAGAGTAGAGCCACTTAGTCTTCTTCTAGTGCAACATGCGCGATTGATGTTTGCGTTTTCAGCCAGCCGAGTACCGCTTGTGCTTCTTCAAAGCGTTCATTGCTTTTAGGGATGGCGGCGCGAATCAAACCAAGATTGGAAGGGCCTCTAATAATGTCGGCATTCACCGATTCGAGCGTTTTAGAAATGTCACTCCATTTGGCACTCGGTTCAAACGCGACTTGAATCACCCAATGGGGTTCAGTTAGGGTACTCGGCAAACTGCTGAGTAATTCTGGGTCAATTGTTTCCTCTAGTGTGGGCTGGAAAACAAAGGTTAACTGCATCGCGACGACGATCATCGCGGCGACCCCTAAGCTTGCTGCCCAGGTCGGCATGGATGCTTTTACTTTTTTGGATAGCTCGTCTGATTTTTTCTGTTGAAGCTCTGCATCCGTTTTTTCGTCTGGTAAACGTGTCATATAAATGGGTTCCTTCCGGCCTTCGTTATACAGGCCTATTCGTCTAGAGTTTCTTTCGCGAACGATGCTTTGACTGTCCTCGATGAATTATCGTTTATTTATTACGTTGTTTTGTGTGTAAACGCAAGTTCAAAGCAAGGACAGGTTCAATATAAAGGTAGATGACGTTTCCATTTCAGGAGTTGAGGGGCGTCATCAGCACAATGATGACTTAGCGCAGCCTCATTAGAATGCCGACAACGATATTCAATGTTAGGGGTTTAACCTGGCTGAGCTTAGTTCGCTTCACTGACATCTATATGTTCTACGATATCAAGGTTAAAGCCCGCAGGATCTTTCACCATAAAGTGAATTTGTCCCCAGTCTTCTTCTTTCAGAGGCATCGAAATGCTTAGGTTAAGCAGTTGTGCATCGGCATAGGCCGAGGTCGCATTTGCGACTTCGAAGCTAATCACATGCCCGCTGTTCGACATTAACGGATGCAGGAACTCGGGTTGAGAAGGGTGGTTTGGCATCAGAAAGCCTAACTGAACTCCCGTGCTTGGTGAGACCAAATGGAGATAAAAACTGGCATCGAAGAACACCGCTTCAAAACCAAATATAGTGGTGTAGAAGTGTTTAATCTCTTCAAGGTTTTCTGCAACCATTACCGGGAACATGGCTTGAATCTCTATCATGGCGTGACTCCTTAATCAGTGTGTGAATGAAAGGCCAGTTTAGTGACTCAATGAGATGGTTGATTGTATAAAACGGACATAGTGAAGAATTTTTTTGGCGATGTGCCAGACATGCTTTTAAACTCACGGATAAAGTGCGATTGATCATAATAATGCGTAAGCCAAACGCTAGCATTATTTGTCGTATGCATGAGATGAAGTGTTTTCTGAAAACGCATTACATTTAAAAATTCTTTGATCGACAAACCGAAATAAAGCTGGCTTAAACGACGCAAATGACGTGCTGATACGCCAAAACTGTTGATATCCAAATGATTCGAACTCGCAGCGGCATAGGCTAAGTTTTCCAAACGCTTATCCAGCTTAGCTGGACGAAGTGCGTTTAACAAAATCGCGGATACCTTATCTGCGCAAGCTTGAAGGCTTGGGTGGTCTGTGATGGCCTGAGAGATCTGCTCCATGAGCAAGGATGAGATGAGCTGGCTTGACGCTAGATTAGTTTCTTCGCCCTGCCATTCGCCCACGGGTGCCGCGACAATGTTTTGATAAGCAGTCAGTTTGAAACGTATACCAAAGAAAGAGGCTGGCCCCTCAATTGGGAACTCGATAGCCTGGGAAAAAGGCGCGACGATAAAACTATCCAGCGGGTCATGTCGGTTTATGATCCAGTCGATGCAATTATCTGGCACGCTGCGATACACGAAGCGGCCGGGTAATACATCGAGTTGCCAATAAGTATTGACCCAGTCAGCGATAACGCCGCTTGGAGAAATGCAGGTATAGGCATCTTTCTGCTGGACATGGCCTTGGTAAGCTATATCAAAAAACCGTGAATTCATCATCGCCTCATCTGAAGCAAAAACTGTTAGGGGCTTGCTGAAAAGTTTATGTCCGCCTGCAAGTGGCTTGGACAGTCTTATTCTTAAAGGATTGCTTAATTATTTTTGATCGAAGTGATGGGAAAGTCTAGTGAAATGTTAAGTGGTATTGATGTTAGAAGCTTTTTTAGATAAGGGTAATTTGAAAAGGCAGTCTTTGTGATAGATTCTAACACGCCATTAAGTGTCTTTATGTCAGACACTTAATGGCGTGTGTAATTACTCAATTAGGCGTTTTTTCTGGCACCTATTTACTCTTCAGACTGAAGTAACGTGACATCAATTTGGTAAATCGTCGTGGTACCACTGACTTCATTACCAACGATAATTAATGGCTCATTATTCGGGCTATCGTCTGCAGAGATAAACTGGATGCTTTCTGGGCCTAAGTCGCCTGCGTCTGTTGACTCGCCTACTTCCACGCTAAAATCTCTATTGTTGACATATTGAACGTAGCTTGGTGCAAATGGGTTTGAAATATCGTACACCATAATGCCGCCCATTCTTTCCAAACCAATAAAGGCATATTGATGGCCGTTGATGGCGCCAACCGCAATCGCCTCAGGCTCTGGCCCTTTATCGTCAGAACGAGACTCGCCGTCGTGCTCATCATTGTTATTGTTAAAGTCGGCACCAAAACGTAAAGCGGTGATGCGTTCGAAATCACTGCCTGAATCAAATACCTGAGCACCGGTCTCAGCATCCCAAATAGAGAATGAACGACCGCCATATGCGTATACCTTATCTACCGTCGCACCATTTTTGGCGAAAGTTGTATGATAAGACGCGCGTAAGCGGCCTAAGTTTTCATCGTCATCAATACCGACTAAGGTAGTACCTAAAGTTAATCCTGCATCACCCACTAAGTCTTTTACGCGTACTTCATCATGACAGCCGCCGCCTTCAAAGAAATAACCACTGCTTTCGCAACTGGCTTGATCGGCCACATTTTCTAACCAATCTTCACGGCTATCGCCTTCGTTGGCCGTTAAGATGTAGGTCTTACCATTGAAGCTCATTGAGGTGATGGTGTCAGGCATGTAAATGCCCATGACAGGCCAGTTTTTGATATTGACGCCGCCATCTCTATCGCCTGCATCGAGTTCATTGCCTGGAATCGAATAATCTTTAAAGCCCAAACCGATAATGCGGTCAATGGTCATGGTGTCCATATCGACAACGGTAATGGCATTGTTTTCCTGAAGCGCAACATAAGCTTCTGAACCATCTTCAGAGATCGTGACGTATTCTGGCTCAACACTTTGTGCGACTGATGCATTGTAGCCATCGAGTACCATTTTATCGGTCGGGAGTTCACTGTTTCGTGTGCCGCCCTCATTGAAATCGGTAAATGAAATAGTGGTGAGTGAAAACTCTGGCAAGTTAATGATACTGATGCTGCCTTCTGGATCGATGCTGTAATCGTCATTGGGTTCACCCTCGTTGGCGACCACCACTTTGGAACCATCTGGTGTAAAGGTAAGCATGTCTGGCAGCGCGCCAACCTCAACTGCAGACGCAAAGCTCAAATCTGTCAAGTTGATGAAAACAACCCAGCCATTATCTGTTTTTGTGTCAGCTTCTACCGCGACAGCAACATAGGTGCTATTGATGGCCAAGCTATTTGCTGGGCCGACCAACGCTGAATCGGTGACAACAGCTTCATCTTCGAGCATTTGCTGTAGGTCAATATTGCTTAGTAGTGTCGGCATGTCTAAATCTGACGCTGAAAACACATCAATTGCGCCGCTGTCAGCATTGACGGTAAAGATGCGCTGATTATCTTTATCGAAGGCCACAATTTCAGCTGCACTGGCATCGAAACCTTGTGATTCAGTTCGACCTAATTCGAGTAAAGAAATGACTTGTCCAGCACCATTTGCGCCAGCTTCACCATCGTCGCCCTCTGAGCAAGCATTTAGCAAAACGGCAGAGGCTGAAATGAGTGCAACTGATCCTAGGCTTTTCAAAGAAGGGTATCTCAAACGCATTGTATCTCCAGGCCGGTTATCGGCGTCGTTATGTTTATCAGAAGGAATGTATTAATGGTTGCAAATCTTATGGCTTGGAAATGACATTTTGGTGACAGGAATATGTAAGAAATATGACGTCTCAGTCGCATCAGAAAATAGAAATTTTTTTGAAACTACGTCAAATGACGTAGTTGAATTCGTCAATTGCCGATAACCCTTCATCCATGACTGATCAATAATGATTTTCGACGGTTGTAAAAATCATTCGCTTGAAGAAGGTAATAAAAATGAAATTTAAATCGATGTTGAAAGGTGTAGTATTAGGCGCGAGCGCATCTGTGTTTGCGATGAGTGCAGTCGCAGCAGATACCATTAAGGTAGGTGTGTTGCACTCATTATCAGGAACTATGGCGATCAGTGAAACCACACTGAAAGATACGGTTCTGATGATGATCGAAGAGCAAAACAAGAAAGGTGGTTTATTAGGCAAGCAGCTTGAGCCTGTGGTGGTTGACCCTGCGTCAAACTGGCCTTTGTTTGCTGAGAAAACACGTGAACTTTTAACCAAGGATAAAGTTGATGTCATTTTCGGTTGCTGGACTTCGGTATCACGTAAGTCAGTGTTACCAGTTATTGAAGAGCTTAATGGTCTACTTTTTTACCCTGTTCAGTACGAGGGTGAGGAATCTTCTAAGAATGTATTCTACACAGGCGCAGCGCCAAACCAGCAGGCTATTCCAGCTGTAGATTACCTAATGAACGAAATCGGGGTGAAACGCTGGGTTCTGGCGGGTACGGATTACGTTTATCCTCGAACAACAAACAAAGTTCTTGAAGCCTATTTGAAAGCAAACGGTGTGGCTGAAAAAGACATCATGATTAACTACACGCCTTTTGGCCACTCTGATTGGCAGTCAATCGTATCGGATATCAAATCATTCGGTAGCAAAGGTAAGAAAACAGCGGTTGTTTCAACCATAAATGGTGATGCTAACGTTCCTTTCTACAAAGAGCTAGGCAACCAAGGCGTATCAGCTGAAGATATTCCTGTAGTGGCATTCTCTGTTGGTGAAGAAGAACTTTCAGGTATCGATACCAAGCCGCTTGTTGGTCACTTGGCTGCGTGGAACGACTTCCAAAGCGTTGAAACAGAAGAGAATGCTCAATTCATTGAGAGCTGGAAATCTTACATCAAAGACGACAAGCGTGTAACCAATGACCCAATGGAAGCGACCTATATCGGTTTCAATATGTGGGCAAAAGCAGTTGAGAAAGTCGGTACAACTGACGTAGACGCAGTTGAGCAAGGCATGATAGGTATCACGACGCCTAACCTAACTGGCGGTATCGCTGTGATGAACTCAAACCACCATTTAAGCAAGCCAGTCCTAATTGGTGAGATTCAAGATGACGGTCAGCTAGAAGTGGTTTGGGAAACTAAAGATACTGTAATTGGTGATGCATGGTCAGACTTTTTACCCGGTTCAAAAGACTTGATCGCTGATTGGACCAAGCCAGTAAGCTGCGGCAACTTCAACATCAAAACAGCTACATGTTCGGGCCAGAACTTTTAAGAAAAGCATTAGTCTGATTACATTATAGGGTGCGCTTGCGCACCGAAAAGAACTCATGAGTTTATGGTGCGCAAGCACACCCTATATAGTCAGTGACCAATCTTGTCATTCTTATAAGAAATCAAATTACAAAAAACGTTTAATCCTGAAATATCTACTTAATATTTCAGGATTAAACGTTCATAAACAAAGAAGCATTTAAAAACTCTCGTTTCGAGAGCGTCAGACTCTAATCAAAAAAACATAGCCACAACGGTGGAGTAAGCACGTGAAAACACGCCCTAATATCCTCGTCTTGATGGTACTCTTGATAAGTTCAATGTTTGCCACGCTGACAATGGCGCAAGCCTCAGCTCAGGCAGATGGCATCGATCAGGATGCGAAATTGAATGAACTCATGGTACAACTCACAAAAGTAAAATTTAACAAAGCCATTCCTGTGCTCAATTCACTTGAAAAAATGGGTGGTGAGCAGATGTTGCCCTTGTTTCAAACGATGTTGAATGGTGACTTATATTATTTGAAAAAAGACCGCTCGTTACTGGCAAAACAAGATGGCGCCTACAGCGATGTTTTCACCGGTGAAGCTCTCGAGTCAGTAAAAAGTTCGGCCACTAAAAAAATCAAAGTCAATAACAAACTGCGCCGTATTTTGCGTGAGTCTATTTCGCGTATTCAATTAAACTCCCCCAAAGCAAGCGTTCGTGAAGCCGCGATTGTGTCACTCCTGTCCGAACTGGACAGCAGCATCATTGCCACCTTGACGGAAAGAAAGTCGCTTGAAAAAGATGACGACGTACTGGATATTATGGATGTCGCGTTTGCGATGAATACCGTGCAAACCAGTGAGGTTATCGCTGACAAAGTTGAAGCGATTAACTTTCTGGGCGATCGTTTGGAAAACGATGTCCGCATCTTATTAACCCGTTTGAAAGCTGATGCTGAGAATGCACAAATCAAGGCTGCTGCGACGAAAGCGTTAAAGACGATTGAACAGCGTGTCGAAAACTTCCAGTTTGTCGATAAGCTATTTTTTGGTTTGAGCTTAGGCTCTGTTCTACTCCTGGCTGCCATTGGTCTTGCCATTACCTTTGGGGTGATGGGGGTGATCAATATGGCGCATGGTGAAATGATCATGCTGGGCGCGTATACCACCTATGTAGTGCAGATGTTCGTACCGGTTGATTATTCCATCTGGGTCGCTATTCCTGCTGCATTTTTGGTCTCCGGAATTGTCGGTATTCTGATCGAGCGAGGGGTGATTCAGCACCTTCACGGTCGACCGCTAGAAACCTTATTAGCCACTTTTGGTATCAGTTTAATTCTCCAACAATTAGTCCGAACTATTTTCTCTCCGTTAAATCGTCAAGTTGAAGCGCCGTCATGGATGAGCGGCTCTCTGGATATTAACCCTGTTTTATCACTGACGATGAACCGCTTATATATTCTTGCCTTTGCTTTATTAGTTTTCGGTTTACTCTTGTTGATCCTTAATAAAACATCTTTAGGTTTGAATGTTCGTGCGGTAGCCCAGAACAGAAGCATGGCGAAAGCCATGGGGATTCGAACCGATAGAGTCGATGCCATGACCTTCGGCTTAGGTTCAGGTATTGCCGGTATGGCCGGTGTTGCCTTAAGTCAGTTGACTAACGTCGGGCCTAACCTTGGTCAAGCCTATATTATCGACTCCTTTATGGTCGTGGTCTTTGGTGGTGTCGGTAACTTATGGGGCACCTTAGTGGCTGGCTTCAGCTTAGGAATTGCCAACAAGTTTATCGAGCCGATTACTGGGGCCGTATTAGCGAGCATCCTGGTGTTAATCTTCATTATTCTATTTATTCAGAAACGTCCTAAAGGTCTGTTTCCTCAAAAAGGGAGAGCAGCAGAATGAGCATCCTAAATACGATTTTTGATCGTGGCGATAAGCCTGGAAGCCGAACCTTTCCCTTTGTGGTGTTGTTGTTGGTGGTGACGTTTTACTCGTCGATTAGCAATTTGGCATTTCCCGAAGATTCCATGTTCTATGTCAGTACTTACACGATTACCTTGTTGGGTAAGTATCTTTGTTACGCGATGCTAGCGATGGCCGTCGATGTGATTTGGGGGTATTGCGGTATTTTAAGTTTAGGTCATGGGGCGTTCTTCGCTCTGGGCGGGTATGCCATGGGTATGTATTTAATGCGCCAGATTGGAGACCGAGGCGTCTACGGTAACCCTGAGCTGCCTGATTTTATGGTCTTCCTAAACTGGACAGAATTACCCTGGTATTGGCAGGGAATGGATCAGTTTTGGTTTGCGATGATCATGGTTGCATTAGTGCCCGGTTTACTGGCTTTCGTGTTCGGTTGGTTAGCCTTTCGTTCGCGCGTCACCGGTGTCTATTTGTCGATCATGACGCAAGCACTTACTTACGCGCTATTACTTGCATTCTTTAGAAACGAGATGGGTTTTGGCGGCAATAATGGCCTGACTGACTTTAAAGATATACTCGGTTTTAGCTTGCAGGAAGATAGTACCCGTATCGCCTTATTTGTTACCACGGCGATGATGCTGATTATCGTCTTATTGCTCAGCCAAGCGATCTTCAAATCGCGTTTCGGCAAGGTGATTGTAGCGATTCGAGATGGCGAAGCGCGAGCGCGGTTTATCGGTTATCGAACTGAAAGGTATAAAGTGTGGTTGTTTGTTTATTCTGCTGTGATTGCGGCAGTTGCAGGTGCGCTTTATGTGCCGCAGGTGGGCATTATTAACCCGGGTGAATTCTCACCGATTAACTCGATTGAAATGGTGATCTGGGTGGCAGTCGGTGGTCGAGGAACCTTGGTTGGTGCGATATTAGGGGCCATTTTGGTCAATTACGCGAAAACCAAATTTACCGCAATTATGCCAGACGGTTGGTTGTTTGCTCTGGGTGCCTTGTTCGTGGTCGTCACACTGTATTTGCCTAAAGGTATATTAGGCATGGTCGATCAATTCAAGCAGAAAAGAATGGAAAAACAGCAAAAGTTGCAAGGTGCATCGTCGAATGATCAAAACGAAGGCCTACAGGAGAAAACATCATGAGCGTGATTGATACGACTCGCGAGGTAATGCGTCGTGATCAGGTTTGGTCATTTATGGCACAAGATGAACCTGTTATCGACGTGTCTCACCAAGTTATTTTGTATATTGAAGGTTTATCGGTCAGTTTCGATGGTTTCAAAGCCTTGAATGATATGAACCTGTATATTAACGACGGCGAATTACGTTGTTTAATCGGCGCAAATGGGGCCGGTAAAACCACCCTGATGGATGTGATTACCGGTAAAACCAAGTGTGATGAAGGATCTGTCTATTTTGGTCAGACACATAATTTATTAGATAAAGACGAAGCGGATATCGCGCAATTGGGGATTGGTCGAAAATTCCAAAAACCAACCGTATTTGAAGCCCATACGGTGCTAGATAATTTGGAGCTTTCCTTAAAAACCAACAAAGGAATTATTCCGAACCTATTTGCACGTTTAAGTTCGACCGAGATTCAGAAAATTGATGAGGTACTTGAAACGATTGGTTTAAAAGATAATCGGATGATGCTGGCAGGTTCCTTATCGCATGGTCAAAAACAGTGGTTAGAAATTGGTATGTTATTGGTGTCTGAGCCGCGATTACTCTTGGTGGATGAGCCTGTCGCGGGCATGACGGCACAAGAAACCGAACGTACCGCTGAGCTATTAAAGTCCTTGGCGGGTGATCATACCGTTGTCGTGGTGGAACACGATATGGAATTTGTCCGGTCGATTGCGCGAACAGTGACCGTACTTCATCAAGGCTCTGTTTTGGCGGAAGGTACGATGGATGAAGTTCAAAATAATGCAGCAGTTCGCGAAGTTTATCTGGGCGAAGAAGAGGGAAGTGAATCATGATTTCGATTAAAAAAGCGAACCAACACTATGGTGGTACGCAAATCCTTTGGGACTTGGATATGGAAATCGAAGCCGGTTCACGTACCTGTATTATGGGCAGAAATGGTGTGGGTAAAACCACCTTGTTGAAATGCATCATGGGCTTGCTTCCACTCTCTAATGGCGAAATTCTAATGGAAGGCCAGCCGATGCAAAAGAAATCGGCCGAAGCGCGGGCACCTGCGGGTATCGCTTATGTGCCACAAGGTCGTGAAATTTTCCCCTTGCTCACCGTCGAAGAAAATTTGCGCTTAGGTTTGCCTATTCGAAAAGGGCGTGTACCAAATGCGCCTGACGCCAAAGAAATTCCGGAGAAAATCTTTGATTTATTCCCCGTACTCGGTGATATGATGCACCGTCGTGGTGGCGATTTATCGGGTGGCCAGCAACAGCAATTAGCGATTGGTCGTGCCTTGGTCATCGAACCAAAAGTGCTGATATTAGATGAGCCAAACGAAGGGATTCAGCCGAATATCGTCAAGCAAATTGGTGACGTTATTTTGAAGTTGAACGAAGAAGAAGGTTTAACCGTTATTCTGGTTGAGCAGAAGCTGGGCTTTGCACGCAGAGTCGGGCAGTCGTTCCGCTTGATGGATAAAGGTCGAGTGGTTGCGAATGACAGTATGGATAAACTCAGCGATGAGTTAATCAAGCAATATTTGGCGGTTTAAACCTAATTAGTAACCATCCAGAAATACTTGTCATTGCCGCTACACCACCCCGTCATTCCCGCGCAGGCGGGAATCTATGGTCTTGAACTAGGGCTAAACAATGGATTCCCGCCTGCGCGGGAATGACGGGGTGGTGTAGCGGGAATGACGGGGTGGTGTAGCGGGAATGACGGGGTGGTGTAGCGGGAATGACGGGGTGGTGTAGCGGGAATGACAGGGTGGTGTAGCGGCAATGCGAAGGGTGGTTTATCGTGAATGACGACGCTGATAAAACTTGGTATTTCTGGATGAGTAATAACTACAAACAAGGTTCAACTTGATATGAACGCAGTGCTTCAGTTGCCAGAAGGCGCTAAACAACTTAAGCAGCCTGAATTTTCGACATGGCAAGCCTTTTTGCGTTTGTCTTTTGCTTGTCGAAAACGAGGGGTACGTTTAGTTAAATCTGAACACGAAGGGCCGCTGTATGTTCAGAAAGCCTTTTATCCTGAAGGCGAGGATTGCGCTCACAGTTACTTATTGCATCCGCCAGGGGGGTTGGTTACCGGTGATAAATTAAGTATCGAGCTGAGCAGTCAAGAAAATGCCCATGCGCTGATTACCACGCCCGGTGCGGGACGGGTTTATAAAGCACGTGAACAAGGCGGCATTCAAACCCAATCTATTCAACTCACTGTTGCTAAAGACGCTGTTCTGGAATGGCTGCCTTTAGAAACGATTTTGTTTCCAAACTCGCAGGCACGTTTAAACACCCGAGTCGATTTGGCAGAAACTGCCAAGGTCATTACCTGGGATATCACCTGCTTTGGTTTACCGGCCAACAAGCTTCAATTTACTCAAGGCAGCATCAAGCAAAGCTTACAGATTTGGTCGAAAGGACGTATCAAGTTGAATGAGCGTTTGGTGATTGATTTGCCACTCGGATCAAGCGAAAAAACGCACAATATTCTAAATGGCAATGCAGGTTTACGTTGCATGCCTGTTCATGGTTTGTTAGTCGCTGGGCCATTTGAGGCTGATGAAACTACTGCGTTAATTGACGCATTACGAGAATTGTCTCCGCCATCTAGAATAGATAA
Source organism: Oleiphilus sp. (assembly GCA_048058835.1). Lineage (GTDB taxonomy): Bacteria > Pseudomonadota > Gammaproteobacteria > Pseudomonadales > Oleiphilaceae > PZPK01. The sequence continues at coordinate 146,187 of JBLLNS010000001.1, forward strand.
GGCCTTAGTCGCCGTTACCCTAAACGGAGAGTTTTTAACAGTCAGATATTTAGGGCATTGTACAGAGCAGGCAAGATTTTATTTTACTCAAGCGTGGACTTTGATTAGGCCTGCTTTAATTGAGAAAGAGGCCGTTTCACCAAGGATTTGGGCAACATAGTTTTTATAGGGTGCGCTTGCGCACCATCGTTATTCAGGTGTGATGTTTCGGTGCGCAAGCGCACCCTATATAAGTATTTAAAAACAGAATAAGAGGCAGAACAGGATGGAACTGTTACCAAGAGAAAAAGACAAACTATTAGTGTTCACCGCAGCGCTATTGGCGGAAAGAAGATTGAACCGTGGCCTAAAATTGAATTATCCGGAAGCGATGGCGTACCTCACCATGGAAATAATCGAAGGCGCACGAGATGGCAAAACCGTTGCCGAATTAATGAGTTACGGTAAAACTTTATTGAATGAAGATCAGGTGATGGACGGCGTCGCCAGTATGATTCATGAAGTTCAAGTTGAAGCGACCTTCCCAGATGGCACCAAGCTGGTCACGGTACACGACCCGATTTGCTAAGTTGTCTCGCAAAAAAACTAAGATCAGGAGCACAGTATGATTCCAGGAGAATACCAAGTTTCGCATGGCGAGTTAACGCTGAATGAAGGCCGTGACACCATCACCTTGCGTGTCGACAATACCGGTGATCGCCCAATTCAAGTAGGCTCGCATTATCACTTTTTTGAGACCAACACAGCCTTGAGCTTTGACCGCGCTGCGACCAAAGGTTTCCGTTTAAATATTGCCTCAGGCACCGCTGTTCGTTTTGAACCGGGCCAAGGTCGCGAAGTGGAATTGGTGGCCTACGCTGGAGATCGGAAAGCCTATGGTTTCCGCGGTGATGTGATGGGATCGCTGGATGATCAGCCTCAAGGAGAAAAAGCATGAGCGATATCAAAAAAGGTACGTCTGATAAGAAAATGGATCGCCAAAGCTATGCCCAAATGTTTGGCCCGACAGTCGGCGATAAAGTTCGTTTAGGTGATACCGAACTGTGGATTCAAGTTGAAAAAGACTTCACCCAATACGGGGATGAAGTAAAGTTTGGCGGCGGTAAAGTCATTCGTGATGGTATGGGACAAAGCCAGCGGCCGTCTGCAGAAACGGTCGATTTAGTCATCACCAATGCTTTAGTACTTGACCACTGGGGCATCGTTAAAGCCGATGTCGGTGTCAAAGAAGGTCGCATCTATAAAGTGGGTAAAGCAGGTAACCCCGACGTTCAGGATAATATCGATATTATTATCGGCCCCGGAACCGACGTGATTGCCGGTGAAGGGTCTATTCTTACGGCAGGCGGGATTGATGCCCATATCCATTTCATTTGCCCGCAACAAGTCGAAGAAGCCTTAATGTCGGGTGTTACCACGATGATCGGCGGCGGCACTGGCCCATCCACGGGCACCAATGCGACAACTTGTACATCTGGCCCATGGTATATGGGAAAAATGCTGCAATCGACTGACTGCATGCCGATGAACTTTGGCTTTCTGGGAAAAGGTAATGCCAGCTTACCCGAAGCGCTTCGAGAGCAACTCGAAGCCGGTGCCTGTGGGTTAAAATTACATGAAGACTGGGGCACGACGCCGGCCTCAATCGATTGCTGTTTATCGGTGGCGGAAGAGTACGATGTGCAAGTCGCAATTCACACCGACACCTTGAACGAGTCCGGTTTTGTCGACGATACGATTGGCGCGTTCAAAGACCGCGTGATTCATACTTACCACACCGAAGGTGCGGGCGGTGGCCATGCACCGGATATTATTCGTGCTTGTTCGCAACCGAATGTATTGCCTTCGTCAACCAATCCCACTCGGCCTTATACGCGTAACACCGTCGATGAGCATTTAGATATGCTCATGGTCTGTCACCACCTTGATAGCAGTATTCCTGAAGACGTGGCCTTTGCCGATTCGCGCATCCGCAAAGAAACCATCGCCGCCGAAGATATTTTTCATGATCGCGGTGCTTTCAGCATGATTTCTTCCGACTCTCAAGCCATGGGACGCGTAGGCGAAGTGATCACACGCACTTGGCAAACAGCGCATAAAATGAAAACCCAGTTTGGTTTATTGCAAGAAGACTTGGAGCTCGGTGCGGATAACTTCCGCGCACGCCGTTATATTGCTAAATACACCATTAACCCTGCTATTGCTCATGGTGTTTCACACGAAATAGGCTCTATTGAATCAGGTAAATTAGCTGACTTGGTGCTATGGAAACCGGCGTTTTTCGGCATTAAGCCTTCCTTAATTATTAAAGGCGGTATGATAGCCGCCGCGCCCATGGGCGACCCGAATGCGTCGATTCCCACGCCACAGCCGGTGCATTACCGGCCCATGTTTGGCGCACAAGGTTTAGCCGCGGCGAAGACTTCAGTAACCTTTGTCTCGCAAGCAGCACTAGAAAAAGATATTGGAAAGGAATTGGGTTTATCTCGGGGGCTGAGTGCCTGTAAAAATACCCGCAATATCGGCAAAAAAGATATGGTCTTGAACGACTGGATGCCCGATATCACGGTGGACCCACAAACCTATGAAGTGCGCGCCGATGGGGAATTATTGACCTGTGAACCTGCAAGCGTTTTACCCTTGGCGCAGTTGTATACTTTGTTTTGAGTAGTAATAATCTATCGACTTAGCAGCTCAGGCATCTAACTATCGTCGTTATCGAGCACCCACTTCGTCATTACCGTACCCCCTTCGTCATTCCCGCGTAGGCGGGAATCTATGGTCTTGATCTAGTCCAGAAACAATGGATTCCCGCCTACGCGCACTACTGTCCGGAATAAAATCATATCGATAAATTTCCTTGGAGGTGATGGAACTCTTTTTCCCACCTCCTTCGTTTTTTCGCTCTATCGCTCTCAATTTCAGTACGCTTAAACAATGTTGATCTCAATTCTATAAACCAGTGCTTCATCGCGCCACAACCGCATTCTCGCTTCTTCATGCTGTATGCCAATAAGTAGCTAATTAGTGCAGTGTAAATCTGTATTTTTACGGCATTCTCACTTCGCCCCAAAAACTTTTTAATTTTCAAGTTTTGTTTTAACCATTTGAAAAATAACTCAATACTCCAACGCTTCTTATATAACCCAGCAATCTCTTCTGCCGATCTTTCAAAGTCATTGGAAGCTAATATCAACGGATATTTTTTATCTGGTCTATGAACAGTAATTCGCCTCAAACTCTTATCATAATATCGATTCACTCGACTTCCACCTGGGCGTTTATTTTTAAACTTTACTACTTCGTCTTTGAGTATCTTGCCTTCATCATCCATCGGCACAACAATATCTTTCACCACATTTACACTGGCATTGCTCTTAAAGCGTGTTACGAATTTTGCGTTGTTCTGCTCAATTTCGTGCCACCAGTTATAGTCGTAATAGCCTTTATCAAATACATAAGTGGCACTTTCTTCCAATACCGTTTCCCGACCGACTTCAACATCGGTAATATTGGGCGCTGTCATCTTCATATGAACAGGCAGCTCAAGTTCTGGCGCATAGATCATGTGAACTTTTAGCCCTTGAGTTCGATGATTGTGGCTATCTTTTGTCCATTCATCGTACCCTAAGCCCTTAAGGGAAATTGGGCTTGAATCAATCAAGTACAGTAAATCTGTTAATTCACTTCTGACTTGCCGGTGTGTTTGTCCTATCAGCCTTCCACAAACATGTTCGAATAGTTTACAGCTTCGGTTTCTATTGGCATCAGCTAATGTCGAGCGCTTAATCTCACGTGTCCCTAGGTGATAATGATGTTCCTTGTGAGCATTAAAACCGGCTTTCAACTCTCTCAAACTCTCGCACCCTGAAACCTGTGCATATACCATCGCAATGAGTTGATCCCAACTAGTAAAACTCTTGCTGTATTTATCATTACCTTGTTGCTGAACTATTTTTTCAAAACTTCCTCGAGGGAGGCCTTTCATTAGATCTCTAAATCGTGTATTTCTATACATCTTGCAGCACCTAAGTTTCGAGTCGTGTCTTAACTTTGTACCTTTATAGGTCAGGTGCTGCAACCCTTCTTAACCAATCCCCCAATTTTATTCCGGACAGTAGTGCGCCTACGCGGGAATGACGAAAAGGGAACAGGGGAATGACGAAGTACTAAGGCATAACAGCGCGGTGTTGTGTGAGTGATGAGGCTGCTTATTGGCGATATTGATGATCTGAATGCGTGTTATTAGAATTGGAGTAATAAATGTTAGAAGTATATGAACGCTTGGGTTTGCATTGTCATGAACCTGTCGCGGAAACCGTTATCTTAGAGCATGACCAGAGAAATAAAGGTCGTTTACGCTTAGAAAGTGAAGCGGGCACCGAAGTGCGTTTGTTTTTAGAGCGCGGTAAACCTTTATTGGTGGGTGAATTCCTAAAAGCGGAATGTGGAAAAATCGTTCAAGTAAAAGGCGCTGAAGAACCTGTCGCGCATGCAAGCTGTGATGACTGGCAAACCTTCTCGCGCGCCTGCTATCACTTAGGTAATCGGCACACCAAAGTACAAGTGGGCGAACGTTGGTTACGCATTAAACCCGATTATGTTTTGGAAGAAATGGTACATTTATTAGGTTTAGTCGTCAGCCATGAACATGCTGTGTTCGAACCTGAATCGGGTGCATACAGTCAGACGGGTCATTCACATGGTCATTCTCATGGACACGATCACGGCCATGAGCACTAATATCTCAGCTGACCTAGCCTTAGCCCGTTTACTTCAATTGAGTAGCGTCAGCTTACCCGTTGGAGGCTACGCATTCTCTCAAGGTTTGGAGTATGCAGTTGAGTGCGATTGGTTAAAAAAAGTCGGTGATGTCGAAAGTTGGATAAGCCTGCAATTGCATGAAAATATTGCACGAGTCGATTTACCGATCTTACGCGAAGTGATGCTCGCGACCGAAAGGTGCGATTGGTTACGATTACTCAAATTGAATGACCTGTTAATCGCGTCAAGAGAAACGAAAGAACTTCGCCTAAGTGACACCGCTATGGGGGAAGCCTTACTTCGCTTATTAAAAAGTTTAGAGTTTGATCTCACTTTTTTAGAAGAACTAAGCAAGCAGGGTGGAACGGCTAATGATATTAGCTTCGTTTGCTTATTCGGTTTATGTGCGCAGCAATGGGACATTCCCTATCGCTTAACGGCGATGGGGCTCAGCTGGTCATGGCTCGAAAACCAAGTCGCAGCGGCGACGAAACTTGTACCGCTAGGGCAGACCCAAGCACAACAATTATTAGTCAAACTTCAGCCAATTTTGAGCGATGTAATTAGCTCAGCAGAGCTTATAGCAGAAGAGGAAATAGGGGGTGGGTTGCCGGCTTTAGCGATTGCCAGTGCCTTGCACGAGACACAATATAGTCGGCTGTTTAGGTCTTGAGTATACACCCATGCTCGTCATTCCCGCGCAGGCGGGAATCTATTGTTTGGTCAAAAGTAATAGACAATGGATCCCCGCCTGCGCGGGGATGACGATGTTGTTGGCTTGGGGATGACGATGTTGTTGGCTTGGGGTGAAGATGTTGATAGCGGGTATACATTATCAGCACAGATATAGCTCAAATAAATTCAATATAGATAAACAGGATAGAAATATGTCAAAAAAACAAACCTTACGGATTGGTGTCGGTGGCCCGGTAGGCTCCGGTAAAACAGCGCTTTTACGTTCTCTGTGTGCGGCGATGAAAGATTATTACAATGTCGCGGTTGTCACGAATGATATTTACACCCAAGAAGATGCATTATTTTTGACGCGTCATGAAGCCCTCGAAGCTGACCGAATTATTGGTGTTGAAACTGGCGGCTGCCCGCATACGGCAATTCGTGAAGATGCATCGATGAACTTAGCAGCAATTGATCAATTGATGGCACGACATGAAGGTCTTGATCTTGTGTTTGTGGAAAGTGGCGGTGATAACTTAAGCGCGACCTTCAGCCCTGAGTTATCTGATCTGACCATCTACGTGATTGATGTGTCAGCAGGCGATAAAATTCCACGCAAAGGTGGCCCGGGTATTACCAAGTCAGATTTATTGATCATCAATAAAACAGATTTAGCTCCGCTCGTTGGTGCGTCGTTAGATGTGATGGATCAGGATGCGAAGAAAATGCGTGGTGACCGGCCCTTTGTTTTTTCCAATCTAAAGAAAGCACAGGGTTTGGATGAGATTATTCAATTTATTATTACCGAAGGCATGCTTGAAGCGAAGACGATCCCGCCAGCAAAAGCCGTTGTCTAAATTTTAAGGAGACGTTATATATGAAATTAATGCAGAAAATTACACTGATTTGTATGGCAATTATTATGAGCAATATAGTGCTTGCTCACGAAGGGTTACACGCGGCTGGACAGGTGCATGCAGGCGAAAGTCATATTGGGCTGTTTGAGGTGGTCTTGGCTGTTATTGCTGTCATTGCGCTGGCAGCGTTTCAACTTAAAAAATATAAGTCTAGAAAGTAACAATTTGTTGTCATCTGGAGGATTCGGTGGCTGTCTGATTAAGCTCGGCTATACTGTGCTTAAGTTTAAAATTAATGGGGGTTGCCCCTGAATTCGCAGCGTTAGGGAATGCTTATAAAATGCCGAATGATGAATTAGCAAAAGGTTTGGCCTCGAAAGTGATACTGGTGATTGATGATCAGAATTCAATGCGCAGTGTGGTTAAGAGCTATTTTCGTGATTTCGGCTTCGAAAAGGTGAAAACAGCCATTGATGGCAAAGATGGTCTAAATTTCTTGATGCAGCATCCGGTTGATATTGTGATCTGTGATTGGCAGATGCCGAAGATCTCAGGCATTGAGCTATTAAAATTACTAAGGGCAAGTGAAGAGTCTGCGACTTTGCCTTTTTTAATGATGACCTCAACGTCCGATGTTAATGCGGTTAAGGATGCAATGCAGCAAGGCGTTTCAGACTATATGATTAAACCGTTTAAACCCTCACAACTCGGTTTTAAAGTGATTCAGCTCTTGAATAAATCGAAACATAAAGCGAGAAAGTTACCGGTTAATCTATCTAAGTTGAATGTCAATCTAGGGGCTGATGAATCTGCGATCGAGAACGTTGATAATGATAATGATGATTTTGATGGTGAGCCTGTAGAAGTCGATACACTCCTCTAATATTTATTTGTGCTTTTTAAGTACCTCATCCATCGAATCAAATAACAAATTCACCATCTTTTGGGACTGCTGTTCAAGCTTAGTTAATTGTGCTTTGGCTTGATTGGCATCTCTGCCAACGACAGCTTTCAATGAGGATGTTGCTGTGTGATAACAGGCTTCTCTTATTTGTTTGATGGTGTCATAGATGCCTGCGTTTTTCAGAGAATGTTTTGTTTCTTCATTCGCTAGCCATTTAGCGAGACGCGTATCCTCTAGGCCGGGAAGCGCTTCAATTTCTTCTTGCTTAATGTCCTGTTGCGCAAATAAACGGTAAATATTATTTTTCCACGCTAAGTGATCAAACAAATGAGATTGAATGGTTATTTTACTGGCGGCTTTACGGATAAAGTCGTTCATATGAACTGAAATACCAATGATGTTGTTGATCGAGTTTTGCACTTTTTCTGTGGTTTCAGAAAGATGATTACTATTATCAATAATTTTGCTGACACCGGTTTCGGTATCTCCTGATTCTTCAACAATCGCATCTATCAGTGAGCGAATCTTATGGGTTGCCTCCCCAGTCTTGCTAGACAGCATTCTTACCTCGTCAGCCACTACAGCAAAGCCCCGACCATGTTCGCCGGCGCGCGCAGCTTCTATCGCAGCGTTTAACGCGAGAAGATTTATTTGCGAGGATATGCCCTCGATAATAGAGACAATCCCCGTCACATTTTGAATATCATCGGTGAGCTTTTTTACCGTCTTCGTTGTATGGAGAGCTTGTTTGTCGATGTCTTCAAGCTGCGTTGTAATGTCATTCATAATGTTCTGAATTTGAACAATAACCACTTCGGACTCTTTCATATTTTCTTCTTCAACGGCCAGTAGTTCAGCATTATCGGCGATATTTAACCTGAGTTTTTCAGTGAGTGACGTGCTCTTTTTAGAACACTCACTAAAGGTTTGAATGTTTGAGATTGAAAAAGAATATTGATCCAGAGATGTCTCTAACGCACTTTCTTGAGATATATGATGATTTAATTCGGATTGCAGTCTGACAAGCTCTTGTTTCAAGAATTCATTTTCTTGTTCAAGAAGCACAATTTTGTTTGATTGTTTGAAAAACATGCAATAGACGCCCGTAAAATATGGTTTATAACCAGAGAATATTTGCCACTGGCAATGTCGTTTGTCCTCAAAAAGAACTTACGCTTTCCAAAGAATAGTTGAATAAATCAAAAGTCGCCCTGAATTCTCGCGATTTCTAGCCCCAAGCCCTTATTTATTTGGCATACTGGTATGTTGTTAAGGTAAATAAAGTACGAAGACACATTAGAGGCGTGATGACAAGCAAGCAGAAAATCTTAAAAGTACGCCGGCACTATAATCAATGGGTGGCAAACCAAACTCTTGAAGACTTCGCTTTACGATTTACAGCCCGTAAAGCTCGCCACATGTCGATTAGCCGGGTAGGCAAAACCGCCTTGGGTGCCACTGCTTTTTTAGCCTTGGAGAGTATCGCGGCCGCTGTCACATTGAGTTATGGATTTATTAATACTGTGGTCGCGATGCTTGTGGTTGCTGCGGTGTTCTTCATCACTGGCTTTCCTATCGCTTATCATTCAGCCAAGCATGGTTTAGATATCGACTTGCTTACCCGTGGTGCGGGTTTTGGCTATCTAGGTTCGACCATTACTTCTCTTATCTATGCGTCGTTTACCTTTATCTTTTTCGCGATCGAAGCAGCCATTTTAGCCTCGGCCTTACAAGCGCTGTTGGGAATACCGCTCTCTGTAGGTTACTTTCTGTGCTCGGTGGCTGTGATACCTATCGTTATGCGAGGAATCACGACGATCAGTAAGTTTCAGGTCGGAACGCAAACCCTCTGGTTACTATTGCAAATTTCCGCTATTGCTATCGTCATCTTTTATGAAGTTGACAAAGTGGGTGATTGGACCGGCTATGCGCCAGAAGGGTTGCCCGATGCCATGAGCTTTAACTGGCTAATGTTCGGCGCTGCAGCTTCCGTGTTTTTTGCGTTGGTTGCGCAGATCGGCGAACAGGTTGATTACCTTCGGTTTCTTCCCCCAAAAACCGAGCAGAATAAGCGAGAGTGGTGGTTTTGGCTGGTATTTGCAGGCCCCGGCTGGATATCTATTGGCGTGATCAAAATGTTATTCGGCTCTTTTATTGCTTATCTGGCTGTGATGGAAGGTGCCAGTTATTTTACTGCCAGTGATCCGACCTATATGTATCAGCGGGCATTTGCTTATGTTACGCAAAACCCAACTTTTGCTTTAGTCTTGGCTGCTGTGATGGTGGTTATTTCGCAAATGAAAATTAACGTGACGAATGCTTACGCGGGCTCAATTGCTTGGTCGAATTTCTTTTCCCGGGCAACTCACAGCCATCCGGGGCGTGTGGTCTGGTTAGTGTTCAATGTCACCATTGCCTTGATTCTAATGGAATTAGGTATTCATAAAGTGCTCGAAGCGATTTTGGGTATTTTTGCGATTGTCGCCGTGAGTTGGCTAGGGTCTCTATCTGCCGATTTGCTGATTAATAAACCCTTGGGTTTAAGTCCGAAGGGTTTAGAGTTTAAGCGTGGTCATTTATACGATATTAATCCGGTTGGCACCGGCTCGATGGTGTTGGCAACTACTTTGGGTATGTTGAGTTATTTAGGCTTGTTTGGTGAACTCAGTGCCAACTTAAGCCACTTTGTTAGTTTGTTAGTTTGTTAGTGTGTTTTATTGCGGTTCCTGTCATCGCCATTTTGACTAAGGGTAAATACTATCTTGCCCGGCAGTCTCCTGAGCTGATCCCACTAATTCAAGAAGCTGAAAAAAAACCGAAACCCGCATTTCAAAGCACTCAGCAACACACGAGTCTCAAGTGTGGTGTATGCGAAAACAGTTTTGAGCTGGAAGATATGAGCTATTGCAGTGTTTATGCACAGCCTATTTGCTCGCTCTGCTGCTCTCTGGATGTTCGCTGTTTGGATAACTGTAAACCGCATGCTCGTTTATCCCGGCAACTTGCCAATTTTCTGCGACGATTTATGAATGGTAAATCGGTCGGCCTTATCAACTCCAGGTTGGGCCGGTTTCTGGGTTTGCTACTGATGACCAATCTGATCAATGCGGCATTGCTAGCTTTGGTTTATAAGCAAATGATGCCGGACACGCCATCAGAACAGTTAATATTGGAACAAAGTTTATGGACTTTGTTTTTTATTTTCTTGATCGTAACGGGTGTCATTTCATGGCTGTTTCTATTGGCCCATGAAAGTCGCGTCGTGGCTCAAATGGAATCGAACCGGCAAACGCGAAAGTTGATGCGTGAAATAGATGCTCACCAAAAAACCGATATGGAATTGCAGCAGGCGAAAGAACATGCCGAAAAAGCCAACGATGCGAAAAGTCGTTACTTGTCGGGGATTAGTCACGAACTTCGGACGCCGTTGCAGTCTATTTTGGGTTATGCCCAGTTGCTGTCAGAAAAGACCGATGTGAATGATTCCCAGTCCCGAGGTTTGAATATTATTCATCGAAGCGGGCAACACTTGGCGGATCTTATTGAAGGGCTTTTGGATATTTCTAAAATCGAGGCGGGTCGCTTAGAACTGTATCGCAATCGTGTACAGTTACCAGAATTACTCGATGAACTTGCCAATATGTTCAGTATGCAGGCTAATCAAAAAGGCATTCAGTTCAATTATCGGGTCCAGGGTCGTTTGCCAAAAATTGTGATGACCGATGAAAAACGCTTGCGTCAGATTCTGATTAATTTGTTGTCGAATGCAGTGAAATATACCCAAGAAGGTACAGTGGATTTTGAGGTCAACTATCGCTCACAGATCGCTGAATTTTTGATTCGTGATAGTGGTTCCGGAATTGATGAAGACCACCTGGCGCGTATTTTTGACCCCTTCGAGCGTGTCAGAAATGTGCATACGCCAAACGTACAAGGTACAGGCTTAGGGCTGACCATTGTAAAACTTCTGACAGACATTATGGGCGGAGAGCTTCAGGTGGAATCGGAGTTAGGAACAGGCAGTTGCTTCAAGGTGCATGTGATGTTGCCGTGGGTGAATGCGCAAGAAAAAGAAGCCAGCACGAAAGCCAAGGTGGTCGGGTATGAAGGCTATCAACGCACTATCTGTCTGGTCGATGATGATCCGGTATTACGAGGATTTCTGTCTGATCTGCTGATTCCTCTCGGTTTTGTCACCCTCGAAGCCTTTGACGCTGATTCTTGCCTGAGTCTGCTTGATGACGCCAAACCTGATTTATTCATACTGGATGTTTCGATGCCGGGAACCAGTGGTCTGGACTTGGCCGATTTGCTTAGAAAGCAAGGTCAGCATTGTCCTATCCTGATGCTATCAGCCAATGCGCAGTTACCCGACCAGAAGACAATCAGTCAGGCCAGTTTTGATGATTACTTAGTCAAACCAATTGCCAATACGGCCTTGCTGGACAAGTTAGCGCATTACCTGAAGCTAAACTGGATCACACAGGCAGGTCAGCCAGAAGAGACTAAGGGCGCTCAAATAGTGGAGGAAGCCTCTGGACCGTCTTCGGCGGTGTTTGAGGTGCCTGATCATGCGCTGATCAGAGAGTTAAAAGCCTATGCTGAAATGGGCTACCGTAAAGGCGTGATTCAGACGCTAGCGCAAGTGCAAGACGCTGAGCTCATCTCAGCTGAGTTTTATGAACACCTAAGTGCTTTATGCGAGCATTTTCAGTTTGAGCAATTGGCTCATTGTTTGGAGTTATCCCCATGACAGCATCTCTTAATCAAACCGATATCGTACTTGTTGTCGATGATTCGCCTGATGCCTTGAGTCTGATAAATGATGCCTTGGAGTCTGAAGGGCTGGATGTATTGGTCGCGCTGGAAGGTCGGCAAGCCTTAACGATTGCGAAACGTATTCGTCCAGATGTGATTTTATTGGATGCCGTGATGCCGGTGATGGATGGCTTTGAAACCTGTCAGCAGCTCAAAGAAAATACCGATTTAGCGGATATTCCGGTTATTTTTATGACTGGGCTTTCCGATACTGATGATATTGTGCGTGGGCTTGAAGCCGGAGGGGTCGATTATCTGATTAAACCGATCAATCCGCCGGAACTCATTGCTCGGATGAAAGTTCATCTGAACAATGCGCGTTTAACCAAGAGTGCGCAAAGTGCCTTGGACAGCACAGGTCAGCACTTGTTCACCGCTAGTGAGGCTGGGGAAGTCCGGTGGGCCACGCCTCAGACTTACGCACTTTTTGCTAAAGCCAAGGTGAAAGGAAAAGAATTACAAAACCCATTTTGCCAACAGTTATCAGCTTGGTTAGGCCAAACGAGAAAGCTAGATGATAGTCTGACTTTGCAAGGTTTGGAGTACCCATTAAGCTTTCGTTTTGTGGGTCAGCACAGTAATGGCGACTGGCTGATCAAACTAGTCGATGGTAACCGGCCAACCGAAGCCGCTTTATTACGTTCAAAACTAGACCTGACTGAGCGAGAATCGGATGTTTTATTTTGGATAGCAAATGGTAAAAGTAACCGAGAAGCGGCGGAAATTTTGAGCATGAGTCCGCGCACCGTAAACAAACATTTGGAGATGATTTTTCCTAAACTTGGTGTTGAAAACAGAACCGCCGCGGCGGGGGTAGCCTTAAAAATATTAGCTTCTGATAGTTAGTCGTTTGAGGTGGCCGACTCTACTTGGTTTTTAAGGACGCAAACAGGTTTTCTGTTTCAGCGTCTGCTGGAAAGAATGATTCTATTTTTAATTCCGAGGCGGTGACATCGACCGCTGTACCAAAGGTCGAAATCATACTAAATAGTTTTAAGTTAATTCCCATTAGTGTTATTTCCATTGGCAGCATAGGCATCAAGGGCAAGTTAGTATAGTTAGGGTGAAGCTGTGTGTTGTCTTCGAATAGGCCAATGATCTCCTTAAGCAGTTCAGATAATTGATGATTGTTCGGGTCATCATTTGCTTCTTTCTGCAGCCTGGCTAACATTTGCGGGGCCAGTATTTCCCAGTTGCTGATATAAGGCTTTAAGCCTTTGGGGTGAAAAGTCAGCCGGTAGATGTTTTTTTGTCCAGTCGGGTCTACTTCCTGCCAAATGGTTTCCGGTTCGCCAATCAGCCTTAACATGGCATAGGTTGAATCATTGGCGAGCAATAGATTCCAGTTGCCATCCACCACAATCGCCGGATAAGGGTCGTGATGCTTTATTGAACGTTTAAGTGCATCGTAAACCGGTTGCATCTCAACATCTGTTAAGGCCCGTTCTTTATAAAATGGCGCAAACCCGGCTGCCGCTAATAGGGCGTTTCTGTCGCGAAGAGGGATGTCTAAGGCTTCGCTCAGTTGAATAACCATTTCCCGGCTAGGTTTGGCGCGACCGGATTCCAGAAAACTCAAATGCCGTTGTGAAACGCCCGCATCGCAGGCTAAGGATAATTGAGAGTGTTTACGGATGGAACGCCACGACCTGATAAGGTCAGGAAAACTATTGAGTATCTTTTTAGTCTGTTGCGGCGCGTGTCCTGTCAAAGCATGCATATTAATGTCCCCTTAATTAGCCAGCGTAGTCTGAATTGATATTACCATCATGGGTAATCATCACAATTACCTTATAGGTAATACTTATCAACTTTCGCTCATTCAGCACTTTATCGGCTAAGTGAGTTCTCGTCAGTTTGTTGATAATGAATAATGTTCGACGGAAGAGGCGCGACTCAATTTGAAAAAGCGTCTCCTGTTATGGCAATGATTACCTGCTAGGTAATTGTTTAAAGGTGAAGCTATGGGGATACTCAAACTTCATTCAATAACAGCAGGTATGCCTATCATGAAAAAAGTAAAACTTAGTTTAGTTAGTGTCTTGGTCGCGTTTGGTGGTTTTAGTACTTGGGTGATGTGGCAAGTAGGCTATAGCGGAATATGGTTAGCGGGGCTGGATAACCCGGCGAGTTTGCAAATCTTATTGGACCTGGTTATTGCATGTACTTTGATCTGCACATGGATGTATCAGGATGCAAAAAGCAGAGGTATTAACCCCTACCCTTGGATTATCGCAACACTATTTAGCGGGACGCTTGCGCCTTTAGTGTATCTCATTGTTCGAGTACAGACCCCAGCGGATAATGGTTATGAAGGGCTCAATGCAAAAGCCACAAAGGCCTAACTTTTGTTTAACGGATATTCATGGGAATTGATAGGGTGATCATGATTTCAATACTTTTGCTACTGGTAGGGCTCATCAACTTTCTCCCGGTGCTAGGGGTGATCTCAGCAGACAAACTGTCTAGCGCTTACGCAATCGACTTAATGAGTCAGGATCTCATTATTCTCATGCGACATAGAGCTTTGCTATTCGGTCTGGTCGGTGGTTTTGTGATCCTTTCTGTATTTAAGCCTGTATATCAAACAGCAGCCATGGTGATGGCTGCTGTTTCAATGCTAGGCTTTTTATATTTTGTTTGGGTCGCCGCTGAATTTAATACGGCAATTGCTAAAATAGCCATAATCGATATAGCGGGCTTAGTCTGTTTGGCGCTTGCTGCGACACTGCAATATGTTAATGGACATAGCTGATAAGGTCAGAGACCCTCTACATCTGCGATTGAAGATAATTCTGTAAACCGATTTTGGTAATCAAGCCTAACTGCTTTTCTAGCCAATAAGCATGATCTTCTTCAGAGTCTTCAAGTTGTGTTACCAGCATTGCTCTGGTTTCAAAATCTTGCTCTTGCTCGCAGACGACGATGGCAGCTTTCAAATTATGAATAACGGAATACTCCAGCGCTAAATCATTTTTGAGCATTTGTTCTACCGTGTCACCGACATTTAGCGGCTCACGCTTTGATAATTCTGGCTTACCTTCTAAAAATAAAATGCGCTTTATCATTTGGTCAGCATGGCCGGTTTCTTCTTCTCGCTCATGATCTAAGCGTTCAAATAGCTTATTAAAGCCCATATCTTCATACATTCGAGAGTGAATAAAGTATTGGTCAATAGCTGTTAATTCACCGGCAAGCAGATCATTGAGGGTTTGAATTACTTTTGTTTTGCCTTTCATGTTTTATCCCCTCTCAGTTATGAATGCATCATGGATTGCATGTAGTTTTCAATAGAAATGCTGTCTATCAAGGCGAGTTGTGTTTCTAGCCAGTCTAGGTAGTCTTCTTCTTCGGCTAATATTTTTCTTAATAGGTCTCGACTGACAAAGTCTGAAACGGATTCGCAAAAGGCAATTGCTTCTCGGAGGTCTTTGATTGAGTGGGTTTCGAGTGTTAGGTCACAACTTAGCATCTCTTGAGTATCTTCACCGATCATGATCTTGCCAAGCTTTTGAAGATTTGGAATGCCTTCTAGAAAAAGAATTCTCTCAATCAAGCGATCAGCTTGTTTCATGTCTTTTATCGATTTTTTATATTCATGCTCATTAAGTTGGTCTAGCCCCCAGTTTTTAAACATCCGAGCATGAAGGAAATACTGATTAATGGCGATGAGTTCGTTGCCTAAAATAGTATTTAAATATTGAATGACCTTGTTGTCGCCTTGCATGATGATAGCCCCTCCATGTGATGGTAAACAGAGTATAGGCGGCTATAAAATGAAAGTGAAGACGAACTTGGCGTCTAGAAAGGGCTAGTAGGATTAGCTACGTATTTCGTAAGCAAGATCAAAGGCTTGGCTTGCTTGGATGTGAGTGACTTTTTGTTCAATCATGTGCTTGGCGAATGTGACACATTGCCCACAGCAGGAGCCGATACCCAAGTTACGTTGAATTTCTTTAACGCTGGAAGCACCATTGGCTAATTCGGAATCTATTTGTTTATCGCTGATGCCATTGCAAACACAAACTAACATGTTCTCACCTCTGTACTGATTCGGATGCTATTATTTATCAAATGATAATAATTATCAAATGTAATTTTGTGTTGTTTGTAAAATAATGTATTTAACTTGTTTCGGGCCTTCGGTTTAGTAGGCTAAGCTCTACATTGAGGGTGATTTTTTGAGCGTAGGCACTATTCGACGAAATGAGGGTAAAAGCATGCAAACTGAACGAAGGTTTGGCCCCAACTGGCGTATCTATGGACTGTTGCTTGTTGGCTGGCTATCGATGTTTTTCTTCTTGTTTATCTTTTTTGATATCGGCTTAGCTGCGTGGTTATTTGCTTCAATCATCCCGTTTATCTCTTTTGTGCTGTTGTTAGCTGTTCAAACCAAGCTGGAAATTAGCCAGGAAAGTATTGTCGAAACCTCATTATTGTTTCCTCAAAAAACAATGCGTATTCGTTGTGATGACATTGAATGGTTGGCTTTGGATAAAGTGGGCCCAAAGCCCTTGGGGAGAGAGTGGCTTTGCCTGACGCAAGTGATTATCAAAAACAAAGCCGGCGGCTTGAGCAAAATTATGCTCAGCTTGTTGGAGAATCAGGTCGAGGCTGAAAACTATTTTCGCGTGCTGATTAGCAAAATGGTAGAACAGGATACGCAAACTCAGCATGATTTGCTGGGGGTTAGTCAGTTAGCCCGAGATGCGACGTTAGGTTTAACCGATCTGGTTGAAGCGATGCAGCAACATTTTACACGCTTGCCAGGCATGACTGAAACATGGCTTCCGGCACCTATTTCGGGACTAAGCAAACAGGTTTTTAAGTCGCTGAGGGAAGTCACCGGCTTAACCGGTGAAAGCTTGGATGGCCTCTTGGCTCAGATATCGCCACTTCTGGTGAAACATGCTAAGCTGGGTGAACGGGCAATGCTATCTCCAGAAAGAGCAGCTGTGCTCTCGGCATTAAATGGCGTGCTGGGTGATTATTTAGCTGAAAATAACAATGCACTGACTCTGAATATGCGGCTTAGGCGTCATGGCCACTCGCTGGAATTGACCAAAGACGCCTTAAGCGAGACTGTTTCGCCTTTGGGAGAACGCTTGGTGATTTTAGTGCACGGCTTATGTATGAATGACCTTCAGTGGCATCGCCAAGGGCATGATCATGGTGAAGCATTGGAGAAGGACTTGGCTTATACACCGTTATATCTTCGATATAACACGGGTCAGCATATTTCCAAAAATGGCCAAGCCTTTGCGGATTTATTAGAGGTCTTGGTGAAAGTCTGGCCGGTGCCAGTTAAACAAATAGTGTTAATTGGCCATAGCATGGGAGGCTTGGTTTCTCGTAGCGCTTGTTATTATGCTCAGCTAAAAGCGCATAAGTGGCTCAAGAAAACACAAAAGCTGGTCTGTTTAGGGTCTCCCCATCATGGCGCGCCTCTTGAGCGGGGTGGCAATTGGGTTGATGTGATTTTGGGTTCAAGTCCGTATACGGCACCCTTGGCGAAAATTGGTAAAGTGAGAAGCTCAGGAATCACCGACCTTCGTTATGGCAATGTTATCGATGCGCATTGGCAAGGCCGGGATAGATTTGAACGGGCAAAAGATAGTCGGCTGCCGGTTCCCTTGCCTGCGGGGGTAGAATGCTATGCGATGGCGGGGACGACGGGCAAAAAAGTGGGTGATGTAGTGGATCAATTGTTAGGGGATGGCCTTGTTCAAGTGGATAGCGCCTTAGGTCGACACAAAAATAGCCGGCTTGATTTAGCCTTTCCCTCGACTCACCAGTGGTTGGGCTATGGCGTGAATCACATGGATCTCCTGAACGATTCTGAGGCTTATGCCCAATTACGAACGTGGTTAACTTAAGCAGAGCTATCGGGTAGGTGTTTAATATACCGCAGTGCCAGAAAAAGAGAGAAAACGCCGAATAAAAGGCAGCTTGCATAGAGCAAACTAAAGCCGCCAATGCTAGCCAGAACACCGCTACTGGCACCAACAATGCCAGCAAGGGCAATTTGAATGCTGGCTTGCAGAGTGTAGTCGGCTCCCTCATGGCCTTTTCTACAGTGCTTCATCATCACCGCAAATAGCGTGACCGTAGAAAGCCCATCACAAAACTGTTCGACCATGGCTAAAGCATAAATTTCAGTCAGTGAGAAAGGCAGCACATTGACTACATAGAGACTGGAAACCGAAATAGTTTGCAGGACACCAAAACAGATTAAGCAAAATTTCATCCCCAGAAATCGATAAAACCCACCTGCTAGCACAGCCCCGACGAGACCGGCGATGGTTGCATAGATCGTCATAAAACCAATGTCATTCAGGCTAATGCCTAGATCAATTAACATGGGTTTAAATAAGGTCGAGCCAAGCGAGTCGGCTATTTTATAAGTCAGCAAGACGCCTAGCCAAGGCATAATATTGCCTTGCGAAAAATAACCCCGATAGCTGGTTAGTAAGGTGCTAAGGATTCCGTTTGACTCATAATTGGCATCTGTTTGCTGAACGGGTTTGTCAATCTGCGCTGCCTGCTCCGCGAGCAAAAAATGGCGTTTCAAATAAACTAAGGGCGCTAACAGAAACAGTATGACTAGGCTAAGCAGGCGAATTAAGGTGGGAATGTCGAAGTAAGGGGTGAGCAGCAACAGGCCACTGCCGCCGATCAACATACCGACTTTATAAGCTGACACTTGGATGCTATTGACCAGACCAAGGTATTTTTTGGGGGTTGATGAGGCAGTCAAGCCATCGGTGGCAATGTCTTGGGTGGCGGAGGCTAAATTAACCAAAAGCAGCAAGGCAATGCCGAGACAAATGGCGGCATAGGAGCTTGAGCTGATTGACCAAGATAAAACAAGTAAACCTAGCGTCGTCAAGATTTGCATGCGGAAGATCCAGCGGAATCGTTCCGAATAGCTCGCAGAGCGCTCGACCAAGGGAGCCCAGAGGAATTTAAATAACCAAGGCAGGGCTAGCAGCTTAAGCGCAGCAATGAATGCCAAGGAACTGCCTTGTTCTCTCAGGAAGGCGGGTAAAGCATGGGCGATGAGTCCGCCCGGTAAGCCTTGTGACAGATAAAGAGCCGAGATGACAAGGGTAAATGAAGCGAAGGGAACGGGGCGTTGTGTCATATCATTCGCCTTAATTTGGCTGAGTGCCTTTGTAGGCTCGGGTTATCGTATGCCGAAAAAAGTTTCGACTAATCGACTAAAATATCGCGCATCTCTCTGAACGGATCGCTCACATTTTCTTCACTGCCTAAAGGTGTTTGATCAATAAACAATGCAGATATTTTGTGTTCATTGGCGACCTTCAAGCCTTCCTTCATGCCTAAACATAACAAGGCGGTGGACCATGCGTCGGCGGTGGTCGGATTTTCATGGATAACGGTTACGGATACCGTCTCATGAGTGACAGGTGAGCCAGTTCTGGCATCGAGGATGTGACTGTAACGTTTTCCTGCGTCATCGTAATAATGACGATAGGTGCCCGATGTCATGACAGCGGTCGGCTCTGGCGTCGTGATGGTGATGATTTTATGAAAGCCTTTCGCTTCAGGCAGTGGCCGTTCTATGGCAATACGCCAGGGTTGTTGCTTGGGTTTATGGCCACGAGTTTGAAGTTCACCACCAATTTCCACCAAGTAGTTATCGATGCCTTTTTGTTCCAGCAACTCGGCAAGTTTGGCGACACTGTAACCTTGACCAATTGAAGAAACATCAATGTGCACTTTACCTGATAGTTTTTGCAGATAGGTCTCGTGTGTCTGCAGCTTTTCCATGCCGACGTGATACATCACATCAGTGAGTTCACTGGGCTGTGGAATATGTAGGGACTTGTCGGTAAAGCCCCAAAGTTTGAATAAAGGTTGGATCGTCAGGTCATAGCAGCCCAAGCTGGCTGTGTGAACCTTTCGTGCTTCTTCGATTAAGTGAATGAGCTCACTACTGGCATTGATTGCTTGTGTGTCTTGCTGCTGATTGACCTGTGAGATGACCGAATCTGTTCGATAGTTAGACAACACCTGGTCGATGCGGAGTAATTCTGTTTTTACCGCTTCGACGAGTTTATCGGCATCCAATCCACTTTCTTTCCAGGCACTGATATGCCATGTCGTGCCTTGTGCAGAACCGCTGAGCTTTACAATTTCCGGGTCCTTTGAGCAGCCAGCCAGATAAAGCAATGAGAATAAAACGCCAAATAGTTTCGCTAGTTGTAGCATCATTTACCCAACAATCGAGTGAATCAAATAGGCGTTATAGGCGACATAAGCTGTTAATAATAAGACACCATTTACACGATTGATTTTGTGCTTACCTTTGAAGCCAAAAGCCATCACCAGTAGGGCTATGATCAAGCCAAGCATGACTGTCCAGTCGCGCCATAAGACCTCGGGTTCCAGATCTGTCATTGGGCTTATTGTGCCCGCGATACCAATAACCGCCAGTAAATTAAACATGTTTGAACCAATGACATTACCAATGGCAATATCGTGCTCACCCTTTTTAGCGGCGACAATAGAGGCCGCCAGTTCGGGTAAGGAAGTGCCGAGAGCGACAATAGTCAAACCAATAATTAAGTCGCTGACACCTAGCTGCTGAGCAATTTCGACTGAGCCCCAGACCAGAATTCGGGAGCTGACAATGAGTATGAGCAAGCCCATGACCAGCCAGAAAATAGCTTTTCCGAGGCTCATCGCATGAGATAGCTGTTCTTCAAACTCACTTTCCAAGGCATCGCCTTTGTTGTTAAGTGCAGCATAAATAGACCAGCCGATAACAAGGAAGAACCCAGCTAGCAGTATCCATGACTCGGTGGCGGTCAGCGATAAATCCCACAAAAAGAAACCGGTTAATAAACTGATCGCGATGAGCAGGGGAATTTCTTTTTGGATGATTTTCGAGTGCACTACCATGGGTGCAACCACAGCAGTTGTACCGAGAATTAAACTGATATTAACGATATTTGAGCCCAGCCCGTTTCCTAGTGCGAGCGCTGGGTTGCCGTCTATGGCGGCCATGGCCGATACCACCATTTCGGGGGCTGAGGTGCCAAAGCCCACGATGACCATTCCAATCAATAGCGAGGGGAGTCCCATGTGTTTCGCTGTCGCTGCAGCACCATCGACGAAACGATCGGCACTCCATACCAAGAGAATAAAACCACCAATAATGGCAAGGATGGGAAGAAGCATAAATAAACCTTTTTAGTTCAGAATAAGAAAATAAATAAGCGCCGCTAGAAATACTCGGTAAATAACATAGGGCCACATGCCAAAGCGATTAAGCCATTTCAAAAAGAAATGAATCGCCAGCATGGCGGTAATAAATGAGGTTAAACCGCCGATCATAAAGGCTATCCAATCGATAATGGCTTCATCGTCACCTGCCACTTCAAGTATTTTTACCGAAGCGGCGAGAAAGGTAATGGGAATGGCTAATAAAAAAGAGAATCGCGATGCCGCTTCTCGTGTTAGTCCAAGCAGCAATCCAGCCGTGATGGTTGAGCCGGAACGTGATGTTCCAGGTACTAGGGCAAGCGCTTGGCAAAGACCAATGATCAAGACATCTTTCGCTTTAATATCATTTATCGAGCGTGTTTGTTTCGCCGTGACGTCAGCAAAGCCTAGTAGGATGCCGAAAACCAGAGTCGTGATCATGATGATTTCAGCTGAGCGAAGATGACTGTCTATCAGATCCAGTAAGGCAAGGCCTGCGAGTCCGGCCGGTACGGTGCCAAAGACCACAGCCCATGCTAGCCGGCTCTGGCCGACATGCTGGCGTTGGACTATTGATAAGGTGCCATCTTTGAGTAAATTGCCGACATCTTTTCGGAAATATAGAACCACGGCGAGTAATGTGCCGATGTGTACCGCTAAATCGAACGCGACACCCTGATCATCTTCGCCGGTAAAAAGAGGCATCAACACTAAATGACCAGAACTCGATATGGGAAGGAATTCAGTGATACCTTGAATGATACCAAGCCACACGGCATATACTGCATCCATCGAGAAAACGCTCCTATGTTTCTTTAATTGAATTTGACTCGCTAGCTTGAGCCGACTTAGCCCACAATGAGAGGCTAGCTAAGGCTGAGTCAGCTGGTTACATATGGTGTCTATTATCTTGGTTATAGCAGGTAATTATTACCTTAGGTTTACGTGGGTAAACGCTAGGGTCGAGCGACGAGTCGTAAGAAAGTGTGCCGCATCATCAAGACGCTGCGGATTCTATCATAGCTAGACTTGAATACAATTTTTGCTGTTACTTATTCACGATCCGCACACTGGCTCGGTTCCGTGCAGTAGCGACACAAATTTAAATGGCAATAGTCTTTATTCCAATATGTGTCAGAGTTATCAATGTGTTTGCATTATCTTGCAAATCGTCACCGAAACGGCATTGAGTAAACGATTTTTTTATTCTAGAGTGGTAGTAGCAGGAAAGAATTTATTCTTCGAGTGCAGACTGCCTCAAACGATGCTCTCTTCCTTGTGTTTTAAGATGTAGTAATTTTTGTCCTTCCAAAAAAATAAAAAATTGTTGAATACGATTTTCAATCATGACAACGAATAATATGAAGAGGAAAAAAGAATGCTAATAAGTCACATCTCCGGTTTGTTTACCCACCCAGATTCTGAGTGGGATGAAATCAAAAAAGAACATTCCAGCCCCATCAAAATGTACTCCTATATTGGTTTGCTTGCGGCTATCGGGCCGCTCTGTGCTTACTATGCGACAACTCAACTAGGTTGGCGTGTAGGGGATGGACAGCTGATCATGCTGTCCTCGTCCAGCGCCATGGTGTTAACTGCTATGAGTTATCTTGCGGTGGTTGTTGGCGTGTATATCGTCGGCATCATGATCGATTGGATGTCTAAAACCTATGGCAGTGGCCATGATGAAATGGCTGCAAACGGTATTTCCTTAGCAGCTTACTCTAGTACGCCTCTGTTTTTAGCCGGATTTGTCGCACTTTATCCGGA
Organism: Oleiphilus sp.; assembly: GCA_048058835.1. Classification (GTDB taxonomy): domain Bacteria; phylum Pseudomonadota; class Gammaproteobacteria; order Pseudomonadales; family Oleiphilaceae; genus PZPK01. Next base: position 169,206 of record JBLLNS010000001.1, read on the forward strand.
ACCATGGTTAAGTGTTCTTGTTTATTTAGTTGCCGCGGCGTATGCCGGTTATCTTATGTATGACGGGCTGCCACATGTCTTAGGTATTCCAAAAGATCAGGCCTTTTTCTTCAATGGTGCAATTCTGACTTTTGCGCTTGTTTATATTGTGGTCACAATGGTGGGAACAGTCATTATATGGAGTGTGGGTTATGGCCCTGAGTTTATCTCGGGCTAGCTAGACTGACGCTGTCTGTCTTGATGAGGCAAGCTTAGTTGGTGTCATGCCAGCTAAGCCGCTGAAGATCACTAATAAGGTCATTCCTTCTGGATAAAAATCTAAGCTAGATTAACCATTCTCACAAACCCGTTATATCCCCTTGAATAAGCGAAACAAGTCGCTCGGTGCTTTTCACCGCCCCAATAAGCGCTCGATCTATTTCAAACACTCTTTTAACACGGTTTGCTGCTTGTACTTACCACCAGTGTTGATCTTCCACTTTATTTAAGGAATGATAACGATAACTGGTACTTTTCGGCGTTGGTCTCTAGAGTGCTGGTATTGCCGTTGCCGAAAAAATAAAAATCATGCGCTATTTCACTTTTATCATAAAGTACCCAGCTTTCATTTTGCTCAGTGTTTTTTTGCTGTGTGGTTCTGCCTTGGCCGATAAAATGAAGGTGGCATTTATTAATCCAACGTATCCGAATGAGCCTTTCTGGTCTTTGGTGACGGACGTTATGACCGCGGCGGCCAATCAACTTGATATTGAGTTACACGTACTCTATTCAGATAGAAATCGTTTCAAATCACTTGAGTTAGTTAAAGCGCTGAGTCGTGCCAACTCGAAACCTGATTATTTAATTTTTCACTTTCAAGCCCAAATGGGCGCTGAAATGCTCAGTGTCGCTGAGCAAGCCGGTATTTATTCCATGGTGATCAATACAGACATTCCTGAAGCTGATAAGAAAGCGATTGGCCAACCAAGAGGCAAATTCAAAAACTGGTTAGGGCATATTGTGCCAAAGGATTTTCAAGCGGGAGAATTGTTGGCTGAGGCGCTTATCGAGCAAGCTATTCGACACAAACAATTTGCAAAAGATGGAAGGATTCATGCTATTGCTTTGACAGGGACTGGCGATAATACTGCATCTTCCGAGCGCGATAGGGGCTTGAAGCATCATGTCAAAGACCGAGAGAATGTTCTCCTGCATCAGATAGTGAATGCTGGCTGGGATAAACAAAAAGCTAGAGATATCACCAAGGTGTTAATGACTCGTTATCCTGAAACGCGTGTCATCTGGTCGGCCAGTGACATGATGGCAATGGGGGCGATAGACGCCCTAGATGAATTAGGATATACGCTAGGAAAAGATGTGTACGTAGGGGGTATCGACGGTATTCGGCTTGGGCTTGAGGCGATTAAGTCGGGAAAACTGTCGGCGACTATCTCCGGACACTTTATCGAAGGTGCTTGGGCTTTGCTGTTACTCTATGAACACTTTCATGGTAACGACCTTCTCGCAGACAAAGCAAGCTTATTACGTTCCGATATGAGCGTGATTAATGCGGATAATGTACAGGCATTCATGAGCAAAGTTCAACAGGCCTATTTTGATGTGATAGGCTATGCGGCTTTTACCTCTCAGCATCAGTCAATACCGGCACATGGGCCGCTAACTTTCCCGAAAGTACTGATGTCTGAATTTCAAATAAACTCGCCAACCCAATAGCGTGGGACCTTAATCATTGCTGATTCAGTCTTTTCATACTGATTAACCGTTAATAACATAGCGTCTAAGGATCTAAAAATGAAGAAAGTGGCGATATTTGTCGATGTGCAAAATATCTATTACACCACGCGCCAAACCTTTAAACGTAATTTTGATTACAATGCTTTCTGGGCGAGAGCGACTGAGCAACGAGACGTCGTTAAAGCTTTCGCCTATGCCATTGATCGTGGAGATCAAAAACAGCACGAATTTCAAAATATTCTTCGTGCCATTGGATTTGAGGTAAAGCTTAAACCCTACATTCAGCGCTCGGATGGTTCAGCAAAAGGCGACTGGGATGTGGGTATTACCCTTGATGCTATTGAATACGCTGAGTTAGCCGATGTTATTGTACTGCTTTCCGGTGATGGTGATTTCGATCTGTTAGCGCAAAAAATCAGGGATGTAAAAGGTAAGCGAGTCGAAGTCTATAGTGTGGCGCGCTTAACGGCGAACTCCTTGATACAGGCCGCTACTCAGCATATTCCGATAGAAGACAGCCTACTTATCTAGTGAGTACTGAGTATTGCAAGTGATGTCTTAAACATCTCTTTCATTTATGTCGAACCATGAAGTATTCTAGCTATATAGTGTTTTTAGTTTTTTGGCACTACGCAGAGATCGACGCCCTAAGAGTGAGTGCTAAAAATGATAAAAAACAGTTTTGTTGTTACCGTGTTTGTGTTAAACGCTTTAATTGTGTCATCAGTCAGCGCCGACCCTCTTGCCAGGATCTCATCTGAAGCCAAAATTTTTCAATTTGCCACAGATCCTTGGCCCCCTTATTTTTTGGATACAAATAGTGATGTAGTTGAACAAGGCTTAGGTCACCAGTTGGTAACAGAGCTTTTCCATAAAATCCCCGGATATGCGCCAAGCTTTCCAAAAACGCCTTGGAAAAGGGGATTAATAGAGCTTGAGTTAGGCGTTAAAGATGCCATTGCATTATTACTGAATACGGAGGAACGAACTGAATATATGGTTTTTACCTTGCCCGTGATCAAATCCCCTTCGCTCATTTTTTATAATAAAGCCAACTTTGTTAATGGTTTTGAGTGGAATCATGTAGATGACCTCAGTCAATTTAAAATAGGCGTCGTGCGGGGTTATTCTTATGGAGAAATGTTTGACCGCTACATAGAGACCAAGCCAGATAATGTTTTTGAAGTGACGACATCTAAACAGTTATTCCATATGTTGCAACGAAAACGTTTGGATTTAGTTCCTGAAAGTGCGGCTGTTGCCTATGCACTGGCGGATGAGCAAGGTTGGTCAGAAAACCTTGGGGCTGCGAAGAACATTGTTGCGATGGACGTTTTCCATATAGGTATTTCTAAAAAATCCCCACATTTATCCATCCTTCCTAGTTTAAATAAAGCCATTACAGCGATGAGAAATTCCGGCAGAATTGACGAAATTATGGGGAATATTGGTAGTAGTGTTGCTCCATAGATCTTATTAAGCCGATGCTGCGCTTAAATTCATGATCTGAAATTTTCCTTCATCATGTGCTTTATGGGGATTAATGAGGTGTTTAATCACCTCGTGCACATGCCTTGGAAACAGAAAGTGTGTTTCATCTTTCATCCGGAAAAAAGCTTTTGTGTTCAGATCTTTCGCTAAACGTATGGCCGCATTAATTGATATGACATCATCTTCGTCGCCATGCCAGAATTGATATTCAATGTCTTTATTTCTGACTGAAAATGGCCATTCGACCAAACTGAGTTTTAGTTCTTCAGACCAAATAGAAAGACCTTGTTTAGAGGATTGTTTTAAGTTTTTTAGGCAGTATCGACGAAACTCAGGTTGTGCTAATAGGTTGATATCGGCTGCTCGACCTTCTCTGGTGGGGCGCATATAGTTGAGCTGCTGAGAGTAGAAGTGTTCAAGATCCTTGCCCACAGCCATTTTCATAATAGGGTCAATCAAGAAGGGGGCAAAGCGAAGGCTTTGATGTACTGCTTTGATTAATACCGGCACTGGTTTTGCTGTTAGCATATCGGCCATGCGGGTGATGGCATTGACCATGGCAATTCTTTCGACTCGTTCTGGCAAAAATTCGGCCATGGCTAAAGCGTAAGCGCCACCAATTGAATGCGCGACTAATTTGACTTTCGAGATGTTCAGAAAATCTAATAGTTCGCGTAAATCTTGGCAAAAGTCTTGGTGTGTTCTCCCGATAGAGGGCGAACTGTCGCCATAGCCAGGGCGCTCTGGAATAAGGATGCGAACTTTATTTTCCTTCAGCAGGGTGTTGACAGAGTTAGGTAATTCGAAAGCCGACCCCATCATGTTGTGTAATACGACAACAACATCTTCAACGTCGCTCTCCGGGTGACTAAGCATATCAAGATAACTTAATTTTCGGCCGTCATTCAGTGTTAGGTGTTGAGGCGTGTAGCTATTGCTTGACGTATCTTGGTCTGTGAAAAAGGTATCCTCAGCTTCACTTTCTGGCGAAAAAAAATGTTTATTTTGGGTTGCCTGATTGAGGCACTTAAGCATGATTTTTCGTATGAGTTCGGGCTTTCGAGTGACATCCAGTTTGCTGTAGATAACGGATAAATGACCACGTATCGTTGACTCTTTCAGCTTGAGTTTTTTTGCTGTTTTGCTGCTGGTTATTTCTTCCATCAGCGTCATCACCACTAGAGCTTCTGTTTCCGTTAAGCTGTATTCGTCTTTCAGCATTTTCACTGTAATAAGAGAAGCTGCTTTGCCATAAAAACAAAAATAAATATAGGGCTTTGCAGGCTCAATTGGGTTCGGTATTTGAGTTAAGTAAAGTTGCTTATCATGATGGTCATTGTGGTCATTAAATTCGTGGCTGACTTTATCGAGGGCATCTTCATAGAACAGAGGTAGAGAACAGAAGTCGTTATCGGAGGCAATGAGCTTTTCGAGAGAAGTAGAGAGATTGATATGTCCCATGGAGAGTATTTGCTCATTAATAGACCATTGGGGCAGTTGATGAATAATCTTCAGCGCACGTTGATTGATTTCTATGATTCGGCCAGCGCTATTCATAATGCCAGCTGGGATAGGTAATCGGTCCAATGTCTTGTTATTTAATAATGTGTAAGAGCCTGCATTCAATCGACCAGAAATTTTGATAGCATTTTTAAGGTGGCTAAGTAAACGGTGTGATATACCTTGATAGGGGTGACCGTCAGGCAGGGTGTCGTTTATGGCTATACAGTTAGACAGGCTCAATAGTAAGTTAAACCATTCATCTTTCTTTCCGGCAAATCGGTAAATCAATTGCACCAAGTTTTCTTCATCTTTGAGGATGCTCTGGTCCTCAAACCCTGTGGTATCTTGTTGATCAATCGTGCTGTAATTTTTTAATAAACTAATCATCAGGCACCCTGGGAGTCGAGTTGGGTGTTTATCTCGCGACTGTTTAACTGCGTTATGACTGTATCAAATAGTTTGATCATTAAGGCTTCTTGGCTATCGCAGCGGGTTTTCTTTAATACCGACTGGAGCTGTTTTCTGATGGTTTGTTTTGATACAGACCTTATCTGAGCAATGTCATTCAAACTATGGCCATGAAATATTTGCTTGCTTAACTCGGCTTCGGAGGGCGTGAGCTTAAATGTTCTAACGATCGTTTCCTTGCTCATTTTAGGTTGAGATTCCAAATTGGCTGCCGACATAGCTTGGTCTACAGCAGGAGAGCTCATTGGTTTGGCTTTTTTTAAAGCCGTGGTGTTTTGCCCCAGAGAGAAAAGATCAACGGGGAGAGGGCAGGATAGCGTTAAAGGATGATGCTCTAATACATATTGCACCGCATGAAGGTCATCTTGGTGTTGTGAAATTTTATAAGCGATGGATGTGGCTTGTTGCAGGTGTGGGAATAAGGATAAGAATACCGGTGCATTGAGATAGTCCCATACCGATGCCGTTATAGGAAAAGTAATAAGAAGCGCAATATTCTCCGTCGAGCAAACCTGTAGTTTTACCTGATTGGGCTTTTCAGGGTAGAGCGTTAACGCTTGATGTAGTTCTATCGGTGCTTTTTCGAAGTAATCTGCTGTGTTCAGATACAAGGTGTCATTCGCTGATGCATTTGACTGAGCGTCACAGAGCTGAACATTTTCACATTGGAAAAGATCTTTAAAGTGCTCGAGTAAGGTCGGAATTCCCTGAGCAGAATGATCAAATAAGCCTAGAATCAAGTCATTGATAGTCGGAGACATGACGATACCTCATTCTCATAGCAAACCAAACATTCTGGGTTAAACAAACGGCTTGGTTATTATCCTTGTTATAGTTCAGTCTTAGGCAGACGTCTTTAGCTGATAACTAACAGGATACAGAAATCAATAAACTGAGTTGTGATCAAATGTTCATTTTATGACATTTTTGTTAACTTTAAGAGCGACTTGATACCTGGATTTGATGGTATTGTTATTTTTAGAATAAGTCGCTTGGTTTTTATTCTTTATTATCGATAGTTTCACTGTCTAAGCTGACTAACTCAAAGTCAGAACAAGCCTGATCAAATTTATCGATCACTGCTTGAATGCTAATCTCTTGCATCAATGCTTTGCCTTTAAGACGGGTTCCCCAAGGTAATTGGCTGTCTTTTTTATGGAATCGCTTTAACAGGTTTTTATGATAAACCTCGACCACATAATCCTGATATAAATAGGGCCCAGTTCTTTTTGGGTTGGAATGAGCATATAGGCCGATGACTGGCGTACCTTGAGTGACGGCCATATGCGCTGGCCCGGTATCAGGAGCTAACACCAGGCTGGCGCGTTTTAATAAAGCGAGCATTTGCTTCAGGCTGGTTTGGCCCGTCAAGTTAATTAGGTTGGGGCCGCACTCAGAGACAATGTTTTCAGCTAAGTTTTTTTCTGCTGAACTCGGTCCACCACATAAGAGGCTTTTGAAGCCTTTTTGCTCAGCGTACTTCGCTAATGCGGCATAGCCTTCCACGGTCCAGTTGCGTTCGGCATTACTGGCAGAGGGGGCGATGATAAAGCATGGTTGACCCTCCGGGATATATTTCTCTGCGAAGCCTTGGTCTTGATCTGATACTGGAATATGCCAATTAAGCTTATGTTTAGCAGACTCGGGGACACCAATTTTTTCTGCAAACGCAAAAAAGCTTTCTAACACGTGCGCTTGAGTTTGCGCTTTGATCCTAGTGTTGGTGAATAAGGTATGCAGCTCTTTTGCACGATGCCAGTCGTAACCGATTTTTATCTTGGCAGGAATGATTTTTGTGGCTAGGTTGGCACGGAATGCGACCTGCATTTGTAATAAGACATCGAAGTGCTTGTCTGCTAAATCTATTTTCAGCTGTGTGAAAGCCTTTTTCCCCTGAGATTTATCAAAAACAACAAACTCGATGCCCGGCAAACCTTTTAGTAATTGATATTCAATTTTTCCAATAATCCAAGTGATGGCAGCGTCAGGATGCGTGGCTTGTATTGCTTGCACCGCCGCGACAGCGTGACAAACATCGCCAATAGCGGAAAGTCGAAGAATACAAATGTGTTTGATTGGGCTGGGGAGCATTAGTCGTTTGGCCTTGAAATTGTCTTATTTAAGAGAGTGTCTTATTTAAGCGGCCTAAGCTTACCTTAAATCTAGCTGCTCTAGAAAGTTAAAGTGGTTTCAATAGTTAGTTTTTATACTCTATTTGTTCCGACTATATTGTGCGGATTATTTTCAGACAATATCTGAGAATGCAGCGCTAATTGTGTCGGGTCTGCTAAGCTTAAATGATGTTTTTTCGAGGAATCTCAATGACTGAACTGCCTTTAAATACCATGCGATCAGAGATGAAGTCTGCTAGGCAAGCGGAGCATTTAAAACATCGCCAATGGGGCCGACTAGGTCGATCCGTGTTGAACGGAGTCATCGGTGATTATCTCGAAAAGCAAAACAACCCTTTAGCGATCAAAATGGCGTTTTACCACAACTTTAAGGCGCTCACGCTGGATGAGAATCTAGCTCATCAGTTGGACTATCCGCTGACCAATAAAGTTGTGGTATTGGTTCATGGCCTAACTAACCTAGAAACCGTTTGGGATTTTGACCGACCAGCGCTGACCGATGCGGCCACAGCGATGAGTCAGGATTCTCTGGACGAATATGTCGATAATTATATCGAAAGCTACTTTGATGACACCAGTGGCCGCTCGCGCGAGAACTATGGTTCTAAGTTACAAAGTGATTTTGGTATGACGCCATTCTTTCTTCGTTATAACACAGGCTTAACTTTGGAGAAGAATGCACGAGAGTTTTCCGCACTTCTGACTAAGTTGTTCTCGGTTTACCCGATTGAAATTGATCAGTTAGTCTTGGTTGGCTTCAGCATGGGGGGGCTGCTGACTCGTTATGCGCAAGCGATGGCGATGCAAGCCAAAGAGGTACCCGAATGGCGTCAGAAATTAAGTGAGTGCTTTTATATTGGCACGCCTCACGAGGGTTCACCCCTAGAAAAGTTTGGACATATCACCGGTGAAGTGCTCCGGCATATTCCCAAAGAATATGTCAGTCATTGGGCCGATTGGGTCGATGTGAGAAGTGAAGGCATTCAGGATTTGAAAGACGGCCTACGCTATTTGAATAAAGCAACGGAAGCAGAAAACTCAGTCTGTGATAGTTTTACCGAGCATGCTGGGCATTACTTTATTAGTGGCGCCGTATCGAAGAAAAACACCTTAATGAACAAACTGGTTGGCGATAGCCTTGTCAGGCAAAAAAGTGCCAACCCGCGCTCTGCGCCCTTAAACTGTCGAAATGCGCACTTTGAAGGTGTCGTGCATATGCATTTAGCGAACTCAAAGCGGGTATATCAACAGATAAAAAACTGGTTAGATGAAGAGTCTACCAGATCGGCTTCTTTAGCAAGTTGCCCAGTGAAAAAGTACGCGCCAATCAAAAAACCGTATACCGAACGAAATGAGCACGACATCTCTAGTCAGGAGTTGTTCGCAGGCACCTTGGATCTTCTGGCGAGTGGCTATGAAAAAACTCTCGAAACAGTTGAAACCATGCATTATGCGATAGCCGATGAGCCCTTTTCTGTACTGCAAAAAATTCCAGTGCTTAGTCAGATCGCCGACCCCATCGAAACCACCCATAAACAAATTCTGGATTCAGTATATCGGGTACTTAGAAACGGTGGAAAATGGGTGCATAGTACGGCGAAGCAAATTTCCAAAGAGGAGTAGTAGCCAGAATATTAAGCAGTAATTTCTGCCTCAGAATAGTTGGTGTCTACTTCTTTTATGCGTAAACTGACGAAAAAACTGGGTAGGGGCCTTCTCTTGTTTTCATCACTTTCTTTCAAACGTTTAAGTCAATTGTCTTTGGTTTCAGTGGTGCTTTATGGTTGCGCAGTATTAGCTGAACGGCAACTAAATGAGCAGTGGGGCGAACCTCAGGTTCAAAATCGCGTAGTGTATGAAGATGTGGTGGGTGTGCCCGAGTACCACCGCGATATTCAGCCTATCTTTAATCAGCGCTGTGTGGTTTGTCATGCCTGTTACGATGCCGCTTGTCAGTTAAAGTTAAGCTCCTTTGAAGGGGTGGATCGTGGTGCCACTAAAGCGCCGGTCTATGACGGCACGCGTTTATTAGCGGCTCAACCCAGCCGTCTTTTAGTCGATGCAAAAGATACGCTTGAATGGCGTCAACGTGGTTATTTTCCTGTATTGAACGAACGTGCCCAAACACCTGAAGCGAACCTGGAAGGCAGCTTGCTGTTTCAAACGCTGAAATTAAAACAAATGCACCCTTTACCTGATCAGAAAATTCTTGAAGGTTTTGATTTTTCAACGAGTCGAGAGGATCAATGTCCGACGATTGAAGAGTTCCCTAATTTTCAAGAGGACTTCCCTTTGTGGGGGATGCCTTATGGTATGCCTGCCTTGGCCCATTCCGAGTTTGTGACGATCCAGTCTTGGCTGGCCAATGGTGCAAAAGTAAAGCCCAAAGCTAAGCTAGATAACGCCTATTTACAAGAAGTTGAAAAGTGGGAAAGCTTTTTTAATGGTCACTCCTTAAAGGCGAAATTGTTTAGTCGTTATGCTTACGAACACTTATATCTTGGGCATTTGTATTTTGAAAGCTTAGGGCCGACGCAATATTTCCGACTAGTGCGGTCTCGTACGCCTCCTGGACAGGCGATAGACGAAATAGCAACACGCCGGCCTTTCGACGACCCAGGCAGCGAGACTTTTTATTACCGGCTTCGAGCGGATCGTAGCGTTGTGGTGGATAAAACCCATATGCCCTATCTGTTAAGCGATAACAGAATGTCAAAATGGGCAGACTGGTTTTTTAAACCGGATTATCAGGTGACTTCACTGCCTAGCTACGATCCCGAATCGGCGTCAAATCCCTTTGAAACGTTTAAAGATCTGCCGGTTTCTGCACGTTATCGATTTATGCTTGAAGAAGCTGAATATACCATTATGGGCTATATCAAAGGGCCAGTATGTCGTGGCCAGGTTGCATTGAACGTGATCGAAGATCACTTCTGGGTGTTTTTTGTCGATCCGGATGTAGAAACCATGCTTTACAGCCCGAGGTATTCAGATAAGAAGGTTAAAAATCTAAGACTGCCAGCCGCAGAGCAGAGTAATGCCTCGCCTTTCGATATCTGGACCAAATACTCAAAGCTTCAATCCAGCCATATTCAGGATAAATTAGACTTCCTAGAGCAGCGCTACCCTGGCGGAGCAGAGCTTACCTTAAATGCCATCTGGGATGGTGATGGGGTGAACCAGAATGCAGCACTGACCATCTTCCGTCACTTTGATAATGCCACGGTGATTAAAGGCCTACACGGTAAAAAACCGAAGACAGCTTGGGTTCTGACCTATAGCTTGCTCGAACGTATTCATTACCTCCTGGTCGCAGGTTTTGATGTGTATGGCAATATTGGTCATCAACTCAATACGCGACTGTATATGGACTTTTTGCGGATGGAAGGCGAAAGCCAGTTCTTAATGTTTTTACCCGAAGAGCAGGCGGAGAAAGAGTTCCTATCTTGGTATGTGGGCGCTGAAAGTAAAGTTGAAGATTATATCGGCTTATTACGGCGAGCAAATCTCAAGCGCAATAAACTGGTTTATCAAACCGATAATGTTAAACAGGAATTATTTGATAAGCTTGAGCAGCATCTCGGTGACACTGTTTTGCCTAAGCCAAGCTTGCTTAATGTGGCACCTAAAAGCAGTTCTACTTCACTCCTCTCTCATTTAAATGCTTTAGCGAATGTGAAAGGCAAAAGCCTTCAATTTTTGCCTGAATTATCGTTTATTCGTTTAACCTTGAAGGACGGTAGGGAGCAAGTCTTGTCTTTGGCATTAAACCGGTTTCATCAGAATGTATCCTCGCTATTGATGGAAGAAGACCGTTGGGTGCCCAGTTTGTATTATGTGTCGTTGCATCCCGGTATTTTGGGAAGCTACCCAAACACTTTCTATCATCTTGAGGAAGCTGATTTACCGGCATTTACTAAACTACTATCTTCGATGAAAAGTGAAGAAGACTATCGCTTGCTGCTCGATCGCTGGGGTGTGAGGCGAAGCTCTAAAGATTTTTGGCAATATGTTGATTGGCTGCATGATTGGTATCGACAATATCAGCCTCTCCAGTCAGGTATTATCGACTTAAACCGTTTTGAAAACAGGTGAGTGTTGATGGTACCAAAGACTGCTACATGCAAACTAAGCCGAAGCAAGTAGATAGGGCATTAGCTAAGACTGGAGCGAAGTCAGTGATCACTTTTCACTTAACTTCGTCCAGTCTTGATCAACACGGGCTAGGCTTGTTCTAGCGCTTGGCTGACGTCAGCGATGATATCGTCGATGTGCTCAATGCCAACGGATATTCTGACCAGATCTCTACTGACGCCGGCACTGGCCAGTTCGCTCTCATTCAACTGACGGTGCGTAGTCGATGCAGGGTGACACGCCAGCGATTTGGCATCGCCGATATTCACCAAACGCAAAATCATTTGTAGTGCATCGATAAAACGGCTGCCCGCTTCCATGCCTCCTGAGATACCAAAACTCAAAATACCGGATGCTTTGCCGCCGGTAATTTTCTGACAGGTCTGATAATAGGGGCTGTCTGCCAGCGCGGCATAGTTGACCCATTCCACTTTTGGGTGTTTTTGCAAATAGTCAGCCAGTTTTTCGGCGTTTTCGCAATGTCGCTCCATGCGCAGACCCAGCGTTTCCAGGCCTTGCAGAATCTGGAAGGCATTCATCGGCGACAGTGCCGCGCCGGTATTACGCAGTGGCACGACACGGCAGCGGCCAATATAAGCGGCTGGGCCCAAGGCCTCGGTGTAAACCACACCATGATAGGAGGGGTCTGGCTCGTTCAGGACCGCAAAACGTTCTTTGTGTGCAGCCCAGTCAAACTTGCCGGAATCAACAATGACACCACCAATCGATGTACCGTGCCCGCCAATGTACTTGGTTAGGGAATGGACGACGATATCGGCGCCCAACTCAAAGGCTCGACACAGAAAAGGGGTGGCGACGGTGTTATCCACGATAAGCGGGACACCATGCTTGTGTGCAATTTCTGCCAATCGGGCAATATCCACGACGTTGCCAGCAGGGTTGCCGATCGATTCGCAGAATACCGCTTTAGTGTTGGCATCAATGGCCTTGTCGAAGCCGTCGAAATCATCATGCGACAGCATGCGCACTTCAATACCTTGTTTGGGCAGAGAGTGTGCAAACAGATTGTAGGTTCCGCCGTATAATTGGCTGGTACTGACAATGTTGTCACCGACCTCGCAAATACATTGCAACGAATAGGTGATGGCAGCCATACCCGAGGCTAAACCGAGCGCACCAATACCACCTTCCATCGCAGCAATGCGCTCTTCGAGCACAGCCGTGGTGGGGTTCATGATGCGGGTATAGATATTGCCAGGCACTTTCAGATCGAACAGATCTGCACCGTGCTGGGTATCGTCAAAAGTGTAAGACGTGGTCTGATAGATCGGTACCGCTGCCGCTTTGGTCGTTGCTTCCGATTCGTAGCCCTGGTGAAGGGCCAGTGATTCAAGTTTCATGTAATTTCCCTGTCGCTTGGTCGTTTTATTTTAGTCTTGATTAGCGCTTGCAAAAGAGCGGCTGTTTGCTGATGACGAAAGCAGGTCTTGTTTACCTTAACCTCTTGGGAATTAGCCAACACTCCTTTGCTAAGCAAGCCCTGTCAGTTTGCTGTGCCTGTCTTAATTGCGCAACTTTTTTTAACATTAATTCAACGCGAAAAACGCAGAAAACTTTGAGGTATGGTTGGAGCCTGTCAGTGCATGATGATCAGCTTCCAATAGATGTTGAGGAAAGCGAAAACAAGACTATTCTTTCTATAAAGTTTCAACATAACACTTACGTCATCTCGTACTTGTTACGAGATCCATTGTTTTTGATTAGTACTCGGCATTTGAAGCTACAGAGTTGAGTGAATAAATTAGGCTTCGACCCAAAACAATGGATCCCCGCCTGCGCGCACTACTGTCCGGAATAAAATTGGGGGATTGGTTAAGAAGGGTTGCAGCACCTGACCTATAAAGGTACAAAGTTAAGACACGACTCGAAACTTAGGTGCTGCAAGATGTATAGAAATACACGATTTAGAGATCTAATGAAAGGCCTCCCTCGAGGAAGTTTTGAAAAAATAGTTCAGCAACAAGGTAATGATAAATACAGCAAGAGTTTTACTAGTTGGGATCAACTCATTGCGATGGTATATGCACAGGTTTCAGGGTGCGAGAGTTTGAGGGAGTTGAAAGCCGGTTTTAATGCTCACAAGGAACATCATTATCACCTAGGGACGCGTGAGATTAAGCGCTCGACATTAGCTGATGCCAATAGAAACCGAAGCTGTAAACTATTCGAACATGTTTGTGGAAGGCTGATAGGACAAACACACCGGCAAGTCAGAAGTGAATTAACAGATTTACTGTACTTGATTGATTCAAGCCCAATTTCCCTTAAGGGCTTAGGGTACGATGAATGGACAAAAGATAACCACAATCATCGAACTCAAGGGCTAAAAGTTCACATGATCTATGCGCCAGAACTTGAGCTGCCTGTTCATATGAAGATGACAGCGCCCAATATTACCGATGTTGAAGTCGGTCGGGAAACGGTATTGGAAGAAAGTGCCACTTATGTATTTGATAAAGGCTATTACGACTATAACTGGTGGCACGAAATTGAGCAGAACAACGCAAAATTCGTAACACGCTTTAAGAGCAATGCCAGTGTAAATGTGGTGAAAGATATTGTTGTGCCGATGGATGATGAAGGCAAGATACTAAAAGACGAAGTAGTAAAGTTTAAAAATAAACGCCCAGGTGGAAGTCGAGTGAATCGATATTATGATAAGAGTTTGAGGCGAATTACTGTTCATAGACCAGATAAAAAATATCCGTTGATATTAGCTTCCAATGACTTTGAAAGATCGGCAGAAGAGATTGCTGGGTTATATAAGAAGCGTTGGAGTATTGAGTTATTTTTCAAATGGTTAAAACAAAACTTGAAAATTAAAAAGTTTTTGGGGCGAAGTGAGAATGCCGTAAAAATACAGATTTACACTGCACTAATTAGCTACTTATTGGCATACAGCATGAAGAAGCGAGAATGCGGTTGTGGCGCGATGAAGCACTGGTTTATAGAATTGAGATCAACATTGTTTAAGCGTACTGAAATTGAGAGCGATAGAGCGAAAAAACGAAGGAAGTGGGAAAAAGAGTTCCATCACCTCCAAGGAAATTTATCGATATGATTTTATTCCGGACAGTGGTGCGCCTGCGCGAGGATGACGACTGTGGCCGCGAGGCCTTGCTGAATAAATTTAAGAATTCGGTGGCAGCGCATACCTTTGAGGTCGAAACCGTCTCAACGTCCGTCCAAGTAGCATCTCCAGCCGTTAGTATTAATGACCCTTCGCAACACCAGTAGCTATCGTCATGGTCTCAGCGATGCTTCGTTATCTAGAGGCCGTTAAATAAATAAAAATAAGAAAAATTATAGTAACTATGCAAGGCGATCGCTGGCCATGTTTTTCCTGTCCGCTCTCTTAGCCAGCCAAATATTAATGAGGGAAAAAAAGTGGCAGCGCTCCAAAGCAGGCTGTGTTGGAGCAAGTGTAGGGCAGCGAATAATACACTTGTAATTAGGTTCGCGAGTGATAGGTGACCAGAGAGATAACGCTTCGATAGTTTTTGCAACAAATAGGGTTGCAGGGTACCCCGAAAAAAAAACTCCTCGATGATAGGGACAAGGAAAATGAGGAACAGGAAGTGTTTTGGGTAGCTAAGTGGCCAAGCTGGATCGAACGGGGGCGTAACTTGCCCAGCGAAATAAACTATCGCTATGAAAATAGGCGCTGCCACAATAGCAGCACTCATAATACCTCGATCTATCCGGTTTAACATACGCTTCTACTAGAGCCTAACTGTGACTGTTAACTTGATGTGCGGCGACGCATTAGCTGGCTACTCGCAATCAACAACATAAGGATTAACAGTGGGTCGAATCCGGCCTGGGTATTGATCGCACAACCACCACCGCCACCGCTTTTCTTGGGCGTCGATGTAGGAGGGCTTGCGGGTTCGGCAAGTGGCATTGCAATGCCACCTGGATCGACGATGGTGCCATTTGCTTGGCCATCCGCATCATTGTTGCCGCCGTCTTGGATTAACATCATCACACAAAAATGACCTTCTGTGAGCCCTGTCTGATAACTAGGGTCGCCCGGTGATGGACAGATACCGGCTTCGCCAGCACTTGAGTACAGCCGGTTATTGGCGTCGACCACAAAGTCCTGCCAGCCATTCGATGGGTCTAGCTTACGATAGCTGGCATTTTCCGGAATCGCCTGATGAAGTGGAATGACCAGCTGAACACTACTGCCGGCAGGTGAAAGATTATGAATTTCAAAATCAAACAGGCCACCAACTCGGGTAAATGTTGCATCATTGCCGTGTTGGCTAAACAAGGGGCTATTGGATAGGGTCGCTTCACTCACCAGCGCCCCGCTGTTGGCATCAGTCATGGCAAGTGTGCCTAATGATAATGAGGGGCCATGCTCCACTTGCATCAGGTAACGTTGCTCATCGCTGGTGCTGCCAGTCTGCTGTTGTAACCAGTTTGAACCAAGGAGTGGATCCAGATAATCAGCAATGCCATCAAAATCCGAATCTTGATGACCTTCAACTAGATCACTGATGCCATCACCATCAGAATCTGTATTACTCGATAGAGTTGGGTTGCTTTGAACGACTTTTATATTGAGCGTCGCTTTGACTGTTTCACTTGGCAAGCCGTCATCGCTTACGCTTACTTTGACTGTGTAAATACCCGTACTAACATTCGCAGGATTAAAGGTCAATGTCATGGGATCGCTGTCAGTATCCGCCAGTACATTGTTCGTCTCGCTCCAATCAAAGCTATGCGAGTCGCTCAAGTTTGCATCTTCAACAGCCGCCGTAAGCGTGACCAAACCTTCGTTTGTATTGACGGTGGTTACGGGTAGTCCATTTTGTTCTGCGCTAAGTATTAAGTTGGGTGCAATATTGCTGTCGGTAATGGTCACAAGATGTTGTGTATTGGCACCCATCACAGCATTGACCGGATCATTTAAGGTAATGATGAGTTGCTCATCATTTTCAGACAGTTGATCTTCTGTTATCTCCAGTATTATCTCTGCGTGACGTCCTTCCTCTATTAGTATTGTTCCCTCTAGTCCGGTGGACTGCTCAGTGACATCGGCGTTACTAGACAAGCTGTAATCTGAATCATCCACCGATCCGCTGATGGTAAATGGAATTAGCACAGGATATACAGGGGCATCTCCAGATAAGGTCGCTTTCACGCTGACGGTATTGCCTTCACTACTTATTTGCGCCTTGCTCAGCATCACTTGCGGATTAACATGAATTGTCTGAGTGGCATATGTTTTGTTGCCCGCAGAATCCTCTGCTAACCAATTAATCAAATGCCGTCCGGGCGGCAAATGGGATCGGCCTTGATTCACCACAGCCACACTACCGTCGACATTATCGCTAGCGCTGATATTCGTTGTGGGTACAGCGCTTAAAGGGCCGCGTGAATCCAGTGTGACTAGTGCTGTCAGGCTAATTACGGGGGCTACGCTATCGCTCGCGCTGAGGTATTCATTCAGATTACTTACGCCATCATTATCCGCGTCCTGAGTCGCATCGCTAGCATCGTTCGGGTTGAGGTTGTGATCAGCTTCCCAGCCGTCGGGCATGCCATCGCTGTCGCTATCTGCTTCATTCGGGTCTGTCTGAGCGGCGTATTCTTCAAGGTTGGTTAAGCCATCGTTATCCAAATCTTGATTCGCATCGTTTGAGTTTTGTGGATTTAGTCCGTGCTCAATTTCCCAAGCATCGGGGAGACCATCGGCATCGCTATCGGCGGTTTGGCTCGCTGCGGAAGTGATGAAACTGACAATGTCGCTGTTAACAGATTCGCCCAATATATTGAACGCCGTGACTTGCGCATAATAAATCGTGGCCGGATCAAGCTTCGCCAGATTGACTTCGTGATGGGTTTCCGAATCCGAGTTGGCTTCTTTATCCAATAATTCATCAATACGTTTGCCATAGCTGACTTGGCCGAATGCACTCACTGAATTAGTCCACTGAATCACGGCAGACTCTGTTGAAATTAAACTAATGGTCGGTTGTATTGAAAAAGCAGGCGCTTGTAAGTTACTGACACTTGCTGAGTCAAAGTTGATTAGTTCTGATTCCGTTTTGTTGCCTTCTATATCAGCTAACACATAACGTAATTGGTAATCGCTGTTGGGACTTAAACCGTGCAGTAAGAACCGGTGTGACTGTTTCTGTTCGAGCCTGCCAAGAGCTTGCCAGTTGTTAGTTCCATCCTGTCTATATTCAACCAATGCAACTGATAGCTCATCAGTTAATAGTGATAATGTGGCTATTTCTCCGAAACCTTCAATCACCGGTGTTGCCGTGATGACGGGCCCTACAGTGTCCTCTAAGGACGCGTTTGTACTCTTGAATAATTGTGTAAACATGCCCCAGACGCTTTCAGCGCTCGCCACTGATCCACCTGTTATGACGTCGCCGTCGACAGGCTGGCTAGCGGTATAGCCATGATGATCGGTGGAATAAGCGGTACAAGTATAACTAGTGCCAGCCTGTAAACCCGTTAAGGTCAGAGTGTGCCTCTTGGCTTTTTTAGGTTCGCTGACTTCAAACGTACCTGAAGCGCTGGCGCATACCAGGCGACTGTAGGCATTGACATCGGTGACCCAGCTAACGGTTAAGGCACTGTTGGTCAGTTTTTTGATTGATACCTCTGACATAAAGTGTGGATTGCCTTGATGGCCTCGTACTTTAGTGCGGAATGACATGATTTCGCTCAAGCCCACATTGCCTTCCGCATCGGAAGTCTGAACCTGGAAATAGTAAATTGTGTCGGGTTCTAGGCCAGTGACGGGGAGTGTGTGTTTATCTCTTAATCCATTTTTGGTTTCCGTTTGATCCAGTGCATCGGCAGACCTGCCGATAACAAGACGCGTTGACGCGGGTTCACTGGTCTCCCATTTAATCAGCACACTTTGGTGAGTAATATTATGGATCAAAGGACTACCGACAATGATCGGTGCCTTGGTATCCGGAAGCGCCAAGGTGGTGAAACTGATCGGCTGGCTGGTAGTAGGGCCATTGCCGTGTCTGTCAGTCGAGGAAACCGTTAAGGTATATGTGGTTTCAGGCGTAAGGTCGGCAAGTGGCATTGAATGTTGTTTGACGTAGCTGTCTTCACTCACCACGTGGTATTGCACGCCGTCATTGTAAGAGACACCGCTAGTTGATGCTTCATCAGTGGTCCAAATGACGGTCGCATGGGTCGCTGAAATATCGATCACCATCGGGATCAATTGAATCACGGGTGGGGTGACATCGGGGGCGGGTAAGGTCGTGACAATCAAAGGCTGGCTTACGGTTGGGCCGTTACCCGGCTCATCAGTCACTCTTGCGATTACCGTGTAAGGGGAATTTGGTTCTAAACCTTCAATTAACACTTCATGACACAGCGCCAAGGTAGATAGGCTATATATTGCATTATCCTTGGCTATTCCATCGACAGTAAGCGAGCCCGTCACGGGTTCATCAGCACACAATGATATTGTAAATTCATTATGGGTGATATTTGAGGCGACCGGACCTTCGAGTATTAATGGTGCTCTTCGGTCCGGGATAGCCAGTGTCGTAAAACGGGTGCTTAAGGTGTCAGTGGCTCTGCCATCTTTATCCACAGAATGTACATCTGCGTGATAAAGCGTCTCTGGATCAAGCTCGGTCAAGACAACACTGTGGTGCGTGGTAAGTGGTGAATTCTGATAACGTTGTCCATTTGATAAATCAACTACGCTGGTCCCGGGTTTATCCGTTAACCACTCAACGACAGCTGAATGAGAGGTGATATGTTTAACGACTGGCCCGGCAATGATTGTAGGCACCGCAAAATCACTGTGAATTAGCCAGATATCTTCGCTGGTTTCCTGAGTGAGGGTGTGGCTTACATTGGTAATCGCAAAACCTGAATCTTCTGGCGGGTTAACCGAAATATCGGTGGTTTGATTGGTGAATAGTCCAAATTCAAACACACCATTGCTCGCGGTTATCGCGTTGCTGTTTACGCCAACACCACTATTTTCTAAGTAGTAGCTAACCGAGTTTTCGGTATGGGCGTGGTCAATTCTTAATTTGACGCCGGGCACACTCACGCCGTTGGCGTCCATCGCCTTCCCAGATAACACAGACATCGGCAGGATCACATCCATAGAGGTATTGGCAACCACACTGATGTTTTTAGGTTGATAATAGACGGCGGCAAAGTCGGGTACCGGATAGCGTGCTGCGACATCTGTTCCGTTCACTTTATTTACTGTTTGCAGATAAGGCCTTAACTGGTAGTTGCCCGCTGCGACCGTAAATTCGAAATAACCATTAGCACTGGTTAGCACAGGTTCATCGGCAAGTTGGCTATTAGTCTGGTTGTGTACTGTGATCATGGTATTGTCTATCGGATTGCTTTGTTCATCTAGCAAGTAGCCTGATAGGGTGAATGGCTGAGTCAAGCTGAAGCTATCAGTAGTGTCTTCGGTGATCACATAACCACTAACCAGTGTGGCGCTTACATCCTTGTTGCCAAGTGGCGGCGCAAAATTAATATTGGTTGCCTGATCAGTAAATAATGCCAATGAAAATTCGCCATTCGCATCCGTTAATGCATTCGTCACGAGCGATGTACCTTGGCTTTCCAAGTAATGACCAATGTCGCCATTATTGCCAGCCAACTGTTTTATATGACTAATCGTCACGCGTGTATTGGCAATTGGCGAGCTGCTCGCATCGGTGACGGTGCCACTTAAAACAGCCAAGGGTAAAATAACATCCTGTTCCGTTGCCCCAGCGACTTCGATATCTTCTTCCGCGTATAACACTGTTGCAAAATCGGGTAATGGATAAGTAGGTCTCTGGCCTTCACCGCGTCCAAATGGGTTTAGGTGAGGTTTGATTTTATAAGTGCCGGGTTCAACCTGAAACTGGTATCTACCATTGGAGTCGGTATATACCGCTAGGCCTACTTGAACACCGCTTTCCTGTTGGTGCAAGCTTACTTTCGTGTTATCAATCGGACGACCTTGGGTATCTTGTAATACACCGGAAAGAGAAACACCTTCTACTAAAGAAAAGCTTTCACTCGCATCGGCTGTCAGGCTGTAATCACTGATCGTGGTAACGGCTAGGTCAGCTCGGTTTGCGGGTGGGCTGAGTAAGATATCCACCATCTGATCGGTAAATAAGGCAAACTCAAAGTTACCATTGGTATCTGAAAGTGCATTACTTAATGCGTGAGTACCATAGTTTTCAAGATAGTAATCCTGACTAGTCGTTGAGAATTGATGACGGATCGATAGACTGACACCTTCAACAGGATTCCCTTGGCTATCTAGCGTTTGGCCAGTTAGTAATGCAAATGGCAAGGTGACATCCACAGAGCTATCTGAGCTCAATTGGACGTTTTGAGAAACGTGGAAAATAGCAGCATAATCAGGCACTGGATACGATGTAATGATTGGCCCTGTTTCCGAATCAGGGTTTACCGGATTAAACACATCCACCAGTGGTCGTAACTTATAGGTTCCCGGTGCGACAGAGAATGCAAAGTAGCCGAGAGCATCGGTACGAACACTATTGCCAACCTGATTACCTGTGCTTTGCTGATGCAGGCTAACCTGAACATTGTCGATCACGCGACCCTGACTATCTTTCAGATAACCGGATAATGTTAGGGCATCGCTAATCAAGGTAATTAAGCGGACGACATCACGATCTGCCACGCTAACGGCTTGCAGTATAGGGCTGCTTAAGCCACTTTCAGCAGGAGGGGTAACACCGATAAAATAGTCACCCGCGCGCATATTTTCGAACAAATAGGCACCATTATCAGGCGTGGTCACCGACGCAATAAATTGTTTCTGTTTGGTGTAAATGGCTACTTCGGCACCGGTAACAGGCACGCCTTCACCGTTAATAATGCCGCTCAGGTTAATGCCGACAGGTGCTGCGGGCGGTGGCGTGATAACTTCGGGAAGATCACAGGCATCGCCGATGCCGTTATTGTCTCGTTCGGCTTGATCGGTATTGGGAGTTAGAGGGCAGTTATCGACATTGTCCATTATGCTGTCATTATCGGTGTCTTTCTCTTCGACTACCGGCGTATCGCAGGCATCACCCATGCCATCGTTGTCACTATCAGCTTGATCGGTATTGGGTGTTAGAGGGCAGTTATCAATATTGTCCAATACGCCGTCATTGTCGGTATCTTTCTCTTCGACTACCGGCGTATCGCAGGCATCACCTATGCCATCGTTGTCGCTATCGGCCTGATCCGCATTAGGTGTTAGAGGGCAATTATCAATATTGTCCAATACGCCGTCATTGTCTTGATCATCGTTGCTACCATCGGGTGCATCGCAAGCATCGCCCAGGCCATCATTATCAGTATCGGTTTGATCGGCATTGGGGGTAAGTGGGCAGTTATCAACATTGTCCAACACGCCGTCATTATCGGTGTCTTTCTCTTCGACCAACGGCGTGTCGCAGGCATCTCCTATGCCATCGTTATCACTGTCAGCTTGATCGGCATTAGGGCTTAGAGGACAGTTATCGACATTGTCCAACACACCGTCATTATCGGTATCTTTCTCTTCGACTACTGGCGTATCGCAGGCATCACCCACACCATCATTGTCGCTATCAGTTTGATCAGGATTTCCCGTTACAGGGCAATTATCAATGTCATTTGAAATGCCGTCTTTGTCGTTATCGTTGTCAATGATGTCTGGTGTATCGCAAGCATCGCCGGCGCCATCGTTATCGCTATCAGTTTGATCTGGATTTGGACTAAGTGGGCAATTATCTATGTCATTGTTTACACCATCATCATCTAAATCATTATCAACATGCAGGGTAGTGAAGTTGATGGTTTCACTGGTGGTTTTTTCACCGAGGATATTGAATGCATCCACTTGCAGATAATAAACCGTATTAGCATCTAAATTCTGTAGAGTCAGTTTATGGGCACTTAGATTTTGGTTATCCGCACGCTGGTTCTCCAAATCGGCGGCATTTTTACCATAACGTACATTTCCGGTAGAAGGCTGCAAGGTTTGCCAGCTAACGGTCGCGCTATCTTCAGTAATATTGCTGATGACAGGTTGTAAGGTAAATATCGCTTCAGGTATCGCTTCGGGGGCAACCGTAGAAAAGTTACCGCTAGAACACTGTGTGCTATTACCCGCGACATCGGTCAAGGTGACTTGTTGTTCATACTGCGTTTCAGGGCGTAATCCGCTTAACAAGAGTGAATCCTGGGTGGCTAATTCTAGTGTGCCGTTTTGTAACCAGTCAGTGCTATCAAGTTCACGATAGTTGACGACGGCTGTCGTTAGTTCATTTGATCCCCACATAACTTGCGCAGAGTCGACATAACCAGTTGCCGAAGGCTCTGGCTTACACACAGGTGCTTGGGTATCGGGGACCGCAGCGGTGGTTCCTCTGAGCGCTGCACTGACTTGATCACCTTGGCTATCTGATGAATAGACGTGACAAGAATAGATGGTGCTGGGGTCTAGGCCAGTCAATGTGAGCAAGTGTGATTTCACCCGCTGTGGGTCACTAATTTCGAAGGTGATTTTCTCAACGGGTGGTGGCGGTGGTGGCGCTGGTTCTGCAGTGTCGCCATCGAATTCGACATTGAGTAATAAATTCGGTGAACCGTTTAGTCCTCTTATTTTACCTTGTGTCGCATAGCCCAAAAGGTTGGCTGTTACCTCTGTAGGGCTGGCATTCGGGTGGGCCTGTAAATAGAGTGCAATTGCGCCCGCCACATGAGGTGATGCCATGGATGTACCGTCAATGGTATGGATGCCACCATTATTCCAGGTAGATGTAATGCTTGAGCCTGGAGCAAAAATATCAATACATGCGCCCCAGTTGGAAAAGCCGGAACGGCTGTCAGATGAGGTTGATGAAGCAACAGTAATTGCAGCCGGTACTCTATTGGGCGAGCCATAACAGGCGTTCATATTTGAATTGCCTGCGGCAACTGCAAACGTAATGCCCGCGTTAATTGCTCTATTGACGGCCGCATCCAGTGCAGGAGAATTACCTCCGCCTAAACTCATATTTGCCACAGCAGGGAATTTGGCATTTTCGGTAACCCAATCAACCCCGGCAATCACTCCCGAATTTGTGCCACCGCCGTTACAGCCCAGTACTCTGATACCTGTGAGCTTAGCATTTTTTGCGACTCCCCAGGTTGCACCGCCGACAGTACCAGCGACATGCGTGCCGTGTCCGTTACAATCGGAGGCGTCGGCATCGTTATCGATGAAATCCCAACCATGGACGGCACGTCCTTCAAAATCACTGTGGGAGGTGAGTATGCCAGTATCGATGATATAGGCATTCACGCCAGTGCCGTCTAAATCGTAGTTGAAGTTATTATTAAGAGGTAAGCTTGCTTGATCAATACGGTCGAGACCCCAGGTCGCACCATTTTGTATCGCATTAGCCTGCATAATCTGATCTTGTTCTATCATTAAAACCCGAGGATCATTTCGCAGTGCAGGTAACTTTGAAGCGTCCATTTTAAGCACAAAACCTGTTACTGCATTGGAATATTCACGTAAAATATTACCTTGTACTTTATTTGAAATATCTAGCGCCAAGGCATTCACTGAGGCTTTTCGTTGAGTGGCTGATTGGCTAGATGATAGCCCGTAATATTCTGAATTTGCAGCAGATAGAGACGAAACACTTCCACCTGTTAATGATTTTCTTAGTCCGCTTTTGGGTTGCTTCAGTAGAACGATATATTGGTTTTCGATTGCTTGATTCGATGCTGTGGAATAGAAGGGTGCCAACTGACTTGAATTCAATAATAAATCATTTGTAAATGTTCCGGCACTAGCAAGGTTACTTTGATCTGCTTCACACACTAGGCGACTGTCGGCATCAAGGTTTGTTTGCCAGCTGACAGTTAATGAATTAGTCGTGGCATTTTCAACATCAGGTCCTGCAATAATTTTAAGCGTTACCGGCAGCACTCCCGGCTTTAAAGTTTTGAAAGACAACACGTTGCTCGTCACGGTATTACCGCTAAGGTCGGAAGACTCTACCTGGAAAAAATATGTTGTATCGGCCAATAGCCCAGACACAGGTACAAGGTGATCTGTGCTAAATCCGGTCAAGTTAAAGGTTTGATCAAGGGTGTCCTCAGCTAAGCCCAAGTAAACCAAATGTGAAGCCGATTCATTGGTTGTCCAGAGAATATTGGCGCTTTGAGTCGTAATGTTTTCAGCAAAAGGGCCCGCAATAATGGCTGGCGCGGCAGTGTCGGGCAGACTCAAGGTAGTGAAATTAACGGGTGCAGATACACTCGGGCCATTACCGGCGGCATCCGTGGATGAGACGGTCAGGGTATAAGTGGTACTGGGACTTAGGCCGCTTAAGTACATGGTGTGCGAGGTGACGAGTGCATCATTTTCGAGCGAATTGTCGCTATTGCCATCGGTATATGAAACCCCGCTAGTTGCTGCTTCGTTAGTAGTCCAACTTACAATGGCGCTTGATTGAGTCACATCGGACACAATAGGGCCGGTTACTTGCGGTGCAGAAATGTCCAGGTCAAATAGCGTGGTCACGTCTAATGGTTCACTATTGACCGGGCCATTGCTGGCAATATCGGTGATGGCGACAACCACGCCGTATAGGGTACGTTGTGTAAGATCAGTGACAACTAACTGATGACAGGTAGCCGCATTATCCAAGGTGAAATTTGTGCTTTCATTCGTACTTTTGGTCTCAATAGTGATGACACTGGTCACAGCTTCGTCGGCACAAAAGGATACGGTGAACTTATCGTAGTCAATCGAGCTAATGCTTGGTCCGCTGACAAAACGAGGCAGTGTCGAGTCGGGTATAGACAGCGTTCGGAAATTTGCCGGTAAGGGGGTGCTGCTCAAACCATTCTGATCGGTAGACGACACCACCGTTGAGTAATCGGTGTCAGCGCTTAAGTCGCTTAACAAGACAGAATGAAGGGTGGTGAAAGCGGCCAGGCTTACGGTTTGACCGCCCGCGATAGCGACTAAACTGTTTGCGGCTTTATCTGTTTCCCATTCTACGATTGCTGATACATCGCTGATATTTCTGACATGTGGTCCGGAGATGATCTTTGGTGGTGTTAGCTCAACGGGCGGAATCTCTTTGGTCGAAAAACTAAGGGTGTTGCTGGTGCTGGTCACGCCTCTTGAGTTGAATGCATCTACCTGTAAAAAATAAGTGGTACCGGCTTGCAGGTTATTCAGGACAAGCGCATGAGCGGTTTTAAAATCGACAGACGACTCCAGGGAATTCATGCTGCTCTCGGTTAGACCAAAACGCACTTGTCCGCTGCTGGCGCGCTCTGTAGACCAATTCACTGTGGCGCTAAATTTACCGATGCTGGTCATGAAGGGCTGGATAGAAATAAGGGGGGCGGGCACCTCTGGTGTGCTTGCTTCTTCGCCCGTATTAAATTCGCCCAAAGAACAATCTGCACGATTTCCAACCGCATCGGTCAGACTGACTTGGTGTTCGTAATCGGTATCGGCTTGCAGCCCAGTGAGGACTTCAAAGCCTGTCAGGCTTAAGCTTGGAATACTTTTTTGCAACCACTGGGTGGCGCCTTTTTCTCGGTAGTTTATTGTGGCGCTTGCCAGTTCATTACTCTGCCAGCTAATTTCTGCAAAATTGACGAAGCCTTCGGCGTTTGGTGGCGAGCTACATTCAGGTGGACTTAAATCAAGCTCTTCTGTGGTTAGCAAACCGATGACTTTGCTAACGATTTTTCCACTTATATCTGTTGAATAAACCACGCAGCGGTAACCGGTATTAAACTCTAGGCCGATCAGCGTCAGAATGTGTTTTTTTCTGAGCTCGGTTTTATTGACTTCACTGGTGCCGTTAGTCGATTCACACACCAACCGACTCTGCGCTTTCTGGTTGGTCTGCCAGCTTAAGGTAATGCTATTGCCCGTTAATCTTTCTGTCACCAGCGGAGAGACAATGGCTAGCTCATTAGTCGATTCGTCTGTGTTCGTTGTCAATTGTGCCGGGCTACTGTTAGTTTTGTTGCCAGCAAGATCAGCTGATTCGACTGCGAAATAATAGGTCGTGGCGGGTAGCAAGTTGGTGAGGGTAATCTGATGTGAGGTGCTAAAACCAGACGCTGTTTCGATCTGGTTCAAATTGTCTATTGAGGTACCGAAAGTCACCACGGAAGATGATGACTCATCGGTTTTCCAACTAATGGTGGCACTGCTTGTCGAGACATCCTCTACCAAGGGGCGACCTATCAAGAAGGGCGCAATGGTGTCGGGCTCGGACTGGGTAATAAACTCACTCGTGTCTGCTTGAGTTGTGTTGTTGCCCGAGGCATCCTGAGAGGCAACAGTTAAGTAATAGTGAGTATTTGCTGCTAAACCGGTAATCTGGACTGAGTGTTCGGTTTTTAAAGCGGTGTCTTTCTGGACACGATAGTTAGCCCCATTGTTAAAGGAAACGCTGCTAGTCGCAGGTTCATCTGTTGTCCACGTTACCACAGCGCTGGTGTCAGAAATGTCTGAAATAGTCGGGCCGGCAAGGATGCTGGGAGCAGAGAAATCTGCAGCAGATAAGGTTTTTACATGGCTTACCAAACTCGCGACAGGGCCATTATTGGCAATGTCGGTGATTTCTGCCGATATCGCATAATGTTGATTAGGGTTTAGCTCACTCAAGCTCAGATCATGACAGCGAGCAAAGTCTTCTAGTCCGTATTCACTGTTATCGACAACAAACTTTCCATTTACCGGTTCACTCGCACAAAATGCGATGGTCATTTGTGTGTCAGTGATAAAGGTGACGGTTGGCGGGGTAATAAATTGAGGCTCAAGCGAGTCTGAGTTGTCATTCGTAGTGGCAAAATTTATGTTGGCACTCGTCGTCGTATTATTTTGTTCGTCTGCTATGGTGATCTGAGCGCTATAGTCCGTGCCGGGAGCCAAGTTTGTGATGACCGCACTGTGTTGGCTTCTAAGTCTGTTGTGATTAATGACGCTACCGCCGATTATCTGGGTTGAACTGGTGACGGGTTCATCTGTTTGCCATTCAATAACGGCTGATTGGTTGGTGATGTTTTTAACGAATGGCCCTGCAATTATTTTGGG
Organism: Oleiphilus sp.; assembly: GCA_048058835.1. Classification (GTDB taxonomy): domain Bacteria; phylum Pseudomonadota; class Gammaproteobacteria; order Pseudomonadales; family Oleiphilaceae; genus PZPK01. The sequence goes on from JBLLNS010000001.1 coordinate 196,788, forward strand.
GTTTAGCTGGTCAACCAGGGTAAGTTCTTGTTGCAAATTGGTGGCATTGCTAATCGCAATATCAGACTGTATGGCAGTGGCAAAGCCACTTTCTGACGGTGGGGTGAAGGTAATATCGTAGTGACAGTCGGTGCTGTCGGGGTAGTAGCCGGAATTGACGCAAGCGCTAGTCGAAAATAGCAACATCCTATAGTTGCCGTCACTATCCGTCTGCACACTGCCGGTATGATTCAAACTTTGCTGAGATAGTTCGCCTAATAAGCCTTGATCGGGCCCCAGCCAGCTGATATCGGTTTGAATGTCGACACCTGCAATAGGCGCGAGATTGGTATCGACAACTTTTCCTGATAAAACGATAAAGTCGAACTGCGAATCGCGGACGGTATCGGCATATACCTCAAAATCTTCCGTGGTAATAACGGACAGGCTAGGGGCGCCATCGAGAGACACATCCGTGTTATTTATCGAACTACGCAGGACAAAACTTCCAGGCGAAACGGTCCAGGCATACGCACCATCCGCGCCCACCTTGATAATATCGCCCACCTGAAAAAAACGTTCATTCTGTAATTGAAAAAGCCGGGCGCTTGCGCCTTCTATGGGGTTGCCTAATTGGTCCTTAATGACCCCGCTGAGGGTTGCGGCATAAAGCGTGAAAGAGAGCGTAGATAAGAGGAAGGAGAGGGCAACTGCTAGGGCTCTTTTCGATATGAGGCTTAAACGTTTTTGGCGCATGCAAACTCTCCAAGGAGCACAATGATGGTTTTAACGAACAATGGAAAGCGTTAGAACAAAATAGGTGCGAGCAACTAACAAAGCTTGGTCTGGCAAGGGGTATTTTTCAATATACTTGTCGTGTCATCCTGTAATATTTTGTAGGCGCGCATTCTTAGGTAACGTTGTTGTCGTTATAACAAACTAGTCGAGATTCTTAATGGCGACAAGAAATCCTGTGAACGTGTTGCCGCTCTTACCAGTCTATCGATGCTTAGGTGAGGTAGTAATTAACGAGACACAAAATGATAATGAGTTGAATGAGTGCAATACTTTTCCATAGTAGCAAGGGGTTGCGCTCAATAATGGGTAGGTTTTTCTTATTCAGGTATTTTTTGTTGGGGTTTTTTAGTTCATAAATAAATTCAGACAAGGCTTCATGCCGCTTATCTGGTTGAGGTGATAAGGCTGTTTCAAGTGCCCCATCAAGCCAATAAGGTACCATCGGGTTATATTTGAGTGCGCTGACGTAGTTGAGGCTATTCAGTTTTCGTTGATCGTTTAAACCTTCCAATTTGTCGCCAAATGGCATTTCACTGGTCAGCATTTCGTAGACAATGACGGCTAGACTGAATAGGTCTGAACGGGCGGTTTTTTTTGTGTTGAAACGGGTTTCGGGGGCACTGTAAACGGCGGTTCCTAATGCGATGTCCCGGTCGAAAGGGGTGTCTATTTCGTCAATGCCGGCGGCGAGGCAGGAACCAAAATCGATGATCTTGGGGACGCCTTGTTTATCCAGAATGATGTTATCAGGCTTAATATCCTGGTGCAGAATGTCTTTTCGATGAAATGCGCGAATGCCTCTACTGATAAACTCCGCAATTCTGATGACTTCATTGATGTCCGGTTTAGGGTGCTCATTCATCCATTGATCGAGTGTTACGCCATCGACAAACTCCATGATGGTATACAGTGCGCTTTTCCGATTATTTTTATCAACGACTTTGACCACATAGGGGCTGTCAATTCGCTTGCCAATCCATTGTTCTAACGCAAAGCGTTCTATATACGCCGGGTCGTCTTCATAATTCAAGGAAGGGGTTTTCATGATATAGCGCGTATTGCTGTTATCTTTAACGATATACACCTGACTTCGCTGGCTCGAATGAATTTCTTTAACCACTTCATAGCCATCTAAGCTCTGGCCAACGCTGAGCGGCGGCGGAAACTTAAGCTGATACATCTTCTGATAAATTTCCTGGTTGTCTGCCTGAGGAAGTTTATCAATGCGAAGAATTTGGCAACTTAGGTTATCCGAACTGCCAGATGCTAATGCTTCATCAATAATTTTTTGGCATACAGCATCATAGTTATAACCATGCGCTTGGGATTGATTATCACTTAAGTGGGCAGCAAGACGTTTTTCGCTGATAAAGTCATGAATTCCGTCGGTACTTAAAAAGAAGATGTCATTGAGTTGTGTGTCGACTTTTTGAAAGTCCACATCCAAGTGATTATCCATGCCCATAGCGCGGGATAGATAGGTGGTATCCTTATTGATTCGGGTGCAATGATCTTGCGTCAGGCATTCAAGCACAGCGTTGCGAAATCGGTAAATCCGTGAATCACCAATGTGGAACAGGTAGGCAGATTGCGATTTCAGCACTAATGCGCTTAAGGTAGAAATGTGGCCCCTGATTTGACTTTGGCCGACTAGCCATCGGTTAAGTGCGACGAGGATCTTTTGTCCACGAGTCTTGATCGACCACGCATCTGGGGTGGCATAGTAATCTGAAATGAAATTACGTACGCAGGTTTCACTGGCTTCTTTACCTGCTTCTGCGGCACTCACGCCGTCGGCGATAACCGAAACGACGCCTTTAATTGTCAGCGCCGGTTGCTGAGGAATGCACATGCCAATACAGTCTTCGTTTTGGCTTTTGAGCCCGGCAACACTTGCTTGCCCCACGCTTAATTCAAGTTGTGAGTCAATGAGCAAGTGTCGCCTCCTGAAGGATTAGTTAGCATAATTAATCGAATGGTTAAGATACTTCAATTAACTCAACCGTACCATCTTCATTCACTTCTGCCACATGCCCACGAGGCTCTTCCAGGAATTGCACGGCGACAAAAATACAGGCAGCACAAGCAGCAATCACGATAAAGAAGGTGCTGTAGCTAACGAAGGATAGAACAGTCAGGAAAATAACCGCGCCGACATTACCATATGCACCTGTCATACCTGCAATTTGACCCGTCATGGAACGTTTCACCAGAGGAACCATGGCGAAGACTGCACCTTCACCGGCCTGCACGAAAAATGAACAGGCCATGGTGGCAACAACGGCTAGAGGAATCCACCAAGTGCCTTGAATTTGGCTGAGAATTAAATAACCAACAGTGAGTCCGCATATTAAAATTGATAGCGTTTTACGACGACCAAACTTATCACTTAACCAGCCGCCGCCAGGGCGTGCAACGAGATTCATGAAGGCGAAACCGGAAGCCAATAGACCGGCGGTGACTGCATCGAGGCCTTCGAATGTATCCAAAAAGTACAGCGGTAGCATGGAAACAACCGCAAGCTCAGAACCAAAAGTGACAAAGTAGGCTAATTGAAGAATCGCTACTTGCTTGAATTTATATTGTTGCAGTTGCGGTACCGGTTCCGCTAAATGTTCTTTATTTACGTTTAAAATTTGTTTGGTCTGGTAAATGAATAACACAACTAAGCCGACATATAGCCCATTCGTTGCGAGTTCACTTAATAGACCTAGGTTGCTTGGCGATAACTTCCACGTTAATACCATCAGGGCTAGGTACATTGGAATGTTCATCGCTAGGTAAAAATATAAATCTTTCTTAGAGCTCACTTGTAAGCCGCCCGTTTTCTTCGGCTTGAAGTAGGTTGAACCTTTAGGGGTGTTTCTGGCTACTTTGAAGAATATAAAGCCGTAAATAAATGCTATCGCTGCTGTGGTAAGAATAGCGTAGCGCCAGCCGTCATCACCGCCATAAAACAGAGCGAGCGTGGGCAGAAGCATGGCCGATGCTGCTGAACCAAAGTTGCCCCAGCCGCCATAGACGCCTTCCGCAATGCCTACTTCCTTTGCTGGGAACCATTCACCAACAAGGCGGATACCAATCACGAAGCCCGCGCCGACAAACCCCATTAAGAAGCGGAATAATGCGAGTTGTTCATACGTTTGTGATAAGGCGAAGGCAGTACATAGCAAGCCCGTGGCGATTAATAAACCAGAAAATACATAGCGAGGGCCAAATTTGTCGACCAGCATGCCTATTACAATTCGCGCTGGAATCGTTAATGCAACATTCAGGATCAATAAGGCTTTGACTTGTTGAGAGCTTAGGTCAAAAGCTTCTTTTATGAAGCCCATTAATGGGGCATGGTTAAACCAGACCATAAAGGTTAAAAAGAATGCAAACCAACTAACGTGGAGCATTTTGATTTTAGGTTCTTTGAACTTTAGAAGATTCAGACCGACGTCACTCATGGTATACCCTTGGCTTAAGAAAAGAGAAATAATGTGTTCTGTCTAAGCAGACATCATGCCAAGTCAATCAAGGCTGATCTTGGTCTGCTTTGGAGGTTTGGTGGCACTGTTTGGTGCACCAATTTGAATTAGAAATCGAAGTGTCTGTCAGTTTAAGTATTTTTTTGGTGCACGAATTTGCACCAAAAGTAGTCTGTTGACTAGTTCGATAAATTAAGCGGAAATGTATCAGAATTTTTTTTCGTTAAGGATATTTGTAATTGCTCTATATTGTTGAATTTATTCGTCTATGCTTAAGTTAGTAAAAATATCAACTTATAATTGCCATCATGTAGTCTATATAGAGTCTGTCTTTTGGCTGACTTATTAATTACTATTAACAAAAAATTTTATAAACGAATAATAAACAGGGTTGTTATATGCTTAATTCATTTTTTATGTGTGCCGCCTGTGCTTTTTCACACATGTCATTCACAATCAAAGCGCCTAAGTGGGTGGTTTTTTCCTTTTTAATTCTCTCTAGTTTCACCCTGTCCATATCAGCCGCTCCCGCCAAACCGCAATTCAACAGTGTGATTAGAATCGGTTATATTCCTCACCCCTCATTTATGTTGGATAACGGTGTGGCATCGGGTGCATTGTCTCGTATTATGGAATGTTCAACAGAACTCTTTCCGCGAGTTGAATACGTTGAGATGCCTAGTTATGAACGTCTCATGTTTTCATTAGAAACTAATGTGGTTGATATTGGTTTGAATATGATTAGAACGAAAGAGCGAGATGCGTTGGCCAAATATGCTGTCGATATCTATCGTTCGCGCATTATTTTGGTGACCCGTGATGATAATTCGAATCGGGGGTCTTTAGATGCCTTACCAGTGGGGCGTTTAGCTGCTCGTTTAGGCAGTGACATTGGCGATTTGTTAAGTATTAAAGGTTATAAGGTAGATGTGAATGCTTATACTGTTGAGCGTTTAATTGAAATGTTCCGCGCTAAGCATATAAATTCGTTTGCTGAAGCTGAAATTTCAGTATTCGATTCTCTGAAAGACTTGGATGCCGAACGCTTTGATTATGATTACCAAGTCCTATCAGAAAAGTGGGGCGGCGCTTATATCACATTTGACTTCCAGCAAAAAAAACCAGAAATTATTCCTATCTGGAAAAAAGCAGTGGAGTCTTGTCGTTATCTAGCGCCCGAGTTGCGCTAATTTAGTGCTGAAACTGACCGGCAATATCTGTTAGACTCCGCGACCCACTTTCAAGAGTAGAACACATAATGCCTGTTATCCGTTGGTTACTTGGTCGAATAATTTTTATGATTGATATCATTTTTCGGCCTCGCTTATATAAGCACGCCGAGCATCAACAAGTTCAATACGACCGTGATGCAAAGTCCCTTACTTTATTTCAATATGCAGCCTGCCCTTTTTGTGTGAAGGTCAGGTGGGCAATGAGACGGCTCGGCCTAACTATCGAGACCAAGGATGCCAAACGTAATGCCCAGTTTGCTAAAGAGCTCGTGGCAGGTGGCGGTACCTTGAAAGTACCTTGTTTACGGATTGAACAAGGCGAGGGTCAGGTGGAGTGGTTGTATGAGTCTTCGGACATTATTGACTACCTTTCACAGCGCTTTCCAAAGTAGCTTATTCCGCGTCGAAAAGTTCGATGCGGACAGTACTTCTTCAACGGTAAGAATAACCAGTCGCTAGAGCACTACCGGCGGGTTATTTGTTAAAGCTAAGACCTAAGAAATTAATCGTCATAATTATTTTTCTTCTGCCACGGCTCTTCCTTATCTAGGAAAGAGTCCCATTCTTTGGCTTGTTTACCAGATTCTGGTATGGGTGTAGCTGTTTGGGACTTGTTGGCTTGATTTGCTTCCTCATCCAAAGCTTTAATTTTCGCCTTATATTGTTGAATGATCTTGGCAGCTTGCGCTTGCTTAGCGATGGGTTTAAACGCATCAATGGCGCTATGATAATTATGGATGGCAACCCGAGGTTTACTTTTTGCTGCTTCGGCTCGGCTACAAAAAAGATCGGCTTTGGATTGGCAGATTGAAAAGCTAATAAAGTCTAGGTATTTTTTTGCATTGGGTGTCGGAATGCGCTTGTTTTTATGTTGAGTTTGAATAAAACGTTGAAGTACTTCCAGGTTTTGTCTGACGTTCTTTGCTTGGGTTTCAGACTTAATAGGCGTGGCCGGAAATTTTGGGTTTTGCTCTCTAAGTTGTTTTAAGTAGTCTTGGTCGGCACTCAAACTTGATTCGTGGCGCGGATCTTTGGTGATGCCGATTAATTCGGTGAGCGTCTCAATGGAGCGTTGCGCAATCATCATCCTAAGTTCGTTATTTAAGTATTGACTGGGAAGTTCGTGTAAGAGCTGCTGCATTCTCTGATAGCGCTCAGTGCAGGCATTGCTGCGTCTTATTTTCTCGATGCGCGCCTTTTCCCTTGCCTGTGATATGGAAATGGCGCCAATGCAAAGGAATATGACGGCAAAAATGACGATAGTGATGGTGGTGGTAGACATAGTAAGTTTCTTAAGAAGTTGTTTTGTAAAGCATTATGCGAACGCTATTTCAATGAGTATAGACTAGAGATTTGTATTTTCTATGCAATCTGAGCGAAGAAATTTAAAAAACTTGATTAATTAATAACCTTGAGTGGTTGGGCTTTACGGGCTTTTCATGTAAAATCTTGCGCCTTTTCACACTTCTGCTCTTTTATGAGGCTTATAAACAATGACAGAACGTATTCAAGCGGGTGGTCTTCAAGTCGCCAAAGAACTGTATGATTTTATCAATGACGTAGCGATTCCGGGTACGGGGGTCGATCAGTCTGCTTTTTGGGCAGGGTTTGATGCCTTGGTTCACGACTTGGCGCCAAAAAATAAAGCGCTTCTTGAGAAACGTGATGACATTCAAGCAAAAATCGATGCGTATCACCGTGAAAACCCAAAAATGGACTTCGCTAGCTATAAAGCTTTCTTGCAGGAAATTGGTTATTTGTTGCCAGAAGGTGAAGCATTTGAAGCGACGACAGTCAATGTCGAGCCTGAAATTGCGCAAATGGCAGGGCCTCAGTTAGTAGTCCCCGTTATGAACGCGCGTTTTGCATTAAATGCAGCCAATGCGCGTTGGGGCTCTTTATATGATGCTTTATATGGTACCAATGCCATTTCATTCGAGGGTGCAGAAAAAGGTCCAGGCTACAATCCAGTTCGTGGAGATAAAGTCATTGCTTATGCGCGTGGCTTTTTAGATCAAGCTGCGCCTTTAGCGAATGGTTCGCACGCTGATAGCATGGCTTATAAGATTGTCGAAGGAAAGTTGGCAGTTAGCTTAAAAGACGGCTCGACAGTTGGTTTGAAAGAAGAAGCTAAGCTGTTGGGTTATACCGGTGATGTTTCTGAGCCTACGGGGATTTTATTTACTAATAACGGCTTACGCTTCGAGCTTCAAATTGACCCTGAAAGCCCGATTGGCCAAACCGATCCGGCAGGTGTCAAAGATATCTTAATGGAGTCGGCGTTAACCACCATTATGGATTGCGAAGACTCAGTAGCCGCAGTTGATGCGGAAGATAAAGTCGTTATCTATAAAAACTGGTTAGGTTTGATGCAAGGCAATCTTCAGGAAGATGTCTCAAAAGGCGGTAAAACCTTCACGCGAACAATGAATCCTGATCGTATCTATACAGCTTTGGATGGTTCAGAATTAAAGCTTAAAGGTCGTTCCATGTTATTTGTACGTAACGTGGGTCATTTAATGACGAACCCGGCGATTTTGCTTAAAGACGGTAGTGAAATACCAGAAGGCATCATGGATGGCATGATCACAACTTTGATTGCTATTCACGATATTAAAGGAAATGCGCCTTTCCAAAATTCCACGACGAACAGTGTCAATATCGTTAAGCCAAAAATGCACGGTCCAGAAGAAGTGGCATTTGCAAACGAGTTATTTGGTCGTGTTGAAAAAGCACTAGGTCTGCCTGAGTTCACCATGAAAATGGGCATCATGGATGAAGAAAGACGCACCACGGTTAACTTAAAAGAATGTATCCGTGCTGCTAAAGATCGTGTGGTGTTTATTAATACTGGCTTCTTGGATAGAACAGGTGATGAAATTCATACGTCTATGGAAGCAGGCGTCATCATTCCTAAAACTCAAATGAAGCAGCAGAAGTGGATTGCTGCTTACGAGGATTGGAATGTTGATACGGGTTTAGAGACAGGCCTTCAAGGCAAAGCTCAAATTGGTAAAGGCATGTGGCCAATTCCTGACGAAATGGGCATGATGATGGAGCAAAAAATTGGTCACCCTAAATCAGGTGCAAATACAGCATGGGTTCCTTCTCCGACTGCGGCGACTTTGCATGCTATGCACTACCATCAAATTGATGTATTCAAAACCCAAGACGACCTAAAGTCTCGTCAGCACGCGTCTGTCGATGATATTTTATCTATCCCTCTATTGGAGGATGTGAGTGCATTAACGCCTGAGCAGATTCAAAATGAAATGGATAACAATGCTCAGGGTATTCTGGGTTATGTTGTGCGCTGGATTGACCAAGGTGTTGGTTGTTCCAAAGTACCAGATATCAACAATGTTGGATTAATGGAAGATCGCGCGACTTTACGTATTTCTTCACAGCATATGTCTAACTGGTTACGCCACGGTGTTTGTTCTGAAGAGCAGGTTTTGGAAACGCTTAAGCGTATGGCTATTGTGGTTGATAAGCAAAATGAAAGCGATCCTGCTTACATCAAGATGTCTGATAACTATGAAGAAAGTGTTGCGTTCCAAGCAGCTCTAGAATTAGTTGTTGAAGGCACCAAGCAGCCAAGCGGCTACACAGAGCCTGTTTTACATAGACGTCGATTGGAGCTAAAGGCAAAGTTAGCGGCAAAGTAATTTAAGGCGATAAGCTAAGTGATTAAAAGGCTAGCTGGTTTCCAGCTAGCCTTTTTTGTTTCGACATAGATACACGTTTTGGTGTTTAAATGCTTAGGCGGCGCATTTGCAAAGAGGGTTTAGCAAACTGCCAGTGCTGTTCAAATTTATTTCGCAGCCGTTCTGCAATGAGATGGTTGTTGTAGTGTGCAAATCCGGTGTAATTCTCGCTGTTTTTTCGAAAAATACCTGCAGTGAAATCGACACAGCTTATGAGTTCGTTATTCTTTTTCACGCCTTTAGGGATGGCTCGAATTTCGATAAAGCTAGTCAGTTTTTGTGCCAGTTCGATGGTCGGGTTATAGTGCCCAGCACCGACTTTGTCATCTTCTAGTAGAATCTTGATGCTTGCTTTTGCATTACGTTTGGATAGCCGTAACAGGCTATCTCTCACTGTTTCATCACTGAGTACCGGGGATAGAATGGTGTCGCTCATGACCCAGATTTGTTTTTGCGCCTGTGACAGCATGCTTCTATGAAAGGATAAGAATTGGTCTTTTTGTGTATAAGTATAATGGTGCTTGTCATCTGTCAGAGAGAGCAGTCTGGGCTCTGATTTAAACTGAGCTAAATTGAGCTTGTTTGTTTTGAGATGCGCTTTGAGCGTATCCAGAAAAAAACCAGGGCAGGGGTTTTCGAGGGTGAGACGCTCATCCGTTCTGCTTTGTTTGGCAATAATAAAACCAAGCGATTGAAAGAAGGGCAGTTGAGCCTCTTGGCATTTTAGCCTAATGATTTGGCAGCCGGTTTTGCTCATTTTATCCAGTATGTCCAACATAAGTTTGAAGCCAAGTTGTTGATGGCGATGCGTTGGAAGGATAAATAGACTGGTGATACTAGCGGCACTTTTTTCAACGGTCACGCTAGCGTAGCCAATTACCTCGGTACCCATTTTTGCTAGGAACATTAGGCTGTTGTTAGGTGTTTCTGGTGTTGGCGCATCAGGCGCTGACTCTAGGAGCGCTTGAATGCTTGAGAAGGCTTGTTTTGGCAAGCGAGATACGGGAAAGAACTGGGCGGAAAATTTAGGCATAAATAATCATTATGATTAGTGAATCACGTTAAAGTTTTAGGCTGATTTGTTAGTAGAAGTTTAGCACTTAATTAGGGTTTTATATGAAGATAAAAAATTTAGATGTGTCAGACTTTTTGGCCAATTATTGGCAGAAAAAACCGTTGGTGATTCGTCAAGCATTTTCCCGGGCTGAATGGTTAACGCCGGATGAACTGGCTGGTTTGGCATGCGAAGAAGATGTGGAATCCAGGATTATTTTGCAGCAAGAGGGTGTCTGGTCTGTTGAGCATGGTCCTTTCTCTGAAAGCAGGTTTGCTACTTTGCCACAAAGCCATTGGACCTTGTTAGTGCAAGGGGTTGATCAATGGTTGCCCGAAGTGGCCTCTGTGTTGGCGTCATTTGCTTTTCTTCCTTCATGGCGACTGGACGACATTATGGTGAGTTATGCGCCGACGGGGGGCACGGTATCCCAGCATTATGACTTTTTTGATGTGTTTTTGATTCAGGGTGAAGGTTCGCGAACCTGGCAGGTAGGTGAGATTTGTGGGTCTGATAGTGAGTATCTGCCCAATACGCCAGTGAGAATTCTAAAAGAATTTAATGCTCAGTTAGAAGTGACCATGCTTCCTGGCGATATCTTGTATATCCCAGCAAAATATTCGCATTATGGTGTGTCTGTAGAAGATAGTTTGACCTATTCGGTTGGTTTCAGGGCGCCTAGCATTCGTGATGTGGTGGATGGAGTCTGTACATCTGCTTTAGAACACTTGCAGGAAGACTTTCGTTATCAAGATAGTTTAGACACTTTGTCCGCACAGCGTGGTCAGATCCCTGAACAGGCTATTGAGCAAATTCAAGCGATGTTGTTATCGGCAATCAATGACAAAGAGCTGCTTGGCTCTTGGTTGGGTCAGTATGTGAGTGAGCGAAAATACCCAGAGCAAATTGAAGCAGGCCTGGAGAGCGAGGATGTCATGCAAGGTATACACAATGAAGAATGGGTTCAAAAGCACCCTGCGTCACGTTTTGCCTATCGTTTCGGAAGTGCTGAGCTGAGTAGCTTATTTGTCGATGGACAGGAATATAAAGCGGACACGCAAGTGGCTGAATATCTGGCAAATAGTTATGAACTCGACAGCGCTGAACTCTATAAATTGGTGCAAGAATCAGGAAGTCAGCACTTATTAGCTGAGCTGATTCTGCAGGGAGCGTTGATCTTCGAGGATGATTACGTTGAAGCGTAATAACGATTTTTTATTTTGAAATCGAGCCCAATTGATTAAAGATTTTTGTTTGCCGTTGTCAATTGACGCTCTCTTAGTATCAGGTAAGCGGCAAAGCCAAGCGCCACGCCGGGAACGATACCAAGGATCAAACAGACCCAGCCACCTTTTATTGATGTTGATTCGTAGCCAATCCATGTGGCTAGAATGCACCAAGTGATAATGACATCCAGTGAGTAGCCGGAAGCATAGGGGTTAACAAAGCCTGCCATAAAAGCTCCAATGATGTCAGGTTCTGCGATCAAAGGGGGGATCACAATAATCATAAAAAGAATAAAAAAAGTAAGCCCTAAAAAACTCGTCAACAGGACAAAGGATTTTTTACTCATCATCACAGCTCGCCTTAAAATTATTTGATAGGGAATCAATTTACAAGGTATTGCTGAATGAAGAAAGCGATCAATGGGTTTTATCTGCTTTCTGTATAGAGGGGGTAAGTTGGTGGTATGAACCGCTCAGGCCTTGTCTGTTCCTGAGCGGTCACCATTTTTCTGACTTTTTAAGATTTGATCTGTTTTGCTTGTTGAACTGCGTTGCCAATATAGGTAGACGGGGTTAACGCCATTAGCTCTGCTTTAGCAGCGTCTGGGATCTCTAGGCTAGACACAAAGGCCTGTATGGTTTCTTTGTTCATCTCATTCCCACGCGTAAGGGCTTTGAGTTTTTCGTATGGTTGATCAACTTTGTAACGACGCATCACGGTTTGGATAGGCTCTGCCATGATTTCCCATGCGTTATCTAAGTCGGCAGCCAAACGTTCTGGATTGATCTGAAGCTTGTTCAGGCCTTTTAAGGTCGCTTGGTAAGCAATTAAACTATGCGCCAAACCTACACCCAAATTACGTAGAACGGTTGAGTCTGTCAGGTCTCTTTGCCATCTTGAGATAGGTAGTTTCTCTGCGAGGTGACCTAAAATGGCGTTTGCCAAGCCAAGGTTGCCTTCCGAATTTTCGAAGTCAATCGGGTTCACTTTGTGTGGCATTGTAGACGAACCGACTTCGCCGGCAATGGTTTTTTGCTTGAAGAACCCTAGCGAAATATAGGCCCAGATATCTCGATCGAGATCGATCAAGATTGTGTTGAAGCGGGCAATGCCATCAAATAGCTCAGCAATGTAGTCATGAGGTTCAATTTGAGTGGTGTACGGGTTGAATGTTAATCCGAGTGATTCGATAAAGGATTTGGCATTCGCGACCCAGTCAATACTTGGATAGGCTGATAAGTGGGCATTGTAGTTACCCACGGCGCCATTAATTTTGCCTAAAATTTCAACCTGTTGAATTTGTTGAAGTTGTCGTCTAAGTCTGGCGACTACGTTGGCGAACTCTTTACCCATGGTCGAAGGCGAGGCCGTTTGGCCGTGGGTGCGGCAGAGCATTGGAATATCGGCATACTCAAGGGCGAGTTCTTCAAGTTTGTCGATCACTGATTGCATGTTGGGGACTAAGCTTTTCTGCAGACCGTTGCTCAGCATTAAGCCATGAGATAGGTTGTTAATATCTTCTGAGGTGCAGGCAAAGTGGACAAATTCAGAATCTTGTTGAAGTTCAGGTAAGGTCTCATTGACGGAGGCAAATTTTTCTTTGATTAGGTACTCGACCGCTTTAACGTCATGGTTTGTGGTGCGCTCAATGTCTTTCACCCGATGCGCATCGTCGAGTGAAAACTCTGAAACGATACTGTCTAAAAAAGCATTGGCTTCGGCAGAGAAATTGTCGAGTTCGGTGATCTCTGGATGGGCGGCGAGTGTTTGCAGCCAACGAATTTCAACTTCGACACGATATTTAATTAAACCGAACTCACTGAATATGTCACGAAGTTCAATAACTTTCGAGCCATAGCGGCCATCAATAGGAGATACTGCGGTAAGGGAAGATAATTGCATTCGTTGTCTCAATCTCTGCGGGCTTGTCGTTTGCTGTTTTTCAGAAAACTCAAACCGGTTAAAAAATGGGCGGCAATTATACAACAAAGCGTCGTTATCTTGAATTTTTTTGTGCGGAAGTTATGTCAGCTTCGATAGCGCGTTGATCGTCGCTAGTGAACTTGACTGGATATGTGTGAAAGTAACTGTTCGCACTCTTTGATGATGGCTTTTCGTTTAAAAATAAACTGCCAGCGGTGGCCTTTCAGTTGTCGCCACAAAATGGCGGAGCGAATTCCGCTGAGAAGCAGGCTTCTAATTTTGTCGGCATTTTGGGTGATTTTCAGCTGTTGCTCATGGCCGGCGATATGCACGCGTAAACTGAAGGTACTGATAGTATCGGTATAGATGCTGGCAATGCCTGAAAATACATTTTCGTGCAGTATGCCAAAGTGCTTCACTTGGTTTTGAGTGTGTTCCAGTCGATCGCTGATGGTCTTCAGCATCTCTGGTGTTTTGGCTAACTTACGTTCGAGCTGAATAATGGCTAGGGCATAACGCACATAGCTATACTGTTTGTTGTTTGTGTTGGTTTCAGATAGTAGACGCTGAAGTAGTTGCAGGCCGGGTCTGAGATCTGCCAGCTCACCATAAACAGAAATGGCTGTCTCTGGGTTGTCGACAAATAAGCTTTTGATCGCGGTTTCCATGACAGCTTCATTGCAGCGACCAGTTTGTGCAATTTGGTCGACAGCTTCCATGGCTTGAAATAGTCCGGCTAGGGCGATCACTTGCTGCTGTAGTGGGGTCATATAAAACCTTAGTGCTTACTCTATTGTTTCAATGATTGCACCGCCAAGACAGCGTTCTCCGTCATAGAAGACGATCGACTGCCCGGGCGTCACAGCGCGTTGTGCCTGATCAAATGTTACGTGCAATTTCTGTGTCTCGTCTAGTGTAATAGAGCAATCCTGATCTGCTTGTCGGTAACGAACTTTTGCCGTACATCTGAGCGGGAAAGTGGGGGGCGCGTTGATCCAGTCAGCTTGAATTGCAACTAAAGACTGGCTGTATAGCAGAGGGTTCTGGGTGCCCTGAACCACGATCAAAACATTGCGCGTCAAATCTTTTTGGGCAACGTACCATGGTGACTCATCATAGTTTTTCAGGCCGCCAATACCGAGCCCCTGACGCTGGCCAATGGTGTGATACATCAAGCCATGATGCTTGCCGATGATGTCACCTGTTTCTGTTTCAATATTGCCAGGTTTGGCTGGCAAGTATTGTTTAAGAAAATCAGAGAACTTGCGTTCGCCGATGAAGCAAATGCCAGTACTGTCTTTTTTGTCATGGGTGATTAAGTCGTACTTTTCGGCTAGCGCTCTGACCGCTGGTTTCTCAAGTTCGCCTACTGGAAATAAGGTTTTAGCAAGCTTGCTTTGGTGCACAGCGTGCAGGAAGTAACTTTGGTCTTTATTGTTGTCCAGGCCTTTTAGCAAAAAAGTTTGCTGGTCTTCATCACTGCGCCTCACGTAATGGCCGGTTGCAATGAAGTCTGCCCCCAAGCTGGTGGCGTAATCGAGAAAGGCTTTGAATTTGATTTCCTTATTGCAAAGAATATCCGGGTTTGGTGTGCGGCCGGCTTTGTATTCGTTAAGAAAATGCTCAAAAACGTTATCCCAATATTCGGCTGCAAAATTTGCCGTGTGAAGTTTGATGCCGAGCTTATCGCAGACCGCCTGGGCGTCATTCAGGTCTTCAATGGCGGTGCAATATTCAGTGCCATCGTCTTCATCCCAGTTCTTCATGAACAGGCCTTCAACTTGATAACCTTGTTGTTTAAGAAGTAGGGCGGATACGCTGGAGTCAACGCCCCCAGACATGCCGACAATAACCCGTTGTTGACTAGTATCTATCATAGAAAAGACTGTATTTGTGAATAATAAAAGCGTACTTATTCTACGCTTTTATTGAATAAATTGCTTGTTGCTAACCGCAGCCATCCAATTTGGTTGCTAGTTAAGGTCTGGTGAGCCCGGTAAAAATGTTGCAATATTTTTTACGCGCCATTTCAGTTCTTCAAAAGTATCGGCTTGCACGGTGATGTGGCCTAGTTTTCGGCCTTGTCTTTCTTCCTTTCCGTACAAGTGGATGTGAGCGTAAGGTAAGGCCATGATGCCTGGAATGTCGCCTTTTTCTGAAATGATATTGATCATGCATGTTGGGAGAATGGCCTCAGTTGAGCCAAGTGGCATGCCAGTGATGGCGCGGAGGTGGTTCTCGAACTGGCTGCACACACTGCCTTCGATCGTCCAATGGCCCGAGTTATGGACGCGCGGTGCCATTTCATTGGCGACAAGGCCATCTTCAGTTTCAAATAGTTCTAATGTCAGAATGCCTACGTGGCCAAGCTCATGCATCAGTTCTTTTATGTAGGAATTTGCTTGCGCTTCGGTTTCTTCGTTGACGTCTTCAGCGGGTGCAAAAGAGTAGCGAAGTATACCTTCGTGATGGTCATTTTCGGTAAGTGGGTAAACGAGCATCTCATCATTCACCGATCGCACAGCGATAATCGAGAGTTCGCGCTTAAAATTAACAAAGGATTCGACAATTAGCTCTCGTGGACCATTGTCTGTGATGCCAATGCTTTGCCATGCTTGATCGCATTGCTCGGCAGACTTAATGACAAATTGACCCTTGCCATCATAGCCTTCGGTCGTGGTTTTAGTGACAACGGGGCAGCCAAGATGGTCTACGGCTTGCTTAAGTGAATCAAGAGAGTTAACGATGTGGTATTCGGGGGTTGGAATGCCTAGCTTGGTAAACAGTGCTTTTTCCAGAGCGCGGTTCTGGCACACTTCAATTGAACGAGAAGGTGGGTAGAGCGTCGCTTTTTCTTCAATGTGTTGGGTGAGGCTTAACGGTAGGTGTTCAAACTCATAGGTCACCACATCTACGTCAGCAAGAAACTCACTCAGCTGAGTGTTATTCAGGTCAGCATCTGGGTCGCAGGTAAGGTCTCCAAGTCCAACACTGGGTTGTCCGGAGGTATCATAAAAGTGGAAGTCCAGTTCTAGCGGGTAGCCAGCCAACGCAAGCATTCTGCCTAATTGACCGGCGCCTAGTACACCTACTTTAGTCATCATTTAATCTCTTGGATCAGGTTGATTAAGGACAGTATCAGTTTGTTGTGAACGGAAGGTATTAATGGCTGTTTTGACTTTGTCGTCTTGCAAAGCAATGATTTGGGCTGCTAACAAGCCAGCATTTTTGGCGCCTGCATTACCTATAGCCAGCGTACCCACGGCAACACCGCCGGGCATTTGGGCAATTGATAGTAAGGAGTCTAGGCCGTTTAATGCTTTTGACTGAACAGGAACGCCCAAGACAGGAAGGTTGGTTTGTGATGCAGCCATGCCGGGAAGATGCGCCGCACCTCCCGCGCCAGCAATAATGACTTGAATGCCCTTGGCTTCAGCGTGTTTTGCGTACTCAAACAGTAGGTCAGGGGTGCGGTGCGCTGAAACGACTTTGACTTCGTAGGCCACGCCTAGCGTATCCAGCATCTTGGCGGCATGTTCCATCGTCGGCCAGTCCGACTTTGAGCCCATGATGATTCCCACAACTGCTTGCATATTGTTACCTCAACTAACTAAGCTACGGCTTTAAAAAGGCTGTTTTCTCGCAAAGTTCAGCCGCTCTGCTCAAAAAAAGACCGCATATAGTAGAGATTAGTCGGTTGCCTTGCAAATAGATTTACGACCAAGCGGCGCTTGGTGCATTATAGCAGCCTGTTTAATCGCTTAAAGAGCAAAAGGTGTAAGCCTTTATCGGCAACCAGTAATTAATTTATGATTTAGTAAGAGGAATAAAGAATGGATGGTTTACGGCCAGAAAGTGATGAGTTAGATCGGTTTAAACATCGTTCGAGCCCAAAGGCAAAAGTGGAGACGCCTAAAAGAAAGCGCCAGCCAAGTGAGCAGCAGTCAGCTAAGTCATCTGTTCCGTTTACGCTATTTGTATTGATTTTTATTTCTACTGCAACCGCTTTTTCATGGTTTGCATGGCAGCAGCATATTGAAATAAATGCCTTGAAAACTCGCTTAAGTGATGCGTCGGGGTTTATGGATCAAAGCAAGTTACTGATCGCTCGATTGGAGGGGAAGCTAAGTGAAACAGGCGTTGAGTTGGCGCAAACTGGCACGGCGGCTGAAAAGAAGCTGGCGTTTCTTGATTCTGAGATGAGGAAATTGTGGGGCGTAGCCTATGATCGTAATAAAAAAGCGATTGAAACCAATCAGGCTTTAGTTGAAAAATTGGATGCCAAGCTATCTTCAGTGGAAAAACAGCAAAACGTGGCGATGAAGGCAGTGAATACCGACTTAGCTGTTCTGTCAGATGAGTTCAAGTCTTTAAATGCGCGTATTGGTTCCAATACCTCTCAATTTGGCTCGCTTTCTAACGAATTTTCAGTACTTCGGTCGGAGCATGAAACGGTTACTTCAGATCTAAAAAGTCAATTAAACAGCCACAAAAAAGCTTTGGATACGCTGAAGAAAGAGACGCAATCGTTTCTTGAAAGAACAGCGAAATACGATTTATCGATCGAATCGATCAATGCAAGCCGACGGCAGCTCAATGAAAGAATTGTCGAGATGGATAAGAAAATTAATGCTTTGCAGTTGAAAATATCCCCCGCAGGTAGCTAAAGATGTTTCATGACTTGCGGTAGATCGCAAAATCCTCTGCTGGATGCTGTTAATATGTTTTCAGTTTATATAGATACCGTAGAATCTATTTTTGTGTCTGTCAGGATGAGTGTCGCAATACATGTTTAAGAAACTGCTCCACGTTTTGTTAGTGTTTACTGTTGTATCGGTCTCCGTGCATGTCGAGGCTGATACGACCGCGCCGTATTCAAAACCTTTCCATAAACAAGGGCGT
Organism: Oleiphilus sp.; assembly: GCA_048058835.1. GTDB lineage: Bacteria > Pseudomonadota > Gammaproteobacteria > Pseudomonadales > Oleiphilaceae > PZPK01. The sequence continues at coordinate 215,083 of JBLLNS010000001.1, forward strand.
GGTTGGTATCCCTCCATTTATTGGTCAACCAGTCGAAACTTAGGCTCCTATTATTTTCCAAATACCGATGGTGAACTATTTCAGGAGCTAACCGATACGGAAAGAAAATCTGAAGAGTATGCCTTGATCTATTTCTATCGTCCGAATAGCCAATGGGCTTCGGAAGAGTTAGAGGCGCCAACGTATTATATCAATGACAAGATCGTGTTTAACTTGCGAGCCGGCAGCTATACCTATGTTTTATTGCCCGCGGGTACCTATGACTTCAATGTCAGAAAAAGCATGCTGCCTTTGTTAGGTTTTGAGGCCTTTGATGATAAGTTGATGATGGCCTTTGATTTGAATTTGCAGGCAGATTTTGGCTTGGTTCTCCGACCTGGGGATGTGCATTACGTCAGACACTCGGAAGTTTCATTGCCTTCCAAGATACATTCTAGGCTAGATCCGGAAGATGAGATGGCGACTGCCGATGTTCAGCTGGTTGAGCGCGATGTCGCGATGGAAGAAATGCCAAAAACACGTTACCTGACTCAATCATTTTGGCATCCAACTGATGCGGCTCAGGCAGAGGAATTGTTGAGTGGTGAAATGCAAGATTATGGTTGGTTCTCCGTCATCTGGCCGTGGTCGAATAACTTTCTCTGGGGCTTTCCAATCTTCTATTTACCCAGTGATATCTATCGAGAGTTGCGTGGCACGGCAGATATGACCTTGGAGCAAAAACTGTATCTACTCGCCGATGACGTCGATGCTTATCTCGCCAAAATAGAAGAACTACGAGAGGTCAAGCATAATTGGTGGGCGCCTTGGCGTAAGCCGGCCAGCCAACTTACCTTGAATGATGAATTGATTTTAGATCGCTTGGAAAAAGCTGCTCGAGCTGGACAGATTGTTCCTGCGCCGGTAGAAAAAGAAGAGGGGGAGAGTTTTGCTTTCGATTGGGATGAATTCTATGGCTACTTTGAAGAGCCGGAAGAGGCTGAAAAGCCAGACCCCTTGGCCTCGATGACACCTGAGCGACGAAATAATGTGGCATTGATAAGGCAGTCCTTGAACTAAAGAATGTGCTTTATTTTTGTTTAGTCTGTTGATTTTTTTTGTCTTATGACAAAGACGTTTATGGGTTATATGTGGCTGAAAAGTAAGCAGAATTGCTCTTTTTGCTAACTACTGCCAAGAAATAAAAAAATAACAATCTTTTTCTTAAAAAAATCTGTTTTTGTAATTGACAGAGGTTTAGAAATCATTACAATGCGCATCTCAATTTCGAGTTGGGTGGTTAGCTCAGCTGGGAGAGCATCGCCCTTACAAGGCGAGGGTCACAGGTTCGATCCCTGTACCACCCACCAATTTTGAACGAATTGGTTGAATTGAATAACAGTTTTGAAGTATTGCGGACCGGTAGTTCAGCTGGTTAGAATACCGGCCTGTCACGCCGGGGGTCGCGGGTTCGAGTCCCGTCCGGTCCGCCACTTTCTGTTACATCTCGAATTGAAAACGCCTCTTAAATGAGGTGAGCGTTAGCCAGATGGGTGGTTAGCTCAGCTGGGAGAGCATCGCCCTTACAAGGCGAGGGTCACAGGTTCGATCCCTGTACCACCCACCAATTTTTGAACAAATTGGTTGATGATAACGCGCTACAATTTATAAGTTTTTTGCGGACCGGTAGTTCAGCTGGTTAGAATACCGGCCTGTCACGCCGGGGGTCGCGGGTTCGAGTCCCGTCCGGTCCGCCACTTAAACTTAACTTCTTTGAAATTTCAAATACCATCACATTTCTTCATTTAATCTCCTGTGTTTAAATAATTATCTTTGTGCTGTCATATTTCTGTCATTTTCTTTGGCTAAAGTTTAAGCGTTACAAAACTGATTTTTTTAAACCAAGAGGAAATAATAATGAGTGAATATGAAGATGAAATCTTAGATCTGGACTTTTTTGAAGAGGAAGAAGAGTTTGATGATGCAGTTGAAATGTAATAACTGCATCGCTTTCCAAGTTTCAAGTTCGTCGATCTAATCCCCTTTCTTTGTTAATCTAAGCTTCTCAAGCAAACAGTCCCCTCCCAACATCAAATTTTACATAAGTAGCGGCTGATCTCTCAAACACTGTGATAGCTGTCTATTGGTTACATATTCTTTCTTTTTTATACGTGTACTCCCCGTGTTATCTACTAAACTAATTTTCACAATTAATTAGAAATTCCTGCCTTTTCTCAAGGTGGGCTGAGGAAGGTATGGCTAATCGAGAGTCTTCTGTCTACGAGGCAGTATTTTTTTTACAAAATAAGAAAGTGACGCGTCATATGCTCTATTCAGAGTTTGAGGCGCTGTTGGATGGTATGGTCGCCACACCTGATTACGCCGATGAAGATGCTAGGGCGGTTTATACGGTCATTAACAAGGCTGGGAAAATAACGGCGCTTGTTTTTTTTATTTTATATTTTGATGAAGAAGGAAAAGCAGATGCCAGCTGGAATGTGCCAGTAGAGCGTTTAGCGGAAGTTAGTGGCAAGGGCCCAGACCTAGGCGCTGGCCCAATACGTTTGGCGTGCCGTGGTCAATGTTCAATTAATTGGCACCAAAATGATCTTTGGGACCCAGATATGACACCGGGTTCAAACGATTTTCTGTTGCTTAAAAAGGCAGTAGAAGAAAACAGATTGCGTTTTAGTTTCAAAGCAGCCGAGGACGAAGTGCCTGTTCTTTCTAGCTCGAGTTTTGGCTCTGAGACCTTATTAGATGACTTGGATTTTGACGATGATCAAGAAAAGCGTATGAAACTGGCGCGCTTGCTTAAAGAGCAGCGATTGAGAATCAGAACGCTTGAGTCAAGTCATGAGCAGTCAGTCGGACATGCTGATAGAGAGCAGATGATTAGTCTTCATGCCTATAAAAATGAAATTCAGACGCTCAAGCAAACGGTTGAGCAATTAAGGCTAATGAATGACAAGCTCAAAGAAAAACTGTCTGACCGAAATGACCAGTTTTTAAGTTTGCAAGATAAGGTGAGTGATCAGGCTGCGTTAGTGGCTAAATTAGAATCAGGCTTAAAAAATGCCTCAGGCAGTGAACGACTGACCCTTGAAAAACAAAAAATGGAAGCTGAAATTGTTTTATTGGAGGAGCAGTTAGAAAGAAAAGATTACGAATTGGCGAACAGAGCTGAAAGAGAAGAGCAGTTACGCGCCGAGTTGGAAGAGATAAGTGAATCTATTGGCGCGGGCTCTTATGAGGGCAGCTCCATTATCAAACGCTTGAAAGAACTCGAAGTTGTGTATGTAGTTTATCACCCTGGAGCAGGTCATATTACGATGACCTCGGATGAAATTCTTAATTATGTAGAAAACCCGACGGCTTATATTGCGGCGAAATGCTTTGTGACCGAAGCTAAGTATCTGGCCTGGTTGGCGCATTTTGAGAACCCGGTTTGCCGTCACCAAAGTGCTCAGGGGCAGGTTTGCGCGTCTAAAATAGACAAAGTGAGTATTCCCGGAGAGTTTGAAGAAGGGATAGATGATCGCTGTGAGAGGCATCAAATAGATGAATTCTGAAAACGCTGCTAGTCAGGCTTTACAAGCTTTTGCTGATTTCTTGCCCGAAATAGAGCCGCTTTCTTTGGGCTTTGCAGAGAAGAAGTTGATTAAAATTGATTGTTTGAGGCTGGATAAGATACACCCCTTTGTCTCAGGCAATAAATGGTACAAATTGAAATATCCTATCCTGCATGGTTATCAGATGGGAAAGAGGCAGTTTTTAAGCTTTGGTGGCGCTTATTCAAATCACCTGCACGCACTGGCATATGCCGGAAAGCACTTAAATATAAAGACGATTGGCGTGGTGCGCGGTGAAATGTTAACGCCCTTAAACCCTACTTTGCAGGATTGTGTCGATTGGGGTATGGAGTTGGTATGGTTGCCTCGTGACCTGTATCGTAATTACGCATCGCCTGTTAATGCATCAGGTAATATTTCTCATGAAGCGCAAGCGCACTTCTTATCTTTGTATCCTGATGCGCATATTATTCCCGAAGGCGGTGCATGCCCGGATGGTGTCTTAGGGGTTGAATCTCTGTTTAATGCTTTACAGCATCAGGCTAAATTGGATTATGACTATATCGCAACGCCAGTCGGATCTGGCGCTACTTTGGCAGGTTTGGTACGTGCAAAAATAGGTAGAGCAAAGTGTTTAGGCTTTTCTGCATTGCGCGGAGCCCGTGATCTTGAGTGTCGTGTTGAGCAGCAATTGGAAGATGCGGTACGAATTAACGAATGGTCCATTGCGCATGATTACCACTTTGGCGGCTTTGCCAAAATTCATCCACGATTAACGAATTTCATTTCAGATATCTACCAACAATATAGTTTGCTGCTGGATCCAATCTACACAGGAAAAATGTTATACGGCTTAGCTGAATTCATTCATCAGGGAAGGATTGCATCCGGGTCCAAGGTTTTAATGCTTCACACTGGCGGCTTACAAGGGTGGCGTGGTTTTGGCGATGCACACCCACAGCGAGTGTGCTAAAGCAATGATTTATCAAGAGTGGGCTGCGACAAAAGCCTTTAGCAGGCTTTTTCAACCTGTTACGATGACAGCTCACTGGTAACCTGTAATGGATAAGGTATGTCGAGTGATGAGTCAGCGCTCCATTCGCTAGCCATGTCATTTAAGGTGTTATATCGGCGCAGCATATCAAACGCGTGATAAAGATTGGAAACATTTCTCTATGGATAATTTTCGTAATATTGGCCTGATTGGGCGAATGGGAAGCGCACAAGTTGTAGATACTTTAAGGCGCTTGAAGAAGTTCTTGAATAACGAAGGCTACTATTTAATCGTTGAAGAAAATATAGCGGCCTTGATGCCTGGCCATGGTATGCAGGTTTCTAGCGTCAAAATGATGGGAGAGGTTTGTGATCTTGTTATCGTGGTGGGGGGTGATGGCAGTTTATTGGGTGCTGCCCGTGAGCTAGCAAAATCGAACGTCCCTCTTCTTGGCGTGAACCGAGGGCGGCTGGGATTCTTAACAGATATTTCACCAGGCGAGTTAGAAGATAAGATTAAAGATGTCTTGTCCGGCCAATATATGCAGGAACGACGTTTCTTATTAGACGTGAATATTAAGCGCAACGGCGAGCCGATAGGCTCAGGTTCAGCGCTGAATGACATTGTGCTCCATCCAGGTAAATCAACCAGAATGATCGGGTTTGATCTTTTTATTGAAGGGCAGTTTGTCTACAGTCAGCGTTCTGACGGACTGATTGTATCCACGCCAACCGGTTCAACCGCATACTCTTTATCAGCAGGTGGGCCATTATTGCACCCTAAGCTCGATGCCATTGCCTTGGTGCCGATGTTTCCTCACACTTTGAGTAGTCGGCCGATTGTGGTTGACGGGAAAAGTGAAATTAAAATTGTGATTGGCGAAGGTAACGAAATTTACCCTCAAGTTAGTTGCGATGGACAGCTGCATATTCCTGTCGCTCCTGGCGATGCCGTCAGTATTACTAAAAAACCGCATAAGGTCAGATTAATTCATCCCAAAACGCATAATTTTTATGAAACCTGTCGAGAAAAACTGGGTTGGGCAAATAATTTAACTGATGGATAGCTTATGGGTTTGAAGAAAGATAAAGTCCAGCAGGGTTATGACTTAATCGGCGACATCCATGGCTGTGGTCGCTCTTTGGAAAAATTGCTGCGAAAGATGGATTACCAGCATGTGCATGGTTGCTTTCGTCATGCCACACGGAAAGTCATATTTGTGGGTGATATTGTCGATCGAGGCCCGAGAATTCGAGAGGCATTGCATATCGTCAAGGATATGGTTGATCAAGGGCAAGCAGAGATCGTTCTTGGGAATCATGAATATAATGCGATGTGTTATTGCACGGAAGGTCGTGAAGGGAGCGGAAAACCATTTTTGCGAGAACATACCGCGCGAAATCACCGCCTCATTCGTGACACCTTGGAGCAGTTCAGTTCCTACAGAACCGAATGGCATGCATTTTTAAACTGGTTCCATTCCATTCCGTTATTTCTTGAGAAACCCGGTTTTCGCGTGGTGCATGCCTGTTGGGATGATCACGCTATCGCGCGGTTCAAAGAAATCTCTCCAGATCACTGTATTAATATGGACTTCCTTCATGCGTCTTGCGAAGAAGGCTCTTTCGAGAGTCGTCTGGTTGACAAGTTAACTCGTGGAACCGTATTGGATTTACCTGATGGCGAGTCCATTTTGAGTAAAGATGGCTTGGTTCGACACATGTTTCGCACTAAGTTTTGGAGTGACGAGCCTCAAACCTATAACGATGTTGTGTTTCAGCCGGATCCTCTGCCAGATGAAATGGCAGAGCGAGAGTTGAGCGCGATCGAAAAGCAGCAGTTACTGACTTATCCACCCACTGAGCCACCCGTATTTGTCGGTCATTATTGGATGTCTGGCTCTCCTGAACCGATTCAGAGCAATATTGCCTGTCTCGACTACAGTGCTGTTAAGTATGGTAAGTTGGTTGCCTACCGGATGGATGGCGAACAAGTTCTAGATAAGTCTAAGTTTATTTGGGTCGAAGTAGAAAAAGAATGACGCGAGTTAGCCATGTTGCCATCGAAGTTGATTTGCTCAGATTTAGCCGCTGGTTGAACTCTCAAGGCGTTAACCATCGTATCGTTGAAGAACAAGGTGTTCAGGTCATCTATATTCAAAATGAGCACCTTAAAGAGCAAGTGTTATTAGCGCTTGATCGGTATTTGGCCGATCCGGAAGTGCAGCTTAAGTTGAATCAGTGGGTTGATTCTAATGCGAGCAGATTACATCAACGAAAGTCGCATGCTTTGGTGAAGGCGCTTTATTTCAGAGCAACGCCACGTCAGGCTCCCGTGATATTCTGTTTAATAACGCTGAGTCTGGTGGTGGCATTCTTAAGCGATTTTGGTCAAGGTGGTCCATTTTTACGTAGTTTACTCATACTTGACCCGTTCACCGTCAATGCCGATTTTTCGACTGCGCAAGGTCGTTGGAATGGCTTGCTCGATACCTTGGTGGCTGGTGAGTATTGGCGTTTGGTAAGTCCTGACTTTATTCACTTCAATGTTCTGCATATTACCTTTAATTCTCTTATGCTATGGGTTTTAGGCGGTCAGCTAGAAAGTGAGAAAGGCTCGCTATCCTTTCTCATGCTCGTGTTTTTTGTTTCGGTGGTATCGAATATCGCGCAACTTTTAGAGGCGCACTATTTGTTCGGGGGCATGTCAGGTGTGGTTTATGGTTTGGTGGGGTATTGCTGGCTTTGGCGTTATTTTCAGCCGGGAATCTTTTTCCCTGACGCCTTATTGAAATTTAGTTTGTTTTGGTTGCTATTAGGTTATACCCCGGTGACAGAATGGCTTGGCTTAGGGAAAATGGCGAATGCCGCTCATCTATACGGCCTGATAGCTGGTTTGTTATGGGGGGCTATTACGCTCTTGGTCAATGAGAAACTATTGAAAAAAGGAAAAAATCCCGAGCCCGATATCGACTGATCGATAAGGCTCGGGTGTGATCTTCGTGAAGGTCACCAATGATGAGAGAGACCATTGAGATAGGCTTGCTGCACAAGCTTTTTCTCTCAGGCGATAAAAATGATAATCATTATCATTTAAAAAGTAAACAATTATTGTTAATAAATTGATTAGGTGCTCAGAATGAATTTTGAAGATGCGGCGCAGCAAATTTCCCCAGAAATCTACCAGCGTTTTAAAGAAGCCTTAGAGTTGGGTAAATGGCCTGATGGCAGAGCCGTCACGACAAAACAAAAAGAAATTTGTTTGCAGGCCATTATCGTTTATGAAACGGCGCAAGGTATCCCAGAACATAAACGTACCGGTTACGTTGATTCGACCAAAAAGACCACGCCGTGTGGGCCAAAAAATGACGATACCGATACCGTTCGTATCCTTCATTAAATTGCCATTGAATATCTCTAAATTACAATAAGGTTAGTTATGACTCATATTGCCTCGGGCAAATTACAAAAAATGCTGGTTAAGCAAGCTCAGCCCGTCGATTATTTTTTACGTGTCGGGGAACAAGAAATTCTATTGAATGACTATCTGGGGCAGCATTTAAAGATAGAAGCCAGTGGTGAAATTCACTGCATTCATTGCCAGCGAAAAACTAAAACCAGTTTTAACCAAGGGTACTGTTTTCCCTGTTTTAAATCGCTCGCTCAATGTGATCGCTGTATTATGAGTCCCGAGTTATGCCACTTCGCGCAAGGCACCTGTCGACAACCAGAATGGGGTGAGGAGCATTGTTTTCAAGATCATATAGTTTACCTAGCGAATTCATCCGGCTTGAAGGTAGGTATTACGCGACATAACCAAGTGCCTGTGCGCTGGATTGATCAGGGAGCGGTAGCGGCCTTGCCTATTTTTTCAGTTAGCTCGCGCTATTTATCGGGCCTTGTGGAAGTCGCTTTGAAAGAATGGGTAGCGGATAAAACTAATTGGCGCAAAATGCTTAAGCATGAAGTCGATAATATCGATTTGCTGGCTGAAAGAGACCGCGTGTTGCAGCTGGCAGAAGCACCATTGGCGGCGCTTGAGCGAGAGCACCCTGGTAAAATTTCTCGGTTGTCTGAGCCTGTCTGGGATTTCGCTTACCCGAATTTGGCATGGCCGCAAAAAATAACCACGCATAATCTTGATAAAACGCCGCTTGTAGAAGGTGTTTTACAGGCAATCAAGGGGCAGTATTTGATTTTCGATACTGGCTGCTTGAATCTTCGAAAATTTACCTCTTATCACGTGTCAGTGTCGACACAGTAGTCTAAGTAAATGAATGCATCACTGGGTCTAAATTAAGGAATCAAAAATACTATGTCGGCAACAGATATGAATGTTATTTATCTTAAAGATTACCGCTCGCCAGCGTTTGACGTCGAATCGGTCTCCTTGAATTTTCAACTGTTTGAGGATGGCGCGAGCGTCATTACGAAGCAGGTTTTTAAAAAGCTAGACAAAAACTGCTCAGCGCTCGTCCTGGACGGTGAAGAGCTAGAATTGAAGTCGCTCAAGCTCGATGGGCAGGAATTATCTGCAAGCGATTATAGTGTTGCTGAAGAGTCATTAACCATAAAAGAGGTGCCAGAGTCTTTTGTTCTTGAGTGTGAAACATGGATTAAACCGCAGGATAACAAGCGACTTGAAGGTTTGTATAAATCGTCCACGATGTTTTGTACCCAATGTGAAGCTGAAGGGTTTAGGCGTATTACCTATTATCTGGATCGCCCAGATGTCATGTCGTTGTTCACCACACGGATAGAAGCGGACAAGTCGCTTTATCCTAATCTTTTATCGAATGGTAATTTGCTCGAACAGGGTGAGTTAGCGGAAGGCCGACATTTCGTCGTTTGGTCCGACCCTTTTCCTAAACCATCTTACTTATTTGCTTTGGTCGCGGGTGATCTGCATTGCCAGCGGGATTCATTTAAAACCCAGTCTGGTCGAGACGTTGATCTAAAAATATATGTTGATCACAAGAACGCCGACAAATGTGATTATGCGCTTGATAGCCTAAAACGCGCGATGAAGTGGGATGAAGAGGTATACGGCAGAGAGTATGACTTAGATATTTTTATGATCGTGGCGGTGGATGACTTTAATATGGGCGCGATGGAAAACAAAGGCTTGAATATATTCAACTCTTCGTGCGTCTTGGCAAAACCTGAAACGACCACGGATAACGCGTATTTGAATATTGAAGCGATAGTCGCTCATGAGTATTTTCATAACTGGTCGGGTAACCGTGTAACTTGTCGAGATTGGTTTCAGTTAAGCTTGAAAGAAGGTTTTACGGTGTTTCGTGATGCTATGTTTTCAGCCGACATGACTTCAAGTGTGGTTAAGCGGATTGAAGACGTTAATATGCTTAGAACGGCACAATTTGCCGAAGATGCTGGGCCCATGTCGCACCCTGTTAGGCCAGCGTCCTATATGGAAATTTCAAACTTTTACACGCTCACAGTCTATGAGAAAGGCGCTGAAGTCGTTCGTATGCTCCACACATTGTTGGGGCCGGAAGCGTTTCGGGCAGGTAGTGACTTATATTTTGAGCGCCATGATGGTCAGGCAGTCACGACTGAAGACTTTGTCGCGGCGATGGAGGCAGTTTCTGGCAGAGACTTAACGCAGTTCAAGAATTGGTATGATCAGGCGGGTACACCAGAAGTGTCGGTGAAAGCACGTTATGATCAAAGTGCACAAGAATATAGCTTGCGTTTTACTCAATCTTGCCCGCCTTCGCCGGGGCAGGCGACGAAAAAACCTTTCCTTATTCCTATTCGACTGGGCTTGATTGATCAAGATGGCAGGGCGCTTGGCTTATCGCTAGCGGATAACGCCACCGATTATTTGTTCGAGCTTAAAGAAGAGCAAGAAGAGTTGGTGTTCAAAAACATTAGTGCGGAGCCTGTGTCGTCATTGCTAAGGGACTTTTCAGCGCCAGTGAAGCTGAGTTTTGACTATAGCGATGAGCAATTGTTGTTTTTGATGAAGTTTGACCAAGATGGTTTTAACCGTTGGGATGCAGGGCAGACGCTGTCTGTCAGAATGCTTCAGCAGCTGATTGTCGATATACAAGCCGGTAAAACGCTTAGTTTACCGGCACCTTATGTCGATGCATTTCGTAGCATCTTAAAGGACCCGTCTTTGGATAAGGCGATGCTTTGTAAGTTACTAATTTTACCCGCAGAATCTTACTTAGTGCAGCTAGCTGATGAAGCGGATATCGATGCGGTACATCAGGCAAGAGAGTTTGTGCGTACTGAGCTCGCTCTAAACTTGTCTAGTGAGTTGGTCAGCTTGTACGAAGCAAATGCTATATATTCAGGTGATAATGCGCTTAGCTATGCAGCGATGTCACAGCGCGCCTTAAAGAGCGCTGTGTTGTCATTACTTGGGGCGCTGCCAGCGACCGATGCTTCTGAGGTCGACACTGTCGGGATAGCTGAAACGCAATTTGCTCAAGCGGCTAACATGACCGATGAGTTGTCAGCATTATCTGTTTTGGTTAACTCGGGGAATAAAGCAGTGGCTGATGCGGCATTGGCTAAGTTTTATAGCAAGTGGCACGAAGATGCTCAGGTCTTGGAACAATGGTTTTCTGTGCAGTCATCGAGCTCAGTCTATACAGATTTGGCGGCGGTTAAATCACTAATGGCTCACCCGGCGTTTGAATTGACAAACCCGAATAAAGTTCGCTCTGTGGTTGGCGCGTTTTGCAATCAGAACCTCGTTCAGTTTCATAGGAAAGACGGTCAAGGCTATCGTTTCCTTGCCGATATTATCCTCGAGCTAGATCGGCTTAATCCGCAAATAGCCTCACGGCTAATGACGCCTCTTACGCGATGGAAAAAATATGATCCTGTCCGTCAGGAATTGTTGAAATCCCAATTGGAGCGAATACAGAGCACCTCGTCGTTGTCGAAAGATGTGCGAGAAGTCGTCGAAAAAAGCTTGGTGTAATACATAACTAGCATTGTAAAAGCAGGGTTTTGAAAGGGCGCAATGAATTTGCGTCTTTTTTTTGAATGCAAAAAAAGGGCAATAATTGATCGTTTTACTACTTAGTTATATTTCATAACAAAACTAACATAGACAGATCGAAATAATCTGCTAAAAATTAATAGCATGGCTAATCTTTTTGAAGCGATTTGAAAGATAGCTTACGCAAGTTAAAAACAAGTTCGGATGCTTGTTTAAAGTTATTGACGACTATTTGGGGTTTCGTTAATAGCATTCTAAATTAGTGATGATACAAATTAGGTGTGTTTCAAGGTATGCATATGACCAACAAGTCTGTTCTGCTATGTAGTGTGTTTGCACTACTTTTCGGTGCTTTTAATGCAAGTGCCAAAGTTTCCAAAGAAGAAGTCGATAAACTCGGGAAGTCTTTAACTCCCTTTGGTTCGATAAAGTCGGGTAACAAAAGTAAGACAATTCCAGAATGGACCGGAGGCTTAACCGAAGCGCCCGAAGGCTATACCGGCTCAGGAATGCATCACATTGACCCTTTCGCCGATGATGCTATTAAATTTTCCATTGATAAAAGTAATTATGAAGGCTTCAAAAAATACTTAACGCCTGGTCAATATGCGTTGTTTGAAACCTATGCGGATACTTTCAAGCTAAACATCTATCCAACGCATCGTTCTCATGCTATGCCAGAATGGGTGTTGGAAAATACACGTAAAAATGCACTGACGTCCTCATTAACAAATGGTGGGGTGGGCATTAAAGATGCATTTGGTGGTATCCCTTTTCCAATCTTGCATGGAAAAAATGAACAAAAAGCATTACAGACGATGTGGAATCACTTAACTAGATGGCGTGGCATTTATTTAACCTCACGTTATACAGAGGTGCCGGTTCAGCGAGATGGAAGCTTTTCACCTATTACCAAGCAGCAAGAGGTCTTTTTCAATTTCCATAACCCCGAAGGAAGTTTCAAAAAACTGGATAATATTCTGTTTTATTTCTTAACCTTTAATATTGCGCCGGCTCGTTTGGCAGGGGGGGCATTATTAGTCCATGAAACATTGGATCAGTTAAAAGAAAACCGCGGGGCGTGGGATTATAACTCAGGTCAGCGCCGGGTAAGACGTGCGCCTAACATTGCTTACGATTCACCAATCGCCTCTTCAGATAATACGCGTACTGCCGATGACACGGATATGTACAACGGTGCGCCGGATCGTTACAACTGGGATTATAAAGGCGTAAAAGAGTTCTTTATTCCTTACAACAACTACATGATTGGCAAGCAAGGTCTTGAATATGATGAAGTTGTGATGCCTGGCCATTTGAACCCAGAGTATCTGCGTTGGGAGCTTCACCGAGTTCATGTGGTTGAAGCGAACCTTAAGGATGATGAGCGCCATATTTACAAGAAACGTGTTTATTACATCGATGAAGATAGCTGGGGTATCGCGATGGTTGATCAGTATGATAACCGTGGTGAACTGTGGCGTGTCAGTATGGCATTATTGAAAAACTATTATGAGTTGCCAGGCACATGGTCTGGTGGCGATGTTTATCATGACCTTCAAGCAAGACGATACAGTGTCAATGGCCTATATTCAGAAGAAAAAATTGCGCCGGTTTTTGAAAACAAAGTTCCCGGTAGTCGCTACTTTAAACCTGCATCTTTAAGGCGTTTAGGTAGATAGATTCCTCTCAAATTAGAAAAGACGAATGGATTGTGGTAACAAAAAGCCAGCTTAATGCAGGCTTTTTGTTACCACTTCACTTGTTAAAAAGGTCAGGCAGACTTGATCTAAGCAATAAAAGGTTGATACATGAAAATTCTAACGAACAAATTTAAAACGGGGCTATTAAGCCTGATTGGGGCGGGGCTAATTCATGGTCAAGTCTTTGCCGTTGAAGATGTTCTGAACACGCCGTCAGTCAAAACCGAATTAGCGAAAGAAAAATTGTTATTGGATATCACCAAGTCTGGTGATCGACTGGTCTCGGTCGGTTATCGAGGTCATGTTATTTATTCAGATGATGCTGGCAACTCATGGACGCAAGCTAATGTCCCGGTTTCAGTGCTACTGAATGCTGTCAGTTTTGTGGATGATAGCTATGGTTGGGCCGTTGGTCATTCCGGCGTGGTGCTAAATACGGTAGACGGCGGTAAAAACTGGTCAGCTCAGTTCGATGGTAACGCTGCGAATAAAATGGTCATTACGCAGGCTGAAAACCGTGTTGTTCGACTGACTGAAGAACTTGAGCAAGCGCCAGAAGAAGAACAAGGTGATCTTGAATACGACGTTGAAGATGCTACGTTTGCCTTGGAAGATGCTCGCTTGGATGCAGAAGTGGGGGCGAGTAAACCTTTTTTGGATGTTTTGTTTAGTAGTCGAAGTGAAGGCTTTGCAGTTGGCGCTTACGGTTATTTCTTTAAAACTAAAGATGGTGGAGAGACCTGGGAAAACTATGGAACCCGAATTTCAAACCCAGACCGTTTTCACCTGAATGCAATTAATAGAGTGAAAGGCGGTAATTTATTTATCGTCGGCGAGGCCGGAGTTATTTTTAGATCTAAAGATGCAGGCGAAACTTGGGAAACGATAGAAAGCCCTTATCAAGGTTCATTCTTTGGAGTAACCGGCACACATGAGCGTGATGTGGTCATTGCCTTTGGTTTGAGAGGTCATCTATATCGTTCGCAAAATTCAGGTGATACTTGGAAACGGGTTGAAACGGGCAGTGAGGGCACCTTAATGTCTGCTGCTGTAAGTTCAGAGGGCGATATCACGGTAGTGGGTAATTCTGGGACAGTTTTGTTCAGTAAAGATGGAGGTAGGTCTTTCTCTGAGATCATCCGGGAAGATCGGTTAAGTAATACTTCTGCAGTATATATCGGCACAGATAAGGTTGCGATGGTGGGCGAGAATGGGTTTAACATCGCGAAGCCAACTGGATCCGACTTTTAAACACTGCTTTACGATCAAAACACATAAATTATAACGACTGGAATTAAGAGGATTGATGGATGTCAAACTCAGAGCAAGGCACAACAGAAAAACACCTCAAAGCGGTGGGTGCCGGATCAATAGCTGAAAGGCTAATTTTCTCGAATAGGGCCGTCATTTTGGCTCTATTTGCATTGGTTACCGCGTTTTTGGGTTTCAATGCTTCTCAGATTAAACCGGATGCGTCATTTGAACGTTTAATTCCGTTAGAACACCCTTTCATTGTGAATATGCTGGATAACCGCAATGACTTGGAGAACCTAGGTAATGCTATTCGAGTCGCGGTGGCTGTTAAAGAAGGTGATGTCTTTTCGAAGGCCTACATGGAAACCCTTAGCCAAATTACCGATGAGCTTTTCTATTTACCCGGTGTCGACCGTTCTGGAATGAAGTCTTTGTGGACACCTAATGTCCGCTGGGTTGAAGTCACGGAAGATGGTTTTCAGGGCGGACCCGTGATTCCTGATGGCTATAATGGCTCGAAAGAATCGCTTGATGCGCTACGGCAGAATGTATTGAAGTCTGGGCAAGTGGGTAGTTTGGTTGCCGATAACTTCAAGTCCACAATTGTGTATATCCCTTTATTTGAAAACAACCCAGAAACTAATGAACCTCTTGATTACAAAGAATTCTCTTTGCAGCTAGAAGAGAAAGTTCGAAATAAATATCAAGAGCTTAACCCAAACGTTAGTATTCATATTATTGGTTTTGCTAAAAAGATTGGTGACTTGATTGAAGGTATTGCATCCATAGCGATGTTTGCTTTAGTCACAATTGGTATGACCTTAGTCTTCCTCTTTGCTTACTCTCGTTGTTTTATTGGGACAATTGTTCCGGTATTTACCTCGATTGTTGCTGTCATTTGGCAGTTGGGTATTTTGAATCTCTTGGGTTATGGTTTAGATCCCTATTCGGTGCTCGTGCCATTTCTCGTCTTCGCTATCGGCATTAGTCATGGCGTTCAAATTGTCAACCAGTTAGCGGTTGAGCAGGCACACGGTTATAACCCATTAATGAGCTGTCGCTTGGCATTTAGAGCCTTAGTCAGACCAGGTATTTTAGCGCTACTGTCTGATGCAATTGGTTTCTTAACGCTACTATTTATCGAAATAGACGTTATTAAGGACTTGGCCGTCGCGGCTGGTGTCGGGGTTGCCGTTATCATTGTAACGAACTTGATATTGCACCCCGTCATTATCTCCTATATTGGTTTAAGCAAAGGTGGCTTGAGACATGCTAAGTATGTAGAAACCAATGGCGATAAAAAATGGCGTATTTTGTCATTCATGGCGCATCCCAGTGTAGCGCCGGTTTCAGTGCTGATCGCTATATTAGGCTGTGGTATTGGGTTGTATTACCAGAAAGACCTTAAGATAGGGGATTTGGATAAAGGTGCGCCAGAGCTTCGTCCTGACTCTCGGTACAACCTAGATAATGATTACATTATTAGTAATTACAGTACCAGCTCAGATATTCTCGTGGTGATGGTGAAAACACCGCAGGAAATGTGTTCGACTTATGAAGTTATGGATGTGATGGATCGTGTTCAGTGGCGTTTAGAGAATACCGAAGGTGTTGAATCTACCGCCTCGTTGGTGACAGTGTCTAAATTGGTCACCAAGGCCTTAAATGAAGGGAGTTTGAAGTGGTTTGAATTGTCTCGAAATGAGTCGATTATTAACTCTTCTATTCAGCGTGCACCCTCAGGTTTAGTCAATTCAGACTGCAGTATGACGCCATTGATCATTTATCTGAAAGATCATGAGGCAGACACCCTAAACCGTGTCGTGAACACTGTACAGAGCTTGATCGAGCAATATCCTAGCGAGAACTACACCTTCTTGTTGGGGGCCGGTAATGCCGGTGTCGAAGCGGCGACGAATGAAGTTATCTCTGAAGCTAAGAACGGTATGCTTATCGCGGTTTATTCGGTGGTAGCCTTCCTATGCTTAATCACCTTTAGATCCATTCCTGCCGTTATTTGTGTCATCACGCCTTTAATGCTGACCTCTGTGCTGGCAGAAGCGTTGATGGCTCAGTTAGGTATTGGTATCAAGGTGGCGACACTTCCTGTTATTGCGCTGGGTGTTGGTATCGGTGTTGATTACGGTATTTATATTTACAGTCAGCTTGAGACTAAACTCAAAGAGGGTATGTCTCTGCAAGAAGGTTATTTCCAGACTTTAAGAACCACAGGTAAAGCGGTCTGCTTCACAGGTATTACCTTAGGTCTGGGTGTGTTTACTTGGATATTCTCTCCGATTAAGTTCCAAGCAGATATGGGGATATTGTTGTTCTTCATGTTCTTGTGGAACATGGTGGGTAGTCTTTGGTTGTTACCGGCTTTAGCAAGATTCTTAATCAGACCAGATAAGATTGCTGCTAAAGAGCGTGCTAGATTGGCAAAGCAATCAAATTAAGCTGACTTTAACCTTTTAAGATAAAAACCCTGGATTATCCAGGGTTTTTTGGTCTTAAGCGTGTGTCGATTCAAAATTTTAGACAATCAACTATAAATCTGAGGAGAGATTGTATAAAATTTCGCGCTCATTTTATTGGCAATCCTGTTGCCTAACCCAGCTCACGTGATCTTTAGTAAGGGTCACCACTGAAAATAAGAGGTTTGTATGCCCGTTATTACCTTGCCGGATGGCAGTCAAAGAACGTTCGAGCAAGCAGTTTCTGTACTAGATGTTGCTGCTGATATAGTGCCAGGTTTGGCTAAAGCGACTATTGCGGGCCGTGTGAATGATGTATTAGTCGATGCCTGCGACCTAATTACAGAGGACGCTAAGCTAAGCATTATTACCTCTAGAGATGAAGAAGGGCTGGAAATCCTTAGGCATTCTTGTGCTCATTTAATTGGTCATGCTTTAAAGCAACTTTATCCTGACGCAAAAATGGCTATCGGGCCAACAATTGAAAACGGCTTTTATTACGACGTCGATCTAGAACACCGTCTGACAGATACTGATCTGGCCACTTTAGAAGCAAGAATGCTGGAGTTGGCTAAGAAGAGTTATCCTGTAATTAAAAAGACCGTGTCTTGGCAAGAAGCACGAGACACGTTTGAAGCTCGTGGCGAAACCTACAAAATCGAAATTATTGATCAAAATATAGCCAAAGATGATAGGCCAGGGCTTTATCATCACGAAGAATATGTAGACATGTGTCGTGGTCCACACGTCCCAAATATGTCATTTTGTCAGCACTTTAAATTGATGAGCGTGAATGGCGCCTTCTGGCGAGGTGATTCTGATAACAAAATGCTACAGCGAATTTACGGTACGGCTTGGCCGGATAAAAAACAGCTAAAAGCTTACTTAAACCGGCTACAAGAAGCTGAAAAACGTGATCACCGTAAAATAGGTAAAAAACTGGATTTATTTCACATGCAAACTGAAGCACCCGGAATGGTGTTTTGGCATGATAAAGGTTGGCGGATATATCAGAAAATAGAAAGCTATATGCGACAGAAACAGCGTCAATATGGCTATCAGGAAATTAAAACACCGCAGGTTGTTGAACGATCCCTATGGGAAAAGTCTGGTCACTGGGAAAAGTTTAGTGAGCAGATGTTTACCACGCATTCAGAAAACTTTGATTTTGCTATCAAACCGATGAACTGCCCTTGTCACATACAAGTATTTAATCAGGGTTTGAAAAGCTATAAAGAGCTACCTATCCGTTTAGCTGAATTTGGCTCTTGTCATCGAAATGAAGCATCAGGCGCATTGCATGGCATTATGCGAGTGCGTGGCTTTGTGCAAGATGATGCGCATATCTTTTGTGCCGAAGAAACCATTCAAGAAGAAGTGTCTACGTTTATAGACATGCTTCATGAAGTTTATGAAGACTTTGGCTTCACAGAAATTCTGTATAAATTATCCACCCGACCAGAAAAACGTGTTGGTTCTGATGAAGTTTGGGACAAAGCTGAAGCAGCATTAGAGCAATCTTTGAATGCTAAGGGTCTGGATTGGCAATTGTTGCCGGGTGAAGGTGCCTTTTATGGGCCTAAAATAGAATTTTCATTGAAAGACTGTTTGGGTCGAGTTTGGCAATGTGGCACTATTCAGGTCGATTTTTCCATGCCGGGTCGTTTGGGTGCACAATATGTGAGTGAAGATCAGGAACGAAAAGTACCTGTGATGCTTCACCGAGCAGTTTTAGGTTCATTTGAACGATTTATCGGTATTTTAATAGAACAGTACGAAGGTGCATTTCCATTCTGGTTGGCGCCCGAACAGGTTGCAGTTCTCAATATTACCGATAAACAGAGTGAATATTGCAAAAAAATACATAAAAAACTCGAAGAAGAGGGATATAGAGCACATCTGGACTTGAGAAACGAGAAGATCGGCTTTAAAATTCGCGAGCACACAATTAACAAGATTCCTTTTCTGCTCGTTGTGGGTGATAAGGAAGTAGAAAATAATACCGTGGCCATTCGAACTCGAAAGGGTGAAGACTTGGGTGTCATGACTCTAGATGAAATTATCGTTTTATTTAAAGAAGCCCAAGATAAGAAAGGTCGTACAGCAAATTAATCGAAATGGGTGCAAGTGCAGCCCTTCTTTTATTTGCCTTTTAATGTGGAGAAATAAACATTAAGCGTAATACACAAACTGCTAAGTCCAAGAAAGCATTGATCAATGAAAATATTGAAGCAACAGAAGTACGTCTAATAGATGAAGACGGTGAACAGGTTGGTGTTGTTTCAATTGATGATGCCTTGGCAAGGGCGGCTCAAGCGAGCCTAGATCTGGTACAAATTGCAAGTAGTGATCCTGTTGTGTGTAAAATCATGGATTACGGCAAAAAGGTTTTCGAAGAAAAGAAACAAAAAGCTGCCCAAAAGAAAAAGCAGAAGCAGACACAAGTTAAAGAAATTAAATTAAGACCAGGGACGGAAGAAGGGGATTATCAGGTAAAACTACGCAACCTGATACGTTTCCTTGAAGCTGGGGACAAAGCCAAGGTAACGATTCGTTATCGTGGTCGAGAAATGGCACATCAGGAAATCGGCATGAAGCTACTCGAACGGGTTGAAAAAGACCTGGAAGAGTACGGAGTGGTTGAGCAGCGGCCCAAAATGGAAGGTCGGCAAATGATGATGGTATTGGCCCCGAAAAAGAGAAAGTAGCGCGGTTGCTATTTTCGTTAATTTTTCCAATGCGGAGTGAGATAATATGCCAAAAATGAAAGCAAAAAGCGGTGCTACAAAACGCTTTAAAAAGACAGCTAATGGATTTAAACATAAGCAATCTTTCACTAGTCATATCTTGACTAAAAAATCGACTAAACGTAAGCGTCAATTACGTGGCTGCAAACTTGTTGCTGCTTCTGATCACGCGACAATCAAACGCATGTTGCGTATCTGATTTACAGTTAATTTTTTAGAGATAGAAATAGTCTAGTAGGAGACACTTATGCCTCGCGTCAAACGTGGTGTTACGGCGAATCGCCGACATAAAAAAGTACTTAAGCAAGCTAAAGGTTACTACGGTGCACGTAGCCGTATTTACCGAGTAGCAAAACAAGCAGTCATCAAAGCGGGTCAATATGCATACCGCGACCGCCGTCAAAGAAAGCGTCAATTCCGTCGTTTATGGATAGCGCGTATCAATGCTGGTGCACGTTTAAACGGTTTGTCTTACAGCCGATTAATCGCTGGCTTGAAAAAAGCAAATGTTGAAATAGATCGTAAAGTATTGGCTGATTTAGCCATGAACGATTCGGCAGTATTTTCTGTAGTAGTAGAGAAAGCCAAATCGGCACTAGCGAGCTAAGACTCAAAATATAATTGTTTGATTATGTTGAGTTAGTTAGATAGGGGGTGAGTTTTCTCGCCCCCTATTTTTATTTTTGGAGCACACTAATGGAAAACCTTGAGCAACTTGTTCAGCGAGCCATTGAGGCTGTCGAAGCCGCAAATAAAATTACTGAGCTGGATCAGGTTCGAGTTGATTATCTGGGAAAAAAAGGCGAAATAACGCAGTTACTTAAAACCTTAGGCAAATTAGATGCCTCTGAGCGACCCGCCGCCGGTGCAAAAATAAACGAAGCCAAAGAAGGTGTGTTAGAAAAGCTACTGGCAAAGAAAACCTTCTTGGAAAATGAAGAGCTTTCAGCAAAATTATTAAGTGAGGCGGTTGATGTTACACTGCCTGGCCGTGCCGCAGAATGGGGTGGTTTGCATCCTGTGACTAAAACGATGCGTCGCATAGAACAATTCTTTTCTAAAGCAGGCTACTCTGTCGAGGTGGGTCCAGAAATAGAGGATGATTATCATAACTTTGAAGCCCTGAATATTCCTGGCCATCATCCTGCTCGTGCCATGCATGACACATTTTATTTCGATGCGAACACCTTGTTAAGAACTCATACCTCGCCAGTTCAAGTTAGAACGATGGAAGTCGGTAAGCCGCCTTTTAGAATGATATGTCCGGGTCGTGTGTATCGATGTGACTCAGACCAAACACATACACCGATGTTTCATCAGGTTGAGGGCTTACTGGTTGAAAAAAATGTCAGCTTTGCCGACTTAAAAACGACCATCGAAACCTTCCTAAGAGTATTTTTTGAACGTGATCTTGCCGTTCGCTTTCGCCCATCCTATTTCCCCTTTACTGAGCCCTCTGCAGAAGTTGATATCGAATGGGGCAAAGACGCCCAAGGAAATATCAAATGGTTAGAGGTCATGGGCTGTGGCATGGTTCACCCAACTGTTTTTGAGTCTAGCGGTATTGATCCCGAGGAATATAGCGGCTTCGCATTCGGCTTGGGCGTAGAGCGTTTAGCGATGTTACGTTACGGCGTAAACGACCTGAGAATGTTCTTTGAAAACGACTTACGTTTTTTGAAGCAATTTAATTAAGCAAGTAGATAAGTGGAAGTGCGATGAAATTTAGCGAACAGTGGCTAAGAGAATGGGTTAACCCAAAGATTGATTCTGAGGCCTTAGTTGCTCAGATCACTATGGCTGGTTTGGAAGTTGACGAAGTTCAAGCGATAGCGGGTGAATTTACTGGCGTTGTGGTAGGTGAAGTTTTATCAATAGAACCGCATCCGGATGCTGATAAATTAAACGTATGTAAGGTCAGTGACGGCACTGAAACCTTTCAGGTAGTTTGTGGTGCCGCTAATGTGAAAGCAGGCGTTAAAGTTCCTTTCGCTAAAATATCTGCTGTGCTTCCAGGCAATTTCAAAATTAAAAAAGCCAAACTTCGTGGGGTCGAATCCTTCGGTATGCTTTGTGCAGAAGCCGAGCTCGGTTTAGCCGAACAGTCAGATGGGCTAATGATTCTGCCGAATGATGCTCCTACAGGGGAATGTATTCGAGACTACTTGCAGCTCAATGATCAATGTATTGATGTTGATCTCACACCTAATCGAAGTGATTGTCTTTCGGTTGCTGGATTAGCAAGAGAAGTCGGTGTTCTGAATAAAGCGCCCGTTACACCTCCAGAGATAAACACCGTCACGGCTTCGCACTCAGAGACATTTCCGGTGAATGTACACAATGTGAAAGCCTGCCCAAAGTACCTTGGCCGCGTGATTAAAAATGTTGATCTCTCTCAGGCTAGTCCTCTTTGGTTGCAAGAGAAGTTAAGACGTTGCGGCCTACGAAGCATCGACCCTGTTGTCGATGTGACAAACTTTGTACTGTTAGAGCTAGGCCAGCCAATGCACGCCTTTGACCTTGGTTCGTTACAAGGTGCGATCCATGTCCGCGACGCTAAAGAGTCTGAGTCCTTAACATTACTGGATGGACAAACGATTTCGCTTAGGTCTGATACCTTAGTGATTGCCGATGAGGCAGGGCCTCTAGCGATTGCAGGCGTTATGGGTGGGCAAAATTCTGGTGTAAGTGCTAAAACGAGCAATATCTTTTTGGAATGTGCTTTTTTTGCGCCAATCGCCTTGGCTGGAAAAGCGCGATCTTATGGGCTGCACACTGACTCATCTCACCGGTTCGAGCGTGGTGTTGATTTTACGCTTCAAGAAAAAGCGATGGAAAGAGCCACTAGTTTACTGCTCGATATCGTGGGCGGCGAAGTAGGGCCGATTACTGAACAAGTATCTGATGCTGATATGCCTGAAGTCAGAACAGTCAAGTTAAGGGAGGCTAAAGTAGCGTCTTTGCTTGGTTTGAGCGTGGCCAAATCAGAAATAGAAGATATTCTGACTCGCTTGGGTCTAAAGGTCGTTTCCACAGAAAGTGATGGTTGGGTGTTTGAAATACCCAGTTATCGCTTTGATATAGCAATAGAGCCAGACTTAATAGAAGAAATCGGCCGAATCTATGGTTATGATAAATTGCCAAAGACATCAGCATTGGGTGAAATTACTTTAAAAGAAGACGATGAGTCATCAGTCGCCCCGTCATTTTTTGCGGATCGTTTGATCAGCTTAGGCTATCAAGAGGCGATCACCTACAGCTTTGTGGAACAAAAATTACAAAGCATGATTACCCCTGAACAAGAAAGTATTGCACTAGCGAACCCGATATCAGCTGACCTTGCTGTGATGAGAACCAGTTTATGGCCAGGCTTATTAAAAGCTGTATCCTATAACCAAAATCGTCAACAGTCGCGAGTGAAGTTTTTTGAAACCGGTTTAAAGTTCGAAAAGTCGGGTTCAGATATTCTACAGACGCAAATGCTATCCGGCGTGGCGGCGGGTAATGTTTCTCCTGAATCCTGGAATGCGCCTGCACGCAAACTTGACTTTTATGATGTAAAAGCAGACTTGGAAAGCGTGTTAGCGGCAATTGATCCTTTAGTTCGTTTTGAAAAGGGCGAACATTCAGCTTTACACCCAGGTCAAACGGCGAAAATTGTAAAGAATTCACAAATAATAGGCTATTTGGGTGCCATTCACCCTAAATTACAAAAATATCTGGATTTAAATGGCCCAGTTTATTTGTTTGAACTATGCTTAAATGAAGCGGTCCAAGGAACAATTCCCGTCTTCACTGAGGTATCAAAATATCCTGAAGTGAGACGCGATTTAGCTATTGTGATCGACCAGCAAGTTCCCTTCGAAAGTGTGCGTTCAGAAGTCATCGCTCATGGCGGTCAAGACTTGGTGAATGTTGCGCTCTTTGATGTGTATTCTGGTGATAATTTAGGCGAAGGCTTAAAAAGTTTGGGGTTAGCTCTAGTTTGGCAGCGTACAGACAGGACCTTAAATGATGAAGAAATTAATCAAGCCTTTGAAAGCATAGTATCAGCACTAAATAGTAAATTTGGTGCAAATATTAGGAGTTAGTGCATGGGTGCGTTAACCAAAGCCGACATGGCTGAAACTCTTTACGAAGAAGTCGGCTTGAATAAGCGCGAAGCCAAAGAAATGGTTGAAGCGTTTTTTGATGAAATATGTGATGCATTAGGTCATAACGAACAGGTAAAATTGTCTGGTTTTGGTAATTTTGATCTTAGAGACAAAAAACAAAGACCTGGCAGAAATCCTAAAACGGGTGAAGAAATTCCTATTTCAGCCCGACGCGTTGTCACCTTTAGACCCGGACAAAAATTAAAAGCGAAAGTAGAAGAATATGCTGGAACCCAGTCACAATAATGAACTACCTCCGATACCAGGTAAGCGCTATTTCACGATAGGTGAAGTAAGTGACTTATGCGGCGTAAAAGCCCATGTGCTCAGGTATTGGGAGCAAGAGTTTGATGATTTATCCCCTGTAAAGCGCCGCGGAAACCGTCGTTATTATCAGCGCGAAGATGTCTTAATGATTAGACAAATTCGTAGCCTGTTATACGACCAAGGTTATACAATTGGTGGTGCAAAACAAAAACTTGTCAACGATGACGGCACTGAAGGCGGACAAGATAACAGTGTGCTGATCAAGCAGATGATATCCGAATTAGAAGAGGTTCTCGCTGTTCTAAATAGCTGATTTATACCGTTTATTGAGACTAAAAACGCCGATTATTTCGGCGTTTTTTATTTATTTATAGTAAACCTTCATGTATTATTCGCGTCTCTTTCAGAGGCGTAATTCTCGTTTCTGCATGTCGGGGCGTAGCGCAGCCTGGTAGCGCACATGCATGGGGTGCATGTGGTCGGAGGTTCAAATCCTCTCGCCCCGACCAATTTATTTAAGCATTTAATGATTGCTTTAAATTTCAATTCTATTCGTTAGCCTACTTTTCAATTTTTTACTAAAGTAAATTTGAAAATGATCCTAATCCACGCCACGAAAAAGCTCTTCACCAAATTGCCCGTCGATAAGCAAGGCTTTTTGCCGCCAGATAAAAATGCGCCACAGCAACAGGATAACACTACTGAGTTGTCAGAAAGTGTACTCAGCGGCTGGCACGCTAACCTGATCACTTTGCAACGCCGAAACTGTATTTTATTTGTCCATGATGCCACCCGTTTCCCCGTGTTTATTCCTTGTCTGACTAAGCCTGACTTTGCTGCACTCGACTGGCATTTCCACGATGCCTTTATGAACACCCTCCTAAAGGTTGGAGCCGATGACGGCATGATGAAACGTGCCGCTTCCTTACTGCAGCCCTTATGTTTCGATACCGATTGTAATCGTTCCGTGCAAGGCACCATGAACCAAATGGCGGGGGATATGGAATATTCGATAAACAACCGTGATGTAAATATTCAGGATGTATCACCGTATCGAATGTCGGCATGGTTAGCAGATAGGCCTTGTAATATAAAAGGCCAGAAAGATTGTGTTTGGCCAATTAGAGCGATGGGTAAGTTGTTAGGTGGTTCTATTGAGCCTATGTAGTCCATTAAACTTAAGCATAGTGGTGCATCAATTGGTGGTGCTGAAATTATTCAACTGAGCCGGTTTAGGGCGTGATGAACAAATACAAGTTATTAAAAAGCAAGCATGGAAGGAATTTCAGGGAGGTATGTGTTGAGTGCAAATGATTTAATTTTATATAGCACTGAGGATGGGCAAACACAATTTGCGTTGCGACAACTGGGAGGCCAAGTTTGGTTAACTCAGTTGGAGTTGGCCGAGTTATACCAAACATCTAAGCAAAATATTGGTAAACATATTAAATCAATAATCGCAGACAAGGAGCTGGCTGAGAAGGCAGTTGTAAACTCTAAGTTTACAACTGCCGCAGACGACAAAGAGTACCTAACTCAGCTCTATGCCTTACCCATGATCCTGGCTGTAGGTTACCGTGTACGTTCAACACGTGGTACACATTTCAGGCAGTGGGCAACGAGACATTTGGCCGAGTATATGGCCAAAGGTTTTATTATGGATGATGAGCGAATGAAAGATCCTCAGTGGGATTATTTCGATGAGCTTCTGCAACGCATTCGAGACATACGGTCTTCGGAAAAGCGCTTTTATCAAAAAGTACGAGACCTGTTTACTCTGGCAGAGGATTACCGGGCCAATGAGAAAGATACTCAAACATTGTTTGCAACTGTTCAAAATAAGCTATTTTTTGCTGTAACCGGACATACAGCAGCAGAACTAATACTGGATAGAGCGGACCCTAACGCCCCCAACATGAACTTAATGGCCTTCAAAGGAGATAGAGTTCGAAAAGCAGATGTTGTGATTGCCAAGAATTACCTTAAAGAAGATGAGTTGGAACGTTTGAACCGTCTTGTCTCTGCATTCTTTGAGTTTGCTGAGCTAAGAGCTCAGAAGAAGCAACATCTTGTCTTGGAGGATTGGAAAAAGTTTGTTGATAAGTTTATGGATTTTACAGAAGAGCCTCTATTGATGCATGTTGGGCGTATTAGTAATGACAAAATGAAAAACGAAGTGAATATGCGTTACGCAGAATTTGATGAAAATAGAAGAAAAGCAGAAGCCAGACTGGAAGACGAAGAAGAGCTCAGAGCGCTAGAAGCACTTGAAAAGCGACTAAGTGAAAAAGGCAACGACAGTAACTCATGACTTATACAGAAGACGCCCTAGTAGAATAACCGGAATTCAGCTTTTGAAAATTTGGAACGGGAAACATTAAACTAATTTGATTAGCGCTTTGGTGTCCTCTATGACGAACAAAAGCTCCAAGACGATAAAGAGGTCTGGTTAGGTAGAGAAAATGGCGCTGTAAATATGAGAACAGTGACCAAAGTTTTTATTTACAGCATACATAGAAGTAATTATTCTTCGCGGGCAAATTTATAGTATCAATTCAAAAGGGATTTTGAGATGTTTAATACGAAGCCTACCACTCAGGTGCGCGCGATCGCGGGCGTACGCTCAGGTAATTTAGTCACCTGCTCACCCAATGCTCAACCCATTTATAATGCGCTAGAACAAAAAGCCAAGTCCGGCAATCATTGGGCTCGCATTACCGTTGCGGGTCTTCAGTCATTGTGTGCCGGTCGTATGCATTTAAACAATGTATTTATAAAACCAGCAACAAATGTCGCCTACGGTAATGAGGAATTTTTTCTGATACTACCAGGCTGCAAAGCGACGGTTGAAAAGCAAAGCAATGGTCAATTTCGAGTTTTGTATATTGAAGTTGATACTAATTATGGAAAGTTACAGGAAGAAGGTCATAAGCCGGGGCTTTGGCGTGCAAACAGGGTCGGAAAAGGGTGGAATGCTTCTTATATTAAAAATGGCCATATTAAAGGAAAGGATAATCGAGTGGTTGCCATTACTGATAGCGGACACTCTGAACCTAAGGATGCGCTTGATGATTCAAGCTCCCATATCATTAATGCGCCAATCTCAGTTGGTGAAATAAGCTTGATCAAAGATGGTTTTGATATGCATTATACTCCGGGTACTGGAATCATTGGTGGGTTGGTGAATGCCCGCAAAGCAGCGATGGCTGAGCGTGATCCCAGTTTAAATGAGTCTGCGCTAATACTTGCGAAGGCAATGTACAGTGCACGTAATATAGAATCTGTTCGTTGGCTTTCGGTTCGGGGCGGTTCGGGTGTGCTGACGCAAGCTATGCAAATATTGGCTGACCAAGGTATTACTTTAAAAGGGCATTATGTGCAGTTTAGTTCGCCAACAACTAACTTAAGTAAAGCTGTCTTGCTTGCGCAACGTTTGGAGTTATCGAAATTGCGTAACTTTCACCATAACCGAAACATGTCTGACCCTCATCAAGCTATTGGCGGTGGATTATTGTCGAACTATGTAGTGCCTTACGAGAGGTTTAAGCATGATGAAAATTACGATTCTCTAAAGTTTGTCGGTGATATTTATAGGAACACAAGCGCAATAAAAGCAGCAAGTGCAACAACTCTGGCAATTGGTGGCGCGGTAGGTTTAACGTCTGGTGTAAGTATTCCTGCTGCTCTTATGCTTATAGGGACGGTTGCTGGAACAGCTTCGTTAGCGCCTAAATTAACGGAGGCATACCTGCCAAGGCTCCATAATAAAATTAAGGATAGGTTCTAATGTTTAATTGGCCGCTAAAGCTTCGACACCAAACTGAGTTCTGTACGCCCAAAGGGCCCTCTTTTAAATTTTCAGGCCATGTGTCTTTTTCGGTTGGTGGGACAAAAATTAGCTTTCGCGCCCCTCGACACTCCTTTGCTTCAAAATTAGAGCCTATCAGTCATTATAATATCTATGATATGAATGACTTAAGGGTGCGCCCTTGGAGTAGCGATCATGATGAATGGCTTTATCAAAACTTTTTCAGGCGTCAGTGGCGTTTTTATGGACCATGGTTCTCGGGCTATAAGGGAAATGTAACCTTAGATATTTCATTAATCACTCGAAATAAAGCGTCTGATTCGGCTTCCAATTACAGACCCAAGGTTTTTGAGTCTTCCATATTAGACCACTTGAAAATGGAATACTCAGATGACCTCTTCGAGGGGGCCCAGCAATGGCATGCCCCTGTCGATTGGACAGTGATTACGGCTTGGCCCTGCGTGGCTGCCACTTTTTATGCTATGCCAAATGATGATGTCCCTGGATGCCATAGCCCTTGTCGGTATATTGTGTTTCCTGTCTCTGATAAGCACTTAATTAGAATGAGCTTTGAATTAAGAAGGGGTGCTGGCAGACAATATGAGCAAGATAAAGTCATTGATATAGCCCCCCTAGAACAGCTATCTTCCGACATCATCAACAGCATACAGATAAAGCTCTCACCTGAAGCACTAGCACAACAAGCCAAAGCCCTTGAAGGAATAGAAGATACTGGTTTGAGCGAAAGCTTTCCGCCTATCAAGTTTACAACGCCTGAACAAGATGCCGAGCATGAAAGGTATCTTCAAGAAGAGCAACGGATACAAGATATATTAAAGGGTAAATAAGTAGCTTCTCTTTTCTAAGGGTAGTTACTCACGTCTAAAAGACAGTTGTTTAACATATGTCTTCTCACGGTGAATATTGGCAAGATAACTTGCCTCGATATTCTGGCTAAGTAGAATGAGGTGTATTCATTCAAATGAAATGCTTATAAGGAAGTATCATGAGCCAACACCCGCTTGCTGGTAAATTAGCACCGGCAAATATTCTGACGAATATCCCACTTCTTGTCGCCCAATACTATAAAACCGAGCCTGATATTGAATCTCCCGAACAAGGCGTAGCGTTTGGTACCTCTGGTCATCGCGGTTCTTCTTTAAATGGCAGCTTCAATGAACCTCATATCCTGGCTATTTGCCAATCGCTTTGCGAGTACCGAGCAAACAAAGGGGTAACTGGCCCGTTGTTTCTGGGAAAAGATACACACGCCTTGTCCGAACCCGCCATTATAACGAGTTTAGAGGTATTTGCTGCAAATGGTGTCGAGGTGAGAATTCAGTCTGAAGGAGGCTTCACGCCGACTCCCGTTATTTCTCATGCGATTATTTCTTATAATCAAGGAAGATCATCTGGTTTCGCGGACGGTGTGGTCATTACCCCCTCACATAACCCGCCACAGGATGGTGGTTTTAAATATAACCCGCCTCATGGTGGCCCTGCTGATTCAAGCGTGACAGCGTTGATTCAAAATAGGGCAAATGAACTACTTAAAGATGGGCTTAAAGGTGTTCAACGGGTACCACTTTCAAAAGCTTTAAAGGCGTCTACTACGCACGAAATAGACTTTATTCAGCCTTACGTAAAGGACTTGAAAAACGTGGTGGATATGGCTGCGATTTCAAAAAGTGGTTTAAAAATTGGTGTAGATCCCATGGGAGGCAGTGGCATTGCCTATTGGGCGCCAATTGCTGATCACTATTCATTGGATATTGAGGTTGTGAATCAACGCGTAGATCCGACATTTTCTTTTATGCGTGTTGATAAGGATGGAAAAATTCGTATGGATTGTTCCTCAGCGTCTGCCATGGCACAACTGATCGAATTGAAAGATAGTTACGATATTGCCTTCGGTAATGACCCGGATTATGACCGCCATGGCATCGTGACGAAAAGTGCTGGGTTGATGAATCCCAATCACTACTTAGCGGTAGCCATAAATTATTTATTCTCTAATCGCCCTGAATGGAATAGCACAGTGGGTATCGGCAAAACCTTAGTCTCAAGCAGTATGATTGACCGAGTCGCCAATGCCTTAGGGCGAAACTGTATTGAGGTACCGGTTGGCTTTAAATGGTTTGTCGATGGTTTACAGGCTGGTTCGATCGGCTTTGCGGGGGAAGAAAGTGCAGGCGCTTCTTTCCTAAAAATGGATGGCAGCGTTTGGACCACAGATAAAGACGGCATTATCATGGATTTGTTAGCTGCTGAAATATGCGCGGTAACAGGCAAAGATCCGGGTGAACATTATTCTGCACTGGAATCGAAATTTGGTTCGCCTATTTATGAACGACAAGATGCGCCTGCGAGCAAGATGCAGAAAAGTAAGCTGAGCCAGCTGTCGAGTGAGCAGGTTTCTGCATCAGAATTAGCAGGAGAAACGATTCAGCAAAAACTCACTGAAGCGCCCGGCAATGGGGCGGCAATAGGCGGCTTAAAAGTGACGACAGAGAATGGTTGGTTTGCTGCGAGACCTTCCGGTACTGAAGATGTGTATAAGATTTATGCAGAAAGCTTCTTAGGAAAGGCGCATTTAGCCAGCCTGCAATCTGAAGCTAAACAGTTAGTCGATCAGGTTATGAATACTGAAGACTAAGTTCTCTTCAGGATAAGGATAGCACTCTTGGAAGATCAGGCTCTTCCAAGAGCAAGCAACTTACATTTTTGCGATCATGGATGTGGGTAATGCTTTTATAACGTTGCCTAATACAGCCCAAGGCCATTTTGGAACGGTTGAACGTGCTACTTTGGCTTCAATTAAATCGGCAAAAATTCTAGCTCCTTCCTCAACATCAATCACAAAAGGCCGGCTTTTTAAGTCCCGATTTATCGCGGTATCAATAAAGCCTGGGTAAAGCACGGTAATGTCTATATTCTGTTTATTCGTTTCCGCTCGAAGCGCTTCCATGAATGTGGCCAAAGCGGCTTTGGACGCTGAATAGGCCGCATTATTAGGTAAACCTCGAAAGGCCGCGACGGAAGACGTTCCCACTAAATGACCAAAACCTTGCTCTTTAAAGATTTTTAAACCTTCGGAGAGTGTGACAATCGCACCATTGACGTTAGTGTTGATCACTTCGATATGCTGTTGCCAAGGTGTTTTATCAACTTTACCCGATTTCGCAATCCCTGCATTCGCCAACAATATATCGATAGTGCCTAAGCGTTGTTTAAGAGATGCTAAGGCTGGTGGTACTGAGTCATAGCAGGAAACATCAAACGCCGAGAGCTCGACTTGGCAGTTAGGGTAAGCTGCTTGAATATCTTGTTTCAATGCTTCTAACTTTTCGGCACGACGCGCGGTTAATCCCAGCGAATAGCCTCGTTTAGCCATTTCCCAGGCAAGTGCATGGCCAATACCATCGCTGGCTCCGGTAATAACAATCGATTTTTTATTCATGATGGCTTCCTGAAAGTTACTGTGCCCAAGACTGTTATGGGCGGGTTTTAAATTTATGTATGAAGGGCTCAGTCAAAGTGACCGCGAGCAATGCAATGCCACCGACAATCAGCCCAATGATGCCCTGCCACAGAACGGACGCGAGTGATGTACTGAGTGATTGTAGCCAGCCAGCTGCAATGTTGATTTCTATCAAATCGGCTAAACCATGGTCAATATGATGGAGTACATCAATCGCATGAAACCAGATGCCTCCGCCAACTAAAAACATCGCGACGGTGCCAAAAAAAGATAAGCCTTTCATGAGTTGTGGTGCAAACCAGAGTAAGGCTTGCCCCAAGTAATTGGCCCACTTTTTACCAAGAGAAGAAAGGTGTAAACCAATGTCATCGATTTTGACAATCAAGGCCACCAAGCCATAGACGGCTATGGTGATGCAGATAGCCACCACACTAAGCGCGATACATTGTTTTAATAAGGGGAATTCCTTCATGACTTCTAGCGAAATAACAATAATTTCGGCTGATAAGATAAAGTCGGTGCGAATGGCGCCTTTGATTTTTTGTTGTTCCAAGGCAAGTAATTCTTGGGTGCTCATTGCTTGGCGTCGTTCAGCTTTGCGCTTCGCTTCATCTTCAGGGTGAAAGAAAATACCCCAGACTTTTTCCATACCTTCGAAGCAAAGATAGGCTCCGCCAGCCATGAGTAGCGGTGCAATCAGCCAAGGTAAAAAGAAGCTAATCAACAGTGCAATCGGAACCAGTATCACTTTATTAACAAAGGAACCTTTGGCAACGGCCCAAACTACAGGCAGTTCTCTATCCGGTTTAACCCCACTGACTTGATGAGCGTTTAGGGCAAGGTCATCGCTGAGCACGCCAGCGGTTTTTTTTGTGGCGGTTTTGCTCATAAGCGCGACGTCATCGAGCAGGGTGGCAATATCATCTAAAAGGGCGAAAAAATTACTGGTGGCCATGATTTTTCCTTAAACAGGCAAAGGGATCTTAAAAAAATTTGGCTTTAGTATGCCGCTGTGCTGCCTTGATTCCTAGCCCAAGCAAGGAATATAAATTCTGCATTAAACTAAAGAAAAAAACGTAATCTTCGTTTGGGACTGGTGCGTAATTTAGTTAAACTGTGACTTTATGTGTTTTACGCAGTAAGTGAGTATTCAGCTACTCAAGCGAAATTTTATTTATTCGCCGCATTTTCATGTTGCGCTTTGATAAGAACAATAGAGATCGAACCTATGATATGGACTCCCCATGCCACTGTTGCTGCCATTGTTGAGCGCGAGGGTCGCTTCCTTTTAGTAGAAGAATTATCCTCAAGAGGAGACAGGGTATTTAATCAACCCGCCGGACATATTGAAGAAGATGAATCGGTAGTCACAGCGACTAAACGAGAAACCCTGGAAGAGTCAGGTTGGCATGTTGAAGTTTCTTCTCTGGTAGGCATATACACATACAAAGCACCTTCAAACGGTGTGACCTATTATCGACTTTGCTACGCTTGCGAGGCGCTTAATGAAGCGGAAAACCCTCAGTTGGATGAAGGCATAATTGCTGCACATTGGCTGACGATAGATGAGATTTTGGCAAGAAAGGCGCAGCTTAGAAGCCCGTTGGTGTTGAAATGTTTTGAAGATTATTTGGCAGGAAAACGCTACCCGCTGGATATTCTATATGAGCATCCAGTCGAGTAGCATTCGTTTCTATAGAGATATTTTGGCCTTTTACTCTTCCTTATTTGAGGAAAGGGTTAAGCATTCGACCAAAGAAGCCGGTCATTTTGAGTGGCGCATCGGTCACCGCAAAACAGATGCAATCTGCATCATTGGCTGCTTTGGGTTGATGAATGGTCTGAGTATCGGCGAGGATAAAGTCACCTTGATGATATTCGCCAGCGGTATCAGAAAAGCTGCCATCTAATACCAAGGTATATTCATTTCCACGATGAGTATGAACGGGTAACTCTTTACCCGCTGAAATTTTGTAGAACTTGGCGGTGTATCCATTTCCCGAAATCGGCAGTTCGAACTCTTTCAAACTTTTACTCATTCCTGCCCAAGGCAGCTGTGAAAATTCTTTGCTGACAAAACGCCGGAGTGGCTTGGGCAAATGTTTGATTTGTTGGATCTCTGTGATGATAGATGTTTGAGATTCATCCGGTGCTTGGCTCTCATTTGCCGCGCCATTATGCTCTGCATCTAATTCGCACAAAAGTTTGTCTAAAATTTGTGGTGCAAGCGGTGTCGGTTCGGTCGACATTAGAATCTGGCCACCAAGTTGCTCGTAGAATGCCGCACGTTCCCGACATACAGAGCATTTTTCCAAGTGACAGGCGATAATAACACCCAGCGCATCGGGCATTTGACCTGCCGAGAAAGACATTAAAAGTTCATCAGAAGGATGATAATTAGCCATGACATATTTTCTTTTGCAAGTGTATCGAGTTTCTTCATTGCCAGTCTGAGCCTGGACTTGATTGTTCCTAAGGGAAGGTCCAGTTCGTTTGCAATTTCGCTGTGAGATTTCCCTTCAAAGTAAACCTTAAAAACAATTTGCCTTTGCTCTTCTGGCAGTTCGTACAATAATGTACGGACCACATTCGCATTTAGATCACTCTCGATATGTTTTTCTAATTGTTCGGTTTCCGGTTCCGGGTATAAATCTTCAGAGCCAATTAAATCAGGGCGCTGCTTTCGGACAAAATCGATTCGCTTGTTTCGAACGATGGTATAAAGCCAGGTAATTGCCGAAGCGGTGTTGGGGTTAAACGTTGCAGCTTTTCGCCAAACGATCAACAGACATTCCTGAACAATTTCTTCTGCATCTGCTTGATTAGCACCACAACGTATGGCGTAGGCTTTTAGTTTTGAGGAAACTCGATTAAATAGCTCGATAAAGGCGGGTTTGCTTTTTTGCTGCGCTATTTCAAGAACAAGGTCATTGAGCGACGAGTCTGTCAGCTGATCGGAATTGTACGTATCAGAATTCAACGATGAGGTCTCTTAGATAGGGTTAGTGGAAACAGAATAACAGAACTTTTGGTGATCTATAACAGCTTGGGCGGCGTAAAAGGAGAAAGATTGAAAAAAAACGGAGTTTATTAATGTTATCACTTGATGTGTTAGTGATTGGTGCTGGTATGTCTGGCCTCATAGCGGCAACCCAATTAGCAAAAAATGGCCACAAAGTGGCGTGTGTAGAAAAAGCCAGAGGCAGTGGAGGTCGGCTTTCTTCAAAACGTATTACTTCGACTACTGGTGAGACTATTAGTTTTGACTTGGGAGCTTCAAGCTTTTGTGCCAGAACAGAATTATTTCGATCTCACTTGGATGGCTGGCTCGAAAGAGGCTTGGTCAAAACCTGGCATTATTCCGCGGAGCATGGCGCGCAGTATGTCGCAGTCCCCAGAAGTTCGAGTCTTACGCGCTACCTTGCCGATTCACTGGAGGTTCATTTTGCAACCCGAGTCAGTGAGATCAAACGAGACGGTGAGAACTGGCAGATCTTCACAGGCGATGCTGAAAACCGTACGCTGTTTGCAACAAGTCATCACATTGTGTTTGCAACTCCGCCACAACAAGCGGCGGATCTTTTACCAAATACTCACCCTTATAAAGCTGAATTAAGCCAGTCCATCGAATTGCCTCAGTGGGTTTTAATGATGAATGTCAAAGGCCGATTGGCGCTTGCTGGTCATTACCACCAGTTTCAAACGTCGATCATTTCC
Source organism: Oleiphilus sp. (assembly GCA_048058835.1). Lineage (GTDB taxonomy): Bacteria > Pseudomonadota > Gammaproteobacteria > Pseudomonadales > Oleiphilaceae > PZPK01. The sequence goes on from JBLLNS010000001.1 coordinate 250,214, forward strand.
AAGCTGGTACTTGAACAAAGTAAACCAGAGCGAAAGGAAATGGGGGGGCATCAGGTTTGGGTAGTGCAGGCGGACACTGACTGGACGGCGGAGAATTTAGAAACAGATAAGTCGACAATCGAGCGTTTGTTGATTGCCGAGGTAGCCTCTATCACTGGTTCACCGGTGATTGTCGATGATACTCATCTTCACCGATGGCTTTATTCCGTGCCTACTACCTCTAGCCTTTCAGGAAAACAGTTTCTATCGGATCAGGAAGGGCTTTGGTTCTGTGGCGACTATCTGGCAGATATCGATAATATGAAAGGTGTAGAAGCGGCTTTTTACAGTGGATATCAACTGGCTAAAAATTTTCAGACCAAACAGATCCATATTTAATGCGGTCACGTAAGTTTTAAGTAATAGCTCAGCAGATTGCTGCACGGCTGCTTTAACTTATAAGCGAAAAAAAATCGCTGAGCAACGAACAAGGCATGCAACGTAAGCAAACGGATATTTTTTCATAGAGGCATTAAGTATGGCGGATGATCAATATAATCAAGCAAGAAATTCTAACTCAGAGGGGCTGACTCACACTTCCGCCAATAAGGCTAAGCCGGTCTTAGGTATCAGTGAATGTTTAATGGGTAAAGAAGTTCGATACAACGGAGGCCACAAGCTTTCTCGTTTCTGTACCCAGGTCTTGTCAAAATATTTTGAATTCAGACCGATCTGCCCAGAGGTGGAAATAGGTTTGAGCATCCCTCGTCCAACGATTCGTCTAGCCGAAAAAAATAATCAGCTTAGAGTGATCGCAAGTGATAACCCCGATGTTGATTATTCAGAAGACTTGCTGGGCTTGGCTCGGTCTGTGGCGCCGAGCATGGAGAACCTGAGTGGTTTTATTTTTATGCAAAAATCGCCTAGTTGTGGTTTGAAAAGCACCAAAGTTTATGGCGAGAAAGGTCAGCCGATATATATGTCTGATGGCGCTTTTTCAGGGGAACTGCAAAAGTTACTTCCTTTAATGCCGGTAACAGAATCGGGTCGTCTGAATGATAATGGATTGAAAGAAAATTTTATTGCCTCGGTTTATGCTTATCATGAATGGCAGACAGAGGTGTTACCGAACCTGTCTTCTTCGGTGCTCACGCGATTTCATTACCGTCACAAACTGATGCTGTCTGCGCACAACGAGCAAGTTGCCATCAAGCTGGGCCAGTTGCTATCAAACTTAAAAGGCGCAGATTTGAATCAGGTTGCAGACACCTATATAGAACTATTTATGGCAGCGTTAAAAGAACCCGTGACTCGAAAGCGTCATGCCAGTATTTTACTTAAAATGCAGCGCTTTCTGAAAACCAAGTTAGATCATTCAGAAAAGCAAGAACTCTCTGGCGTCATCGAGCATTATAAAAAAGGGATTGTCCCCTTAATTGTGCCAATGACCTTGGTGAAATTCTTCATGAAGAAATATCAAGAGCACGAGGCTTTGAGTCTACTTGACGCCTATCCTATGGAATTAGGTTTGCAAAATGGCATATAGGGAATGAAACTAACTATGCATGCCACTCAATATCAATTATAAACTTAATAAACCCACAAAGAATTAGGTAAGCAAGGTGAGTCAATTGTCATCAAAATATAATATGGTTTGGTTCCGGTCCGACCTAAGGGTTTACGATCACCCAGCGCTCTTTGATGCCATGTCTCAGGGGCCAACAATAGCAATATATTGTGTTACCGAAGCGCAATGGCAAGCGCATGATATGTCCCCAGCTAAGCGTGCGCTTATCTTGCGTCAGGTAAAATGCTTAGAAAGCGAACTGTCAAAATTAGCTGTGCCTTTACTTGTTTTTGCTGTGCCAGATTTTCAAGCTGTGCCGAATTTTTTTCAAACCTTGCATAAGGATTGGCCGATTCGCCGTGTATTTTTGAACATTGAGTACGAACTGAATGAGCAGCGTTGTGCGGAAAAACTCACTGAAACTTTAGCTGAACTCGATATTCCCGTATCCCAGTATCATGATGCCTGCTTGATTCCGCCAGGAAGCATTCGGAACAAACAAGGGGAGCCGTATAAAGTATTTTCGGCTTTCAAACGAGAATTCGTTCGATGTTTTTCCCAGCACGCACGTAATATTCTAAATCGACCCGATGCGCAGCAATCGCTTGGGATCGCCTCAGACCTATCGGCATTGCCCAAAGATGATCAGGCTTTTAGCAAGTTGTGGCCCGCAGGTGAAGAAGAAGCGCATGATCGCCTTAATGACTTTTTGGATGAGCAAATAAGGGCCTACAAAGCAAAGCGTGATTTTCCTGCCATCGACGCGACCAGCCAGCTTTCGCCTTATCTAGCGATTGGCGCCATTTCATCGACTCAATGTATGCGAGCGGCTTTGAGCATTAATCATGGTTCCTTAACAGAAGGCCACCAAGGTGTTGCGACATGGATCAGTGAACTGATCTGGCGTGAATTCTATCGGCACTTATTAGTCGATTTTCCTCATTTGTGTCGGCATAAACCCTTCAAGCCTGAAACAGATCAGCTACCCTGGAAACAAGACGAGTTGCTTTTTGAAGCATGGAAAACCGGTCAAACGGGTTATCCTTTAGTTGACGCTGCAATGCGTCAATTAAATGAAACAGCGTGGATGCATAATCGTCTGCGTATGGTGGTGGCTATGTTCTTGACCAAACATTTGTTCATTGATTGGCGTTTGGGGGAGGCCTATTTTATGTCCAAGTTGGTCGACGGCGATTTAGCGTCGAACAATGGCGGTTGGCAGTGGAGTGCTTCGACAGGTGTGGATGCGGTTCCTTACTTCAGAATTTTTAATCCGGTCAGACAGTCTGAACGATTTGATCGTGACGGTGAGTTTATCCGTCATTATGTGCCCGAATTGGCGGATTTAGACAATAAAAGTATCCACTCGCCGAGTGTAAGCCAAGCGAAAAAGCGCTCATACCCTTTGCCAATTGTAGATCATCGTCTGGCCGTTGCGCAGACAAAACGGTGGTTCAAAGGCTTATCAGAAGACGACACAGAGCAAGACTTATTTTCAGAGGCGGAGCAAACAACAGCATGAGTTTTTTAGCAAATACCTTGGGTGGCCGAATGCTCAATAACTTGGTTCGCTGGTTCGATTCCGAAGCGGTGGTCAATGTAGATAAGCAGGACAACCCTCATCGAATCAATGTGCTGCGTTGTATGCCCTTTATTTTTATTCACCTAGCTTGTATCGGCGCGTTTTGGACCGGTTGGAGCCCTGTTGCACTGATAGCTTGCCTGTTTTTTTTCTGGCTCAGAATGTTTGCCATTACTGCATTTTATCATCGTTTATTTTCCCATCGGAGTTATAAAACAAACCGCTTTTGGCAGTTTTGTTTTGCTGTTCTAGGTAACACCGCTTGCCAGCGCGGGCCGCTCTGGTGGGCTGCTCACCACCGAAAACATCACAAAGAATCTGACCAAGAAGCAGATTTACATTCGCCGGTCCAACATGGTTTTTGGTTTAGTCACGTGGGTTGGTTTATGTCTGAAGCGGGCTTCAAAACGGATTATGCTGTGATTAAAGATCTCGCCAAGTACCCTGAGCTTCGTTTTTTGAATCGCTTTGATATTCTAGTGCCTGCTGTATTTGCGAGCTTTATATTTGGTCTAGGCGAGTTTATCGCCGCCTTTTGGCCGCACTTGGAAACGAGTGGCTGGCAAATGTTAGTTTGGGGCTTCTTCATTTCGACCACGCTGTTATTTCATGCCACATTTACCATTAATTCTTTGGGTCATATCTGGGGAAAACGCCGTTTTGAGACCAAAGATCACAGCCGAAATAACCCATGGTTTGCCCTGCTCACGCTAGGTGAGGGCTGGCATAACAATCATCACCGCTTTGCCGTATCGGCTCGGCAAGGCTTTTATTGGTGGGAAATAGACATTTCTTATTATTGTCTAAAAATACTCAGTTTTATTGGCATAGTGAGTGATCTGAACCCGGTGCCTAAGCGTATCTTAGATGAAGGTCGGCAGGTTTCTGCTTCGGGCAAAAAAGTGCCCTAAAGGCGTGTTAAATAGATTTGCTCTGCAATGAACCTCAACACGAGACCTTTGTTTTATCAATGATCATTTGATGGGTGCAACACTATGACTGTCGCCACTGCTTCTTTAAATAAAACGCGTTCTTCTTCGCTTGAGAAACCCTCAGATTTACCGCATCAGTTGCTGGTAGAACACTTCAAAACCTTATATCGAACCATGTGTTCAGAAGACCTTCAAAAAGAGTTATTTGAAACCGTTTATCGCGAAGATCTCGAATTTAAGGATAGTTTCCACTGTATCGAAGGCAGGGATTCTTTCTTCAACTACTGTGCTGAGCTTTATGAAAACTTGAGTGCCTGTGAATTCGAGTTTCATGACCACTGGATAAACGAGGGCCAAGCCATGCTGACATGGACCATGACTTATCAACATCCGAAATTAAACAATGGAGCTAACATCCTGGTCCAAGGAGCGACGCATCTTCGTTTCGAAGAACAAGTCTATTTTCATCAAGACTATTTTGATGGCGGCGCGCTTCTTTATGAGCATGTTCCGGTTTTGGGCAAAATCATCAAGCAATTAAAAAAGCGAATGGTATAGGTGTAAATTAGCATGAAAACAGATGATCAATATATAAAGTCTATTTGGGTAATTGGTGCTTCTTCCGGCATTGGTCAAGCATTGGTGTCCGAACTGGATCAGCCTAACTGCCAGATCTTCGTTAGCGCGCGACAGCTAGAGAACATAGAGCACCTATTTAATGACACACAAGCGCGCATTATCCCGGTTGCCCTGGATATGTCAGATGAGCAATCCGTGAAACATGCCGTGACTACCTTGCAAGGGCATAGCGCCTCGTTGGATCAAGTGATTATTAATGCGGGAACGTGTGAATATATTGATTCTGTCAGTATCGACATGCCGATGGTTAAGCGCGTGATGGAGACGAATTTTTTCGGTGCCTTGAATATTGTGAATGCCAGCCTGCCATTTCTTCGCCATGCAAATACACTCGGACACGCTCCGCAACTTGTGCTGGTATCCAGTAGTGTGACCTATGTCGCCTTGCCCAGAGGCGGAGCTTATGGTGCTTCGAAAGCCGCAATTCGCTACATGATGGAATGCCTCAAACTTGATTTACAGCATGAAGGTATCGATGTTCGCGTGGTTAGCCCAGGCTTTGTTAAAACCCCGCTAACGGATAAGAATGATTTTCCAATGCCTTTTCGCATTAGCGCTGAAAATGCCGCAAAGCGTATCGTTAAAGGCTTGAAAGGAAAGTCCTTTGATATCCACTTCCCCAAGCGGTTTACCTATATTCTCAAAGCATTGGCTTGCTTACCGACCAGCTGGCGCTTTGCGCTAACAGGAAAAACATCACGACACCTAGAGGAAAACCCAGAGTTGAAACTGAGATAAACCAGTTACCTAGCCTCACTGGTGAGCAGCTCAAGCCAACATTCCACATTAACACAGCGCGATTTTTTACATATAAGGTTGATAAGTTCTATGCAACAGACTTCAAAAAACACCGAGTCAGGACAAAAAATAGCGGTGATTGGATCAGGTATTGCGGGTTTAACTGCGGCGCATGTGTTAAGTAGAGAGCATCAGGTGAGCTTGTTCGAAGCCAATGATTATTTAGGTGGTCATACCCATACACAGGACGTGGAGCTGGCAGGAAAGCATTATCCAGTAAACACGGGTTTCATTGTATTCAATGATTGGACCTACCCCAACTTTATCAAGTTAATGGATCAGCTTGGGGTGGAAAGTGAAGACTCAAATATGAGCTTCAGTGTCCGTTGTGAGAACACTGGGTTGGAATATAACGGTACATCGTTAAATAGTTTATTTGCTCAGCGATCAAACCTGTTTAAGCCCAAATTCTTATTCATGGTGAAAGACATACTGCGTTTCAATAAGCAAACGGTTGAGTTATTAGCCTCAGAACAGGTGGATGATGATCAGACCTTGGGGCAGTTTGTAAAGCAGAATAATTATTCTGATGCTTTTGTTAATTACTACATCGTTCCGATGGGCGCGGCTATTTGGTCGGCATCTGTGGACGTTATGATGGACTTTCCATTACGTTTCTTTCTGAAATTCTTTAATAACCATGGCATGTTAAGTGTCGATGAGCGACCCCAATGGCGCGTTTTAAAAGGTGGCTCGAGGTCTTATATTGAACCGATTACTCGGCCTTTCAACGATCGCATCTTTCTCAATACGCCGATCAAAAAAGTATCTCGAGATGCAAACGGTGTTGATATCATTTCCGCAAAAGGTGAAACACACCGCTTCGATCAAGTGGTGTTTGCGTGTCATAGTGACCAAGCATTGGCGATGCTCGCACAGCCTACTTCGCAAGAGAGTGATATTCTCGGCTCCATTCCTTATCAAAACAATCATGTTGTTCTGCATACCGATACTCGGCTCATGCCAAAACGAAAGCTGGCCTGGGCAAGCTGGAATTATCATATTCCCCAGCGAGCCAATGATTGCGCCATGGTGACTTATAACATGAATATTCTACAAAACTTCCATGATGCACCAGAAACCTTATTAGTGACGCTGAATCGTTCTGCTGAAATCAAACCAGAAAAAATCATTGCCAAGTTTGAATACACCCATCCGGTGTTTACCCAAGATGGTATTAAGGCGCAAGGCCGCCATGCGGACATCAGTGCCCATAATCGTACGCATTACTGTGGAGCATACTGGTTTAATGGCTTTCATGAGGATGGCGTGAAATCCGGTTTGCGTGTCGCTGAAGCATTCGGCCTGTCATTATGAAATCGCTGAACAGCGCCATTTTCACAGGCCAGATACGCCATCGCCGTTTTCAGCCGAAGCAGCATGCGTTTACCTACCCCATTTTTATGCTGTATTTGGATCTCGACGAGCTAGATGCGCTGTTCTCAACAAAATGGTATTGCTCGATTTCCCGTTTCAATATTGTCAACTTCAAACGCGATGATTTTATGTCGCCGGAAGAGCCTAGTCTAAAGCAGGCTGTGATTCACAAAGTGGCTGACAACTTGTCTCAAGAGACAGCAAATGCAATTACCTCAGTCAGAGGACTGATGCATCTTCGATATCTAAATATCATCTTTAACCCCGTGGTTTTTTATTACTGTTTTGATCAGCACGATGATTTAGTGTGCATTGTGTCTGAAATTACAAACACACCATGGGATGAGCGTCATGCCTATGTGTTACCAGTCAGTGAGCTAGCAAGACAACATTCAGCTGAAGATAAACGTTATGTCGAAAAAGGCAAAGGCAAGCATCAGTTCGAGTTTCAAAAGGCCTTTCATGTTTCTCCCTTTAACCCGATGAATATGGATTATCGATGGGTGTTCAGTAACCCAGCAGATAAGTTATTCGTACAAATGGATAATTATCTGGATAGTGCAAATTCAACAGCGCCAGCAAGCAAAAACGTAAAACACTTTGATGCGACTCTGATATTGAATCGAAAAGATTTTCAAGCAAACCTAGCAAAGACATTGATCCAATATCCACTGATCACCGTAAAGGTAATAACAGGTATTTATTGGCAAGCCTTAAAGTTAAAGCTGAAAGGTGTGCCATTTTATGATCATCCAAAAACGCTAAAACGATAGTCTCATCGTCGCCATCGATTCAAGCGTGTTGATCAGGTATGAAGATAAAACTAAAACAGTCCGAGGATTCCATGACGTCATCTATTGTGAGTTTAGTCAGCACCGAAAAGAAGAAAGCTAACGCTATATTTGCAGGCTTCGCGCGTAGAATATTGTTCTCGCAATTAAAAAAACTATCCAAAGGCTGCATTGTTATTATTGAACAAGGTAAAGATGCGTCGGCGTCTGAATCTTTTCACTTTGGTGAAGCGCTCAAACAAGGTGATGATTTATACGCAGAAATGCATGTTCACGATTCCACCTGCTATGCAGATATCGTCACCGGCGGAAGTATTGGTGCGGCAGAAGCTTACATGACGGGTGACTGGACCACGCCAGATTTAACCATGATGATGCGAGTGATGGTGAAAAACATGGCTGTTCTGGATCAAATGGATAGCGGCTTAGCGACGCTATCGCGTCCGGTGTTAAAGTGGTTTCATCGCCTAAATGAAAATACCGAAAAAGGTTCGCGCCGAAATATTGCAGCGCATTATGATTTGGGTAACGATTTTTTCCAGCTATTTCTCGACTCCAGCATGATGTATTCATCGGGAATTTTTCCTAGCCAACAAGCGACTATGGCTGAAGCATCGGAGACCAAGCTACGCCGAATTTGCGACAAGCTTCAGTTAAACGCAAATGATAAAGTGATTGAAATTGGCACAGGCTGGGGCGGTTTTGCTTTATTTGCGGCACAGCATTATGGCTGCCATGTCACCACAACCACGATTTCACAGCAGCAGTATTTGCTGGCTAAGGCACGTGTTGAAGAAGCTGGTTTGCAAGACAAAATCACTTTACTCACCGAAGATTATCGAAATCTTAAAGGCCAATATGACAAGCTGGTATCAATCGAAATGATTGAAGCGGTCGGTTGGGAATATTATGACACCTTTTTTTCCACGTGTTCCGATTTGCTAAAGCCTTCTGGTTCGATGTTGATTCAGGCCATCACAATTGAAGATCAACGCTACGAGCGGGCGAAGCGTGATGTCGATTTTATTAAAAAATACATTTTCCCTGGCAGCTGTATTCCATCGATTAATGCGCTTTCCACGGCAGCGATGAATTCTAGTGATTTACGTTTGATACATCTAGATGACTTTGCCCAACATTATGCTCGTACCTTAAAGGCTTGGGCAGTAGCGCTCCAAGAAAATATCGAACAAGCAAGAGCACAAGGCTACAGTGAAGACTTCCTAAGAATGTGGTTCTTTTATCTGAGTTATTGTGAAGGTGGTTTTGCTGAACGAGCAATTGGTGTCTCGCATATGGTGTATGCGAAACCAGATTGCCGAAATGAGCAAATACAACCAGTTTGAAACGATCATAGCCTAGATTGGAAGTACTGATGAGGAGAGTGGTTTATGAACAGATATGTTGAGGCAGAGCATGAATAGCCTGAAGGCAAACAAGCATATTTTTCTCAATGCAGGGTTGTTTCAAGTGTGTTGGTTTAGCGCTGTTTTGGGTTACTGGTATGTGTCCCTTGTCTTTCTAATGGTGATGGCCTTGCATCTTTTTATCAGCCGCAAAGAAACTGTCTTCGGATTCGTGTGTTTATCAGTGCTTGGCATTATTGGCATGAGCATGGATAGCCTCTACCGTTATCTGGGTGTGTATCATTTTTCGAATGATGTTTTCACGATACCGTATCTGAATTTACCTGTCTGGTTAGCGTGTTTATGGTTGGCTTTCTGTTTCACGCTGACCTTGTCTTTATCTTGGCTTTTGCAGAAACCTATCGTATTTATTCTACTGTCTACCATTATGGGGCCCCTATCCTATATAGCGGGGCGTCGCTTTGAGGTCTTGGATTTTGCAGATAGTAATATCTGGATGCTGGCGCTTGAATGGTCAGTGTTCTCAGTTATCGCTTTGCTTGTTTTGTTTCCTAAGTTGGGGGTGTCCCGCGCGCCCTCAATTTTTTTAAAAAAGAGGTCGACATGTTAAGTTTTGCGATATGTCGTTCCATTCGGCAGTTCACTCGGTTTTTTTCTAGTCGCTTTGCTGTTTTTCTTTCGGCGATCAGTGTCTGCCTATTTTTCCCAATAATGGTCTCGGCTGCACAGTTACTTTTATTCGAAGGCAAGGCAAAACATCCTGATAGTGATGCCTTGCTTTATACTGAAAAGCATCGAGTCATCATGAATGACGACGGTGAATATCTATCGAGTTTTGTCGAGTACCTTGATCCGCAAGGTAGGGTATTCGCTGAAAAAACTTTGGAGTTCGAAAAAAATAAGTTTGCACCAGACATGATGTTTCATGATCATCGTAGTGATCAGAGAGTGTCGGTATATTTAAATCAAACTGAAGGGGAAGAGTCTGTATTGCAGTTACAGCTTGAACGAGGGCAGAATCGCGAAGAAACGATGATCGACGTAGAACCACCTTTTACCTTGGTCGATGGTGGTTTTGATCGTTTTATTCACGGCAATTGGCAGCGCCTCCGGCAGGAAAAAAAATTAGCTTTCTCTTTTTTGGCAGTGACGCGTTCGACGTTAATTGATTTTGAAATAGAGGAAATAGCGGCGGATGAAGCAACAGTATTTTTTGAGTTACGGCCTCAAAACGTCTTCATCAATCTGCTGGTCGAACCGATATCGCTGGAATATGACATCAACACTAAACGACTTAGCAAGTTTAGCGGACTCACCAATATTGAACGCTTCATTGAAGGTGAAGCATCGGATGAAAACCATGTTGCTGAAATACAATACACATATGAAGCGCTTAAACCCTTTATCACATTGAATACCCGCAGAGAATCAAACAAGTAACAGTTGTTAGTTGGAATCAGGATTGATATGAAAATATTGCTCACAGGTGGTACAGGATTAATTGGTAGGTCGCTGGTCGTCGAGTTGATTCGTCAAGGTCATTTCATTGTTTTGTATACCCGTGACAAAGTCAATGCAAGGCAGCGTTTCGAGGCGCCATGCCCGCATTTTGATGCGATTATCGACTGCCTTGATGATGTCGATTTCAACAAGCTCGATGCCGTAATCAATCTGGCGGGTGAGCCTATTGTTGACAAACGATGGACTGAAAAACAAAAGCAGGTGTTGTGTGATAGCCGTTGGCTATTAACAAGGGATATTTCCTCAAAAATTCTAGCCGCTGAGACCCCGCCATCTGTGTTTATTTCAGGTAGTGCGATAGGCGTTTATGGGCGCCAAGGTGAAAAACATGTCGATGAAAGTCTCACCGATTTTTATCCTGATTTCAGCAGCAAGTTGTGTCTTCAATGGGAGAAATACGCGGGCAAAGCCGATACTGACAAAACCCGTGTGTGTTTACTCAGAACAGGTATTGTCTTGTCTGAAAAGGGCGGCGCCTTAGCTAAAATGTTACCCTCATTTCGCTTAGGTTTAGGTGGCCCGATTAGCCATGGCCAGCAAGCGATGTCCTGGGTACATATTCAGGATATGGTTGCCATGATTATCTTTTTATTGGATCAGCCAGAATTACGCGGTGCTTTTAATATGACCTCGCCAAACCCGGTGTCGAATAAAACGTTTTCTAAAACGCTTGCCTCGACGCTGAACAAACCCTGTCTTTTCAAAGTCCCGGCTTGGGTGCTAAAACTGGCAATGGGTGAAATGAGCGATTTGTTAATTTACGGGCAGTATGTCTATCCACAAAAGCTGGAAGATGCGGGATACGTATTTCGTCACCCACAACTAAAATCTGCATTGAATCAGCTGCTACAAGACTAGTCAGGCATCCAGCCTAATGGCTTTAGTTTGAAATAAGTGAGTGATGATATGAAACAAACTAGTAAAACCGGCACAATACAAAACCAGCCTGCCCATGAAGAAAATGCCGCTAACGCTGGTAAGCTCAAAGGCTTTCGCTTACCGTGTCGTGGTTGCATCGCAACATGTAAAAATTATCAGCGTTGTGATGGCAAACCTTGGAGGTTAACTGAATGAAATCATTGGTTGTGATTGCACATGGCAGTCGGCGTGCTCAGTCAAATGAAGAAGTTGGCGCGTTGGCGTGTGCCCTAGCAGGCTTGGTAAAAGAAAAGTATCCCTTGGTCGGTGTCGGTTTTTTGGAACTCGCCGAGCCCTTAATTCCGGATTCGCTTGAAGCTCTGATCGCCCAAGGTGCCACTGAAATTGATGTGTTTCCTTACTTTTTATCGGCGGGTCGGCATGTGGTAACAGATGTACCGGAGGAGGTGCGTTCAGTTCAAGAGAAATACCCGCATATCCCTATTCGAATGACGACTTACTTAGGTGCGCTCCCGGGTATCACCAATTTTATTGCTTCCAGCCTGAAATAAATCGTGCTCAGAACTTCCAATACTTTAGTTTTTTTCGCATCTGGTAGTTTCTGAGCAAATTTAAGGGTTTACGTTTTGCTGCTCGGTTTTCGCCCGCAAGCAACTCATCAACAGCCTGCAGAACACGAGCAGAAGACTGACCGTCGGTGTAGGGGTGGGTATCATCAATAAAACGCTCGATAGCCTGAATTTTTTCTTCTGGTCTGGTTAGAGCATGTTCGATACTTTGTTCCAGATAATTGGCATCGTCGATATCAATCATGTGTTCTTTCGGGCTGGCATTTTTAAAGGTGACGACGGGCTTTTTCAGCATCAAAAACATGGTAATGACAGACGATGTATCGCATACCATGACGTCGGCTTGCTTCAGTAAAGGGATAACGTCGTCGGTTTCGACAAACGTTAAGTGTTCATGTTGAATTGCTTTATATTTGTCGACAGTCTCTTTGGCCATTTTGGGGTGAAACTGTATTAGCCAATTCCATTTCCCAGTTAGGCTTAACCTTTTAATGGTATCAAAAAGGGGTTCTGCACAGCTCAAGCGAGGCGTGAAGGTCGAGCAAACTAAAATAGTGGCTTTGTCGTTTGGGGTAGGGTCAGGGCTGTTAAATAAAGTATCTAATGCGGGCCAGCCAGTTTGTTTTACGCTGAAATGTTGTTTTTGTTCCGCAAGCTTTTTGAATGGGCCTGTGGTATTGGGCCCTTGGGTACAGTAGAGATCAAAATAACCACGAATGTTGAAATGGCCTTTGGCATCCGAGCGCTTTTCTACATTGAAACCATGAAATACAGCCACTTTAAGGCCGGGAATAAATACCGGGACATTGTTGCCCGGAACGAATGTGGCATCCGGCGCGTAACTCATTACCTCTTCGATAGTGTGTAAGCGCTCTTCATCATCGGCCAAGTAGTCAGGGTTGATTTTTTTACCGCCGAAAAACCATTTAACTTCATCGCCACGTTCACGAATCACTGCCTGAAGCGGCCGTAAGATGGCATAGGAATAGTTTAAACAGGCGTAGAATAGAAATTTTTTAGAGCTCATAAGGTAAGAATAATGTTTAGGTTGATAAGTGAAATTATCTTACATCATGAGCTCTAGGGGTTGAAAGCAGGAATCTTAAGTTTGGTGCTTTTGAGGAAGTGTTAATTTACTGCCCCAAAAATAAACAGCCAAGCCTGACATGACCAGTATGCCGCCATAGACCAATGAAGGCTCAAGTGCTTCTTGGTTCAATATATGGCCCATAGAGACAGCAAAGACGGGTGTGATCAAAGTGATCAATGCAACAGTCGATGCCGCTAAATGTCTCAGTACATAAAAGTAACTGAAGAAACCAATCAGTGAACCGAAAATGGCGAGATATAAAATAGCCAGAAGCGACCTACTTTCCCATTGCTCCATATGAAGCTCACCGTTGTCCATCAAAAACCAGGCCAGTGTATAAGCCGGTATCGATAGAACAATGGCACCAAGCGCAACAGCAAAGGGATGAATGTCCGAGCCGCCAACTTGATTGCTTTCACGTTTCACCATCACGCTACTGAAGCTAAACAGCACAACGCCTGTTAGCAACAACAATAAGGCCCGGTAATCGTCAACAACGATATTACTGCTACACACGACGAAAAGACCGAGTAGGGACATTAAGGTAGCGCTCCATTGCTGCAATCCGAAATGTTGTTCCTTTAATATTGCCACGGCTAATAAGCCTGAAAAAATCGGCGTTAAGCCATACATGACAGATACCACGCCAGAGGATAAATAGGCTGCAGAAATATAAGTACAGAACATACCCCCAAAGACGCCAATACAAGAAAGGGCATAAACCCGTCTGGCCTGTTTATGCCAAGGAAACGCAATACCACGACATTTGAGAAGCGCGACACCCACGACGGCAGCTAATAGCATGCGCATGAGTGCTGCTAACACAGGGTGAACAGTTTCACCACTCCAGACAATGCCTAATGGTGTGGTGGCCCAAACAAATATGACAGCCGAATAGGCTGTTGGTATCGACATGATTTTCTCCTTGAATTCTGTCTTTGATGAATCTGTTTTAAACCGCGACCAGAATGTTATAAGGAGAAACAAAAAGGCCGCGGTTTGAAACGCGGCCTTTTTGAAAATAGAAAATATGCTTACTAGTTAGTATTTCTTTTCAATGCCGCATCAGACATGGCGCGTAAGGCAAGTGCCCGCCAGAGTGCAGGTTTGCACACAGCGAAGACTGGCATGACGGCCAATTTGACAAGACAATGAGATAAATTAAACATAGTCGTTAGCAATGCTCGATTTTTTGAAAAGGAAGTAAATACTATGCTCATGGAGAGCGTTTGGCAAGCATAAAAATTCTTGCTCGGAGGCCGCCGCCCGTTTCAGGCAAAAGTGGCCTTTGCTTGTGCTATATCTCTCTGGTATCAATAGGAAACGCCTTGAGGCAATCTGCCTCAAGGCGTTTATTTTGAGTGCGTTTTAAAACTCGTCTTCGGCAAAATTCATTAGCGTTTCTTTACCTTCGTTAATATCAGATAACAAGGCACTCATTTCAGGGGCATATAAGCGGTAGAAGTGCTCAGCTGCTTTTTGCTTACCTTGTAAGAAGGCAGCTGAATACTTATCACTGGCTTCATCGGATTGGCTCACGGCGGCCATTTTAGCCCACATAACCGCGATGGTCGTTAAGGCAAACATGCGTAACAAAGGCGATGCAATGGCACCTGCTTGCTCAGGATCTTTTATCGCATTTGATGCTAGCCAGCCTAGTGCTTCATGGGTGAGTTTCATGAAAGACTGACACTGTTCAATGTGCGCTTCATTAGACACCGATTGCAACAGTTCCTGTAATTCTGCAAAGTAGCTTTGAACTAGCTGGCCGCCTTTCATCGACAATTTTCTACCAACCAAGTCCATGGCCTGTATGCCGTTTGTACCTTCATATATGCGCGCAATTCGACCATCACGCATTAACTGTTCGACCGGCCAGTCTTGGGTAAAGCCAGCACCGCCCATAGATTGAAGCGCTTGGTCGCAACTGCTGAAGCCTTCGTCGGTTAAAAAGGACTTAACGATAGGCGTCATAATTTGAGTAATATCATCTGAACGTTCACGCACAGAATCTTCAGGGTGGCCGTGGCTTAAATCCAAGTGGAGACCCGTCCAATACGCCATGGCACGAGCGCCTTCCACAATGACTTTTTGTTTCAGAAGCATTCTGCGTACATCTGGGTGAACAATGATAGGGTCTGCTTTCTGGTCAGGCTGTTTAGGGCCAGACAGTGATCTGCTTTGTAAACGTTCTTTGGCAAAGCCTAAAGAAACCTGATAAGCCGTTTCAGCTAAGCCAAGACCCTGAATACCCACCATGATTCGTGCAGCGTTCATCATGGTAAACATACATTTCAAACCTTGGTTTGGTTCGCCAATCAACCAGCCGGTTGCTTCTTCGAAATTCATCACACAAGTCGCAGAGCCTTTGATACCCATTTTGTGTTCAAGGCCACCACAGAATGCGGTATTCCGAGAACCGTCTGGTAAAAATTTCGGCACTAAGAAGAGTGAAATACCTTTACTGCTGTTGGGTGCGCCAGGTAGTTTGGCGAGTACCAAATGGCAAATATTCTCTGCTAGGTCGTGTTCTCCACCTGTGATCCAGATTTTGGTGCCCGAAATCTTATAGGTCTCATCTTCATAGCTTGCATCTTGAACCGGTTCAGCCTTGGTTGACATCAAACCAAGATCGGTTCCGCACTGTGGCTCCGTTAGACACATGGTACCGGTCCATTCGCCCGCAACCAGTTTTGGCAAGTAATTCGTTTGCAGGTAAGTGCTACCGTGTTTTGTCAGGCAGTCAATCGCGCCATGAGATAAACCTGGATACATGCCAAGTGACAAGTTGGTGGAGCACACCATTTCATCAACAATCATTTTTAACAAGTGAGGTAAGCCTTGCCCACCAAAATCTTGTGAGGCTGAAAGACCACTCCAGCCCCCTTCTCGGTACTGCTGATAGGCATCTTTAAACCCCTTGGGCGTGATCACTGAATAATCGTCCGGGTTGTATTGGCAACCTTCTTGATCGCCAGAAGCATTGACGGGAAGCATAACCCGTTCAGACAATTTTGCCGCTTCTTCCATAACGGCTTTAAACATGTCCTCGGTCGCATCTTCAAATTGGGGATGATTTGAAAGCTGGTCAGCTTGTAGTACATCAAATAGCAGGAAGTTCATGTTTTCTAAAGGTGCAGTATAGTGACTCACGGTAACCTCTCTTAATAATTGAAAGTGCGATAGTCTTAATTGGCTTTTTGCCTAACTGACATATCGTATTCAATTAAGCTTACGGGGATAAGAAGAAATTGGATCATGCCATTAAAGATGGTGATCTAATTGTATGAAATTAAGATTAAGAAAAATGACTTAGGTGTTGGCAAAAGTGCAATGAATTTTAGTACCTGGGCTATGTGTTTCGTCTAGCCATATTTTGCCCTTTTGCATTAGCACCATTTTATGGGTGAGGTGCAGACCTAAACCATGCCCAGCTTCACCTAAGGTACCTTCGGTACTCATGACGACTTTCTTGAATAGTTGTTGTTTGATCGAGTCTGGAATGCCTTGACCATCATCAGTGATCACAAGATGTGTTTGGTTTTCATTCATGTTCGCTTCGATATTGATCAAACCGTTATGGAGGGAATATTTAATGGCATTGGATAACAAGTTTCTCAGTACAGTTTTTAGCAAGGTTGAACTTGCCAAAGCGGTGACTTTTTCAGGCACATTAATATGAAGGTTAATATCTTTAGCCTTTATAGATTCAGATAATAATGACAGGCTGTTGTCGACACAATCTCGTACATTAATTGGCTCTAGTATTATTTCTGGGCTGCTCATGCAGTGCTCAGTCCACTGCAAGATTTCATCAAGGATTTGATAAATTTTTAGAGAGGAATTAAAAATCTCCTTCGCGTAACTAATAATTCGTTCAGCATCGAAATGCTCACTACTATCGACCAGCATGCGTGAGAGACCAATTACAACGTTAAATGGTGATTTTAAGTCATGTGCTAAAATGCCATAAAACTGTTCTCGCTCAGCATTCATGCGTTGCATCTTGCGTGTATGTAGTCGCAGCTCTAGTTGGCTGATGACTTGTTTGGCGAGCGTGTTAAGCGCTTTTTTTTGGTTTTCGTTGAGCTTATTAGGTTTAGTATCAATGACGCATAATGTGCCTATCGGCAAACCTGAGGCGGTTATTAAAGGTTTGCCAGCATAGAACCGAATATCAGGTGGCCCGGTGACCAAAGGGTTATCTACAAATCGTTCATCTTCCAGTGCGTTTTGAATTTCAAAAATATCATCTTGATGTATGGCGTGGGCACAAAATGCCAGGTCACGATGGGTCTCGCTTGCAGCCAAGCCAACTCGCGACTTGAACCACTGCCTTTTGGAATCGATTAAGCTGATAAGCGAGATCGAAGTGCCGCAAATGGTACTCGCTAACTCTGTCAATTCATCGAAGCAGTGTTCATCTTCAGTGTCGAGTATTTCATATTTTAAAAGCTCGGCAAGGCGGTCTTCTTCTTGAGGATGGTAAGCAGCTGAAATCATAGTTTTGTCGATGTTGAATGTGTTCTTAAAGCTTAGTGTAAGTGGTCTAATATGCAATGGCATTAAGATAAATCTTTGACCGATCCAGATCACCTAGCACAACGTATATAATCAGGATGCTTAAGGAGAATGTGATGGTACTTATATATCGAGTTTTTGGCCTGCTCTATGTTTTGTCAGGCCTTTGGTGCGCAATTAGTAGTGAGTTGGCTGCCGGCTTTCTAGGTTTAGCTTTTGCCGACGTGTCTGGTCAAGCCGAGTTCTTTTCAGTCTATGGTGGGTTGCAGCTTGGGTTAGGGCTTGCGATGTTGATAAGTTCATGGCGAGCAGATTATTTGGAGGGCAGCCTATTTTTTGCGATGATTTTTTCAGGATGCCTTGCCGGATTTAGGGTCTTGTCTTTTATTCTGTTCGGTGTGATTGAGCAGTTTATGGTGATGTTGATTTTGGAGTTGCTTATTGGGATAGGGCTTTTCCTAGCGTGGGCCAGGATTCGTCGACCCACTTGATATCCTTGCACCAAAGCAGTACTTCGGACTGGTGTCATGCATTTATTTGATGCTGCTTCATTGGTTACGTTGCTGCTTGATGTGTTGGGTATGTCAGCCTTGAGATGATTCTTGTTTTTTTAAGTTATTGAAAAATAGATAATAAATATTATTTTTTTTGTATGTTTTTTTAGGAATACAGATTCTGGCATCCCCTATGCAATAAACTCTAATGAGTGCATCTTGAAGTCGTGCACTTTTCAGCTTAAGTAGTCAGCTTGTGATATTGCTAAGGTTCATGCTGCGCTGCTTAAACACTGCTTATTAAAGAGAGGTCAATGTTATGTTTAGAGTAAAAGGCGCCATGTTATTTGAATTAAGCGGTAAAGAAGAAGTTGTTTGTTATGCACAGCTTAAAGATTATTTTGAACAAATGTATTTTGCTAACTAGAGATTTACACTTTAGCGCGCCTTTGAATACAGAGTCGGTTTAAAGGTGCGCTTTTTTTGATTTATTTGTGTTAAGCCTATGTCTCATCAGGAAATAAAGTTTGCTTACTCTCCAGTAGTTGTCTTATCTCAGTTAAGGGTAGGGGTCTAGAGAAATAATAACCTTGGCTATAGAAGCACTCTTGTGACAAGAGATAATTAAGTTGCTCTTTTGTTTCAACTCCTTCAGCAATGACACCCAAGTTAAATGTTTTCGCAATATCAATGATGATCGCGACAATGCCTTTATCGAGAGCATTTTCGGATAATTCACCGACAAATGACTTATCTATCTTTAGTTCATCGATTGGAAAGCGTTTCAGGTAAGCTAGTGATGAATAACCAGTGCCAAAGTCATCTAGCGATAAAGAAACACCCAGTTGTTTGAGTTGAGTGAGCAGCGTCTCGGCTTTTGGGCCGCCTTCCATTATCATGCTTTCGGTTAGTTCAAGGCGTAGCTTGTTTGAGGGCAGTTGGCTTTGCTTAAGAATGTCGGAGACCGTTTTGACAACATCGTCATTAAAAAACTGTCTAGCTGACAAATTAACCGATATGGTGCCGAAATGAAGCCCGTCATCGAGCCATTTTTTTGCTTGCTGACACGCTTCTAATAAGACCCATTTTCCAATCGGGACAATTAACCCGGTTTCTTCTGCGACTGGAATGAATTCCATGGGAGATACTAAGGTTTGTTCGGGAGGTTGCCAACGCAAAAGCGCTTCACAGCCCTGAATTAAGCCAGTCTTGTTGTCCACTTGGGGTTGGTAATGCAAGATGAATTCTTGGTTGATTAATGCCCGTCGAAGTCGAGCATCCATTTCCAAGCGTTGACGTACTTTGTCGCCTAAATCAGCGGTATAAAAGCAAAAGGTGTTCCGGCCTTTATGTTTAGCTTGGTACATCGCAACGTCGGCATTTTGTATTAATGATTCGGGTGAGTCACCGTCATTCGGGTAGATACAAATACCGATACTTGCATCGACAAAGACTTCATGTTCTTCGGTCAGTACAAACGGGTTATCTAAAGTGCGCAGAATAGTCTGCGCTGCATCACTGGCCAGCACGTGATCACTTAGGTTTTCGATTAGAAATACGAACTCGTCTCCACCCATTCTGTAGAGTTTGCCTTGTGTGCCTATGCTATTCAGCAAACGAGCGGCTAAATCAACCAATAATTTATCGCCGATACTGTGACCTAGGCTATCGTTTATGTTTTTGAACCGGTCTAAGTCAATAAACACGACAGCCAATTTTTCCTGGTTTCGTTTTGCTGTTTTAATAGCTTGTTCAAGGTGCTGTTGAAGCGATAGTCGATTGGGTAAGTCTGTTAAATGGTCGAAATGTGCGAGATGTTGCAAGTTTGCTTCGGAGGCTTTGATGTCGCTTATGTCTGTCATGACACCGACATAGTGTTTGGGTTTACGGTCATTTTCATAAGAGGTGTTAATCGATAAAAACTGCGGGTAGGCGGTTCCATCTTTATGTTTATTCCATATCTCCCCCTGCCAATAACCTTGCTCTTCGAGTTGCTGCCATAATTGAAAATAAAACTCATCATCATGTTTGTCAGATTTTAAAATATTTGGACTTTGTCCAAGAACTTCCTCCTTGGTGTAGCCTGTCATGGCTGTAAACGAGGGGTTTACGTTTTCGATCAGTCCATTGGTATCCGTAATCACGAGAGCTTCATGTGCATTCTGAAACACAACATGAGCCAAGTTTAAGGTGTCCTGCTGTTTCTGCAGAATGCTTTGGTTATAAACTTTTTCGATGGCGAGTGGGAGTTGCATCAAATAATTTTCTTGCTTGACAAGATATTCATTAATTCCGAGGTTTTGTGCTTGTATGGCGAGTTCGACGTTGCCCTGCCCGGATACCAAAATGATGGGAATATTAAGTTTACGTTGCTGTCGAATTTTTTTAGTGAGTTCTAGGGCGTCGGTGGTAGGTAAGCGGTAGTCGAGAAGCAGAAGATCAAAGTCGCAGGATTCGGATGCCTGTTCAGGTAGCAATGATAAGGTTTGCTCTGCGTTATAAGCGACCGATACATGAATATTTGGGGCATGCTTTGCTAGGTAGCGAATGGTCAGGTCAATGTCCATTCTGTGATGCTCGGTATACAGCACCTTGACCGGCCGGTTTAAAAAGAACTGATGGTTTTGGTGATGCCTAAGAGCGCTTTCCAACAGAGGCACTAAGCAAGACTCTTGATCATTAAACTTGACTGCCTCGCACTTCAGTAAATAGTCATTGGCACCCGCTTTGAGCGCGGTGAGAGCAACTTCCTGATCGTCAGTCCCAGTCAAGATTACCGCTGCAATATTTATATTTTTTTCTCTTATCCATTGGAGTAGTTGAATGCCATTGCCATCTTGAAGGTTCAGGTCGATGAGTATGAGGTCAAAGTGACTGAGTTCATCACTCAATATCGATTTAGCTTGGATGATGCTCGGAGTAATCTTTAGGCTGGTTTCTGGCGCAAAGTGTTGAAGGATGGTTTGTATTAGTTGCGCATCATTTTTATTATCTTCAACGTAAAGCAAGTGCATTACTGTTTCCTCGGTGATTCATTTAATAAAACCCAGTAAAGCTCTATTTGTTTCGCCACTTCAACAAATTTATCAAAACTGACAGGTTTTACAATATAAGAATTGGCATTGAGTGCGTATGCCGTTTCGATATCTTTATCTTCTGAGGAGGAAGTTAAGATGACGACCGGAATTGAAGCGCTGACTGGGTTGCTTTTAAGTTGCTTCAACACATCTAAACCGCTGACTTTCGGTAACTTAAGGTCTAATAAAATGACACAAGGGAGTGTTTTGTCCTGCTCCCATTTTGGTAAGTAATCGAGCGCCTCATCTCCATCTCTTGCTACTTGAATGTCGTTAACCATATTGTGTTTTTTGATTGCTCTCAGCATGAGATCTAGGTCTATAGGGTTGTCTTCCACTAACAGAATAGGGCGATAATCTGGTTTGTCTATCATGCAGGTATCTCCAGAATGAATGTGGCACCTTTACCTACTTCACTTTCTGCTCTGAGTGTTCCGCCCAGCCTTAAAGCAGCTTTGAGCGAAATGGCTAAGCCAATGCCTGTTCCGGGATAGTCTTCAGAACGTTGCAGGCGTTGGAAAATATCAAAAATGCGATCATGGAACTGCATGTCAAAACCAATACCGTTATCTTCTACAGTGATGATCAGTGTATTTTCTTGGCGAACTGCATTTAAATGGATTTTGGCAGGCTTTGATTGCGCACTGAACTTTATCGCATTGCCTAGCAGGTTTCGCATGATTAGAGTTAAGGCAAGTGAGTCTGTATTGATCTCAATGTGTTCTATGTCTTGGGTTAATTGAACGTTTTCTAGTTCGGATTTAAATTCAGTTTGAATTTGTTTGAAAATTGAGGCTAAGGCGAGTGTGTGACTATTCATTTCTCGCCTTTCCAGACGTGAATAGGCAAGAAGGTCGTCTATCAATTGCCCCATGTTTTCTGAGCTTTCTCGTAGGTTGTGTAAAAATAACTTACCCTCTTCATTGAGTGAGTCTGCATGCTCATCCAGCAATAACCGGCTGTAGCCGTCAATACCTCGTAGCGGGGCTTTTAAATCATGGGATACGGAATAGGTGAAGGTCTCTAGTTCTTTATTTACGTTGTTCAGTTTTGCATTGCTTTGTTCGAGTTCAAAGGTTCGTTCGGCTACCTTGCTTTCCATCTCATCAAGCGAACTTTGCAATAAATTCATGGCGAGTTTTATTTCTGAAATATCTCGACTAATACCGAAAAGACCAAGGAGCTGATGATTATTGTCATAGATCGCACCTTTAGTGGTCTGAAAAGGGATGGCTTCGCCGTCCGCTCTGATTGCGGTCTCCTCAAAGGTGAAGGTTTTACCTGCTTGGATGATTTTTTGGTCATCGGCACTAAATTTTTTTGCGACTTCTGCGGGAAATAAATCGAAATCTGTCGCGCCCACGATCTCATTAATTGGTTTGTCTAGTAGATTGGACACGGCTTTATTGCAAAGCAAATACCTGCCTTGGGTATCTTTCATAAATATAAGGTCTGTTGAGGCCTCTAACATGGCATGCAATAGACTGTTTAGCCGATTTATTTCGAGATTCTTAGCATCAAGTTGTTTAATGCGCTTATCAAGGCTGCGTTGAAGTTGTTTGTTCCAGCTTCGAGCACCTAAATAGCCAAACAGCGATAGCATGAGAAGTGCGAGCAACCAGGGGAAGAGTCTTGTCGCCCAAGCATTATTTCCAAGGACGGGTAATTCTTCTATTTGTATGGGAAGCCATTTATTAAGAATACTGTGCCGCTGTTCGGTCGATATGTTTTTTAAGGCGCTATCTAAAATACGCGTTAAACGTTGCCAGTCGTCGCGCACACCAATGGCTTGTGTGTTGTTTTCCATGTTGAACGTGGCGTTTACTTTTAAGCCTGATATGCCATGCGTTTGTGCAATAAATGCATTAACCCCTAGCACACCAACATAAGAATCGGCCAAGCCGAGGGCCAGAGCTTCAAGGCCTTCTTTGGGGCTTTGGGTGTAGTAGGGTGTCAGTTCAGGAAAGCGTGTGAGTAATTTTTGTGTGGAAGAATAATCTTTTACTAGGGCGACCTGCCTGGTTTGTAGCTCTTCTAAAGAATTAAGCCGGGGCGATGTGTTTCTCGTCATAACGACAAGCGGTGTGGTGAGATAGCTATCGGTGAAAGCCAAAAACTCTGTGCGTTCAGGTAAATAAGAGACAGTCGCAATCGCATCAATTTTTTTGTTTTTGATTGCATTTATCAATTCTTGCCAGTTCATGCTGGAGATGATTTCAAATTTTATCTCAAGCTGTTCGCTGATCAGTGCAAGGAAATCAAGGGCAGCGCCTTTGACCTTGCCGTCTTGGTCGATAAAGGAGTATGGCCCATAACCCGGGTCGATGCCCATTCTAATAACAGGATGCTGTTTTAGCCATTGTCTATCCTCTTCTGACAGGGGAGTTGAGAGCGAGGTGTTTGAAGTATTTGCTGATAATGAGGGGGAGTAAAGCAGAGGGAAAAACTGAGTAGGAGCGGGGCCAATAATTTTTTCGTAAGGCAGGTTCCTCTAAAGATATCTTGAATGGCATCCATTTTTCAGTGCACCTGTCCTTTTGTTTTTAGTCTGTGGTGATGAGCGTCTTACCTAGCTATTGAGCGAATAAGGCTGGCTTATAAAAATCAAAGCCAGCGTATTTAATTTAGTCGTAACTGTGGGGAATGCCAAAGAAAAATAAGCGGTGTCGGGAAGATTTAGTTGCTTTGTCGCTTACCAAATTCTTCAGGAAGCTCCTCCAAGGTAGATTGTCTGTCCAGTGTGCCAATATCCAAGACAGGCGAGGCATCAATATGTTGAGCGTCCATCATGTGAGCAACACGCTGCAGGCTGGAGATAATCATGGTTTTTTCCCATTCTTGTAAGTCAGCAAAATGACGGGCAAATTGATCTTGAAGCGGAACGGGTGCTGTCTTCAATATTTCATGACCTTCGTCAGTTAAATAGGCATGTACTTTGCGCTTATCTTCTTTGGAGCGCTCTCGGAAAACGAGCTCTCGTTTTTCCAATCGGTCGATAATCGTTGTCACGGTCGCCTGACTTAAGCTCATGTCTTGTGCTAATTCGCCGATCGTTACTTCACCCTTTTCCCTCACGGTATGAAGCAAAAGAATTTGGGGGGAGGTTAGTCCAGTCGTTTTGGATAAGTGTTTAGAGTGTAAGTCGGTCGCGCGGATTACTCTTCGAAGTGCAACCAGTACATCATCGATGTGGTTCAAAAAAGATTCCTCATTTGGAGATTGTGGCTTGTCAGAGTATAGCTTAAATCCGTCGTTCAGGTGTGATGCTTGCTTTTGAAATTTATGCATAGGACTGGCTCTGAAATTTTTGAGGGTTGATGTCGAGCAATATGATGAGGTTCTGGTCGTGCAAGACCGAACCCGAAATGCAGGAATTTCGAGTTTCTTCATATTGTATGTCTGTGGGTGAAATTTGGATGATCTCGTTCACGGCATCAATAGTCATGCCTATGAGGCCGTGTTGGGAATCGAGGATGATAATGCTGGAGTTTTCAGCGTTATTCTCGGCTAAGTGTTCAGCCGCTTTCTGGGTGCCGGCAATGTCCGAGCCAGAGACTACGGGGATAATCTCACCACGAACATTTAATACACCTTCTATTTCAGCGGGAGAACCAGGGACTGGCGTGGGCTCTTGGTAGGGGATGACTTCCTGTATTTTTTTAATCTTACAAGCGAATATTTCGTCCCCTAAGGAAAAGCTCACCCATTGTGTGTTCGTTTCTTCGTACTTCATGCGTTAAGCCAGCCGTTAAAATAACATTAGTGTTGTTAATTTACTTTCAGGAATATATCCCGTGGAAAAAAGTATTTGTTTAGTGTACTATATTTAGAGTTCAAAATAATATAGCTAAAAAGTTCTATTTATTAGTAGTAATAGAGCTTTTTTAGTTTTGTACGTCCTTTTTTTAAGGAATGCAGGATTAAAGTGTTTAGAAGGCTAAACAATAGAGGCGATAATAATTTGAACCTTACTTTTGTAACAAAGGATAAGTTTTTATGACTCAGTTAGTGTTAAGGAAGCCACTGGATACAGATGGACATGATGTCTACCACTTAATAGCTAATTGCCCGCCGCTTGACCAAAACTCTATGTACTGCAACTTGTTGCAGTGTGGTCACTTTGCCAACACCTCGGTTATAGCTGTCGATGAAAATTCTCAGGAAGTCTTAGGATTCATATCTGGCTACATTAAACCAAGTGATTCAGACACGCTTTTTATATGGCAGGTTGCCGTCAGTGATAAAGCTCGAGGCCAAGGTTTAGCTAAAAGAATGCTATTGGATATTCTGTCACGCAACACCGACCATCAATTAAGTTATATAGAAACAACCATTACAGACAATAATCCCGGTTCATGGGCTTTGTTTGGCAGTATTGCCAAGGCGCTAAGTACTGAACTGGTTCGCTCAGAATATTTTACGAAAGAGCTGCATTTTCAAGGGTCGCATGATACTGAAAACCTCGTTCGTATTGGTCCTTTTACCACATAGGCAGCTCGACTGGTAAATTGCTGTATAGATGTAAATGCATTAGATATTCACGCTTTAGAAATACACTTTAACCCTTAATATTAATAAATTGGTCATCTCAGGAGACCTTGAATTATGAAAATTTTTGACGAAATAGAATCTGAAGTACAAAGTTATGCCCGCTCTTTTCCACGAGTTTTTAACAAAGCAAAGATGGAGCACCTTTACGATAACGATGGCAACATGTACTTAGACTTCCTTGCTGGTGCTGGCACGCTAAATTATGGACACAACAATCCTCTATTTAAGGAAGACTTACTTAAATACATCATGGATGACGGCATTACGCATGGCCTGGATATGCATACAAAGGCGAAAGGTGAGTTTTTAGAAGCCTTTAATGAAAAAATACTGAAGCCGCGTGGTTTGGAATATATTGTCCAGTTTACGGGGCCGACAGGAACCAATGCTGTTGAAGCTGCGTTAAAGCTAGCTCGAAATATTACCGGCCGTGAAAATGTTATCTCGTTTACGAATGGTTTCCATGGCGTTAGCTTGGGTTCATTGGCGACGACAGGTAATTCACACCACCGTGGTGCGGCCGGCGTTAGTTTGAATGGTAGTTCGCGTATGCCTTACGACGGCTATCTTGGTGATGAGGTCGATACCACAGCTTATCTTGATAAGGTCTTGTGTGACTCAAGTAGTGGTATTGATAAGCCAGCGGCAGTCATTGTTGAAACCGTACAAGGTGAAGGTGGGATTAACGCGTCAAGTTTTGAGTGGTTAAGAAATCTCGAAGCAGTATGCCGCAAGCATGATGCTTTGCTGATTGTTGATGACATTCAGGCAGGTTGTGGTCGTACCGGTACGTTCTTTAGTTTTGAAGAGGCGGGTATCAAGCCTGATATCGTCACGCTATCTAAATCATTGGGTGGCTACGGTTTACCATTTGCGGTTGTATTAATGAAACCAGAGTTGGATCAGTGGAAACCGGGTGAGCATAACGGTACTTTCCGTGGTAACAACTTTGCCTTTGTAACAGCTAAATCTGCGATAGATCATTACTGGTCAGATGATAAGTTCTCTCAGGAGATCAAACGCAAAGGTGCCTACATTACCGATCGTTTGAATCATATTGTAAATAACTACGGTGAAGGTAACTTTACTGCTTGTGGTCGTGGGATGTTCCAAGGCATTAACTGTGTCAATGGTGAAATCGCTGCAAAAATTACCAAGCGCTGTTTCCAAAATGGTCTGATCATCGAAACCAGTGGTGCTGATGATCAAGTGGTTAAGTTCTTGTGTCCTCTCGTGATTAGTCAGGAAAATCTGGAGAAAGGTCTGGATATCGTTCAGCAGGCAATACGCGATGTTTGTGCCAAAGAAGACTCTATTCCAGAAGACAATGATTACTTCGATGACGTTAAGTTTGAAGAGCCTGCGTCTGAATCTATTATGAAACAAGTCAGCTAATTGCTTTATAGCTGGATAGATTTTCTAACCTTCGCCAAGCGTTGACTTGGTGAAGGTGCTATTTCTGTTTAACTCTATTTTCAAACTTAACCTCTACAGTATTAGGTAACAGACATGATTGTAAGAACGATGGCGCAAGCTGAAAAAGACGGCCGTAAAATTATTTCCCCAGATGGTAATTGGGATAGTACTCGGCTGTTATTAAAAGATGACAACATGGGCTTCTCTTTCCATGTGACCACTATCTATAAAGGCGCAGATTTTAGAATGCATTACCAAAACCATCTTGAATCGGTTTATTGCATGTCGGGTCGCGGCGAAATCGAGAATTTAGATGATGGAAAAGTGCATCCAATTGAAGCAGGGACTGTCTATATTTTGGATAAGCATGACCGCCATATCTTAAGAGCATTTGAAGAAATGAAAATGGCCTGTGTGTTCAATCCACCATTAAATGGAAAGGAAGTGCATAACAAAGATGGCGCTTATGAATTAGAAGCTGACGCAATCTAAATTTCCTGTATTAACTCGCTACTGCTAATTAATAAACGAGGAAAAAATGAATAGTTCTGAACAAGGTCAAGCCTTGCATACGGTCGAAAAAATCGGCGGTACATCGATGAGTAATTTCGATGCTATCAAGAAAAATATAATTAATAAATCATCTGAAAATGGCCTGTATCAACGTATTTTTGTTGTCTCTGCTTATGGTGGTATGACAGATTTATTGTTGGACTACAAAAAAACCGGCGAGCCAGGTGTGTTCGCGATGTTTGCCAATAGTATGACGGATGTCTGCTGGCAAGAGCAGTTAGGTCTTGTCAAAAGTAAGATGTTCGAAATAAATCACAGCTTGTTTCAAGATGAAACAGCGTTAGAGGATGCGAATCACTTTATATCCGAACGCCTGCAAGATGCTGAAACGTGTTTGGAAGATCTCCAGCGGCTTTGTTTGCATGGGCATTTTTCATTGGAAAGTCATCTTAATTCCGTAAAGGAAATGCTAGCGTGTTTAGGTGAAGCTCACAGTGCTTATAACATGGCTAAATTGCTTCAGTTAGATGGCATCAATGCCTGTTTTGTTGATTTGACGGGCTGGCAGAGTAAGACTCATATCTCTTTGGATGAGCGAATTGAATCTGCTTTTAGCCAAATTGATTTGTCCACGACTTTGCCTATCGCGACGGGTTATGCCCACAGCGAAGACGGTTTAATGAGCCGCTTTAATCGTGGCTACAGTGAAATGACTTTTAGTCGAATCGCTGTCCTCACTAACGCAAAAGAAGCGGTGATTCATAAAGAATTTCACTTGAGTAGTGCTGACCCTCGCTTGGTCGGTGAAGAGAATGTCGTGCCTATTGGCCGTACCAATTATGATGTTGCCGATCAATTAGCGAACCTAGGTATGGAGGCCATCCATCCTCAAGCTGCAAAAGGGCTTCGCCAGAGTGAGATTCCGTTGCGCGTTCGGAACACGTTTGAGCCAGAGCACTATGGGACGCTTATCACTCCTGACTACGTGAGCGATTCACCCTGTGTTGAAATTATTGCTGGCCAGAAAGGCATCTACGCATTTGAAGTGTTTGATCAGGATATGACCAGTAAGTTATCAGAATATGATAATACCATTACCGGTATTCTGAAGCGTTACAAGCTCAACTTTATGGCGAAAGATGTCAATGCGAATACCATCACTCACTATTTGAATACTAACCTTAAAACTATCAAGCGTTTAATTACGGCTTTAAGAAAAGTCTATCCAGAAGCGGAATTCAGCCAGCGTAAAGTCGCGATTGTGTCTGCTATCGGAAGTGATATGCAGGTTCCCGGTATTCTGGCGAAAACAGTATCTGCACTCGCTGAAAGCAATATCAGTGTGCTCGCGATTCACCAGGCAATGCGTCAGGTAGATATGCAGTTTGTCATTGATGAAAATGAGTACGAAGACGCGGTTAGAAGCTTGCACCATTGTCTTGTTGAAGTACATGATCATGGAAGAGCAATATGCTTGGCGTCTTAATCAAGGCCAAGCGTTCACTTTTTTTATCTGATCTAAACTTGGCATTCCTTCCTATCTTGTTTCTGTTTGCATTGATGTTTTCAGAGCTATCTCAGGCGAATGCTAATAATGAGCCGCAGTCAGTGACACAGCTGGCTGCGGCTTCGATTGCCGATCAGAAAGCGAACCCCTTAGCCGATCGAATTAATAAACTTGAAAAGCCCATGTATACGCCGTTTATCGAGCTATACGTGTTAGAAGAAATGAAGCAGTTGCGTATCGACCTCGAAACGCAAAAACGTGAATTGATGCAGCAAGTCATGGATAGAGAGCATTCCGCTATCGATCGGGCGGTAAGCTACTCTTCAAATACCGTCACCTATTTCTTCTATCTTATTGCCGGTGCCAGTTCGGTTATGCTTTTGGTGGGGTGGAACTCTCTAAGAGAAATTAAAGACCGCGTGCATACCTTGGCGGATGAAGAAATCTCCAAGCTTGTCTCCGTCTATGAAGATAGGTTACGGGCAATAGAGAAGCAGCTTAGTCAGAAAACCGAGCATATCGAAGCGAATAGAGAAGAAATTGAGCTAACACAGGGTATCCAGTCTCTTTGGCTGCGTGCGGCTCAAGATACGAGTCCGGCCAGTAAAATTGAAATATATGATGAGATCTTACAGCTGAGACATGATGATTGTGAGGCATTGACTTACAAAGCCGATGCGGTACTCGAATTGGATGAACCACAGTGGGCAGCTAGCTTGTGTCATGAGGCGCTAAGAATTGACCCTGATAACAGTCATGCATTTTATCAATTAGCCTGTGTTTATACGGTACTAAACCACTATGATGATGCCTTAAAATATTTGGGCGAAGCTTTGACCCGTAAGGATAGTTATCGGGACGATGCCTTAAAAGACAAAGCGCTTAAAAACTTGGTAAATGATCCGATTTTTAAGCCATTCGCTGAAAAATGGGGCATGTATAACGCCTGATGTTTTCTCTCAAGCTTCGTTCACAAAAAGCATGTTTAGCAGTGAAGGCTCGCTTGCATGCTTTTATTAAAGTGTGTTTTTTGTGCCTGTTGGCTTGTTCGGTTCAGTCATCCCCGGTTGATAAACTTGATGAAGACATGACTTTATTTCAGTTCAGTCAAGTGGTTGCCGAAGTGTTTGATTATGCCATTGTCTTCAGTCCGCGCGTTCGAAAAAACCGGGAAGTCGGTATGGTTATCTCAGACTCTCTCGAGCCGAGTCAGCTTTATAATATCTTTCTGAGTGTTCTCGATTTACAAGGTTACACGGCCGTGAAAACCGATAACCTTGTGCGTGTTGTCAGAGAATATAAATCGCGCAGTATGCCTTCTGGTTTATAGTGCCATTAAAGCATTATAAGTCAGGGCAAATAATGGAATATTGGATAAAAAGAATAATACGAAGCGCACTTCAATTTTGTTAATTAATGCATGAAGTAGGCTGTGTGCGATACGAAGTCCTACATAGGCCCAAGCCAGCAAACAGTTCATCTCGTTGCCTTCCCCCAGAAACGCTAAAGACAGTGCGATGGCATAGAAAACCGTGGGTTGTTCCATCAAGTGGTTATAATTGTCGGCTTTCCAGCGAACCTTCGCAGGTAGGCTTGCCATTTGTTCTCCGTTTGGTGCATTCGGATCTAAGCGCATTTTGGCGGCTTGAATAGCGGGAATGCGTGTGGCGTACATCCACAACCACATCACCATAGACCACGCGACTAAAACCACAACGGGTTGAATTATCTCGACAGAAGCAAGGTTGCTCATCAGTTTTTCCTTTCTTGTTTGCGTTGTATGAAAAAATGGCTGACTAGGTTAAGCCAGCGAAGCAGGTCTGATCATGCAAAAATAAGCGTGCTTTGTTTAGGCGTCTTTTTAAATTTCACTGTTCCAAAGTATAACTGAGATCATTATTTCTTAATGATTATTGCGGGCGAATCTGGCCCGATAGGCACTTGGGGTCATCTTGGTAAAACGCTTGAATAAGCGAATGAAGGAAGCAAAGTTTTCATAGCCCACTTGATGGGTAATTTCTTCGACACTGGATTTAGAGTTCTCTAAACGTTTTTTGGCCGCTTCGATGCGTAAATGCTGAATGTATTGGATGGGGCTTTCCCCTGTCGCTTCTTTAAAACGGCGTTTTAGGGTTCGTTCGGTGAGCTTGGCTTGGCTGGCTAAATCTTCAATGGTTAAGGCTTGGTTGAAGTGGCCGTCAAGCCAGTCTTGTAAATCCAGAATGCGTTCATCTTGGTGATAACGTTTTCCGGGAATGCTGCTATACGCTGCCTGACTTCCGCGTCCCATATCGATCACATAAGACTTCGAGCTGGCTTTAGCAATATCGTAGCCACAATAACGTTCGATTAAGTACAGCGCCATATCGAACCAGGCCATGCCACCGCCAGAACAAAATATGGCACCATCCGTGGTAATCATTTGTTCGGCTTGCAGATCGACCAGTGGATAGCGGCGCTTAAATTCATCGACAAAGCCCCAGTGTGTTGTGGCCTTTTTATAATTTAGTAAGCCGGATTCGGCGAGCAAAAAAGCGCCGGTGCAATTGCTAACAATGTCTGCACCTTGTTCATGCATTTTGACTAACCACGGTAGGACTTTTTTATTTAAGGACAAGGTTTGATGAATGTCACCAGCAATGGTGGGAATGATCAGTAAGTCAGTTTGGTTGATCTCGGCAATACTATGGTGCGCGGAAATGGTGAGTCCATTTGCACATTTCACATCTTTACCATCGACTGTTGCGATACAAACATCAAACTGTTTATTGCTGGTTTCGCCATGAATATAGTTCCAGGTGACACCGACCGAACTTAATAAGTCGGACATACCGGTAATGGCGGAGGCGAAAGCGTAGTCAAAGCCGATGATAGTGACATGTCGCATAGGGGTTCCTGAATATGCAATGATTGGGTGGCGTAATCAGCATATATTATGTCATATAAGACGCTTAAAGAAGCTTGTTTTATATGAGACAGTAAAGCTTGGAAAATCACATTAGACAGAGTCAACCGGTAAACAATCCAGAAAAAAGGTCTTTATTATGAGTGCTTCAGACTTGAGTCAAATATTGCTGAATCAGCGAGATGTCCAGTTTCAACTCTATGAGGTGTTGAATACAGCCGCATTAAACCAAAGAGAGCGGTTTGCCGAACATAGCAAAGAAACCTTTAATGCGGCATTGGATACAGCAAAGCAAATAGCAGAAGACTTATTTGCCCCACATAACGCCAAACTGGACAGCCAAGAGCCAACCTTTGATGGTGAAAAAGTGCATATGATGGAAGAGGTTAAGTTGGCCTTTCATGCGCTGGCAGAAGCGGGCTTTATTGCGGGCCGAAATGATTATGAAGAAGGCGGCATGCAGTTGCCAGAGGTCGTGATGACGATGTGCATGGGTTACTTTACCAGTGCGAATGCCTCGACCAGCGGTTACCCCTTTTTGACTATCGCCGCTGCGAATTTAATTAAATCCTTCGCAAGCGAAGCGCTAAAACAGCAATTTCTTCCCGCCATGCTAGCAGGCAGGTTCAGCGGAACCATGGCAATGACGGAACCTGAGGCTGGGTCATCTTTGGCCGATATTCGCACCCAGGCAAAGCAGGTGGACGGCCAAGACTATTATCATATCAAAGGCAGTAAAATGTATATCTCTGGCGGTGATCATGAGCTGACCGAGAATATTGTACATTTGGTGCTGGCCAAAATTGAAGGCGCTCCGGCTGGTGTAAAAGGTATTTCATTATTTCTCGTACCCAAATTTACCCTGGATGAACAAGGTGAGCCAGGACAGAGGAATGATGTTGCGCTGGCAGGTTTAATCCACAAAATGGGCTATCGCGGAACGACGTCCACGGTGCTGTCTTTTGGCGAAAATGATGCGTGTGTCGGTTACCTGATTGGCGAACCGCACCAAGGTTTACGCTACATGTTTCAAATGATGAATGAAGCGAGAGTTGGCGTGGCCATGGGGGCGACGATGATCGGTTATCGAGGTTATCTGTATTCGCTAGGTTATGCGCGTGATCGAATTCAAGGCCGATTGCCTTCGCAGGGTGCAAGCACTAAAGCAGTTCCGATCATCCAGCATGCCGATGTCAGGCGCATGTTGTTGGCGCAAAAATCTTATGTAGAAGGCGGGCTTTCGCTGTGTTTGTATGGTTCATCATTATTGGATGAGGTGCATACCCATCCGGAGCCTGGGACGGCACAAGCGGCCCATGATTTACTCGATTTACTAACGCCGATTATCAAGGCGTGGTGTGCAGAATACGGGCCGAAAGCTAATGACCTCGCGATCCAGATTTTAGGCGGAGCGGGTTATACGCGTGAATATCCAGTCGAGCAATATTGGCGTGATAACCGTTTGAACCCGATTCATGAAGGGACCAATGGTATTCAAGCGCTTGACTTAATGGGGCGAAAAATCTGGCAGAAAAATTCGCAAGGTTTGATTTTGTTGAATCAAGCCATTATGAAGGATTTGGCGAGAGTCGATAGCAACGATGCCCGTTTAAGTGCTTGGGCAGAACGTTTAGCGGATGCTTTAAAAATGGTTCAGCGAGTCACCCAACAGTTGGCCGGCGATATGCAGAAGACCTCGCCAGATCAGGTTTTGGCAAATGCAGGTTGCTACTTAAATATGTTAAGTAAAGTGGTGGTCTCGTGGTTATGGTTACGACAAGCGTTGGCTGCTCAGTCCGGTTTGATGTTGCTTGCAGAGCAGGGCAAGGTTGATTCGGAGAGCGAAGACTTTTATCAGGGTAAACTGCAAGCTGCACAATACTTTTTTCATTGGGAGTTGCCCTTAATGTACCATGATGCCCAGCTTCTGCTGGATCGCGATACCACCTGTTTCGATATGAAAGAAAGTGCGTTTTAAACAAGATCAGGCTCTGTGCCAGTAGTTCATTTGAATACGCTTAGGTTGGTCGGGTTAACTGATTTTTAGTCCCGAAGTAGTGACATGATAAAGGTTGAAAGTGACATGATAAAGGTTGAAAAAGAAGGCTATATTTTAAAAATTTCGATGGCGCGTCCGGAAAAATACAATGCCTACACGGTTGAAATGTACCATCAGATTGCGATGGCTTATGGTCAGTTGAATAATGACCCTGAGTGTCGTGTCGGCTTATTTTATGGCGAAGGCGATCACTTTACTTCAGGTTTGGAGCTCACCGACTGGGCCAAAACTTTATCGGCAGGTAAATTGCCTCCGTTGCCAGAAGGTGCGATTGACCCATTTGGCCTTAGTGGCCCAAAACTTAATAAGCCTATTGTGATGGCTGTTCAAGGCTTCTGTTATACCTGTGGCGTTGAAATGATGCTGAATACCGATATTCGTGTCGCCGCCAGCAATACCCGTTTTTCTCAACTGGAAGTTCAGCGCGGTCTTTATGCCTGTGGCGGTGCAACCATCCGTTTGCAGCGAGAGCTGGGCTGGGCCAATGCTCAGCGCTACTTGTTAACCGGAGATGAATGGTCGGCTCAGGATGCTTATCGAATGGGTATGGTTCAGACATTATGCGAGCCGGGGGAACAGTATGAAAAAGCATTCGAGATTGCCACTCGGGTTGCTAATGCAGCGCCTTTGGGTGTTCAAGGTAGCTTGAAATCGTCCCAGATTGCCAGAGATCAAGGCGAACAGGCAGCGATTGATCGCTTGTTCAAAGACTTGGTGCCAGTCATGGCCAGTGAAGATATGCAAGAAGGGATTCAGTCATTTATTGAACGGCGAGAGGCTAAGTTCAAAGGCAAGTAATTCGCTGTCTCTTGTTGTTATGATACAGGCACCTTAGGCGTCGTAGTTGCTTAAGGTGCCCCGCAACGCTTACATTTTCTTCAAGAGACGAACGCCATAAAGTAAAATGATCGCGCCTACCGTTGCGGTTATCACAGAGCCTAATAAGCCGCCGGCGCTAATGCCAAACAAACTGAAAACGAAACCGCCAATCATGGCACCGATAATGCCAATGATGATATTGCCAATCAGTCCAAACCCGCCTCCTTTGATTATTTTTCCTGCCAACCAACCGGCTAATGCGCCAATAGCTAAGAAAATAATTAAGCCTGTTATATCCATAATACCTTCCTTTAAATGAAAAAAGTGTATGCCTCTTGGCTGTATTTAGAGAGTGAACATTTTATGGCATGCGCCTTTGAACACTTCCTTGGTGACCGCTAATTGGCTCTTCAAGTAGCCGCTGATTTTAGGGGCTTGGTCGTGAATGTCCTGGACTCGGCTATGATAAAAAATATGGGCCGATATCGGAATCGCAGCAGGGCCCGTGGGAATTAATGCGCTGGGTATCAAGGTGAGAGCTGGGGTGACGGGAAGGTTGAAAAGTTCAATGCTGGGCTGGTGGCAGTGGCTACATTTTCCTCTCTGGACAGCCGGCGGCGCTTTATAGGTCTTGAATTCTACTTGGCTTTTGTCATGCAACTGGACATCTTTGGAAAAAAACAAGGTGACATCGCCATAGTCGGCCTGATTAAATTCCTGGCAAATGGTGCAATGGCAAATCATTCGTGCAATGGGGGTATCAAGGAGGCTGACTGAGGTTTTCCCGCATTGGCAATGACAATTAATTTCAAGCTGTGTTTTGCTCATATAAAAAAATCCTGAATTTTATTTTTGCTAATGAGTTAGCTGTTACGTGGGCCGAACATAATGATCGCCATACCTGTACAGGCGACTAATGAGCCCAAAATATCCCATGGGCTAGGTTTAATGCCTTCGATTAACCATAACCATGCGATGGCCACTACGATATAAACTCCCCCGTAGGCTGCATAAACACGGCCAGCCGCATTGGGATGAAGCGATAAAAGCCACGCGAAGGCGCTCAAACTAAGTGCGGCGGGGACTAATAACCAAATACTTTTATCCTGTTTTAACCATAAATAAGGCAGATAGCAGCCCACAATCTCAGCAATCGCTGTCAGGAAAAATAACAAAATAGTTTTTAGTTCATACATAGTACATTTCTTAAGAAAAACCGAAGCGAAGCCGAGGCACCATGATGCTTTAGTCTGTTGCTAAGTGGAAGTAAAAAAATGATCGAAATTTTTATGGCGATAAGTGCGTTTAGCCTGAGTTTTTAACATTATTTGTTGCTTTTTTGTGGGCTTAATTCCGGTTTCCGTACCGAAGGCAGGTTATAATTTGCTGCTATAAAACACGAATAAAAAGTGGCAGTACTCGATGTTTAGAATTCTTTTATTAATCTTCAGCAGTATCAGTACATTAACCTTTGCCGGCGGCTTCGATAGCTCGGGTAGACCTTTCGATATTATTTTCGGTGAGGAAAATGAACTTGCGCTGTCGTTCAGTTATTTAAGTCCTTCGGTTGATTTGTCGGTGTCGCGTAATCAGGGGGATGGACTTGGTCTTCCTTCTCAAGACGTGAGCGAAATCACCAATGATTATTTCGAGCCACGCGTTGCCCTTCGGCTTATCGTAAATGATCAAGTGAACTGTGCGGCTCAATTGGAGCGTCCTTTTCGCTTTAAAACGCGTTATCCCGATGACAAACTCACTTATCTGCGCGATGAAGATCAAGCAAATTCACAAGTGGTAGCGCCATTAGAATCAGAATACAGCAGTGAGTCGCTGACGGTGGCGTGTAGCATCCGTTACGATATTGATCATGAGAGTGAACTATTTGATAAATCATTCTTCACCTTGATCGCAGGCCCAAAATTGCAACAAGTTGAGGGCACTTTTAGTTCTGACTTAACTGAGCAAGACTTGGGAAGTTTTGATAATTATCGTGCTGAGCTTGAAGGAAAACGGGAGTGGGGCTATATGCTCGGCTTAGCCTATGAAATTCCAGCCTTAGCACTGCAGGCCTCGTTATTTTTCCACAATGAAATTCATCATGACCTAAGCGGCACAGCCACTGCGCCCTCGCCAGATCTCAGTACTACGGTTTCTGAATCGGTGAAAAGCGCTACGGTTACGCCTCGCGCACTTAATTTCCGACTACAATCGGGGATAGTCGAAAACTGGTTGGCATTTCTTGAACTACGTTGGGGCGATTGGTCGAGTGTCGATGAGCTCTATGTTGAAGCAGGTGACTTGAGTCAGGAACTTGAATTGTTCAAAAATGACACACTGAACTATAAATTGGGCTTGGGCACTCAAGTGTCAGACAGACTTAGCTTGGGTGCTTACTTTGAATCTGTGATCGACCTTAACCCGCCGTCAACGCCCAAAGGTGTCGATGGCACAAACTTAAGAAACCCTCAGTGTAAACGCTACTCTGTTGCATTTGGTGGTAAGTACTTGCTCACTAGTAAGCTCAGTGTTGGATTAGGCGCAAGTTACTATTATATCTCGCGTGGCCGTTTCGCAGATAGTGCCTATACTGTAGATTTGGATAGGTCTCAAGCCCTTGCTGTTGCGGGTAATTTAAATTACAGGTTCTGAGATCTTCTGCTTATAGAATTTAAGCGGAGTAGACATGTCGCGAAACAAACAGTTTGTGTTTGACCCTATTGAATTTCGTGAAGAATTCAATGCACGACATCGCTTCGTTTCTCGCATCATTTATCTGGTTTTCTTCTTTGCTTTACTTTTATTCAGTGTCTGGGATGTGCTCGTGGTCGGCGCAGAACACCCTCGAATGTCTGAATTTGTTGTAAAACGCTACGCCATCGCCTTTCCTTTATTGTTTGCTGGTTTCATTTTGAGTTTTTTCACCACCAGCAAAATTAGAATGGACTGGTTGATGACCTTAGCTTGCCTTGCTTTGGGTTTAAGCGTGATTCAAATCTATATCCTGTTTCATGAAATTGGTATGTCGCCGACTATCGATGGTTTCATGCTGTTCATGCTGAGCATCTTTTTTATACCCTCGATTTTTGCTTATCAAAAAGTTATTGTCGGATTGAGCTCATTGCTGGCCTATGTGTTTTTTTTATGGGTCGCACAAAAGGAACTCAGTGTCGTGGTGCATGCCATTATCTATCTTGGTTTAATCAATATTGCCGGTGCTATTCATGGTTTTTCATTTGATAGAACCTTAAAAGAAAACTTTTCCAGCCAGAAAATTCTTCGCAAAATGGCCCATACTGATCAGCTAACGGGTGCGCACAATCGGCATAAGTTTGAAGATGATTTCAATGAATTACTAAAACTTGCTATGGCAGAAAAAGCCTGTGTCGGTCTGTATATTGTTGATATTGATAAGTTCAAACAATTCAATGATCACTATGGTCACTTGGACGGTGACGATTGTTTGGTGGCAATTGCGCATAAATTACAGTCACTGTGTCGCTATGAGCAGGATCGCTGTATTCGTTTCGGCGGCGAAGAATTTATTCTAGTGAAATATGGCAGGACTCAGGATGAACTCTATCGATGGGGTAATGAATTACTTGAAGGGATACGCGCGCTACAACTGCCGCATGAGTATTCAGATGTAGCAAACATCGTTACCGTGAGCATTGGTGCAGCATTCATTAATCAAGATAAAGTGATGACGCGCGCAGAACTGATGGCAAAAGCCGATGAAGCACTGTATCAAGCTAAAGAAGCGGGCCGCAATTGTTTGGTTATCGCCAGTACCTAAGCTGTTTATCTTAATCGAGTGGCATGGAAAATAGCGCTTGAATCTTTCCTTGAATAGATTGTGTTTGATATTGGCAGAATTGTATTTCCGTCACTTGTATTGGTGGTAACGTTGGAACGGTGATGCGTGAGAGTTTGCTTGTGAGTTCTCGTGTATCAAAGTGGTCTCGATATAAGCCTAAAGTAAGGTGTGCCGTATACTTGAGTGGCGCACTATCCATGGCAATTTTCTGTAACACAGTATTGATTTGATCGAGATGGCCTTGCGGGTCAGCGATGCTGATATAGGCCGCGGTGCTAAAGCTATTCACACTACCCAACGAAATAGGAAAGTGACTCAAAGCTTTTTTGTCGAGCGCTGCGCACTGTGCTTCGAGTTTAGCTTTAGAAAAATGGCGTTCATCCAGTAAACCGCAGGCATTCAGTGTGATGTGGGCTTGTCTGGCATAGCCCGGTAAAAAATAATGGCTTAACTCGGCTTGCGTTTCTTGAATAAATGCCAGCCATTGTTTATTTCGAATGATGATTGCCCAGAAGCCATAAAAAGGAATGCCACGGTGCCAGTCGCTAAAGTTTTCATCGACGAGAGCATCGGTTTTGGTTTGGCTGATAAAGTCGCTAAAATCGGCCTTCGCAGAAGGATTGTTTGCTTGCATAAATGAGCGTCGTTACTAAGCGTTACTGTTTAATAAATGCACAATTTTTTCTGGCGCGTTATCATAGTGTCGTTCTAATTTGATCGAGGTAATGATCATGGCAATTTCTCTCAACACCGCCAATGTAAATCCAAACTTGTCCGGACAGCAAGCAACGAATAACAATCTTCAACAACTTGCATCGGGTAGCCGAATTAATAGCGCGGCAGATGACGCTGCGGGTGCGGCGATTGCCGACAGATTGACCAGTAAATTAGGTGGTTTCGATGCAGGTATTCGCAATGCCAATGATTCCATTTCGGCAATACAAGTGGCAGATGGCGCTTTGGCTAGTTTAAATAATAACATCTCCCGCATCCAAGAACTGACACTTCAGGCAGGCAATGGCGCATTAAATAGTCAGGACAGGCAGGCGCTTCAATCTGAAGCTGACCAATTGCTGGAGGACTCAAATAGAATTCTTGAAAATACCAACTTCAATGGCAAGTCATTGCTAAATAATTCCGATGGACTCGATGTTCAGTTGGATGAGCCAGGAAAAACAATTGCACTCTCG
The DNA here is from genome assembly GCA_048058835.1 of Oleiphilus sp. Lineage (GTDB taxonomy): Bacteria > Pseudomonadota > Gammaproteobacteria > Pseudomonadales > Oleiphilaceae > PZPK01. The sequence goes on from JBLLNS010000001.1 coordinate 290,171, forward strand.
GGGGCTGATTTAGCGCAAAGTTTCAAAGACTTGGGCTTTGATGAGATTGACCTGAGTAGTCAGGAAAGTGCTAACACATCGCTGGAAACCTTGAATAGTGCGTCTGAGTTAGTTGTGGCTAGACAATCTGAGTTGGGGGCGGTCAGTAATCGTATTGAAAATGCAGTGGATAATTTGAGTAGTTCGAAAGTGAATGCGGCCGAAGCTCGAAGCCGAATTAGTGATGCGGACTTCGCTAAAGTCGCTTCCGATCTGGCTGCCTCTCAGGTGAGAGATCAGGCTCAAATAGCTGTTCAAGCACAAGCCAATGGTCAGCGAAGTGCTGTATTACAGCTATTGTCCTAAAATCCCATCCATGAAATATTAAATATCAGCCTTAGTTCAATGCTGCTTCTGCAGGCGTCGGTTTGGAATATTGAATGATCCTCTGAACAACGGTTTTGTATTGGCTAAAGAATGGCCCAGTGTTGTAAGGGATAGCATATTTTTTGCAAATTTCCTGAACCTGTTCTGCCATTGCAGGGTAGTGTCGAGCAGGAATATCAGGGAACAAGTGATGCTCAATCTGGCAGCTTAAATGCCCAGTCATGATATGAAATAGCTTTGATCCTTCAAGGTTTGAAGAGCCCAGAATCTGTCGATAGTACCACTGGCCCTGCGTTTCATTTTCGATGTCTTTCTCTGTAAATGTATGGGCATCTTCAGTGAAATGGCCGCAGAATATAATCGTCGAAGTCCAAAGGTTACGCAAAATATTGGCGATCAAGTTACCTATCAATACTTGTAAGGCAACTGGCCAGCAGAGCAGTGGAAAGAACACATAGTCTTTAAAAAGTTGTCGTCCCATTTTGCTAAAAAAATCTTTTCGCAACTGTTTGCGGCTAATTGGTAACTCGCTACGATCTTTCGGCTTGCCAAAGAAAATACGCTCTGCTGCTAATTCATGATAGGCAATACCCCATTCGAAAAAGGTGCTAAGTCCTAAGTAATGCAATAGTTGAAAGCGGTTGCGCGGGCGCCACGCATAATCATCGCTTAAGCGGAAAATACCATAGCCAAAGTCGCGATCTTTACCGATCACATTGGTATAAGTATGGTGTTCGTAATTGTGATAACGTCGCCATGAGCCGGCATCCCCTAAAATATCCCATTCGAATTTTTTAGAATTGATATTGGGGTCATTCATCCAGTCATACTGGCCATGCATCACGTTATGACCAATTTCCATATTATCTAGAATTTTCGACAAGGCGAGTAACAGTATCGCCAGCACCCAAAGTACGGGGCTGATGAAACCCATCACCATCAGTATGCGAGCAGAGATTTCACTGATCCGCTGAATCGCAATCATTGTTCGAATATAGCGTGCGTCACGTGTGCCCAGTGTCTGTTTTGTGTTGTCGCGTAAGGTGTTTAGATCCTTGGCGAAGGCATTTAATGTTGCTTCGTTAATTTGTTTCATAATTGTGCCGTGTTATCTCAAGGTTGATGTCTTCAGAGGTTTGAGTTCGTTTAGATTTATAACTGCAATTCAACGGGTCCCATAGGAACGGACAGGCATAGTTGAATGTCCTCAGTCCCGGAGTCTGAAATGGTTTGGGTTTTCGTGTTGAAAACTCGGCCTTGTTTCTTCGTGCAAATGCATTGGTGGCAAACGCCCATTCGGCAGCCGGATACCGGCTTTAAGCCTTCCTCTTCAGCGAGTTCGAGTAAGGTTTTTGTCACGGTACCGCTTGTGAATTGAACTTGTTTTCGGGAGTCGAGATAATCGACTTGAATAAACTCGTGTGCGTCGTCATCCGCTAACCCTTGTATTGGAGCGGCGGGTTTAGCTCCAAAAAATTCTGAATGGATCTGAGTTTGGTTTATTCCAGCTTCACTTAAGGAGGTGCTGCAGTCGGTAATCATATTGCCTGGGCCGCAAATATAATATTCATGCGCTGAAAGGTCTGATTCAGAGATTTGCTTGCTTAAGTGTTCCATCGAGAAGCGACCCTGTTGCTCGGTGAAAATATGGTGCACCTGTAAGCCTTTTTTTGAAAGCTGATACAGGTCAGCGGCAAAGATGGCATCTTCGGGTCTTTTTAAATAAAAAAACAAATGCGCATCTTTTAGCCAGGCTGAATCGATATTTTCTTTCAGCATCGAGCGGATGGGGGTGATGCCGCTGCCACCAGCAATAAACACTTTTTTTGCTTTAGTCGGGTGGATAACAAATTCACCCATGGCTTGCGAGATATAGAGGGTGTTACCCGCTTTAAGGTTGGCTTTTAACCAAGGTGTCACGCTGCCTTTATCTTGAGCGCGAATGCTGACCTCTATTAAGCCGGTATTCTCGAAATCGCGCGGGGCGGAAGAAATGCTAAACGTACGGGTTAGCAGACGCCCGTTTATTTCCGCGCTAAGTAAGATAAATTGCCCAGCCTGAAAAGGTGTCCATTTTTTTCCAGGTTTCAGCGTTAGAGTGTAAATGTTTTTGCTCTCTGAATGCTTAGCGACCACCTTGGCTAAAACCATCTTATGACGCCATTCAGGCTTGAATAATTGAATGATCTGCTCAAGGTAAGCACTGAAGCTTTCCTTGTTTGTAAGCAATTTGGCAAACCAGCTTAGCGCTTTCAGGTGTAAAGTGATTTTTCCGTGTTTAGGTTTTATAGCTGACATATGTACTCCAAATTTAGGAGTACAGTTGTACTCTTAAATTATTGGTATGTCTACATTGAACGCGGTGTGTTGTATATAAAGTGTGCAGCTGAATGGCTGAAATTTACAAATTTAGATGCAGTTGGCGTGTTTAGTGGTCTTCGTGCGCAAAAAAAAACGAAGCCCTAGGCTCCGTATTTAATAAGAAAAGATGAACGGTAAATTACCTTAATAAGGCTTTCAACGCGGCTATCAATTGTTGGCATTCCTCTGTGGTGCCAATCGTGATGCGTAAGTAGTTGTCGATACGAGGTTTATTGAAGTAGCGCACGATAATGGACTGCTCTCGTAGGTAACTTGCGATCTCTTCAGCTGCTTTATCTTTATGCGTGGTAAAAATAAAGTTTGCGCTGGAGGGGATCGTTTCGAAACCTAGGCCTTGAAGTTCGTCTATCAGTTGCTCTCTATTGTTGATGATTTTTTTGCAGCAATCTTGGAAATACGCCTCATCTTCATAGGCTGCAATCGCGCCATTAATGGCAAATCGATCAAGTGGATAAGAGTTAAAACTATTTTTTACCCGTTCGAGGCCTTCGATCAGATCTGGATGGCCGACAGCAAAGCCCACACGCAGTCCGGCTAATGAGCGTGACTTGGATAATGTTTGAGTGACCAATAAATTAGGGTATTGGTTCACGAGCGAAATGGCTGTTTCACCGCCAAAGTCGATATAGGCTTCATCTACCACCACCACTGAGGTGGTATTGGCTCGGAGAATTCGTTCTATTTCAGTGAGTGCGAGAAGACGACCCGTCGGCGCATTTGGATTCGGGAAAATGATGCCACCATTTTCAATGGCATAGTCATTCGCTTGAATTTCAAATTGGTCATTCAATGGCATCGTCTGGAAGTCAATCTCATAGAGCCCGCAATAAACCGGGTAAAAGCTATAGCTTATATCCGGAAACAGCAATGGTTTTTGCTTTTTCAGTAAGCCCATAAAGGCATGTGCGAGGACTTCATCTGAACCATTCCCAACAAAGACATGGTCGGCGGTAATATTGTGGTACTTGGCAATTGTTTCTTTCAGGTCGCTAGCATTAGGGTCGGGATACAAGCGGAGGCGTTCGTCCGCTTGTTCGGTTAATGCGGCTAAGACTTTTTCGGATGGGCCGTATGGGTTTTCATTGGTATTTAGCTTGATCAGATTAGAAACTTTTGGTTGCTCGCCTGGTACATAAGGCGTTAGCGAGTGTACGATTGGGCTCCAGAATTGGCTCATGAGACTGCTCTATAAAATGTGTAGAAGTGGTAATAGGGTAAATTATACGCGGGTTGTTCCGGGGATTCCCAGTAAATTCATTTTAAGCGGAATATTCGTTTAATCGTGCCGACCTTCACTCTATACTGGTGATTCAATAATAATTCATTAAGGAGAGAGATCATGCAATTATGCCCGGTATCCTATGCTGTCGGTTGTGTAAAATGTCCCATTTTTAAAGTTTGCCCTGCGAAAAATATCATCGGTGATGCAAAGAAAGAAGATGCAAAGCAGGACAAAAAAACGAAGCCATAACATTCCGTGGCGTTTGTTGTTAATTCGGCAAGCCCATTGTAAAAAAGCTGCTTAGCCAGAAGGTTCAGGTGACGCTTTTCATTCAATCAGTTTTTTGAAATTTTCCAAGGCACCTACATAGTGGATCATTTAGGTGTTTCATCTTTCCGTATATAAGTTCAATTCGAATCAATACTTTAAATAAAAAGCAGGAGAAGCGAATGTATAAGGTGGTGATACTATTGTTGATGGGGCTATCTATGGCGGTTCAAGCAAAGGGTTCATTTCAGGACTATGAGGTGAATGGGCAAGTTTACCAAGGTTATTATGTGTCAGCCGACAAAGAGGCGCCCTTGGTTTTTATGGTGCACGACTGGGATGGTTTGACTGACTATGAGGTTCGTCGAGCGGCTATGTTGGCTGAATTGGGCTACAGCGTGTTTGCGGTCGATTTATTTGGTAAAGGCGTCCGTCCGACGGAAGTCAAAGATAAACGGCAGCATACGGGGGCTCTGTACCAGGATCGTGAAAAAATGCGTGCTCTGTTAAACGCTGCTTCAGCAAAGGCGAAAGCCTTAGGTGCCAATACTGATAATGCTGTGGCAATGGGATACTGTTTTGGTGGTGCTGCCGTTTTAGAGCTGGCGCGCTCGGGCGCAGAATTTAAGGGGTTTGCCACCTTTCACGGCGGTTTGGCTACACCAGAAGGGCAAAGTTATGCAGATACAAAGGGCCCATTACTTGTGATGCATGGTACAGCAGATACCGCTATCACCATGGATGAGTTCGCGGACCTTGCCAAGGTGCTTGATTCGGCAGGTGTTGAGCATGAGATGATTAGTTATGGTGGTGCGCCTCACGCTTTTACGGTATTCGGATCAGAGCGCTATCATGCGCAAGCTGACAAGCTTTCGTGGCAGCGCTTCACTCATTTTCTAAAAGACTTAACGCGCTAGATGCTGACCTGAGTGCTAGCGGTATTTCACAGTTTTTAAAATCACAAACTTTTTATTGCTAGCCTCTGTTGAACAGTTGCCGAAGAGCTTTTTCAGGGTGACGTGGTAAGCTAAATGCCGGTTTGCCACGACCCATAATTCGCCCTGTTTTTTCAACGCTCTGAAGGCATCTTTGAACAGCGAAATGGCAATATCTGTTCCGACCGTGTGCTGAACATGAAACGGAGGGTTGCACAGAATCAGATCCAGCTCAGACGCGTTGCATTGTTTTAGCCCATCGCCTGCGCGTACTGAGGTATCTGCCGATGGAAAATTATTTTGGCAGTTTTCCAAGCATGATTGAACAGCTTGAAACGACTCATCGACAAACAATAGCTTGGATTCAGGGAAGTGCTTTAAGTAGCTTAAACCCAGAACACCATTGCCACAGGCAAGATCAGCAACCGAGTCTTTTTCCGGTAAGGTCGAGAAATTATCCAAAAAAAAGCGTGAGCCAATATCCAATTTATCCTGACTAAACACGTTCGGGTGTGACCGTAAGCTAAGCGGCTTTTCTTCTAATGTGGGGACAGATACCTTAATGACTTTAGGTTTCACGGGGCTTGACGGTAAGGTTTTATCGACAGTGGCTTCCCAGATTCTGGCTTTTCTGACGCCGGGATAAAAGTGAGCGGGGCCAAAATATTTTTCTAATAATTCGAATTGGCCTTTGCTGAGATGCTTGTCCATACCGGCAAATAAAAGCCTGCAACCTTCGTTGACCCATTGTTGGAGTTGTTGAAGTAGATACGCTAATTGCTGTTTGGATTTGGGCACGCGGCCAATGATATGGCTGATGTTACAAGGTGTTTGGAATAGTTCGCTCATATCGGAAATGAAACGCACATTTTTAGCTTCTCGGTTGCTCTCAATATTTTGATAGATCGCTTCGCGGGCGCACCAAGAGTCACTATAAACCAGAGGTTGGTAGTCAATTAGTGGCAAGGTGAGCGCGCCAAAGTGATCGTTGATGATGGCAACGCGAGATAAATCAACTTGCTGTTCAGCCAGGGTATTTAATAGGTAACTATCTGCAGTATCCCAAGCGCGCAAGTCGCTGTTTTTTTGATAGGGGTAGCGCTTAAGTAGATAGCTTTTTCCAAGCGCTTCGAAGTGCTCATTTGTTTGCATAGTGTTATTCATTCATCAAGTCAGTCAGGCTGAATCAGTATAAGAGGAAAGTACGTTCCAGTTAGTATTTATTTCAAAAATATCTCGATTTTTTGGTACATTCATCGTACCGTTTTTCCAGAATGTTTTAGAAGGATGGAAAGGTTTGTGCGCGTTGTTTTAATTATCCTTATTTTGCAAATGACTGCCTGTTCAACGTTGCAGTCTTTATTTTATGCACCTCAAGATGAAGGCCCGCCAACAACAAGCGCCGGAGTTAGCGACACTACCGAGCAGATACCTGCAGCGCCAGCCTGTTCGCCGAAATGGTACCGTTATGTTGAAAGTCAGCTCAGTACTCAGGATAACCAAGGCCATGGCCCGGATATAGGGTCGCAAGAATGGCAATCAGTTGTCGAGTTTAAATTAGCCATTGATCGAACAAAGCGCGCTTCTGGTGTTATCCCCACAAAAACGTCGCCTCAATGGTGTCAGTTTATTCAGCAGCGACTGGATCGTCAGCGAAGCCTGTCGACAGTTCATTGTGATCATCGTGCTGACAAGCCCTTGGAGCAGTTCATTTGTCAGACGCCAGAGTTATTGGAACAGGCGAAATCAATGGCCAAAGTATTGCAAACGGTGATCGAAAAAGTGGCTAAAGTCCAAACAGAAAAATTGCATGATGAGCAGCGTCTTTGGTTGATTGAACGTGATGCATGCAGAGAAAATGCAGATTTACCCGCTTGTCTCATGTCGTCTTATGAAACAAGAATTGCGGCGTTACAGGTGAAATATCAGTTAGTGAACACTCATGGCCCGGTATTTTATGTTTGTGATGGCGGCCCGAGTGACGAAGTGACCATTCGTTTTTTCCCGACAACACCGCCCAGCCTAATAGCTGAAAGGGCTGGGCAGTCCGCTTTTTTGCTTCAGACCCAACTGGATGGTGGCTTCCAGTATCAGGGGGACGATATTCAGTTTTTGGAGCAACAAAGCGAGGCAATAATTCGCTGGGGGAGTGATGCGCCGCAGATGTCGTGTGAAAAAATGCATTAAATAAAGTCTACATAAGGATGAATCGTGAAAAATATTGAATACAAAGTTAATGCGCCTGTCAGTGTTGAGCAGTTTGTCGGGTTATTGAACGCATCTTCGCTGGGTGAGCGTCGGCCAGTTGATGATCTCCAGTGCATGCAGGGTATGTTGGATCATGCTAATTTAACCGTTAGTGCCTGGTTAGAAGGGAAATTAATTGGCTTTGCCAGATCGGTAACCGACTTCCATTACGCCTGTTACTTATCGGATCTGGCGGTCGATTTAACCATTCAGAAGCAAGGGGTTGGAAAGCAACTTCAACGTCTTACACAAGAAGCTTTAGGGCCGCAATGCAAGTTGATCTTATTGGCGGCACCGGCTGCAAATGCCTACTACGCGCCTTTGGGTTATCAGCACAACCCGCGTTGCTGGGTTTTAGAGCCTGAGGCACAGATTGAAGCTTGAATGGCGAGTAGCTAAATTATTTGGACGTTTATTGGGGCCGTGGTTAGACACTTGGATGACCCAAAGGGAGAAAGAGCATGTTTGAAGAGGTTTTGCAGTTTTGGTTCGAAGAAATAAAACCTAAACAATGGTGGCAAGTTGATGACGCATTTGATCAGGAAATTCGCGGTCGTTTTGCAAACACGCTAGAGCAGGCTCGTTGCGGCGAGCTGCTGTCATGGCGAGCTGAAGCGCGAGGTCGCTTGGCAGAAATTATTGTATTGGATCAATTTTCTAGAAATTGTTTTCGTGGCCTGCCAGAAGCCTTCCAGCAAGACCCAATGGCGCTTGTGCTAGCACAAGAGGCGGTTTCTCGGGGTTGTCTGTTAGAGTTGGAAGGGCCGCAGCGGAGTTTTTTACTGATGCCCTTTATGCATAGTGAGTCAGCGCTAATTCATCAGATAGCGGAACCTTTGTTTAAAGAGTTTGCACCAAATAACCTGGATTTCGAAATTCGGCATAAAGCCATTATTGACCAATTTGGGCGTTACCCTCACCGCAATGCGATTTTGGGGCGACAGTCTTCACCCGAAGAACTGCATTTTTTAACGCAGCCAGGCTCAAGCTTTTAACCAGAAAAAAGCTAAATAAGCGCTCGTTATTGGGGGATATGTCACGTCTGTATCATCAAGATAGTGAGATCGAGAGTAAGTTTTGAGACAATACCCGGCGATTATGATGAGCGACTATATAGTCGTCTTGGTTCCTGGACGATACCAACTAGCTAGCGTAACGATAAGATATTGAGAAAAAGCATGAAACAGCGTTCTTCCAACAATGACAAAGGATTTCCCCTAAGACAGCTAATTGTTTTGCTGATTGCTGTCGGTTTGAGTGCGTGTTCATCCACTTATCTAAAAACACTGGATGATGCAGAACCAGTGCAACCTGAAAAGCTGGCGGTTGCGATAGAGACCGACTGTAATGATATTGACTTTGGTGGCCAGAAATTAGCGCAAGCCTCGGATCATATTGAACAAGTTGTTAGTGAGTATGGTTTTAATATTGTTCATGGCAACGAAGCAGACTTCCTATTGCACTTTATGTGCTCTAAAGAGTCACACTTAAACGGTGGTTTCTTGCCAAATGGGATTAGCGCCATGCTGATGGTGGCATCCCTTAGTTTACTGCCGACCTATTGGCCTTCTAATTTGTGGGTGGAAATGGAAGTCTATGATTTACGCACACCGAAATTAGCACGCATTGATACCCAAAAGGCGTCTTTTGTGTCGCAAGAACGAATGGTGTGGGCGCCTTTTTTCCTGTTTAAGATTGGTTATGAGTTCGGTTTGGAAAAATACGACTACGATGAATTTTATAAGGGGATTAGCAGCTCTTCGTTAAGTCTTTTAAATAAAGCTCAAAATAATTCAATATTTGAATAAAATCATAGACAGCTGCCGGTCTTCTCTATATAGTCGGCCCCAGCTAGAAAAGAACGTCTGTTATTTACATCCTACATTTCGTGTTTTATTCGTAATTCCTCGTCCTGCAGTTTCTAAGTTCAAGTCTCACATTTCATGCTATTCCCGCCGTTATGTATGCGGCAGTTTTATATTTAAAATTCAGGATATTATTATGTCTAACACAGTTAAAGGAACCGTTAAGTGGTTCAACGAAGCGAAAGGTTTTGGTTTTATCGAGCAGCAGTCTGGCCCAGATGTGTTCGCACACTTTAGCGCTATTTCTAGCTCAGGTTTCAAAACGTTGAACGAAGGCCAAGCGGTTGAGTTCATCGTGACGCAAGGCCAAAAAGGCCCACAAGCAGAAAACATTGTTGCTGTTTAATTTGCAACAACGGTCTAAGCTTTAATTAGATCGAATAAAGGCAAGCCTTCTCGGGTTTGCCTTTTTTTTTGCCTGCTCATCATGACTTAGCGAGTGAATATTTTATGAACATAGATAAAGCTAAAAAGCGAATCGCAAAGCGCGTCAAAATGGGTTTCCAAGGGTACCCTGTCTTAACTATTTCATATCAGTTTGATGAAAATAATATAGCCAGCAGCATCGTGCTTAGCTTAGTGTTAGAAGAAGGGGCAGAAGAAATGAAACAGCCTTTTCATTCGAAAGGCAACGTCCATGATGATGAAAGTGTTCAGTCAGCTATTGTGAAAATGATAGAGCGCTGTGAGGTCAAAACGGTTCAAGAAGTCTAATAGCGTTGGCTAATCACTAGGGTCAATAAAGTATCTGAACGTAAGATTAATCCGTGGTGCCAAGATGCGCTTTCGAGCAGGGAGCTGATGTTTCCAGAATTCCTGGGTTTCAGCTTTCATTAATAATAAGCTGCCATTTTCTAGAACAATAGAGTGTTGCTTACCCGAGTTTTGGTGGCGAAATTTAAACTCTCGTGCAGCGCCTAAACTAACAGAAGCGATGGTTGCGCCTGGTTTCATACAGGTTTCATTATCGTTATGCCAACCCATTGCCTCACTTCCTGTGTGATAAAAGTTCAATAAACAAGAATTGAAGTTCTCACCGTTTAGCCTATTAACCATGATCTTTATATCTTCAAGTGTTTTTATCCAAGGCAGGGCAATCTTGTTAGAATTTGAATAGCTATACGCAAAGGCCTCGTCACCATACCAAGCGACTTTTCGCTTTGTCGTGATGTGTTTGCCAAAAAGGTGTATGACATCATGTTGCCAGTCAATGTTTGAGCGTAAATCATTAAACAATGCGTGGCTGTCAGGCTCTGTAATAAAGCCGGGAATATATTCAACCAAGCCGTCTTCTGAAAGGACTATTTGCTTCGCAATATTCATAACAAAACCTGAACCAACATGAACCGACTAGACAGGCGCTTGTCTCATCATAATGGTGAATATGCCATGCTTGTTTAGCCAGGATTTAGCCGAGGTGGCAGTGTTAAAGCGCTTTTCAGTTTTTGCCAATGTTTTGCCATGTTGGTCAACTTGAAGGGCAGTATACTGTCCGTCTTCCAATGAACAAATAATGCCTTGCTTACTCAATGGCAGTTTCAGGGATATGAGCTTTTCAAACATAATTAGGTTCCTTCCTATTGGCTGTTTAAGGCTTGAATGATTTGTTTTTCCAGAGTGCTATTTAAAGGTGAGCGGGTTGAGCTGAAATGTTCAGCGTGTTGTCGGTCACGGCTGAGTAAATATTTATTGAAATTCCAGTTAGGTTGTTTGCCAGTCATACTTGATAAGGCCTTAAAAAAATCATTTTGAGACGGGCCTTTGACAGAACTGGGCGAGACCATAGTAAAGGTCACGCCGAAATTTTTAAAGCATACACTGGCAGTTTCTTTTTCAGATTGGTACTCCTGTCGAAAATCATTGGATGGAAAGCCAATAATTTCAAGACCGTCGTCTTTGTATTTCTGATACAGCGATTCAAGCTCTTTAAATTGCGGGGTAAATCCGCATTGGCTAGCCGTGTTCACCACTAATAAGACTTTGTTATTAAAAGACTCACAGAAATCGATGACTTGTGAGGAATGCAGCTTCTTGTGCTCGAAATTTAACATGTCGGTGCAGCCCGCCCAAACTGACCCAGGCAGACTAAGTAAACTGATAAAACCAATAAGTACAATGTTCTTGATGCGCATATCAAGCTCCAGACTAAGCGAAACCTATAAAGTAGTTAGTATATCTACGTGCTTAATTTGGAATTAGATCATCAAAGGGTATGGAGGCGAGAAAGATAGTCGTCTGCTTGGTCTAGGATTTGGCTTTTTTGTTGATCCTGCATCTTTTGCAATGTTTTGTAGGGGAATGCCATCCGAGGATTTTTCTGAAAAGTCTCTTTGTGTCGATCCAGAAAATGCCAATACAAACTGTTGAAAGGGCAGGCCCTATCGCCCACTTTAGCTTTCACATTGTAATGGCACTGTTTGCAGTGATCACTCATTTTGTTGATGTAGTTACCACTGGCAGCATAGGGTTTGGTCGCGATTAAGCCTTTATCTGCGGATAGCGCCATCCCCCGAGTATTCGGCAGCTCGACCCATTCGATCGCATCAATATAGACGCCTAAATACCAAGCTTCGACATCATCAGGGCTCAGGCCGGCTAAGAGTGAGAAATTACCTATAATCATCAAGCGTTGAATATGATGTGCGTAAGCATACTCAAGCGATTGTGAAATAGACCTACTGACACAATTCATCTTGGTAGCGCCATCCCAGAACCATTTGGGAAGTGCCTGCTGCGCATCAAGAGCGTTCTTTTGCTGAACCTCCGGCATATTAGTCCAATACATACCTCGGACGTATTCTCTCCAGCCCAATATTTGTCTTACGAAGCCTTCAATTTGAGGTAGGCTAATGTCATCGTTATCGTGGTATGCGGAGATCGCTGTTTCAATCACGTCTAGAGGGTGTAGCATTTTTGTATTCAAGGCGAAGCTTAAGCGGGAGTGATAAAGGCTCCAGGCATGCTCACTATGTTCGGTCATCGCATCTTGAAAACGACCAAAATTAGGTAGGCAGTTTTGGCAGAACTGGTCTAAGAGTTTGCGTGCTTGCTTCCTGTTGCATGGCCATAATAAGGAAGTGTGAGCTGTACCGAAATGCGACAGACTATGTCGAGATACTCTGTCTAAAGTGTCTTCAACTTCATTTTCAAAACATAAGGGTTCAGGGATGGTGTCTAAGTTGTCTTGTGTGAAAGATTCTCGATTGTCGCTATCGTAGTTCCACTTTCCGCCTAAAGGGCTATCTCCTTCCATGAGTATATTAAAGCGGTGTCGCATTTTTCGGTAAAAGTTTTCCATCCTGACATGCTTATTGGCTTTAAAGTAATTGGGTATCGCCTCATAGGGTAGAATGAAATGTTCGCTATCTGTTTCTTCAATGTGCAGCTGGTTTAGTTCGGCATGTTTGAGGTCTTCAGATAAGCTGCGTAGCTGAACCAGTAGCCTGTATTCATCAGGTCGTTGATATTCTAGCCGTTGGCACTTCAATTGATGGCAAAGGGACAGCAAACAGCTATTGATGGTTTCGTAGACAGCGCTTTCGTCGAGATTCAAATGCAATACCTGGTGTCCCGAATCGGCAAGCGCTGTGGCGAAGTTTTCCATGGATTTAAAAAACGCACAAATTTTTTGTATATGGTGCTTCACATAACGCTGCTCTTGAAGTAATTCTAAAATCACATAGAGGGTGCGGTCATTTTTTTGCTGAAACCATGAATGATCTGCATTCAACTGATCGCCTAAAATTAGCCGAATTTGATCGAACTGCATGGTGTCAGAGCGAAGAGCGTCTAGTGATTGGTGTAAGCTCATGATAACTCGTTAATCTGCTGGATACTGAAAAGGGGAACCTTGAGGAAGTTATTTATCTTGGCCTCAGGCTTTTATGTCTTCAAGTGCTTTGATCTCTTGATAGGTTTGCTCTGCTTTGGCAGTTAGCTCGGAATAGAGTCTAATGTTGCCGTTTCGCTGTGCTTGCATCGCCTCAGTCAGCAAGGCGCTATATGTCTTTCTTAATTTCTTAAGTGGGTCAGGTTTAAATAGATTAAACATAGTGTACCTTCAGGTGCGTGAAGCCATTCAATGGGTTTAAGGTTTATATTGTGTAGAGCTGTACCCACGACCAACCTCAAACGTTCGTAAGCTGAGATGCTTAGTGGGGCGTGCTGTGACTCTTCTTCGCCAGTTTTGAAAAGCTTTTTGTCTCAAGCAGCCCCTCATCAAATTAATGACATGACTCTCTGTTAGACCATATTGCTCAAAAATGGCTTCGAATGGGGTTCTATCTTCCCAAGCCATTTCTATCACCCGGGATAAATCTGCCGCAGAAAGTGTCATCATCATCTTCATTTATCAATCTCCTTGTTATGGTCCTTCTACACGGTAAATTGACATTTGGATCACTCTAAAAAAATGATCGAACAGGATTTTTGATGTGAATCGATTGAATCATCCTCAAATATTTGTCGCATCACACCATGAGGTCTATATTGTGATAAGAGAAATGGTTGACTAACACAAGAGTGCGTTTATGAAGTTCTTCCTAGTTTTGCCAAGTTTACTGATTGCAGTGCTGTTTTCGATGAATGCGCTAGCGAATTCGACGGAAAAGATTAAGGTCGCCTTTGGGTTATCAAATTGAGAAAGTGTATTTGCCTTATGCGCGTCGATTAAAATCCTATCAGCTTGGTCTTGTGGATGTTGTGTCTGACATTAATCCAAACACCATTCAGAATGAAAAGCTTCAGGGTTTCTTTTCAGATATTGCTTATAGCTACGAAAATTTTGCTTATAGTCTTAAGGACAGGAATTACCGATTCGAAAGCATGAATGACTTGGTTAATTACCGCTTAATGTCTTGGCAGGGAGCTGTCTCCCACTTGGGGGAAGAATATGCTGAAATGGCTTTGAATAACCCACTCTACAGCGAGCATCACGACCAGTCTTTACAAGTCAAAATGCTTTACCTAGAGCGTGTTGATGTGATTCAGATGGATAAGCAAATATTTAACTATTACCGAGCTGAAGTTGGCGCTGAAGGTGCCATTGATACCTCCCCAGAAGTCGACAGCTTTGCGTTTTTCGGCGCCAGCCCCAATGGTTTTTTGTTTCGAAGTATCAAAATGCGCGACCAGTTCAATCAACAACTTGCCAAGCTAAAAGAAAGTGGTGAGTACCTCGATATTCTAAATAGGTATGGCGCCAGAAAAGTCGTTGTGAAAGCGCCGGCTAATTAAGTTTTTGCGCTTAAGTTTTGTGCCATGGTGCACATAAATAACCTTCCATGTAGCTGCTCAATCCAGCACTAGGTGATTCTGATTGCTTAGTCTCTCTCTCGACTGTAATATCCGCGCCTTCAAAATGATCAAAAAACTTACAAGAAGGAACGATATGTTTAACCTCATCAGTATTAGGTTATTTGCTACAGCCTTAATTCTCACGTTTTTATCGGGTTGTGCCGCTAAAATAATAAACCCTATGCCTGTTAACCAAGACTTGTTAGCAAATGCGCAAGATAAAAAAATAGGGATTGTGTTGTCAGATATTTCTGATGTTGATATTAACTATCCAGGCGCTGACTGTTTATTGTGTCTTGCGGCGGCATCAGCGATGAACTCGACATTAAGTTCTTACGTCAGCACTTTAGATAATAATGATATTTATGCTGTTAAACAGGATCTGGCGAAAGCGATTGAAAAGACAGGTGGCTCAGCTGTCATTCTAGAGAAGTCGATCCGCCTGAAAGACCTTCCAGACTTTAATGATGAAAAAATGTATGAAGCTGAAAAAGACTTTAGACATTTTGCTCAGGAAAACGATTTGTCTCATTTACTGGTTGTAGAAGTTGCTTATTTGGGCTTTTTGAGAAAATACGCAAGCTATGTTCCTACCACTTCTCCCTACGCAACGTTTGTAGGAAAGGCTTACCTGATCGACTTAGCGAGCAATACCTATCAGTGGTATCTGCCAGTCAATATTACTCGACAAGCCGAAGGTGAGTGGGATGAACCAGATAACTTTCCAGGCTTAACCAATGCTTTTTATCAAACTATTGAACAAGCTAAAGCTCAGATAGTGTCACCTCTCCAAGTGGTTAACTAACTCGTTTAAATGACGCCAAGGTGGGACGAAATGAAAATAGCATACTTGATGTTTTTCTTGGTTTTTGTTTCAGCGTGCAGCGCGCCTCAAAAGCAGTACGTGAAGCATATTGCATCGACAACGCCAATTTCTCCAGATGCTACTTTTTATTTCCATGATATGCCAGCCCCCTCTAACTTTGTCTTTAGAGGGGAGCTTGACCTCTCGGAAATGGATGATGACGCCTATGGTATGGTGTATCCAGCGGATGGTGGTGTGGTTGGTGTCTTGGTCGGCATCGCCGCCCATGCGATTGTGGAGAATCAAAAGCAGAATAGCCAAGCAGCTGAAGCATTAAGTATTGCTAATCGAATGCTTTCGCCGATCCGACCGAAGATTAATGGTATCAACAGCGCAGAGGCTGTCTCTCAAGCTTTGGCTAATCAACGGCACAAGCTGACTAACTCTAATAACGGCTTTGATGAATCAGAAGCTTGGTTGTTGGAGTTTAAACCCATGTTTTATATTTCTCAGGATTATTCGACCCTTCGACTTAAAAATGTGGTCTCGATTTATTCGCCTTTCGATGACAATAAAACCGAAGTGTATCGAAATTTGATAGAGGCTGTTCGATTGATGCCGAAAGACTTTAAGGACGACTCTATTGAAGAGGGCGTCTCGGATATGCAGTTATTAACCGAAAGCCTGCTTTCCGAAACAATTACGCTTGCCTTGGATGATGCAACCAATAACTTGAAAGATAATCAGGACTTTCAGACTTTCAAGTTTTATGAGGGCGGTAAAGTTAATTATTCACGAGGCAGGTTAGTGAATGTGGCATGTTCAACCTTAGTCTTTAGAACCTTGAGAAACTGGATTAAATCAATCCCAATGAGCTTAAACAGGGATGCAACACTTGCTGAAGATTGTACTGATCTTCCTGATTCGGAAACACTGGCTCTAAATGAGAAGGAGCTGAGTGCGTTCTCGACAGAATAGTTGATCCCTGTTGGTTAAGCGTCCAGCTTAAATATCATCCCACCAGTTCGCTAATGCTTCTCTGAGGCGTTTTTCCTCTTGATGCGTCTCAATTGCACGACGTGCTTCGAAACGCTTTTTGGCTTTCGACTTTTTCTTCATTTCGCACTCTTTGTGAAAAACTTCACTGTAAGCATCCATAAAATCGATGCGAACATTGTCTATTGGAGCGTACTGAGTCTGCTGAGCTGGCTGCATGATATTGTCCCCTCTAATCAAATTACGTAACGAATTCGAATAATTAAATTAGAGGAGCGATATGACGGAACGGTGACAAGTTTTTGAAAGTTTTATGTCTTATTGATACCAACGATTGTCCGTTGCAGCCAAACGACGGTCGCATATGTGGACCAATTCTGTACGAAGATGATTTTCTGCCGTTCTGATAGCTTTTTTTATATTTCAGGGTGTCAAACCCCAGAAAAGATGTTTGACCCTGACTCGTGTTGTAGGGGCGAACCTGTGTGTTCGCCCGAGGTCATGTATGTCTTAGTGAGAGTCGAGAAGCTTAATAATTTGTTCAGCAGCGGAATAAGGCGTCATTTCATTATTCAATACGGCTTGGGTTATTTTCGGTAATTGGCTTTTGACGTCGGGGTGTTGGTGCAGTTTGCGTTCGAGCATTTCACGGATAAGCGACGTTAGCCATTGGCTGTTTTGCTTCGCTCTTTTCGTGTCGAAAGGCGTTGGCTTTGTTGATTGACATCGTGTTTGTTGTTCATAGTCGGCGAGCATATCCCAAATTTCTGAGATGCCTTGGTTTTCTAGCGCGGAACAGGTGAGAATAGGTGGCGTCCATAGGCTGTTGTGTTTTAACAGGTGGAAGGCGTTCTGATAATGGCGTTGAGTTTGCGCTGCGGCCACTAAGTTATCGCCATCACTTTTATTTATGACTAAACCATCAGCAAGCTCCATAATGCCGCGTTTAATACCTTGCAGATCATCACCTGCGTTAGGCAGCATCAGGACCATAAAAAAGTCGACCATTGAGGCGACATCATATTCGGACTGACCCACGCCCACTGTTTCGACCACGATAACGTCATAACCGGCAGCTTCACATAGCAACATGGTTTCTCGGGTTTTTAGGGATACGCCACCTAAAGCCCCAGCCGTTGGGCTGGGTCGAATGAAGGCATTAGGTTCTCTGGATAGTTGTTCCATACGGGTCTTGTCACCGAGAATGCTGCCCCCGCGTAAAGGCGAGCTAGGGTCGACAGCCAAGACCGCTATTTTTTTACCTTGTGCGATAAGGTGTTGACCAAAGGCTTCAATAAATGTCGATTTGCCGACGCCTGGCACACCACTAATGCCGATACGCAAGCTGTTTCCAGTATCGGGAAGTAGGGCGTTTAAAAGGGTTTGGGCTTCTTCTCGATGCGCATCGAGCGTGCTCTCAACTAAGGTGATGGCCTTAGCCAAGGCGCGACGATTACCTTGTTTTAGCTGTGCTAGATCTATCGTCATGGTTACCCTGATTCGTCTGTTTATTTTTATAGGGTGCGCCATGCGCACCATGGATCTCATTGTTATAACCGGTGTTTATAACACAGCCACTAGCGGTAGTTTTATCCAGCTTTTACATTATCGATGGCGTTTAAAACCTGCTTTACGCTATGAGGAATCTTGGTTCCAGGGCCAAATATGCCTTTGACGCCAGCGGCATAAAGGGCATCGTAATCTTGCTTTGGAATAACGCCGCCAGCGACGACGATAATATCTTCTGCGCCTTCGGATTTAAGCGCCTGTATTAATTCAGGCACTAAGGTTTTATGGCCAGCCGCTTGAGAACTGACGCCGACCACATGGACATCGTTTTCGACAGCTTGTTTGGCAACTTCTTTGGGGGTCGAAAACATGGGGGATAAATCGATATCAAAACCGGCATCGGCGAACGAAGTGGCAATGACTTTAGCGCCCCGGTCATGTCCATCCTGACCCATTTTGCAGACCAACATACGAGGCCTGCGACCATGGCTGGCTGAAAATGCATCTATATCTGCCTGGATTTGTTGCCAATCTTCATCTTCATCGTAAGACGAGCCATAGACACCGCTAATGGTTTTGGATTGTGCTTGGTAACGTCCATAGACGGTTTCAAGTGCGTCTGAAATCTCACCGACGCTTGCGCGACATCGAGCAGCTTCGATACTTAGCGCAAGCAAATTGCCTTCTCCGGATTTGGCCGCTTCAGTGAGCGCATTTAAGGCTTTGTCGACAGCAGCTTGGTCGCGTGTAGCACGAATTTTCTCAAGGCCTTTAATTTGCGACTCTCTCACCGCGACATTATCTACTTCGAGAATATCTAAATCATCTTCTTGCTCTAGCTGGTATTTATTGACTCCAACAATAACATCTTCACCTCGATCGATGCGCGCTTGCTTCTTCGCAGCACTTTCTTCAATACGAAGTTTTGGAATGCCTTGCTCAATGGCTTTTGCCATACCACCACTGGCTTCAATTTCTTCAATGAGCTCCCAAGCTTTATCCGCTAAATCCTGAGTCAGCGTTTCCATCATATAAGAACCGCCCCAAGGGTCGACGACTTTAGGGATGCCGGTTTCTTCTTGAATAATAATTTGGGTGTTTCGCGCGATGCGTGCCGAGAACTCAGTCGGTAGGGCGACTGCTTCATCTAAGGCATTAGTATGAAGCGACTGAGTGCCACCGAAGACGGCGGCCATCGCCTCAATGGTGGTGCGAATGACGTTGTTGTAAGGGTCTTGTTCGGTTAACGACCAGCCTGATGTTTGAGAGTGGGTTCTCAGCATCGAGGATTTGGGATTTTGAGGATTGAAGTCCGCCATGATCTTATCCCATAACAAACGACCTGCTCGGAGCTTGGCAATTTCCATATAGAAATTCATGCCGATGCCCCAGAAAAAGGATAAGCGGGGAGCGAATGCGTCGACATCAAGCCCTGCATTAATAGCTGTACGGACATATTCTCGGCCATCGCTCAATGTGTAGGCTAATTCGAGGGCAGCATCTGCGCCGGCTTCTTGAATGTGATAGCCAGAAATTGAAATACTATTGAAGCGCGGCATGTTGCTCGAGGTATAGGCAATAATGTCGCCAATGATTTTCATCGAAGGCTGAGGCGGATAAATGTAGGTATTCCTGACCATGAATTCTTTAAGAATGTCATTTTGAATGGTACCTGATAATGCTGACTGATCCACGCCTTGTTCTTCAGCGGCGACAATGTAACTTGCCAGTATGGGCAGCACTGCGCCATTCATGGTCATGGAAACGGAAACTTTATCTAAAGGTATGCCGTCGAACAGTACTTTCATATCTTCAACCGAGTCGATGGCGACACCGGCTTTACCGACATCGCCGGTGACTCGTGGATGATCGGAGTCGTAACCTCGATGGGTTGCCAAGTCAAATGCAACAGAGACTCCTTGCGCACCGGCGGCTAAATTTTTTCGATAAAAGGCATTAGATTCTTCGGCTGTTGAAAAACCTGCATATTGGCGAATCGTCCAAGGGCGGCCGGCATACATAGTCGCCATTGGGCCGCGTACATAGGGAGCCATCCCCGGAAGCGTATCATTGTGTGTCAGTTTCTCGGTGTCTGCCTGCGTGTAGAGCATTTTGATAGGCACACCTTCAGGTGTCTGCCACGTCATATCGTCAGGGTGTCGGCCTTTCATTTGTTTGATGGCTAACTCTTCCCATGCTTTACGTTCAGCTTTCTTATCCGACATAGTGATCTTCCAATATTCGTCATAGGCGCAAGTTTGCACCATAGGTATATAGCTTAAGCGGGTTGGGTGCGTAAATGCACCCAAAGACTTTTCAAAACTACACTGTCAAAGAACTATAAGGCCTTAGTGGTCCATCGGTTGATTCAGTTCAATCAACACGCCATCGGCACTTTTGGGGTGTATAAAAATGACTTTGCAGTTGTGGGCGCCCAAAGTAGGGGCGTCTGACAGAAACTGGTAGCCTTTTGCTTTTAAGCGTTCGACATCTTCTTCAATGTTGTCACTGCTAAAACATAAGTGATGGATGCCACCACGACCGTTTTTTTCAAGGTACTTTTGAACAGGGCCTTCGCCATTTAAGGGATGCACCAGTTCTATATTGCTCTTTTCGATAGGGAAGAAGGCTGCGCTGGTTTTTGCTTCGGCGACATCTTCTCGGCCTTTCAGGTTCAGTCCAAAATCTTCTGCAAAACGTTCAATAGATTTTTCTAAATCCGCCACGGCAATGGCGATATGGTCAAGTCCGGTAATCATACTATCTCTCCAGTTAAGCTAAACGTTTCATAAAGCCAGCACACGCTTTGCTTTGTCTTTTTCGTGTTTCGTCAGCCGTTTCTGTAATAATTTTTTCATCAGGAACGATCTTAAACAGTGGCTCACCTTTCTTAATAATGGTGCCATCTTCTTTCAACAACACTTTCTCTATTTTGCCGGAAAAAGGCGCGGTAATTTTGTTAAACATTTTCATTACTTCAACAATATACAGCGCTTGTCCTGCTTCAAAATGATCACCTTCTTGAATGAAAGGCGGTCTGTCTGGTGCTTCTCTGGAATAGAACATACCGCCCGAACTGGCTAAAATTTCATCGCCCTTCGCGACTGGGGGAGGCACAAGTACTTTGGCCATTTCGGTTTGATAAGCTTTGTCTGTCAGTTTTTCAGGGATATGCACGCTTAGGTCGTCGGTCACGTGAAGCGCAAAAAAGTCGGTTTGTTGCCCTAGATACGGCAGTAGCAACAAAATTTCACAACCTGCTTGATAACCGGCATGTGCTGCTTGAATCGCTTCCCAGGTTTGCTTGTCGAAGAAAGCAGGTGGCTTGCCATTTATGAGCTCGCACAAACCGTCAAATGATGACGGCTGGCTGTTATTTTCCGCTAGCTGCGCGTCAAGGCTGGCATAAAAGCTCAATGCTTGCGATAACAGCGCTTCGTCGTGATCCCATATCATGGAGGCAGGTGGGAACTTTCGCTGATTGTTGTTGCGATAGTTCATATTCAAATAATGATACGTCTCCGCCAAAATGTTAACGGGATTTCGGCACCACTTGAACGCGGCCTTCTCGTCACCGGAAAAATCATCCTGATGCAAGCTTAACCAACCGGATAGTAAATGCGGTTCGTTCATAAGCAGTTCGACAGGGCGAGTGAGCAGTAATTGTTTTCGTTGTAGTATTTTCTGTAATGCTTTTTTGCTCTCGCTGGTTTGGCTGTTACCCAGTTCTTTTTCGCAGATGTCGCGATAGACTTCAGCTAAATTGAATTGCTGTGCCTCTCGTTTTAATGCGCCGACTGCTGTTAGGTAGGGCACGATAAATTGTGTGGTGGGTCTTGCGTTCACCGTTTCGCCAATTAACCAATTCACCAAACCATAATGAAAGGCTAGATTGGTTTCGAGATCTTTACCCTCTAGTTTGGTTGTTCGCAGCACATCGGCCATTTTTTGGAAGCTGGCTTGGCGTTTATTGCCAACGGTTAGCAGTAGTGCGATGTTACTGTCATAAGCGCCCGCTAGGTGATACTTCATGAAAACATCGGTATCCGGGTTATGCAGGCTGATGCCTTGGTCGTCACGAATTTCACCTTCGGTGGCATCCGACCAATATTCGATTAAACCACCTGCGTGTGGTGCCAGTGCTTGATTGGTTGCGTTCAAACGTGCTTCGACTGATGCGACATGGCGCGCCATTCTTTCCGGCTTTGGAAGCTGCTTACCATGTCTGGCAAGAAGAACCATGGCTTCAACCAGAGACTGAACAATAAAGAAGTCTTCAGGGTCATTCGGGTTAATGAATTTGAGTTGGTAGCACAATTCGGTAACGCGGTGCTCCACCTGAATTCGGGTGTTCATCTCCATGAAGAAGTGTTGATCACGGTCAACGATGCACTCAAAGGTGGAAACGTTATCCAAACCTACTGCTTGTGCGAAGGTTTCTGACTCTGTTTCCATTGCTTGCAGGGTTTTAATATCCTGACTTAGTATTCTGGACTCTTCTTCACGTTCGGCTTTGAGTGAGTCGGTCAGTGCTTGTTGCAGGTCTTCAGTGGTCACAGAGACTTCAAGAAGCTTTTGTTCATGCATTTGCAGAGAGCAATCACGGCCGCCAAGAGCCAGGCTCCATTCACCGTTACCGATGACCTGAATTTCCTGATGGCGAGTGGTTTCAATATTGAGTTCGACCAAAATATTTTTGTTATCACCCTGGCCGGTGGCTTTGACTTCGTTAAGAATTTCTAGCACCAGAGAGGGAGCTTGATCAGCCATTTGCGATAAGCGAGATTCTTGGTCCCCGATAAAGCTCGCCGGGCTAGACAGAATACGCTGGCCCTTGCCGCCGCCACCGCCAATGCATTTTAGGCGAATACGGTTTTCGGGGTACTGCTTACCAATTTCAATGACCTGTTCGCGAATTGTGTCTTGCAATTCGGCTGTACTGTAGAGGTCGATACCTTTTTGGTAGCCGGCTTCCAAGACAACATCTGCTTTAGCTTCTAGTGTCTCTGCGGCGTCAAACACGGCCTCATTCAGGCTCAGTTTTTCACTTTTAACCAGAGCGCGAAGGGCAATTTCATCAGGGTGCTTTTTTAATAAGGTTAAGGCTGTCGCGTTATTAATGCCGGGCGTGACACTGACCCCAACTTGCAGGGCAGTTCGTTTGGCTTCGTCTTTCAAACCTGCTTTATGGACGGTTTGCGAGCAAGGACCAATAAAATTTAAACCGGCTTGTTCCATGGCGCTGACCATGTTTTCGTCTTCAGCCATAAAACCATAGCCCGCGAATATGGCGTTATAATCATTTTCTTTGGCGATGCGAATGATTTGAGCAATACGTTGGTTGCGTTCTTCTTTGTCGTTACCAGAATAGTCTGGCACTCGATGTACGCGTTTAGGGTCTTTGATTTGGCGTAGTTCAGGTGCTAAGGCGTTCTGGTATACAATGCTGTCTTTTTCAGACAGTAGAATGCCGTAATACTCAATGCCCATTTCCTGAAACACATCCATTGCTTCTTTACGAATGGGGCCGCGGCAGATGATTAAGGGGCGAACATCCTCGCAGCTAAAACCTTGTACCCAAGGGCTGTTATGGTTTGCGAGTCGTCTATCTTGATGAACAAGCGGGTTATGTAAATAGTGTTCATTGCTCATCTTAGTAAAACTCCCTCTGAACGCTGGTGAATGGCTCTGGCGTGTAATGTTTTAAATGGAAGTCCATGTTTTCGCAGAGTATTTTTCGTAAATCTCTTGGCATGGCTATTTGGGAAATAGAGCCCAGGCTTAAGGCTTCATTTGGGTTCATTAGCAAGTCTTCATACTGTTTTACCAGTTTGGCTTCTTCTTCCTTCGCCCATTCAGCGCTTTGTTTCCCTTCTTTTACCGCACCACGAATGGCGCGTAATTCATCTTTATAAACAAATTCAATCCCTGCTGGGCCCATAACCGCTGCACGAGCTGACGGTAAGGCAATAACAAAATCTGCACCTGTCGCGTAGCAGTTATAAGAAGCATAGGCGCCACCAAAGGCATTGCGGATCATGACCAGAAAGCGTGGGGTGCGTAAGTCAATGATGGAGTCCAGCATGGCGCGACCGGCTTGTACAATCCCTTTGGCTTCTTGGTCTTTTCCGGGTAAAAAGCCGGTGGTATCTTCCATGAAAATCATGGGGATGTTGTATAAATTGCAGAAGCGGATGAAACGGGCATTTTTGTAGGCGGCATCGATATCAACTTGCCCAGATGCCACGGCACTATTATTGGCCACAAAACCAACGACATTGCCACCCATTCTGCCTAAAGCCGTGACTGTATTTCGTGCTCGATTTTCTTGAATTTCCAAGAAGTCACCATGATCACATAGCTGTTGAATCATAATGGTGACATCAATCGGCGTGTTGAAACCGGTCGGGCTATTAAAGGCTTTTTTCAATAAGATATCGATATCCCAGGTCTTGCGATCGATTGGATCGGAGGTGGGCTGGAAGGGGGAAAGCTGGCTGTTATTGTCTGGAATATATTTCAGTAATTGGCGGACTTTTTTCAGTGCACTGATTTCATCTTTGACCACAAAATCGGTGACGCCGCTTTGGCTGTGAACGCCGGGGCCACCAAGCTCATCGGGTGTAACATCTTCGCCTAACACGCTTTTCACGACGCCTGGGCCCGTGAGGCCAAAGAAGGTATCTTGTGCTTGAATCATGAAGCTACCTTGGCGTGGCAGATAAGAACCACCGCCGGCGTTAAAGCCGAACATACACATGATGCTAGGCACGACGCCACTTATTTTACGCAGCGCGGTGAAGGCTTCAGCGTAGCCATCCAAGCCGCCGACGCCGGCAGGAACATAAGCGCCTGCGCTGTCATTTAGGCCAACTAAGGGAATTTTTCGTTTGCCGGCGAGCTCCATTAATCGAGCCAGTTTTTTTCCGTTTGTGGCATCCATTGAGCCCGCTCGAACGGTGAAATCATGTCCGTAAAGTGCGACATCCCGGCCATCTATTTTAACAATAGCGGTGACGATAGATGCGCCATCAAGGTTTTTCCCCCAGTTTTGAAACAGGACAGTCGGATCTTCATCCGTTAGTACTGAGATGCGCTCCCAGATCGTCATCCGTTTTTTACTGTGCTGGCGGGTAATGGCGTCGACCCCAGCTGCTTTGCGAGGTCGCTGGATCAGATCATAGCCTTTTTTGAGTGTGGCTTCGTATAAGCCTGGGTTTTCTGTGTTTTGGCCGGGAATACTAAAATCCAGCTCTTGCGTTTCCTGAAAGGGGTTGTCTAATGAGGCAGTTATTTTTTTGCTTGTAGTCATCGCGCATCATGCTCGTATTAGTTTTATTGACGTTGTCGATCATTACCACGTGTTTGATTGAGCTAAAATTCGCTAATCAGTTTAGACGCTTGCTCCTGACTTTGTAAGTCTAGGACGGGTAATTCAAGGTGATCCGTGCTAATTGGCGTGCATAATATTAGTTTATGTCTATAAAATGAAGCACTGAACGTTTAAAGCGATAAGCTGAATAATTTATAAAGCATTGATATGTATAAATAAATAAAATAGATTGCAGTGAGGAGTGGACATAATTTTCTGCTGGTTATGGACTAAAACGCTCATTATTTCGTGAATTCTTGTTAATTCTCTTGTACTCTTTTGGGGTGGTGCCGCTCCATGCTTTAAACGCGCGGGTAAATGCCCTCGGTTCACTAAAGTTTAAAAAATGGCTGACTTTTGCAATGGTGGCTGTTTCGGATAACAGCAGCTTGTTTGCCAGGTTCTGTCTTAGGGCATCTTTTATTTGCTGAAAGCTTGTACCTTCTAGACTAAGTTTTCGCCTCAGAGTTTGTTCGCTTATATTGAGTTGCGCTGCTATTTCTTTTGCATTGGGCAGTACGAGTTTTTCGAGTGCAGAAATATTCCTGGGTTCGATGATTTGGTTTATCTGGGCGGTCAGGCTGTTGTCTTCACCGGGGATGGTGAGTAAATCGATAGGTGCCCTGTTTAAAAAAACGTCGAGTTCTCGTTGCGTTTTGACGAGAGGTGCTTGGAGGTATTTTTTGTGGAAAACCAAACGGTTATATTTGCTCTTCTGGTTTGTCGGGCAGCGGTAAAGTAGTTCAAACTCATCTTTATCAATTGGTACGTAATTAATGTATGCGGTGAGTAGCTTAATGGGTTTGCCGATATACCAGCTGGCAAAGCGGTGCCAGATCACGTGCCAATATTCGATATAGAAGTGCTCAACGTCCAGTTTTGGTTCGGCCAGTTCGGTGGTTAGATAGACATGCTCGCCTTTGATTTCCAAGGACATCTGTAAGGAGGCTGTGATTTGATTATAAAACCGGATGCCATTTTCCAATAGCTCATGCAGGGACCGGCTGCGGCTAACCCACTCGGCCATCAGAGCAAAGGTGCCGACTTTTAGAGGGCTCTGAGTGAAACCCATGAATTCATCATTTAATGCTAAGGCGATTCCAGCATAAAGTCTGGCGACGGATTCAACGGGAAAGCGCGCTTTAGGGTTGTTGAGTCGTTGCTTGGGAATGCCGGCAGACTGTAACAGCCGGTCTGCTTCTAGCCCTTTTGCTTTTGCGCCGCCAAGTGCGCTGAGGATGTAATGACTATTAATGGTTGCCATGTGTCAAAATACGGCAAGGAGGGCGTATAAAGTGATAGTCATGACCAATACAGTGAATCTGTATTGGTCATTGAGGAAGGCAGGTGTGCCTATTGGATATAGCTGCTTATAGACGATCGTCAACATCTTCTTTGTTGAATAAATATTTAACGTCGAAGATGACGTGATCTGTTTTGCAAAGTTTGCGAATTGCTTCGATGCCCATATCCTTTATTTGGCTATGCGCAACGGTAATGATCACAGCATCATAGTTATTGGCTTTGGGCTCGTTCACGAGTTTCAAACCATATTCATGGTTAACTTCTTCAGCATCAGCCCATGGGTCATAAATATCAATATTTGCATGGAAACTGCTTAAATCGGCAATCACATCGGTGACTTTGGTGTTGCGAATATCAGGGCAGTTTTCTTTAAAAGTAAGGCCCATAACTAGAATGTTGGAGTCAACCACCTGAATTTTCTTCTGTGTCATCAAACGCAGTACTTTTTCTGCGATATGGCTGGACATGTTGTCGTTAATTCGGCGACCAGACAAGATCATTTCTGGGTGGTAGCCAATTGATTGTGCCTTGTGGGTCAGGTAGTACGGGTCTACACCAATACAGTGGCCCCCAACTAAGCCTGGACGGAAAGGCAAGAAATTCCACTTTGTACCCGCGGCTTCTAGCACTTCAAGGGTGTCGATACCCATTTTGTCAAAGATTAGTGATAGCTCATTAACGAGGGCGATGTTGACATCTCTCTGAGTATTCTCAATGACTTTAGCGGCTTCCGCGACTCTGATTGAGCTAGCTTTGTGAGTGCCGGCAATAATAATGCTCTTGTAAAGGTCGTCAATAAAGGTAGCGGCTTCTGGGGTCGAGCCTGAGGTGACTTTTAAAATATTGGTGACTCGGTGTTCTTTATCGCCCGGGTTGATTCGTTCAGGGCTGTAGCCTGCGAAAAAGTCCTTGTTCAGAGTTAAGCCGGAATGTTTTTCGACAAGCGGGATGCAGTCTTCTTCAGTGGCACCAGGGTAGACAGTTGATTCATAGATCACATAATCGCCTTGTTTGACGATTTTACCCAGCATTTCACTTGCTTTGATGAGTGGTGTTAAATCCGGTGTTTTGTACTTATCGATAGGCGTCGGAACCGTGACAATATATACGTTTGCTTGTTCTATCTCGCTTAGTTCACAGCTGAATGTTAAGTGGGTGCTTTCCGCCAGTTCTTCGCTGGAACATTCTAGTGTGCTATCAACGCCGGATTTCAGTTCATTGATACGTTCTTGTTTAATATCAAAGCCAATAGTGGGGTAGTGTTTACCAAACTCTACAGCTAGCGGAAGGCCGACATAACCTTGTCCAATCACGCAAATTCGTGTTTTGTTTTCCATTGTCTCTCAATCTTTTAGGTTAGAAGTGTATAAAGTAAATTGTGTCTTAAATAAAACATAATAATATTGCATAATGCTGACGCTTATTTCTAAAGCATTCCTTTCTGAACAGAATAGTAAAGTAGGAAGCAGATAAATTAAAGAAATAGTCTATCATGAAGCCAAGTTCTGTTATTTTAGAAGCGTTTCGTGACTCAAGTGTGAATTTTTCATTTTTTTTGTTCAGGGTGAATGCGAGTGGCTCATGTAAGAGTATTAAATCACTATTTACATACTAAATTTTTGTTTTTAGGTGCAATTGAGTTTGCGCTGTTAATGGCTGCAGTTTTGGCCGGGTTAGATGTTCGTAACCTTTGGTTTGATGATGCCAGCCAGGTTTTTTTGGAACTCCCTGAGATTCAGTTATTTGTCTTTGCATTAGTGATGAGCTGCTGTTCCTTAGCAATGGGCGTGTATACCAGTATTTTCCGAGAAGGCTTAACGGGAATGCTGCTTCGCACGATTGTGGCTTATTTTTTCCTTGGCACTGCAAGTTTAACGATTCTTTATTACTTGTTTCCCGATATTTATCTTGGAAGAGGCGTGCTCGCCTTTGCGATTACTTTTGCCTTAGTCTTTGTGCTGCTTTTGCGTGTGGTTTTTTATAAAGTGGTGGATCTCGCTCAACTAAGTCGTAACGTAGTGATTTTAGGGACGGGAACAACCGCTCAACAGCTTCTGACTAGAATTAAACCTGAGTTAGCGCAAAAAAGTTTTAGAATCTATGGCTGCATTGCTTCAGGACACGGCGACACCTGTGTTGAAGGCAATCAGATTATTAATGAGCCAGATGATTGGGCGGCCTTTGTTAAAGAACATAATATCAGTGAAATTGTCATTGCGCCCGATGAACGTCGTCGAAGTGAAGGTGGCGATCTGCCCATTGATGCCCTGCTCGATTGTAAGTTGAGAGGGATTCGTATCAGTGAACCCATGGCTTTTATTGAAAGAGAGTTGTTAAAAGTAGAAGTGGGTATGCTTCGTCCGAGCTGGGCTTTATTTTCGGATGGATTTGTATACTCTCAACTTAGAGATATTATCAAACGCCTTTTCGACTTAGCGGTCGCCTCATTTATCTTACTTCTTGCTTGGCCGTTCATGTTATTAACCGCCATTGCTGTGAAGCTTGAAAGCAAAGGCCCTATATTGTACCAACAAGTGCGAGTGGGTTTGAATGGCAAAGAGTTTTCAATCAATAAGTTTCGAAGCATGACTCAAGATGCCGAAAAAGATGGCAAGGCGGTCTGGGCGACCAAAAATGATGCGCGTGTAACGCGTGTGGGGGCTTTCATAAGAAATACCCGTTTAGATGAGTTGCCTCAGCTTTATAACGTGTTTCGGGGGGATATGAGTTTTGTTGGTCCTCGTCCCGAACGGCCTCAGTTTGTCGATGAATTGAAAGAGGCTATTCCCTATTATGATGCTCGTCATCGTGTCAAACCGGGTTTAATGGGGTGGGCGCAATTGAAGTATCCATACGGTGCTTCTGTTGATGACGCTAGAAATAAACTTAAATATGATCTTTACTATGTAAAAAATCACAGTTTTTTTATGGATGTTCTTATTGTTATCCAAACGGTAGAAGTAGTGCTGTTAGGTAAAGGTGTGCATTAGCGCCGTGTCTTGAGTTATGAGGCACAATAAGCCAGTTAAAAATTAAAAGTACAGAACATACAAAATTGGAAATAGGATGTTTAACTCAGGAGCAAGTATGAGAATTTTATCTGTTGTTTGTTTAGCGATGCTGACGGCGGCATGCAGCACTAAAAATGTTGTGACGGAGCAGCCCGTTGAGTCAAGTATTGGTATTGTTGAAGAGTATAAGTTAGGTATTGGCGATGCGGTTGAAGTCAACGTCTGGCGTAATCCTGATCTATCGGTATCGGTGATGGTGAGACCCGATGGGAAAATTTCAGTGCCACTCGCTGGCGATGTCGAGGTGGATGGTGTTTCTACGGCTGAGCTGTCAAAAATTATCGAAGAGCGTCTTAGTAGCTATATCCGTAACCCAAAAGTAACGGTCATTGTATCGAATCCAACAAGTGCAGAATTTATCCACCGTATCCGGGTGACCGGTGCTGTCGCTGCTCAGCGTTCTATTCCTTATCGCAAAGGTATTACGGTACTGGATGTCATTCTTGAAGCAGGCGGTGTGACGCCGTTTGCGAACGCGGATGCATCAAAACTTTATCGCCAGACCGAAGACGGTGCCAAGGTTTACCCCATTTACTTGAACGATATTCTTGAAAAGGGTGTGCTTGACTCGAACTATACGCTATTCCCGCAAGATATTATTACCGTTCCAGAAAGAGGTTTTTAAACTCACATGGATTTTACGCTGTTAATTAAGTACATAAATGTTGTTTTCAGGGAGGCATGGCAACGTAAATTTTTATGTATATTCGGGTTCGCTTTTATAAGCTTTTCAGTTCTGGGTGTCGGGATGCTTTGGTCTTCAAAGTTTGAAGTCTCTGCGACTATTTTTGCTGATAACCAGAATATCCTAAAGCCTTTGTTGGACAAGCAAGCAGCGCAATCCAAGGTTCAGAATCATACTCAGGTTGTTCGAGATATGATGTATTCACCAAGGATTCTAAAAGAAGTGATTGAGACCGTTTATGGTTTAGGTCATTTTGAAAGCGCTGAAGAAATGGGCCAAAAAATTAATTCTTTGCGTAATAAAATACTAGTTCGAGGTATTGGTGCAGGTTATATCAAGGTGAGTTATACCGATTCCACTTCAGATGATGCATATCGAGTTATCAATGCTGTGATTGACGTATTTCTGAAAGCCAGTTCTGATGACCAACGTTCGGAAAGTCGTGAAGCCTTTTTGTTTATCGATAATCAGGTAAAACAATATAAAGATCAGCTAGTTTCCGCAGAACAAAGGCTTAAAGAATTTAAATCACAAAACTTTGATGGTCGAAGTATTGATGTAGATGCCAGTATAAGTCGTTTGCGAGCCCAGATAGAAGACTTGAAAATCAGCCTCGATGAAGACAAAACCTCTATTGCATCCTTGCAACGCCAGCTCAAAAATGAGTCTCAATATTCTTCTCAAAAATTTAAAGCTGATGTTTATAGTGAGCGTTTAAAGGCGCTTGAAACTCAAAAAAATAATTTGCTGCTTAGTTATACGGAAGATTATCCTGATGTTGTGAGTCTGACCTACCAAATTGAGGATGTTAAAAAAGCCATTCAAGAGGCAAGTAATAATGATACAAAGCAGCAAGAGAGCGGTCGAATTCAATCTGAAGATGAGGCTATTTTAAATCCTTTATATCAAGAATTGCGTAGCCGGTTATCGAAAATCCAAACGGATATGCAGGCAAAAGAAAAGCGTCTAGGGGCGCTTTTGGCGCTTCAGGAGGAAGAGTACAAGCGACGAAAAAGAATTGCAGAGCGCGCAGCTGAAGAGGCCGAGTTGACGCGAGACTATACTGTCACTAAGAAAATTTACGAAGATATGCTGGAGCGGAAAGAAAAAGCGCGCTTGTCGATGACGCTAAACCTAGAAGGTCAAGGTGTGACTTATCGAATTCAAGAACCTGCTTTGCCGCCACTAAATCCGGTGGGCTTGCGTTTTTTCCACTTTGTATTGCTGGGTCCGATTGTCGGGTTATTGGGGATTATTGGCCTACTTACGGCTTACGTCTTGGTTGATCAGCGAATACGTTTTCCAGAAAAAATAGCGGATTTAGGTGTGCCGACATTAGCCGTGATTCCGCACGTTAAAACGGCATTTTCCAAGCGAGTTGTGCGTACAGATATGGTGATCTGTATCTTACTTGGAACAGTAATACTGGTGGGTTATGGGGCGCTTGCGTATGCCTCAAAAATTGGCTTTTTTAATTTTTAGCGTAAAGTCTCTTGGTGTTCTCTCCATAAACATTAACTATCTATAGGTTGGTTTAATGCAAATCGTTGATAAAAAAGAAACAGATCAGTCAGATATTACCCGGATGGGAGAGGTCGATCAGTTTTCTCCGACTGAAATGGAGCGCCTTAAAATCATCAATGGCAGTATGGGTAATGTCAAAATTTTAAACACCTTCCGAGAGTTAAGAACCCAGCTTTTAAAGAAAAACGATAAGAAAAACTTTGTTTGTATGGTGTCTTCGATTAATCATCGTGGCGGTGCCAGTTATGTTGCAAAAAACCTTGCGGCTGTGTTTGCTCTTGATAAATCAAAAACAAGTCTATTGATAGATGCCAATTTGTACTCGCCTAGCTTAGATGAACTGATTATAGGTGATGCGACGACTGGCATTACTGATTATCTTAGTAATAGTTCTCTAAACATTAAAGATGTCGTTTATGCCACAGGAGTACCTCGACTAAGAGTGGTGCCCATTGGTGGTAATAGTGAAGGGGCGGCGGAATATTTTTCTTCAGAAAAAATGCAGCATTTTATTAATGAAATTCGCTCACGCTACTCAGATCGTTATATCTTCATCGACGCACCTCCAGTCATTGATTCTTCCGAAGCCAGAATTCTGACTGAAATTTCAGATATGGTATTGCTGGTTGTGCCTCATGGAAGGGCAACTGAAGATCAGGTAGAAATCGGTATCGAAGCGGTTGACCCTGAAAAACTTGTTGGTTTGGTATACAACAATTAACCTGACGAGAATTATTCTAGGAAAGATCCCGCTATGCAGTCTTATCAAATACACACCTTTGTAAGTTGTCTGGTTATAGTATTTGCTGCGTTTTTATCTGCACCTGTTTGGTCAATTACTAACCTAGATGCAGAGCTGTACTCCTCAACGGAGTACTCATCAAACGCCGAGTTATCGTCTTTCAATTACAATGAAGATGTAATTCAACGCGTCGGTGTCAATCTGCTTTTAAGGGAAGAACGTAAGCGTTTTAATGCCGATGCTAGTTTAAACTTAGAACAGGAAATGTACTTAAATAATACATATTCTGATGAGACCCGCTTAACAACCGGTTTTGGCTTATTTAACTTTGATATTGTAGAAGACTTTCTAGATTGGCGAACCTCTTTTACCCGTTCGGAGGTGATTAGTGATGCAACGGCTGGAGATACTCCCGATAATCGAGAACAACGTAATGTCTTTAGAACAGGCCCTACCGTTACCTATAGAATAAACAGTTCATCGACCTTAATTTCGGCTGCTAATTTTGTTCAAGTTGAAAACTCCAGCGAAACGGCTTCTGACACTAAAAGGTTAAATGCTGATGTGAGCTATCTATACCAATTAAATAGCGTGACTCAATTTAATCTCAGCTCGGTTTATGATGCCGTTCTGGAATCAGAATCTGAGTCTACCGACCCTGCAGAAGACGATAAACTCAAAAATTTACGCGTTAATTTTGGTATGCAACGGCAATTTTTGAAAGGCGTTTTTTCCTTTAATATCGGCCGTTCTCAAGTTAAGTCTGATACAACTGATACTATTGAGGGTAATTATTTTTCGCTAATATTTAATCGAAGTGAAGTTTTTTGGCATGATTTGTCGCTGAACTACCAAGAATCAATTTCCGACTCTTCTATTGGGTTTGATTCATTAGTGACTCTGGTAAATAACTCGAGTGACGGTTTGCAAACCTTATCTGAGCTTGCCGGTTCTTTGGATGTGATAAAAAGGAAAACGCTTAGTTTTTCAGCAACACGAAATTTTGACCGTTATCGCTATACCTTGTCCACGTTCTGGGGCAGTGATGATTATGAAATTCAATTAAATGATGAAGAGTCTCTTGGTGTCAGTGTTCAGTTAGATCATCAAGTTCGCGAAGGCTTTAATGCCGGTATGTTTATTCAGTATGAAGAAAATAAATTTATTGATAGTCCAACATTCGGTACCAACAGAACAAACTCTTATGGAATAGATAGTAATTACAGAGTGACTGAAGCGTTATCTGTTAACGCAAATATAGGATTTGAAAAAAGGCGTAATGAAAAGAATACCATCCGAGAGTATGAGGAATTTGTTCTCGGGCTTGGCCTTACATTGAAGCTTTTATAGTCGAACTCACTTTTTACGATACTAATAATATTAATAAGTCCTAAGTCTGACATTAGTCGCTTAGGGGGGGATGTATGAATAAACGCCGATTATTGAGTATGTGCCTGTCAAGGTTAGGGCTGCTTCCTTTCCTTCGAAAACTAGGTAAACAGTCCCCCAGTTTAAAGATACTGGCCTATCATCGTGTCATGGATATCGATGAAAATAATTATCTATTTGATGAACATCTAGTAGATTCAACGATCGCTGATTTTGAGCAGCAAATGAAGTATTTGTCTCAACACTTTCGTGTTCTGCCCTTGACAGAGGCTTATGCGGAGTTTCAAAGAACAGAAGACCCGAATATAGTCGCCGTTACTTTCGATGATGGTTTTGATGACCTATATATGAATGTTTTCCCTATTGTTAAGAAATATCAAATTAAGCCAACTATGTTCTTGACTACAGGTTTGATTGGAACGAACACAACTTTATGGACTGAGGAGTTAGTGTTTGCGCTTAAAAGTAATCTGGGTCAGTCTCTTCGCTTGGAATGTCTTAATCATGGCGAAGAGACTTTAATAGATAAGGCGAGCGTTTCTGACATTATAAAGCGCTTATTGCTAGCATTGAAAAAAATGCCAGATGAACAAAGACACAAAACCTGTAGTCAGGTAAAACAGCAGCTAGGTGTAAGTGATGTGCAACATTCTGACAGTAAAATGCTTAACTGGGAGATGGTGCAAGAAATGTCAGAGTGGGGTATTGAATTTGGCTCACATTCGGTAAAACATTCAATTCTGACTAATTTAAGTCACGAGGAAATGCTCAACGAGCTGAAACTTTCAAAGTCACAGCTCGAAACCGAACTTAGTAAGTCCTGCAAAACTTTAGCCTATCCTGTGGGTGGTGCGGGAGCATTTAACCAGTCAGTTATTGAGGCGACCAAGGAGGCTGGTTATGAAGTCGCTTGTTCTTATCTTTCAGGGGTTGTTGGAGTTAAAGAAAGCACACCTTTGTCTCTTAAGCGTCTTCACATTGATAGCTCGGTAGATATGGATTGGTTTAAAGGTATGCTAAGTATGCCTGAATATCTCGCTGCAAATTTTATTTCTGATTAACTGTTATGGCCTTTCTCGCGCTACTTTCTTATTTGCTGTTCGTTTTTATTCGCCCCCAAGAATTTGTTTCCTTTCTGATCGGCTTACCGTTAGTGAAAATAGCATTAATTGCGGCGGCTTTGTTTATGATGGCAGACAAAAAAAGACGCTTTGATGCACCGCAGAATACCTTACTCTTCTTTTTGATACCGGTTATTTTGTCTGCTGGCATCATGAATGGGATTATTTCTACAGCAATTGATTCAGTTGTCTTGTTCTTAACCACAATTTTGATGCCTTTTCTGGTCGTTCAGAATTTAATTAATACTCAAAAGAAGCAGCAGATTGTCATGCTGTTTTTGATTTTTGCTGCCATGGTGATGGTAAATGATGGTATGGCGCAAAAAGCATCAGAAGCGGGTGTTGGGTGGAGCGGAGCGATGCTCTCGCAGGGAACGCGAATTACCTATCTGGGTATTTTTAACGACCCGAATGATTTGGGTATGTTTCTGGTGATGGTGATGCCACTTACCCTTTATTTTTACCAAAGAGTTGCATTTGTTCTAAAAATTCCTATGTTGGCGAGCTCTGCCTTTATCCTTTATGGCATCTATTTAACCAATTCTAGGGGCGCTTTGCTGGGCGCTATGAGCCAAGTCGGTTTATGGTTTTTTAATCGCTATGGCTTGAAAAAAAGCATGATTCTTGGCCTGGTTGCGGCCCCGGCTGCTTTGGTTGTGATGAGTATGTTCAGGGCTATCGATTCTGAGGAAGCCTCTGCTGAAGGGCGATTAGAAGCTTGGTATGAGGGGTTTCAATTACTTTTTTGGAAGCCTGTGGTAGGTGTCGGCATGGGCCAATTTGCTGAGCATCATTATCTAACGGCTCATAATTCTTTTGTGTTGGTTTTTTCAGAGCTTGGCTTGAGCGGCTATTATCTATGGGTCGCTTTTTTAACGTTTTCAGCTTATATGCTATTGGTGCTTTGGAATAAAAATGTTCAAGGTTCTATTTTTGAGGCTGCACCGCAAGCAGAAAAAGATATTGCCAGAACCTTTACTTACTCTCTACTCGGTTATTTAGTGACGTGCTTTTTCTTAAGTCGATCGTATACCCCAATGCTCTATATCTTTTGTGCGATGTTTGTTGCTACGTTCTACCGTGCATCTGGTTACGAAAAAGGATTTAAAAAAATCGCATTCAAAGACTACTCTGGAAAAGTTTTTCTATTTTTCACGTCTAGCTTAGTGCTCATATACTTTACTGTTCGTTTCTTATTGTGAGGCTGTTTTGGCTATTGGCGTATTAAAAAATACATACTTTTCATCCATCAATATTTACTTTGAATATTTGATTGGCTTGTTTATCTCCATTCTTATTGCTCGAGCACTCGGGCCTGATGAATTCGGCGTTTATAGTTATTTAGTAAAAGTAGCAGGTATTTGCATTATTCTGACCAATGCGGGTATTAATACCGGCGCTATAAAGTTTATTGCTGAGGCGCGAGCACAAGGAAATGAACAGCATATTCCTGCTATCTATGCCTATTTTCGCCGTATACAGGTATTTAAAACGGTCATTGTAACAGGTGCTTTAACCGCGCTAGTTCTTTTTGCGCCAGGTCTTGTGATCGAGGATAAATATAGTGACTTGCTCGCTTTTTTAATCTTTGCCATTGTCTTTAAGAGCGGGCATATGTATCGAGTGGGCGTGTTCAAAGGCTATGAACGTTTTGATTTTTTGGCTTTTACCGTTCTGATTGTGGCGCCGTTAAATTTGGCCTGTGTATTTGGTGTTTTGTATTTTGACCCCAGCTTAATAAATTTTTATATGCTGTTCACGGGGGTTGCTTTTTTATACTGGTCAATGTCTGGTTTGTTTCTTAAGCGCCTGGCCGTTAAAAAAACGGCTGCTCAGCCAATATTGTCGGACGCTCTTCGTGTCAGAATTTCGCATCATTTGAAAATTGTATCCATTAATACGGTTGTGAGTGGCTTGGCGATAGGGCAGTGCGAGATTCTGCTGTTGAAATACTTCGCTACCAATGAGGCTATTTCATTTTTTTATATCGCGATGACCATAGCGGGTGCAGCCTTGTTATTAGTGCCTGGCGTTTATAGCTCTGTGTTATTGCCCATTATCGCGAGATCTGTTGCTGGCATCGATAACGATCCTAGCGCCAAAATTAAGCAATCTACCCGTTATTTGTTTGTCTTGGGTGTCTTGGTGGGCGTGCCGACATGTTACTACGGTGAAGGTATTGTGGTTCTCCTTTATGGTGAAGAGTTTTCCCAAGCCGGTGTCATCTTAGGTTTGTTTGCATTAGTAGGGATATTTAATGCTTATCGAGAACCGGTTAATGCGTATTTGCTCAGTGTTGATAAGCAATCCTTGATGCTGAAGCTAAGTGTTTTTGCATTTTTTCTGTCTATTAGTTTAAATGCCGTGTTGATCTCGCAGTGGGGTTTGTTTGGTGCCGTCACAGCCTATACATCGGTGGCCTTGATATTAACAATTGTTATGGTGTGTGTAGCCTATTATTACCTCAAAATACGGCCTGAATTTAAGAAATTGATTTTAATTGCTTTGTCGGCCATTGTTGCCTTGATTATCGCTAGTCAGTTAGCGAGTTTTTTAATAGGCATTCTGGAATTGTTTGTGGGTTTCATTATTTTTGGCGTGTTGTACCCTCTGTTTCTGATTCTTTTAAATGCTTTGGATGAGAAGGACTACAAGGTTATGTTGCAATTGGCCTCTAAGCTTGGGAATAAGGCGCAAAAGATTTTAAACATACTTATTGTTAATCGTCTTAAGCTTTAACAGGGATAGAATTATGTATTCATGGCTGTTTCGGAAAATATTATTCCCTTTGTATGAAACAAGAATCGCTAGGCGAAAAACCATTCCCTATATTCTTGAATACCAAGGTAATATTAAAAAAACGCGAACAGAATTAGAAAAGCTTCAGCTAGAAAAACTTAAGCTATTGCTGGCTCATGCATATGAGAATTGCGAGTTCTATCGAAATCAATGGGATGCGCTTGGTTTTGACCCATCTAAAGTTAACAAGGTTTCTGACATCTCAGCCTTGCCTGTATTAGATAAAGCGACGATTCGTGAAAACTATCAAGGCATTATTTCTCAAGCCCATAAAAGTAATATCCGAAAAGCAACTGGCGGTTCATCCGGCGTGCCTTTTCAATTTGAACTAGATCAAGAAAGTAATGAACGCAGGCAGGCCGTAATGTGGCGTGGCTACGGTGTTCTTGGAGCTGGGCTGGGGGTGAAAACTCTCTATCTATGGGGCGCCAATATTGCGCCTGTCGGTGCCAAGTCTGCACTCAAAGACAAGCTATACCACCGGTTCTATAATCGTAAGATGCTTAACTCATTTAAAATGACAGATCTGAACATGTCAGATTACGTTCAGGAAATTGATCACTATAAACCTGATGCGCTGGTCTCTTACGTTAATCCTCTTGTCACGTTAGCGGATTATATTCTTGAACAAAATATTACTATTCATCAGCCCAATTCAATACTGACAGGGGCTGAACCATTGTATGAGTTTCAGCGGAAAAAAATTGAACGAGCATTTAAGTGTCCCGTTTACAACACCTATGGTTGTCGTGAGTTCATGTTAATTGGTGCTGAGTGTCAGCAACAAGATGGCTTACACATAAACATCGACCATTTAGTCGTTGAGCTTTTGGATGAGCAGGGCGAAGCTTCATCTGATTCTGGCGATATGGTGGTAACAGATCTTCATAACTATGGCTTTCCGCTTATTCGATATCAGAATGGAGATAGG
Organism: Oleiphilus sp.; assembly: GCA_048058835.1. Lineage (GTDB taxonomy): Bacteria > Pseudomonadota > Gammaproteobacteria > Pseudomonadales > Oleiphilaceae > PZPK01. Next base: position 328,999 of record JBLLNS010000001.1, read on the forward strand.
GCGAGTAAATCCTCAATTGAGGCGTGTTCATGTGGTTCCGTATTGCCACTGTTAAAGTCTATTGATGGGCGGAAGCTGGATGTAATAAAAACACCAGATGGTCGTGCAATACCTGGTGAATTTTTCCCGCACTTATTAAAAGACTTTAGTAGTATCAAACAATTTCAAATTGTTCAAAAAAGCATAGACTCTATCAGTGTGAATTTAGTTCTATATCAGGAAAATCCGGCTGAGTTGAAACAAATTCATCAGCTAATTTCTGAAAATACGGGTGCCGCGCTAAACGTTAACATGAATCTGTTGGATGATATTCCGTTAACCAGTAGTGGTAAGTTACGTGTAACAATAAGTGAATTGTAATGAATATCCTTGTCGTGACGAACTTGTATCCTTTACCTTGGGAACCTAATCGAGCAACGTTTAATAAACAGCAATTTGATCGGCTTGCTGACAAGCATGACGTGGACATCGTCGTCCCGATAGCTTGGATGGACTATTGGAAGCATAGACAGCATTTGAAAGCGTCGACACCAGAAAATATCAAGTATGTCTGTTATTGGTATATACCAAAAATAGTCCAATCTTTTTTTGGCTGGTTTATGTTTTGGTCAGTCTGGTTTCAAACCAGAAAAGACTTAAAAGAAAAGGCTTATGATGCGATTCTTGGGAGCTGGGCCCACCCAGATGGATTTACAGCGGCGCAAATTGCTAAACGTTTGGGTATTCCGTATTTTATAAAGGTTCATGGAAGTGACATTAATATTCTAACGCAGCAACCTAAGCGGCGACGTCAAATCGCAGAAGTTTGTCAGTCAGCAAAACATGTGTTTACACCCTCTGATGCGCTAAAGGAGAAAGTCATTGGTTTGGGCGTTTCAAACTCTAGCGTCAGTCGCATCTATAATGGGGTGAATCCTCATTTGTTTTATCTAGACTCTTCTTCAAGTGGAGTGCAGCAGGGTGAAAGAAATCATTTTTTGTTTGTGGGCAATTTAAAGCGAGATAAAGGTGTTCTGGACTTAATGCTTGCATATAAAAAGTACCTTGAGTTGGGCGGAGAGTATTTATTGACCTATATCGGTGCTGGCCCAGAAGCTCAAAAGCTCTCATTACTAGCGAGTGAATTCGGAATTAAGGACAAAGTAACTTTTAGAGGTGCACTTGCGCATGAAAACGTGGCTGCCTATGTTAGATCGTGCTCTGCATTAATTCTTCCGTCTTATCATGAAGGCGTGCCAAACGTGCTATTGGAAGCCGCTAATTGCGGAGTGCCTGTTATTTCCACTAAAGTGGGTGGCATTCCCGAAGTGGTTGAATCGAATATCACTGGAATATTGTTTGAGGCTGGAGACGTAGATGAGCTGAAAACAGCCATGATTTCGTTCAGTTCTATAGAGTGGGACAAAGAACTTATTGCACAAAAAGGTAAAGCTTTTTCTTGGGATGATAATGTTCGAAGAGTAGAAGAGGTATTGAGTACGTGTCTAAATACATAGCTGTTTAGTCGCGGATTGCCGCTCAACTGAAATACGAAACTTAATTAAATAAAACGGGAATGACTTCCGTAAATGAATTACAAATTCAGGTATAGATAAGTGCTAAAGAAAATTATTAAAACGCTAATCGTGAAAATACTTCCTGATAAAATGTTTATGCTGAAAGGAAGCAGCGCTGAGCGTGTTCTCTATCTTACTTTTGATGATGGTCCAACACCTGAAGTCACCGATAAGTTGATCACCTTATTAAAACAGTATGATGCTAAAGCAACATTCTTCATGATTGGAAAGAAATTGCAGCAGAATGAATCACTCGGTTTAGACGTGATTGAAAATGGCCATGCGGTAGGTAATCACTCTTATGATCATATTGGGTTTGGACGTCTGAGTTTAAAAAAACAAATTAAACAAGCAGTCGATGCAGATCTGTGTATTAGAAAGGTTAATGCGGGCGCGGAGCGCTTATTTCGTGCACCTCAGGGGCATTGGCGAGCCAGTTTGGTATTTAATCTTTTTTTAAAAGGCTTCAAAAGTGTGCATTGGAGTTATGATTCTTTGGACTACTCAAACAGTAGTGCAGGAACGATCATTGAAAACTTCCATGAGGCGCCGGTATCCAATGGCGAAATACTGCTTTTTCATGATGACTCGACAAAATGTATCGATGTACTGGAAAAGATGCTTCCAAGCTGGAAAGAACAAGGATTTAAGTTTGAGGTTATTCAATAAAATATGAAAATAGTTTATCACCACAGAACACGCGGGCATGGCGCTGAAGGTGTTCATATTATGGGAATTGTGAATGCTTTTCGAGCACTTAATCACCAAGTTACTCTGCTTTCACTTCCTGGCTCTGATCCTGAAGAAAAAGACCAGGCGCCAGTCAAAACCGATAAGCCAGAAAAACAAAACTCCTCAGCACCCTCTAATCTCTTGCATAAAATGTTGGAGCTCACCAAATATGTCCCTGAGTTTGTATTTGAACTGATAGAGCTTGCTTATAACTTGGTGGCTTATATTCGGGTTGGCAAAAAGCTTAGAGAAACAAAAGCTGATTTCCTATATGAGCGATACTCCTTATTCATGTTTGCAGGCGTATTAAAAGCTAGACGAATGGGAAAACCGGTGGTGTTAGAGGTTAACGATGCGGCAATTGTTGAACGCGTCCGACCTTTGTTTTTTAAATGGATCGCCCGAAAGATTGAAGCTTGGGTTTTTAAGAAATGTGACGGCATTGTTTTCATCTCAACAAATTTCAAAAACACAGTTGAGAGAGCTCATGGGAAAATTGCGCCAAGTGTTATTTGTCCTAATGCAGCTGATATTGAGCAATTTACTCTCAAGGGTGTTGATAGAGTGGCAGCTAAAAAGGCACTCGGTCTAGAAAATAAAGTGGTTTGTGGTTATGTGGGCGCCTTTGTTTATTGGCATGGTATAGACTGGTTCGTTAAAGAAATAGCCCCTAAATTAGCGGCCGAGCCGCATTTGACGCTCCTATTAGTGGGAGATGGCGTTGTCTATGATGAGATCATGTCAACAGTCACTGATAATAACTTGCAAGATCAAGTCAAAATGCCAGGGCGAGTCCCTCATGGTGAGGTTAAAGATTATATTGCCGCTATGGATTATGGCATTCTGCCAGACTCAAATGCCTATGGTTCGCCAATGAAGCTGTTTGAAATGATGGCCATGGGAGTGGCACTGGTTTCACCTTCATTTGAACCAATAGCTGAGGTGGTGGATGATGGTGTGAATGGCTGGTTATTTCCACCTAACGACAAACAGGCTGCTGTTGAAAAGGTTCTCCAATTGTCTAAAGATCAAGGCAATATAGAAACTGTCGGCAAGCAAGCAGAGTCATATATCATCCAAGAGCGTCAGTGGACACACAATGCTGAGTTGATACTCACTTTAATTTAGGGCAGCAGGTGCATGTTAAAATTGTTTATGGGTGACCTTCGTTACAAACAGAAGGTCTTTGCTGATGATGGGGCGCATGTGGGGCTCTTGAAAATATGCTTAAGCGACGGCACCTGTGCGAATTTTTTATATCGTCTTATGCAGTATTGTTCTTCTTTTCGCTTTGGTTTACCGCTTGCCATAATATTTCAATATTTAAATAAACTTCTCAATCAATGTGTCATTGGCTTAAGAGCGGACTTCAAAAATGAGTTTGTCATCATGCACCCTGTCGGTATCGTAATTAACTCGAGCGTAACAGGTGGTCAGCGGATTGTTCTTGAAAGCGGTGTTGTGATCGGAGGAGAAAAAGGGAAAACCCCAACCCTGGGTTCAAATATATTTATTGGAGCTGGCGCAAAAATAATTGGGGGTGTTACTGTTTCAGACCAAACCAAAATAGGCGCCAATGCGGTGGTCGTTAAACATGTTGAGGAGGGTGATACCGTCGTGGGTATACCAGCAAAACCCATTCGAAAAACGGTAAGAAATAATGCTTGAATTTATATTTTGGCTGTCAGCAGGCTTAGTCGTATACAGTTATGCTTTATTCCCTTTTGTCTTAATTGGTTTCAGTGCCTTGGTACAAATTAAGCGAGACTTATGCTTTGTTTTAAAAAAACAAGAACGTCGTATATCTGATAGTCGACAGAGCCAGTCAATGCCACGAGTCGGTATCATTATATCTGCTTACAATGAAGGCGCCTGCATAGCGGAGCGTGTTCAAAACCTTCAAGCCCTTGATTACCCGAAAGATAAAATCAAATACTATATTGGTTCCGACGGCAGCAAGGATAATACGGCAGAGGTCTTGCAAGGCATCGATGACCCGAATTTGGTGTTCGTCAATTTTGAACAAAACAGAGGTAAGGCCTCCGTTTTGAATGATTTGGTGGCAATGGCAAAAGAAGATTACTTAGTGTTCTCAGATGCCAACACTGAATTCAACAGTGATGCCGTGTCTCAATTGTTGAAGCATTTTGGTGATGACTCTCAGGTGGATGCTGTCTGTGGTGAGTTGGATCTATATGCGGAGGCAAGCGGTGAAAATTTAGACAGCGCTTACTGGCAATATGAAAGAGTGCTCAAATTCAATGAATCTAAGATATCAGGTTTATTGGGGGCAAATGGTGCAATTTATGCCATCCGAAAAAGCTGTTTCAAAGCAATATCTCCAGACACTATCGTCGATGATTTCACCATCGTATTTCAGGTTGCTGTCGATGGCGGAAAAGTTATTTATGCGCCAGAAGCGGTGGCCAGAGAAGAGGTCGCCCCTTCGTCGGCCGATGAGTATAAGCGCAGAGTTCGTATTGGGGCAGGTAACTTTCAGGCTTTCCGCCGGTTTTTGAAGGTGCTAAGCCCATCATTTGGTAGCCTTTGGTTCACTTATATATCCCATAAAGTGCTGCGCTGGCATGGCCCGCACTTATTACTACTTGCCTTTATAAGTTCTTTATTATTGTCCTTTGGTTCCTATTTTTATGCAGCCTTGTTTGTCGCTCAGTGTCTATTGTATTTAGTGAGCTATAAATTTAGAAATAGAAACATAACAAACAAGCTAATCAAATTATTGATCTTTTGGGTAAATATGAATGTTGCCTTAGGTCATGGTGCTCTGCGCTATTACCGAGGCGGCGTAAAGGGAACCTGGGATAGCACAAACCGTGAATAATGAGATTGTGAAAATTAAAATTGATAGAGCGATGTTACGAAAGCTAAGGTCTATTCATATCGGCTTGTAAGGTGTGACTTTTCATTATTAATTGCCGAATCGGCATCAAAACAGCAACTGGTCTGCTTATTAAAGCATTGCGTTAAGGGAAGGAGTGTTTTCTTGTATTGGTTAATTGGAATTATCTTTGTGGTTGCTGTCATCGCTGTGGCAGGTATGTTGATCCGGAAAAAGAATATGCATATTTGGCTGGGGTCTTATATTCAGGCTAAGTTAAAGGGAAAGCCAAAAGTAAATGGCACCACGCATGTAATGTTCTGCTTTGTTGACCATTATGAGCCGCAGTGGGGAAGGCCTAATTCGCTTGAAATTGAAAGACAGCGTGTTGATCGTTGGCATCAGGAATACCCTAAAGCATTTGGCCATATCAAGGACGCGGATGGCTGCCTTCCAAAACACTCTTATTTTTACCCTGAAGAAGAATATCGAAAAGAGCATTTAGATAAGTTACAAGATTTATGCGCTCAAGGCTTTGGTGAGCTGGAAATTCATTTGCATCATGAGGATGATACAAGTGAAAACTTAAGAGCGACCTTAACGCGATTTGCTAAGACCTTAAATGAAGAACACGATGGTTTGGCCGTTAATCCTGAGACGGGTTTGTTGTCTTACGCATTTATTCATGGCAATTGGACACTCGATAATTGTCATCCAGAAGGGAAGTGGTGTGGTGTCAATGATGAAATTACCGTTCTCAAAGAAACGGGCTGTTATGCTGACTTCACGCTGCCTTCAGCGCCAAGTGATACCCAGACTTCTACTGTTAATAGTATTTATTATGCAACCGATGATCCGAATGCGCCTAAATCTCATGACAAAGGAGTTAAAGTCGAAGTAGGAAAACAACCATGCGGCGATCTGATGATCATTCAGGGGCCTTTATGTCTCAACTGGAAGGACAGAAAAATGGGGCTAATGCCGAAAATCGAAGCGGGCGATATCCGTAAATCGATCCCTCCTTCAGAGCATCGTGTTGATATGTGGATAGATCAGCACATTCATGTAGAAGGTCGACCGGAATGGGTGTTTGTAAAAATTCATACACATGGCACGCAGGAAATGGATATCGATACTTTACTTGGGGAGCCGACCGTCAAAATGTATGAGTACCTTGCTTCCAAGTATAACGATGGCGATCAATATGCCATGCACTTCGTATCTTCTCGTGAAATGTATAACGTCGTTAAAGCTGCTGAAGCAGGACATTCGGGAAATCCAAATGATTATCGCGACTTCTTAATCCCTCAGCCGAAAGGTGTTCAGCAAGCGCAATCGGAAAAATAAATGAAATATTTGCTTTGCCTCTATATTCTATTTTTTTGCAATAGTATGGCGCATGCTTTAAAAACCAGCGTTACTTTGCATGCAGATAAGGAAATAACACCCTCCAATAGTGAGCTTATCACTTTTGGTTTGCCATTATCTAAAGGTGAAGTGACTACTCTTTCAGCTATTAAGGCATTCATTGCAGGCGAAGAAGTACCTGTATATGTGGAGGCTGGATTACGATATCACTGGCTCGATAATAGTCTTCGTTCGGTGACTATTCAGCTGCAAAATGTAGATATGACTGCTGGTGATGTTGTGGTGACACTGACTAACGAAGGTCATGTATTGCCTAGGCTGGCTAAGTTGCCTCCCGCAAAAGGTTGGACTAAATCGGGTTCAAATAAAAATAACCTTCCTTATCCAAGAATATTTGCACTTCATGATAAAGTTTACTTGGCGGAGTCTGGTTTAATTCCACCTTATCTTCCCTCTCCAGAGAATGGCGACGCCTTTGAAGAATTTCAATTAGCTCAATTTAACAATCATTTTGGTAGCCTTGATTTTTCAAAGTCTAGAGGCTCGGATTGGTTGTTTGATCGTTCATCAGCGATGTTTAAAGCTTATATGAGTTCGGGGCGTGTCGAGTTTCTTAAAGAAGCGTTTTTGTCGAAACAGTTTTATTTTCAATATATCCGTAACGATGGTAAAGCACCGACACAATCGGGTGGAGACGGATGTTGGACCTATGGAGGCGTGGCATGCGCTGATGGCAAATACATCGCGCCTCAGCAAGCGAAGTTAGCATGGGCTTTATTCGGGGATAATAGTCAGTGGGATAATGATTTAATCATCAAAATGGCCTTGCAGGCTGACTTAGGATGGAATCAGTATGCTTCGCGAGACCCTTTTGATAAAGAAAATGAAGGCTTTACTGAGCGTGGTGCAGGATTAGCTGGTTTGGCGGAATTGATTGCTTATGAAATGACAGCTGACGACAGCATGTTAAGCCACCTTAATCAGCGTATTACATCTTTGCAAGATATGCAGCAAACTGAAAAGTCATGGGATATTAAGCATGGCTGGATACCCAAAAGTGGCGGTTTTACCCATAATATTGATGTCCATGAAGGGAATTATAATGAAAGTAGTGCGCCACATGGAGCCACAAACTCTAGAGGCTTCTCTGTTTGGATGAGTGAAAATATAGTCGATTTTTTATGGCAAACATATTGGGTTACCGGAAATAAAAATATTCCAAAAATGCTTTCGTTCTTAGCAGAAGCAATTGAAAAACATGGTTTCACCTCTTCGCATGATGCTTTAACGCAAACGTATACCAGAAAGCCAGGTTATACGGGTTACAATAAAACTAAAAGTTGCAACTCTGAGGGTGCTTCAACTGATCTCTTATATATGGCAAGTGCTTATGCGGATCAAGCTACTCGGATTAAGGATGATTGGTGGCCTTACTATTCTGATACTCATAATATAGAAACGGTACTCTCCTTAAGCGCAGGTTTATTTTTTCATCATGACAACGCTACTCGAGCCGCACTGAGGTCTCGAATTGATCGCATGATAAAAGGATGGGTTAATCTTGATTGTGCTAAGGTTTTTTCCAATATTTATCGTTTGTTTAATTGGCAGCATCGTTCAAACTCTGTCAGAACTTGGGCTTGGGTAGCTCAGCAGTCAAATTTTGATTTCCTTCTACCCACGATGTCGTATCAATTAAATAGTTCGAACGCTTTGAGTGCGCTTACAGCATCTGACGCTAAAGGCACAGGGCCTCGTGAAGTGCAGGGTAAAACTTTGTCGGAAGTTGTTCGTTTAGATGATATTGAAAGTTTGGTATTTGTCGCACAAGCGTCTTGCAAAGAAGGAGATGATCCGCACTGGCAGTGTTCTGCTAAGTGGACGGAGTATTCTCAATTAAAAATTACAGACTTTATCGCTGTTTGCCCAAAAAAAGAAGCTGAAGATTATGGCGCTTGTTTGAAAGACGATATGTTTATTCCATTAGCTTCCTTGGACAAATCCGATGGTTTATTTATCTGTAAAGAATTTTCGGCAGTTAATAAGGCTAGGAGCGCTTGTTCTTATGTTGAATATGTGGCGACAAAGAATCTGCAGTAGTCATACCCGGGTTATGTACAAAAAACAACCAAAATTAGCTGTCAGATAGAGCATATTTGTACTATAAAGAAGGGATTATAAAATAGTTTAAATTGTAAAATACTGTCAAATAATTGGCTTTTCGGGTCTTGTTTCATGCCAACTAATCAACATGCACTTTGCAGACTTGGTTCACGTAAAGAACAGTTTCTTGGGATAAACTGACTACAATAATGCTTATGCTGAAGGATGGCTCACATCTTTTTTCCATGCAATCATCAAAGCGTTGCAACAGTTTAAGAAGTTTCACTTTTAAAAAAGAGGTTCATCACGATGACGGTTTTAAAGTCGTGTTTTAGAAATTATGCAGCATCTTCAACCTTGCTACTATTAAGTGGTATCGCGAATGCTTTAGATACTCAAGTGACCTTACAGGCAGATACACTGGTTACCCCGACAAGCGCAGAAACCGTTACTTTTGGTTTACCTTTGGCGGAAGGTGAAGTTGCAAATATTTCTGAGATTAAAGTATCTCAAGGTTCACAAGAACTTCCGGCATTTGTTGAAGCTGGCTTAAGGTACCATTGGTCTGATAATTCAATTCGCTCGGTCACTATCCAATTGCAAAATGTGGATATGACTTCCGGTAATATCGAAGTGCAAATTACTGATGACGGAGCAAGTCTGGAGCGTTTATCTGAGCAAGACCATTCAACAGGGTGGACAACTGCAGGCTCAGATAAAAATAACTTACCCTACCCAAGAATTTTTGCTTTACATGATAAAGACTACCTTAAGGGTTCGGGTTTGATTCCCCCTTATCTAGCCTCAACGGGTTCTTCGGACAGCTTTGAGCAATATCAGCTTGGTCAATTTGATACTTGGGCAGGTGCTTTAAACTACGCTTCTTCAAGTGGTGGAAACTGGTTGTTTGATAGGTCAAGTGCCATGTTTAAGGCCTATATGTCCACTGGAAATGTTAAGTTTTTAAAAGAAGCCTTTCTAGCAAAACAATTTTATTTTACATATATACGTAATGATGGTTCTCCTGTTTCAGCGGCTGGTGGTGATGGGTGTTTTACCTTTGGGGGTGTTTCTTGTTCTGACGGTAAGTATATTGCACCTCAACAAGCAAAATTGGCGTGGGCATTAGTCGGTGATGATAGCCAATGGGATCTCGATTTAATTAAAAATATGGCTTTGCAAGCTGACCTCGGCTGGAGTCAATATGCTTCTCGTGACCCATATGATAATGAAAATGAAGGTTTTACCGAGCGTGGTGCCGGCATTGCTGGTTTAGCGGAAATAAATGCTTATGAGATGACAGGAGACTCCACGGTCTTAGCGCATCTTAATGAACGTATCGCTTCACTAAAAGATATGCAGCAGACAGAAAAAGCTTGGGATGTTGCAAATGGCTGGACACCAAAGAGTGGCGGCTTTACCCACAATATTGATGTCCATGAAGGTGTTCATAATGAGGGTAGTGCGCCATCAGGGGATACCAATGCACGTGGCTTCTCAGCGTGGATGATAGAAAATATTATAGATTTCTTGTGGCAAACTTATTGGATAACAGGCAATACCGATGCGCCTGAAATGCTTCGCTTGGCAGCAAATGCTGTTGAAACCTACGGTTTTACCTCTACTTATGACGATGCAAGTGATAGTTATATTCGTAAGCCTGGCTACACAAGCTATAACAGAACAAAAAGCTGTAATACGACAGGTGAGGCAACAGATTTATTGTATATGGCGAGTGCATATGCAGATCAAGCAACTCGAATTAGTGATGATTGGTGGCCCTATTATTCAGATACCCATAATGTCGAGACGGTATTAACTCTGGGTGTTGGTTATTACTTTGAAACAGATGAAGAAAAAAAGGCTAGGCTTCAATCCAGAATTAATAAGATTATTGAAGGCTGGATAAATACCAATTGTACTCAGGTCTTTAGCGGTGTTTATAGATTGTTTAACTGGCAGCATCGCTCGAACTCTATAAGAACATGGCAATGGATCGCAGAACAAAGCGGTGTGGAAGTGGTAACTCCAGCAGTTAGTTTACCGCTTAGCCCAGGCGCATTTTCAGCTTCTATCGTTGTTGCCGGTGGTACAGGTGATTCGGGTTCAGGCTCAGATGGTTCGGATTCAGGTTCAGGCTCAGGTGGTTCGGATTCAGGTTCAGGTGATTCGGGTACAGGCTCAGGTGGTTCGGATTCAGGCTCAGGTGGTTCGGATTCAGGCTCTGGTGATTCGGGTTCAGGCTCAGGTGATTCGGGTTCAGGCTCAGGTGGTTCAGATTCAGGCTCAGATGGCTCTGACTCAGGCAGTTCAGATACGATTGTTCCAATATTTGTTGCGAGCTCAAGCTGTTCAGTTGGTGATGATCCACACTGGCAGTGCAGTGGTCAGTGGGTGAACTATTCAGATGTTGAGCCAACACAATATGTTGCAGTTTGTCTTGGCGCTGAGGGAAGTGTTTACAGCGACTGTTCCGATAATGATCGATATGTGTTGATGTCTTCAGTGGATGCAGACGATGGTTTGTTTGTTTGTGCATCCAATGTGTCGATGAATGCTGGTCGAACATCTTGTGATAATGTTAAGTATGCAAGAACTGCCAATCTAGGAGATCTAGATAGCATTGTAACGGAAACAGATACAGGAGGTGCTGGTGGCACAGGTGGGACCGGAGACACTGGTGATACCGGTGGTACTGGTGATACCGGTGGTACTGGTGGTACTGGTGGAACTGGAGGCTCTAGTGGCTCTGGCACAACTTCTCTAGCCTTTACTGATGTTACGCTTCAGATTATGCCAGACTTGGTTTCAGGACAATCGCCTGTTGTTGCTCCTTTCGAAGCTGATGTTGCACATCTAAATGATGATATGTGTTTAGATATCTTTATAACCTCTCACGCAACTGATGCGCCTGATGGTATTTACCTTCAAGATAATGCTAATGGTGCTTGTCAGGGAACGTATACTTATATGCCAAATAGTTATTCTGCCAATGGTCCGACCTCGCGTCGTATCACCTCATGGTTAATGCTTCTTGATTTAGATGGCGATACAGATACAGATATATTAGGTGGAGATGTTGATGGGAACCCATCTTTGGCATCGACACAAAACGCTGATGGAAGTTTTACCGGTGTTTCAGGTTGCCTTTATGACGTTGATCGTTGTTTGCCGATCGACTTTAATGGCGATGGTGATATAGAGTTAATTGCTGCGCCCTTAGTTGGAGTTGGATATAACTCCAGCCTGCTCAATGTTAATGTTGGTTCCGGTATTTTTGGTTCAATCTACTCTTGGCCTGAGCGAGATACGCTTTTTACTCCTCAGTGGTCAGGTATTACAGTTCCAAACTTAACCCGTGCTTGGGCAACCTTTATGGTGTTTGATGCGAATAATGACTCGTATCCAGATCTTGTCCATCCACAATTAAACATGATCTTTTTTAATGGCCCTTCAGGATTTGATAGTACTCCGCAAGTAGGAAACTTTACTGCGTCTGCTTCAATGTTTGATACGTCCTATTCTGATGACTCAAGTCAACACTCTAACCCTCACCAACAGGTTCCTATCGATTACGATAATGATGGTGACTTCGATATATTCAAAATTAGAGTAAATAAGGGTGGTAATAATCAAATTGATTTAGCTGATGCGGATGGAGATGGAGATGGTATCTGGCTTCTTCAGAATAATGGTTCTGGGGTGTTTACAGATGTTTCAACTACTGAGTTGGCAGGATTAAGTCTTACATCGCTTACTTATCAAACCACTTATGCAGGACTTGGCGTTGGAGATTTTAATAACGATGGGAAATCTGACCTAAGAGCAGATTGGTTGACTGGCGGCGGATTTAGTGCGCCTTGTGGTGTGATCCTTAATGGTGGTACAGGTTCTTGGACCAAGCATGCTATTGCTTGTGAGAACGTTTTAAGCACGGCTGGGGGGAGAGTACCTGGAAGTGGTGGTGCATCGAAGACTGTTGTGGCTCATGGTGACTACGATGGAGATGGTTTGCTGGATTTGATTAGTTCTAATGCACAGCGTTCTTCATCAAAAGATACTGTAGCTGTATGGCGAAATACGGGTGATTATGACAACAACTGGTTAAGCTTTGTTGTTAGAGGTGCGCCAACTTATGAAGGTTTACACACGCGCATTACAATAAAAGCCAAAGATTCATCGGATATTCTTTGTACACGAGAAATTTATGTTGCTCAGCAGTATGGAGCTACAAATGAGCATTGCGGTTTGGCGGAGCATGACTTGGTTGATATTGACATGCAGTTGCCAAATGGCGGTGACTTGGTTGAGTTTAGAGACGTGTCAGCAAACCAGCACCTCACCTTATATGCAACGGGACAACTAAGAGTTTTTAATAGAGCTCAATCTAAACCAGCGGCATCTTTATAACAGATAGTTTCTATAAGTAGAATAAAGGCCAATAAGATCACTTATTGGCCTTTTTTTAGGCTTGATTTTCGCAACTTAAATCTTTGAATTGAAAATTATTTGGTATGCGAAAAACACTTTCGATGAGTCAGGGATCTCATGATGAATATATATTTCCATTCTTAATATATTTAACCTCGAATAAACTTTAAACTATGCATTCTTTATATATGGCACGCATTAAGGATGTAGCTTGACATGGGGTTTAAATATAGTTCTGGCCTAGATGGGCTCAGAGGATATGCTGTTTTAATCGTTATATTATTTCACTGCAATATTATTTACTGGGGCTGGCTAGGGGTTCAGTTATTTTTTACGCTTTCAGGATTTTTAATAACGTTAAGCTTGTTTTCTAGTAAGACTTCGCCATTAAAGCAAATGCTTAAAGTCTTCTACATAAAACGAGGCTTGAGGATATTTCCGCTTTACTTTGTTTTTTTACTGTTTATTTTGTTATTGCACTTTTTTTATAAACCTAACGCGATCGCAAACGATTGGCCCTATCTAATTTCTTATACTTACAATATTTATCGCTCAAGCGAAAGCTACATTTATTCAAACTTATATTCACATCTTTGGTCTTTATCTGTTGAAGAACAATTCTATTTAGTGTGGCCTTTCCTGATTTTTTTCTTGGCCAGTAAAAACTATATAAAAGTTATGGTTGGCGTATTGGTCGCATTCGCTTTACTAAAACTATTTTATTCGGCATTAGTAGAAATGAATTTTTTTGACCAAGAGTGGGTGGTAAGAAATTTATACTTTCAGACATTTTATCAAGCTGATGCTTTTGTTTTTGGTGCTCTAGCAGCTTGTTTATATACGAAAAAAGTGGTGATAAATACAAAACTATGCATTTGGATGATATCTGCTATTTCTGTTTTTGCTCTTCTATTAGAATATTTTAATACGGGAAGTCCTTTTAGTGCGTTGAGGTTAATGTCAGCACCCGCTATGTTTGATGGACGCTTTTTATACGGATTTGGATATACCGTTGCGGGGCTATTTGCGATGCTATGTATCTTATATACGGTGACTCAAAGTCATAGCAATTTGAGGCGAATTCTTTTAGAGAATCGTTTTATCGTGTACACAGGCAAGATTTCATATGGACTTTATATTTTCCACTACCCAATTATTCATTTATTAGAAGATGCTTTACAGCCAGCAGGTTCAGCTAGTCTTATGCTTATCTACATACTGTGCATATTTTTGAGCTACCTTATAGCAGGTTTGTCCTATAAGTATTTTGAGTCGCCTTTACTGGCGTTAAAAGCTAAGTACTAATAATAAGCCGCTATAAATAAGCTTTCATGGCTAAGGTTTTGGGCTTGATAAGGTCAATCAGCACATATCTAGGTAAACCTGTTCTAATTTTTTGATTTGAGCGGATAGCAGAAAGAGCTCAATCGTGCGGGCGTGCGCCTGATCACCAATTTGTAGCGCTCTGTCGTTGTTGTTGAGCAGCTCAGTAAGTTTTTCTGCCAGCATACTTGGGTTTTGTGGTTCAACCAGATAACCGGTTTCGCCATTGATAATAATGTCTGGGATACCGCCAACATGGGTTGCTAAAGTGGGCTTGTGACACAGGCCTGCTTCAATAAATACCAAGCCAAAGCCTTCTTCTCTTGATGGTTGCAGAAAGATGTCACAGGCCTGCATCCATTCCATAATGTTGGTGATTTGACCCAATAACGTAACTTTGTCGGTAAGTTGTGCTTTCTTGATTAAGTCTTTTAACCGTTGGTAGTCTGACTCTGATCCATCTCCGGCAATGTAAAGGTGGAGTTGTTTGAAAAGCGCTGGCGAACTCTGCTTGAGTAAAGCAAGCGCATTGATGCTGTCGTCATGCCCTTTGATTGGTCCTAAATGACCGGCAGAAAAGATAATTTTTCCACTCAGCTTTAATTTTTTCTGCGCTTCTTCTGTAGATAATTGTTCAGGGCTTTCGTTAGGTTCGACTCCGCCATGAATAATGGTTATTTTGTTCTCTGCAATGCCGAGCTGCTCTACCATGCGTTGTTTTCGTTCATTCGATATCGCGATACAGTGCGTCAAAAGCCAAGCTGAGAGCTTATTTTTAAGCGTGGGTTGATAGTAACGTAATTCAGAACGATGAAAGGTGCCTACAATAGGTGTTCGGGAGATTTTGCAGGCAATGCCAGCGTAAAGTGCTGATGCTTCACAATGAGTGTGTACCACATCTATTTGTTCTACTTTGATTAGTTTTATCAACTTCCTAAGAAGAGTGAAGTCGAATTTTCCTGGTTTTTTCTCAAGTAACTTCCAGTGATGGCTGTTTTTATGTTGATCTAGCACCCATTGAGGAGGGGCTTCAAAGGATGCTAAAAAGCAAGTATGGCCAATTTTACTTAAGCCTTCCATTTCTTGGCTTATTCGCTTGGTTCTTCCACCTTTATCAAGCGAATTGGCCACAATCAAAATATTAATAACCGCTCTCCTCTAGCTAGGCTTATGACTACTTTACCGAGTGATCCAATTGTTTGGGAGCTTGGTTATCGAATCTGTCATATAACAAGCTTGATTGTTCATTCGGGTTATCTAGAGGGTCCCAGATGGGGGCCACTCGTCGCCTAAGTGCTGAAAATATCCGGTCAACTTTGTTTGCCACGGCATTTGGTAGGTGAAGCCATCTCAAAAGTAGGAAGAGTCTTCGTCTTATGGCCCAGTTATAAATTGACTGTTCGGAGTAAAAGTTATAACCCCAGCGCTTTTCAAATAAGCGGCTGGACTGTTCAGTGATGTTGCTATTCCAGCGTAGATTAAAGTATTTCAAATCAGATAGGCTGGCGCGTGTTCCTAGATTATCAAAAATAATGTGGCTGCGAGGGTCTACGTATAGCTTTAATCCTCGGTTCTTTAGCTGCATACCAATATCGAGATGTTCCCGAATCGTCATGTGAGGAAGTTCTAGGCTTTTAAGAACGTCGGTGTTGAACATCACGCAATGAAGTTCAAATGCCTGGCTCTCTGTTACTTCTTGTGGGAGTTCATCGGGGAGTGTTCTGCGGTAGGTTTTTTCTTCAATTAGATAGGGTTTATTGTCAACATCGACCACTCTAAGCTCAGTAGTAAATAGATGATTGCGAAGGTCAGCGCCTTCATCGACTCCAGAGGATTCTAGAGTTACAGGATAAATGACAGCCGCATTCTTTGCGTCACCTGTTTCAATGATAGGCGGCAGCCAGCCTGCAGTGACGCGAGAGTCATTGTCTAGAAAAACAGTATATTTTGTATCAATATCGTGACGAATTTTTTCCATTGCTTCAATCGGTATGATGAATCCATAGTCAACGATAGAGGCATTATTTCTACCTTTAAGAGCTGCTTGTGCGAGTCTCATGACGCTGTCTGGGTAGCCCAGATTTAATACAATCAGATTAAACAAAGATGCATCCGTGTGTTCATATACCTTGGTAATACATTGCTCTAAACCGGTATAGCGATCACGAGGTGAGATGACAATGGTTACGGGTTTTGGTGTCTGTTTATCCATAGTTGACTCGTCGTTAATAAACTTCAATGTGAGATAGTTTTATACTCATTTCTAGGCTAGAGTAAAGTGAATTTATTAAGGCATGTGAAAAGAAAGCAAGGGTTCATATTATATGGCAGTAACGAGTAGTGGTGCAAAAGTAATGCATGTTCTTTCTAGTCTTCGAGTCGGTGGCGCTGAACGTTTTGTTTTAGACTTGTCAAACATTCAAAAAGACTCTGGGGACCAGGTCATGATCTTTGCTTGTTCTTCCGAAGAGACACCGCTTAAGGAAGAGGCAGAAAAAACCGGTTTACAATGTTTGCTTACTTCTGGCTCCCGTTGGGCCGACTACAAAACAGTTTGGGGTTTCTTTCGAGAAGGGCGCGGTAATAAGGTCATTCATATTCACAGTCCATTTGGCATACGATTTTTTTTACCTTTGCTACCTGTATTTCGCTTACTAGGCATTAGCTTAATTTACACGCGTCACGGCATCGCCCCTTTGGCAAGCCATAAATGGCGTTTGATCCATCGATGGGCAAGACCATTTGTGTCCTATGTTAGTTTTGTATCTGATGCAGGCAAAAATGTGTTTGCCAAAACACACGGCTGGTCAGATTCGGTTTTATCAACCATCAGTAATGGCGTTTATGTTCCCAAGCATGTTGAGAAAATAGCCTCCGATAAAATTCGCTTAGGTTCTGTGGGGCGTATGGTGAAATTAAAAGCCCAAAAGGATTTAATCCAAACAGTTGCCTGTTTGGATGATGTGTTAAAAGAAAAAGTTGAAATTCACTTTTTTGGTGATGGCCCTGAATCTCCCGCTCTACAAGAACAAGCTAAGCAGTTATCTGAAGGGCAGGCTATTTTTCATGGCATGGAGTTGGATCGAGATAAAGTGTTCGGTCAGATCGATATCTTAGTGGTGTGCTCTGAGCAGGAGGGCTTATCGCTCGCGATTATGGAAGCGATGGCTAGAAATATTCCGGTGATAGCAACGCGGGTGGGTGACAGCCCGAAGCTTGTCATTGATGACCAGACAGGTTTCTTGTATGACTATGCCGATATTTCTCAGTTGAATAACCACGTGGTGAGTTTGATAAAACAGCCAGAGCTTCGTACGCGCTTGGGTCAACAAGCTCGACAGCATATGGTTGAACACTTTTCCTTGGAGCACGCAAATGCCCAATACCAAGCTTGTTACCATTAGCCGTTATTTGTTCTGATACACCATTTTATGTCCGCTGATCTTTAAGGGCTTTCAACGTGAAAATGTCATGCATCATCAATAATCAAAGCCTCGAGTTGGATATTGAAGATCAGGAAATGCCTTTGCTCTGGCTGTTGCGGGATCAACTCAACCTGACCGGAACAAAATATAGTTGCTTGGAAGGTGTTTGTGGCGCTTGTTCTGTGTTGCTTGATGGTCAGGCGATTCGTTCTTGTCAGTTGTTAGTGCGTGACTGTGTCAATAAAAAAATCACCACCATAGAAGGGCTTTCCCAGCGGGGGCTGAATCCTGTTCAGCAAGCTTGGCTAGAAGCCGACATTCCACAATGTGGCTTTTGTCAGCCTGGGCAAGTGATCAATTTAAGTGGTTTTTTGAATAATCACTCAGAGCCCAATGAACAACAACTTTTACAGGCCCTGTCTTCGAACTATTGCCGCTGTAAGACGTATCCAGATATGTTGATGGCGGCCAAGAAAGCGCTTGAGTATCTCAAGATACAAAGCACAGCAGGCTCTCAGCCTGATTTTTCCTCGCAAGATCTAGCGGCTGACGTGAATGATGAGCATTGATATTCCACGGCGCAGCTTACTTAAAGTCAGCTTTCTGGGTTTAAGTGGGCTGGGCCTTGGTTTTTACTTAAATACGCCTTCGTCAAAAAACGTATCTGCTCTATTAGAGCGGGAGGGTGGTTTTTTACCGAATGCCTTTATTCACATCAGTGACGAAAATGTTGTTACTTTGTATTGTAAGAACCCTGAGATAGGCCAAGGTATTCAAACAGCTTTTGCCATGTTAGTGGCGGAAGAGCTACATATGGCGGTGGATAAGGTGCAAGTTGAGCAAGCACCGGTTTCTTATGAGGTGTATGGTCGACAAGTTACCGCCGGCTCATTATCTGTTAAACATAATTATTCAGTTATTCGCACAGCCGCAGCCTCTGCTTTTTATCTTCTTCGGCAAGCGGCATTAATCGTATTTGAAGAATCTGACCCAAAACAGATTCGCCTTGAGAATAAATACGCATTTCATAGTCCGACTCAAAAGCGTTTATCTTATGGCGAATTGGCTTCGATCGCAGCCAGTTTACCTTTGCCTTCTGAAAAGGATTTGCATCTTAAACCCGTCAGTGAATTTCAGGTGATTGGTCACGCGCAGGGAGGGCTGAACAACCATGCGATGCTGACTGGTGAGATGCGCTATGTGAGCGATATTAATGAACCCAAGATTCTCTATGCCAACTTTATTCGCTCAGCTAAGCCGGGTAGGCTCATGGCGGAATTTAATCAGCAAACACTTCTTTCTATGCCGGGTATTATCGAAGTGCGTTATTTTGCTGATAATGAACACTCAGCTGAAGCCTTAAATGGCATTGCTATTGTGGGGCTGTCTTCATGGCAGGTATTGAAAGCCCGCCGTGCCCTCAAGGTATCCTGGTCAGGTGAAGGCTATTTGCCTTCACCGACATCGCCGCTGAGTTCGGGGGCGAGCTTGAAACAAGCGCTTTCAGGCGGAAAGACGAACACGCTAGAAAAACGTGACGCAGGCAGCGTCGATAAGCATACAACCCACCAAGTGTCTGAGAGTTATAGTTATCCTTTTCTGGCGCACAATACCATGGAAAATCAGGTCTGTGTTGCGCGTTATTCAGCAAATGAAACGGCTAAGTTAAGTCTTTGGCAGAATAGCCAGCGCCCTTACTTTGGTGTTAAAGCGGCAGCAAAGTATCTTGATATTTCTGTTGATGAGGTGAGCGCTAAACAGTTTGTTGCAGGCGGTGGTTTTGGTCGAAGACTATACAACGATGTTGTTGTGCAGGCTGCGGCGATAGCTAAATCGATCCCTGAAAGAACGGTCAAACTTTTTTATACGAAAGAAGATGACTTCACTAATGATTTTTTTCGCGCTGCTTGCCTTCATGACATTCATTGTGCGGCGAGTTCAGAGAGTCTCTTGGTTCATTGGCAGCAAACGGTGTATAGCTTATCGGATAAACATGGGCGACCGGTCAATGGTGCGCAACCGCCTGTTAGCGGTTTTCCATACGACTGGTGCTCTGTGCTCGACATTAAGCAAGCCTTAACACCGCTCAATATCCGTTGTGGCGCCTGGCGCTCACCGGGCGCCAATGGTCATGCCTTTGCGTCACAAAGTGCCTTGCAGGAATTAGCAGATAAGATGGGGCTTGATTACCCTGAGTTTTTAATCTCGCTGATAAAGCAGAAAGCGGTGACCGGTGATTCAAACTTTGAACCAGATCGGGCTATTGCTGTGATCAAGCGGGCCTGTGAATTAGCAGATTGGGAAAGTATACCGCCACCAGGAAGTGCTATGGGGTTCGCTTTTTATGAAAGCCACGATGGCTATTTTGCAGAGGTGGTCAGCCTGTCATTACTGGAAGGGCAGCGAATTCGACTGGACAATATCCTAGCCGTAGGCGATGTCGGTATCATCATTAATCCATCAGGCGCTCAAGCTCAAGTAAAAGGTGCAATATTGGATGCTCTGGAAGCCAGTCTGTTTCAACAGGTAGCGTTCGACTCTTCTGGCGTGTTAACCAAGTCTCAGGCAGCTTACGCAACCTTGAATGTTATGCAGGTGCCTAACATTCAAGTCGCGTTTATCACTAGCCAGCGAGCGCCTACAGGGCTAGGTGAACCTGCTTTGCCGCCCTTGGCACCAGCGCTATGTCATGCTTTACTTAAGGCAAGCGGCGTTCGTGTCAGGCATTTGCCTATTTTACAGAATAGCGCGTTCACGCTGGTGTAAAGGAAAAGCCTTAGAATACTGTGGGGAAAGGCACTTTACTGATCGATAAATGAGAGGAATAGGTAAATGACAACAGCTTTGATCAAGGGGGTGTCTCTGAGAGGTGTCGCGTCCTGTGTGCCGACGAAGGTATTTGATAACCAAAAAGACACGGTCGATTTTGACCCAAAAGAAGTTAAGAAAGTTGTTGCTATGGCGGGTGTTAAACAGCGACGTGTTGTCGAAGAAGGTGTCTGCGCCAGTGACTTATGTCGTGAAGCCGCTCGTAAATTAATGGCGCAACTTGATTGGTCGGCAGACTCCGTTGATGCATTAATTATGGTGACGCAGTCGCCAGACTATTTTCTGCCCAGTACTGCCAGCTTAATACATCGTGATTTGGGCTTGTCGACGCATTGTGCCGTGTTCGATGTCGGCTTGGGTTGCTCCGGTTTTCCTTATGGCCTCTGGCTTGGTTCCATGATGGTTCAGTCGGGCAGTGCAAAGCGAGTGCTAGTGCTGCATGGTGAAACGCCTTCACGTTTTACCCATTTTCAGGACAGAGCAACGCTCTTGTTATTTGGTGATGCTGGATCGGCAGCCGCATTAGAGGCCGGTGGAAACAATACTTGGGGCTTCTCACTTCATTCGGATGGCCAAGGTTATGATGATTTAATCATCCCGGGAGGCGGTTTTCGATGTGCGACACCCGATGATGAAAGAGATAATTTTTTGCATATGAAAGGTTCAAATATTTTCAACTTCACCGTTCAGCGGGTACCTGAATTAATTAATGACACGCTTGAACTGGTTGGTGAAACGAGTGAACAGACGGACACGTTTATCTTTCATCAATCAAACCAATTTATCATGAAGCACATTGCTAAAAAATGCGCCTTACCCCTAGAAAAAATTCCGCTCACCTTGGCTGAATTCGGAAACACCGGAGGGCCATCCGTCCCCTTGACAATGACTCACCATTACAAAGATAAGGTTGTGGAAAGGCCAGAGAAGTCGATGTTACTCGCTTATGGTGTCGGCTTGTCATGGAGCTCGGCTTATGTGGTCGTTGAAGCGGATACTCAGTTTTTGCACATGGATTATCCCGGCAATCTCACCGCAAGTAAGACCGCTGAGGCCGAAAGCAAAGAATCAAATTAAATGGACGAACCAACAAGATGCGTTATCGATTTGTAGATAAAATTATATCGCTTGAGCCTGGCGAAAAAATAGAGGCACAGCGTACGTGGCCCAAAGACCTGGAGCTCTTTAAGGATCATTTTCCGGGCTTTCCCGTCGTGCCAGGTGTGTTACTAACAGAAATGATGGGCCAAGCAGGCGCGCTTTGCTTAGCCGCTCAGGAAAGCGAGCAACGTTCAGCGATACTACTTCAAATAAAAGATGCTCGATTTAAAGGCTGGGCTTTACCGGATGAATTATTGACGATTCATGCCGAAGTCGTCTCTCTTCAAGCAAAATTAGCCAGAATAAAAGCCAGTACTTTGAAACAAGGTAAACGAATAGCCACCTGCGAACTTGTGATGGCCTTTGAAGAGAATCAGGCCTTGGGTTTACAGAATATGGATCCGGTTTTGGAAGACTTTTTGGCCAAGCAATAGCAGGCTTTGAGAGTTAGATTTATTCAGGATAAACCATCAACCATTTTGGGGAGAGAGACGAATGTCGGGTGTATTTTCCGTCAAGGATAAAACGATTTTGGTGACGGGTGGTTCTCGCGGAATTGGTCGCGCGATTGCCGCGAGACTCGTTTCAGAAGGCGCGAATGTGATTGTTAATTATGTTCGCAACCAAAAAGCGGCGGAAGCTTTGCAGGCCGAGCTAGGCTCGGAAAAATTACTGTTGGTGAGAGCGGACTTGTCCAGAGAAAAAGGGATTGAAAAGCTGATGGACGCATTAGCGGGTCAACAACTTGATGGTTTTATTCACTCCGCGGCCACAGGGGTTCATGCGCCCTTGGAAAGCCTCAAGCTCAAGCACTGGGACTGGACGATGAACCTGAATGTGCGGGCTTTCTTTGAGTTAAGCATTTTATTAAGACCCTTGTTTAACAAAGGTGCCAGTATCATCGCTTTGTCATCTGAAGGCGCAGTCCATGCGATACCAGACTATGCCGTTGTTGGTGCATCAAAAGGGGCGCTTGAGTCATTGTGTCGGCATATGGCGGTTGAGTTTGCGGCAGATAGTTTGCGAGTTAATATATTGTCGCCAGGAAGTATTTTGACGGATGCTTGGGATGCATTTAATGATAAAGAGGCCAGAATAGAACAAGTAAAAAATAAAATTCCTGGTGGCGAGTTTACCAGCCTTGAAGACATTGCCAGTGTGGCTGTATTTCTAAGTTCGGATGCCTCGAACGGCATTAATGGCCAAACACTGGTGGTTGATCATGGTGAAAGAATTGTCACTTGAGTTATGATGTCAGCATTTATTGTCTATACGATTTATTTACATAGTTGGAAGCTAAGTTATGTCAGAAAGTAAAATTACCCCTGCAGACGCCTTGGAAATGATTGCAGATGCGCTCAATGAAGATGCGGATGATGTTAAAGAAGGCGGGGATCTAGAGGCTTTGGATGGTTGGGATTCCATGGGTGTATTGATGCTGATGGCAGAATTCGACGAGCGCTTTGGTCTGACTCTCGAAGAGGAAGAGATAAAAAGCTTAAAGAATGTTGATGATATTCTCGCCTTGCTAACCAAGCAGGGATGTTTGGATAAGTCATGATTGGACCATTAACGTTAGTCAACACCTGAGCAGCATCTTCAATTATGCCTATTCAATATGAACGCCTTTCAAAGGTGATTGCCAAGTCGTTAGCAATCAGTGAAACTGAATTGAAAACTGGTTTTCGTTTGGCGACCAAAGCTGAAATTCCAGCTGTCAGCCAGATGCGCCAGCAAGTCTTTACCGATGCCATCAAAGCAGATGATCCTGCTTATCTTGAATGGCGTTATTTCGCGCGTTCTGGCTTCCCCAGTACCTTGTGGGTTTTTGAGTTAAATGGTGTCGTTATCGCTGCTATGGGCACTGAGCCAGTTACCATTGATAAGCAAGGGGAAAAAATATCTGCAATACGCAATATGGATGCGATCGTCCACCCTGATTATGACAATCGAGGTCTCGGAGCCTGGATGGTTTTATCGCTTCAGCAAACCTATGATTGTGTGTTAGTGAGTGGTGGGAATCAAAACTCTACCAGTATGCTAAAAAAGATGTTTACTGCCTTACCAGTCAGGAAAAATTATAAACTTTTATTCAAATCAAATGCATTTCTAGCTGAAAAAATGCCACGCCCCTTAGCAGCTCTGTTATCTCCCTTTGTTAATTTTGGCTTGGACATCTTTCTTCTGACTAAATGGTCGCCCCTTGAAGGAATCAAAGGCATCACGATTAAAGATTTTTCCTCAGTAGAAGCATTTCTTAAAGAGTTGAATGACCACCCCAACGTTTTGGGTAATATAGGGGTTGTGAGAGATAAAGCCTATCTAGAATGGCGTTATCAACAAAACCCGCGAACACAATTTTCTATCTCGGCCGCCTATAAAGCAGGTGAAATTATTGCATTTGTTATCTATAGTTTTCATAAGAAAAACGAAACTGAAAGCTACAGCAGAGGTCGTTTAGTCGATTGGTGTGTCTATGACAAAACAAATGCCACGGCCTTACTTGCTTGCTTGTTCAAACAGGCATCTTGGGAATTAAAAAAGTTAGGTGCTGAACAGGTGTTTCTGGTGTTAAACGAGGCTGTTTCAGCCACTGCGGCACAGCAAGTGGGTTTTAGTTTACGTAATGTTGATAGTCGTTTTTTTGTTTTCCACAAACATTTAGCCGAGCATGATGCCTTGTTCTCTGCAAAACACTGGTTTCAGAGTATGAGCGACTCCGACGGTGTATAGTTAAGTGATATAAAAAATACTAAAAATCTTGGGTAGTCTTTCCGCAAGACTATCAAGTCCATCTAAGATCAAGAAGGCTGCTCTATGTTTGACAAAGTAAAAGATGTTCTCAAAAGTGATTATGCTTTAGGGCAGATACTTAAACGGCGTTATGAACACCGATTTTTATCGGCTTCAGATTCAAATCTATTTTATGGTAATTATCCCAGTTTCGATGTCGCTATATCCCACCTGCCATCAACTAAACCTGGTGGCTATGATAATCAGCCCAGCGCCTTACTGTACCAAGATCGTTGTGAAACGATTCACTCAACGGATTACCCTGCGCTTTATTGGCTAAAGCAAGTTTTAAAAGCGGACTCAAAAGTATTTGAAATTGGTGGTCACGTGGGGGTGTCTTTCTATGCTTATGATAAATTTATGGATCTTGGCGAAACAATTGATTGGACTATTCATGATGTCGAAGCCGTGGTGAAGCAAGGCTTGCAACTTGCCGAAGTAAAGCAGGAAAAACGGCTTCATTTCACCTCAAGCTTTCAAGCTAAGCCGACGACCGATATTGTATTTGCATCAGGCTCGCTGCAATATATTGAAGCGCCTCTGCATCGCTTAATTGAAAAAGCGGCGATCTCGCCTGAGCATATTTTAGTCAATTTAATGCCCGTCAATGATAAACCGGATTATTATACGATCAATAATATCGGTACTGCTTTCTGTCCTTACAAAATCACTAATCGAAACCTACTGATTAAGCAACTAAGTGATGCGGGTTATCAACTGGTGGATAGCTGGGAGAACCCAAACAAGCGCTGCATTATTCCGTATCAAGACCCTGACTATTCATTAAATGCTTATGCTGGTTTCTATTTTCGGAAAACACGGCTTAATTAAGTCCGGCCTCGGGTGAGTTTTAATAAGACTCTGAATAAGAACGACTTTATCGCATCAATGGAAGAACGAGAGCCAGTGACAGGGTTTAGATGAATACCCAAGCGACGGTGAATAAGTTCGTTAAAGCGCAGTGCCAGACTTTGCTTTTGTGTTTCTTTGGTATTAAAAATAATCGACACCGATGCCGATACCTGATCGCCTGTTTTTACCCAATGTGGCGACAGAAAAGGAATGTGTGTGCCTTCACCGGGATGAATTTCTGTCTTCGTCGCTTTCTCTAAAAAACCGTCTTTTAAACTGGGCGCAACCTTGTGAGTTTTCGCCATAAACGTTTCTAGTTCATGATCGCTTATTTGCTCTTTATTCCATGGCTCCCAAGTATAGACTTCTTTGCTGCCCGTTAGTTGCATCAGGAAAGTGCTGTAGCGATCCACATGATAAGGTGTCGTTCCATTTGGAGAGGTGATAAACAGATATAAGGTTGAGTCTGTAATCTGTGTGCCTAACTTCTTTGCCATATTTTCTAGATCGGCTTGAAGTGATTGAAACAGCTGACGATACTCTTCATCTATTTCCGGGTTGCGAACCATGATAAACGAGTCAGAGTCTTTCAGGTTATTAAGAGCGTGCTCTAATGAACATGCAATCTTATGTTCTTTGTGCGCGGTGTCTAAGTTGGCCGTGACATCGACTTTGCTTGAACTTGCGTAAACATGCTCTGGAGGAAGCCGAAGGACTAGCTGGGTTAGTTTTTCCATTGAAGTCAGCGGATCATCAACAATACTTTGCTGAAATTTAAATGCTCGTTTGTTGAAATGAGAAAATTGTTGCTCATTCTCAAGCTTGATAAAGTTGAACATCTCAGTTGCCCCAATTGATTTTAATAAATTTTGTTGATGCAAAGTATTTCATATAGTGCCACTTTTTAGATATAGGACTCATAAAACAGGCTCGATAACGGACAGCACATCTTTTTCGTTTATGGGTGTTAGCCTGAGATCGAAGCCATTATTCATCTGTCCTATCAAGTTATTTAGCCAAAAGGCATTGTAAACGGTGCCTGAATGTAAGTCTGATAGGATGAGGTTGCTCGGGTGGTCTCCCGCTTTGCTATAGATGTCGACTTGCTCAGCCAGTTTGGTTTCGAAAGACATTGTTTCGCTATAACGATCGCCATAGCGTTGTTTAAGCCATTGCACATCGTCAATAAATAAAACGCGTTGCTGATTTGAAGCAAAACCTTCTAAGTCTTGGTCATAAGCAGACATCACTGCATCTCTGTTTTGAATGTTTTCGATATCAGGCCATACTTTATAGGTATCAGTCAGGTTGCAACTTCGGCACATACCCATGACAGTGACTTTAATCGTGGGGTGGGCTGTTAATATTGCCTCGATAGTTTCAGAGATATGCTTGGTACAACTTGAAACGGTTTTACTCGCCATTTCATCTAAACCGGTTTTACTCCAACGTATAAGTTGTTCGGTAGAGCCCAGATCATTAACACCGATGCGAATGATGACAATGCCCTTCTGCCAGAACTCGGGTGATCGCTGTAGTCGCTGAATAAGCCATTTTGCTTGATAGGGCCAACTGGCTAGCAAGGACTCACAGCGAAGCCCTGAGACCGCATAGTTGTATTCAAAATCAAGCTTTTTAGGTGCTCTTGCTGGAAGTCCGAGCCAATATTTAATCCGTGCTAGTCGATAAGATTCGCCCCATTCGTCAAACCTTCCTAGATTTACTTCATCGCTGCGGAAACGATCCCACAGTGCTGGCCAGTTAAACGTGACATCATGGTATTCACCACCGCGGGCTTTGTTGTCAAACTTATCCCGATAACTATGACTGTCAGAATCTCCTAGAACTGCGATGGGGATGGCAGAGCTAGGCTGTCGTGGTTCAGCAAAATAGACAGGGCTAACAACAAAAACAACAATGCTTAGCAGCGTAATAGTCAGACATAACGCGATGATTTTTTTCAACTTAGGAGTCATACGGTTGCCTAAAATGTTTCGTCAAGCCATTTGGATATTCGAGAAAACAAGGCTTTTCTATCGGCAAGTATAAAAAAAGTATGGCTGGCCTTGGGAAAGAACGCTTCTTCGATAAGCTGAACAAAAGGCTGACCGGCCAATGATTCTTTCATTTGTCCTAAATAATTATAATAGGGCTGAACACCCCCGCTGTAGATGTAGAGGCACCGAGTGGCTCTTGAATGGAGCGTATTCATATCCTCTATATAGTGGGCTTTATCTGGCAGCTTCCAGGCAAAGTTATCCATGACATCTGCGTCCTGTTGAGCCGGAGGCTGGTATTGACTGGTCTTCTTGGCTGAAAGTCGGTTGAAGATCGCTTTTATGATCGCAAAAGGATTACTGAGTTTTTTCAAGATTTTAACGCGTTTGAATTTAGAGGTGAGGTACCCGTAACCATCAATCCAGATAACCCCCTTAATTCGTTCATCTGCGACACTGAGCTTGTGTGCATTTTCTGCTCCTGTACATAGGCCAAAGCTGACAAATGCAGGGTGTTCATATTCCTGTTCTAAAAAATCTAAAGCCTGACGCATATCCTCTAATATTTGTGCTTCACGGCTTAAGGGCGAGGCGACTTTTAAACTGTCGCCTTGACCACTTAGGTCGAAGCGAAAACTACTCACACCTTGATCAGATAGATGGCGTGCGAGCTTTACATGTAAGTCAAATGGGCCAACTTTATGAACGGCGCCCGCATTAATGATTAGCACGCAAGGGCCTGCTTTCTGTTTAGAGGCCGGTGTATAGATGCCGTGTAAGTTTTGATATTGACCAAAGCAATGTATTTTTTCGTGCATCAACTTAGGCTCTCGATAATGTATTGGTTAATCTTATGGGTTGAAATAGAACGGTCAATATCTTTATAAAAATACCAATTACCTTCATCTTCAACGACCACAGAGGAGACTTTGTCTGTGCCGTCAAGCACGTCAGATACGCTTTCTTTTTCACTCCATAGGAGCTTAACGGGCGTGTTCGTTGTAGCCAATAAATGCTGAGTGGAAAGTGCATTAATGTCATTCAACAGTAACTCAGAATAGTCATAGCCCAAAATCTCTCCTTCCTTGAGTTCCGTTTGGCGGCGTTTAATCGTGAAGTGCCAAATTTTCGAAAGAACTGATGTTTGTACCTGCTTGAGTTTCTCTATGTGAGATTGCCCGTTCATAATGGGGTCGATGAAGATAAACTCGCTGAAATAACAGGACGGCTGTGCAGATAGTGCTAAAGGCGCACTGAGTCGTGAGCCAATACACAGCACTTCTTCACACGCAGACGCTGCACGCAGCTCGTCGCATGCAGTCTTTAAGTCAGCTTGCCAGTGGCTTAGATCCATCTGATTAAACTCGCCAGAGGAATCGCCCATGCCATGATAATCAAAGCGCATGCAGTAGTAGCCTAGCTTAGCCAGACTACCAGCCAGTAACTGCATCATGCGGTAGGTTCGGAAATATTCATGTCCGGTTGGCGAGCAGAGCAAAATCGCTTTGTGCCGATATTTACCACCTGCAGGCTCATGAATAACGCCATAAAGAGGGGATGCACTATCGCCAAAATAAAACGGTTTTACCTGATCAAGATGAACACTTTCATGGGGGAGCACTGCAGACTGAGGGTTGGCTTGAGGGTTATCTTCTAGTTTTAAGGCCAATTGATAAAGCGATTCTAATAATAAATCGCGAGGTTTTAGCTCAACGCCGAAGGTATCCATCACACGTTGGATGACTTGAATAGAAAGTAGCGAGTGGCCGCCAATATCGAAAAAATTATCGTATTTTGCAACGTTTTTACAGCCTGCGATTTCGGTCCAGAGTTGAGCTAACCAGATTTCTTTTTCGGTGTCCGGTGCTTGCTGTTCAGACACTTCGGCTGAATGAGACAAGGCAAGAGTCTGCAAGGCTTTTCGATCCAGCTTGTTATTCAGTGTTCGAGGCAGCTCGCTTAATGACTCTAAATGCTGCGGAATCATATACGGGGGCAGTTGCTGGCGTAAGTGTTGGCGAATATCCGCGAGACTTTGTGGCTGATCTTGCCAAATGACATAAGCGATTAAACGGGTGTCACCGGCTCGCACTTCGCGTACGGCAAGGGCGCAGTCATCAATCGCTGGGTGTTGGCGCATTAAGGTTTCAATTTCGCCCAATTCAATACGATAACCACGTACTTTCACCTGTTGATCCAAGCGGCCCATATAGAGCAGCTTCCCATCATGGGTGAAGCGTACTTTATCGCCGGTTCGGTATAACTGGCCGGAACCATAAGGGTTAGCGATAAACACTTGTTGTGTCAGCTCATCGCGATTGTTATAGCCCAGGCTTAAACCCTCACCGCCAATATATAACTCACCGGCGATACCATTGGGCACCGGGCGTTGTTGTTCATCAAGAACATAAAGTTGCGTATTGGCAATGGGCTCACCTAAACCAGGGGGCGTATCGGTTTGGGTGATGCGCGCACAACTGGACCACACCGTTGTTTCGGTGGGGCCATACATATTCCAAAGTGATTCGCAGCGAGAGAGCAAATCAGCCGCTAAATCAGAGGGCAGTGCTTCACCGCCACATAAGGCTTTTAAACGCGGCTCGCCTTGCCAGCCCGCACTGATCAATAAACGCCATGTTGCCGGTGTCGCCTGCATACAGGTCGCTTGATGCTGTTGTAACAGTTCGAGCAAACGTCGGCCATCACTGCTTTCTTGCTTCTTCGTGATCACCACGCAGGCCCCGACCCAGAGAGGCAAGTACAGTTCAAGTACCGCAATATCAAAAGACAGCGTGGTGACGGCCATCAGCGTGTCGTGTTCTGTTAAGCCCGGTGTGGCGGCCATGCTGTGCAAAAAGTTCATCACCGAAGACTGTGGCACCACCACACCTTTGGGTTTACCGGTCGAACCCGAAGTGTAAATGATATAAGCCGGGGTGTCAGGCGGAATGGTGATGACAGGATAATCGCTCGCTTGCTCAGCTAAACGCGCCTTCAACTCATCTAAATTGAAGCGATGAGCAACTTTAGGAAGGCGTGTTAAGTGTTCGGACTGACTGATCAGGTGTTGTAGCCCTGAGTCTTCGATCATGTAAGCCAAGCGATCATCGGGAAAGTCCGGGTCCAGCGGTACGTAAGTTGCGCCGAGTTTGAGAATACCTAGCAGTGCTGCCAGCATCTGCTCGGAACGATCAAGACAGAGACCGACCCGATCCCCCAAGCTGACGCCCTGTTCCGCTAACAGATGGGCCCATTGGGCACTCAAGGCATCCAGTTGCTGATAGCTCAGACAGGTGTCTTCAAACTTAAGCGCGGGCTTGTCTGCAAAGACCTTGGCTTGATGGCTTATATAATGCGCGATGGAATAGGGGGCGTCTGGTTGCGCAGCCTGCCAGTTATGCTGTGTCCCCACACAAATGGGTGCAGCACTATTGGGGGCAGAGTCAGTCAGTTGTAAATCCGAAAGCGGGCAACGTATGTTTACCGTTATGCTTTCTAGCAGTCTTATAAAATGGTCTCGGAATGTCTCAATGGTGTGCCGATGAAATAACGAGGTGCTATAAACGATCGCGCCGCTTAGCTGGTCATGACGTTTCTTAAACCAGATATTTAAATCAAGCGGAGAGTCATGCGAAGGGATTTCATACTGTTCAATGTCAAGCCTGTCGGGGCCGTTGCCCATACTCAGTTCACGCTTGGAAACATCCTGATAAGTAATAGAGGTCTGATACACCGGCGCGCGGCTCATGTCTCTTTCAGGATTTAAGCGCTCGACAATTTTCTCAAACGGCGCATCTTTATGATCAAAGCCTTCTAGACAGCGCTTTTTGACAAGAGTGAGTAATTCGTCGAAAGGCATATTTTTGTGTATTTGAAATCTCAGCACCAATGCGTTGACGAAGAAACCGATTAAATCTTCTGTACCTGCTTTTGTCCTGTCTGCCATGGGGGTGGCGATTACTAGATCGTCTTGATCTGTATAAGCGGCTAGCAATGCGCAATAGCTAGCCATCATGACCATAAATAAGGTGCTTTCTTGCTCAAGTGCTAAGGCGCTCAATTTGCTTAATAAGGGGGCAGGAATAGAAAAGCTGACTTCATCTCCGGCCACCTCCTGAAACTCAGGTCTTGCGAAGTCCAGAGGCATGTCGAGATTAGGCGCGCCCTGTAAATGATCGACCCAATACTGAACGTCTGCTTCGATTGCTTTATCTGATTCCGCTTGACGTGACCAATGCGCATAGTCTGCATATTGGAAGGCCAGCTCTGGGAGTTCAGCCGACTGATCGCCGCAGTGGTAGTTATATCGAGTACAAAGCTCATGGATGAAAATATCAAAAGACCAGCCATCAAAGATGATGTGATGCGGCATGAAAAATAAGATGCTTTCAGCTTCATTGAGCAGTATGAGTTTCACGCTAAACAATGGTGATGAATGAAGATCCAAGGCTTGATTTTGAAGCGCGAGCAAGTGCTGTTGTATAGCAGTCAATTGTTCTTGCTGGTCACTGATGTGATTCAGTGAAATTGCTTCGATCGACAGGTTTTGTGGGGCATGTCTGGTTTGCTGGGGGACGCCGTTTAGTTCAACAATCTCACTGCGCAGGATGCTTTGCCTGTTAACTAGGTCGGTCACGCTTTGGTCTAGGGCCGTTTTGTTTAAGCGGCCTTTCAAGCGAAATGCCGAAGGCAAGTTGAAAGCGGTATTACTGCCTTCGAGTTGGTTTAAATACCAAAGCCGTTGCTGTGCCAAGGTCAGTAATGAAGGTTCATTTTCGGGGCGGGCAGGAATCATAGAGTCTTCCGAACGCTGAGAAGCATCAATCTTTCTGGCTAAGGATTCGATACTGGAAAATTCATAAAGGTCGCTGAATTTCAAATGCACAGATAAGTCGGCTTCGACCCGGTGAATAATTTGTGCAATCAACAATGAGTGGCCACCCAGATCAAAGAAGTTGTCTCGAATACTGTTAATTTTAGTACCCATGACAGACTGCCATATCGCTAGGAGACTTAGCTCCGTTGCGCTGCTGGCAGCGACAGTGTCTGATATTGCTTGCTCGTGATCATCTTGAAACGGCCGACTTTGCAAGGCTTTTCGATCCAGCTTGTTATTCAGTGTTCGAGGCAGCTCGCTTAATGACTCTAAATGCTGCGGAATCATATACGGGGGCAGTTGCTGGCGTAAGTGTTGGCGAATATCCGCGAGACTTTGTGGCTGATCTTGCCAAATGACATAAGCGATTAAACGGGTGTCACCGGCTCGCACTTCGCGTACGGCAAGGGCGCAGTCATCAATCGCTGGGTGTTGGCGCATTAAGGTTTCAATTTCGCCCAATTCAATACGATAACCACGTACTTTCACCTGTTGATCCAAGCGGCCCATATAGAGCAGCTTCCCATCATGAGTGAAGCGGACTTTATCGCCGGTTCGGTATAACTGGCCGGAACCATAAGGGTTAGCGATAAACACTTGCTGTGTTAGTTCATCGCGATTGTTATAGCCCAGGCTTAAACCCTCACCGCCAATATATAACTCACCGGCGATACCATTGGGCACCGGGCGTTGTTGTTCATCAAGAACATAAAGTTGCGTATTGGCAATGGGCTCACCTAAACCAGGGGGCGTATCGGTTTGGGTGATGTGCGCACAACTCGACCACACCGTTGTTTCGGTGGGGCCATACATATTCCAAAGTGACTCGCAGCGGCTGAGTAAGTCAGCGGCTAAATCAGAGGGGAGTGCTTCGCCACCACATAAGGCTTTTAAACGCGGCTCGCCTTGCCAGCCCGCACTAATTAACAAGCGCCAAGTCGCCGGTGTCGCCTGCATACAGGTCGCTTGATGCTGTTGTAACAGTTCGAGCAAACGTCGGCCATCACTGCTTTCTTGCTTCTTCGCGATCACCACGCAGGCCCCGACCCAGAGAGGCAAGTACAGTTCAAGTACCGCAATATCAAAAGACAGCGTGGTGACGGCCATCAGCGTGTCGTGTTCTGTTAAGCCCGGTGTGGCGGCCATGCTGTGCAAAAAGTTCATCACCGAAGACTGTGGCACCACCACACCTTTGGGTTTACCGGTCGAACCCGAGGTGTAAATGATATAAGCCGGGGTGTCAGGCGGAATGGTGATGACAGGATAATCGCTCGCTTGCTCAGCTAAACGCGCCTTCAACTCATCTAAATTGAAGCGATGAGCAACTTTAGGAAGGCGTGTTAAGTGTTCGGACTGACTGATCAGGTGTTGTAGCCCTGAGTCTTCGATCATGTAAGCCAAGCGATCATCGGGAAAGTCCGGGTCCAGCGGTATATAAGTCGCGCCAAGTTTGAGAATGCCTAAGAGTGCCGCCAGCATCTGCTCGGAACGATCGAGACAAAGACCGACCCGATCCCCCAAACTGACGCCCTGTTCAGCCAAAAGATGCGCCCATTGGGCACTCAAGGTATCCAGTTGCTGATAGCTCAGACAGGTGTCTTCAAACTTAAGCGCGGGCTTGTCTGCAAAGACCTTGGCTTGATGGCTTATATAATGCGCGATGGAATAGGGGGCGTCTGGCGTTTCTGTGTGCCACGATGCAGTTTGCCCAATGGCGCGAGACAATAAATCCGCATACTCGTTGATGGGGCTCAATTCTAGCGTTGAAATAGCTTGATTCGCATCCAGACTGGCTTGGGTCAACAGCCAAACATACTCATCGATTCTCGCTCGAATGGCGTCTTCAACAAATAAGTCGGTATTGTATTGGCATTCAATCGTAAAGTGGTCGCCGTAGTCTGCGACATTCATGAATTGCTCAAAATTTTCATAAAAACGCGGGTTGGACGAAAATCTGGTTTGCAAACCCTGAAAGTTCAAATGCTTATCTTCGACACCGGCATCAAAGTTAAACAGAATGGGTAATAAAGGAATGCGAGACGGGTCACGCGCAATGGGAAGCTCTCTGATTAATTCGCCAAAGGTAAAATTTTGATGCTCGAACGCGTCCAGAATCTCATTGCTGGTTTGCTTGATAAAGTCGGCAATGGATTGTGATTCTTCAACCTGGCTGACAATAGGTACCGTGGTGACGCAGTGGCCTAACAAGGTATAGGGCGCAATACCGGGCTGTCCGGCAGTGGGCATGCCTACCACGAGTGACGATTCGCCAGTCCATTTGTTCAAGGCAATAAAATAGATTGCCATGGAGTAGGCGCTTAAACTGAAGCCAAGCGAGGCGGCTTGCTTTTTGATGCGATGAATGAGCTCAAGGTCGACATCAACATCCAAACGTTTTGCATTAAAACTGCGTTTTTTGGGGCGTTCTTTATCGAGTATTAATTCATAGTCGGGAATGTGTTGGGAAAATTTGTCTAGCCAATACGTCTTGTCTTCATCATTCGAACATTGCTCCGCATAGTCGATAAATGAGAACGCTTCCTCTAGCTCTTCGCTGTTGCCTGCGCCTGAACAAAAGGCATTATACAGTGCAGATAAGTCGGCGATGACAATCCCTAACGACCAACCATCGCAAACAATGTGGTGTGCGGTGAAAATAAAATAGTGACAGTCATCAGCTGCTTTGAGTAGGCGTACTTTAAATAAAGGGCCATTGACCAAGTCAAATGAGTATTGGGTTTCTTCTGCGATGATGTCTTCTTTGGCGCGGCCTGCCAGTTGTTCAACCGTCACTGGTGTATCAAGCTTTTCATAGATGTTCAGGTTTAAACCGTCTTGAGAAAAGCAAGCACGTAAAGCATCGTGACGCGCGACGAGTGCTTGCAACGCCGCATTTAATGCAGCGATATTGAGCTCACCTTGAAAGTCCAAGGTAAAGGATTCGTTGAAGGCGCAGGATGCCTTGGCGTCCATGAGAATCGACGCCCACATCTCTTGCTGAGCCGGGGTCGAGGGAATCGACTTAACTAAAGCAGGAAAGGTCTCGGCAAAGGGGTCGAAATCGACCGCGACTGATTTGATAGTAGACGCAAGCTGGTTCATTAGTTCGGCTCAATCATCCTGAATTTCCCCGGGTTTTCCGGATCATTAATGAACCAGGCGGGTTTGCCTTGCGCATCTTTGCCTAAGCGAGCGCCGGGCACCGGTGGCTGACTCATGTCATAAGCTTGGGGCTGCGATTTTGTGCTTATGCCAGACGAAGCTACATCTTGCGTTGTTGAAGCACTTTCTTTGGGAAAGAAACCCATGGATAACATTTCATCCACTGCTGACTTGAAAGCGTCAACGATCTTGGCAATATCTTCATCAGTATGCGCTGTGGTTAAGAAGCAGGGTCTTGCATCCCAGATATGTATGCCCTTTTCTCTGAGCAAAATGTAGATTAATTCTTCATAGGCGATATCTTGTGGGATCTTGAAACGGAACAATGATTGGCAGTGCACTGCTTTAATCGGCGCTCCGACGCTTTCGGCATGTTGATTCATCTGCTCAACCATCACACGGGTCTTTGCGCCCAATTGCTCTTGTAAACTCGGCTCGGCAATTAGTTTGTCTAATACGGCGTTCGCCGCCGCCATGGCAAGCGGGTGCCTGACAAAGGTACCGGCAAAATAGGTAACGCCCACTTCTGGTGAGGAATCGTCGCCATATTGCCATTGCCCGCCATCCAGGGCGTCCATATATTCAGATTTACCGGCAATCACGCCGATGGGCATGCCACCGCCAATAATTTTGCCGTAGGTGGCAATATCGGCCGGAATATTAAAATAGCCTTGTGCGCCTCTTGGGTGAAGTCGAAAACCGGTAATGACTTCGTCAAATACTAGTGCCATCTCATGTTCGTCACACAACTTGCGAAGTGTTTCAATAAAGGCTTTCGGTTGTAATTCCGGATTGCGGCTCTGAACCGGTTCAATGACGATGGCGGCTATGTCATCGATATGCTTGCGAATATAGTCTAATGAGGCGTCGGCACCGTAATCCAGAATCATGGTGTTGGCGACCGCTTCACTCGGTACTCCTGCCGCAGCGGGAAGGGGTAAACCGTTCGCCCCACGGTGTACGATCACTTCATCATTGATGCCATGGTAGTCATTTTCAAACATCACAATATGATCTTTGCCAGTCACGGTTCTGGCTAAGCGAATCGCACCGAGCACAGCCTCTGAACCCGTATTACAAAATGCGACACGCTCAAGTTGGGTTACTTGGCAAAACTTTTTAGAGACTTTTTCTGCAAAAGGCGTTTGTGGCCCGATTTCATATCCGGTATCTAATTGCTTGGCTATTGCGGAGCGAATAAAGTCGGCACCATTACCAAAAAAGTTAGAACCAAAGCCACAGGTTACGTCAACAAAGCAATTACCATCGATATCCCAGAGATTTGCCCCCGCTGACTTTTCCACCACGATGGGGTAGATAATTTCTTTTAGCTTGTCTCTAAAGCCAGAAACGACACGAGGATCGGCCAACTGCTTGCGGTTATCCTGTGCGAATTGCTTGGATTTTTTGAAACGTTGGTTATAGCGTTCGCTAAGGTTTTTCAGGTTGTTTTCTTGCTCTTCGCTCAGCTCATTAGAACGCTTCACATTAATTCGGGTACCTGCGCCAAAAGGTTTTTTGGCTTCTGCACTGTCAGTGATTGCTGGCGTCGCTGCTTCGCTCGGGGTCTTACTGCTGGCTTGAACTGGTTGTGATGATACAGGCGCTGTTCCGCCGAGTTGTCTGAGAAGGTCGATTTGACTGTTCACTAATTGGATTTGTTGGGCCAGGAGGTTGTTCAGCGGCGATTGTCCCATGCTAACTGGAACCTGGGTCATACTCGCTTGGTTGATGGTGGCGGGTATTTGAGTTGACAGGGGTTGGGATGATGCTTGTACATTGGCTGAAGGCTCTCCAAACGCGCCTTCACTCTGTAGTTGAGCAGCCAGTTTATTAAATGAACTGAAGTCATTCATTAACTGCCGGAAGGTGATCTTCGATTTCAGCGATTTTTTCAGCTTGAGTGCTAACTGAGTGAGAAATAAAGAATCCAGCCCTAATTCAAAGAAGGTGGCATCCGGGTTGGCGTCTTGTAAATCGATCCCCGAGGTCTCTGAAAATAAGGTTTTAAGATGAGTAACCGTATGTGATGTCATAGTAACTGAATCTTCATTGAGTGATGTTTTGGGTGCTTGGCTAAGCTGATTCGACTGCACTGACGTCATTTTAGCCTCAGTGTTTACTTGCGTGGTCGCCGTTTCAAGAGCAAGTTCGCTCGTTGTATTTAAAAATTGTAGCCTAAGTTCTTGTTGTATTTGAAGGATCTCGTCATTTGTTAACGGTTTAATGAAGAGATTGTGATCTCCAGCCAGATTGCTGGTTGTCAAACTAGGCTCGATGAGAAAGGTTTTATGTTGAAAAGGGTAGGGTGGCAGAAAGCCTAATGGTGGCGAAACCTTGTTGATCATGGAAGACCATTGGATGCCGGCACCACTTTCCCATAAAGACGAAACAGCCTGCATGAATTGCGCTGCTTCATTTTCTTGTCCGGGTTTTGTTAGGCAGT
>JBLLNS010000002.1:0-111228 GCA_048058835.1 Oleiphilus sp.
TAAGCTACCATCTTCGGCCTTGGATTGGATGTTGGCGAAGCTATTGAGCGTGTCTTCGAGATAAAGTTCGTAGTTATTTGTTGGACGATTGGCGTTTACTAGGAACTCGGTGTTATCGCTCGTTTGTTCGATTGCCAAAGAAACAGGCGAGATGGCTGAGCACTTTTGGGATGTCGATTCAAATGCTGGGGTGCAAGCCGCTACGCTGAGTGCACATAGCGACATAATAGCAAGTCGTGTAGGGCTAAATTTGCAGGGAAACATTAAATAGTTGCTCCGATTGCTTTCCAGGTTTTATGGAGAATTAAGGCGTCATTCGCTGCACGGTGTCTGACTAACTGGAGTTCATCAATTACTTCGTTTCTAATATCTTGCCAAAGGTCTATTTGCTTGCCGTCGAGAATTGATGTGATGGAATCCAGTTCAAAATTTGCTTTGCTCTTGCCTGCTTTGAATAAACGGTGCAGCCAAAAACTATCGAATGCCCAAGCGTCGCAATAGACCGTACCTGAGAGTAGGGTGTTTAGTTCTGTCACGACTTCGCTGACTTCCCGGCCTTGTTCTTCCAGCATTGTTTTGGATATGCCATGAATACGCGCGGCTTTTTCTGACCAATCTTTCCATAATACGTGAGGTTTAATTAGCCAGCTTTTTGTCGTGCCATCAGGAAAACAAATGCCGACTTCAATAGGGTAGCTTGAAAGAAGATCCAGACTGGATGCTTCGAAATCTATAAACGTTGGTGTCTCTGTTGTATTGGGCTTTGAAGTTGAAGGCATAGCGTAAAGTGTTACTTCTATTTGAAGGGGGCGTTTTGCGTGTTTCCTAATAAAAGCAGGAAATTACATTTGGCGCTATATTAGACCCTATCGCTGTTTACTTCAAACATAAGCTGGCGCGATGTGACGTGAGCCTAAAATGTCACTCGGATATAAATAATCGTTAATATTGAAGGAAGAAAGGGGGTGTCATTTTTTTGACGATTTTTTTGTTTTAGCCCTTGAAAAAGTCTTGCATGGCCATATTCAGTGTTTAGTTAAAAATATTCTTGGATAAATAAGTGTGCTTTGAGGTGTGTTATGCGTATAGATCGATTAACTAGTCGCTTGCAGGTGGCTTTGTCTGATGCTCAATCTGTTGCGCTCGGTAAAGATAATCAATTCATTGAACCCGTTCATTTGATTCAAGTCTTGATTGATCAAAATGGCAGTGTATCAGCCTTATTAAGACAGTTGTCTGTCGATGTGAAAACCTTTCGGCAAGGTGTCGCGAGTTTGATAGATAAGTTGCCGGTAGTTGAAGGTAGTGATGGCGATATCCATATGTCGAATGATCTTGGGCGCTTGCTGAACCTGGCTGACAAG
The DNA here is from genome assembly GCA_048058835.1 of Oleiphilus sp. GTDB lineage: Bacteria > Pseudomonadota > Gammaproteobacteria > Pseudomonadales > Oleiphilaceae > PZPK01. The sequence continues at coordinate 1,365 of JBLLNS010000002.1, forward strand.
TATACGCAAAAGAAAGGCGACCAGTTTATTTCCAGTGAAATGGTCTTATTGGCTGCTTTAGCTGATAAAGGGGCGTTGGGCGATTTATTCAAGAAACACAAAATAGAGCAGCCTGCGCTTGAAAAGGCGATAGAGAGTGTTCGAGGAGGCGATGCTGTGAATGATCAAGGTGCGGAAGAAAACAGGCAAGTCTTGGATAAGTATACGGTTGATCTAACTGCAAAAGCGGTTGATGGTAGCCTTGACCCTGTGATAGGTCGAGACGATGAAATTAGGCGAACCATACAAGTCTTGCAGCGTCGCCGCAAAAATAACCCGGTTCTTATTGGTGAGCCGGGTGTCGGTAAAACGGCCATTGTTGAAGGCTTGGCGCAGCGTATTGTGAATGGCGAAGTGCCTGATGGCTTGAAAGATAAGCGAGTGCTTTCTTTAGATATGGGGGCGCTGATAGCGGGTGCCAAGTTCCGTGGTGAGTTTGAAGAGCGCTTGAAGGGCGTGTTGAATGAGCTCAGTAAGGAAGAGGGGCGGGTCATACTCTTTATTGATGAAATCCATACCATGGTGGGTGCCGGTAAAGCTGAAGGCTCTATGGATGCCGGTAATATGCTCAAGCCTGCTTTGTCGCGAGGCGAGTTGCATTGTGTGGGGGCAACCACGCTAAACGAATACCGTGAGTATATCGAAAAAGATGCGGCGCTGGAGAGACGATTCCAGAAAGTGTTGGTTGAAGAGCCTACGGTTGAAGATAGTGTCGCTATTTTGAGGGGCTTAAAAGAGCGTTATGAAGTGCATCACGGTGTTGAGATAACCAATAGCGCGATTATAGCTGCCGCAAAATTATCTCATCGCTATATTTCGGATCGGCAATTGCCAGATAAAGCGATTGACCTTGTTGATGAAGCGGCCAGTCAAATTCGTATGGAAATGGACTCAAAGCCCGAGCCCTTAGATCGCTTAGAGCGCCGCTTGATTCAAATGAAAATTGAGCGAGAGGCTTTAAAGAAGGAATCTGATGCCGCGTCCAGTAAAAGCCTGAAAGAGCTCAATAGTCATATTACAGAGTTGGAAAAAGAGTATGCCGATCTTGAAGAGGTGTGGTTAGCAGAAAAAGCCGCTTTGCATGGTTCTCAAAAAGTAAAGAGTCAGTTAGAGCAGGCCAGAGTTGAACTTGAAAGTGCCCGCCGTGAAGGCGATTTGGCCTTAATGTCTGAGCTTCAATACGGCAAGATTCCTGAGCTTGAGCGTCAGCTCGATATGGCGAGTCAAGCCGAAATGATGGGCATGACATTGTTGCGAAACCGGGTAACTGAGGAGGAGATAGCCGAAGTTGTGTCCAAATGGACGGGGATTCCGGTGTCGAAAATGTTGGAAGGCGAGAAAGACAAGTTGCTGCGTATGGAAGACTCTCTGCACGAGCGGGTGGTTGGGCAGTCTGAAGCTGTGGTCGCAGTGGCAGATGCGGTAAGACGGTCACGAGCTGGTCTTTCTGATCCTAATAGGCCTAATGGCTCTTTCTTGTTCTTAGGGCCAACTGGTGTCGGGAAGACGGAGTTATGTAAATCGCTGGCCAGTTTCTTATTTGATACTGAGGAAGCGATGGTGCGAATTGATATGTCCGAGTTTATGGAAAAACATTCTGTCGCTCGCCTCATTGGTGCGCCTCCTGGCTATGTTGGTTACGAAGAGGGTGGCTACCTAACTGAGGCGGTCAGAAGAAGACCTTATTCCGTGCTGTTATTGGACGAAGTGGAAAAAGCGCACCCGGATGTGTTCAATATTTTGCTGCAAGTATTGGAAGATGGTCGCCTAACTGATGGGCAAGGCAGGACGGTCGACTTTAGAAATACGGTAATCGTGATGACTTCAAATTTAGGCTCTGAAACGATTCAGACCATGAGTATGGCGGCGGCTGATTACGATAAGATTAAGTCGGCTGTTATGGAGTCTGTTAGTGCGCACTTTAGGCCGGAGTTTATCAACCGTATTGACGAAGTGGTGGTATTTCATTCTTTGGCTGCCGAGCAGATTCAAGGTATCGCCAAGATTCAGCTTGAAGGCTTAAATAAACGATTGGCAGAGCAAGAATTGGCACTAAAATTCACGGATGAGGCTATGAGTAAATTAGCTGATGCGGGCTTTGATCCTGTTTATGGGGCGCGGCCTCTTAAGCGTGCTATTCAGCGTTGGGTTGAAAATCCGCTGGCGCAGCAAATACTCTCTGGTAATTTTGTCTTGGGGGATACAATTTTGGCCAAGGTTGAAAATGATGAAATCGTCTTTTCAGTTGAGGCGAAAACTTCCTAGAAAAGCCAGCTACAAAAAAAAATCCCTGTCTTATGATGGGGATTTTTTATATATAAAACAAAAAACCCAGCAACACGCTGGGTTTTTTACTGACATTAAGTGCTTTAATGCTACTTAATGTCTGCCACTGTTTTAAGTGGGTAGTGAGCAGGGTAGCCAAACTTAGCTACGCCTGAATCAACAGCTGCTTTTGCGACGGCTGCAGATACGGTGCCAAGTAAACGCTCATCCATTGGTTTAGGGATGATGTACTCTTTACCATAGCTAAGCGCTGCGCCGCCATATGCATCAATGACGTCCTGAGTAACAGGTTCTTTTGCAAGGTCTTTGATTGCATGAACTGCAGCAACCTTCATTTCTTCGTTGATCGCAGTTGCTCGAACATCAAGCGCTCCACGGAAAATGAATGGGAAACCTAGCACATTGTTAACTTGATTCGGATAGTCAGAACGACCAGTGGCCATGATTAAGTCACTTCGTGCTGCAAGTGCAGTTTCTGGCTTAATTTCTGGATCTGGGTTTGAGCATGCAAAAATAACTGGGTTTGGAGCCATTCTGTTTAAGTCTTCGACTGAAAGAAGATCAGGACCAGAAAGGCCAACAAACACGTCAGCACCATCACAAGCATCAGAAAGTGTGCGCTTGTCGGTATCGTTTGCGAACATTGCTTTATACTGGTTGATGTCGTCGCGACCAGTATGAATGACGCCTTTACGATCAAGCATGAAGATATTTTCAGATTTCATGCCACAGCTAATGAGTAGCTTCATGCAAGCAATCGCCGCAGCGCCAGCACCTAAGCAGACAACTTTTGCGTCTTCGATTTTCTTACCTTGAAGCTCTAGCGCATTGATCATACCGGCAGCGGTAACGATCGCAGTACCGTGTTGGTCGTCGTGAAAAATTGGGATATTACATTGTTCGATAAGAATTCGTTCAATTTCAAAACACTCAGGTGCTTTGATGTCTTCAAGGTTAATGCCACCAAATGTGTCAGCAATACGTTTTGTTGTATCAATGAATGCTTGTGGGCTTTCAGCGTCAACTTCGATATCAAAAACATCAATGCCAGCGAAGCGCTTGAATAAAACGCCTTTACCTTCCATAACGGGCTTGCTTGCAAGAGGGCCAAGGTTACCTAAACCAAGGATTGCAGAGCCGTCGGATATAACCGCAACCAAGTTGCCTTTTGCTGTATATTTGTATGCATTTTCAGGGTCTGCGGCAATTTCTCTTACAGGCTCTGCTACACCAGGGCTATAAGCTAAAGCCAGGTCTCTAGAGGTTGCTGTAGGTTTAGAAATTTCTACGCTGATTTTGCCTGGTTTTGGATTGGCATGATAATCGAGAGCTGCTTTTTTTAAATCATCTGACATTGTAATGTACCGTTTAACCATGAATTGTAGACATTAAGCCTGTACTTTTTAGGCAAATTTAACTTGCCCACCCTAAAAATAGTTTATGACGTGCTGTCTAATTGTAAAAACAGGCGCCTATCATAAAGACTTTTTCTAGAAGATCCCAACGAAAAGATAGTCTTAAAATATGAAAATAAGGCCAGCATGTATTCGTGTTGGAAGCTTGCAAATTATCGAGCTTTGAAAAGACGAAAAAAGAGCGTCATGCGCTCTTTTTATTGTAATCTTCGAAGCAAGGCATGTTTTAGCTGCTGATTCTGCTGCCAAAACGTTTCTTGAACTTGTCGATACGACCGCCTGTATCCATAACTTTCTGTTTACCAGTATAGAATGGATGACATGCAGAACATACGTCTAAGGTAAGGTCTTTGCACAGCGTTGAACGCGTTTTAAAAACATTACCACAACCACATTTTGCTTCAATTTCTTGATACTCGGGATGAATACCTTCTTTCATGACACACCTCAAATTAAATTATGCCGCCACTGAATATTGTCTAAAAAAGTACAAAAACAGCACCGCACAAGGAAAACTTCAGCCATTTCTTAATTTTGAGTTAGCTAACAAAAAACCAATATAAAGCTTTAGCCATTTTTAAGACGGCGCATATTAACAAATTAAACGTAATAAGCAAGTGCCGTTTCTTTTAAAACGAGAATCCACTAAGATTATTTAGTTATTTTTATTGAATGTCCCGCATGATTTTATCTGTCGCAGTACCCGTCCCGCTATATAAAACCTTTGATTACCTTGCGCCTATTTCACATGTTGGTCAAGCAGGGGAGGTGGAAAGTGATGTCTTGCCTGTTGTGGGTGCCAGAGTCTTGGTGCCATTTGCTGGACGTGAATTGGTGGGTGTCATTCTTGAGGTCCGGGAAAGTCAGCAATCAAGTACCAGTACCGCTTATAAGATAAAGCATGTTATTCGTGTGCTTGATGCAAGCTCCTGTTTTCCGAGTGCGTTGTTGGGTTTGCTATCCTGGTCGTCGCATTATTATTGCCATCCGATAGGAGAGTGTTTGCACACAGCGCTGCCTGTGGCACTCAGAAAGCTGAGGGCTTCGGTGCAGTCATCTCACATGCAGAGTGTCGTTAAGTGGCATCGTACGGATCAGGTATTCTCATACGCTAAGCGTGCACCCCGGCAAGCAGAGGTTTTGAGTCTGTTCGAGGGTCAGGCCGGTGGCGTGTGGCAGGATGCGTTAAAGCTTTTTGGTGTGACGGTCGCTCAGTTGGGGCAGTTGGAAAAAAAAGGTTTCATTCGTAAAGAAACCTTTGACCCTTTAAGTGCTGAAGGACTGATGAAAGATGCCGATAGTTGTGCGCCAATTGCATTGAATGCCCAGCAGTTAGATGTCGTCTCCGCTCTTAAAAAACAAGCAGATAGGTTTTCGATCTCTTTGTTGCATGGCATAACGGGAAGCGGCAAAACTGAAGTCTATATTGAGCGGGTAAGAGAGGTTGTGGCAGAGAATAAGCAGGCGCTTATTTTGATTCCCGAAATAAATCTGACGCCGCAGACCTTGTCCAGGTTTCAGTCCCAGCTTAACTCTCCCGTTGGTTTGATTCACTCTGGCATGAGCGAAAAAGAAAAGCTGACAATGTGGTATTTAGCGAAGCATGGGACCGCGAAGGTTATCATTGGTACGCGTTCAGCTATTTTTACGCCGTTTCAGTCTTTGGCCTTGATTGTGGTGGACGAAGAGCATGATTCATCGTTTAAGCAAAATGATGGCTTTAAATACTCAGCAAGGGATTTGGCAGTCAAGCGCGGTCAGCTTGAGAGTTGTCAGGTCATATTAGGCTCGGCAACGCCTTCGCTAGAGTCCTTGTGGAATGTGGAGCAAAAAAAATATCATTACTTGTCTTTAAGTGAGCGCGCTGGGGCGGGGGAAAAGCCCAAGGTGCATTTGATTGATATAAAAAGCAGAACGCTTGTAAATGGCTGCTCTGAACTGCTTCTACAAAAAATTCAGAAGGAGCTTGATAAGCAAAACCAAGTCATTATCTTTCAGAATAGAAGAGGCTTTTCGCCGACCTTGTTATGCAATGCCTGCGGTTGGATTGCTCAGTGCCCGCATTGCGATGCGCGTTTAACCTTACATCATCGTCCGCACTACCTTCATTGCCATCATTGTGATTACAAAGAGTCGGTGGCCAGAGCTTGTAAATCTTGTGGTTGTGAGCAATTAAGCCCGCTTGGTACCGGAACTGAGCGTTTAGAGCTGGGCTTGTCGCAACGCTTTCCAGATACTGAAATTATCCGCATCGACCGGGATAGTATTAAGAAGCAGCAAGATATGAAAGCGCTTGTTGCCAAGGTTAACCGAGGCTTGCCCTGTATATTAGTGGGGACCCAGATGTTAGCAAAAGGTCATGACTTCCATAATGTTACCTTAGTCTCCATTATTGATGCGGATGCAAGCCTATTTAGCGCAGATTTTAGAGCATTTGAACATAGTACGCAGTTGATGCTGCAGGTGGCAGGTAGGGCTGGTCGCGGAAATAAAAAAGGGGAGGTGCTTATTCAGACAAAGCATGCTGAGCATCCACTTTTTCAACCGATTCTGGATAACGATTATGCTCTGGCTGCGCGATTGGAGCTTCAGGAAAGGCAAGAGTGTGCATTGCCGCCAGTGAGTAAAATGATCTCCATCCGCGCTGAGTCGACCGCCTCTTCCCTGAATTTTGAGCATTTGATCGAGATTAGAAAGCGTTTAGATGGCTATATGAATGGGCGTTCCGGTTATTTGGTGTCTGGCCCGCTTGAGGCTTCCATGTCACGCAAAGCCGGGGTTTTTCGAGCATATTTGCATTTTTTTACCACAGATAATTCGGCTCGACAGGAAATTCAAACGAATTTACCGGTCATTTTGTCTGCCTTGAAGGGGCCGGTAAAAGTATTTGTTGATGTGGATCCACATGAATATGCTTGAAACCATTTTCGCGTAGGATGAAATGTCGCTGGGAGTTTCATTCATACCCTGAATCATAGATAATACGCGGCAACTAACTTTTCCCCTTCTAGCCACTTTTTTCTGGAATGACATGAAAGATCATATTGCCGGACTTGTTGAGCAAGCCATTTCACAGCTCAGTGAAGCACAGACGCTACCTGCAGACTTAAACTATTCAATTAATATTGATGCAACGAAGGATAAAACTCACGGCGACTTCGCTTCCAATATCGCCTTGGTTCTATCCAAGCAAGCGGGCATGCCGCCCAGAAAATTGGCCGAGATGATTGTCGACAGTTTGCTGTCCAGCCAGCATGAGAGCATTGAGAAAATAGAAATTGCCGGCCCAGGGTTTATTAATTTTTTTACGAGTAGTGCTAGCAACTTCACGGTGATCGAGACTGTGTTGGCTGAAAAACAGGCCTTTGGTCGCGCCACTCAAAAGAATGGCTTGAAATATCAAGTAGAGTTTGTATCGGCTAACCCAACTGGGCCGTTGCATGTCGGGCATGGACGTGGCGCGGCTTATGGTGCCTCAGTTGCTGACCTGCTTGAAGCCGTTGGGTACGAGGTGACTCGAGAATATTATGTGAATGATGCAGGTCGTCAAATGAATATTCTCGCTGCAAGTGTTTGGTTGCGCTATTTAGAAAGCTATTTCGACTTAACCTTTCCGGTGAATGGCTATAAAGGTGATTACGTTAATGAAGTCTCAGCCGATTTGAAGCAAAAATATGGCGACCGTTTTTTGAGAGCTCAAGAAGATGTCTTCAAGGGGCTACCAAAAGATGAGAGTGAAGGTGGGGATAAAGAACAGTATATCGATGCGCTTGTGTCAAAGGCGAAAGAGATGCTTGGTGACGATTATGCGTTGGTTTTTGATCAAGGTTTGAATGCGATTGTCGATGATATTCGTGACGATCTTGAAGGATTTGGTGTGAGGTACCAGAACTGGTTTTCCGAGGCCTCCATCAGCAAGGACATTGATGCGGCCTTGGCAAGGTTGGAGGAAAACGGTCATCTGTATGAAGAAAATGGCGCGCTTTGGTTTAGATCAACCACTTTTGGTGACGATAAAGATCGCGTGGTAAAGCGTGATAATGGCGAGACAACCTACTTCGCTTCAGATATTGCTTATCACCTTAACAAGTTTGAGCGTGGCTTCGATAAGGTCATCAACATCTGGGGTGCAGATCATCATGGCTATATTCCTAGAGTAAAAGCCGCGTTGATGGCCTTGGGTATCGATCCGGCTAAGCTGGATGTTAAGTTAGTTCAGTTTGCGATTCTTTATCGAGGTAAAGAGCGGGTTCAAATGTCGACGCGGAGCGGTTCATTTGTGACGCTTCGTGAATTGAGAGATGAAGTCGGTAATGATGCGGCAAGATTCTTTTATGTGACACGAAAAGCTGAGCAGCATATGGACTTTGACTTGGATCTGGCGAAGTCGGAAAGTAAAGATAACCCTGTTTATTATATTCAGTATGCGCATGCGCGAATTGCCAGTATGTTGCGAAAGATCACGGCTGAGAATATTTCAGTCGATACAGAGAAAGCGTTGCTTGATCTGACGGCTATAGCCGGAGAAGATGAAATTGCATTAGCCAAACAGCTAGCCTTATATCCAGAACAGCTGTCGCTTGCCGCTAATAATTTAGAACCGCACGTTTTGACGCACTATCTTCGTGATTTGGCGAGCGAGTTTCATACTTATTACAATTCAAATAAGGTTTTGGTTGAGGATGTCAAAATCCGAGATTCGCGCGTGATACTGTCTACGGCAGTGAAACAAGTGTTGCAGAATGGGCTACAGTTACTGGGTGTTTCAGCGCCAGAGGAAATGTAACAAACCTTATGACTCAGGATTTTGCCAAGCCAAGTACTACGCGGAAGCCCGGTCAGGCCAAGAAAAAAAATGGCCATGCAGATCGCCCAAAACCGCGTGATACGCAAGCCAAAAGCAGGCGTAAGAATATGTCGACAGTCGAACAGCCAGTTGCACCTAAAAAGCGTAAGTTATTTTTTGGTGCCAGTTTGCTTCTTTTGCTCTGTGCTTTTGCCTATGGTTTATATTTGTTACAAGGCGTTCCTGAGACTTATTCAATCAAAGAAGATGCTGTTCACATAAAACCTAAGAAGGCTGTGGAAGAGAAGGAAGCAGCGCCCGAGGCAGTTAAAAATCGGTTTAACTTTTATGATTTATTGCCTAATCATCAGGTTGTGGCTCCGAAAGTGGACGCCTATCAATATAGAGAAAAAAATGCATCGGAAGCCTTTTACTACATGATCCAGACGGGCTCATTTAGAAACTTGAAGGATGCGGAGAGGCAGAAGGCCATGATTGCATTTCAAGGGCTAAAAGCAGACATAAAAAGTGTCACCAACGATCAAGGCACAACTTGGCATCGTGTCACGACTGGACCTTTTTATAATCGAAGTAAAATGAATGGTGCTTTAGATAAGTTGGTCTCTATGCAAATTCAGCCTTTAGTCAAAAAAGTTAAAAAATCCTCATAACTTTCACGTCTGATTCTTGAAATTGGACTGTGAATCACTATATAGCATCTTCAACCCTAACTTTAGCGCGCTATTTCTATAGAAATGCGGTTCACAGGGCTTATTTTAAGCAAATTCAGGATAGGCGTAATGACGTCCTCGTTATGCCTGCCATGGAGATTATAATGACTACCATTTTATCCGTTCGTAGAGAAGGTGAAGTCGCATTAGGTGGCGATGGCCAAGTATCTCTCGGCAATACCATTATGAAAGGCAATGCAAAGAAAGTTCGGCGCCTTTATCATGGCAAAGTTATCGCCGGTTTTGCTGGAGGTACGGCAGATGCCTTTACACTGTTTGAGCGCTTCGAGGCGCAGCTGGAGAAACATCAAGGTAACTTGTTAAAAGCCGCTGTCGAACTAGCAAAAGATTGGCGAACAGATAGAGCACTAAGAAAATTAGAAGCCTTGTTGGCTGTTGCAGATGAAAAGCATTCATTGATTATTACGGGTAATGGCGATGTCATTGAGCCCGAGGATAGCCTGATTGCGATTGGCTCAGGCGGCCCATTTGCACAAGCCAGTGCGCGAGCCTTACTGGAAAATACTGAATTGCCTGCTGAGGAAATTGTGCAAAAAGGCTTGGAAATTGCGGCGAATATTTGTGTATTTACTAACGATCATTTCACGATAGAACATATTGCCAAACAATAAACATAGTTTGGTCGCTGACTTTGATGCTTGGTTGAGGTGTCCTTTGCCGGATGCCTGGCCACTCTTAAGAATTTGAAAGAAGATATTATTATGGCAAACATGACACCTAGAGAAATTGTTCACGAATTGAACCAGCATATTATTGGTCAGGATGAGGCTAAGCGAGCAGTGGCTATTGCGCTTAGAAATCGCTGGCGCAGAATGCAGTTAGGCCCAGCGCTTCGAGATGAAATTTCGCCTAAAAATATTTTGATGATTGGCCCGACCGGCGTGGGCAAAACAGAGATTGCCCGTCGACTGGCAAAATTGGCTGACGCGCCTTTTTTGAAGGTTGAAGCGACAAAGTTTACCGAAGTCGGTTATGTTGGCCGCGATGTGGAGTCAATTGTTCGTGATATCGCTGACAGCGCGTTAAATATGTTGCGTCAACAGGAAATGAAGCAGGTTGCACGACGTGCTGAAGATGCGGCTGAAGAACGGATTTTAGATGCTCTTCTGCGGCCCGCAAGGTCATCGGGCTCTTCGGAGGAGGCTGCAGCGGCGGGCGAGTCTTCAACAAGGCAAGTGTTTCGAAAGAAGCTTCGGGAAGGGCAGTTAGATGATAAAGAAATTGATATTGAAGTAAGCTCTGCTCCTGTTGGTGTTGAAATTATGGCCCCCCCAGGTATGGAGGAGATGAGTAATCAGCTTCAAAATATATTTTCGAGTATGTCCGGAGATAAGAAAAAGACCAAAAAGCTGAGCATTAAGGATGCTTATAAGCGTATAAAGGATGAAGAAGCGAGTAAGTTAATTAATGAAGAGGATATCAAGGCTAAAGCGATTCAGGCCGTTGAGCAAAATGGAATTGTGTTCATCGATGAAATTGATAAAGTGGCGAAACGCTCAGAAAATGCATCATCTGATGTCTCGAGAGAGGGGGTCCAGAGAGATTTACTCCCTTTGATAGAGGGTAGTACGGTTAATACCAAGCTAGGCGCGATCAAAACCGATCATATTTTATTTATCGCCTCGGGTGCTTTTCATCTTTCTAAACCTTCAGACTTAATACCTGAGTTGCAAGGGCGTTTGCCTATCCGAGTAGAATTGAAGGCGCTTAGTCCGTCGGATTTCCAGAAAATCTTGACGGAACCCAGTGCATCTTTGATTGATCAATATATTGCACTGATGGGAACAGAAGGTTTGACGTTGAGCTTTACCGACGAAGCGCTTGAAAAAATTGCCCATATTGCTTGGAAAGTGAACGAAAAGACCGAGAATATTGGTGCTCGTCGATTACATACGGTTCTCGAACGATTATTGGAGCAAGTCTCGTATGATGCCGGTGATACGCAGCACGATGCTTTTGAAGTGACGGCTGCTTATGTGACAGAGCAACTGGATGCGCTGTCAGAAGATGAAGACCTAAGTCAATATATTTTATGATTTCATCAGAAGCCTCGTAGTAATCTTTGTATTGAGGATGATGTTCTAGCCCCAGATTATTCTGGGGTTTTTCTTTTTCAGCCGATTTGTCTCAGTTAATAGATGTCTTCAGGTGAAATGGTTTGCTTTTGGTTACTAATGGTGTTGGCTTTTTTATTTGAAAAAGTTTCATTCGGTGCATTTTCTTTTTTGTATATTTCAAACATAGAATTTGGCGCGCCTGGCAGGGCTCTTTTGCCTGTTGCTCGATCTATTCTTGCTGTGACGATACCTTCCGGCTGAAGCATGTGGGCAGGGTCTTGGTTTTTGAGGCCAACCTTCATATAGTCTATCCAGATGGGAAGTGCTGCGCTGGCGCCATACTCTCTTCTTCCCAGCGATGCGGGTTGATCAAAGCCCACCCATACGGTTGTTTGTAGTTGGGTATTAAACCCAGAAAACCAAGCATCTTTTTGGTCGTTGGTCGTGCCCGTTTTACCAGCAAGGTCGGTTCGGTTTAATGCGCGAGCACGCCTGCCCGTTCCCAGTCTAATAACATCTTTTAGCATGGAGTGAAGAATATAAATATCTCGTTCATCGGCTATGCGTTTGGCGATGTTTTGTGTTGTGTCTTTCTGTTTCTCTGCGACATTGCTCGCTTCTTCAGAGGGGCAGTCTTGGCAAACTGTTTCAGGTGTTGAAGTGAAGATTACATTGCCTTCGTAATCTTCAATCGATGCGATTAAAAACGAGTCGACGGCAAAGCCGCCGTTAGCAATTCGGCTATACCCGTTTGCCAGGTTCATTGGGGTGATCGCTGCATTGCCTAGTGCTAAAGATAAGTCTCGAGGTAAATCTGATCTGTTGAAGCCAAAGCGGGAAGCAGTTTTGAGAGCCTGATTTACACCAATTTCTTGTAGTAAGCGAATAGAAACCAAGTTTCTGGAGTTGTAAAGTGCTTGTCTAATGCGGGTTGGGCCATAAAACTTGCCACTTGAATTCTCCGGTCGCCATGTGGCTTCTAGGTTTTTGTCATCAAATACAATAGGCGCATCATTTATCAGTGTTGAAGCCGTTGCGCCAGACTCCAAAGCAGCAAGGTATATAAAAGGTTTAAAGTTTGAGCCTGGTTGTCGCTTGGCTTGTATCGCCCTATTGTAGTGACTGAGTGAAAAGTCGTAACCGCCAACGAGTGCTTTTATTGCACCGTTGTCAGGATCTAAAGAGATTAAAGCTGCTTGTGCTTGTGGTGTTTGTCCAAGCTTATAGATGTTGGATTGTGGGTTGATCTTACTGACTTCAATGACGCTACCTATTGTGAGTATATCGTTCAAAGAACTTGGTTTTTGGCCGGTTCGGTTAACGTTGATGAAAGGTTTGGCCCAAAGGCTATCTTCTAATAAAAGTATTCCTTTGCTTCCATCATTAATGAGCAGTGTCGCTTGGTCGTCAGTTAATTCGATGACGACGGCGCTCATTAGGTGTTGAGGTGTCTTGGTTTTTTTGAGGGCCGTTTTTATCTTAGTTTCATCGAGTAAAACTGATTCAGAAAGGGTTTTGATTGGGCCTCTATAGCCATGCCGCTTATCATAACTTTCCAGGCCATTGATAACGGCTTTATTTGCAGCGTCCTGCAACTGACTATCAACTGTTAGGTAGACTTTCATTCCGCTGGTATAGGCTTCCGTACCGTATTGATCAATGATTTCTTGCCGCGCCATTTCCGCGATATAAGGGGCATGCAGTTCGCTGACTTCATCATGATAGCTAGCGCTTATCGGTGCTTGATAGGCTTCTAGGTGTTCAGGCGTGCTGATCATTTCTAATTCCAGCATACGATTTAAAATCCAATTCCTTCGAATTTTCGCTCTGTCTGGGTTGGCTAAGGGATTATAGCTAGAAGGGGCCTTTGGAAGTCCGGCAATCATTGCCATTTGGGCAAGACTGAGGTCTTGAATTTGTTTGCCATAATACACTTGAGAGGCCGCTTGAATGCCATAAGCCCTATTCCCTAGGTAAATTTTATTGAGATACAGTTCTAAAATCTCATATTTAGTTAAGTTCTGTTCTATTTGAATTGCTAAGAATATTTCGTTGAATTTCCGTATAAAAGTTTTCTCACGAGACAAAAAAAAGTTTTTTGCGACCTGCATCGTGATGGTGCTCCCGCCAGACTGAATGCGGCCTGTGGAGATTAGTTGTGTGGCAGCGCGAGCCAGACCTTTAAAGTCAATGCCGAAGTGTTCGAAGAATCTGTCATCCTCTGCCGCGACGAAGGCATTCAAAAAACTTTGAGGAACTTCATGAATATTGACAGGTGTTCTTCTCTTTTCGCCAAACTCGGCTATTCTTTTTTTATCTTGGGAATAAATCCTGAGAGGTGTTTGGAGTTGGATGTTTTTAAGTTGCTCTGTATCGGGAAGTGCTGGTGTCAGGTATAGATAGAAAGAGGCAACGATAAAAATAGCACCAAAACCTGAGAGTAAAAAAGACCAGCCAAAAAATTTTAGAAAGCTCACAAAACGAAACATGTTTTTCCTAGCAAGTTAGAAATATACGGCTATTATCTAAGAAATAGCTTTAATTAAAGAATTGTAGGATTATACGTCTTTTTGCAGGGCTTTTAGTAAATAAATGTACATTGAGTGGTGAATAATGGAATTCAGTTCACTGCTTATAGACAATTGCTGCCATTAATTTAATGGGTTATCGCGTGTTTGGATTATTCGGAAAGAAAAAAGATACCTTGCTAGGTATCGATATCAGCTCTTCCTCAGTCAAGTTGCTTGAACTGTCGAAGAGTGGTGAAAAGTACCGTGTTGAAAGTTATGCGGTTGAGCCTCTACCTGCAAACTGTGTTGTTGAAAAAAATATCAATGACTCTGAGCAAGTAGGTGAAGCGATCAAAAAAGTTGTCGCAAGATCGAGAACGAGTAATCGATTGGCTTCTGCTGCGGTTGCGGGTTCGGCGGTTATAACCAAGACAATACAAATGCCTGCTGGTTTAAGCGAGACGGAGCTGGAAAGTTCTATTTCGCTTGAAGCGGATCAATATATCCCTTATCCGCTAGATGAGGTTGCCATTGATTTTGAAATCATTGGTGAGTCTGCCAACTCAGTTGATCAGGTGGACGTGTTGCTCGCTGCATGCCGCAAAGAGAATGTTGAGTTACGAGAGGAGTCGCTAGAAATTGGTGGCTTAACCTCTAAAGTTATTGATATAGAGGCTTATGCAATAGAGCGAGCATTTGACTTAATTTCTGCGCAGCTGGGTTCTGGCAATGATGAGCAAACAGTGGCCATCGTTGATGTAGGTTCAACTATGACGACCTTGAGTGTGCTGGCTAACAGCAAAACTATATACACACGAGAGCAGTTATTCGGTGGTCGCCAGCTCACGGATGAAATTCAACGGCGCTATGGTTTATCAACAGAAGAGGCTGGATTAGCTAAAAAGCAGGGTGGCTTACCCGATGATTATGAGCGTGAAGTGCTTAAGCCTTTTAAAGATGCGGTCGTTCAGCAAGTATCCCGTTCCCTTCAATTTTTCTTTTCTTCCAGTCAGTATAATGAAGTAGATTATGTGATTCTTGCTGGTGGTGTTGCGCCTATTAGTGGTTTGGCAGAGCTGGTTGAAGATGTGACAAAAATTAAAACGGTTGTGGCTAATCCTTTCGCTGAAATGACCTTAAGTTCTAAAGTAAATGCCTCTGCATTAAGTAATGATGCGCCATCATTAATGATCGCATGTGGTTTAGCAATGAGGAGTTTTGACTGATGCCTTCTATTAACCTCCGTCCGTGGAGAGAAGAGCTACGGGCAGAACGCCAGAAACAATTTATATCAACGCTAGCGGGCATAGTGATTATTGCCGCGGGTCTTGTCTTTTTATGGCAAGACCATGTTGGCTCCCAAATTGAATACCAAAAGTCTCGGAATGCCTACTTGAAAACATCGATGGTTGACCTGGATAAGAAAATAACTGAAATCAAAGAGCTTAAAACCGAAAAGCAACAGCTTCTTGATAGAATGAAGGTTATTCAAGATTTACAGGGGACTCGACCTATTATTGTTAGGGTGATGGATGAGCTAGTTAGAAGTTTGCCGGATGGCTTGTATTATGAAAGCCTAACTCGAAATTCTGATGAGATAACGATCAAGGGGATGGCAGAATCGAATAACCGTATTTCTGGTTTAATGAGAAATTTTGAAAGTTCTGAATGGTTTGCGAATCCCAACCTAAAGGATGTCAGCGCGGTGACTAAAGGAAAGCAAGATGACTCTTTAAATAGTTTCGATCTTACTGTGAAGCAGGTAACGCCGAAAATAAAAGCCTCAAAGGAATCAAACAATTCTGGAAAAGGAGCGTAGCAGTGGGTTTTTCTGAATCAATGGAAAGCTTAAAAAACTTTGATCCAAACGACATAGATTTTAATAATGCAGGGTCTTGGCCGAATCCAGTTAAGGGCGTTGTTTCCCTTGTTATTTTTTCTTTGCTTATTTTTGGTGGCTATTGGTTATTGATAAAAGATCAGTATAGCGAGCTTGAAAAAATAGCCAAAGAAGAAATCAGCTTGAAAGAGCAGTATGAAAGCAGAGCTTTTAAAGTCGCTAATTTAGATGCCTTTCGTGACCAAATGACAGAAATGCAAGAGTCATTTGGCGCCTTACTTAAACAGCTTCCTGCGAAAACTGAAGTGCCTGGTTTGTTAGAAGATATAACGACTACTGGGTTAGGGAGCGGCTTGGATATTCGGTCTATTCAGTTAAAACCTGAGGTTTCAAAAGAGTTTTATGTTGAGTTGCCCATGGAAATAGAGGTGGCTGGTACTTATCACGATATCGCATCTTTTGTAAGTGGTGTCGCAAGTCTGCCACGCATTGTGACTTTACATGACTTAACAATAACTTCTGAAAATAAAAAAGAAGACAGAGCTTCGGCTGAAAGTCTAAAGATGTCTGTTGCTGCGAAAACCTACCGTTATAACGGTGGAGTTGAAGAAAAAGATGCTAAGAAAACGTCTAAGTCTAAGAAAAGAGGGAGGAAATAATGAAAAAAATTACTTTATTTATTCCCATATTTCTAACTCTACTTAGCTTGTCTGGTTGCAGCTCTAACGATGGCTTTGATGATCTTGATCGTTTTATGAAGGAAATTGACGACAAACCAAGAGGGCGAATTGAGGCTCTTCCAGAAGTACAAGTTTATAGATCCTTTACTTACAGTGCAGCTAATAGACGTTCTCCATTTTTGCCACCGCAAGATGTCGTAGTGAATGAAGTTAAAATTCAGCAAGATCAAAGCAATGTGAAACCAGACCTGAATCGTGTTCCTGAAGTCTTGGAGTCGTTTGGTTTGGGTGAGTTGAAAATGGTGGGAACGCTTCAGCGAAATGAGAATGATGTACTGTGGGCGCTAATTTCAGATGGCTCCGGAAGTGTTCATATGGCAAAGGTCGGGCAGTATATTGGCAAAAATCATGGAAAAATTGTCGCTATCGACGATGTTCGCCTAGACGTAATTGAAATTGTTCCTAACGGTTATGGTGGGTGGTTAGAAAGACCTCGTACTATCTCCTTGGATGATTAAGAGGAGATTGCTGGGAATGATGCATATAAGTATTAAAAAAATAAGTGATTTTGACTTGAAAAATAACATGCTTTTAAGGTTTTCAAAGATGTTTGTTCAAATACGAAAAATAATTAGTTTAATGATTGTTGGTCTAATAATGTCTGCGAGTGCGTGGGGAGTAAGCTTGAACGATGTGAGTTTTGCTTCTTTGCCGGGTGACAGGACTGAAGTGACGCTTGTATTTGATGGTCAGCCACCTACCGTTGATGGGTATACTATCGAAAAACCGGCACGAATTGCCCTAGACCTAAAAGGCGCGAAAAACGCCTTAACTGAAAAGTATCATAATCTAGGTTTAGGTAATGCGAAAAGAATGACGGTTCTTGGAACGAAGGATAGGACACGAATTATACTCGATTTGATTGAGCTCGTTCCATACACGACAACAGTTAGTGGTAATCGTCTGTCTATTTTGATTGGTTCAGGTGCTTCAAGCCAAGCATCAAAAAATGATTCTGCCATGTCTCTATCTGAAAGCAAGCAGAGTGTCTCTGAAAATAATAGTGTTACTAGTATAGATTTTCAGCGAGGCGACAAGGGTGATGGTCAAGTAGTTTTAAGCTTCAACACGGATGATGTCAATATTGATATGGCGGAAGTTGGTGGGAATATTCAGTTGCGTTTGCCGGGAATGGCATTGCCGATGAATTTACGTCAGCGTCTCGATGTGGTCGATTTCGCCACACCGGTTCAGCGCATAGACAGCGATATTGTCGACGGTGCAGCTACCGTTACCATTAAACCTACAGGTAATTATGACTATCTTGCCTATCAAACAGATAACCAATTTACCGTAAGTGTTGAGTCCTTAACAGAAGATGAGGCATTGCAGCGAAAGCAGGATAAATTTCCTTTTACAGGGGATAAACTTTCTTTGAACTTTCAGAATATTGAAGTTCGAGCGGTGCTCCAGTTAATAGCTGACTTTACAGGCTTGAATCTTGTCGCAAGTGACACAGTGGGTGGTACTATTACCTTGCGATTACAGAATGTGCCTTGGGATCAAGCTTTAGAGTTGATCTTAAAAACAAAAGGTTTGGATAAGCGAAAGGTTGGCAATGTCCTGCTAATCGCGCCAGCAGATGAAATTGCAGCAAGAGAAAAGCTTGAGCTCGAGACTAGCAAGCAAGTTGCCGCACTCGCCCCAGTTCGTTTAGAAGTTGTGCAAATTAACTATGCGAAAGCATCAGATATCGTCATGCTTTTGAGTCAGGATAAAGAGCTAATTTCAGATCGTGGTTTTATTTCATCAGATGAGCGAACCAACACAATTAGTGTTCGTGAGACGGCTGATAAGTTAGAGCAAATTCGTAAGTTGATTTCCACCTGGGATGTTTCTGTCCGTCAAGTTTTGATTGAGGCGAGAATTGTACGTGCGCGTTCCAATATTGCTGAAGAAATGGGGATTCAGTGGGGCGGCGGCGGTCTTGATCGAAGTGGGGATAGTCTATTCAGAATTGGCGGTTCTACAAATACATTATCAGAGTTAACTGATATCGCAAATGGAAACAGTACTGATATAAGTTTTCCAGGTGCGCTGGCAGTTGATTTAGGTGTGAGTAGAACGAACTCTTCTTCTCTGGCAATTGGTTTTGGTGGTGATAATTATTTAATCGATATGGAGCTATCTGCTTTTGAATCTGACGGTAAAGGTGAAATTGTTGCTCAGCCTAAGATTGTTGCGGCTAATAGACAGACAGCCACCATCAAATCTGGTGAAGAAATTCCTTTTCAGGAAGCATCATCTTCTGGCGCTACATCGGTATCGTTTAAAGAAGCTGTGCTTTCTTTAGAGGTAACGCCACAAATTACGCCTGATGATAAAATTATTATGGATTTAAAGATCAATCAGGATAATCGTGGTGAAGTGACTGCGGGTATTCCGAGTATTGAAACCAATGAGGTAATTACCCAAGTCTTGGTTGCTAATGGCGAGACAGTTGTTTTGGGCGGTATTTTCCAATCAGAACGATCTACGACGGTGACCAAAACACCATTTTTAGGTGATATTCCTTATCTTGGTGCGTTATTTACCAAAACTGAAGAGATAGATGAGCGCGCAGAGTTGTTAATATTTATCACGCCTAAACTATTAAAAGATGGTGTGATCGACCAGTAAATATTGCAAAATACATACTTAGCAAGCAAAAAAGGCTGCATCTTTGTGGCCTTTTTTTATATAAGTAATGTTTCAATAATTTCCATGTTTTAGGTGGTAGACTCTGGGTGGCATGTGCTTTTTTCTGAGCGCATGATGGCGCTCAGATAATTTATAGAAGATTTGATATGGCTAAAAAAAAGGAATTAATTGTTTTTGTTGGGCCCATGGGGGCGGGTAAAACAACGATAGGGAAAATTCTATCCAAAGAGCTTGGTTATCAATTTTACGATTCTGATAAAGAAATTGAAAAACGGACTGGGGCAAACATTCCTTGGATATTTGATGTTGAAGGCGAGGTTGGCTTCAGAAATAGAGAAAGCGCAGTGGTTGCAGAACTTGCTGAGAAGAAAGATATTGTCTTGGCTACTGGCGGCGGTGCGATGATGCGACCAGAAAATAGGAGTGCGGTGACAAAAAAGGGCTTTGTTATTTATTTAAATACCTCAGTTGAACAACAATTTAACCGTACACACAAAGATAAAAATCGGCCTCTTTTACAAGGCGATAAAGATGCCTTTAAGGTATTGTCTGACCTATATCAGTTAAGAGACCCTCTATACAGATCGGTTGCAGATATGGTGGTTGATACAGATAAAAAAGCCCTTAAAACCATCGTTAAAGATATCGTTAACACCCTAAATAACCCAGAAGTTACCTCCAAGAATGAGTCCCAAGAGTAAAACTATGATCGAATTAAAAGTAGGCCTGGAAGACCGCTCGTACCCCATCTATATTGGCGAAGGTTTACTTGATAAACCTGAATTATATGCGCCGTATATTGCCGGGAAAAAAGTCATGATAGTGACGAATGATACGGTCGGACCGCTTTATGAGCAGCAAGTCCGAAAAGCGTTGGCGGCCTATGATGTGGATACAGTTACCTTGCCTGATGGTGAACAATATAAAGATTGGCAAACGTTAGATAAAATTTTTACAGCTTTACTCGAAAAAGCGCATTCAAGACGAACAACCATTATTGCTTTAGGTGGTGGTGTCGTTGGTGATATGGCTGGATTTGCCGCGGCGTCTTATCAGCGAGGCGTTGATTTTATCCAAGTGCCGACAACATTGTTGTCTCAAGTAGATTCTTCCGTGGGTGGAAAAACGGCAATAAACCACCCTTTAGGTAAAAATATGGTGGGGGCGTTTTATCAACCAAAAGCCGTCATTATTGATATTCTTAGCTTGCAGACACTTCCTGAGCGAGAAGTATCAGCGGGGCTAGCAGAAGTGATTAAATATGGGTTGATCCGTGAACCCGCATTTTTTGATTGGCTTGAAGGCAATATTGATGCGCTTAGAGCCTTGAATGTCGATGCACTGGCTTACGCGATAAAAACATCCTGTGCGTGTAAAGCTGAAGTGGTTGAAGTGGATGAAAAAGAAGGTGGGCTGCGAGCTATATTGAACTTGGGGCATACATTTGGTCATGCCATTGAAAACCATGAAGGTTACGGCGTCTGGCTGCATGGTGAGGCAGTGGGTGCCGGAATAATGATGGCTGCGAAACTCTCTGTTTTGCAAGGTTGGTTGGATGAAAACCAATTGCTACGAATTGCACAGTTATTGTCTAGAGCTGCTTTGCCAATTAACGGCCCTGAAGGCATGTTGGTAGAAGATTATTTAAAGCTTATGTCAGTGGACAAAAAAGTGATGGATGGCACGCTACGATTGGTGCTGCTGAAAGCGATAGGGGAAGCAGTCGTAACAAACGAATTTTCAGACGACCTGCTCATAAATGTCTTAAGTGGCGCTGCATAAACAACTATTCTTCAAGCGTGAGAGTGCGTAAAGATGGCTCAAGATAAAAGCAATAATGCGCTGATCCAGCAACTAAAAAAACATTTTAATCTAAAGGTTGACCCGTTTTCAGAGGCGTCAGCCTTTTTTTTCGAAGGCGCGCAACGCCAACACAATCTTGAGACAATCCGTCATCTGTCTAGTTTTGGTGATATGGTGTTATTGCTGGTTGGAGAGAAAGGCTCAGGCAAAACTTTTTTACTTAAAAGAATACTCAACTCAAATTTTGAAGGTCTGAATGTTGTCTATTTGGATTGTGAGAAACTACTGCATGAGCGGCATGGGCTAGGCAATGTTAGTTTGCAGTATTGTTTAGACGCCTTAGGCGTGAATAAAGATGTAAATGAACTCGCAGAAGGCATGGATATGCTTTTGAAAGAGAGTCATCGCTTAGTTGCTGCTGATGGTGTTCGCACACTCTTCATGTTTGATAATGCCGAAAAATTGCCAAAAAAAGAGTTACAGGCGTATTACAACTTCTGCCGAACTCTTCCAGATGAAAGTGCATTGGTTATGCTGTTTTCTGGCCAAACATCGCTTATTCAAACGACTAAAACTGGAAGTAATCTAGAACAAGACTCATGGTTTCATCAAATTCAATTAAAACCATTTTCTAAGTCTGATGTGGTGTCCTACCTAGAGCAAGCAATGGTGGCGTCAGGCGGAGATAATGCGCTAGAGTTAAGTGGTTCGCAGAAACAACAGCTACTTGAACTTGGGAAAGGGCTGCCTGGTAGGCTGAATAAGCTTTTCCCTAGTGTTGTTTTAGAGCCTGGTCTGTTAAAACTGAAACCCAAATCGAAAAAGCTTAACGCCCCAGCTTCCGTCTTATTCGCCTTGGCGGGACTGTTGGTTCTATCCTTCTTATTTGTTTCCTATCAGCATGGTTTGTTTACTAAGCTGGTCCCAGTTTTTTCGTTGGATGATCAGCAAGAAATGGCTATTTCGCCTCCAGCAGAACAAAATAGTGACGTTGCCAAGAGCATAGAACTGAGTGAGGCAAAACATAGAGAGCAGCAAGCTCGTTTAGCAATGCTGGATGAAGCGCTTAAGAATAAAGGCTTGTCTGTACCTTCTGATAGCAATGCGACGAAACTCATACCTGAAAATCATAAGGGTGCCCTTGATCATGAGCCGGCAGTGCTAAATGAGGGAGAAGGAAAGCAAGTATCTAAAACAATAGAAGCTGAAATTGACACTGCCCCGGCGTTCAGCCAAAAAGATACTGAAGTAAGCGGCGTCAATGGATCCGATGAGAGTGCACTGCAAGTTGACTCGCCAGAAGCAGTAAATAAAGTTGAGGCAAGCAGTCTAGAACAAAACAATGTGGCGGAAAAACAGGCTGAAACTTCCAGCAAACAAGATATTACGGAGTTTGAACAGCCAAAAGATGTCTTTGGTTTTCGCGACCGAAATTGGTTACAGCAGCAGGCGGAATCGGCGTATGCAGCTCAAATTCTAGGGTCATACCAAGAAGAAACAGCGCAAAATTTCATAAAAAAAATTGGAAAACAAAAGTTTGATGTTTATTATCTTAAAACAGAGCATAGAGGTAAGGCTTGGTATGTTGTGTTTTATGGTATGTTTCCGGCCAAAACGCATGCTCAAGATGCTGTAAAGAATGCCCCCAAGATTATTAGAAATCAAAGTCCATGGATTCGGCGTGTTTCAGAAATTCTAGCCTCGTACCCAAAAAGCTGATTTGGCTAAAATAAGCGTAAAACCTTTATCTTATTGAAAAATAAGATAAATAATCTTTTCTTGTGTAGCAGATACTGACAAATTGTTCGTTAAAATTTGTTAAGTGACCACTCCGTGTGTAAAATGTCCAACCCCAATTTTCATAGTCGAAGGGTTAGGAAGGCAAAATCTTTTGTAACCTTATGATTTTAAATGATATTTTGTAGAGAGATTGATATGGCAGCAGGTTTGTTTCGGCCCGAAGAATTTAGAGATAACTGTGGGTTTGGATTGATTGCTCAAATGGAGGGTCAACCAAGCCATGATCTACTTTTGACGGCGATTGAGTCTTTAACGTGTATGACTCACCGAGGAGGTATTGCTGCCGACGGTAAAACGGGGGATGGTTGTGGCCTATTGATTCAAAAACCAGATGCATTCTTCAGACAAGCTTGTAAAGAACTGTTTGATGTCACCTTAAATGAAAGATATGGCGTGGGTATGACCTTTCTTTCTCAAACAGCCGCGCTAGCCGAACAGTCTATTTCAGTGATGAATGAAGAGCTTGTTGCTCAAGGCTTACAAGTAGTCGGTTGGCGAGATGTACCGACTAATAATGATTGCCTAGGCAGAATGGCGTTAGAGTGCTTGCCAGTCATCAAACAGGTGTTTATTCAGTCTGATTCCAACACTGATCTCACCGAACGGGACTTGTCTCTAAAGCTATTCATGGCTAGACGCAAAGCAGAAATGCGTTTGGTATCGGATCCTGACTTTTATGTCTGCAGTTTGTCAGAGAAGGTGGTTTCTTATAAAGGTTTGATGATGCCGGTGGATTTGCCTAACTTCTATCTAGATTTAGGCAACAAAGATGTTCAAACCAGTATTTGTGTTTTTCATCAGCGCTTCTCGACCAATACCATGCCTAAATGGCCTTTGGCTCAACCTTTTAGATGTGTCGCGCATAACGGTGAGATTAATACAATCGAAGGTAATCGTAATTGGTCGGTTGCTCGAAGTTCAAAATTCTCATCGCCAGACCTTCCGGGCTTATCCGAAATTAAACCTCTGGTTAATCGTACGGGGTCCGACTCCTCAAGCATGGACAATATGCTTGAAATTCTATTGGCCGGTGGTGTCGACTTGTTCCGAGCTGTGCGCATGATGATTCCACCCGCGTGGCAGAATGTCGATACCATGGATAATGACCTCAGAGCATTCTATGAATATAACAGTATGCACATGGAACCATGGGATGGCCCTGCGGGTCTTGTGCTGACTGATGGGCGTTTTGCTGTCTGTTTACTCGATCGTAACGGATTAAGACCAAGCCGTTGGGTGATGACAAAGAATGGCTACCTGACAGTAGCATCTGAAATAGGAACCTATGCCTATAAACCAGAAGATGTTGTTGCTAAAGGCCGAATTGGGCCGGGGCAAATATTAGCGGTAGATACCCATACAGGGGAAGTTCTTCATACCGATGATATCGATAGCCGCCTAAAATCAGCGCATCCCTATAAACAATGGTTAAAAGAAAATGCAGTAAGGGTAGAGGCCACCTTAGACAAGGGCCATGCTGCGTTTAAACCAATGGAAGAAACTGAACTCAATACGCATATGAAAATGTTTCAAGTGACATTTGAAGAGCGTGACCAGATTTTGCGCCCATTAGCAGAGAGTGGCCAAGAAGCGGTAGGGTCTATGGGTGACGATACGCCTATGGCGGTGCTTTCTTCTCGCGTGCGTTCAGTATCAGATTATTTTAGGCAAAAGTTTGCGCAGGTAACCAATCCGCCGATTGACCCGTTGCGTGAAGCCATCGTGATGTCTTTAGAGACCTGCATCGGTCGTGAGCATAATGTTTTTGAAGAATCATCTGAGCATGCAAAGCGGATGATTCTGGCGACACCTGTATTAACACCGGCTAAATTTAGCTGCTTACTGTCTGCGAGTGAAGGTTTTGAACACCATATTATTCGCCTTCAGTATAATGAAGAACAAGGTTTAAAAGCGGCGATTGAAGATGTCTGTCTTCAAGCTGAAAACGCTGTGAAATCTGGAAAAGTCTTGATCGTTCTATCCGACAAAGATATTGCACAAGGTGAGTTGCCTATTAATTCTTTCATGGCAACAGGCGCAGTGCATCATCATCTGGTAGAAAAAGGCTTGAGATGTGATTCCAATATTATTGTGGAGTCTGGTTTTGCTCGGGACCCACATCACTTTGCTGTACTTTTTGGTTTTGGTGCAACGGCTGTTTATCCTTACCTTTCTTACCAAGTCATGGCGGATTTGATTAGCTCCGGTGAGATGCTAATGGATCCAATCGAAGCAAAGAATAATTATCGTAAAGGGATTGGTAAAGGCTTGTTGAAAATTTTATCCAAAATGGGTATTTCAACGATTGCCTCTTATCGTGGCGCTCAACTATTTGAAGCAATTGGTCTGGCTGACGATATTGTAGATCTTTGTTTCAAAGGTGTCGCAAGTCGTATTCAGGGGGCCTCATTTGAGGATCTCCAGCTGGAACAATCATTACTTGCAAAAGATGCTTTCAAAGCCAGAAAGTCTATCCAGCCAGGTGGTTTACTCAAGTATATGCATGGTCAAGAGTATCACGCCTTTAACCCAGACGTAATTAATACGGTTCAGCAGGCAGTAGAAACGGGCAGTTACGATACCTACAAGCAATACGCTCACTTGGTAAATACGCGTCCGGTTGCGACCTTAAGGGATTTATTGGTTTTTAGCGACAAAGCATCAGAAATTCCATTATCAGACGTTGAACCAGTTGAAGCTATTTTCAAGCGCTTTGACTCTGCGGCGATGTCTTTAGGTGCTTTATCGCCAGAGGCGCATGAGGCGCTGGCAGTGGCTATGAACCGTTTGGGTGGGCGATCGAACTCAGGTGAGGGTGGGGAGGATGTGGCTCGTTACGGTACTGAGAAACGTTCCAAAATCAAGCAGGTTGCTTCAGGTCGTTTTGGTGTGACACCTCACTATTTAAGTAGTGCAGATGTCATCCAGATAAAAGTCGCCCAAGGGGCTAAGCCCGGCGAAGGTGGTCAGCTACCAGGTGGTAAGGTTAATGACCTGATTGCAACACTACGTTATTCGGTGCCTGGTGTAACGCTTATTTCGCCTCCGCCTCATCATGATATTTATTCGATTGAGGATTTGGCACAATTAATTTTTGATCTAAAACAGGTTAATCCTAGTGCATTAATTTCGGTGAAATTAGTCTCTGAACCCGGCGTTGGAACAATCGCTGCCGGTGTTGCAAAAGCGTATGCAGACTTAATTACTATTTCCGGTTACGACGGCGGAACTGCAGCAAGCCCCTTAACCTCTATTCGTTATGCCGGCTCTCCATGGGAGCTGGGCTTAAGTGAAGCGCATCAAACCTTAAGAGGTAATGACCTGAGAGGGATGGTTCGCCTTCAAACTGATGGTGGTCTAAAGACAGGCTTGGATGTCGTTAAAGCGGCTATTTTAGGTGCTGAAAGTTTTGGTTTTGGTACAACGCCGATGGTGGCGCTTGGTTGTCGTTATCTACGTATTTGTCACTTGAACAATTGTGCGACAGGCGTTGCCACCCAAAATGACTTTCTTCGTGATGAGTACTTTAACGGTACGGTTGAAATGGTAATGAACTTCTTCCGTTTCGTTGCCGAAGAAACACGTGAATGGATGGCGAAATTAGGCGTTAGAAGCCTTGAAGAGTTAGTGGGTCGGTCTGAATTGCTAACGGTATTGCCCGGCAATACAGCGAAACAGCAGAAATTAGACTTGTCGCCGATTTTGTCGAGCCAGGGAATTCCTGCTGATAAGCCGCATACCTGTAAAGTTGACAAGAATAAGCCATTTGACCAGGCGAGTTTAGCGGAGCGCATGGTTGAAGATTTATTGCCTAGCATTGATGCAAAATCTGGTGGTGAATTCGACTATAAAGTCACCAATTGTGATCGATCCATTGGTGCGCGTTTATCGGGTGAAATCGCCAAACGACACGGCAATCAAGGTATGGCCTCAAACCCGATTACACTTCAGCTGACAGGTACTGCAGGGCAAAGCTTTGGTGTCTGGAATGCGGGTGGCTTAAATATGAACCTTGAGGGTGATGCCAATGATTACGTCGGCAAAGGGATGACCGGTGGTAAACTCACGATCAAGCCGCCTCAAGGAAGCCAATTCAAATCTCAAGATACGTCGATCGTAGGTAACACCTGTTTATATGGTGCCACTGGCGGTAAATTGTTTGCTGCAGGCACGGCAGGTGAGCGTTTTGGTGTGCGTAACTCCGGTGCAATGGCGGTGGTTGAAGGTGTGGGTGATCACTGTTGTGAGTACATGACAGGTGGCATCGTGACAGTATTGGGTCAAACAGGTTATAACTTTGGTGCTGGTATGACCGGTGGCTTTGCTTATGTACTTGATCAGTCAAACTCGTTTGTGGACAAGTACAACCATGAATTAGTTGAAATCCAGCGTGTTTCAACCGAGCAAATGGAGCCATACCGTAATCATTTACGAGGCGTGATTCAGGAACATGTTGCAGAAACGTCGAGTGCCTGGGGTCAGGAAATTCTCGATAATTTTGATGACTTCTTGGGTCGCTTCTGGTTGGTTAAACCAAAAGCAGCTAGCTTAGCTAACTTATTGAATAATATGCGTTCTCGACCAGAGTAGTTGGGACATCCACACTACTCCAAGCGATTTAGGTTTTATGAGGTTTTATAATGGGAAAAAGGTTAGATAATAACTTTCAGTTCATAGACGTTGGTCGAGTTGATCCAAAGAAAGTTGCGTTAGAACATCGTACACATGGCTTTGGTGAGATTTATAAAGCATATGAGCAAACGGAAGTTTCCTCACAGGCTCACCGTTGTCTCGAGTGTGGTAATCCTTATTGCGAATGGAAATGCCCGGTACACAACTATATTCCGAATTGGCTGAAACTGGTCTCTGAAGGAAATATTCTGGAAGCCGTTGAGCTGTGCCACGAAACTAATTCTTTGCCAGAAGTCTGTGGCCGAGTCTGTCCTCAAGACCGTTTGTGCGAGGGTGCGTGTACCCTTAATGTCGGTTTTGGCGCAGTGACCATTGGTTCTGCAGAGAAATATATCACTGACACCGCTTTTGCAATGGGTTGGCGCCCAGACATGTCAAAAGTGGTATGGACAGACAAAAAAGTCGCTATTATCGGCGCCGGGCCAGCAGGGCTTGCTTGTGCAGATATTTTGGTCAGAAACGGTGTGAACCCTGTCGTATTTGACCGAAACCCTGAAATCGGTGGCTTGCTGACCTTTGGTATTCCTGAATTCAAACTTGAAAAAAATGTGATGTCCCGTCGGCGTGAAGTATTTTCCGATATGGGAATTGAGTTTCGTTTGAATGTTGAAATTGGTCAGGATATCCAAATTGATGAGCTGTTGTCTGACTATGATGCTGTATTCATGGGTATGGGTACTTATAAGTATATGAAAGGTGGCTTTCCTGGTGAAGATTTACCCGGCGTATACGATGCATTACCCTTCTTGATTTCGAATGTGAATAGACGATTAGGCTTCGAAAAAGATCCTGCTGACTTTATAAACATGGCAAATAAAAAAGTCGTTGTATTGGGTGGTGGTGATACCGCCATGGATTGCAATAGAACCTCAATCCGGCAGCAGGCTGAAAGAGTAACCTGTGCCTATCGTCGAGATGAAGAGAATATGCCTGGTTCTCGAAAAGAAGTGCAAAACGCTAAGGAAGAAGGGGTAGAGTTTTTATTCAATCGCCAGCCGGTTGCTATTGTGGGCGAAGAAAAAGTTGAAGGCGTTAAAGTGGTCATGACTAAATTGGGTGAGCCTGATGAAAATGGTCGCCGTCGCCCAGAAGTGGTAGAAAACAGTGAAGAAATTATTCCAGCTGATGCGGTATTGATTGCTTTCGGCTTCCAGCCTGATCCGCCTGAGTGGTTGAATGGGGTGAAAGTAGATATTAATCACTGGGGCGGCGTTGTCGTCAATCCTGAAACGGCCGATGTCACGTCGACGGAGCTTGCATTTCAGACTACGAATCCAAAAATATTTGCAGGTGGCGACATGGTTCGTGGCTCGGATCTCGTGGTTACTGCGATTGCGGAAGGCCGTCAAGCAGCGGAAAGCATTCTGGATTACCTGGACGTATAAGTTCAGGTGAATGTAAGCGAGAGGACTCAGCTTTACGTTCTCAAAGGGCATGGCTTTAACGCTATGCCTTTTTTATTTTAAGTAGACGATATGAATCAAGGCCTTATGTAAGCGGTGGTGTTACATGAGAGTCATCACGAATTACGGTAGAGAAATACTATGTCAGAGCTAAAAAATGATCGATTTTTACGCGCCTTGGAACGTAAACCCGTTGATATGACTCCGGTCTGGATGATGCGTCAGGCAGGTAGATATTTGCCTGAGTATCGTGAAACCCGTTCTCAAGCCGGAGATTTTTTAAGCCTCTGTAAAAATAAAGAGCTTGCTTGTGAAGTGACGTTACAGCCTTTAGAAAGATACAAACTCGATGCAGCAATTCTTTTTTCAGATATCTTAACCATACCGGATGCGATGGGGTTAGGTTTGTATTTTGAAGCCGGAGAAGGCCCGCGATTCAAGAAAATTGTTCGCACTGAAGCGGATGTAGATGCCTTGCCTGTGGTGGATACCGCGAGAGATCTGAGCTATGTGACAGATGCAGTATCGACTATTAGGCGCGAGCTTAATGGTCGTGTTCCTTTGATTGGCTTCTCGGGGAGCCCATGGACGCTGGCAACCTATATGGTAGAAGGCGGTAGCTCAAAAGATTTTCGGCATGTTAAAGGCCTCATGTACTCTCAGCCAGAAGTGATGCATCGATTGTTAGATAAAATTGCAGAGTCTGTTATCGATTATCTCAATGCTCAAATCAAAGCAGGCGCGCAAGCCGTGCAGATTTTTGATACTTGGGGTGGAAGTTTGAGTGATGTCGCTTACATCACGTTCTCTTTGAACTATATGAAAAAAATTGTCGCCGGCTTAATTAAAGAGCATCAAGGTCGTAAAGTGCCGTGTATTTTATTTACCAAAGGTGGTGGTCTCTGGTTGCCCGAAATGGCCGAATCAGGCGCTGATGCTTTAGGTATAGACTGGACTATGGATATCGGCAGAGCTAAAGCTTTAGTTGGAAATAAAGTCGCCTTGCAAGGCAATATGGATCCTTCTGTATTGTATGCCTCTCCAGATGCAATACGAGCCGAGGTGGCGCGAATATTGTCATCCTATGGTACGGGAACGGGCCATATATTTAACTTGGGTCATGGTATTCATCAATTCGTTGATCCTGAGCATGCGGGTGTTTTTGTCGAAGCTGTGCATGAGTTAAGCGCCCAATATCACCAATCTTGATTTGGCAAACTTGAATTCTTAGACATGAAGAAAGCCCTGATGTTCAGGGCTTTCACTCAAATAATAACGCATCCCTCTTGGTTTGGAACGCTGTTTCAGCACATGTGTCACATTTGGAGAAAAGGAATATTTAACATTCCGTTTACTTTTAATACAATCTCTGGCCTATCTGCTCGAAACTCAAAGGATTAATCATGGGTCAGCTTCTGACTTTATTATCAAGGAATTTAATTCCCCTAATTTGCTGTTTGATTATTTCTGCTTGCAACGGCAGTTATACTGCATTTGAGTCTGACCGCGATATCGATATTGATACAAAAACAGTTGACCTTGAACAGGATAATGCAGAACTTAAACTCTTGGGCGTCATGCAGTCGGCTTTTATGGGGCATTATCAATCAAAAGCCTACGATTTTCTTGATGCTAACGACCTGCCATCGACCCCTCCCACCAGTCTGACAGAAACAGGCGGCACGGTGACCGTTTCTTATGACTGTAGCACGGCTGGTTCTGTGACTTACACCTATACGCGAGAGGCAGGCGAAGAGCATAAAAAAGACGATCGCGTATCAGTCGATTATGATAATTGTGTCGAAGGTAACGAAACCTTAAATGGTACCATGTCAGCAAAATACACAAGCATTGAAGGCTTAAATAAGCGTTTCACAACAATAACGACAGATCAATGTTTACTAGAGCTTCAAGACAAGCTAAGCATGAACAGTGCCTCGCATCAGGAATATACTTATGATGCCTTGAATCAAGTTTATGGTCGTGATGATGGCGTCACGTTTGCCAAAGAAAGCCAAATAGCGATTTCAAATAAGTCAGTGATTTTTTTGACCGGGGATGAGCTTATATTTACCCGTGTTGCCAATGACATACGCGTTGATCTTCAAACCGTGGAGCTTATTGAGACCGAAGACAAAGGCCAAGAGAAGGAAGTGACTTTGGAGCTCAGTTTTTTATTGAGTGAAGATGATAAAGCACTCTTTATTCTCCAGCCATCTGAGCCAACAGATACCATGGTCACCTCAATAGATGGCGATCAAATATATAGCCTGGTGGAAGCCGATGATACCTTAGAAAAATGCCAGCGCTTTGAGCGAACACTGAAAGCGACCTTTGATGACTTTTCTACCGATCAATCGGGTTTTTTAAAAACTGCGCTAGATGGAACGGTGACCTTATATGAGGCTCAAGATACGCCGGAGCGAGTCGATCAATTCATTATTGATAGCGACTTTAAGACAATTGTGACACAAGGTTCTGTCACAGATATCTACACCATGAAAGATTATCGTGTTGAAAAGCAAGTTAACCTCGCTAACAATAGCTATGCCTATGAGTTTGACGGTTTTGTTAGTAATAGCTCAGTATTGGATGGCAACCTCCAGTTGACGACCTTCGATAAACTCTATGGAAGTTCGTTAAATCAGTATCCAGATACAGGACGTTTACAGGTCTTAGCCAAAGGGCTTGAGAGTATGATTGTGACGGCAAGTAATTTGTCGATTGCGCTGCAGGTTGACTTTAACGGCGATTCAACGGGTAATGGCTTAGGTGATTCTGATATTACAATCAATAGTACTTGGTCTGAATTGTTTGCCCGTGATTTTAAAGAATAAGTTGTCCTAAATAAGGACAACTTTTCCTGTGGCTATTTTCATCATTTTTAACCCCTTCAAGATTAATCCATGGCTAAACAAAAAATAGCATTCGTTTGTAATGATTGTGGTGCCGACCTGACAAAATGGCAGGGTCAGTGCCCGGAATGCGGTCAATGGAATACCATTCAAGAGATAAAACTCGCCAAATCTTCGACTAGTCGAGGCAGTTCTGCTGCTGGGTATGCGGGGATCTCTTCTGAAATAACGACTTTAGGTGCCATCAATTTAGAAGATCAACCCCGGTTTTCTTCCGGGGTTGGCGAATTTGATCGTGTGCTGGGTGGTGGGCTGGTGCCGGGTTCCGCTATTTTGGTAGGCGGACACCCAGGGGCAGGCAAAAGTACCTTGTTACTTCAGACGATGTGTCATTTATCTCATCAAGTCGATGCGCTCTATGTCACTGGGGAAGAATCCTTACAGCAGGTTGCCCTAAGAGCAAAGCGTTTGGGTTTGGTCGCGGAACAGTTAAAAATGTTTTCAGAGACTCGACTTGAAGCGATTGAGCAGATTGTCAATCAGATTAAACCGCGTGTTTTGGTGGTGGATAGTATTCAAGTCATCTCGACTGACGAGCTTGAGTCTGCACCGGGAAGTGTTTCTCAAGTCAGGGAGTGTGCGGCTAGGCTGACTCGGCTGGCTAAGCAAACGGGAATGGTGCTTTTTTTGGTGGGACACGTCACCAAAGAAGGCGCAATCGCGGGGCCAAAAGTCTTGGAGCATATGATTGATTGTTCAATTATGTTGGAAGGCTCATCCGATACGCGATATCGAACGTTGCGGGGCATCAAAAACCGCTTTGGCGCGGTCAATGAGCTAGGCGTGTTCGCGATGCTTGAGAAAGGCTTAGTCGAAGTCAAAAACCCCAGTGCTATCTTTTTAAGTCGAGGTGATGAGCCGATGCCGGGATCCTCTGTCACTATTCTCTGGGAGGGCACACGGCCTTTACTCGTTGAATTACAGGCCTTAGTGGATGGTACTCAAGGGAATTACCCTAAACGTGTTTCATTAGGTTTGGATCAGAACCGTTTAGCGATGTTGTTGGCCGTGTTACATCGTCATGGTGGGATTCATCTTGGTGATCAGGATGTTTTTGTCAACTTGGTGGGTGGCGTAAAAACCTCTGAGACGAGTACTGATTTGGCCACTATCGCCAGTATTATGTCGAGTTTGAGATCCAAAGCGTTACCGCATGATGTAGTGGTCTTTGGAGAATTAGGCTTGTCGGGTGAGATAAGGCCAGTGCCAAGTGGCCAAGAACGTATCCAAGAAGCTTTTAAGCACGGTTTCAAGCGCGCGCTCATACCTGCAGGCAATAAGCCAAGGCAAGCCTTAGAGGGTATGGAGGTTGTGTTGATTAAGACCCTTCCAGAATTGCTCGATGCTCTGTTTTAGCTTTAGCATGCTATTTCTTGGCGGCAAACACTTCCGCTTCCATTAATTCTTGTTGAATTATCGCATCCAGTTTGCCTGATAACTTTAAGTAATTTAGGGCTTTTTGGAAAGCATTGATAATACCGTCATCCACATCCTGACTGAAAGCGATATAGCGGAAGGACTCTTTGAGCTGATTCACCTTGATGTAGTCGTCTGGATCGGCGCCAGTCTTTTGTAGTTGCCAGCGAGCAGTGTCCTGACCCGTCGCCCATAAGTCGACACGTTGAAGGGCTAGCATTTTGGCGCATTGCTTTGGATGGCTAACTAGGAAAAGATTCTCGGCATCAGGCAGGTTATCTTTCCAAAGTTTCTCACTCACATCCTCTTTCACTGAACAGACGCTATATTTCCCCAGCTCTGACAATGCTTGGGTGGCTGAAAATGTGGTTTTCCTGCCAAGCAAAATGATATTGGATCTATAAACAGGGCCAACCCACTTAAAAAGCTGGCTACGCTGTGCTGTTTTAGTCATTGCAAAAAGAACGGATTGCTTTTTCTGGTCAAGTAATGAAAACGCGCGGGCCCAGGGTAAGATTTCAATATCGACCTTGCGGGTATCAGCTCCTATGTGGGAGAGCAAAGACTCCATAATCCCAACCATGATGCCATCTGCGCCTTTAGAGCCTTGATAATTGAGAGGTGCATTATCTTCTGTATAAAAGTTAAGCAAATGTACTTTGTTAACGAGGTTGAAGTTTTCCAATATTTTTGTGTATTCACCCTGAGTTTTCATCCGAGCAAGCCCAGCGTTAAATTTTTGAATCAATCTGTTATCTACCCTTTTTGGCGAGAGCAAATATATCGGGCTTTGCGATAGAGATTTTTCATCGATAGCTAAGCGTTTTTGCAAGGTCACCGGAATTTGGTTGATGATGGATTCTGCGACAATGGCGTCGGCTGCGTATAAATCAATTTCATTGTTAGCCAAGCCAATTAAGGCTTCTTTTTCACTTAAATAGTCCGTTGTCCTGACGTGGCCGTTTACGATAAATTGATCGAGTTCTTTGCCATAACTGTAGCCTAGAACAATGCCAATCTTAAGTCCTTTGATATCTTCCAGTTTCTCCCAGGTAAAGTTCATTCCTGCACGGTGGATAAAGCGCAAATCGACATAGCTCATCGGTTCACTAAAATGCATTTTCTGGGCACGCTGGGGGCTTTTTAGCCAGCCAGGGCTTAAGCTGAATTTTCCCTGTAATGTTTTGTTGAAGGCGCTTTCCCAGTCCATAAAGTGGAACTCGGCTTGAACGCCTTCTGATGCCAACGCTTTGCTTAAGATATGAGCAAGTAAACCGTTATGCGGTAAAGATTCTGAGGTGTAAGGCGGCCATTCACCTAAGGCGACTTTAATGGTTGTATTGGCGGAAAAGGTAGTAATTGAGAAACTTAGAAAAAAAATGACAGTGAGTAACTGTCGGGTAATCGGCTTCATGTTGGAACTATCTATGGTTTGAAGAGCGTTATGTCGAAGTCAGGGCATGAAGTTCTCTTCGTAGCATGGATTCGCTACCAAGGTTGAGTTCTACCAGACGTTTAAGGTGGGTCATGCTGTCTATGTCAATATGTTTACAACGAAAGCCCAAGCCGTTTTGATCTTCATGCGAAAAATAGAGAGACATGATGATATGGCTATCACTTCCAGATAAGCGAATTGTCGCCTCGCAAGGTTCTTTTCGTTCCATCGAAAAATGGTCAGGTTTATGAACCAGAATACCCCTTAATGATATGTCTAGCACTTCAGTGGTCCACTGCATGTCATTTTGATGAAGGGTGCACTCAGCATTGAATAAAATTCTGCTGAAATGACGGCGTTCATCTTTCTTTTGGTCTTCTGTTGAAGCATTGACGTTCATATTGGCACCCGTATTTGAGATCAGCCCATGCCTTTTCAGGAATAGGGTAATTTGTCATTATTATTTGTTTGCGATCGATCAATTTAAGCGACACAAAATAAAGGCATAATCAAAATATATGTGGATTATGCCTTTCCTGCAAGTTAAGGGCTGAATAAACCAGGATCAGGCGAGTTTTTTATAATTCATTCGAGTGGGCGCTTTTGCTTGTTCACCCTTCCGCTTTTTGAAGTCCTCTTCATATTCAGTGTAATTGCCTTCGAACCATATCACCTCACTTTGACCTTCAAAAGCAAGTATGTGTGTGGCAATTCTATCCAAGAACCATCTATCGTGCGAGATCACTACAGCTGAACCCGGGAAAGCCAAAATCGCTTCTTCCAAAGCTCGAAGGGTTTCAACGTCTAGATCGTTCGTTGGTTCGTCCAACAGTAGAACATTAGCCCCTTGCTTGAGTAGCTTAGCAAGATGAAGTCTGTTGCGTTCGCCACCCGATAGCTCGTTCACTTTTTTCTGTTGGTCATTTCCGCGGAAGTTAAAACGGCTCACATAGGCGCGAGAAGGGGTTTGATAATTACCAATTTGGATCATATCGTTGCCTTCACTCACTTCTTCCCAGACTGAATTGTTATTATCTAAGTCACGGGTTTGTTCGACATAAGCCAGTTTGACCGTTTGGCCTATTGTGACATCGCCTTTGTCAGGCTGCTCAATACCGGATAACAGTTTAAATAGTGTTGATTTACCCGCACCATTTCCGCCGATGACACCCACAATGCTGCCAGCAGGAACGGTAAAGCTCAGGTCGTCATAGAGGAGTTTGTCATTATATTTCTTGCTGATGTGTTCCACCGAAATAACATTGTCACCAAGTCTTGGACCAGGCGGAATATAAATTTCCATGGTTTCATTGCGTTTCTGGTTTTCTTGGGAGTTCAGTTCTTCAAAGCGCTGAAGTCGTGCTTTGCTTTTCGCGTGACGACCTTTCGGGTTGCTTCTAACCCATTCAAGCTCAGATTTAATGCTTCGGTTGCGGGCATCTTCTTGTTTCTGCTCGTGCGCCAGACGTTTTTCCTTATTCTCTAACCATTGCGAATAATTCCCTTCAAATGGAATGCCGTGACCTCTATCCAGCTCAAGGATCCAGCCAGCAACATTATCTAAGAAGTAGCGATCGTGGGTAATTGCCACCACTGTGCCGGGATAATCGTGAAGGAAGCGCTCCAGCCAAGCCACGCTTTCGGCATCCAAGTGGTTAGTAGGTTCATCCAGTAGCAGCATGTCAGGCTTGGAAAGTAGCAGCTTACATAAAGCGACACGACGTTTCTCACCGCCAGACAGGTTCTCTACTTTGGCATCCCAAGCGGGTAAACGTAATGCATCTGCGGCCACTTCTAGGGTTCGTTCCAGGTTATGTCCGTCAGCCGTTTCGATAAAAGCTTCTAGCTTAGCTTGTTCCGCAGCTAGTGCATCAAAGTCGGCTTCGGGTTCCGCATATTCAGCATACACTTGATCAAGTCGAAGTAATGCATCTTTGATGTCTCTCAAGCCATCTTCGACATTAGTTCTGACATCAGCGTCTTCGTTTAGTTGTGGTTCTTGAGCCAAGTAACCCACTTTGATGCCAGGCTGGGCTCGTGCTTCACCAATGTAATCTTTATCGACGCCGGCCATGATTTTTAACAGCGTCGATTTACCCGCACCATTTAAACCCAATACACCAATTTTGGCACCAGGGAAAAAAGATAAGGAGATGTCTTTCAGAATTTCTTTTTTAGGAGGGACGACTTTACCGACACGGTTCATCGTAAAAACGTATTGAGCCATAATGATTGCCTTGCTGTGTTTGAGCGATTACCAATAATTGAGCAGAACTTAGCTAAAAACTATCACGATGGCAATGCCTAGAAGAAGTGAAGCGGAAAAGAAATTTAAAATGCTTACGCAGAATAGATTATTCTGCGTGATAAGAGGACCGAAAGCGCGACAAATAGTACTTTAGTTTTGTTTGCTAGCAACTTTACGGGCGCCAATTAAACAGATTAAACCCATGCCAAACAAGGCCCATGAACCTGGCTCTGGGACGCTTTCGGTAATAACACGTACATCGTCAACCCAATATCTGCCAACGCCGACCTTATCGATCATTAAGGTATGCGAATTCTCTAGAAAGAATCGATCACCTGTTTCCATTTTGCGAGAAGTAGATTTTTCATAGCGGGTTGTACTGACGCCAAGAATCACATCCGAGGCATTCAAGTATTCGCCGCCAAGAATGATGGCAACAATGTTGTCTTTAAAGCTAAAGCGAGCGTTGTGGAAGCTACCGCTCTTGGTTCCGTTTGGGTCAAAATGAATCAGGTGTGAGCTATATTTGCCTGCACTGAGTGTAAGTTGGCTGTTAGATCTGTTTACACCTCGAAATTGACTACCGACGTCTAAGTTTTGGCCAACTAAATAGTCGACATTGACTTGGTTGTGCTGAAGCGCGACATGCTGACTTTCATCAAAAGCTTGAAGAAGATTGGATTCGTTTTTTCCCCAACGTAAATCAAGGTTTTCGATCGAGTCGCTTGGGTTAATTAAGGCGGCATGGGTTGTCATCGCACTGGTTAAAGTAAGTAAGGTCAACAAACCGAAATGTCTGAGATATCGATACATCTTGTTTCCTGAATAGTAGAGATAAGTAATAGTTGCTTAGTTCTCTAAAGTGTAAACAGGAAATGAAGGCTTACCATGTTTGAAAAGCAGCTTTGACAATGGTTAACAATTAGTCGATTTTCGAACGGAAAAAAAGGTCGCACTAAGGAAGTTCATTTAGTTGGTTTTTAGCCCATTTGAGGACGACGTCGATGAGTTTATCTGGGTCGAAAGGTTTGCTGATAAAGTCATTCATACCTGCAGCTTCGCAAGCTTTCTTGTTGTCAGGCATGGCGTCCGCCGTTAACGCGATGATAGGCGCTTTTTTAAGCCAGTCGCCGACTTTTCCTTCCCGAATCATTTGGGTCGCTTGGTAGCCGTCCATCACCGGCATTTGGCAGTCCATTAAAATGACAGGTAAGTGTTGTTTTGCTGGCAGTTGTGCAAGTTTGTTGATTAAGCTTTCACCATTGGATGCTGTTTCCAATTGAAAAGGTAATGAGTTCAGAATGCCGGTAACGACAATACGATTTATTTCATTGTCATCAACCACATACACGCATTGTTCATAGGCAGGTCTAGATGAATCAGAAGGTTGAAACTTTACATTTTGTTTTGCCGGAGTTGGGGCAGCTTCAGGTGCATTTATCTCAGCCAATAAAGCAGAAGGAAGCACGGGTTTCGCAAGGTAGTGAGGAATCGCAGGCTGAGTACTCGAACGGAAGTTATCTGCCAAATAAATAGCACGAATAGCCAAGTTATTTAATTGCAGTTCTAGTTCGTGGCTGTAAAAAATGTCATCAATAATGGTTATATCCGGTTTGTTATTTTTAATGCTTTGTAATAGTTCTGCGGTGGTTCTAGATATGCTGCTGTTCATTTTCCATTGATGAAGTTGTTTGCGCAGAACCCGGCTTAAATGAGGGTTTTTCACGAGAATAGCCACATTGAGCGGTGCACCGGCGTTACTGGATAAATGTGGTGTTTTCCTAGTGGGTGGCAATGAAGTGGATGGAGCGGTTTCACCAATAATCAAGGCATTAAATGTCGAGCCTTTACCGAGTTCACTTTCTAGTGTGAGTCTGCCATGCATTAACTCGCAGAGTTGTTTGGAAATGGATAAACCAAGTCCTGTACCACCATATTTATTAGATATGCCGGCGCTTGCTTGTATAAAGGGTTTGAATAGTTTGGTCCGCTGCTCTAGGGGGATGCCAACCCCCGAGTCGGTCACCTGAAAATCGCAAGACACGTTATTAGGAGAAGCTGGATCAATATGACTGGTAAGGCTGAGAATGATTTCGCCTTCGTTGGTAAATTTAATCGCATTGCTTAATAAGTTTGTTAGTACTTGCTTAACTCTATTTTCATCTGCAATCACTCGATTAATTTCAAGTCCTGAGGTATCCAGAATAAGCTCAAGTTTCTTTTGTTGAACGAGAAATGCAATAGATGAAATGACTTGCTCGGCGAGCTCTTCTAAATTGAGCAAAGTCGGGTTCAGCTCTAGCTTACCCGATTCAATTTTAGAAAAGTCCAACAAGTCATTAATAAGAATGTTGAGACTTTTCGCGCTATCCTGTGCGAGTTTTAAATAATTATCTTGTTTCGAGTCGTCGTTTCTTCTCGCTAGGGCAAGTAAACCATTGATGCCGTTTAATGGGGTTCGAATTTCATGGCTGATATTGGCAACAAACATGGATTTAGATTGATTGGCTTTGATTGCTTTCAGTTTTTCTCTTTCAAATTCTTCCGTTCGCTTTTTGACTTCGCTGTCTAGCGCTTGGTTCATGGTCTCCAATTTTTTCTGGCTATTTTGTTGATGAGTGATGTCACGAATAATAAGAGCAATCGATTCTCCTGTTTCTATGCTTGGCTTAATCGGACAGAGCATGAGAGAGAGACGTCGATCTGTGTCTACACTTGTTTTAGCGCTTATCTCGAGTTGCTGGGCCTTTTTCGTGCGCACCAGTTCCGCTAAAGACTCAGGATTAAACTGAGCCGCTTCACCAGGCGGAATTAAGGTGAAAATATTGTGTCTGTCTGAAAGCTCGTCAGGCAAACCAAATAAAATAGTCGCAGCTTGGTTCCAGCTTAGAATTTTACCTTTGGTGTCGACACTAAGTATGGCGTCGGTCGAACTAGAAACAATGGCTTGGAAATGAGATTGATCAATGCTTAGTTGTTGAAGTCTCTGGATGTGACGTAAAAAACCCAAAATCATGAAAAACGCAATGGCAAGAAAAGAAAATGCCGAGATCATAAAGTCGCTTTTTCGCTTGCTGAGTTGTTGCTCGATTTGACTGACCGGTATACCGGTTAGCAAATAGTACTGCTGGTCGGGAAATCGATCAGAAAAACGAATGTTACGCACATTAAAAAGATAAGGTTGACCTCTGAAGTTTGTTAGGACTTCTTCAGATTCTGCGAGAGGTGTCTGGTTTTCGGTGTGAGTAAACCAGTTATCGTCAGATTGCCCCAACTCTTTGCCAAACAGGATGTTCGACGCTGGGGCGGCAACATAATAACCATCGGGACCGACTAGGTAGCTTTCAAATATTGGTCCTGTGGCATTCTGAGGTTTATTTAAGTGTGTCAGAACTTGTTGTGCGTTGATGTTGAGTACCAATAACGCCATGTTTAAGTTGTTTTTTGACCTTAATGACTGAGTGACTCGATAAGTAGGCCAGATAGGGTATTCCAGTTGATCATGCTCGTAATTTGGTGTGATCAGCGAGCTGTAAACATCCTCTGTTGGTAGCGAGATACCAATTTGAAAATAGTCTCTGTTAGCCTTTGATTGGAGTAAATTTTGAGGGGTGACAAATAGATCGCCCTCATGGCGTTCAACTCGAATGTACTCTGAACCATTTTGCAGAATTAACCGGACTTGCTGGATGTCATTGTTGTAGTCTAACAACGCTTTAAACGTTTCAATTAAATCAGTCTTTATCTTTGAGGTTTCGTTAGGAAGGTTGGGCTTTTCCGGGTCGTTTAGATAATCAACAAACTGTTGAGTACTGGCCAGCTCCGTTAATAAACGAATGTTTTTTTTATTGTTTTCCATGCTGGTTTCAAGCAAAGACACATTTGTGAAAGCCGAATGCTTCAACTCTTCAAGATAATGCGAATAGGCACTTTTCTCTTGGCTGTGCTGGAACAGGTAAAAAAAACCACCCAAAATAACCACACAACAGGGCAAAAATAACCACATGGTTTTTTGGAGGAGTGAAGCTAAGGATGTTGGAGAAGATCTAGGCATACTAAGTCCGTTTAGTGACATACAACACTATTGAAAGGTACAGCACGAATTTTTCGCCCTTGTTTTTACGATGATATACATTGAATCCATAGACTTCTTTAATACTAGTACTATGCTTAAGACTAGCAAGCTGAAATGGCAAATAATCTGCATTCCTGATCCAAGTTTTACAAACTATTTAGTTGACGTGTTTCGAGACTCACCCAGGAAAGATAATGACGGAAGTCAGGGATAAAATAAGATGTTTGGAGTGTGCTGTTGAAAAAAAACAAAAACGTTCAATCCGTTCTGGTTTTAGCCTTACTGGCAGTCATCAGCTTTGTTTCCGCGCACTATTTTGAGCAGCAGCAGCGTGAACGAAATCAGCAGCGTTTGTCTCAAGAACTTAAGTCATCCCTTCAAGGTGTGACGCAAAGAATTCATCAATCACTCGAAATTTATTCCCTCGAACTCAAAAGCTTACGGTCGTATATTTATAATATTGGCTTTGAAAACCTGAGTTATTCGCGTTTTCTTAAATATGCTCAAGACAGTGAGCTTGAAGAGAATTACCCTGGCTCTCGCGGTTTCGGTTTTATCAGATTAGTCCCGAAGGAAAAGGAGCAGGCTTACCTTGACCAGATCTCCAAAGATAGAGGCAAACCCTTCCAGATAAAGTATTTAGCTAAGCACAGTGAAAGTCGCTTTGTGATCGAGTACATTGAACCGGAAGCTAAAAATCAGCAAGCCGTTGGTTTGGATATTGGTTCTGAAAGCCACAGACGCTACGCTGCATTGTCAGCTGCGCACAAAAATGCTGTTACCTTAACAGCGCCTATTACTCTTGTGCAGGCAAATGCCAAGACCAAACATGGGTTTCTGCTGCTTTACCCGGTTTATGCATCGCTTGGGCCTGAAAGCGTATTTAATGCCTCTCAAGCCTACGGTTGGGTCTACGCCCCTTTATTGATAGATGAAATTCTTTCCTCCATTCAGCAAAAAGAGAGCGGCCTGCGTTTACAAATTTCAGATGTCACCTCGGGTCAAGAGATTGATTTCTTTGATGGCGTAGACGCAGACTTTTCTGACTCAAGTCAAGCTGGCCCTAGCGTGGTTGATATAGAACTATTCGAGCGTGTCTGGCGCATACATGCTCATCCTAGCCAAACGTTTGTAGATAAGCTTGATTTAGCCTCACCGCAACAGGTTTTTTATTTCGTTTTGACGCTTATTTTTTGCTTAGCCTTGCTTACTTTAAATGTATGGTCTGTGTTGAATAGACGACTTCAGGGTATGAGACAGAAAGCCGAGATTGCTGCGATTGTGGAAAATGGCATTGAAGGTATTATCGGTCTCGATAGTAATTTCTGTTTTAATTATTGGAATGACGCTGCCAAGCACTTATTAGATTTTGATGAATCCGTTGCCGGCAAACCATTTTTAGAATGGCTAGAAAGTAGTTACAGTTCAGATTACCTCATTGGCTTGTTTAAACGCGTCTTGGGAGGCGAGTCAGTGAAAGGCTTGGAGTTAAACTTGTCTAGCAACGTTGGTGAGTCAAAACAGCGGTATTTACATTTAAATTTTCAGCCCATTATTCAGAAAGGCACGTTTCTGGGGGCCAATGTCAGTATGCTCGATTTAACCGAGCTGAGAACCTTACAGCAACAACTCGAAGAAAAAAATCAGCTCTTGAAGCAAAAAGTCAGCCGTCAGAATGTCGAGCTAAAAACCACTGAAGGCTTGCATGAAAGTTTACTGGAAGGTGCCGACTATTTAATTATCACGACAGATACCATGGGAAAAATTACCTCGGTTAATCGAAAGCTTGATGAATGGCTGGGCTATGATCATGACGAAATTTTAGGCCAGCCTGTGGTGCAACTTTTTGATAAGGCTAACTTGGAAAAACTCAGTGCTAACTTACTGAGTAAATATAAGTTCCAAACGATAAACTTATTCGATGCTTTGATCTATCAATTACGCCATCAACCCCGAATTGAGGGGGAATATGTTTTCAAAGATAGACATAGTTCTACTTCAGAGCTTCAGCTAACCATCTCCACCATAAAAACTGTCGATAATGAAGTTTTTGGGTATTTGTTCATGGCGGATGATATTCGTGATCAGAAGGCGCTGAAGTTTGACTTGGAGTTGGTACGCTCGGCGGTTAGAAACTCGGAAGATATTTTTTTATGGCTTGATCAAGCGGGGTCGATCAAAAACTGCAATCCATTTTCTTGGCTGTCTCTTGGCTACTCTGAATTTGAATTGAGACATATGAATATTCATGACCTGATTGCCTTCGACTCAGAGGATTCTTGGCAGGAGATGGTCAATGACTTATTGGCGCTAGGTACCGTCTCCTACGAAAAAGACTTCATTGACTCGCAAGGTAAAAAAATTCCCTGTTTGGTCACCCTTGCTGAACTTAAAATCAATAATAACGTGTTCTTTTTTCTGGATGCCAAAGATATTAGCGAGAGGTTGGTTAGAGAACGCTCTTTAGAGGACGCTCTGAATTTGGCCTCGAAAGCCAATATGGTCAAGGATCAATTTCTGGCAATTATAGGGCATGAGCTGCGTACTCCCTTAAATGAAGTGTATGGCAGTCTTCAGATGATTAAATTAACGGAGCTTTCGAGGCTACAGAAAGGGTATGTCTCTCAGGCAAAGGCTTCGGTGCGGCACCTGACCCAAGCGATTGATGATGTTTTGGATTGTGGCGAGATCGTTAGGAATAAGTTATCTCTGTTCGAGCAGGAATTTGATTTAATCAAGCTACTTGACGCCATTGCCAGCGATGTCGCTGTGTTAGCGGAAGATAAAAATATCGAAATAAACTTTGATCTGTCCCAAGAACTGCCAAAAAGTATTAAAGCGGATCCGAAACGATTGAATCAGTTATTGATGTGTTTGTTGAATAATGCGATTAAATTTACCGAACAGGGAGATGTGGTTTTGACATGTTCCTTGAAAAAGGAATTTGAAACAGGGTATGAGTTGGAATTTAGTATCACGGATTCAGGCATTGGCATCAGTGAAGATAAGCAAAAAAAGATATTTGATCTATTCTCGCAAGCGGAAATGGATGCGAACCGAAGTTTCGGCGGCTTGGGGCTGGGACTGACGATAAGCAAGTGTATTGTTGAGTTAATGTCCGGACAGATCCGGTGTAACAGTATCGTGAATAAAGGCACGACATTCACATTTACTCTCAAAGTAGAAAAGTCTAAATGTTTCGACGAATCACAGCCAGTACCTTCAGCCCGAAAACAACTACACGTTCTCATTGTCGATGATAACGAAATATCCTTATCTGTTTTGTCTAAGTTGATTGAGCAGCAAGGATGGCTGGTGACATCAGCGAGAGATGCTGCCAGTGCTCTGGATATTCTCAGGGATGCGTATAAAAATCGTGCTACGTTCGATCTAGCCCTGATTGATTTTAATATGCCTTTCATGACAGGTATTGATTTGATCAAAAATGCCAAAGTGATATTTGAAGAGGAAGCGCTTCCTGTTTTTATTATGGTGACTGCTTACTCGCGTGGGATGTTAATGTCTGTGCAAGGTGACGATCTTGATAGTTTAGTAAATGCTTACCTCGCCAAGCCTGTTACCCAGTCTATGTTGTTATCGGCTGTGTCCGACACTTTTTCTCGCGAACAAGCTTGTCTGACTGAAATTGAGCCAGAAAAAGCGTTGCTGGGCTATAAAATACTGTTGGTTGAAGATAACGAAACGAATCAATTTATTGCCTGCAACCTCTTAGAAAGAGAAGGGGCAAACGTAACCGCATGT
This sequence comes from Oleiphilus sp., assembly GCA_048058835.1. GTDB lineage: Bacteria > Pseudomonadota > Gammaproteobacteria > Pseudomonadales > Oleiphilaceae > PZPK01. The sequence continues at coordinate 45,979 of JBLLNS010000002.1, forward strand.
TCGGATGGTGAGGACGCTTGGGCAGTGTTGAATCGGGTCGAGGAAGCTTTCGACATTGTTTTGATGGATATTCAAATGCCTGGTTGGGATGGTTACCAGACTACCCAAACAATTCGTGCAGATTCCCGCTTTGATCGCTTACCTATTTTGGCGATGACGGCCAATATCTTGCCGGCAGATAAGAAAAACTGTATGGACGTGGGTATGAATGGGCATATTGGTAAGCCTTTTGAGTTAAATGAATTAGTCCAAGCAATTCAAAAATTAGTGGCTAAGGATTCTCTCAAGTTGGACAAGGCATCAATTCAGCAGCTTGAGAAACATACTGACCCAAGCAACTTAGGCTCTGGGGTCGCGAACCCTGTGTTGTTAGCCTTGCAAACCTTGTCCGATGTTAATCTAAAACAAGCGTTATTACGCTTTTCTGGATCGGAAGAGTTGTTCGTGCAATCGCTGTCTTTATTTCAACAAGATCTTAGTGGCTATCTCGCAACGCTAAGTGATGACCAGCAGCTAGAGGACCTTTCAAAAGTTAAACCTATCTTTCATACCCTAAAAGGCACAGCCGGTTTGTTAGGCTTTACCGAGCTTTCCAATATTGCGTTAGAGTGTGACAGAATGGTTGATCAAATTGCCCAAGAGGGGCGCGATTCTGAACCCTTATCAGAGTTGATAAGGGCGTTGAATGATACCTTATCCATCATTCAGTCAGTTTTTTCTGACGACCTAAACGGCCCGAATAACGGTTCTAGGAAGGGGGGCGGGCTCGCTGATACAGCAGGTGAAGATATCAATATTCCTGAGCAGGAGTCCAGCACTGACAGACATTTTGAGATTGATCTAGCATTATTGGACGAGCTGAAAGTCATGCTAAAAAATGCCAATATGAAGGCAGTTGACGTATACAAAAAAATTGAATTGTTTCTTATGCAGAGTAGTCCTGTTCTAGCCGAAAAATTAAGCTCGGCCATCATGAATCTTAAGTTTAAAGAGGCGCTAACCTTGCTTGACGATATCCAGAAAATGCTTTCGGAGCGAGTGAATGAGAAGAATAACGAATGACCTTAGTTTAGATCTAAGTGGTGCAAAAATTCTGGTCGTGGATGACCAAGTTATTAATATACAAGCGGTCAACGCTTTGCTCGCTGATGACTACACGATTCTGATCGCCACCAGTGGAGAAGATGCACTTCTCGTCGCGAAAGAGCAAGCACCGGACTTAATTCTTATGGATGTTGTGATGCCCGGCATGACAGGGAAAGAAGCGTGCATGGCACTTAAAGCAAAGGAAGATACTCAGAATATTCCGGTTATTTTTATTACGACCGTCTCAAAAGAAAAAGATGAAGATGAATGTTGGGAAAGTGGTGGTGTCGATTTTATCGCGAAGCCTTACAACCCGCAAACGCTGAAAAATAGAGTGCGTGCTCATCTCGAACTCAAGTTTCAAAAAGATATGTTAATGCAATTAGCCTATTCAGATGGGCTCACAGGCGTGTTTAATCGACGCTACTTTGACGAGCATTACCCAAAACTCCGGCGTGCCGGTTATCGAAAAAATGCACCCTTATCATTGCTATTGATGGATATTGATTATTTCAAAAAATACAATGATACCTATGGGCATATCGCTGGAGATGAGGTGCTTATTGCGGTAGCCAGAAGTATTTCCAGCTCACTGAGACGGCCGGTTGATTTTTGTGCCCGTTATGGAGGTGAAGAGTTTGTAGTGATGTTGCCTGATACAAACTGCGACGGAGCAGAGCATATTTCTAATAGCATTATGCAGGCAGTGTCGGCGCTGAATATAGAGCATAAGGCCTCAGAACATGGGGTAATTAGTTTAAGTATTGGAATATTTTGTGATAACGGAGACCATTTAAAGTCCGGTGATCTGCTGGAACTGGCCGACGAAGCTTTATATGAGGCGAAAGAGCAAGGTCGAAATCGTGTTGTTATGTATCAAGCGCCTTCTAGAAAATAAAGCACTACTGACACCTTCTTAATGTCATGCATTTATTGAGTGAGGGTGTCCACCTCTTATAATACCTTTCAACTCGAAGGGGATTAATTGTTGATGAACTTCACACAATATTCGTATAAAATGGCGCGTTTTTTGACCTATGCCGTTTCTTTGTCTTCTTCGGCAGACGACCATAGACTGGGTCAATAGATTAATTTTACTTGATAATGAGGCGATGTATGTTTACTCGTGATATGACAATAGCTGGTTTTGATGATGAAGTAGCGGAAGCCATTCAGGCAGAAGCAAAGCGGCAAGAGGAGCATATCGAGCTCATCGCCTCTGAAAATTACACCAGCCCCCGGGTAATGGAAGCGCAAGGTTCTGTTCTGACCAATAAGTATGCGGAAGGCTATCCGGGGAAGCGATATTACGGTGGTTGTGAGCACGTCGATGTGATTGAACAGTTGGCGATAGATCGAGCGAAATCGCTTTTCGGTGCAGATTACGCCAATGTACAGCCTCACTCAGGTTCGCAGGCGAATGCAGCGGTCTATATGGCTTTGTGTAAGCCAGGTGATACGATTTTGGGCATGAGCCTAGCGCACGGTGGCCATTTAACACACGGCGCTACCGTGAGTTTTTCAGGTCGAATCTATAATGCCGTTCAGTATGGCTTGAACGAACAGACGGGTGAAATTGATTACGATCAAGTCGAAGCGCTAGCAAAAGAACATAAACCAAAAATGATTGTGGCTGGTTTTTCTGCCTACTCAAGAGTGGTTGATTGGCAGCGGTTTAGAGATATTGCTGACGACGTCGGTGCTTACTTGTTTGTGGATATGGCGCATATAGCCGGTTTAGTCGCAGGGGGCGTTTATCCAAACCCAGTGCAGATTGCAGACGTGACAACGACAACAACGCATAAGACCCTAGGTGGTCCGCGTGGTGGTTTGATTTTGGCGAAATCAAATGAAGAGTTAGAAAAGAAGTTAAACTTTGCGGTTTTCCCAGAAAGCCAAGGCGGTCCATTGATGCACGCCATCGCTGGCAAGGCTGTGTGTTTCAAAGAAGCAATGTCGGAAGAGTTTGCTACTTATCAGAAACAAGTTGTATTAAATGCTCAAACGATGGTCTCCGTTTTCCAAGAAAGAGGCTTTGATGTGGTATCCAACGGCACAGATGACCATTTATTCTTACTCGATCTGATCAAAAAAGATATCACGGGTAAAGCGGCTGATGCCGCATTGGGCGAAGCGAATATTACCGTGAACAAGAATTCGGTTCCGAATGATCCACGCTCTCCCTTTGTTACAAGTGGCTTACGTATTGGTTCGCCTGCTGTCACTCGCCGAGGTTTCAAAGTTGAAGAGTGTAAGCAACTTGCGGGTTGGATGTGCGATGTGCTAGATGCCTTGGTCGCAGACCCTGAAAACAAAGACGTCATTAACCGAGTGAAGTCCGACGTGCTCGAATTGTGTTCTCGATTCCCTGTGTACGCTTAGCAATAAGTCGGGTGTCATTATGATTGCTGGTTAAGCCGGCAATCATCCATTTATTTTTTTAATAGGCTATCTAATGCATTGTCCATTTTGTAGCGCCACCGACACGAAAGTTATCGATTCTCGCTTAGTTGCGGATGGTGGTCAGGTGCGCAGAAGACGAGAGTGCCTTTCCTGCAAAGAACGATTTACCACTTTTGAATCTGCAGAGCTGGTCATGCCTAGAGTGGTGAAACAAGACGGCACCCGACAACCTTTTGATGAAGAAAAATTGTTGCGAGGCTTCAGTCGCGCACTAGAAAAACGTCCTGTTAGTATCGAAGCCATTGAAACGGCAATCAATAATATCAAAGCTCGCCTTCGTGCTACTGGAGAGCGAGAGTTGGTCGCCATTAAAATAGGTGAAGAAGTGATGCACGAATTGCGTCGCTTGGATGAAGTCGCCTACGTTCGTTTCGCCTCAGTTTATCGAAGTTTTCAGGACATCAACGAGTTTAAAGAAGAAGTAGAGCGGCTCTCTCGCTCTGAGCCTGAAGGTTGAGCCGATGCGCAATGATCCGCCAAAGTCAGCTGTGAGCCAAGATAGCGTAGACCATTTCTATATGGCAGAGGCATTACGTTTGGCGAGAAAAGGCCGGTTTACCAGTCAGCCCAACCCAAGGGTGGGCTGTGTCTTGGTTAAAAACGGACAGTTGATAGGTCGCGGTTGGCACCGAAAAGCGGGCCAAGCACATGCAGAAGTGAATGCCATACGGCAAGCGGGAGATCAGGCGAACGGCGCGTGTGCCTATGTCACGCTCGAACCATGTAGTCATTTCGGAAAAACACCGCCTTGTGCTGATGCCTTGATCAAAGCGGGTGTCTCACGCGTAGTGGTAGCAATTCAAGATCCAAACCCGGACGTGTCGGGTAGCGGAATAGCAAAGTTAAGAGCGGCTGGCATAGAAGTTTGCATCAATGTCCTGAGTGAGCAGGCTCGCCAGATTAATCGTGGTTTCATAAAACGAATGGAAACCGGCACGCCATGGCTAACGATTAAAATGGCAATGAGTGTCGATGGTCGCACCGCGATGAGTTCAGGCGAAAGTAAATGGATTACCGGCGCTGCGGCCAGAGCAGATGTGCAGCGCTTAAGAGCTGAGAGCTCTGCGGTCATCACCGGAATTGGCACTTTACTGGCTGATGATGCTGCTTTAACCGTCCGGGCAGAGCAAATCGAGGTGGCAAGTTTGTCGAGTGATGTCACTGAAAAAATGGATAGCTCGTTTGACGGCATTTCTCTTGAAGAGCTTGTCTCGGTTCAGCCGCTTAGAGTCGTGCTAGATTCGCAAGCGAGGATGCCTTTGAATGCGCGTTTGCTGGAAACGAAAACGCCTGTGCTTTGGGTGATATCAGATGAACAGAAGCTCGATTCTGCTCAGCAGTTGGTTGCTGACCTGGATTTTGTTGATATCCTTCGCGTTCCGAATCTCTTGTCAGCAGATGGAATGAATCTTATTTTAAAACACTTGGCTAAATTAGCGTGTAACGAGGTCTTACTTGAAGCGGGCTCAACCTTAGCGGGCTCAATATTGGCAGCGGATTTGTGGGATGAATTCGTTCTGTATGTGGCGCCAAAGTTAATGGGCTGTTCAGCCAAGCCATTGTTTACTTTGCCCATTGACAGTATGAACAAAGCCAAAGCCCTTAAGTTGCACGACCTCCGATTAGTCGGTGACGATGTTCGTTATATTTATCGGCCAGCTGGTGAAACCAGTTGTTTAGAGACTACAGCCAGTGGCGCGCCCTAAAGAGAGAGTCTATGTTTACAGGCATTATTGAAGCGCTGGGGAAAATTCAGCAAATATCCTCTAAAGGGAAAGACTTGGTGGTGTCGATTGATACAGCCACGCTAGATCTTAGCGATGTGAAGTTAGGCGATAGTATTGCGGTTAATGGCGTCTGTTTAACGGTCGTCGCATTAGGAACGAGGCAGTTTTCAGCGGATGTTTCAGCTGAGTCTCTAGTGCATACGGATATGCAAAACTACCAACAAGGCAGCTTGGTGAATCTTGAAAAAGCGCTGACCTTATCGACTCGTTTGGGGGGGCATTTGGTCAGCGGGCATGTCGATGGTTTAGGCGTCATTGAGTCTTATTACCCAGAGGGGCGAGCGTGGCGCTATGAAATTTCTTGTCCTTCTGGTTTATTGAAATATATAGCCGATAAAGGTTCTGTGACGATTGATGGTGTGAGTCTGACGGTGACGGGGCTAAGCGCGAATGGCTTTGTGTTAAATATCGTTCCGCATACTATCAGTGAAACTCGGATACAGAGTTATACAGTGGGCCATAAAGTACATATTGAGGTGGATCTGATGGCTCGCTATGCAGAACGTTTACTCTCTTTTTCGCAGGATGTTGAAACAGACAAAAGCACCATGAATCATGCCTTTTTGGCAGAACATGGTTTTTTAAAATAAACTCGGAAACCGATACAGCGTTTGCCGAGTTTTTATCTATGCAGTCATTTAATATAAATGAATGGCTGGGAATAAAATTAGACCCAGTCGTGTTTTGTCGATTGGTTTGGTAATAACCATAGTGGAGCTACAATGGAGCTTAATACGGTAGAAGAGTTAGTTGAAGATATTCGTCAGGGTAAAATGGTTATTTTGATGGATGACGAAGATCGTGAAAATGAAGGCGATCTTGTGATCGCAGCTGAACAGGTCAGGCCAGAAGACATTAATTTCATGGCAAAGAATGCGCGTGGATTAATTTGTCTGACGCTAACACGTGAACGCTGTGAATTTTTAGGTTTACCGCCTATGGCAAGAGCGAACAATGCGCAATTCCAGACTAATTTTACGGTGTCTATAGAGGCGGCCGAAGGTGTGACGACAGGCATATCCGCTGCGGATAGAGCCCACACTATTCGCACGGCGGTAGGGCGCTCTACTCAGCCGCATCAAATTGTTCAGCCGGGACATATTTTTCCAATTATGGCGCAAGCGGGTGGCGTGCTTAGTCGAGCAGGACATACTGAGGCGGGCTGTGATTTAGCTAGAATGGCCGGATTTGAGCCAGCAGCGGCTATCGTTGAAATTATGAACGAAGATGGTTCGATGGCACGTCGACCGGATCTAGAAGCCTTCGCTAAGGAGCATGACCTTAAAATAGGTACGATTGCAGATATGATCCATTATCGTGCCCTGAATGAGCAAACAGTTATTCGTCAGGAAGAGCATGATGTTGATACCGAGTCAGGTCTGTTTAAACTGATCACGTATAAAGATACGCTACAAGAGCAAACGCATCTGGCATTTGTTCTCGGTGATTTGTCTAAGGCAGAGTTGCCGGTGGTTCGAGTTCAGTCGCCTGATATATTGAGAGATACACTGGGTTTGAAGAAAGAAGGATCTCAAAGTTGGTCAGTTCAAAAGGCGCTAGAAAAAGTTGCTCAAGAAGGTGAGGGGGTTGTTGTGGTCCTTGGGGGCTACGAACCGGCGAAACTTGAGAATCGTTTGTCTGAGTTTTTCAGAAATACGCCGGTTGCCGGTCAATCTGCCTCTGGCGCCTATTTGACCGTTGGTACTGGGTCGCAGATTTTACGCGATTTAGGGGTGACCAAAATGCGGTTGTTAAATGCGCCAATGAAGTTTTCGGCCTTGTCTGGTTTTGACTTGGAAGTTGTGGAATTTTTGCCTTACGAAGGCTGAAATCGAAATTAAAATTTAATGAATAAGAGAGTTTCTCATGTATAACGTTAAAACGTACGAAGGTGACTTTAAAGAGGTCTCAGGAAAATTTGCTATCGTTGTCGGTCGATTTAATAGCTTTGTGGTTGAAAGTTTGTTGGAAGGCGCTATTGATGCTTTAGTTAGACAAGGAATCGAACAAGCGAATATCGAAATTTACAGAGTCCCTGGCGCATTTGAAATTCCTTTAGCCGTTAAGCGAGTCGCAGCCAGCAAAAAACACGATGCAATTATTGCTTTGGGAGCCGTAATTCGTGGTGGTACACCTCATTTCGAATATGTAGCGGGTGAATGTACCAAGGGCCTTGGTGTGGTGTCGTTGGAGTATAGCTTGCCGGTTGCCTTTGGTGTGTTAACGGTAGACACGATAGAGCAAGCGATCGAGCGCTCAGGTACCAAAGCTGGCAATAAAGGCGCTGAAGCAGCTATGTCAGTACTTGAAATGGTGAACTTGTTTAAAAGTGCAGGTATATAAGTGAGCGACTCTAATTCGCCGCAGCCTAAGAAAACAGGAACGGCTCAAAGAAAGAAAGCGCGGAAGTTAGTGCTTCAGGCCCTGTACCAATGGCAAGTGTCTGGTTCCAGCATTGCGCAAGTCGAGGCTGAATTCAGGGCCGATAATGACTTTGATAAGCTTGATGCGGAGTATTTCAAAAGCGTGTTTCGCGAAATACCGAAGATGGTGACTGAAATAGATCGTGAGATCGAGCCCTTTCTAGACCGAGCGGTTGCCGATGTCGACCCCATTGAAATGAACCTTTTGAGAATGGGGGTGTTTGAGTTTAAGCACCGAATTGATGTGCCCTACAAAGTGGTGATCAATGAGGCTGTTGAGCTGGCTAAGGTGTTTGGTGGCACGGACGGGCATAAATATATCAACGGTATTTTGGATAAATTAAGCCTACGTTTGCGCGCGCCTGAAACGCGTAATAAGCACCTTTAGGGCGATCAGATTGATGATGTTTGCTAATGGCTGAATTATCCGAATTTGAACTCATAGAGCGGTATTTTTCACCATTAGGTCTATCTCAAAACAATCATGTAGCGCAGAGTATTGGAGATGACTGTGGCGTTATTCAAACGCCACCCGGCATGTCGCTTTGTTTTTCTATCGATACCATGGTGGAAGGCGTTCATTTTCCGAAAGGAGCGCCCCCTTTCAAACTTGGCTATCGGGCACTAGCGGCCGCTTTCAGTGATCTTGCTGCAATGGGCGCTCAGCCTTTCTTTTTTACCCTTGCTTTGACCATGCCCTCTGCTGACCCTGATTGGTTGGCTGAGTTTTCTGCGGGTATGAAAGTCTTAGTGGATAAGCATCATTTTCCTTTGTTGGGCGGCGATACCACACGTGGCCCTTTATCTATTTCAATTCAAGTTCATGGGCTCTTATCGCAACCAGCCTTGCTTCGTTCTGGAGCAAAGCCTGGAGATGTGATTGCCGTCAGTGGCTCTCTTGGGGATGCGGGCGCTGCGCTCGACTTCCTGTGCAATGACGAAGGCACGCTTGATGACGCTAAGCGTTACCTGTTGTCACGCTACTATTCACCCACGCCGCGCATTGAGCTTGGACAAGCCCTGATAGGGAAGGCGACGGCATGTATCGATATATCGGATGGCCTCATGGCAGAGCTGCAGCATATTAGCCGGGCATCGAAAGTAAAGCTTGAGCTGGATGTTGATTCGCTTCCTTTATCAGAGTCTTTAGTGGCCTATAAAGGCCTCCAGGCGGCCAAAGAGGGCGCACTTACAGCGGGTGATGATTATGAATTGTTATTTACCATGCCAGAACATGAATGCTTAGAACTGGTTTCTCAATTCCCCGAGGAGGGCATTACTATAATAGGCAAAGTCTCTTCTGGTTCTGGGGTTCATTTAATGGGGTTTCACAAAGATCTAGCGAATATGGGGTATCAGCATTTTGACTAAGCTTCCAGCAGGCTTTTTAAAGCATCCTGCTCACTTTCTCGCGTTTGGTTTTGGTAGCGGTTGTACTCCCAAGGCGCCGGGTACTTTTGGTACATTGGTCGGTATGATGGTTTATTGTTTGTTGCCTCCGATGTCGATGCCGCTATTTCTAGGCTTTATTCTTGTCAGTTTTTTTCTTGGTATTTATTTTTGTGACAAAGCAACAAAGGCTTTGGGGGTGCATGATCATGGCGGCATTGTTTGGGATGAATTTGTCGGCTTTTGGATTTCTGTGATTGCTTTACCGGAAGGTTTGGCTTGGTTGCTGCTGGCCTTTTGCTTGTTTCGCTTGTTTGATATCTGGAAACCGCAACCCATCAAATATTTAGACCAGAAAGTGGAAGGTGGTCTGGGCATTATGTTGGATGATGTGGTGGCTGGTATCTATGCCTTAATTGTCGTTCAAGCCATCCACTTTATGCTCTGAAGTGCTAAAAAAGCCTTAATGCCTTGTTTGGCTGATGGGCAATTTGCTAGCAATAGTCAAGAAGCGCGCCAAGCTGTTTTCAGCCCGCTCTTTGTTGGCGTAAGGGCCGCTATCGAAGCCTTCTCTTGTCGAAAAATACCACTTATTTCCGACACAAAAAAAACGATCGCTTCTGAAGGGAATGCTTCCCTGTTCATTGTTCCGATGAAAATGTGAGACTGAACTGTCCATAACAATAGCCTTCTTATTATTTACTATTAACTTTACAACAAAAAACAAAGAATGCAATTTGTTGCGAAGATATTTGCTTCTCGGCACAATGCTGTTTTTTATCGTTCGATTTTATCAAGGGTGTTCTATGTGGTTGCAACAAAGGTTTAGTTGGCTGGTCATTGTTTTTTCTATGGGCTTGGTTGCTTGTACGAGCAATAAAATTGTTAAAACCTATCCGGGGGACATTCAGGATAAGAACTCGATTGCTGTGTTGTCTGCGCCAGAAAATATCACCATATTGTCAGTTAACGGTAAGGATATGCAGCAGTATTTACTCAGTAACCTGAATGTGAATTATGGCTTAAAAGTGGGCGAAAATTTGGTTGTCTTTAAATACGAAAGTATATGGAGTCGTGCTAAAAAAGATGAGGTAACCGGCTCTAGGGTCGATGTGGTGGAATCTGAGCCGCTTGAGGTGCTTATTCAAGCTGAAGCTGGAGAGCATTATTCTTTTAGCTTTATGCCGGCGACGAACGTTCGAGAGGCGAAATCGTTAGTCAACGACTTTTCAGCACAAGTGCTTGATGAAAACAAAAATCTTGTGGCTGAATCTGCAGCGCTCGGCACTTATCAGCAGGCCATGCAAGATAAAGAAAAAGCTAAGCAGGCTGAGATTTTAGAGAGTCAAACTCTGCAAGCAAGCTCGTCAGACCCTGGGCAATCGGTTTTGGATAAGCTAAAGCAAATTTGGCCGACAGCCAGTTCGGATGAAAAGAAAGCTTTCTTGGTATGGGTGTTTCAAAAATAAATAGGGTTTGAGTGAAAGCAAAGAAGCCTTGGAGCAGTCTTAAAATTTAAGTAAAAGCATTATTTATTAGACCGGCAACATCTTTAATGAAGCCGGTTTTTCCCGCCTCTACATTGCTTTCATTAGTTTGATATTTCTCGCAGCTCAAATCCGCTGATTTAATGGTTTCAAAGGCTTCGTGTAAGTAACCGGAGATGCTTTTTTTAAGCGGCATGATATCTGGGTTATAAGTGCAGGTAATGCTGTAACTTCCATTATAACTGACAATCATTAAGGCCAAACCGATGCCATCAAATAGTGGGGTGGTGCTAATAAAGGATTCTAGTTCCGAGTCTTCAAAATAGAGTGGAAATTGTGGGCCAGGAATGTTGATGATAGGCAGGTTAAACATGGGTTTATGTTTTTGCGCGAGAAGAAATTCTGAGTAGACCCGAGCAGATAAGCCTGCCGTGCAAGATGGCACAAGTTCGGTTAAATGGCTTGCGGCGATGGCTTCATCGTAACTTCGAGATGAGGTGGCTGCCTCATGGATTAGCAATATGCGTTTGATTGGGTCTGGCTCAAGGCTGGCAAGCGAAAACAGCGTCGCCGCGAGTTTGTTCCCAGACTTTATATCAAGGCTGGTTGAGCGAACTGAAATAGGAGCCAATGCAATGAGGTCTTGTTTGGGTTCTGCAGACATGCCTTTAAAGTAATTGGATAGTGCTTCGGCACATATTCCCATCATAATGTCATTTGTCGTGACGCATTTTAGCTGTTGCTTTATATGGCGGACTTCAGCGAGAGGAAAGGCAATATTTTCTATTTTTCTTGACCCTGAAACCTTCTGATTTATGGGGGTGCTAGCGACTTTCATTAAGCTGGCCGGTAAATCCAGCTTTTCAAGTTTTTCATAGAGTACGGAGTAAAAAGCGGATGCTGCTGTATCTTTTGCTAAAGTTGTGAGCTTACTGGGGATATTCAGTACATTGTTATAAGCGGCGCCTATCCAGCTACCTGTATCTGGGAGAGGTTTGGGTTTCCATTGGCTTTGTGGGTTTTCAAGTTCTCGTTCTTCAGGGCTGACATGGAGTAGTTGGCTGAGAATGTCTTCGCCTGTAACGCCATCGATAGCGGTGATATGCACTTTGAGCAGTAAGGCAAAATGGTCTTTTGAGTAACGTTGTGAATGATCGTGCTCTAATCCCTCGACGAAGCGTGCTTCCCATAGTGGCCGAGTTCGGTCCAAGGGTTTGCCGAAATAATCGGATGCAAGGTCGAGAAGTGTATAAGTGCCTCTGCTAAGGTTCAGATGTGAGACATGATGTGTGATGTTGAAGCTGGGATCATCTACCCAGACTGGTAGGTCTAGATTCAGTGGGTACTCTATAAGGCGTTGTCTAAAAAAAGGCTCATTGCCTAAAATGGACTCAATAATCTTTTGAAAATGTGCAAAGCTCAGCTTGCTGTCTTCCGGGCGCTTAAAAATAAAGGCGCCGCCAACGTGAAGAGGGGTTCTTTCTGTTTCCAAGTATAAAAATGAGGAATCAAGTTCTGAAAGCTGAAGCATGTATTAAGCTCTTCTGGGGTCGAGTTTGATTGCCTAAGTATAACTGACAGAAAATAAGAATTCGCTTATTTATTCCGATAAATTGCTAACTTAGCGAGCCCAAGTAATGCTTCTTTGAAGTTGGAATCCGGCAGAGGCGATAGGCTGTCGACGGCTTTTTGATAGCAGCTTTTTGCCGCGTTTTCGGTGTAGCTAAGTGCACCAGAGTTAGTGACTGCTTTACAGATATCGTTAATTTTAGAGGTGTCGCCGTTTCGGATGGCGGTTCGGATTAGTTTGCGCTCGGCTTCACTGCCATGTTTCATCGCATATATCAGCGGAAGAGTGGGCTTGCCCTCTGCGAGATCGTCGCCAATATTTTTCCCCATGGTCTCTGTATCGCCGATGTAATCGAGCATGTCGTCTACTAGTTGGAACGCTAAACCAAGTTCAAGTCCGAAGTTTTTTAATGCTTCACAGTTTGCGTTATCTGCTCCCGCTAGAATGGCGGCTGAGTGAGAGGCGGCCTGAAATAGCATTGCGGTCTTGTTCTTAATCACTTCAAAGTAGGCTTGCTCACTAACGTCTGGGTTTTTGCAGTTCATTAGCTGAAAAACCTCACCTTCGGCGATAATATTGGTCGCGTCGGAAAGCACTTTCATCACGGGGACGCTGCCAATATCGACCATCATTTGAAATGCTCGTGAATATAAGAAATCACCGACGAGAACACTGGGGGCATTACCCCATTTCGCATTGGCTGTTGAGCGGCCTCTTCGTAGGTTTGAGGTGTCAACCACATCATCATGTAGCAGGGTCGCGGTGTGAAGGAACTCTATGATGGTGGCCAGTTTACAGAAGTTCGACGCGACAAGTTGGTCGTGTTTGATGTTGCTGTCGCTGTCGTTGCCTATTAGTGCTCGAGTGCTGAGTAAAACCAGCAAGGGGCGCATGCGTTTACCGCCACTTTCTACAATGTATTGGGCAATTTTTTCAACTAAAGGCACGTCAGAAGAAAGTTGGCTGCGGATAAGTGTATTGACCGCTTCGAACTCGCTTTCGACGCTCTGATAAATTGCTTCAATTTGCATAGTAGGCTTCTTGATGTACTGGCTAAAAATGGGCCACATGCTATGGCGACCCGCTGTCCCTGTCAAGCGTCAGCGAGGCGCAGATCAACAAGGAAGTGGTAAGACGTGAAAATATGACAATTCTAAGGAGGGCGATGTGGCGGAAGTTACCTATGAATTGAGTCTCGTGCTTGCAATTTTTCTCGTTATCTCATAAAATCACGCGCCCTCAAAAACTAGGTTGTTCTCAGTGATAGGGTTGCCAAAGTGCTTCCTTTAGAAACTGATTAGCTCGGAAGAGCCAAGGTTGAGTAATATCAGCTTTGATTAATAAGCAATAATCTGGGGTGTCTTTCATTAAGCTTAATGTGAGGCATGGTAAAACCGATATTTACTGGATCGGTGTTTGGTTGAGTGGAAAGCAGCTCTAATAAAAAGAATGTTATCTTTTTGGAGCTTGGTAGATTGTTTGGAGAAAACTCGTTATGTACGCAGTGATTGTAAGTGGTGGTAAGCAGCACCGTGTCACCGAAGGTGAAGTACTGAAGTTAGAGAAAATTGAAGTAGAAACTGGTGCTTCAATTGATTTTGATCGTGTGTTGTTGGTTGCAAATGGTGATGATGTTAAAATCGGTGCACCTAATGTAGATGGCGCAAAAGTAACGGCTGAAGTGGTTGCACATGGTCGTCATGAAAAAGTAAGAATTTTGAAGTTCAAGCGTCGTAAGCACCACATGAAAAGAATGGGCCACCGTCAGTGGTTTACTGAAGTAAAAATTACAGGCATTAATGCTTAATACTGAAACCTTCTTTTGATCGTTGTATTGCAGCGTATCTAAAATTGAAGAAAACAAACTAAGGGGAGTAGGAAAATGGCTCACAAGAAAGCGGGTGGTAGTACCCGTAACGGTCGCGATTCTCAGTCCAAGCGCTTAGGTGTTAAGCGTTTTGGTGGTCAAGTTGTTCAAGCAGGTAATATCCTTGTTCGTCAACGTGGTACACGCTTTCACGCAGGTGAAGGTGTAAGTTGTGGTAAAGATCATACTTTATTCGCAACCTCAGCAGGTGTGGTTAAATTTGTAACCAAAGGCCCGCTAAATCGTAAATATGTCACGGTTGAAGCTGCGGAGTAAGCAGGCCGTTACTATTTCGAAAAGGCTCCGCAGCGCGGGGCTTTTTTTTTGCAATTCTGTGAATGAAGGTTGGGTAGGCAATGAAATTTGTAGATGAAGCCACGATATCTGTTGAGGCAGGTAAAGGTGGTAATGGTTGTTTAAGCTTTCGTCGTGAAAAATATATCCCTAAGGGTGGACCGGATGGGGGTGATGGCGGTGATGGCGGCTCAATCATTTTAGAGGCCAATGATTCTATAAATACGCTCATTGACTACCGCTACGTTCGGCATTACAAGGCGCAATCTGGCGAGTCTGGTAGAGGGCGCAACTGTACGGGTGCCAAAGGCGAAGATTTGGTCTTACAGGTGCCAGTCGGAACCTCTGTGATTGATGTTGATACTGAAGAGGTTTTAGGTGACCTCACGGTGGTGGGGCAGCAATTGATTGTTGCGCAGGCTGGGTTTCATGGTTTGGGTAATACGCGCTTTAAATCCAGTGTCAATAGGTCGCCAAGGCAAACAACCAAGGGTGGTGAGGGCGAGGCGCGGACGCTACGTTTTGAGTTGAAAGTGTTGGCGGATGTGGGTCTTTTGGGCATGCCTAATGCGGGTAAGTCGACTTTGATTCGCTCCATTTCAGCTGCTAAGCCTAAGGTGGCGAATTATCCGTTTACTACGCTCGTGCCAAACCTTGGTGTCGTGCGGGTCGAAGAACATAAAAGCTTTGTGGTCGCCGATATTCCGGGCTTGATCGAAGGTGCGGCTGAGGGTGCGGGTCTGGGTATTCGGTTCTTAAAGCATTTGGTCAGAACGCGGTTACTGCTGCATGTTGTTGATATGGCGCCTTTTGATGAGTCTGATCCCGAGCATTCGGTTCGAGCAATCGCGAAAGAGCTAGAGAAGTTTAGTCCAACATTGGCTGGGCGTGAGCGATGGTTAGTGCTTAATAAGCTTGATCTATTGCCTGAAGAGCAAAGAGATAAGATCTGTGACGATCTAGTGGCATCGTTGTCGTGGACGGGGCCGTTATATAAGATTTCAGCAATTAATTCTCAGGGGCTTGAAGGCTTGTGTCGGGATATTATGATCTGGATGGATGCTAAGAATGACGCTGAGGCTCAGGATCAGGAATTGGCTGAACAAGAGTTGTTGGTCAAACAAAAAATGCAGCAGGAGGCTAGAGAGAATCTACAGGCCTTTAAGGAAGCGCAGCGGCAGGCGCGCCGGAATGAGCAGGTGATAGATGAAGATGAGGATGATTTTGATGACGATGATGATCAGGCTGAAGTCTTTTATGCGCCTTGATCATTTGGTTTTCTTAACGTAGATCGCTATGAATAATATTGTGCTTGAGTTATGACTATTTCACGAAAAAGTTTGGCGAGCTCTGGGCGCTGGGTTGTCAAGATTGGTAGTGCCTTATTAACCGATGACGGAAAGGGCTTGGCGCGCGAGTCAATTATAGATTGGGTGGACCAGCTTGCAGAGTTGCATCGTCGTGGCTTGGAGTTGATTTTGGTGTCATCAGGGTCCGTGGCTGAAGGTATGGCGCGTCTTGGTATTAAGCGGCGTCCTGAAGAGTTGCATTTGCTGCAGGCTGCGGCGGCTGTCGGTCAAATGGGGCTTGTGCAAGCGTATGAAGAGGCGTTTCAAAAGCATGGATTGCATACGGCGCAGGTTTTGTTAACGCATGATGATTTATCCAACAGAAAGCGTTATTTAAATGCAAAAAGTACTCTGCGTTCTATTGTTGACTTGGGGGCGATACCGATCATTAACGAGAATGATACGGTTGTCACCGACGAAATTCGTTTCGGCGATAACGATACCTTGGGGGCACTGGTGGCGAACCTGGTTGAAGCGGATGGCTTGATTATTTTAACGGATCAACAGGGTATGTTTGATAAGGATCCCAGGGCTAATAAGGATGCTCGTTTGCTGTCTGAAGTGCAGGCGTCGGATGCTTCTCTGGATGCGATGGCTTCAGGTGGTGCGGGTGCGCTTGGGCGTGGCGGGATGACGACCAAGGTAAGGGCTGCTAGGTTGGCGGCGCGCTCAGGGGCTTTCACAGTGGTTGTGGGTGGAAAAATTGAGCAAGTCTTGTTGCGTTTACGCGAGTCAGAAAATTTAGGCACGTTAATGTTGCCCGATCAAAACCGACAGATTGCCCGTAAGCAGTGGTTAGCTGGGCATTTACAGACAGCAGGCAGTTTAGTGTTGGATGCAGGTGCGGTTGCCGTGTTGCAGAGAGGGGGGAAGAGTTTGCTCTCTGTGGGGGTTTTGAAGGTTGCTGGTGGTTTTCGCCGTGGTGATATGGTTTCTTGTTTCAATGAAGCTGGTGCTGAAATTGCTCGTGGTTTAGTGAATTACGATGCGGTGGATACTCAGAAAATAACGGGCTTGCCAAGTGATAAAATTATGGCTGTTTTAGGCTATTGTCATGAGCCAGAGCTCATTCATAGAGACAATTTAGTGTTAATTTCTTAATGTTGTTTTAGTTATTCTATAAAGGTTTGTGAAAGTAAGGCGAAAAAAAAACCGGCAATTGCCGGTTTTTTTTCGAATAACGCTTAAGCTTTAAGTGCTTTAACTTGACCGTTTAGCGTGCTCTTAATACGAGCGGCACGGTTTTTAGGGAAGATGCCCTTGTTGACCATGCTGTCGATAATGGGTTTGGCTGTCAGGAAAGCAGCTTGAGCGTTGTCATAGTTGCCGGTTTCAACGGCAGCGTTAACTTTCTTGATGTAAGTTCTAACCATTGAACGTTGGCTAGCATTTAGTTGGCGGCGTTTTTCTGACTGACGCGCGCGTTTTTTTGAAGATGGGGAGTTTGCCACCGTATTGCTCCTAAATTTCGCGAATTACTTAAATTTTGTCAGACAATAATGATTCAAATCTGTATTTTCTGAATTATTACTGTCGACGTAAAAATGACGCGAGACTATGCCGTTTAAATTGACTAATGTCAAGCGTATTTGTTTATGTTCCTGGTCATATTAGGGTGTCGATTTGGCCTTACCTTGTTGAGAGCGAGGTAAAGGCCAGTGCCCAAATCAGGCGACCATTTTGTTCAATAAATTCTCGCAGGTATTTTGATCCATATATTTAGGGACTGGATAGTTTAAATGCGCTTCGTCTAATGCTGATCGAGCGATGCTCGGAATGTCAGACACTTTTAGATCATCTAGATGATTCGGAATTTCAAATGACTTAAGCATGGAGCGGATTCGATCAATAAATTTGTCTGCAAGTTCATGCGGGCTTTCGCGGCCCTCTTTTAAACCGCTCACTTCTGCAAGTTTTGCGAGCTTTTCAACGATTTCATCTTTTGAGTAGTCGAGTATGTAAGGTAGAACAATTGAGTTAGCGAGTCCATGTGGTGTCGAGTAGTAGGCGCCAAAATTGTGTGCGATAGCATGTACATAACCCACGCTTGCTTTGGTGAACGCCAAGCCAGCGTAGTAGGAGGCCATCGCCATGTTTTGTCGGGCTTTCAAGTCTTTGCCTTTATGTACGGCAGTTTCCAGATTCTCCATAATTAAGCGAGTTGCCGCTAGGCTATAGGAATTTGTTTCATCCGTGGCATTAACAGAAATGAATGACTCAACGGCGTGGGTTAACGCATCCATACCGGTTGCTGCGGTCACCATGGGGGGTAAGCCTAGCATTAATGAGCCATCAAGTGCCGCCATCATTGGGACAAGTTTCGGGTCAATAATCGGGTTCTTCTTGTGGCTGATAGGATCTGATACGACCGATACAATGGTTACTTCAGAGCCAGTACCCGCAGTTGTAGGTATCGCAAATAGAGGGAGTGGCGTTTTCCGAAGCTTGAAGAGACCGGCCATTTTTTCTAAGGATTTATCATTGGTTGCTCTAGCAGCAATGGCTTTACTAGCATCGATAGGTGAGCCGCCACCGACGGCAAGAATGGCCTCGCATTGATTGTTTTTGAGAATATCTAGGCCAGTTTCTATTTGGTCGTATGTTGGGTCAGGAAGAATGCCGTCATAAATAACGTAGCGCACGCCTTCTTCTTTTAAGCGTGTTTCAATTGATTTGAGTAAGCCGATTTCAACTAATACTTTGTCTGTGACGATCAGAACTTTTTTCATTCCCAATTGGCTGATCGCTGAGCAGAGTTCTAAAGAAGATTCTGGGCCAGTGAATAAAGTAGGTTTGGGCATTGGGATAACCGCAGCAGCTACTTTTAATGCTTTTGCAAGGCCTTTGTAATACTGAACTTTCAATGGGAATAGCATAATTGATCTCGTAATAAGTTTAATGTTGGGCGCTCAAAAATAAATAGAGCTTATACTCTAAATTAGAGTATAAGCTCTATTTTAGAAAAAGGAAATACTTTGCAGTGTTAGCGGGTCATTTAAAAGCCCAGTATTTGGGCTTTTTTCTTTACAGGTGGGAGATAGGGCACTTTAATTAATGCTAACAAAAATAAATAGATGGCTTGTTTTTAAGTCATTAGTGTTGAGAGAAGGTGCTGTTTTGAAGAATCCATTTGTCGCTTTTTTTGATTTCTTGATGCCAGAGCGTTCGATAGAGCCTGCTACATTAATTCGACAAAAAATTGTCAGCTTTGCGTGTATTATGATTTTTTTGGCGGCGCTATATAGTTTGATTAAATGGTCAAAGCTAGGTTATCACGACCTTGCTCAGTGGGCATGGTTATTGGTGATTGGTGGCCCTGTCTTGGCCATGCTGAATAAATACAAAGTCTTGCCATTAATGGTGATGGCCAATATCAGTGTCTTGATGATGGTTATTTACTGTGGCTCCTTGATCTACCATCTGGAAGGTATTGAGTCAGCTCATCTCTTTTGGGTCGTGGGTATTATGCTATTCGCTTATCTGATTACCGACAACTTTTATGGTTTTATCTGGTTTTCGGTGATGACGGCATTCACGCTGTTGTTAATCGTGTTGGATCAGAACAATTATGCCTTGCCGCACTTTGAATTGGATGCGCAACAAACCAAGGTGAATATTTATTCAGGTTATATGTTGCCGATTCTGGTGATTGGTTGCACTTTGTGGTTTAGCAATAAAATACGGCACGAGGCCCAAGCGGCTTCTGAGCAGGCTGTATCGGAGGCCAAGTTGCATTTAGAGCGCGCGAATGAAGTCGGCTCAAAATTGGGTGAGATTCTTCATGAGGCGTCAAGTAGTGCAGATACCTTATTGGATGCGTCGGAAGAACTCTCTAAAACGATGCATACCATGGTGGGTAATAGTAGCATTATCAAACAAAGTATCGAGCATCAGGTAACCTCTACGGCTAATATGAACCAGACTCTTGAGTCCATGGCAGAGTCGGTCAACAGCTCCTCTTCGATTATGAGAGAGGTTAATCAAGAAGCCGAAAGTGCCGAGCGTGATGTGGCCGATAGCGCTAAATCGATGGCGATAGCGATTGAGTATATGTCGCATATACGACAAGGAAATGACTCTATTCTCCATGCCATGAACATCATTAGTGATATAGCTAATCAAACCAACCTATTGGCCTTGAATGCGGCGATAGAGGCAGCAAGAGCTGGCGATCAAGGCCGGGGTTTCGCTGTGGTGGCAGATGAGGTCAGAACGCTTTCCATCCGAAGTAATGAGTCCGCGCAGGCGATTCGTGAAATTTTGGATACTGCCACGAAAGATATTGAAGATGGCTCTAAAGTGGTAGATGAATCGGGTGAGCGACTTTATCGTGCTGTCGAGTCAGTGCGTAATATTGTAGAGAAAATAAAAGAGTCGGCGTCTATAGCGGTTCAGCAGCAACAAGATATTCAAGGTGTGGTAACGACCAGTCAGAGTGCTGAAGCGTTGATTTTGAAAAACGAGGCCTTGTCACAGGAATTAATTGACTCTACGTCATCCTTGTCGGATGTCTCCGATGGCTTGGTGCGATTGGCGCATCAAATGAATGACAAGGTGCATCAAAGTGATAAATTATTATGAGTCAGCTTTTTCCAGCTGGCGAGTTATGCTCATCAGGCCTTGCGGATTCTGACAACATTCATGACTTCAAAGTCTATTCCTGCCAGACTTTGAACTTCCGGGTAGTAAGTTAAATTCACTCGCGCTCCCTTCAGGTTTTGATAAGCTTTTTTTCTTTTAAATCGAAAAGGGCTGTCGCAGCCTTGAATCATAATGGTGTTAATAATCCATTCGCCGGATTCTCTCTGAGTGTGCGAAAGGACTTTTTTATCCATCGAGTGGTTCAGCTTTGGGTGCTTCTTAAGTAGGTTTTGAGCAGTGTTAGATTGCTTTAAGTTATCAGGCGGCATATTTTTAAAACTATTTAATAGAGAATAATAGTGTGAACTGGTTCTCGTTAATGAAATGTTACATTTTGAAAAACTTATACAACAGACAATCTGAGTATCTGTCGATATTCTGACATCATTGAAGTACGGAAAAGCGATTCAGGCCCGCCTTTCCGGAAACAACCTTTTAAGTTTATATGATTCTTGTATTGATGTAGTCCCTAGAGTTGTAATTATTTTGTTGTTGTTTGCCCAGCTTTTAGCTGGGCTTTTTCTTGCCTGCTATAAATTACTAAACGATCGTTCAGTAAATAAAACACAGTTTCCTATAAATTAAGCTGTATTCAGGTGGGTATAGTTCATTACACTGGTTTTTGATGATGTTTGACTATAAAAACAAGGATAAACTCTATGATTCCCTTCGTACGCACTCCGGAAGAACGATTTAAGCGGCTTTCTCATTTCCCGTTTGAAGCACATTACATTGACCTTAATAGTGAGCCCTTAAGGCAAGATGGCGCTGAAGGTCTTCGGATGCATTATGTGGATGAAGGGCCTGAAAACGCTGACCCAATATTGATGCTTCATGGTGAACCGAGCTGGTCTTATTTATACCGTTATATGATTCCTGTTTGCTCAGCAGCTGGTCATCGAGTCATTGCGCCCGATT
Organism: Oleiphilus sp.; assembly: GCA_048058835.1. GTDB lineage: Bacteria > Pseudomonadota > Gammaproteobacteria > Pseudomonadales > Oleiphilaceae > PZPK01. Next base: position 67,253 of record JBLLNS010000002.1, read on the forward strand.
TGATTGGATTTGGAAAGTCAGATAAACCAACGAATATTAGTGACTATTCTTACTTGCGGCACATGAATTGGTTGCAAGCATTTATCGATCAGCTTGATTTAAAGAACATTACCTTGGTTTGTCAGGACTGGGGTTCGCTTTTAGGTTTACGTCTGGCGGCAGAAAACGAATCACGCTTCAAAGCAATTGTTGTGGGAAATGGTATGTTACCGACTGGGCATGAAAAAGTGCCGTCGGCGTTTAAAGTTTGGAAAGCGTTTGCGCTCAATAGCCCTTGGTTTCCGATAAGTCGTATTGTTGAATTTGGCAGCTTTAAATCTTTTAGCAAGGATGAACGAGCAGCCTATGATGCGCCTTTCCCTTCAGCGAAATTTAAAGCGGGTACCCGAGCCTTCCCTGCGCTTGTACCTGTTTCTCCCGATAACCCCGCGTCTTCGGCAAATATAGCGGCTTGGGAAGTGTTAAAGAAATGGAAGAAGCCTTTTCTGACTACTTTCAGTAATGGTGATCCTATTATGCGAGGCGGGGATAAGCATATGCAGAAGCTTGTTCCAGGGGCTAAAGGGCAGCCACATATCACCTTGAAGGGAGGTCATTTTTTGCAAGAGGACTCTGGTGTTGAGTTCGCTCAAGCAGTTAACCAATTATTGAGCAGGCAGTAATCGCTGATTGAAATGGTTTTATGGCCTTGCTTTTTACCATTAAAACAAGGTCTATCGTTTTGAATTGCCTTGTTTAGCAGCGATGGGCTCAATGCTAAAAGTTTGTGTGTTGGTATCGTCCAGGGAGCATAGAAAATTTAAGGCTTCTCTGAGTTTGTCTTCTAAGACCCAGGGTGGGTTGATTATCGCCAGTCCGCTGCCGTACATGCCTTGCATCTTGCTATCCTGAATATATTGAATATGAAGTTGCTCTTGCGCAAATTTGCTTTTGATCTGCTTCAGCATGATGTTGGATGCAATTTGTTTGCTCGATCCTGATCGGTTGATCAGCGGGTACCACACAATATAAGTGCCAGTACTAAAGCGAGAAATGCCATCTTCAAGGGTTTGAATAACCGCTTGATACTCTTTTTCTTGCTCATAGGGCGGATCGATGAGCGTGATGGCCCGACGAGATGCCGGAGGCATGAGGCTTTTCAGGCTCTGGAAGCCATCGGCTTGTTTTACTTTGATTCGCCGATTTCCCGAAAAAAGTTTTGCAAGCAAGCTGAAATCTGTTGGGTGCATCTCGAAAAGAGTCGCTTGGTCATGGGGTCTCAGAAGTTGTCCGGCAAACCAAGGGGAGCCGGGATAAGCTGAAGTTTGTGCTTTGTTGCTTTGCTGAATAAGTTCGATATAGCGATTAAATGCAGCGGGGATATTGGCTTGATTTAGTAGAACTTCGATGCCCCTGCGGTGTTCATTATTTTTCGTCGCCGCTTCGCTTTTTAGGTCGTAAAGTCCCGCGCCAGCATGGGTATCTATGTAGTGAAATGCTTTGTTTTTCTGACAAAAGTACTCACAGCAAAGTACCAGGGTAAGGTGTTTAATTACATCGGCATGATTGCCGGCGTGAAAGGCGTGTCGATAACTCAGCATAATTGTTGTCTTCTTGAAGTGCGCTTTGAATTAGGCGGGCAAATGTTAGCATTGTTATGGCGAAAATTGATAACTCTGTCTCGCAGGCAGGAATTATTTTGTAATTGAATGTGAAATCGCTTTATTTTATGTTTTGAGTGTTTTCTAATGGATTGTGTATAAATTGCCAAAAGGCTACTGTTTTACTAACAGCAAGTGTTAACGGACAAGTCTTGGCAGAGGAGAGTAACAGTGAAACATTATTTAATCTTATTGATCAGCTTGGCAATGACGTGTTTGTCTCTTCATGTAAAAGCGAGCGATGAATTTGTTCCTGCTTACCAGAATGAAGGCAGTTACGAATTAGACGATCCTGATAAGTATTTTGCTTATGAAGATGGCAGAACCTATTACACATCAGGCAAGGAAAACGGTTTTAGAGTCAACGAAAATAACGAAGAGTCAACCGATGAAACTATCGGTATTATGACGTTGCTAATTGCGCCGGCTACCCTTATCTACATGAACCTTGTAGGTTGGTGGGAATAGCATCTAACCCTCGCAACGCTTCTTTCGAAACCACCTCTCTTCACAGATTGGTGGTTTTTTGCTTTTATCGCCTCAGGTAATGGGTATCTGCATTGAATCTAGGGTGCTTCCACCAGTATAATCTCTGGCTATTTTTCGTAGTAAAATTTTGATGGCGATAAACGTGGCGGCAATGCATTTACTTAGAGGGCTCCATAATCCTGGTTTAGGGGAGTCTGGTGTGGCAAATACCAAGTGCGTCGCGACAATTGGCAATTTTGATGGTGTGCATATTGGTCATCAGGCCATTATTCAGCAAGTCATCACTGAAGCGAAGAAAAGACAGCTGCCAGCTCTGATTATTATTTTTGAACCTCAGCCCATGGAGTTTTTTAAAGGGGAAGAGGCGCCAGCCAGATTAATGAGGTTTCGAGAGAAATTTCAGGCTCTTGCGGATTATGATTTAGATTATGTTTTTTGCTTGAAGTTTGATGTGCACTTAAGCCAACTTTCAGCTGAAGAGTTTGTTCAGCGAGTGCTGGTTTCTCATTTGAATATTGATCATTTAGTCATTGGTGATGATTTTCGCTTTGGCGGCGATCGGCAAGGAGACTTTACACTCTTAAGCCAACTTTCCGAACGCTTTGGTTTTACTGTAGAGAATACTCATACGGTTTTGGCAAAAGAGTCTTGCGATGGCTTGGAAACGGACTGTGTGATTGAGCAGAATGAGTTGCGCCAGAGAAGCAGTAGCACTTTCGTTCGTGAGCTTCTGTCGGCAGGAGAGTTTGCCAAAGTCGAGTTATTGCTAGGGCGGCCTTATTCATTTTGTGGCCGAGTCGCTCACGGTCAGAAGCTTGGACGGCAGTTAGGTTTTCCGACTGCAAATATTCACTTGAAACGGGTGTCTTCACCTTTGCTGGGCGTCTTTGCGGTGACGATGTTTATTCACTCTTCCAGTCGAGTGATTGAAGGCGTGGCGAATGTTGGGTGCAAACCGACGGTCGGGCAATTCAAGCCCTCGCTGGAAGTGCATTTGTTTGACTTCGATGAAAATATCTACGGTCAATTCGTCGATGTACGTTTCCACACAAAGCTTCGCGAAGAAAAGGTATTTGAAGGCATTGAGCCGCTAAAAGCTCAAATAGAACAAGATAGTGAATATGCACGTGCTTATTTTGCACGCGCATCCATTAAATAAATTTTGAAAATTTAATAGATCAGTTGATCAAAACGGCATAGTGAAACCAATATGAGTGACTATAAGCACACCTTAAACCTACCTGAAACCGACTTTCCGATGCGTGGCAACCTTGCTCAACGCGAACCCGCCATGTTGAAGCACTGGACCGATATTGACTTGTATGGGCAAATCAGAGCAGCAAGAAGCGGTGCGGAAAAGTTTATTCTGCATGATGGGCCTCCATATGCAAACGGTAATATCCATATTGGTCACGCTGTAAATAAAATCCTTAAAGATATTATTGTGAAGTCTAAAGGCTTAAGTGGCTATGATGCACCGTATATTCCCGGCTGGGATTGCCATGGTTTACCTATTGAGCACAATGTTGAAAAGAAACTAGGCAAAGCGGGTGTCAAAGTCGAATACTCTGCGTTTCGAAAAGCTTGTCGTGAGTACGCAGCGAAACAAGTAGCGGGGCAAAAGAAAGACTTTATTCGTTTAGGGGTCTTGGGTGATTGGGAAAATCCTTATCTGACCATGGATTTTAAATTCGAAGCAGACATCATTCGTGCGCTGGGTAAAATTATCGAAAATGGTCACCTGCAAAAAGGCTTCAAGCCAGTTTACTGGAGTGTGGTCGGTGGCTCTGCTTTGGCCGAGGCGGAAGTTGAGTATCAGGAAAAGCAATCTACCGCGATCGATGTACGCTTTGATGTAACAGATAGCGCAGCAGTCGCTAAAGCATTTGGTGTGGCAGAACTTGAGCAGCCATGTTCAGTGGTTATTTGGACGACAACGCCTTGGACAATTCCTTCTAACCAGGCAGTGTCTTTAAACGCCAGTTTAGAATACGCCTTAGTCAGGCTTGATCATGAAGCAGGCTCTGAGCTTGTGATCATGGCAGATGCGCTGGTTTCAGATAATATGTCCCGATACGGTATCGAAAGCTTTGAAGTCTTGGCGCGTTGCTTAGGCCAGTCTCTGGAAGGGCAGTTACTAACCCACCCCGTGTATCGAACTAAAACTGTTCCCGTTATCTTGGGTGACCATGTTACAACAGATGCGGGTACAGGTGCTGTTCATACTGCGCCAGATCACGGTGTTGATGATTTTAATGTCGGTAAGAAGTATGGCTTAGGCACATTGAATTATGTCGATGATGGCGGCACATTCCGCTCTGATGTTGAAAAGTTTGCCGGTATTCATGTTTACAAAGCCGATGCGGTGGTAATAGAAGCGCTTGAAGCCGAGAATAAACTGTTGGCCAAGAAAGTATTTACGCATAGCTATCCGCATTGCTGGCGAACCAAAACGCCATTGATTTATCGTGCCACACCGCAGTGGTTTGTCAGTATGAATCAAAATGGATTGAAAAATGCTGCCTTAGATGCCGTCAAAGGTGTGCAGTGGATACCGGACTGGGGTCAAAACCGAATTGAAGGTATGCTTGAGCAGAGTCCGGATTGGTGTATCTCTCGTCAGCGTACTTGGGGCGTGCCGATTACTTTATTTGTCCATAAGGAAACGCAAGCCTTACATCCAGATACTGAAGCCTTGATCGAGCAAGTGGCAAAATTGGTTGAACAAAAAGGCATTGATGCCTGGTTCGAGTTGGATGCGGCCACATTGCTAGGAGAACAGGCTGCAGAATACAGCAAAGTAACCGATACCTTGGATGTCTGGTTTGACTCCGGCGTAACTCATGCCGCGGTATTGCGTCAGCGTGATGCCTTAGCGCAATACCCCGCTGACCTGTATCTTGAAGGTTCAGATCAGCATCGAGGTTGGTTCCAATCGTCGCTTAAAACCGGTATCGCGATTAATAACCAAGCGCCTTACAAGCAAGTCTTAACACACGGTTTTACGGTTGATGCTGACGGTAAAAAAATGTCTAAATCCTTGGGCAATGTTGTCGCGCCGCAAGAAGTGATGAATAGTTTGGGGGCTGACATTCTGCGATTATGGGTGTCTGCCACCGATTATACCGGTGAAATGACGGTTTCAGATGAAATTCTAAAACGCGCAGCAGATTCTTATCGCCGGATTCGAAACACGGCTCGCTTTCTCCTGTCGAATATCAACGGTTTTAATCCAGAAACCGATATGGTGGCCTCTGCTGATATGGTTGCCATCGATCGTTGGGCGGTTGATAGGGCGCGCCAGCTCCAAGGCGATATTCAGAAAGCCTATGAAGACTATAGCTTTCTAACAGTGTTCCAAAAGGTTGTGCAGTTTTGCGGTGTCGACCTCGGTGGGTTTTATCTCGATATTATTAAAGACCGACAGTACACCACTGCAAAAGACAGTGTCGCGCGTCGATCCTGCCAAACGGCTATGTACCATATTTTAGAAGCCATGACACGATGGATCGCGCCGGTATTAAGTTTTACAGCCGATGAGATTTGGTCTTCTTTACCTAAGCCAAAAGGCCACGAACGAGCGGCTTCTGTATTTTTGTGTGCCTGGTATGAAGACTTGGCAGAGCTAGAGGGTGATGCGAATGGTCGTGAATTTTGGTTGCAGGTACTCAATGTTAAGAACGCAGTGAATAAGCGCATTGAAGAAGAGCGAAATGCAGGGCACATAAAAGGTGCATTGGCGACTGAAGTTTGCTTGTACTGTGAAGGGGCGTTATACGATGCCTTGTTGTCTTTGGGCGATGAGCTGCGCTTTGTGTTAATAACGTCGGGAGCGCGAGTGTTACCTATTTCACAAGCGGATGCAGGAAAAGCTAGTCCTAGCGAACATGAAGGTTTGCTCTTGGAAATTCATGCCTCTGAACACGCGAAATGTGATCGTTGCTGGCATCATCGTGAAGATGTGGGTCAGCACGCCAAGCACAGTAAGTTATGTGGTCGTTGTATTGAAAATATCGAAGGTGAAGGCGAAAGGCGGGCATTTGCATAATGGATAGCCCGACTAAACCGCTCATGAGCATGAGTAAGCATCTTTCCTTGTATTTAGGGATCAGCACCCTGATCGTTATTGCTGATCTTTGGACAAAGGCATTGGCAACAGCAAACCTTGAGTATGCCGTTCCTGTGCCCGTGTATACATTATTTGACTCGCTCACGGGCTTCAACTTTACCTTGCTGCACAACACTGGCGCTGCTTTTAGCTTTTTGGCTTCAGAGTCAGGTTGGCAGCGCTGGTTCTTTATTATGCTTGCGCTATTTGTTAGTACGGGCTTGGCAGTCTGGCTAACAAGGCTAAGAGAAGACCGTTTTGTTGCCTTATCGGTTGCGCTTATTCTGGGTGGTGCGATAGGCAATCTCTACGATAGAGTGACTTTAGGTTATGTCGTGGATTTTTTGCATTTTTACTGGGGCGACTATCATTTTCCAGCATTTAATATTGCCGATACAGCCATCAGTATTGGCGCAGGTTTGATGATTATTGATCTATTTAGAGCGAAGAGTGAAACCAAGTAAGTCTGGTCTCTTGCGCTAAACTGACTCTGATTGAGTCTATTTCCAAACAACAAATGAGTGTGGTATTGAACGTGACGGAAAGCAATGACATTAAAATTGGTGAAAATACAAAAGTCTGTCTGCATTTTACCTTAAGCCTAAATGACGGGTCTGTTGTCGATACCACCTTTGATAAGGCGCCAGCGGTGTTTGAGTTTGGGGATGGTCAGTTGCCGGACGGCTTTCAAAGTTATCTTGTTGGTATGGCTGCTGGCGATAAAAATGAATTTTCAGTGCCGCCCGAGAAATCATTTGGTATGCCGAATCCAAACAATCAGCAAACTATGAAACGATCTGACTTTCCTGCTGATATGGAGCTGGCGGAAGGCTTGATGATCTCTTTTGCGGATGCCAATAAATCAGAGTTGCCTGGTGTGGTGAAGCAAGTCAATGCAGAAGAGGTATTGATTGATTTTAATCATCCTTTAGCGGGTGAAACACTGACGTTCATCGTCGACATCCAGTCAGTTGAAGCTATTTAATTCTAGCTACATTTTTTCGCCGAAACATATTTTAGGGTATCACTATGAAGATCAAACTTGCTAATCCAAGAGGCTTTTGTGCCGGAGTCGATCGTGCTATTGAGATCGTCAATCGTGCACTTGAAGTCTTTGGTGCGCCGGTTTATGTTCGGCACGAAGTTGTTCACAACAAGTTTGTGGTCGATGACTTAAAGCAACGAGGCGCTATTTTTGTTGATGAGTTAAGTGAAGTGCCCGATGACGCTTTGGTGATTTTTAGTGCGCATGGCGTGTCTAAGGCAGTTCAAGATGAAGCGAAAGTTCGTGCGCTAAATGTGTTTGATGCTACCTGTCCCTTGGTCACCAAAGTTCATCTAGAAGTCATGAAATACAGCAAAGATGGGCGTGAGTGCATACTTATCGGTCACCATGGCCACCCAGAAGTTGAAGGTACTATGGGTCAGTACAATAATCAGTTTGGCGGAAAAATTTATCTTGTTGAAGATGAAAACGATGTTGAAAATCTGGTGGTAAAAAATCCCGAGATGCTCGCTTATGTCACCCAAACAACCTTGTCAGTCGATGATGCAGCGAAAGTCATTGAAGCCCTGAGAGCAAAATTTCCTAAAATTGAAGGCCCTCGAAAAGATGATATTTGTTATGCGACACAAAATCGTCAGGATGCCGTAAAAAGCTTAGCCGATGGCTCGGATCTGATGCTGGTGGTGGGTTCGCCAAATAGCTCTAACTCTAATCGACTGAGGGAATTAGCCGAACGCATGGGAACGCCGGCCTATTTGATTGATGACCACACGCAAATTCAAGCTAGCTGGCTCGAAAATATTAATTCAATTTCGGTGACGGCTGGTGCTTCTGCACCGGAAATTCTGGTTCAACAAGTCGTCGAAAGATTAAAAGAGCTTGGCGCTGACGATGTCCAGGAAGCTGAGGGTAGAACTGAAAGTATTGTGTTTTCAATGCCAAAAGCATTAAGAATCCCAGCAGACAATATTTAATTTTCGCCATAAACTGAAACTTTGCGTTGTTTTTCAGGTCGCGTTTCAGTTACACTTTTTTCCAAATTCTGTTTCAATAACACCTGACTTATTAATGGTGTGATCAAGCACAGGGTAATCAAGGAATGATTACTTAGGCTGTCCTCAAGGCAGCGTCAAATAACAGACTGTATCCAAGGATGTGATGCTGATGACTTATCGTAAACCGACACTAACACGACCACCCTACCAAAGTGCCAGCACAGCCTCTTGCGTTTCTACCTGCTCAATATGGATTAAATCACACGGTTTCTCCTTGCTCGAATTACTGATTAGCGTGGCTATTTTTACCATTGGCTTTTTGGCTTTGCTTTCACTTCAGCAGGTTAGCTTCAAACTCACTCGCGATGCCGCTTTACAGAGCACGGTGATGACATTGTCTGACTCCTTAGCAGAACAGTTAAAAGTCAATGATCTCGACAGTGTGAAACCGGGGTGGCAAGCATTAGTTCGGGATAGCCTGCCTGAAGGTAAGGGCAGTGTCTTTGAGCAGGGTTCTGAAATTAGGTTAAATCTGGAGTGGTTAGAAAGTGAACACTCTGGAGATGCATCTAATACCCCCAGTTATGACATGATATTTCGTCACTCACGACCGCCTAGAATGCCGGATTAACAGACCCTCTTAGAGTGAATGAAATGGTTCTGCACAAACAACTGGTTAAAATTAGATTAATTCGGCAGCGTGGGCTGACCTTGATCGAACTAATGATCACGATGAGTGTGTCATTATTTTTCATGCTGAGTGTCTATAAAGTTTTCGATATTCACCAACATGGTGTCGAATTGTTAGTTGCTTTGCATGATCGAGAAGATAATGCACAGCTAGCGATGAAAGTATTAGAAGACAATATCCGAATGGCTGATCACTGGGGCGGTGTCGAGAGTCCACAGGTGACGGTGCTTGCCCCTTTTTTAGCGGCGTACCCTGGTGATTGTGGCGTCGCTTGGGTGTTCAATACTGAGCAAGGCATCTATGGTTTGGATGGCGAGTCGTCGAGTGCACAAGTGACCGGCTTACCCTCGAAGTGCATCGATAATAATGACTATGCAAAAGAAGCAGATTTTTTGGCATTGCGTTTTGGCGATAGTCAGGCGCTTTTTTATAGCCATGAATTAGATAATAAACGTTTTCAGAAACATTATTTTCTGCGCAGCCAATCTGGCAAATCAGCGGTTATTTTTCCTGGAAGCAAAAGCAGCCAAGCGCTCACTCTATTGCCTGATGAAGGTCAGCATTACAACATGAAATTCCAGAGCAGCTTGTTTTTCCTGCGTCCTTGTCGCCCGAAAGTGCATGTCTGTGATCCCGGTGAAAAAGTATTGTCGCGCCTAGACCTTAAGGGCAACCGTTATATACAAGAAGCATTGGTCGAAGGTGTCGAGCATATGCAGTTTGAATATGGCGTCGATAGTAATCGGGATGGAAATGTTGACCGCTATGACTCTGCAGATGCCATTTTAGACTGGCAGAGTGTGCTCAGTGTCAGACTGTATTTGCTTATGCGAAGCCGAAGCAAAGACTCTTCGCGGAATGAGGCGGGCAAAGTGTATGTGATGAATAGTAACAATAACAACTTAAAAAATAGCTATAGGGTCCCAGAGAATCAAGGAATGTTTTCACGAAAGCTGTATGTAAAAGAGATTGCGCTAAGGAATCGGCAAGTTCATTAAATTGTCTATCTATAACTGCGAAATAATTGTTTCAAGGAGGAAACATGATGACGCCTCGTCAAAATAAACAACAGGGCTTTATTTTAATCACAGTGATGCTGTTACTGGGGCTGATAAGTTTATCAGCTAAGCTAGCCTTTGATCTAAGTCAGCTTGCTTATCAAAGCAACCATGCTCGCTGGGCACAAATTGAAGCACGTCATCAGTCAGAGAATGCTCGACTTGAGGCTGTTGAACTACTTGAAGCAATGTTGCTGCATCAAGCGCATTCTTCGAGTGAGGGGCTCAATACGCAACTGGACGTTGTTGACTTAGTGGCTAGAACATCGACAGCCTCAAGTGAAAAAGAACGCTATCAGAAAGACGGTTTATTACCATTCGTGCAAAGCACCACCCAGCATGGGCGATCTGAGGTGTTTATTCAGGCTTTTCCTTCTCAATTAATGACAGCAGGGACAGGTTTAGCGCAGCATATGAGTTATGAGAGAGAGGGGCTTGGGGTGGGAAATAAAGCCAGCTTTTCCCGTTCTTATGAGTTGCGCTCAAAAGGTAGCGCATTCCTGAAGGGGCATGAACTCGCATTTTGGACAGCATCGGATTTCAGGTTCATTCCTTAATTAGCTTATTTCGCCATAGAGCTGGACGAATGGAAAGTTCTTAAATCACAACGAGTAAAGACAGGGAGGTCTTTCCGGATGAAGCAATTAACTGTGGTAGCAACGATCACGCGATTCGGCCATTATTTATTTTGTCAGGCCTTGTCTTGTGCCATCTTGGCTACTTTAAGGCGGAGTAGTTTCTGTCTTGTCTCTTTCATGTTGTTATCGCTGGCTCAAGCAAGTGATGCTGATAGGAACGCTTCACAGCACTATGCGCCGAAAGCGTATTTGGCGCACCCTCAACCAAATCAACTTCGTCATCAAAATGTAGTGATACTCGAACTGGACGATATAAGCACACTTAATGCACGTGCTTATGGTTCAAGTGAGTTTCAACCTGAAAGCCTCGCGGGAAAAATCGGTTATTTCGACCCGTCACGTCAGTACCATTACGATCATAAAACAAACTACTTTGTCATGGATAAGACTCTAAAAATGGGCGATGACGGCGCATGGGATGGTGCTTTCTTAAATTGGCTAGTCATGAGTCAGTCAGATTTAGTGCGCTTTTTAGTGTTAGGGCATCCTGGGCAGGCCTTGAATCAAGATGCCTTCGTTTCTGCTGCTAATTTTGAACAGGTTTTTCGGTCAAATAGCTCCGAGCAGTATTCACCGATCAAAAATGGTCGCGCTTTCTCAGTCGTGAACGGACATATTGAGCTGCAACACACCCAATACCGTATTCGGCTAAAAGAAAGAGATGAACGGCATGGTTTAGTAAGCTTACTTAAATCTGCCGCGGAGGTGTATTTTTTTAGTAAGACCAATAATGAAAGTTTGTGGTTCAGGCCTGCTACTCAATATCTTAGCGGAGATGAATCGGCATTAACCGCCTATTTGGAAAGACAACGCAAAGCGCCACTAAAGTATTACAAAGAAAGCGCTAGCGCCTCGCTGTTAAATAATGTGATTCGGCAGATCCAGCCGGATTTGAAGAGTAAATCGAGTGCTGACTATGCTGATCTTTGTCAGCGCTATGTACATATCAAATTTAGCCAACATCTGCCTTCGTCACCATTACCCATTGCTGAACAGGAAGACTGCTTGCCTGAAATGTCAGGAAAACAGGGGCTAGCGAGCTTTCATTGGACATTAGTTAGTCGATCAGATTCTCAAAGAGATAATCTGTCAGATGAACGTTTTTTGATTGAGGACATTGACCGACTTGCAAGGCGGGCATTAGGTTTTTTGAGCAAGAATTCAATTCAACCATTCGTTGTCGGTGGTGTTGATGTGGAGTATTTTCCAGATGGCAGTGGTTTACTTTACCAATCCCTTTCTCGGTATTCGATAAAAACAAGACAAGAAGAGGTTAACTGGGTAGGTGACTTGGTTGCGATGTTTATCGATCAGGATGGCCAGCTACGCAGTGATAACGGGGACGGCGTTTTAGGTGGTACTGATGAAGACCCTGTGGTTTCAGCGTGTCATGACCCTGACTCAGGCACTCAGCGCTACCAGCTTTCAACAGAACTGAACCCGGAAGCATCTTGTAATGCTCTAAATTACCCTTTTTTGAATGAAGATATTGGTTTTGTTTGGAAAGCATCAGAGCAAATGGGCGCTCACTTTGAGACCCATATTGGTCAGCAGCGCCTTCATTACAGAAGTGACCAGCCGAGACGATTCATCCGAACACATATTGGCCAGAAGGAATACGACTTTGTCGCAAATGATTCCTACCCCGTTCAGCCTGAATGGCTCAATCTTTCATCCTTAGAAGAAGCGCGAAAGCTGATCAACTATACACGTGGTGAACCTCAACAAGGTGCTAGGTCGAAACAAGTAAACGGCCAGACACAATTTTTTGGCGACTTTACTCACTCAGCACCCAAAGTGGTGGGTCGGCCAAATGCCAATTTTCACTTACTGTATGACGATCAATCGTATGTTGAATTTATGAACCGCTATGCCCAGCGGCCAACACGAATATTTCAAAGTGGTCATGGCGGCATGATCCATAGTTTTCATGCCGGAACAGTCGGTTCCCAAGTGGCGACAGGAAGGGCAATAGAGATAAATGGAAATCGCTTTTTGCCGGGTCAGGAGACTTGGGCCTTTGTACCTTTTGGCGTTTTGCCTTTTTTGAGCGAACTTCGAAAACCGTCATACGGTATCTCACCTTATCATCATTTGAATTTGCTCAATCAGGCGCCTTATGTCTTTGATGCCAAGGTCTTTGGTCCGTATGGTTTGAAAGGACAAGACGAGCGTTTGCATCATTCTACAGCTGGAGGTTCAACTAAAAATAGCAGACTTACACATCCCGGTGGCTGGGGGACATTGATGGTTGTCGGGTTCGGATCAGGTGGCGGTTCCCCTACAGTAGGGCAGAAAAAGACTCAACAGCCGGGCCGGTCTGATTTTGAGCCTGCTTACTTGGTGTTTGATATTACTGATGCCTATCAAGCGCCAAAGTTTATCGCTTCTGTCAAAGTAAAGGATTTAGGTTCATCGAGTAGTTTGCCAAGCGTAGTCACTCTGAAAAATAGCCAAGGAGATTTAGAATGGTTTCTGGCATTTGGCTCAGGCAATCATTTAGGTCCAAACGGCTTGCAAGCTGGTGAAGCGATTGGTTCGGCAAAAATTTTTCTGGTTAATCTCAGAAAGCTACAAGACCGTCGGAAGCTAGCCGTCAAAGAAATTGACTTAAAACAAGCCAATACTTCGGTGGTGGGAGTGGCTTCTGCCGACTGGGATTTGAATGGCGAAACCGATGCAATCTATGTTAACACGACTGAAGCGGGCTGTTATCAGGTAGCTGCTGGTCAGTGCCGGGGCAGTATTTTTAGAATCAGCCCTAAGGCGAAAAAAGGGATGCAAGGCCTAGTCAGTGAAACGCTTATTGAAGTGGCAGCGCCTTTGATCGAACGGCCATTATTAAGCTTGGACCGTTTGCAGAACCGCTGGATCTATGCAGCGAGTGGACAAAATACGGCCATATCTTTACCGGCTAAGCGTGTTCAACACAGAATAATAGGCGTAAAGGAGCCAAGAGATTCGCTGGGTCGTTATCTCGTTAATACGACACGGAGCAAAAGTGGCACAGTAAAGCGAGAAGATTTACTTGATGTGAGCGACATTAACGTTGAAGCGACAACAGGACGGCTTTCAGAGCGTGTCAATGTAAGTCCCCAGCTTGATGAACAAACAGTATTTTCTTTGGAAAAGCGACTCATGGCGTTTAAGTCGCCAACTGCTTATGTGCATGGTTGGCTGAAAAACTTGGCACCGAATGAATTAGCACTAACCCAAGCTAACTTAATGGGCGGGATGATTACACAGCCGACGTTTCAACACTTGTTTTCACATTGTTTGTTAAATGGGCAACCTTTTTTACAGCGCTTGCGATATACCACCGGAACGGCTTGGGTGCAAGATTTGAACCATCAAGCTTTCGCTGAACCTCAGGCAGCATGGTTAACCACGCAAAGTGAACTGCTTGGCAGCCAGCCTTCGGTCGGCACTTTACTTCACCTTCAACGTAACGGCGTACAGCTTATTCATATCAATCAAAGCGGAACAGCGGAAAGTCACCAGGACACGATGCGCGATATTCAGAAAAGCGGCGAAGTCAGTTGGCGTACACTATGAGTGATTCGTTTAAGCAAACTCTGCGCGCTTTTACCTTAATTGAGTTACTCGTGGTACTGGCCATTATGTCCATATTGCTGCTTCAAGTGTTGCCGGGTTACCAGAATATGACAGTTAAAGCTCAGCGAAGTGAAGGGCAAGCGCAATTGCTGGAAATACAATCGCAGCTGGAACGTTATTATTTTCAGTATCATGCTTATCCAGAAAAACTATCGGCATTAAAAAAATTTTCAGAGGATCGTGTGAGTTCCGAGCATGATACTTATCAGATCAGCTTAGCAAGCCATTCAGACAGTTGCCCTGCGGGCGTTTGCTTTGAGTTGCTAGCTGAACACCGAAGTGGCCGAGAAGAGGAGACCTTAAGTCTCTCATCGTCGGGAACAAAGCTTGGCCCGTGGTAATCTCTAGAGGCAAGCTATATTGTTGTTATTGCCAGACTCTTTGATGCCGTCATGGTTACTATCTTCGGCATATCGTAATTTTCCAGAAAAACTGACAATCAAGGCATTTGCGTAGGCGGTATCCTTGTTATCCGGACAGTAAATGAAGCTGCCTGCAGAGTTTGCAGACAAGCTCTGACCTGAAAAGGCGAGATAGTTGCGCAATGCTGTCCAAGTAATGGTGCCTTTATCAGATAGAGGTGTGCTGAAATTGAGTACAACATCGTCATCATTCAATTGGTAGTCATTGTTCTTATCTTCGAATATCAAGGTGCCACTTTGCCAGTCTTGTTCACATTGGGTGCCCGTTGTACTTGGACACAGCACCGTTGTGCTGAGTTTGTTTAAGGCATGGTTTCGAGTGAAGCGAATGAGTCCGGAGAGCGCTTCCATGGTCTTCTGTGAAGCTGATTTTGCTGAATAGGCATGAAAGCTGGGAGTCGCTAGCATCAATAAGACAGCTGAAATAATGAGAACAATCAGCGTTTCTATCAGGGTAAAACCTTGGGCACTGTTACATAATTTTTTCATTATCATTCCTTGATAAATTTCCTTCGTGTTGCGGTATTTTTTACTGGAATATTTTAGAATGCAAGCCAAAAAGTAGTGCGTGGTTCAGTCTCCGGCTCTGTTTTAACTCTGAGTTCTTTTGTATGAAGGTGTTGGCTTGAAAGTAATTATTGTAGGTGGTGGCGTCATGGGGATGCTTCAAGCAAGAGAATTGGCTAACAAGGGGATGGAAGTCCTCTTGTTGGAGAAAGGGCTCTGTGGGCATGAGGCTAGCTGGGCTGGCGGTGGCATTATTTCACCTCTCTATCCTTGGCGCTACTCGCCACCCGTTACAGCGCTAGCCAGATGGTCGCAAGCTTATTACCCTAACTTGGTACAAAGCCTCGATGCAGAAAGTGGCATAGACCCCGAGTTAACGCGTCATGGCCTGTTAATGTTGAGTGTGAAGGATAAGCCTGAGGCTTTGCAGTGGTCCGAAAATAATACGACTTGGCTAGAAGAGATTGAAACCGAGCGTATTTATCATCTCGAACCGCATTTACGCGATGGTATTTCACGAGGTTTATGGATGCCTCAGGTAGCGAGTATTCGAAACCCACGGTTATTAAAATCCCTAAGGCGATATTTAGATCAGCACCCAAGCGTGCGTGTAGTCGAAGGTTGCGAAGTAACGGGCTTAAGTGGCCATAATGGAATGGTTTCAGGATTGAATACTTCGTCACATGGCACCCTGGAGGCGGATAAGTATGTGCTATGTGCGGGTGCTTGGAGTCAGCAAGTTTCTGCGCATGACGCTATTCAGGTTGAGCCGGTTAAAGGGCAAATGATTGTATTTTCTGCATCACCTGGCCTTGTAAATCGAGTTGTCTTAAGTGATGGCAAGTATGTCATTCCGCGTCGAGATGGTTTAGTTGTGGCAGGGAGTACCCTGGAATACTGTGGCTTTGATCGGAGTACAACAGGCGAAGCCAAGGATGCTTTAGCGGATATGGCAATAGATTTATTTCCAGCGTTGGCGTCATGCCAGATAAGTCATCACTGGGCTGGTTTTAGGCCTGGGACACGCGACGGCGTTCCTTTTATCGGGCTGCACCCAGAATACGATAATGTTTACATTAATACTGGGCACTTTAGGAATGGCTTGGTGCTTGCCCCTGCGTCGGTGCATGTCTTGAGTGCCATTCTCTGTGGCGAAGCGGCACAAATTGATGTTTCACCTTATGATCCGCGGCTTTCAAGAGGTCATTAGAGAAGAGCACGTTAATTGAGATTAGTCTAAATTAAGTTTCTTAAGGCGATAGCGCAAAGCTCGAAAGCTAATGCCTAAGCGTTTCGCAGCGGCCGTCCGGTTCCACTTTGTCTCCTGTAGGGCTTGTTCAATTTCACGTCGCTCAATTTGTTCGAGGTAATCCTCTAAAGACTGGTTCTCCGCCCTAGCAAACAATGTTTGTTCATCTGGCTGTTTCTTATCTAGCGGTCGAAAATTAGTGGGGTGGCTGGCCGTTGAATGGTGCAGTGTTTTGTCTGCCGAATCGGCTGTTGTCTCAGGTTCAGTGATCAGTTGGAAGGTGGGTTCATTTGCTTGCGGCAGGCTCTGGTAGGCCGCGTTGAGCTGGAGGTCTGCCAAGGTGATTTTCGCACCATCACAGAGTGTAAAGGCACGCTCTATAATATTTTCCAGTTCCCGAACATTACCCGGAAAGCGGTACTGCTTTAACGCTTCGATGGCATCTGCTTCAAAGTCGACTTGAGATAAATGATTCTCTTTGGCTATTTTGTTCAAGAAATGACGGGCAAGTAAGGGAATGTCTGCTTGCCGATCTCTCAAGGGCGGCACATCAAGTTTGATGACATTGATGCGATAAAATAAATCTTCCCTAAATGACCCTGCTTGCACCAGTTTTGCTAAGTCTTTGTGAGTGGCACTCAGCAAACGGATGTTTACTTTGATCTCTTGTTGTTCGCCGACGGGTCGTATGCTTTTTTCTTGTATTGCCCTGAGTAGTTTTACTTGAATAGCAAGTGGCAAATCTGCCACTTCGTCAAGAAATAGAGAGCCACCTTCAGCGGCTCGAAATAGACCGGGTTTATCTTCGATCGCGCCGCTAAAACTGCCTTTTTTATGACCGAAGAATTCACTTTCCACCAGCTCACTCGGAATGGCACCGCAGTTTACTGCGATGAATTGGCCGGTTTTAGCACGATGGCTTTGCTCGTGTATGAGTCGTGCGACGAGTTCTTTACCGCTACCAGACTCGCCAGAGATATAAATTGGCGCCTGACTTCGCGCGAGTTTATTAATTTGGTTGTTAAGGTGATGAATGCTATCTGTTTGCCCAAGAATTTGTTTTTTAGTGGTCGTTGTTGTCTCTTGAGTACTTGTTTTATCGCCTGATAAATTGAGCGCGGCGGTGACGAGGTCGCGTAAATGTTTGAGGTCGACAGGCTTGGAAATAAAATCGAAAGCGCCGGCTTTGAGGGCACTAATAGCGGTTTCGACACTACCATAGGCGGTAATCATAGCGACCGGCATATCGGGGTAGTGTTCTTGAATGAATGCCACAAGATCAATACCGTTGCCATCGGGAAGGTTCATATCGGTCAAACAAATATCGAATGCTTGCTCTGATAGATGGGTCTTCGCATCTTCAATCGATTTGGCGCTGTGGGTATCGATGCCCATCCTGATCAAGGTGATTTCAAGAAGCTCTCGAATATCGGGTTCATCATCTATTATCAATGCCTTCGGGCAATTCATGGTTTAGTCCGTGCTTAGTAGGTTTAAAGTATGCGCTTATGATGCGCAAATATGACTCTGAAGCATGCGCCGTAGGGCCGGTTTCCTGTGTACTGACGTAACCGCTCGTTTTCGGTTGATGGTGGCGTCTGCCATTCAGCATAGCTCGACGTTGGATCTAGGTAATCTAACTGAGCTTGGTTTGCTTCGCAAATTTCTCGTGATAAGTATAGCCCTAAGCCAGTACCCTGACTCTCGGTGGTGAAAAATGGTTCGAATAGGTGTTTACAGTTATCACTTGAAATACCCGGGCCTTGATCAATAATATCGACGAATGATTGGCTTTTATCTTGTGTTTCACCAATAACAATAAAAACTTTCGCCGAGGGATCGGTTTTGTGTCCGTGATGCAGCCCATTTTCAATTAAATTCACCATGACCTGTTCCATTTGGTTGCTATCAAAACGTGCGCTGAGTGTTTCATTATTTGAAAAGATGATGACCTGATCGCCAGCACTTTCTTTGTTGGTTTGAAGTTGGTAGTCCTGAGTGAGTTTTTTTAACCAACTGGAAATATCAACAAGTTCAATATTTGGCTCTGTTCGTCTGCTCAATTGCAGGGTGTTCTCAATAATCTGATTAACTCTTTTTGAGTGGCGTTGGATGATGTCGGTCATTTTTACATCGGCAAGGTCTAGGTTCTCTGATTCTGCCAACAATTGGGTCGCGTGGCTAATGGCACCAAGTGGGTTGCGAACTTCATGAGCGATGCTCGCTGTCAAACGACCGAGAGAGGCGAGTTTAAGTTGCTGAGCTTGCTGCGTCATTTTCCGAGTGTCTTCGATAAAGATTAATACATCTGAATCTGAGGTCGTTTGAAGTTTAGAGAAGTTAGCTTGCACGATGGGTAAGTTGTTATTAATTCGAAATGGTTCGGTTCGGTTCTGAGGCTGTTGTTGCCATTGCTCAAACGCTTGTTTCAGCGGGTTTGGTAGGTCTTGGTCGCCCTGAAGATCCAGTAAATCTTTACATGCTTCATTGATCAATCTTATTTTCTTGTCGGGTGAGCAGACGATTATACCCGTTCTCATATTTTGAATGATTTGACGGTTGAGTTTTTCAAGCTCAACTAAGTCTTGTTTCTGCTTTTTGAGCATCGATTCATTTAAGCTAATGCGAATCGACAGGTTTTGCAAAATAAACGCGCTGGCAAAATACATGATGCCAATGAGACCACTTTGTGCGATATCATTTTCCGCATTGAGGCCACTTAAAAAGCGTTCTATTTCTACGATAAGACTCAAGATGGCGGCGATCGCTGCGAAGGATAAACCAACACGGCCGCGGATGATAATATTGCCGGCTGCGACACTGATAATGATCATGTTGCCAAGACCATCTGAAACCCCGGTGCCACAATAAAAAATGCCGTGGAGGAAGATAATATCAATGATAAAGAGCGCGAAAATCTGTCTTGGTGTGACTTTCACAATGAAGCGGTAAACAAGCAATATGGTGAAGTTGAGAAGCAAGTATGCCTGGGTTAACAGTTCAAATTGTTCAAGAAAACGGAATTGTTTTAGAAAGTGATGCTCTGATAAAGCTAGAAAGAAAAGTAATAAGCCCAGTACTATTTTGTATGCGTTGTAATAGTTGAAAAGCGATTTGCTATTAGGTGAAATTTCCATTTAAGACCAGTTAAGATTTTTGTTGCCAGATGCAGACTTGGTCGCGACCTTTATTTTTAGCATCATATAGCGCTTCATCGGCATGGTTGACAAGAATGTCGGTGTTTTCAACTTGAGCTTGTGAAAGGCTGGTGACGCCAAAACTGGCTGTAAATTGAATTTGTTGATTTTTGGCATCGATAGACGTTGTTCTGAACGAATGACACAATGTTTTAGCCAAGTTTTCCGCTTCTTGAAGCGGAGTGTCTACCAGCAGGATAATGAACTCTTCACCACCATAGCGCGCAATAATATCTCCCGAACGAGTAATCGTGTTCTTTAATATTAATGCCACATGGCGGAGACAATCGTCACCCACTTTGTGGCCGAAAGTGTCATTGATGTTTTTGAAATGGTCAATGTCGCACAAGATAATAGATAGCTCGCGTTTGTGCCTGATGGCGCGCTTATACTCAACGGCGAGGCGATTATCGAAATGACCTCGATTAAACAGCGTGGTGAGTGAGTCGGTGATCGAGGCTAATTCAAGCCGGCTATTCGCATGTTCTAGTTCATCCATTATCTTCTGCATGGATCGGGTGCGCTCTTCTACTTTATCCTCTAATTGGTTGTTGGCTTCTGCTTGCGCATTGAGAAGTTCTTCTTGTGATTGTCGCGCGAGCTTCTCATTCAGTAAGGCTTCATTTTGCGCTTGTAAACGCATTTCTTTTTCTTTGTTGATTCTATTTGCCAAGGCAAACGACAGCAGAGACACTAGGGTAATTACGCCAATTTGGCCTGCGTTATTGGTCCAAAAGTTTGCAGATATCAGCCCAAATTTCACTAGGAGTAAGACCCCGATACCAATGAATGTGGCTGTCCAGGCAAGACAGTAATAGCGTGCATCTCGATAACCTTTGAACCACGTGTAATAGCCCAAAATCAGGGATATGGTGCAGGTGGCAATCGTCATTAAACTGGTGGCTCGAATGGTAATGCTATAGGGAATAACGAAAGTTGCGACGAATAGGCTGCCAGCAATGATCGCCATGGTGAGCATGAAACGGTGTATACGAGGGTAGGACTTTTTGAGGTTTAAAAAGTGAATCACCAGCATGATGACACTTAAATTACTCAGGGCAATAAAGGTCGAAATCGCATAATTATTAAAACTCAGCAGGTTTGGCCAGATATAGGCAAACCCATAGCCTTTCAAACTTGCTTGGAAGAATAAAAAGCCAAAAGCAAAAAGCACATAGTACAGGTAGCTTTTATCTTTGATAGACAAGAATAGTAAGAAATTATAAATAACCATTATGCCCAGCATCCCCATCCAAATACCTTGCATCAGGTTAGTTTCGGCTGAGGATTCAGCATGTGCTTGCGGCACCCATAAAGTAAGCGGCGCTTCTACGGTTCCAGAGGATGACACACGCATAAATATTTCATTTAAGCCCGGAGAAAGGGTAATAGGCATTACAAAGTTTTGGTGATTAACTGGTCTCTGGGAAAAGGGGTGTAGGTCACCGAGGTCATAATGCTGCAGAATCTGGTTGTCGACGACTTGGTAAAGTTTGATGCTGTCCAAAAACGGAATGGGCAGCTCTAAGAAAATTGGCTGATGAGTATTGCTCATATTGTCGATATTGAACTTGAACCAGTAGGCGGTTGAAGTAAAACCAAAATTTGGCGAGCTACGCTTGATGGTTTGCCAATGCTGCGGAAGCGCTAGCAGTTCATGAATGGTATCGGTCTCTTCAGATGTTTCCATGAAGAGCATATTTGAGTTGATGAAAATACTTTCGTCTATCAGAGGGTTAAATTGAATGAGCGGCGTTGGTGTTTGTGTAGACTGGGGGGCTTGCACTCGCTCAAACGCCATTGTGCTGAACGACAAAGCGATAAGGCTGAACAGCGTTAAAAGCAGCGCAATAATGCGGGAATAATTATCTACCAACACTGAGCAACCTTGTTAACATGGGGATCATCCTAGGACAGTTAACTTAGTATAGGCGATACTCTACTAATGTCACGGCTAGCTTGGTTTCAAACTGTTACCGTGGCAGGCTTTCGTGTGCGGTTTTATGCGCTAAGATCCAATTGAACAGGGCAGTGGTCTGAGCCCATTACTTCTGTTTGAATGTCAGCGTCAACAACCCGCTGTTTCAGCGCTTCAGACACCAGAAAATAATCTATCCTCCAGCCAACATTTTTGCTGCGGGCGCCGGCTCGATAACTCCACCAGCTATATTTTACGGTATCAGGGTGCTTGAAGCGGAAGCTGTCTACAAAACCGTTATCCAGATAGCGTTGTATGCCATCGATTTCGGCCTGCATATAGCCTGCGCTTTTATTGTAATTGGGTTTCGGGCGTGCCAGATCAATATCTTGGTGTGCAACATTCAGATCGCCACACACGACAACCGGTTTGCGTTGTTCCAAGGTTTTTAGATAGTCGTGAAATTCGATATCCCAACTTTGCCGGTATTCAAGTCTTTTTAGCTCGCTGCCTGAATTAGGGGTATACACCGTGACTAGAATGAAGTTAGAAAATTCGGCGGCAATGACTCGGCCTTCTTGGTCGTGCTCTGGAATACCTAAATCATATTCAACTGATATCGGCTCCTCTTTGGATAGAATGGCTGTGCCAGAGTAACCTTTTTTCTCAGCGGAATTGCAATATATAAAATACCCTTCGAGAGGCGCGAGAGCTTCAAGTACTTGGTCATCCTGAGCTTTGGTCTCCTGTAAGCATAGTATGTCGGTTTTCATGCCGGCCAAAGAGCTAAAAAAGTCTTTTTTGATGGCTGCTCGTATACCATTAACGTTCCAAGAGACGATGCGCACTGTGTTACCTCTATAGTTTTAGTTAAGTTGCTTGCTATTGTGCTTGTTTGAGTATGGCGTGTTGCTCAGGCTGCAAACGTGGACCATATTGACTCACTACCTGCGCAGCCGCATGGTTGGCAAGTTTGGCTGCTGAAATAAAGTCATGACCATGGGTGATGGCGTATAAAAATGCACCAGCAAACATGTCTCCGGCACCGTTGGTATCGATAGCTTTTGCAGGGTTACCCGGTACATGTGATAGTGTTTGACCATCAAATACGAGTGCGCCTTCTGAGCCTAGGGTGATGGCGAAACTATGGGCACTCTGCTTCAAACTTTCAGCGGCATCTTCTAAGGTCTCTGTATCCGTCCAGCCAAAAGCCTCGTCTTTATTACAGAAAATAAGGTCTACTTTCTCGCCGATCATTTCTTTCAAGCCATCTTTGAAAAATTGAACCATACCCGGGTCTGACAACGATAAAGCTGTTTTTACCTTGTGTTGCTCCGCTAAGGTTCGGGCTTTGATGGCAGCCTCTTTACCAGATGGAGAGGTCACCAGATAACCTTCAATATAGAGGTAGGTGGATTGGCTAAGCGCCTCCACATCCAATTCTTTTTCACTAAGCGTTTCACTCAAGCCCAAGAAAGTATTCATGGTTCTCTCTGCATCAGGCGTGATCATGACTAAGCATTTACCTGTGGTGCCAGAGGGTAGTGGAATATCAGGTGTGGCTACGCCAGCTGATTGGGTGTCATGCTGGAAGAATAAGCCGTTATCATCATTGGCTACTTTGCAGGAATAAAAAGTCTTTGCACCAAAATAACTGGCAGCAATAATGGAGTTACATGCTGAGCCGCCACTAGCGCGTTTAGAACCGACCAGGTGGTCTTCCATTAGCGTTAACAGTTCGGATTGTCTAGCTTCATCAACCAAGGTCATGAGGCCTTTTTCAATCTTTGCCTGAGCGAGAAACTCATCACTCACTTCAATTTCAGTATCGACTAGTGCTGCGCCTAAGCCATAAATGTCATAACGATGCATAGAAACCTCTTTGGTAAAATGTGGCGGCATTATAACCGTGCATTTTAATGCATGGCAAAGTATTCATATATGTCGTGAGGGTTTAAAGAAATAAGCGGGTGGAGTGTTGCTGATTGAGGATGAACGATAGGGGCAAAGCTAGGAAGATGCGTGGGGGGCGGTTTTGCTGGGTAAAACAAAAAAGCCCCGCTAGAGCGAGGCTTTTAAGGTGTTTCTCAGATTAAGCTTTAGCTTGCTTGCGACGAGCAAAACCTAAACCTGCAAGGCCAAGACCAAGAAGCGCTAGGCTAGCTGGCTCTGGTACAGATACTTGAACGTGCTGGTAAGTACCTTGTTGGTTTTTTGCAACGTTTACTTTAGCAACCTGACCAGCATCACCAAAAGTGATCATTGTTGCGTCAGTGCCTGACTGCGATTGATCAAGAGCTAGGTCAGAAAACAAGCTTGAACCTAGTTTGAATTCAAGCAGTTCAATACCGTCAAGTAGAGAGAAGTTGAAACCGTCAACACCACCAGTGTCATTTGTTAGCGCAGTCCAAGCGATAGCGTCACCGCCACCTAGGAAAGGAGAGTCTTGAACTGAAGACAACGAGTCTTGACCTGATTCCCACTGGTAAACAGTTGTAGACGTTGAGTTTAGTAGCGAGTTATAAAATACGATGCTACCAAACCAGCTAACATTTGCGCCATTGTTAGCGTTTTTGCTTGTCCAGCGAACGTGCCAATCATCAGCGTTTGCACCTTCGCCATTCCAGATGGTGTAGCCAGAGCTAAGCTGAGAGTTAGTGTAACCGCTAGCGTCTGTGTCGCCTGTGTAGATAGGAGTTGCAAAAGCACATACAGATGATGCTGTTAATAGTGATGCAGCTAATAGTTGTTTAAATTTCATGATAAATTCCTAATAACATGTGTGATTATTTTCTGTTTAAAACAGGCTTTTCAGGTATGCCTAATGAATCGTTTTTTAAGCATTGCAATTAATTTAGCATTTTTGGTGCCAACTGTATTTTATTCTTATTAAATAGTAGGTTATATAGTTTTTAATGGTGGCTTAAGGGTATGAGTGTAAAAAAAATGGACACATGGTTTGGACGCAGATCTCTGTAGTAAGTTTGGTTTTATTTCTGAAAACAGTTGTTAGGCATGTCTAATATGTTTGCGATGGCCTTTCTGAAATATGTTAATCTTGCTGAAAAAATATTAAGCCTTCCAGTATGGATACAATAAATGAAAATGTTACGTCTAATGACTTTGATTTTTATACTCTCGGCATGCTCATCGACTCAATATGAGTCTGCTGCGCTGATGAGTGAAATCGAGGTAAGTGAATTAAATTCAGTCAAGCTTCATGTTGCCACTCAAGATATTGTTATCGCGTCACAGGCAAATGAACGTTTATTCAAGTTACACCATAACCATGCTGAAGTGCATGAGATGATCGAGAATATCGCGTCCCGCTTTGGTTTTCAGCTGAGTAGTTTAGCGAATGCGGAATATCGCTTGGATGTTTCTTCTGCCAGACCCGACGGTGGAAAGTGCCTTGAAGGTTTTTCTTCTTTTAACAAAGGGATGACCTTTACCTTCTCAGTGCTCACCTTGGGGGTGCTTCCAGCCACAAATGGCTACTGTCTTGAAGTCAATGCTAGCTTGTCTTACCGTCAAGAGCTCTATGGTGAGCTCAGTTCAGAGATGAGTCTGTTAGCTGATTTTCAATCAAACGCAGGCAGAGTCTCTGTGCTTGCTGGTGCCAATGAAGTGGATAACTATCAACGCACGGTTACTATAGAGGATGAAGCAAAGGCGCTCGAAACATCGATTACGCATCTATTTTTAGATATGATCAAGCAAGGCGCATTTGAATAATGCGTCAGCTCCTTCCAGTGCAAGTGTGCTTTTGAAATAAAACCTTCATAAAAATTTCGCATACTTGCTTTTTTACTAAAAGTTAGCAGGCAATTATTCTAATATTTAGCTAAAATACATGCATTACACGGTGAGCTCCTTAGGCAAGTGATCACGAGTCTTCTTGCTAAGAGTGAGTTCAATCATTCCTTTTGGTTATCCTACCAGTACAATTTGGGGAAAAAATGACTACTGAAACATCCAAGATTATCTATACAAAAACCGATGAAGCACCTGCGTTAGCGACTTATTCACTGCTTCCCATTCTGAACGCATTTTCGTCTGCAGCAGGCATTGCGGTAGAGTCCAGCGACATTTCTTTAGCTGCTCGAATTTTATCTAGTTTCCCTGAATACCTATCCGATGACCAAAAAGTATCAGATGCCTTGGCTGAATTAGGTGATTTAACGCTTAAGCCAGAAGCGAATATCATCAAACTACCCAATATTAGTGCATCTATTCCACAGCTTAAAAATGCCATTACTGAATTACAATCCCAAGGTTATCCAATACCAAATTATCCTGACGAACCAAAGAATGATGAAGAGCAAGATATAAAAGCCCGTTATGCGAAAGTCTTAGGTAGTGCAGTCAACCCGGTTTTACGTGAAGGTAACTCTGATCGACGTGCACCTGCCGCAGTAAAAGCCTATGCACGAAAACATCCTCACTCCATGGGTAAATGGAGTCAGGCGTCTCGCACGCATGTTGCGCATATGCGAAGTGGTGACTTTTATGATGCCGAGAAATCATTAGTTGTCGAAAAAACTGGCAACCTTCGCATAGAACTTCATGACAAGAATGGTGATATCACCATCCTTAAAGAAAAAACACCCGTTATTGAGAAAGAAGTTATTGACGGAATGTTTATGAGTACTAAGGCGCTTCGTAAATTTCTTGAAGAAGAAATGGAAGGTGCTAAAAATGCTAACTTATTGTTTTCGCTTCATGTTAAAGCGACCATGATGAAGGTCTCTCACCCTATTGTATTTGGTCATGCGGTCACCGTTTATTTCAAAGACCTATTTGAAAAGCACGCTGAAAAATTTGCCGAGTTGGGTGTAAATCCGAATAACGGTCTTAGTAATGTTTATCAGAAAATTGAAGCGTTGCCTTATTCGCAACGTGCTGAAATAGAGTCTGATATTCGTGGCTGTTATGAGCACCGTCCAGAAATGGCAATGGTTGATTCAGAAAAAGGTATTACAAACCTTCACGTTCCAAGTGATGTCATTGTCGATGCATCGATGCCCGCGATGATTCGAGTTGGCGGCAAAATGTGGGGTATGGATGGTAAGTTAAAGGATACCAAAGCGGTGATCCCTGAAAGGACTTACGCCACTATTTATCAAGAAGTGATTAATTTTTGTAAGCACCATGATGCCTTTGACCCAACCACAATGGGTACTGTGCCAAATGTTGGTTTGATGGCGCAAAAAGCAGAAGAGTACGGGTCGCATGACAAGACGTTTGAGCTAAAAGCCGATGGCGTCGTTAAAGTCGTTGATGAAGACGGCAAAGTCTTGATGGAGCACCAGGTTGAAAAAGGCGATATCTGGCGCATGTGTCAGACTAAAGATGCGCCGATTCAAGATTGGGTGCGTTTAGCTGTTGAACGAGCGCGTGACACAGGTATGCCAGCTATTTTCTGGTTAGACCCAGAGCGTGCCCATGATGCACAAATGATCCAGAAAGTGACGCATTATCTTAAAGATCATGATACTGACGGTTTGGATATCCAGATTATGTCTCCAGACCAAGCGATCCGATTTACGATGGAGCGTTTGATTCGTGGCCGAGATACAATTTCTGTTACCGGTAATGTCTTACGTGACTATTTAACAGACTTGTTCCCTATTTTGGAATTGGGTACAAGTGCCAAAATGCTTTCAATCGTGCCTTTGATGGCTGGCGGTGGTTTATTCGAAACGGGCGCGGGCGGTTCGGCACCTAAGCACGTTCAGCAGTTTGTTGAAGAAAACCACTTGCGTTGGGATTCATTGGGTGAATTTTTAGCTATAGCTGTTTCGCTTGAGGATTTAGGTAAAAAAACCAACAATGAAAAAGCGAAAATATTGGCTAAAACGCTAGATGAAGCAACAGCGGTATTTCTTGAAAACGATAAGTCGCCATCACGTAAGTCTGGTGAACTAGACAATCGAGGAAGCCACTTCTATTTGGCGCTTTATTGGGCTCAAGCTCTAGCAGCGCAAGACGATGATGCAGAACTCAAACAAAAGTTTGCTTCTCTGGCTAAATATCTTTCCGAGAATGAAGAAACAATTCTTTCGGAGCTGATTACGACTCAAGGTCATCATGTCGATATTGGTGGTTACTACCATCCAGATAATGAGAAAATATCGAAAGCAATGCGACCAAGTGAAACATTGAATAAAGCGATTGATTCTTTGTAGTTCTTAGGGCGTGTAAAAAGAACAGGGCGGTTGCTCTGTTTTTTTTTGCCTGATGAATAGGCAGGGCTTTACTGCTAGGTGACCATGGCATTAAAAGCGTTGCACTTAAACTCTTGATATACTCCTCTAAATTTTATCGACCATCAAAAGGAATACGGTCTTGGAGCAAAACCCTGATCAATCGAATGGCAAAAAAAATGACGATTCGCTCGCGACTCCATTTGAAGTAAAAATCAAAGCTAAGAAGTCTCGAAGCTTACTCCAGTCCAGCGGTCTTGTTGGTTTCATGACTATGCTGTCACGCGTATTTGGTTTAGTGCGGGATATTATTGTTGCCCAGTATTTTGGTGCGTCATCCAGTGCAGATGCATTTTTTGTCGCATTTAAAATCCCCAATTTTTTTCGGCGCTTATTTGCTGAAGGAGCCTTTTCTCAAGCCTTTATCCCTATATTGTCGGAGTACCGTAGCCAGAAAACTGAGCGGGATGTTCGGCAGTTGGCCAATTCTGTTGCGGGTGTCTTGGGGGGAATCTTATTGGTCATTACCTTCATTGCCATTATGGGGGCGCCGGGATTAACCGCACTCTTTGCACCTGGTTTTCTAGACGATGCTGATAAGTATTCGCTGGCAACGGACATGTTGCGCATAACCTTTCCGTACTTATTTTTGATATCTTTAACCGCATTTGCAGGCTCAATTCTGAATAGTTACGGTTACTTTGCTATACCGGCATTTACGCCTGTGCTTTTGAACCTGGTTTTGATTGCTTCAGCGGTTTGGCTTACCCCGTTTTTTGAAACGCCGATTATTGGTTTAGCGTGGGGCGTATTTATTGCGGGTGCTGTCCAACTTTTTTTCCAGTTCCCATTTTTATTGAAAATGGGCTTGTTGCCCAGACCTCGCTTTGACTATCGGCATGAGGGTGTAAAACGCATATTTGTTTTAATGGTGCCCGCACTGTTCGGCGTATCTGTTAGCCAGATAAATTTGTTATTAGACACCATTTTAGCGTCATTCCTTCAAACAGGTTCAGTGTCTTGGTTATATTACTCAGATCGTCTAGCGGAGTTGCCTTTAGGTATTTTCGGTATTGCTATTGCTACCGTCATTTTGCCTAGTTTGTCTCTACAGCATGCTGCCCAGTCTCGACAAGCGTTTTCAGATACAATTGATTGGGCGCTACGTATCGTCATTTTAATGGGGGTGCCCGCGGCTTTAGCACTTATTTTGCTCGCGGAACCTTTGGTGGCTGCGCTATTTTATTATGGCGAGTTGACCCAAAATGATGTGTTTATGTCAGCATTAAGTTTACGTGCCTATGCTTTGGGTTTATTAGCTTTTATGCTCATAAAAGTGTTGGCGCCAGGTTATTTTTCTCGTCAGGACATGAAAACGCCGGTCAAAATAGGGATTTGGGCAATGACTGCAAATATGGTTTTCAACCTGATTCTTATTTGGCCTCTTCAACATACAGGTCTTGCGTTAGCAACGGCATTGTCGTCTTGGATGAATGCGCTATGGTTGCTCTCAGGGCTTATTAAACGCGATGTTTATCACAAGAGCGCCGGTTGGGGGATGTTTGTCTTTCGAATTTTGGTGGCCAATTTGACGATGCTGGCTTTGGTGACGTTTTTCAATCCTTCGACAACAGACTGGTTTGCAATGACGGCATGGGAAAGAGCTGGGCAGTTAGCAGGACTGGTCTTCTTGGGTCTAGCGAGCTATTTTGTCGTGCTTGTCTTGAGTGGAATGAAACTCAAGACTTTATTTAAATCAGTCAGGTAATATTTTTTCTATCACGGCTATGGCTTATGCGTCGGGCTGGTCATCGCTCGTGTTTATACTCAAAACCTGTGCTGCAGGGCGTTCTGACTTATCCGTTAGCTTCAAGAACAAACCTAATGCGGCTAGTAGCAGCGATGTGCTTGCTATAATCGCGACCGGGTAATAGAGGTTGCCTGCCATTTCCAATTGACTGTATTTAATTACCATGATTAAGCCTTCTAGGGAGAGCGCCACGCAGACTGTCCCTACGAATCGTGGAAGTGTTTGTCTGAGACTGGTAACGATATCATCTTGGCCGTCATTAGCCTTTCCATACTCATGGTGTACAGCCATTGCCAATTCAAACACCGCTAAAGCAATGACCCCAGTATTAATGCTGCTCAAAAAAAGCTGCATAATATCATCGCCATTGATCAAACCTGTTATCAGCTTGCTAACTAAAACAAACATAATGGAAGCGGATAAGACAAAGAAAACTAAAGAGAACAGTTTTGCAAAAACTGTCTTGATCGATAAATTAGACATGTTGGCCCTAAAATAAAAAATACCCTGAAACGCAGTCTCTACAAAGAGAGTAGAGGCGCTTAAGCATTTAGCATACCGCATAGCTCTAATATTACAAACCGCTTTGTTAGTGGGTCTATGCTAAAAAAACAGAGTACGAGGTCTGCAAGAATTATTTATTCGGCGTAGCGATTGAACGCTTGGTAATGTTTTTTATGTAAAGCTTCCAGTAAATAGCGAAGATAAACAGTGGAATTACAAATTCTAAAATCATAGCTGGTATTAAAATATTTGAAGGAGGGCCAACAGACAGCATTGAAATTAAACGACCAAGCCCACCAATAAAAAATGCCAGCGCAATGAAAGGAATAAACTTGTGCTGAGCCTGAATGTTATTGGCGACCCAATAACAAAAAGCACCATAAGACAGCCAAAATACGGAGAAAAACCTTAGCTCATTATCAACCGTTGATTCAGCAAGGCCTGCTGCACCTGGAACTGAAGCTGCGCCCCCAATTAGTACATTTAAGCCCGTTATAGCTACGACTAAAGCTATTGCATATAAAGTATATTTAAGCGTTGACTCCATTCAATTATGCCTCGGTATTGAATCCAATATTTAAAACAAACAAGGGTGTAGGAAGCTTCAGCCCGCTGAGATCCCCTACCAACCCATAATGTATTTTTTTAATTTTCAGAATCTACCCAATTCAGTACCGATAATCAAACCTATCTACTTTTTCTTTCATTATGTTTCGGTAGCTGATTTTCGCCTGCAGATGTGGGTGTCGTCCGGTGGAGCTGCAGGTCATGTTGTCTTTGTTTGAACAAACCTCGATAAACCAAGCACGATTAGCAAACTTGATAAAATACCAAGGCCTGCCCCGGTATATACAGTGATTAGTACCAATGTTTCAATTAGGTGGCTGGCTGAGAATCCTTGACCAGCCATTGGTAATGCTTTACTTGCCCCAAATATT
Organism: Oleiphilus sp.; assembly: GCA_048058835.1. Taxonomy (GTDB): domain Bacteria; phylum Pseudomonadota; class Gammaproteobacteria; order Pseudomonadales; family Oleiphilaceae; genus PZPK01. The sequence goes on from JBLLNS010000002.1 coordinate 98,244, forward strand.
GCCGAGAGGGTAATCGAAAACCACACTAAATACATGCTTAATAAACCGAACAAATAGGCTGCTTTTAACCATTTTTCTTTAAGCGAAAGTAACTCAAAGACAACACCAAATATCATAAGTGCCATGCCACTTTGGACAGCTGCTAAGTGAGCAGACAAAGCCATACGCGGATTTAAAAAATGAGGAATTAAACCGCCTTGAATAAGGCCAATAAGAAAAAGTGTAGCCCCCCAGAATATGAGTTTGCCGCCAAGAGGCCCAATTTTAATAATCAATTTTTGATTCCTTTCTGCTTATTCTGTTTAAAAGTGAAATTGATTATATTCTTCTGGCAAAAAGAATCGATGACTAGTGAGGTAATAAAAAAACATAAGGCCTAGCTCAATGGCGTAATGATGTTGGCAACTTTTGTACGATTATTTGCGCAAAAAGTGACGCTACACGAAGATCCGCAAGATTGTATTATTCAATAGAGGCTGATCTAACTGCTCTCACGCCTAGCGCGGTATAAGAACTTACTCGTACTTGGCGGCCACTCTCAAAAGTAACCACCCAGTGACTGGAGAGAGTATCATCCGCAGAGGCTTCAAAAGACCATGTATCAGAATAAAACACATACTTACCTACATCAGGAAAAAAGTCGCTATCAATGGTAGGATCTATAGTCGGATCTGTACAACCAGTCGTTGAAACCTGATTATTATCGGCATCACATTTAATTAAAGAGATTAATTCACTTAACGAAGGTAAACGCCAGTCAGAAAAACCACAATATTCAATTGCGTTTAGATTATCAATATGAGATTGGACGCTACAATAGACACCATCAGAACTACTAATCGAGTTCAAGCACAGCCCAAAATCAAAACTCTCTGGAATGTTTGAATTGTCTGGCGTTAAATAAGAATAATCCCAATAAGCATAATGAATACTAGTTGAATCAAGATTTTTAACTTCCCAAAACAACTCAGTCTCATGATCTTCTACACATGCGCCTAATATTGCATAATCGGGGAGCACACTACCATCGGCTGATAATTTAGAATATCTGGAGCTTATATGCGGTTCTTCTGTCTCAGTTTCGGTATCCTGTTCTGATTCAGTTTCTTCATTGGTTGATTGTTCATTATCGCCCCCTTCATTACCACCACCGGACGAACCACAAGCAGTTAGAAACCCTGAAAAAAGTAAAACTAATAACGATATCTTTAGCGCTTTTAACACCTTTTTATGTCCTTTGGTTGAAACGATGTTGAATTTTACGAATATAATGCCTTGCTAAGCGATTGTGGTAATCCGGCTTGAGCAACTTGTAAGAATTCATTCTTCAGTAAATTCTCTAAGTTCTTCAAGTGCAGTTTTTTCATCTACTTGCTCGATACCAAAATATCCTTCCAAGCCAAAACCAGCTAACAAATAAATTCTTTCATTTGGTTTAGGAGTAATCATAATTTCTTGTTGCCGACCAAATGAACCTAAAGCACGCGCTATAACTTTATGTTCACCAGGCTGGATGAATGTATTTAAGAAATGTCCGTTTTTTAAGTAGCCTATATTCTGATCACCGACCTTGATTTCTATTGATAGGACCATACTCGCAAGGGAGCTTGGCCTTATGACATATACACTAGCAGATTCAACAGGGATCTCTTCGAAACCTTTGAAATACCTGTGGTGTCCACAACCACTTAACATCAAAAAAATCATCAGCATACTAAGTACACGGATCATAAATTTACTCCTTTATATGGCGATTGCTGCATTCTTAACGCTGCCATTTACGGTCGAGTTTATTGGCAGTTTTGTGCGGTTCTTTGCACTAAAGGTGACAATATTACGGAATCCGATTTGAGCGCCTTGTGTGCTGATTTTGCACTAGTAATGGTACTTACAAGAAATAATAGTTAATGATTTATTATCAACTGCATATAGCAAACGATTTGTATCATCTATGCGGCGCGACCAAAAACCAGATAAATTCTCTTTTAATGGCTCAGGTTTACCAATACCTTCAAATGGCGTTCGTTTGGCATCACCTATGAGTTTATTGATGCGTTTAAGAGTTTTTTTGTCCTGACTTTGCCAATATATATAGTCACTCCAAGCCTCATCAGTCCATATGAGTAACCTACTACTCATCGATTAAGTCTCTTGGAGTGACCTTGCCATTTTTAAATTGCTCAATAGATTTTGCTAAATGTTCTGCATTGGCAGGAGATCTTAATAAGTAAACAGTCTCCATTAAACTGTTGTAGTAATCTAATGACATTACAACGGCATCTTCCGAATCACGACGTGTGATCACAGTAGTGTCGGCGTCATTAACCACGGAATCTAAAACAGCTTTTAAACTATTGCGGGCTTCAGTAAAGGATACAACTCTCATAAATACCTCGACATGTACTTTAAATAAGACAAGTATATTCAAATACTCTTACATGTACAATATATTGAGCAGTTTAACCAAGTCCATGCTAGATGCACTTGTATGGCATTTTTAAATGCATACTACTTCAGTTGACATTACAGTGTAATATTTAGTGAAGGAATCATAATCACTTCTAATTATGTTCCCGTCTTGATCGAAGGTAGTTTCTAAATTAATAAAGTAAGGACATTCATTAGACGGCACTATAGTTTTAACGCTTTTATCTGAGTCGTTATACTCTAAAGTTATAACCAAATCTGAGCAGTTTGAGTCAATGTCAGATTCTGTTATACCTGAAATTGGTCTATTTAAATTATCAAATACATTGTGATTTGTATTTATATAACCGCTACCAAATGTTGATGTGAAATCGAGATTTACTGTTTTCAGTTGATTATCTTCATATATGTAATTTATTTCAACGTGATCATATATACGTTTTTTAGCCTTAAGTAATCCAAGAGTTTTTGACTCAATAACAAAATCCTCAACTGAATCATACAACATTTCATAAGAGAGACTTGGGTTAGTGCAACTCAATACAAAAGTGTCTTTATTAAAGCTACATGTTTCAGTGAGCCCACCTTCATCCATAGAACTAGTTGAATAAGACCTGCAAAATCGATCGCCTTCATTTTCAGAGGAACCGCCACTACAAGCGGTTAATAAAAATAAAGTAGCTAGTAATGTAAATATATATATCTTCATGATTAATGTCTTAGTTTATTTGAAATGCCTAACGCCCAGCTCACCGCGCGTAGTAATGTTGGCGACTTTGCTGCGTGTTTTTGCAGGAAAGGTGCAAACATTACGGAGTCCGGTGGAGCTGTTATGGTTCGATTTTAGGCACACAATGAAATTACCCCTTCGAGTATAAAGACATAGCGACCATTTGAAACCTCGCCTTGTGAAAGGACAATTAAGATGCTTTCGTTTTCGCGAAACTCAAAAGTAAGCGGGTTATTATAAGAACCAGTGTGATTTTTTATTATGTCCGTTGTTCCTGCTTGCTCTGGATTAATTGCGAAGCGTTTTATTTTTAAATCGTTGGGCACTCTAGATATATCTTTTTCCGTAGTTTGCCCACCAACCAATTTTGTGACCATTGCAGCATCAATATGCTTTGGCAATAAATCTAAAGGCTTGGCTTTACCCAAATATATATCAAAGCTTTGATCGGAGACTTTGATATTGAAAGGCCCACCCTCTTGGTCACCGTCCAGGAACTTAGCGTGGCTATTTGGGATTAATCTCATTTATTCCTGCCTTGGACTTAAAAACCATAACGCTTGCATTTGCGGCTTGGGTGAACTGGCGGCTTTTTTGCCGCGCAGCGCGAAAAAGGTGACAGTTTACCCAAGTCCTTGCAAGATGCACTTGTTATGCATTGATTTTATAGGAATAGAATAAAGCGTAGAAATGAAATATTGAATATACTGAAGCAGTAAAAATAGCTACTAGTAAATTGATGGCGCTTGACATTGCAACAACCAATATTAAAAACGGTATTGCTACCGCTACTAGCCTTAACAACTTAGGCCCATTTAAAATAGAGGGCGAAAGCAGAATTGCTTGTTTCAAATCTTCGTTTTGAATTTTCGATATATTATCTGATGCAATTTTTAATGAGTACAGTAGATGCGCCCCCAAAGCCATAAAAACCAGCATAACAACTAATAGACCGAACTTGCCATCTAACTCAAAACCAATAACCGGAACTTTAATTTTTTCTAGCACGTTTGTAGTTGCAAGCCCCCAAATAAAAAGCGCTACCACAGTGCCAGAATATAATGATTTTTGAGCACTCAAAATTGCTTCTTTGAAATTACTCTTATATTCATCATCCATATTAACCTCTCCCAATAGTGTTTTATTGGAAGAACATAACCCAAAGAAAATAACTGGTCAAGAACACAGTGTATATTTATACAGCATAACGCTGCCTTAAACGGTGAAGTGATGTTGGCGACTTTGCTGCGTGTCTTTGCGGCAAAGGTGACAAAATTACGGAATCCGTTTGAAGGCCTGGTTAGGTGAATGTGTGGATTTAGTAAAGAATTAGAAAGTAAATTTTGCCCCAAGACAAGCTACAATAAACCCTAAAACTCAACACAAACACCGATTAATTTTACTTAGTTTGAAAGCCCCAAAGTTTAACCAAAACCCCGAAGAACGAAACCACTTAATTTAAAACTTGGGACGAATGTTCAAAGAAAAACCACAAACAACGCCACGGAATAAATTGAACTGACCGACCAACAAATTGCACCGGAAAAGAAGGAGAGGGTGCAAATTACTAAGACTTAAATTCTTGTAAACTAATGAAAAAAAAGAACTAAACAGTCCAATTATTTACAAAGCCTAACGCTTTGCACAACGGTGGAATAATTTGGCGGGACTTTTGCGTTTCTTTGCAAAAGGCGCGACAGATTATGGAATCCGTTGGTGCAACTTGTTAGGTGAATGTGTGGATTTAGTGAAGAATTAGAAGGTAAATTTTGCCCCAAGACAAGCTACAACAAACCCTAAAACCCAACACAAACACCGGTTAATTTTACTTAGTTTCAATGCCACAAAGTTTAACCAAAACCCCGAAGAACGAAACCACTTAATTTAAAACTTGGGACGAATGTTCAAAGAAAAACCACAAACAACGCCACGGAATAAATTGAACTGACCGACTAAGAAGCTGCACCGGAAAAGAAGGTGAGGGTGCAAATTACTATGGTTTAAGTGCTTGTAAATTTATGAAAAAATAGAACTAAACAGCCCAGTTATTTACAAAGCCTAACGCTTTGCACAGCGGGATTTTTGGAATTGCCCGTTTTGTGCTACCCGAGCGCAAAACGGGCAATGGAAAAAATGTCCGCTGATGCAACTTGTTATGTATTTATTCATTTTGCCCGCCGCCCTTTTGTGGTAGACCCTTTGTTTTATTTTCTGTTGGTCACGACTGAGGAGTGCAATGACCAAATGAATATGACAATAGAGCGCTAACAACTAATACTATAACCGAACCAATATATGGATACCGCCAAATAACGCCCTTTTTGTTTAAATACCTACTCGTACACATATGTACTAAGGGATGAAAAATTTCTAGTAACCATCCGGGATTTTCATCTTTTTTTTCGTTGGCGTACATACCACACAAGCAAACAAACAGAGAAAAAATCGACATACCGACAAGCCAGAACGTCGCTTGCTCGAATAGGTTACTGCAGTCGGAATAGTTAATGGTCATTTGAATTTACACTACATAACGAGCCTGTAGAAAAACCGTTAAATAGTCAGTATTCCCCACTAAGCTTCTTAATTTTTAATTGGCCAATAACATGCCGGAACTTCTTAAGTTCAGCAACTAAGTTTGGCTGTTTCATTAATCGCATCACATTTGCGCTTGTATAGAGGATAGTTGTGCTCTTGCTTATTTTATTTCTGTTTATCAGGCGGCTATTTCACCATAATTCGCTAGCTTCTCAATATTGTGAATCATACAAAATAATTGCCATTGACCTTGGACTTTTTTCTTTCCTCTTAAGCTGAAACGATTCAGGCCTTTGTTTGTGCCGATATTTCCAAAAACGGGTTCGACGACCGACATTCTATGACTATAAATCATTTTCCCTTTATCACTATCAACTCGATGCTTCATCCAGTCTGTATAGTTCGGCTTTCGTTTATCTTCGAGGATAAATGACACCTGCCTACCGGCTCCTTTTCGATGATTCGCTGAGTCGGGGTTCTTCATGCATTGATGCTTTAAATCGCAATGTCTGCACTGCATCAATCGGCCTTCAAACATCACCTTTGGGTTACCATAAATATCATCACGCACGCCTCGATGGCTAATCGTTTCACCGGCAGGACAGACGCATATCAAGTTAACCGGATCGAAGCTGAATTCACTGGCTGGAATGACGTTTTTTGCATGAAGCGACTTAGACTTTTTTTGCTCTTGATGGCGTTTACCGTACTTGGTTTTCTGATTCGCAAACTTGGGGTCACGACTACGAAAACGATTGTCCGGCACATACGCATTGATCTTATTATTATGCAAATACTGCATATTCTTTTCGTTAGCAAAACCGGTATCGGCCGTCACCACTGTTCCGGTTGCATAGATATTGTCTGAGATGCCTAAACGTTTTAATCGGGCTTCAATACGTTCAAGAACCGGCGTCAAAGTATGGTGCTCTTGCCCCTCGCCGAAGGCTTGTGCATCGACAACAATTTGATGCTTTTTATCTACCGCTGCCACACCATTAAAACCCTGAATAGTGCCTTTACTGGTCGTCATTTTACCGCTTTCATTATCGGTAATATTACTCTTCACTTCCTTTGGTCTTTTGCTTTGCCCCATCCTTGGGCTTTGCGTCTTTAGGAATTGGTCTATCCTATCGGCTGCCTTATCAAGCGTTTCTATGGCTTGCGCTATTCGCTTTATGCGTTCTTCATTTTTTGATTCTTGCTTATCGAGTCGCTCATGTTCTTTTAAGTGATACTGGATTTGGCGGCGTAATTTTTGGTGTTTTTCATTTAGCTCTTTGAAGGTGCCAGAATGTTCTTTGGCTGCATTCGAAGACATCTTGCAGCCATCTATTGCAAATAACTCATTGCCCAATAAACCTTGTTCATGACATATCAATAAAATCTGCTCAAATAAGATTTCGATTTCACTTGAATGACTACTGACAAAACTAGCAATCGTAGTGAAGTGCGGAACCGTATCGCATGACAAAGCTTTGAAGATGATATTAGTCTCACAACACCATTCGATTTCACGACTTGAGGTAATGCCTTTGGAGTAGGCGAATAAAATTATTCTCAGCAGAATCGCTGGGTCATAAGCCTTCCGACCGCCCTTATCATTCTTGTAATTTGGTGCAAATATCGACAGGTCCAGCTTATGTTCAATCAGATGATGAATAGCGTATTCAAACGTACCTGGTTGAAGTTGGTCACGATAATTGATGACGACCATTGAACTTTGGTCATAGTTATAAGGTTTGAAATTTGGCATCTAAACACTCCCTGTTGGATGCCTGAATTTTAACAGATTTAGAGTTTTTCTACAGCCTCAACGCCGCGTTAACTGGCGTAGTAATGTTGGCGACTTTGCTGCGTACTTTTGCAGGAAAGGTGCAAACATTACGGAGTCCATGTTGAACGCATTGTTAGGCATTATTTGACCATACAAAAATCTTTGTGTCGAAGCCAAAGCTCAAGTACCTCAGGGTTTAATATTGATTCACTATCATAGGTGACTACACCAGGGTTATTAAGTATTGCGTTGTCTTCAGTGTACCTTTTTAGGAGGTGGTGAAATGCAATTTTGCCACTTACTATTTTAGAAATACCTAGAGCGACTTTACCAAGTACAAAATGATCATGGTTATCATTGCACATAGCGTATAGTCCTATTATGCCTTTTGGAGACCAGCCAATTATTTTTTTAAGACTTGAATACTCATCAATTTCTTCTGGATAATCCGGCCTCAGAACATACCCAAGAGGGCTACCATTAACCCAGAAATCGTTGCCATGAACTTTATCAGAAATAGATTCGATAAATACCAATATTTCTTCTTTATCATGCTCATTCGACTCTTCTTTCAGTAAAATGCTTACGGTTGGCCCAGCCATATTTTATTGCCTAACGCCGCGTTAACCGGAGAAGTAATGATGGCGGCTGTTTTGCGTCTTTTTGCAAAACAGGTGACAGCATTGCTGAGTCCGTGTTGAACGCTTTGTTATGCATTTGTTATTACCTCGGCTATCTGTTTTTTAAAGTTTTCGACAGATTTTTCAAGCTCTTGATGCGCTGCGGTATAAGGTTTTAAGTATTTGGAACCACTATTACCTTTTTTATAATCTGCTTTATGAGCCGCAGCAATATCATTTACTTTTTCGCGAGATTTCAAGACTTTGTCATAAGCTGGAATTAGCTCGCGGCCATATATATTTATAATCATCTCTTGTCTTTGAAAGTCTATTTTATTTTTATTGCCATCACTAATTACCTCATCGAGGTATTGGTTGTAATCTATTTCTTCACGCATTACTAAGGTAAGTTTAAAGTAGTAACTAAAAAACAGATTTACCCAATGGCTCATTGAAACATAAAGCTCTTCGAGTCGTTCGCGTTTTATATCCGAGCTTTTACTTTGCCGCTCATGCTCCATCTGCAATTTTAAGCTTGCTAGATTAGATTTATTGGCAAGTAGGACACCTAATAACCCAAGAAGTGCGCCAACTAACACGCTTGCAAGACCAATTAACGGTTCAGAACTCATATTTTAGTGACCCGAAAGCTATTTACTTTTTTGTGCATAACGCCTGCAGTTGCGGACGGAGTGTGGTGGCGCTTTTTGTGCACCGCACAAAACGTGACAGCACACGGAGTTCCGCAAGCTGCACTGGTTATATGCTGAGCTACCCGAAGAAACAAGCATTGGCATCCTCGCTGACAATAGTTAGAAACTCTTCGAAGTATTGCACACTAGGAGCGGGCTTGTAGCTATGCCACTTTAAATCCTGACGTTGCCAATATATTTTCCAGAGTTTCTCCTTTTTTACAAAGGTAGCCTTCGCGAAAGCTTGCTCCATTTTCTTTTCTGGGTTTTGCCATTCTGGGCGAATTTCAAATAACTCTACACTTTGATTTTCAATGCGGTAGCCAAAATCTAATTGGTTTCGAATATGACCTGGCGGCCTCTTAGCATCAAGAAACTTCTCAAGTTCGCGCTCACATCTTTTTACTTCAAATTCACTGATTGCCATGATTATTTCTTGATTCTGATTTGCATATAACGCTTGCAGTTGCGGCTTGGGTGAATTGGCGGCTTTTTTGCTGCGCAGCGCGAAAAAGGTGACAATTTACGCAAGTCCGGCAAGCTGCACTTGTTAGAATTTTCTTGATTCTGCCACTGCATCTAGAATGTCGTTTGTTGTTGCCTTTGTATTTATACCAGGAACATCAAAAGGTGATGTAACTTCATTGGGTTTAAAGCTTACAGTAAATGCTTTACCGTCACGACGCTGGATTATGATCTCCTCGCTCTCAGCTAAGGACAACACTTCGGATAAGTTTTGACGCGCCTCTGAATATGTATAAACTCTCATAATTTACTCCAATACAACGATATTTAGTTGTTTTGCCACTTCTTTCATTTTTTTGTCTAGCGTCAGCAGTGGGCAATTTAAAGACAACGCTGCCTGCAAAAAATATGCGTCATAAGCATAAATATTGAAGCTTAAAGCTAACTCTAAAGCGCTTTTTATATCAGGTTGAACCAACCTAACTGGAATTGCATCTGCTAATTCAATAGCCTGCAATGCTTGTTCACGAGTTAACTGCTTTCTTTTAACTATTGCGCTCAGAGCATTACCTATTTCATAAGGTAAAATCTCAGGCGATAGCAATTTACAATTACTTGTTTGCTGAATGATTCGCTCTTTTTCTGGCTCGTTCAAAACTACAGCCAAGAAGATATTTGTATCAGTAATAATATTCATAATGACAATTGTACATGTCGACTAAATATTTGCAATCTAATAATTCTAACGCCTAGCACAACGGCGTAGTGATATTGGCGACTTTTGTGCGTTTCTTTGCGCAAAAGGTGCCAATATTACGGAGTCCGTTGGTGCTACTGGTTAGGTGATTAATACTCATATTTCAACGTAATGTAATGATTGATTATTGGTATAACCCGCCTCGTACTTAATTTCGAAGTTTTCTCTAGAAAGAGAAAAGTAGTCGCTAATTACTTGCTCGGATTTATTAAGCGAAGACCGAAATTGTATTATATGGTTTGCAAAAATACGCTTAAACCAACCACCTGAATAGCTAAGACGGTCACTGGAAAAATGCACTTCTGTTTTCGAATGGCACTCAACTCGCAAATAATCTTTTTCGCTCTTAACCAAGATAAACTGTGTAGCAGGGATCGCTTCTGTTTCATCTTTGAATATTTGTGAAGCCGCTTCTGAAATCGTGGTTAACTCAACCATCGCACGCTTTTGATCTATCGGACCACATGAGTAATCTTTCAGTTTTGAGTTGAGTTTGTACATTTCCATTTTTAACACCTAACGCCGCCATTTGCGGTCGTAGTTTGATGGCGACTTTTATGCGTTTTTTTGCATAAAAGGTGACAGAAAACGGAGATCCGCAAGATGGCCTTGTTATGCATTTAATTTGTTAAATACCTGTATTTATTAAAACCAAGATACATGCAGACAACTCAAGAAAATATGTTGAAGCAGCAGTAATTTGGCGTAATTTAAATTTTGAACTCAACATACTATAACTATGTAACAACCTAATACACAAGAAGCTAAAAGCCAATATTGCAAAAATTACCGTTGAAGTCATTTGAGTTTGAAGAACGTAAAGTAAAAGACTAAAAGGAAGAATATGCTCTAATGAATTCATATGAGCACGTATAGCCTTGTTTATTTCTTTGTTGTTACCGTCACCATTTGCAACTTTGTACTTCATTCTTAGCCTTGAAATATTCATGGCCAACATGATGATTAATAAAACACTCAAACCTATAAATAAATTAAACAAGATTAAAATCCTTTTCGGCTAGGAAGTGCATAACGCTTTGCTCAGCGGTGGAATAATTTGGCGGGACTTTTGCGTTTTTTTGCAAAAGGCGCGACAGATTATGGAATCCGCTGGAGCAACTTGTTAACTGCTGATTGTGGCACATAATGGCATGTGATCACTAACAGTCAGCCAATTTTTAATATTACCTAGCTCAATTTTACTAACAGACAATAGATGGCTAGACATGAAAAAGTAATCAATATGGTAAGGCTTCTCAGTATTTCTGTGAAGATAAAAAGAAGGCTGTGTTTCTTGCCCCTGTTGCTCACCAGTTTGATAATGATACAAACTCTCGATATTTATGGAGGTTAGTTCGTTTATTGTGTCTGTGTGACTCCACCAACGATCTTGTTTGTCCCATATTGCGTTGCTATTGAAGTCACCTGCAATAATTGTATTTTGTTTATCAAGTTTTTCTCTGTGGATTTGCAGATATTTCCAGAACTGCCCCATATAACCAAATATTTGAGAATCACTGCCTTTAGTCCAACAAGCCAAAACGTTATATTGATTGTTTAAACGAAAGGGTAAAAATAGCTTTAAATCTTGAGTAGACCAAGAGGTTGCTTGGCTTGTTGTATGTAAGCCTTGTATTTTGAATGAGCCAGACCACTCTAGATGCTCTACTTTGTTGCCTGATTTTGGAAATATGCCAATGCCCTTATTTTTGCTTGTGCCGACCCAAAGATAATTACCTGCCCACTCTTGATAAGCCTTCGTTGATTGAGAAGGATCTTCACATTCTTGAATAATGAGAACGTCTGCATTTAAAGAATCAACTTCGTTAAGTTTCTTTCTCAATGCACCGTTGCAATTCCATGTCACAATTTTCATATACAGTTAACGCTTTGCACAACGGTGGAATAATTTGGCGGGACTTTTGCGTTTCTTTGCAAAAGGCGCGACAGATTATGGAATCCGTTGGTGCAACTTGTTAGGTGAATGTGTGGATTTAGTAAAGAATTAAAAGGTAAATTTTGCCCCAAGACTAGCTACAACAAACCCTAAAACCCAACACAAACACCGGTTAATTTTACTTAGTTTCAAAGCCACAAAGTTTAACCAAAACCCCGAAGAACGAAACCACTTAATTTAAAACTTGGGACGAGTGTTCAAAGAAAACCCACAAACAACGCCACGGAATAAATTGAACTGACCGACTAACAAATTGCACCGGAAAAGAAGGAGAGGGTGCAAATTACTATGGTTTAAGTGCTTGTAAATTAATGAAAAAAAAGAGCTAAACAGCCCAGTTATTTACAAAGCCTAACGCCGCGTTAACTGGTGAAGTGATGTTGGCGGCTTTGCTGCGTTTCTTTGCAGCAAAGGTGACAATATTACTGAATCCATTTGAACGCCTTGTTAGCTGTATTTTGCACTAGTAATGATACCTACAAGAGATAATAGTTAATGACGTGTTGTCTACTGCATATACCAAACGATTTGTATCATCTATACGGCGTGACCAAAAACCAGATAAATTCTCTTTTAATGGCTCAGGTTTACCAATACCTTCAAATGGCGTTCTTTTGGAGTCACCTATGAGCTTATTGATACGTTTAAGAGTTTTTTTGTCCTGACCTTGCCAATATACATAGTCACTCCAAGCTTCATCAGTCCATACGAGTAACCTACTACTCATCGATTAAATCTCTTGGAGTGGCCTTGCCATTTTTAAGTTGCTCAATAGATTTTGCTAAATGTTCTGCATTGGCAGGAGATCTCAATAAGTAAACAGTCTCCATTAAACTGTTATAGTAATCTAATGACATTACAACGGCATCTTCCGAATCACGACGAGTGATCACAGTAGTGTCGGCGTCGTTAACCACGGAATCTAAAACAGCTTTTAAACCATTGCGGGCTTCAGTAAAGGATACAACTCTCATAAACACCTCAACATGTACTTTAAATAAGACAAGTATATTCCAACACTC
>JBLLNS010000003.1:0-235625 GCA_048058835.1 Oleiphilus sp.
CCGCGTTAGATATTCTGTTAAATGCTTCACTTGATGTCATTGTTTTAGAAGTTGGCCTCGGCGGGAGGTTGGATGCTGTCAATATTGTTGAACCGGATATCAGTATCATTACGTCTATAGGAATCGATCACGCGGATTGGTTAGGGGATACGGTTGAGAAAATTGGTATTGAGAAAGCGGGTATTTTAAGGTCGAATGCTTTGTTCATCGGTGGAGAGGATTTACCCCAATCGGTTCATACAATCGCCAAGCAACTCGCTTGTCAAACTCTCCTTTGTCGTGAAGATTTCAATAATAATTCAGCTCAAGACCAACTGCCTGCTCAGTTTAATTCGAAGTTACTGAATAAGGCCTATCTGGGTTTCCCAACTTTGCTTTTGCCTGAAAACAATATTCTCATAGCCTTACAAGCAATCGCTGCTCTTGCGACAAGGGAAGCAAAACTGAATCTAAGCTTTGATCAACAGACATATGACAGGGTGGTGGAATCCATCAATGCGCTCAATCTGCCAGGTCGCTTAGAGCGCATAGCGTATCAAGATATCGATAACTTGTATCTTGATGTCGGGCATAACCCACATGCAGCCCTTTATTTGAACACCTTTTTGATGCAACATGCGGCTTCAGGTAAAAAGATACAAATCGTTTATTCCGCACTGCTTGATAAAGATGTACTCGGTGTCCTTGAGGCTTTATCGCCGCAAGTCGATCGATGTTTGTTGGTGCCGCTTGATGTTGAGCGCGCTATGCCGCTTGAAGACATTCGGCGTTATGCAGAAAAATCAGGGCTAAATGATATTATCTCTACCGACTCTTTAGCTGAAGGTTTTAATGAGGCTATTGACTATGTGTTGAGAATGAAACAACAAGGTCAAACTGTACTAACATTGATTTTTGGTTCTTTTTTTATGGTAGAAGCGGCCAAACGCTTTTTTGGAAATTATGACTGACTCTGTGGATACATTAAAACAGCGAGTAGTGGGTGCATTTGTCATCATCTCATTGGCGGTAATTTTCCTGCCAATGATTTTTGATGAGCCACATGAGCAAGCCAGTAATATCATTGTACCGGTTCCCCCGCGGCCGGCGTTCAAAGTCATCGAAATTGAAAAGCCTGTTAAACCTGTCTTTCAGAAAGTCGAATATGATGAAGAAGAGAGTAAGGTGGTTGTGACTCAGAATCAGGTGTCATCAGATGATGACGCTGCAGCTGATCAGGAGGCACCTAAGCAGGAGGCACCTAAGCAGGAGGCGGAACAGCCAGCTCAAAATATGGAAAAGCCCATCGCATCCTCCACTAAAGCCGTTGATCGCAAAGATTCGGGGCCTTCCGTTAATCATCTTCCCGCGTTCAAGAATGTCTGGATGGTTCAATTAGGTACATTCAGTAAAACCGACAATGCTTATCAGCTTCGTGATAAGTTACGTTTAGACGGCTTCGATGGCCACACAAAAAAGATTGATTTAAATGGTTCGTCAGCCATTCGTGTTTTTACGGGGCCTTTTCTAGACAAGACGCAAGCTGAGAAAATAAAACGACAGCTCGATAAGAAATATAAAGTCGATAGTCGTATTATCTTTTTTGATGCCTAAACGCATCGAACTTTGTTATCATGCGCCGCTTATTCAAGTTACCCGAACATAAAATGCAAGTTCAGTACAAATAACCGGTCGCTTCTGTTCATCAAGTTACCGTTTACACTTTGCTTTTATTAACTTTTTTCACAAAAGGTCGATTGTCGATAAATGACTGGATTGAATTGGGCTGATTGGTCGCTCATTGTCATCATTTCCTTATCTAGCTTGATGAGTCTCAAACGCGGCTTTATAAAAGAAGCTTTATCGCTTGCCACTTGGGTGGTCGCATTTATCGTCGCGCGTACCTTTCATCCAAATTTACAAACCTTATTAACCGCATTCATTGAAGAACCGACTTTGCGTACCATCGCCGCGTTTACTATCTTATTTATAGGTACGCTTTTGGTTGGCGCAGGGATTAATTTTATCGTTGGAGCACTTGTTAGGCTAACCGGATTAACGCCAATAGATCGTTTATTGGGGGTTGCGTTCGGTCTTTCCAGAGGGCTCGTACTCGCGGTAGTCGTTATTGCAGTACTTCGATTAACCCCATTTTCACAAAGTGAATGGTGGTTGAATTCCGTTATGATTGAGAATCTCTCCATACTAGAGCAGTGGTCTCGGTCTGTTTTTGAAAATCATACAGAAACGAAAGTTTGATAAAGAGGTAGTCGTATGTGTGGCATCGTTGGTGTTGTAGCCAAGAGTAACGCAAATCAAATGTTATATGATGCATTAACCGTGTTACAGCATCGTGGGCAGGATGCCGCTGGAATAGTGACGTGTCAGGATGATCGTTTCTTTTTAAGAAAGGCCAATGGTTTGGTGCGTGACGTGTTTAGAACAAGACACATGCAGCGTCTAGCTGGCAATGTCGGTATTGGACATGTTCGTTACCCAACGGCTGGCTCGTCAAGTTCGGCCGAAGCGCAGCCATTTTATGTCAACTCTCCTTATGGTATTACCCTTGCGCACAATGGTAATTTAACCAATACCGCCGAGCTGGCTGATGGTGTACTTAAATCCGATCTCCGACATATCAATACGAATTCTGATTCAGAAGTCTTGCTGAATGTGTTTGCTCATGAACTGCAAGTGCAGGGCAAGTTGGTTCCAACCCATGTTGAAATTTTCAATGCTGTGAAAGCTGTACATAAGCGCTGTCGCGGCGCGTATGCTGTGATCGCGATGATCACAGGTTATGGTATTTTGGCTTTCCGTGATCCACACGGTATTCGCCCGGTTTGTTATGGTAAGCGGGAAACACCAGAAGGCACAGAATATATGATTGCCTCCGAGAGCGTTGCTTTAGGTGCTTTGGGCTTTGAGTTGGTCAGAGATATTGCGCCTGGCGAAGCCATTTATATCGAAAATACTGGCGCGCTTTATACAGAGCATTGTGCAGAAAATGCGAATTGAACCCGTGCATTTTCGAGCATGTCTACTTTGCTCGCCCTGATTCAATTATCGATAATATTTCGGTTTATAAAGCACGCTTAAGAATGGGTGAAACGCTGGCACAAAAAGTTAAAAAACTTCGCCCAGATCATGACATCGATGTGGTGATGCCTATTCCGGATACCAGCCGGACTTCCGCTATGCAGATGGCGTATGAGTTAGGCGTTAAGTTTAGAGAAGGCTTTATTAAGAATCGCTATATTGGCCGAACATTTATTATGCCTGGGCAATCTCAACGTAAAAAATCGGTTCGTCAAAAACTCAATCCGATAGAGCTCGAGTTTAAAGATAAGAACGTTATGTTAGTGGATGACTCGATAGTGCGCGGCACGACCTGTCGTGAAATCGTTCAAATGGCGAGAGATGCGGGTG
Source organism: Oleiphilus sp. (assembly GCA_048058835.1). GTDB lineage: Bacteria > Pseudomonadota > Gammaproteobacteria > Pseudomonadales > Oleiphilaceae > PZPK01. The sequence goes on from JBLLNS010000003.1 coordinate 3,409, forward strand.
CCAAAAATGTGTATTTTGCTTCAGCGGCGCCTGAAGTTCGCTTTCCAAATGTCTATGGCATTGATATGCCGGCAGCGCGTGAATTGATCGCCCACGATCGAACAGTGGAAGAGATTCAAGAACTGATCGGCGCGGACTGGTTGGTTTATCAGGATTTAGAAGACTTGGTGCAATGTGCGCAAGAAGGCAATGAGTCAGTTACTAACTTTGATTGTTCAGTGTTTAATGGCGACTATTTAACCGGTGACATTGGTGATGACTATTTATCACGACTCGAACAGTCTCGAAATGATGCCAATAAGCATAAATCTAACGAAGATGAAGCAAACCTAGATTTACATAATGATCATTAATAAAGCCTTTGGTTTTATGCTTTTGGCTTAAATGATACGCTTCAAGAGCTGAAAAGAAGTAACAAGTAAAGAGACATGCTATGCCAGACAAGTCAAATTCAGACATACGTATTCCAAAAGCAAAGTTAGACAATGTGGCTGTTGAAACCTTGGCGGTTAGGGCGGGTCAAATTCGAAGCCCAGAACTCGAACACAGTGAGGCTATTTTTCCAACCTCTAGTTTTGTTTTCAATACCGCCAAAGAAGCGGCAGATAGATTTTCCGGCGAAGTGCCTGGGAATATCTATGCCCGTTTTACCAACCCAACGGTATCCATGTTTGAGCAACGTTTAGCTAGCATGGAAGGTGCTGAACGCGCCGTTGCGACCGCTTCGGGTATGGCGGCAATTATGTCGACTTGTTTTGCTTTGCTAGAACAGGGTGACCATATTATCTGTTCACGTAGCGTGTTTGGCACAACCAATGTTTTGCTGGAAAAGTACGTGCGCAAATTTGGGGTGGAGATTAGCTTCGTTGAACTAACAAATTATTCAGCCTGGAAACAAGAAATTAAAGCCAATACGCGTTTTTTATTTTTAGAAACTCCATCGAATCCTTTGTGCGAAGTCGTTGATATTACAACCCTTGCAGATATTGCCCATGCTGGGACACACCCCAAGGGAACCCTGCTAGTTGTCGATAACTGCTTGTGCACCCCAGTATTGCAGCAACCTTTGGCGTTAGGTGCTGACTTGGTGATTCATTCGGCCACAAAGTATATTGATGGCCAAGGGCGTTGCTTAGGCGGCGCAGTCGTGGGATCTGCTGAGGTGATTGAAGAGGTGCACGGATTTTTAAGATCTGGTGGCCCATCTTTGAGTCCTTTCAATGCGTGGATATTGTTGAAAGGCTTGGAAACATTGAGCCTTCGCATGTACGCACACTCTGCAAGTGCTTTGACCATCGCAACTTGGCTATCTGAACAAGATGCAATAGAGCAGGTTTATTACTCAGGTTTGGATACTCACCCATCTGCAGAATTAGCGAAGAAACAACAAAAGGCAGGGTCGGGCGTTTTATCTTTCAAAGTAGCAGGGGATAAATTAGCAGCGTGGCGTTTTATTGATGCGCTTGATTTCATTTCAATTACAGCCAACTTGGGTGATGCAAAAAGTACGATCACACATCCTGCGACGACGACTCATGGTCGATTGACTGATGATGATCGGCTTAAGTCGGGCATCACTGAAAATCTGTTGCGGATATCGGTCGGCCTAGAACATGTCGATGATATCATTGCAGATCTTTCTAAAGGCTTGGCTGCCGCCAAAAATACTTAGGCAGTCAAGCATTTCAAATATTTAAGTAGAAAACTTAAAACTTTACTGTAGTCTTTCTATACTGATAAAAAATGCTATCGGCTAAAAAATAGCGTATTTACGTTTCGGTTTAGGGGTTTGAATACCCTACCTGAGCATCACTAAGCAAAGATGAAATCGCACTCTATGGGCAAGACCAGTACGACAAAACCGCAGCCTGTTAATCCTAAAGCAGAGTCTCATCACTTTAAGGCTTATATCAGGCAGGGCTCCAGAGAAGGTGCTTTAATTTTACTGATTGCGGTCTGCGTATTCTTATTCATGGCCTTGATCACCCACCATCCTGACGATCCGGGTTTTGTCACCACAGGTAAAAACTTACTGGTCAAAAACTACGGCGGAAAAGCGGGGGCTTGGTCTTCCGATATATTGCTGTATTTCTTTGGCTATGTTGCCTACCTCTTTCCCTTATTAATTGCTTATCGTGCCAGTGTTATTTTCAAATATCGTCGGCAACGCAAAGGCTTTCATTGGCCGATGTTCTTGATCCGTTTAAGCGGATTTATTCTCACCTTGCTTGGCGCCACAGGCCTGTTATCTCTTTATGCGATTGCAGGCTTAGATGACACTTCCGGTGGCATTTTGGGGCAAGAATTTTCTGATTGGATGCGCGACTCGTTTAACCTTTCTGGAAGCACCTTACTCCTTGTTTCCATGTTGCTGATTGGGCTCACCGTGTTTACGGGTATATCTTGGCTAGGTTTAATGGATAGAACCGGTGCAGTCACCCTTAAGTTGCTTCGATTTATCCAAAAACACAGTCTTATTTTGTGGGACAGAATACAGGACAAACGTGCACACAGAGCCGAATATAAACGGGTTCAGCGTGATCAGGTTGAAGTGCCTAAAACGGCACCTCAGGTTAATATTAAGTCTGTCGCAACAGCTGAGACAAGCACGCGAGAAAATGTATTTAAGAAGCTCTCGCCCAAGAAATTGTTTGGCAAAAAATCGGCCAGCGCCGCTAATCAGGCAGAAGCGAACACTCGATCAGAGCGCGTAGAGCCCAGTCTTGGAGCTAAAAATATTCAGACGACTGATGACGCACCAATCGTCATAAAAGCGGGGTCTATTACTGAAAAAAGCCAAACTGATGATGCTGCCACTGCAAGCAAATCGGGCATAAAAATTTCCCCCTTTGTGAAGAAAAGCAAACCGAATACGCGCAGTGAAGATGAAAAACAAGGGAGTTTATTCATTGCTTCAGAAGGGCCATTACCTTCACTAAATCTACTGGATTTGGCGGAAACTAATAGCAATCTCGGTTATTCCAAAGAAATGCTTGAGCACCTATCGCGCTTACTTGAAGAAAAGTTAGCCGATTTTGGTGTGAAAGCCGAAGTCGTAGAGGTAAACCCAGGTCCGGTCATTACGCGATTTGAAATCCAACCTGCACCGGGCGTGAAGGTGAGTAAAATTAGTAATCTTGCTAAGGATTTAGCAAGATCGCTGGCGGTGCTGAGTGTGCGCGTTGTGGAAGTCATTCCCGGCAAATCGGTTGTGGGTATTGAAATTCCAAATGAACACAGAGAGATCGTCCGTTTCCGTTCAGTTCTTCAATCTAAAGAATACGATAACTCTGATTCTCCCGTCACATTGGCGCTAGGAAACGATATTGCTGGCGACCCCGTTGTGGTTAATCTCGCCAAAATGCCACACTTACTCGTCGCCGGTACAACGGGTTCAGGTAAGTCAGTCGGTGTAAACAGTATGATTCTCAGCATGCTGTTTAAAGCTCAGCCGGATGAAGTGCGTTTCATCATGGTTGACCCGAAAATGCTTGAACTCTCCATTTATGATGGCATACCACACCTACTGACACCGGTGGTCACTGATATGAAAGAAGCAGCCAATGCACTGCGTTGGTGTGTCGCTGAAATGGAACGTCGTTACAAACTAATGGCCCAGATGGGCGTCAGAAATGTAGCGGGTTTCAACCGAAAAGTGAAAGAGGCGGAAGAAAAAGGGGAGCCTCTATTAGACCCACTTTGGCAGCCTGATTTACATGTTCTCGATGAAGAACAGCACCGGCCAGAACTAACGACTTTGCCGTTTATTGTGGTGATCATAGATGAATTCGCCGACATGATGATGATTGTTGGAAAAAAAGTAGAGGAACTCATCGCCCGTATCGCTCAAAAGGCTAGGGCAGCTGGTATTCACTTGATTTTGGCGACACAGCGACCGTCTGTTGATGTCATTACTGGCCTGATAAAAGCCAACGTGCCGACCCGGATTTCTTTTCAGGTATCCTCTAAAATTGACTCCCGTACTGTCCTCGACCAAGGCGGCGCAGAACAGCTCTTAGGTCATGGTGACATGTTGTATATGCCACCCGGCACCAGCGTGCCGATTCGAGTACATGGAGCGTTTGTTGATGACCATGAAGTTCATAAAGTGGTTGATGACTGGAAGCAACGCGGTGAGCCTAATTATTTAGAAGAAGTCTTATCAGGCGGCGATAGTTCTGACCCTGCTGTTGCAGCATTTGCTGACGATGGCTCATCGGGTGGCAATGAACAGGATGCCTTATTTGATGAAGCCATCGCATTTGTGACTGAAACGCGTCGCGTATCGATCTCCTCAGTACAAAGAAAGCTAAAAGTAGGCTACAACCGAGCTGCCAATTTGGTCGAAGCCATGGAGCAAGCCGGCGTTGTCAGTTCCGCCGGACACAATGGTGCGCGTGAAGTGTTAGCGCCGCCGCCCCCAAAAGATTAACCATTCAGGACGACTATGAATCCGTTTTTTAAAACTAATCATCGAAAACATAACAACCGACTCAATATCAAAATACTATTGTCTGTTCTTCTCTTCAGTGTTGCCTCGCTGGTCCATGCGCAGCAGGAGGACTCACCACTAAATCGCTTGGTCGCCACCTTAGCTGAGATAAAAACTTTCTCAGGCACATTTGTGCAGTATGCGGTCGATCAAAAAGGCGCCAGAATACAAGAGTCTCGCGGCGAGCTAAAAGCAGATCGCTCTGGCTTGTTCTATTGGCATACCACTGAGCCGCTCGAACAAACGGTCGTCTCTAATGGCAGTGAAGTGACGGTCTATGATCCTGATCTTGAGCAAGCGACGATTCAAGCGATTGGTAATCAGGTGCAAACGACACCCGCCATTTTATTTAGTGGTGATACGGAAAAAATAGGTGAAATGTTCACTGTCGATATCAGATCCCAAGTGGCTTCAAGCATTCAGTATTCGCTTAAACCTAAAAACCAAGAAAGTCTTTTCGAATTATTAATGGTTCGCTTCGAAGGGCAAAACTTAAAAGAATTGCGAATTACGGATGCACTTGGTCAAGAAAGCACTATGAGTTTTGTTCAAACTCAAATTAACCAAACTTTCTCAGATGACACCTTTCAGTTAACGCTGCCTGAAGGTACGGATATCATTCGTGATATTCCGACTAAATAATCTACATAGCCAACATGGACAGCTTATTTGATCAGCAAAATGCCTATGCACCTTTAGCAGCAAGGGTCAGGCCTGAAGCATTAACGGCTTATATCGGCCAGACACACTTAATGTCTGAAGGTTGCCCGCTGAATTTAGCAATCGAAAAAGGCGCGCTCCACTCTATGATACTTTGGGGTCCGCCCGGCGTCGGTAAGACAACCTTTGCGCAGTTAATTGCCCACCAATTTAATCATAGTTTCATTCCCTTATCAGCCGTCTTGAGTGGCGTCAAGGAGATTAGACAAGCGGTTGACGAAGCGAAAATGCGGCGTCTTCAAAATGGCCGTGAAACGATTCTATTTGTCGATGAGGTTCACCGTTTTAATAAGTCTCAACAAGATGCCTTTTTACCTTTTGTTGAGGATGGCACCTTCATATTTATTGGCGCAACCACTGAAAACCCATCGTTTGAGTTGAATAATGCCTTACTGTCTCGTGCTCGCGTTTATGTGTTAAAGCGCCTGTCTGAAGCTGAAATCCTTCAGGTCTTATCGAATGCGATCAATCACCCCAAAGGCTTTCCTGACTTCAAGGTCGAGATAAGTGAAGACTTGTTAAGCGTGATCGCCAAATCCGCCGATGGCGATGCGCGCAAATCCCTCAATATATTAGAGCTTGCAGTTGATCTATCGCAACAAAATGATCAGCTTCGCCTTGTCACCCGAGACTCTGTAGAGCATGTCTTACAAAGTTCTTTAAAGCGCTTTGATAAAGGTGGCGATCTTTTTTACGAGCAAATATCGGCCTTACACAAATCCGTTCGGGGTTCAGACCCAGATGCCGCCTTATATTGGTTCGTCAGAATGATAGATGCAGGCTGCGATCCGCTTTATATCGCTAGGCGGGTAGTGCGCATGGCCAGTGAAGATATCGGCAATGCAGATCCTCGCGGCTTAACCTTAGCTTTAAATGCGTGGGATGTTCAAACCCGTCTGGGAAGCCCGGAAGGTGAACTCTCCATCGCTCAAGCTATTGTTTATTTAGCCGTCGCACCTAAAAGTAATGCGGTTTACAAGGCCTTTAATGATTGCCGTCGACTGGTACAAAACTCGGCCGATGAAGACGTTCCGATGCATCTAAGAAATGCGCCGACTCAATTAATGAAAGACCAAGGAATGGGGCAGGAATATCGCTATGCTCATGATGAGCCTGATGGCTTTGCAGCCGGTGAAGACTACTTTCCAGAAAGTTTATCAGGTACGATTCTGTATCAACCCGTTAATCGTGGCTTGGAACTTAAAATCTCCGAAAAATTAGACCGTTTAAGAGGCATGAATGCGTCGTCAACTCAAAAGCGCTATTCCTAATCATCGTCATTTAGGTAAGGTATGCCACACGCTAAGCTTATTATGTTGCATCTTATTGACAGCCTGTGGCGGAAGTAGCGCTTCTTCCTCTGACAATTCGCCAGTGACTATTTCTGGCAACATCGCGGTTCAGCGAGACTCTGATATTGATTTAGATCTAAACAGCCCAACGCCACTGAACGATAGCCCAGATGACCCTCAGATTATTGCTAACCCAACAACCTTAGGGGGTTACTTAAGTGGCTATAGTGGTCAATACGCCATATCAGGGACTTTCAACACCGATGCCAACGATTATTTCAGTGTCTCGCTCGTCGAAGGTCAGGCTATACAGTTAAGCCTTTTTCAAGCGGATACTGAGCTTGATAACGTCGATGTGACGCTTTCCTTACAAGATGAAAACGATAATCTCGTCAGCACAAAATCGTTTACGGGTTTCAGTTCAGATGCCATTATTGTGCCCGATGATGGCATTTATCTGCTATCGCTAAGTGCCTCGGATCAAAGCGATCCCTTGCTTTACACCTTATCGTTGTCCCAATCTTTAAGTAATGACAACCTGTCTTCATCGGATTTTCAAACGCTATCCACGGACTTTATTCCGGGCGAAGTCTTGGTCAAATTTAAATCGGTGCCAGATCAGGCCCTGCGTAAAAATAGTCGCCAACAGCATTCGACTTCTTCCCATGCAATCAGTCATTCAGCTGACAGGTCAGAAAACGTAGATCATCTTGATGCCAGTTTTGGCACGCTTCAATTAAAAGATACGATTCCCGCGATTGGCTATCGTTATGGTTTTCAAACTGAATCCATGAAAAAGGTATTTCAGTTCACTGCGCTCGCTGAGTCTCATGAATCTGAACCACTGGCTGTGCTCGAAGCGAAAATTCAAACGCTCGAATTGATCAAACAATTAGCGCAACGCAGTGATATAGAATTTGCCGAACCTAACTATCTTCATCATGCCGCAGTGACGACAGATGACCCAAGACGAGCTGATCAGTGGAATCTGGATATGCTTTCGGCCAATGCTGTCTGGCAGGTTGCCACGGGTGAAGGTGTGATTGTCGCTGTTCTGGATACGGGCATAGATGCCAGTCACGTTGATCTGAGCCAAAATAGTTTAAGTGATGGTTATGACTTTATTAGCAGTGAATCGTTAGCGGGAGATGGCAATGGCCAAGATTCAGACCCCAGAGACGAAGGTAGCAGTTTTCATGGTTCGCATGTTGCGGGCATTATTGCAGCTCAAGCAAATAATGCTCAAGGCATAGCGGGTTTGGCTTATGATGCAAAAATTCTCCCTCTACGCGTGTTAGGTATTCAAGATGCCGGAAGCAGTAGCGACATTGCACAAGCCATTTTGTATGCGGCGGGTTTAAGTAATAGTAGTGGGCGTTTACCCGTACAACCTGCCGATATTATTAATATGTCGTTTGGCTCTGAAAACTTATCGAAGACGGTTGAAGACGCAATCAGCAAAGCGCAACAGGCAGGGCTTATTTTGATAGCGGCAGCCGGTAACGCTGCCACCGATAAGCCTTTCTATCCCGCTGCTTTGGAACAGGTGATTGGTGTGGGCTCAGTATCCAGTGATTTTGAGCGATCGAGCTTTTCTAATTTCGGCCCCAATGTAGCGTTAGTCGCGCCCGGGGGAACCGGATCAGCCTCGGCTTCATTTGATGGCTTTCAGGACGCTATTTTAAGTACCGTTCAGGCTGATAACTACACCGAATACCTAGGCACTTCAATGGCGGCGCCGCACGTTTCTGCGGTGGCCGCGTTGATGAAACAACTAAAACCTTCACTAAGCCTGCTAGAGTTTGTTAGCGCTTTAGAGGCCGGTGTACTAACACAAGCTATTCAGCCAGAGGTGATCGATACCCGTAACTTTTTCGGTAAAGGTTTGATCGATACCGTTAAAGCGGTTAATTGGGCGGCAGGAAGTGACATTGTCCCTGCTATTTTAAGTATTTACCCAACACAGTTCGGCTTTATTGGCGCGAAAACCCAAACGGATCTTTATCTGACTAATTCCGGTGATGGTGACGTTAGCATTGTCGATATTTCAGTCAGTGACGATTGGCTAGCGGTCACTGAAAAAAATGTAGCTGACAGTGGTCTAGGGGTCTATTTGATCGAAGTGAGTTTATTGCAAGCTCCCGTTGAGCAGGGCAGCATAACGATTCAGTTTCGGGTGAATAATGGAGAGCTTCAACAACACGTGTTGAGTGTTTTTGTGTCACGAAGCACCCAAACCGATTCGACTGTCGGGGTGGTGTTTGTCTCGCTCTTCAAGGAAGAGGATATTGCCAATAACCTATTCGATCCATTTGTCACCGTTGGTGGGCAACTTAGCGATGGCGTATATCGCTACTGTTTTGAAAACATTCCCAAAGGCCGGTATTTATTAACAGCCAGTACTGATAATGATCGAGACCAGTTGCCTTTTGATTCAGGTGAAGCGTCTGGCACTTATCCTTTACAGTCGCGCCCGGATTATATTGAGGTTAAAGGGGATAATTTAAGTGAACTGAACTTTGACATACAATACCCTTCCTTTGTGACGGGTTCGGACGCGGACATACAAACATCTGGGCTGTCTAAACGGCTAGTGTATCCAAGCAGTGTAAATACCGGCAGCCAGCATTATACACAAGGTCAATTTGTTGTTAGTCAAAGTACTTGTGCCAATTAAGCGTTCAAGTGTATTGGCAGCCCTTGAAAACTCCGTTAAGCTTGCCCGTTAATAATAAAAGTCCAAATTTATCATCTTCCATGTTAGCCAACTGAAAAGCCTAATGAATCATGACGAATAAACAATACAATGCAAACTCTATCGAAGTATTAAGTGGCTTAGATCCTGTTAGAAAGCGCCCGGGCATGTATACTGAAACGACGCGACCTAACCATCTTGCCCAAGAAGTAATAGATAACAGCGTTGATGAAGCCTTAGCGGGTCACGCGGATAAAATTGAAGTTGTTCTCTATGAGGATGGTTCTTTATCCGTCACCGATAACGGCCGAGGTATGCCAGTCGACATTCACTCTGAAGAGGGCGTGCCAGGTGTCGAACTTATACTTTCTCGGCTGCATGCAGGCGGTAAGTTTTCCAATGACAACTACAATTTTTCCGGTGGTTTGCATGGGGTAGGGGTGTCAGTTGTTAATGCCCTGACCACTAAACTTGAAGTGTTAATTCGCCGTGACGGCCAACTACATCGAATTGCGTTTGCGAATGGTGATAAAACAGAAGACTTAAACGTAATCGGTACGGTGGGTAAGAGAAATACCGGGACCGAACTAAGGTTCTGGCCTGATGCTAAATATTTCGATTCGGCACGTTTTTCGGTAACGCGACTGCGTCACGTACTTCGTGCAAAAGCCGTTTTATGTCCCGGCCTAACGGTGACCTTCAACAATGAACAAACAAACGAAAAAGATGAATGGTTCTATGAAGATGGTTTAAAAGACTACTTACTATCTTCTACCGATGGTTTAGAAACGTGCCCAAGCATTCCATTTACGGGCTCGATGAAAGGCAATACAGAAGCGGCCGACTGGGCTATTCAGTGGCTCGTCGATGGCGGAGAACTCATTCAAGAAAGCTACGTCAACCTGATTCCAACCGCGCAAGGCGGAACACACGTTAATGGTTTCCGAACCGGGTGCCTGGAAGCCATGCGCGAATTCTGTGAATTTCGAAATTTACTACCCAGAGGTATTAAATTAAGTTCTGAAGATATCTGGGATAAAAGCTGTTTTGTACTTTCAGCCAAACTTCAGGACCCACAGTTTTCAGGGCAAACGAAAGAGCGACTTTCTTCACGTGAGGCCGCGGCATTCATCTCCGGCATCGTGAAAGACTCTTTCAGTTTATGGTTGAACCAACATACTGATGATGCAGAAAAGCTCGCTGAATTATGTATCAATAATGCGCAAAAGCGACTAAAAGCCAGCAAGAAAATAGCGCGTAAGAAAGTCACATCCGGCCCAGCTTTACCCGGCAAATTAGCGGACTGTTCGGGTAGCGATATCATGAATTCAGAATTATTTCTTGTCGAAGGGGATTCTGCGGGTGGCTCTGCCAAACAAGCGCGAGACCGTGAATATCAAGCCATCATGCCTTTACGAGGCAAAATTTTAAACACCTGGGAAGTCGATTCAAACCAGATACTGGCATCACAAGAAGTGCACGACATTGCAGTTGCATTAGGGGTTGACCCAAACTCAGAAAACCTAGAAGGCTTACGCTATGGTAAAATTTGTATCCTCGCCGATGCAGACTCGGATGGCTTGCATATCGCCACCTTACTGTGTGCTTTGTTCGTCAAACATTTTCGAAGCTTGGTTGAAAGAGGTCATGTTTTCGTGGCAATGCCACCCTTGTATAGAATCGATGTTGGCAAAGAAGTGTTTTATGCACTGGATGAATCAGAACGCAAAGGCATTCTAGATCGTATCGCCGCCGAAAAGAAAAAAGGCAAAATCAACGTTCAGCGTTTCAAAGGTTTGGGTGAAATGAATCCGCTGCAATTACGAGAAACCACCATGGCACGCGATACCCGCCGACTCATTCAGCTCACCATCGACGATCTCGACCAAACAACCGAGAATATGGATATGCTGCTAGGCAAAAAGCGCGCCTCGGATCGAAAATCATGGTTAGAAGAAAAAGGCGATTTAGCAGAGGTGTAGGTTTAAGATTCTCAGGCTATAGCTCGTGGTTTGAGTTTGCAGTTAGAGGCGGTCACCACTATTCAAATTCCACTGTCTGGTTTCGGCCAATGTCATAAGGTAAAAGAATGAAACAGCTATTAGTAATACTGTTTTTTCTAACGGCATGCACAGAGCATGACCAAGAGCCTTACAACGTCCTAATCAACCCTATCAAAGCTGGTGGAATAGCTATAAATTTTGATCCTGACTCTACATCTACAAATATCGCATCTCCAGCATTGACTAGAATTACAATGTAATTACATTGTAATTCTATGGATCATTTGAATTTTGAGTGGGATGCTAATAAAAGCGCATCAAATATTAAGAAGCATGGCATCTCGTTTGATGAGGCAAAAACCGTGTTTACTGATGAGTATGCAAGATTAATTGGTGATCCAGATAACTCAGATGATGAAGACCGATTTTAATTGCTTGGTACAAGTATTGACTCCAAGTTGTTGGTTGTTTGTCATTGTGTGATAGAGGCAGAAAGTATTCGTTTAATTTCTGCACGTAAAGCTGACAAGCAAGAACGTAAAATATATGAGGGTTATCGTTATGCGTGATCATTATGATTTTTCAAGCTCAGTTAAAAATCCTTACGCTAAAAAGCTCAAGAAGCAAGTCACAATAAGACTTGATGAAGACACTGTTGAGTATTTTAAAGGGTTAGCAGACGATAAGGGTATTCCTTATCAAAGCTTAATCAATTTGTATTTAAGAGATTGCGCTCAATCACATCGTGATCTGAAAATGCAATGGCAATAAACCAGTTAACAATACGCTCTACCGAATTCTATAATTTGTCGCGGTTTTTGCAAAGAAACGCAAAAAGCCGCGCCAAATTATTCCACCGGTAAGCTTGGCGTTATGTGGTAAAGGGCGTTATTAGCCTAAACGAGGAGTTAAATTTATATGAAGCACTATAGTAAAAGGATTTCATCAAAGGGACATTTGGCAGACATTTAGGGTCAGAGTAAAAATTAGGCGGTCTCTGAATAATGGGTCAGATGGATTTTTTAATCAAAATACAGTAAAAAGTTTTGACAACCTAAGCGTCTCAAACTGACACAATCGAGCCTATACATAACCTCGGGCGAACCTATGTGTCTGCCCTGACTCCATCTAGCACACACTCGTCATTGACGCGCAGGCGTCAATCCACTGTCTTAGTCGTTAAGTTCAATAGCTAGCTCTTTACCTCCAAGCTTCGAATAGCATAAACAATAGATTCCGTAACGAGTACGGAATGACGAGAAGGTAGAGTTCTGCTTTTAGAGGGAACGCTTGCGGCTTAATTTGGCCGATTTCAGCCTAAGAAAGTCATACCAAATAATTAAACCTCAGGAATCACTAGGTAAATTTAACCCCCTTGCAGGATTTAATAAAAAACGCTTCAAAACACAAATTGAGCGAAACAGTCGCAACAATTCTACAAAACTAAAATAAGGTGCGCGGCTTTCGGCGCTGTTTTAAGAAAAGTTAAACGAAATGGCATATTTTCTATGGCCAACAGTTCTTTCTGTTTTATACTAAACGTAATAAATTAATGGATCCTGTAACGCTTACAAGGCAAGTAATATGAACGACTTCAAACTTAAACATGAGAGAACAGGTCGAGTTTTTTATATTAATAAGTCCGTTGCGACCATTGGTAGAGACATAGAGTGTGATGTAGTGCTAGCACTCGGCTATCCATCTAGGCATCACGCTACAATTTCTGATTGTGACGGCGCTCTTGTTCTCGAAGATCTTAATTCAACTAACGGTACGTTTGTCAACGGGCAGAGGATAACTGATCCCACCATTATAAGAGCAGGGGATGTGATCATGTTTAGCACCGAAGCCTTCAGTTTGTTGGATGTAGGTCTGGACTCAAAGCGTATGGTTTCGGGTAAGTTGTCGTCGAGTACAAGTAATAAGGCTGGTAACCGAGTTCGTCCTAATATTAATGACACCATCATTCACTAGCGATCACTAAACTAAATAATCGTGGGCTAGATTCCTTCCTGCTTTAAGAGGCCAAAGCCTTTTAACTTCGTATCACACACCTTTTCAATCTTTTCGAGTTGTATGCGTTAATAAACCGCCATCATCTACTAAGTTAAGTACGAGACATACTTCAAATAAATGATTTTTGGCACTTTAAGTCACTGAATTGAATATTTGATTTAATGTAGAATCTGATGTTTTGATCATCGGAGATAAGAGGCAAATGCAAGCCACGCACAGGGATGCAGAAGAGCGCTATACGATCATTCGTAAAGCCGTTCTGGATGAACTCAACAAAGAATTCTATAGCAGTAACCAACTCAACCTTAAAGCCAAGCTGATTGACTCAATCGCCTTGGCTCAATCAGAGCGTTGGAACCTTTCATCTAGACGCAAGGTCGATTGGGAATGGTTCGAAGGATATAAAGCCTTCAAGTATCGTCACCCCAAACGCTTTGAAATGGCGCTTTTTCACAACAACACGCTTGCCAGCTTGAGCCTTGGCCGCCCTAGCTATCAAGGCACAAAGCTGCGCCTTGACTTCATTGAAGGCAATCCAGACAAACCAAGTAATGTGAAAGTTTTTGAACCAACATTTCTGGCGATGGTGGGTTATGCTCATGCTCTTGGCGCAAAAGAACTGCGGATTATGAACCCGATTAATGGTGATGTCAGACGCTATTATGAGCGGTTTGGTTTTGCCTATACCAACAAAGATGACTACCTGTATGTCAAATTGTAGGATGATGTTATGAGTGATGAAAAAATTAAGCATTTAAGCGATAAGCAGCGTGAGAAAAATAGTGGTTCGATTAAAGATGCCATTAAACGCGCCAAGCAGCATATCCGTAATGTAGGAGCTGATGATCTGGAAGAGCCGGAAGGTTTTGCCTCGGGCGATATGAAAAAGTACCTTGAAAACCCTGACGCATACGAAAAGGAAGATGATGATGAGCCAGAAAACGAAAAATAAGCCCCTTTCTGAGCAAGATAAACAAACACAGCCCATGCCAGGAGAGATTGATCCTAAAGACGCAAAAGTAAGCGTATTTCTGGCGATGCAAAAAGCTAAAAGTAAAAATTAAAGGTGAGAAAATAAGCCGCAAAGAGGTGGCACATGGGAAGAGTCCAGTCTCAGTTATTACTGAGGGACTTGGTTTTATAAACCTAAGAAAGACATATCAAATAATTAAACCTCAGGTACATTTAAGTCTTTTGCAGGTTTAATTAAAAACGCTTTCAAACGTTGACTCTGAACATGCTTAAAATGGGTTGAGTTTTAAGGTGTAGTGGACAATAAAACACCATGTTCAGCGAAATAAACTGTAAATATCAATCGCTATAAATATCAAGAACTGAAAATATTGCGATTAATGCAGTCTGCAAGTGTGTGTTCATTTAACGACTCAATGAATACATCAGTGGCGCTACGCAGATAATGCTTTAAGCTGCAACTTCCATCAAGGATGCATCTATTCGTATTTGGATCAAAGCATTCGACTGTATTCATGTTAGGTTCGAAGGACTTGATTAAATCTCCTAAACGTAATTCACCTGCATAATCGGCTATTTTCATGCCGCCGCCTTTTCCTTTAGTTGTCTCAATATATCCGAGTTGCGATAAGCGATGAACGACTTTTACAAGGTGATGGCGCGACACGTCATAGTATTCAGCTATCTGCTTCACGTTAAACACTGTACCTGGATGGGCCTGTAAGTACATTAAGGTACGAAGGCTAATATCTGTAAAAGCAGTAAGTTGCATGTGTTAGCACCCAAAGATAGTTGATTTGCCTATCAAACCCTCTTAATATGCATTTAAAATACATATTATTAGGGTTTGATAGGCTGGATCAAAATACAAACGATCTCGTTAAGTTTATCGCACCTGTATTCGATAAACACGGTGAGATTCCTACTAAGCATTTTTACATTCGTCTGTTTGAGAAAAAACCTGAACCTGAGGTGATGAGTTCTTTCGCTACAGCCTAAAGGTAAAGGCGAACTACCCACGTTTTGGTCACAAGAAGAACACAAAAAATAAACAACAAATCTATGAGCAAGAATAGAGCAAGGATTCATCGGTGAAAATCAAAGACATTATGGCTTATTTTGTTCCTGAGCCGGTAAGCCTTAGTGGTTCCGAACAAATCCGATCAGTTTTTGCCGCTTTTATGGCAACATTATTGTTAATGCTAATTAGTTGGTACAGTTTAGAGGACGAAGCTGTGCCTTTAATGCTCGCATCCATGGGCGCGTCAGTCGTAATATTGTTCGCTGCTTACAGCAGCCCTTTGGCACAACCGTGGTCATTTGTGGGCAGTCATTTTCTGGCTGCTTTTATTGGCGTGAGCTGTTCTCGCTGGATTGAACCATTGTGGCTGGCAGGGGCTGCCTCAGTATCGATTACCCTATTTGCGATGCTGAGACTACATTGTTTGCACCCTCCTGGCGGAGCGACCGCTTTAGTGCCCGTTCTTGGGGGAGATGCTGTTCATGAACTAGGGTATCAGATCTTATTGATGCCCGTACTGTTGAATGTGCTGGTATTGCTGTTCCTTTCTTGGGGAATTAATAGTTGTCTAAAAAGACGTTACCCTTATAAAAGCAAACCTTTGCCTGGAGAAAGTGCTCAAAAATTGTTTGATGATAAAGCAATTGAGCGCGCTGGCGTTTCTGAGTTAGACGTAAGAGGGGCCTTGAACCAATTTGATACATATCTCGATATCTCTGAAAATGATTTGAATAAGATTTACCGTATAGCAGAAGCTAACTCAAGGCAGCGTGATCGACTTTCACCCTTTTGCAGAGACTTAATGTCTCGTGATTTAGTCACTGTTAAACCAAATACGTCTCAAGCTCGAGCATGGAAATTACTGGAAAAACATAAATTAAAGGTCATCCCCGTCGTAGATGGGAGGCAACGTTTGAAAGGCATTGTCACACTGGTCGACTTTCTTAAGCTTTCGGGTATCCGCCCAGTAAATATGGAGGCGGCCAAAAGTGCTCGTGGTCGTGCGATTAATCGACTAAGGCAAATGACTCTGGGTACTGGGAAAACTAATATCTTAGTTAAAGATATTATGAGCCAAAATGCATTAACTGCACGGAAGGATCAACGTTTATTAGAGCTTATACCTGAAGTGTGTGATGCTGAGTTGCATCATTTACCTGTTGTAGATGATCAACATCGCTTGGTGGGTATTATTACAGCAACAGACTTACTTGCTGCGCTCTACCAATATGGAAAAAAATTATAAAGATAAGCTAATGAATAGATATTGTTTGAGTTTATCCACTGAAAAAACACTTAAAAATTGTTCAATTTCACCGACTCGCTTGCTGAAGAACCTAGGTTGAAAACGCCAGCATCAACTTTGTACTTACAAAGTACAGATCATATCAGTCAGTTACTCTTCTGTAGTGACCCAGCAATTCCCATTCTATGAATAATTTAGCAATGGTTGTTTTAGCATAATCATTTAACCTAAATAGGGGAGTTCTTTGGATTCTTCATCTATACTCAGATTACTTCTTTTTTGGTCGATTCTCTCATCATTTACTAAACACTAAAAAAAATGAAAAAGTCTAAAAGCCTCAGTCAGCAAATTCGTCTTCTTATTATCGCATTGACTGTGTTTCCCTTAGTTCTGATAGGCATTATTAGTTACCAAAATCATGTCAATTATCTACAAGAGCAAGCCTTAGTTAATCTCCGCGCGCTTCAGGTTGTGCAAAAAGAGCGGCTATTAGAAACGGTTGCATTTCAGTTTGACAGAATTGCGTTGATAGCAAGTAGGACTAAATTACGGAATGTGTTAAGCGCGTATGACCCTCTCAGTGCGCATGCAGTAGACCACCAAGAAACGCTGTCTCAAATTCTTCTCGATGGTATCTCTTCTGTTGAAGGCATTAAAGAAATTAGTCTATTTTCTCTAGACTCGGAAAAGGTCGTTTCAGTACAAAACCCAAAATACCAACCAGTTGCTGCACAGAACACCTTGAACCTGGATTTCTCAAGAGATAGATACCACTCAATCGAACGCGACTCAGAACAAAGCATTGAGCTAAATATCTATTTTAATATGCAAGTCGATGGCCGAGTCATTGGCCAACTTTTAGCCCGTATAGATGGCCGTTCGTTTCTCCAAATATTCAATAATTATGATGGCTTTGGCGCGACAGGAGAGGCGATTTTAGCGAAACAGAATGAAGCAGGCGATTATGTTTTCTTGCATGATCTCCGCTTTGATAAAAATGCGGCACTGCTCAGGGTGATTCCGAAAAATCAAACTCAAATGCCAATTACGCATGCTTTTTCTGGCGAAGATAGAGCACATCTCAATGTCTCTGATTACCGAAACCAAAAGGTACTAGCAGTCTCCACTTTCATAGAGGAACTGGGTTGGGGCATGGTGGTTAAGAAAGATGTGTCTGAAATTTTGCAAGCAGCTAATGAAGAAGCATGGTTATTTGCGTGCATTGTTATCTTGATTCTTTGCTTGGTGATTATTCTTTCGTTTCTGATTAGTAAAAAATTAACCGCACCTTTAAAAAACTTTTCCAAACTGGCAATGCGTGTTGCGGAGGGAAACTTACACGAGCGGGTTAGTATCCATACAAATAATGAACTTGGCCAATTTGCCCGAGCTTTCAATACCATGTTGGAAAAAAATGAGCAGCTTTATTATGAAATGGATGAAAAAGTCATCGCTCGGACTGCTGAGTTAACACGCTCTAAAAATGAAGCACAAAGCGCCAACAAAGCGAAAAGTGAATTCTTGGCTAGTATGTCGCATGAAATAAGAACCCCCATGAATGGTGTGATGGGGATGTTAGCTTTGCTAGAACAAAGCGAATTAAAGGAAAGCCAGAAACAGTACGTAAAATTAGGCAAGTCTTGTGCATCTGCCTTACTTAATTTGATTAACGATATCTTGGACTTTTCGAAAATCGAGGCGGGTAAAATTGATCTTGAAATCATCGACTTTAATGTACGCCAACTTATTGATGATGTAGCGAAATCGATGTCCTTAAAAGTGTTGGAAAAGAATCTCGAACTCATCATAGACTCTAGCAAAATAGAGCAAGCTGCTGTGCGCGGAGACCCAAGCCGGATTAAGCAAATCTTAACTAACTTGCTGGGTAACGCCGTGAAATTTACGGATAAAGGCGAAATCTTTATTCAAGCGAGTTTGCGGCCATTTGAAGATGGTGATTTGATATTTGAATGCTCGGTGAAAGACAGCGGAATAGGTATTGATGCTGACACGATAGATAAGCTGTTTGATAAATTCACCCAAGCTGATAGTTCGACCACGCGAAAATACGGTGGTACCGGTTTGGGCTTATCGATATCAAAAAAACTCTGTCAGTTGATGGGGGGCGATATCACGGTGAAAAGCTCACCTGATAAAGGTTCGATTTTTACCTTCTCGCTTGTATTACTGGCGAGTGAACAAAACATTTCCGTGCTACCGGTTGGCAATATAAAAGGACTTAATGTTTTAGTTGTTGATGATAATGCAACCAATAGAAGGGTCATCGAGGATCAGCTTAGCATTTGGGGCGTGAATTCTGAAAGCGCCAGCAGTGCAAGGGCCGCCTTGGCGTTATTGGATGAAAACGTTAACAGCCAAACGCTGTCAGATTATGATGTCGCTATTCTGGACATGCAGATGCCTGACATTGATGGAATGGAACTCGCCGAAACGATAAGGCGTGATTCACGCTTCGATCACCTTAAGCTTATCATGATGACGTCTATCGGTTTTGATCTTGAGCCTGATTTGTTTTTGGAAAAAGGCTTTCAGGGCTGGTTCACTAAGCCCGTCACGACAGAAGACTTGTTTAAAGTATTATCAATTTGTGCTGACACACAGAACCAAAAACAACAGCATTTGCTGACATCCAACTATGTAAATAGTTTGGCGAATGAAATGGTTGTTCAGGAAAACAGTGCTTCAGCGGAAGAGCTACCAAACGCAAGCTTCAACATCCTATTAGTAGAAGATAACGCCATCAACCAACTCGTTGCGATATCCATGCTGAAAAATCTGAACATGCATTATGAGATTGCATCGAATGGCTTAGAGGCGATCGAATTACTTAAAAATTCACACGTTAAACCTTTTGATTTAATACTAATGGATTGTCAAATGCCGGAGATGGATGGTTACGAAGCAACAAAATGTATTCGAGCCGGCACAGCAGGGGATCGGTACACCTCAATACCTATCGTCGCAATGACAGCAAATGTCATGAAAGGAGACAAGCAAGCGTGTCTAGACGCGGGCATGGATGACTATCTAAGCAAGCCAGTCGACGCAAAAGTATTGAAAACTATTCTGAAGAGAGTCTTTGAAAAGTAGTAAATACAAAGCAAGACTGAGACGAAGCATCAGCAGAGCTTGGTAGCAAGCTTTAGTTTTTCCGACTATGCGCCAAACTACGCGCAGTCGTCATTCCCTTGTCAGTCCATGACTAATAATCGTTCTTCCATTGCAGTTCGACCCCGCCGAAGCCTGAACTTCCGCCAGTGGTGGTTTCAAGGTTGATGTTGGGCGTTAACTCTACTTCAACAGAGCCTTTCCAAGGCTGGGTGGGTTCGGGCGTGCGCGATATTTCGACATACACACCGTCAGTAATATGTTTACCTACGCCAACGGCTAGCCCTTTACCTTCGCTGGTTTCTTGGGATTCGATGGTGATATTGTCTACTTTTAGTAAGTCTCGTGCTTCACCTAAGGGGTCAAAACCGCCGCCTTCTCCGCGCAGCGTTTGTATGGCGGAGGCCAATTGAATTGCTTGGAAAGGCGTGATGTCTTTGACCGATTTACCAAAAAGCAGTCTTGCTAGGGCTTCATCTTCTGGTAATGGTGGCTCGGTTCTCAGACCGATGCTGAGTTTATCCAACGTGCCACTTAAGGAACCAAAATAGACTCTGTCTTTTGTTGAATGACGCCCTTGAACGAATAAAGAAACGGCTTCATTTGAAAATAATACATCACCTTCTGTGAGTTTAAATGTCTTGGAGAACAGTTCGTAACTACCTCGAACGGTTTTAAACTGGCCATTATAATTTGGTCTATCAAGCGAGCCGCTGAGTTTGAGCTGACCTTTTAATTCGGCATCTAAGCCTCTGCCTCGAATATAGGCTTGTTGATCCACAGCAAGCAAAATATCTAAGTCGACCTGAGGCAGAAGTTGTTTTTTTAGGCTTGCTTGTTCGGTTCGTTTGGAAATCTTGATTTCGGGGATGGTGTCACTTGGAATGAGATCGAGCATGATTTGAAAAGGGCTAACAGCGACTTTGCCGTCCAAGCTTAGTTTTTTTAAGTTGCCTTTTAAGCTGACTTGGCCACTGGCTTCTCCTTCGATATCTTCTCTTCGCACAAGAGAGGCATTGTTCAAACTCAGTATAAAGTCGATCATGCCTTGCCGCCCGGCATCCAGATCAAGCGCACCCGCCAAACTGATTTTGCCAGACTGTCCATCTTGTGCCACGGCCTTCACAATTTTTATTGAACGACCGTTCAAAGCCAGGCGGATGTCAGCTTGGTTCAGCGTGGTTTGACTCAAGGCATTAACGTAGCTTCCTTTTTGTAAGCTGATTAGGCCTTGTAAATTAGGCTGTTGTGAGCTGCCAGTTATTTTGCTGTTAAGTAATAGTTGTCCGGCAATCTGTTGAATATCATTATCAATAAACTCATTAAGCCAGTCTAAACCGATGGCGCCATCCAGTTCTATGTTCAATGGCAGTTCTGAAAATGTACGAAGGTCGTTTTTTTCTAGGCTCCAATGGATAAAAGGCAGGTACGTTGTTTTTACCGTCAGTTGGTCTAGTTGTGTCTGTCTTTGTTGGGTTTGACTTTGCTGCGTTTGTTTTTGCTGGAGACGGGTTCGTAGAATTAATGCCTCGTCCTCGGTATGAAATTGAGACACGAGTTTGATGCTGTGGCCTGGGTTCGTTTCATCTTTCTCAACATCAGCTTGCATCAATGCCACTGCAAGTTGGCCATTTAGTAAGGGGCTTTCGGGTGTGCCTCGTAAATCAAAAATCAGGTCTAAAGCGCCATTCGGTAAAGACAGGCCTAAATTGTTAAGTTGCTCTAGTTGTAACTGGCTTAAGTTGAAGTGCAAGTCAAATTTCTCTTTACTGAGTCTGCCTTTGAGTTTGAGTGTGCTATCGCGCCATTTGATCAATGTATCTTTGAAGTCAATGCCATCACCTTTCTGTAGGCCTGCTAGGTCAATATTAAAGGATTCACCTTTATACTGCCCATGACTACTAAGCTGCCCAGACAGCAGAGGAAAGGGTAACTGTCCGTCAATTTTTAACTCGGTATTTAGTTTGCCAGTTAGCTCAGATGGTAGCTCAATGCCTGCCAGCTCTATTACGCTATAGGGCAATGCCGAAATCGCTAGCTCACCATTTAAGGCCATCTCTTGGATATGATAACGACCGTTTGCCTTAATCGTGGCTTTCTCATTAGCTGTATCGAGTTCAGCGATAAAGGTATTAAGTTTGATGGTGTCGGGTGAGGCGGCTAAATCAGTGTGGACAGAGAAGCTTTGCGTATCAAACTCACCGGACATGCTTAAGTCGCCTTCATAACGCACACCGGAAAATGGGCCTTTTAGTGAGCCTTTATTTGAAACCTTTGCAGTGAGTTTGTCTGGCAAATCAACCCTGAGCAGCTTAAGCAGTTCCAAAGGCAATGCCTGGCTTTCTATTTGTAAATCGATTAGCGCTTGCTGCCAATTTATGTTCCCTTCAGCCTTGACTAGCGCATCTTTGATTCTCGCATTTAGATTTTTCAGATTCACATTGTCTAGGTTGCCATCTATACGACTCTCAACGATGAAGTCTTGTTCTAAGTAATGGCCGTTGGCGCTGACTGTGCCTTCGTAGTGTGGAGCGCTTATTGGGCCCGTGAGACGTGCGTTGGACATCGTCACATTCAGGTCCAAGTCTTTTGGCAGGCCTAAATCAAAAAGTGCGCTGATGTGTGAGGGGACGAAAAGCGCATCAACATTCATATCTAAGTGTTGACGGTCAATAAAGACTTTACCCTGTGATGAGAGTTTAGCTGGGCCGAGGCTCGCTTGAAGTGATTTGATTGTGGCAGTGTGTAGAGTGCTGTCTGTGACCAGTGAGACCTTAAGTGCTTGGCCTTTATAAGCGCCTTTTGCGTCAGCTGTGCCATCAAAAGTAGGTTGTTGAAAATTACCTTTAACGCTGCCTTTTGCATTTAATGCCAAGTTTAACGAATCTGGCAAATCGATATCGGCACGAGACAGCATCGCCAAAGAGAGCTGTGTTGCATCCGTCTCTAAATCCAGTATCTCGTTGTGCCAGTCAATTAAACCATTTGCCTTTAAGCGTGCTTCATCGAGAGAGGCCTTGAAGTTAGTCAGCTTGATTTTGTCTACATCGCCTTTAAATTCGCTTCTGGCCTGCGTGGATAGGGTTTTAAAGCTAATGTTAGCGTCTGCCTCGCCCGCATAGTGGGGGGCTGTAAACGGGCCTGTTAATTGGCCTTTTGCATGGTTTATAAAGAAGCTTAGGTCTTCAGGAAGCAACACATCAAAAGCGTTTAGAATGTCTGATGGGCCAGTGAGCGAGTTAATTGCTAAATCGAATGCTGCTTGTTCAATTAAAATCTTACCTTGTGCTTTTGCATGCGCTTCGCCGAGTTTGATATCGGCATAATCAAAGTGGATGGCATTCAAATTACCCGAGCCTTTAATGGATGCCGAGCTCGGCTTGTCTTTGAATGTCGTATTCGTTGTCAGATCAAAGACGAAGGACGGATTATTGATGTGGCCTTCAGCGAATAAGCTGCCGTCTAGCTGACCGCCGCTAATCTCATCTTGAAAAGCATCAACCAAGGAGAGCGGTAATGCCTTGAGTTTCAAGTCGACCGAAAATTCACTACCTTGCCACCAAGCAGTCAGCTTTTGTGGTTTCCCGTCGACTCGCACAATGGCTTCATTAATCTGTAAACGTTGTGCTGATGTTTGCCATGAGCCGTTGGCATCGATATCTAAGATGCTTTGGCTTGCTGTCGATTTCAAGCTAAGCACTTCCCAGTGAATTTGATCTTGCTGCTGTTGAGCGAGCATAGTGATATCAATATCGAGGTCTTGTGCTTTAGGTAATTGCAGCAGGGTGGTTAACCAGCCACCGCTTTGCTCTTTTAAAGATAGCTGAATATTACCGCTTAGATTTGCTTGAAGCGCTGTTTGGAGGTGAAAGGTTGTTTCCTGTTCTGTGAGGGTTTTCAGGGTGAGTTCACTGCCAAGAAGGACACCCTTGTGGCGTGTTTGTGCTGAACCATGAATCTGAAAAGGGGGAAGTTCAAAAGCCTCTGTTTTGATGGCTATTCGATTGATGCTTAGTTCATCTAGGCTGGCTGTTGGCAGGAGATCTTGCCAGTTTTCTAATTGAAAACTGTTCTCTGCAGGAGACTCTTCTTCCTTAGCTGAAGGGAGCTTAAGCGCTATGCTGTTGGCTAATAGCGAATGAATCGTGAGTTTACCCTCTAACAAGCTGAATGGGTCAAAATGAATGCTAAGCGAGTTGCCTTCTACGTAGCGTGTTTGGTCTACAGATAAATGCATTGACTTGACATACCAGCGACCCAGTGAGGGAGAGGAAACACCGCTTAGCTTTAGTGTTTGTGTATCAGAACTGAGTAGGTTGGGAAGCGCTGTTTCAAGCAACCATTCACGCAAGCTTTGCTGGCTCAAAACAAGAGAGATGACGGCACTTAGCACTACCAAGAATGATAGCAGGCTAGCTAAGATGATTTTGGCAAGCCTTGGTTTTTGCTGCTTGCGATGTGTCGGGCTATTGTCTTTTTGAGTAGTCAATTAAAACGCCTGTCCGATACTGATATAAAGTTGAAAACTATCATCGTAGTCTTCCCGTTTGTCGAGAGGAAAGGCTACATCGAAACGAAAAGGGGCGAAAGCCGTGTAATAACGAAGTCCTACGCCTGCTCCCCACAGTAAACGTTGCGAGAGATTAGGTGTGGCATCCTCGAAAGCATAGCCACCGCCCAAGAAAGTGACAAGGCCCCAATTGTCCAGGAAGCGTAACCTGAGTTCTGTGTTCAGTTGTTGAAAAGATCGACCGCCTTTTGGATCGTCATCATTTAGCTCACTCAGTGATTGGTAAGGATAACCTCTGACGGAACCGCCACCGCCCACATAAAAGCGTTCATCTGCTGGAATGTTATCGATCGCTTCACCAGAAAGAGAGCCTAAGCTATAACGAAGCGCGAGGGTAGGCTGTAAATCGACATCAAAGCTATGGTAGGCAGAAATAGAAAATATGGATTTGATAAACGAAATGTCGGTATTGATGATATCGACATACGGTCTAATACCCGCGCTGATGATGTAACCCGCTGTGGGGTTGAGAATGTCATTCGTCCGATCCCATTGAACTTCGAAGGGGAAGGATAATAAGTAAAATGCTTCTTTTTCACCTTCATCGTCGACATCGCTGACCTTCAACTCTGCCCCTGTGCTGTAGTGAAGGTGGTCTGAGCGTTTGAACCCCAATTTGCCACCTAGTTTTAAGGCCAAGGCTTCATAGGCATCTAGTTCTTCATTGATTGCTTCCGAATATAATGTGAAGGAGGTGTCTTTGCTATAAACGTTGGGTATATAAAGTTCCCCAATGATTTTTTGCCGCAATGATGAAAGTCGCGTGTTGATGTCAATTTTCTCACCCGAACCGGAGATGTTGCGGTGCTCCCAGCCAGAGGTTAAGTAAGCGCCTTCATCGGTACTGAAGCCAATCCCTGCTTTGATGGTTCGATGGTTGCGTTCCGTGACCTTAAAATTAACGGATACTGTATTCGCCTCAGTGAGTTCATGATCTATTGAAATATTGGCAATTAAGTTGGTTCTTAACAAAGCTAAGCGGGAGTCATCTAGTTTATGGCGTTTAAAGCAGTCAGATTCCTTAAACTCGAGAAAGGAGCGAAGGTAGTGTTCACTGACTGTGTCTAAGCCGGTAAATTCTATCGCACCAAATGACACTTGCTGACTATCTTGTAGGGTAAATTCTATTTCGGCCTGGTTTTCGGATTTGTTCAAAAATACTTGATAGCGAGCAGATACTTTATAGAAACAATAATGGTCGCGCACATGCTTGTTGAGTTGATCAACGGCTTTCAAAACATTATTCGCTAATAATGGCGCGCCATGTTGAATAGCAAGTTCCGATGATAGTGGTAAAGAGATACTGTCAGGAAAGTTGAAGTTTATTTGGCCAACGGTAAATTGTTTGCCCGGATTAACAAGGTAGTTGAGCTGAGCGTTATCAAACGTGCCATCGAGAAAATAATGATAATAGCCTTTTGATTTAAGCGTACGACGTAGAACGTCCAGCTCAAATCTTAATATCTTGGCAGGCTCGGAATAGCGGCGCAGGCTAAGGTTTTCATCTCTCTGGTGTTTAATCGCGTCGTTTAACGCACTTAAGATGTCTTTAAATCGCTCTGGGCTCTCAACATCGACCAAATTGATGGTGAAATCAGGTTTACTATCACTAAAGGGCAAATTTATTGCCCAACTTTGTGCACAGTAAAAACTTAGCATCATAAATAGTAGGCCAAACTGAGATAAGCGTGAGAAAACGCTTTCTTTGGCTAAGTGACTGATTGTTATTCGAATAGTGTGCATATCAAGGTGTATGGTAATGACGTTAACGAGATGATGAAGAAAGATTATTGTTTAATGACTTATGGCTTGTATTGAGAACTACTTAGCGGTGTTAATCAAGACTTACTCCATGACGAAGTTGATTAAATAAAGGTAAGCTCTCAGCTCGGGGCTAAGCACGACATTTCTAAAAAACTTTATGTTTTGTGAATAAACTTCATCTTTTTCGCTTTCAGTTTCTGCTACATTAGCCAGCCAAGTTGGAAGACTTGTTATTTAGCCCTTGTAACGGCTTCCTGAATGGCGCTATAGTTTCGCGTTTTTAATGACCCCTGAGTATTCATAATCATGATGTCTATTGCTTTATCACTTCACCTCTTGTCCGCTGTTATCTGGGTGGGCGGTATGTTTTTCGCCTATGTTTGTCTTCGTCCTGTCGCTGCTCAATTATTAGACCCGCCCGTGCGTTTTATTTTGTGGAGCAGGGTGTTTAGTAGTTTCTTTGTGTTTGTCTGGTTGGCCATCATTACGCTGATCGTGACCGGTCATGGCATGATATCGCTTTTAGGTGGAATGGCGGCTGTCGGTAAACATGTTCATATCATGTTGGGCCTAGGTTACGTCATGTTTCTGATCTTCGGGCATGTCTTTTTTGCCGGCTTAAAACGCTTGAAAATGGCCGTTGCGATTTCTGACTGGGAAGATGCCGCTAATCGACTAAGCAGCATAAGACGCTTGGTTGGCCTAAACCTTAGCCTGGGTATTATCACTGTCATTGCTGCAAGTGCTGGCAAATACCTTTTATAGGCTACTCAAAATAATAACAATGTTGAATCTATCTCATGTTAAATCAGCAAGCAGAAAGCCAAACTAAGCCAGCGCAACTAAAAACGAACACACAACGCTTTTTTTCTGGTGTCATTTTGGCACTGTTGTTTGTATCCATTTTGTCGGGTACAAGTGAAAAAATGCATGCCCAAATGCTTAAAATGGGGGTGTACTTTTGGCCTGATTACTTTGTTCTGCGTGGCGAACAGCCACAGGTTGATTGTGACCTGACCATCGATATTGAAAGCCGTTTGGACGAGCTTGAAACCGAGCATGCTGAAGAAAGCGCCGATTTCGATTTATTTGAAACCGAATTTGATCGCGATGCTGCGCGAAATTCTCTGCTTAGCCAAAATACCTTATGTGAAAAACAACAGCGCCAAGCCGATGTTTATCAAGAAAATGTGACCGTTTGGGTTAAGTTATTTCGATCGGCGGAGCACAGTTTCGCCAGTGTGAGTTTGTATGCGATAGAGCATCAACGATTGACGCTTATTTTGCTGTTAGCGTTTGCGGCCGTCGTGACCACATGGAAAAAAAGCCATATTGCATTCCGTTCGATTCATTCACGCCTAGACCATAAAGTATCGAATATCGGACAGTTTGTGGGCAATGGCAGTTTAGGCTTATCGACCGTCTTTTTCATTAAAGGTTCTTATGCTTCTGGAACGGATGTCGCCAAACCTGAGCTCTTGGTTATATTGAGTTTGGCAGCGTTTACCTTATGTGCTATCAATCTATACCATTTCCTGCAGTCTGATAAAAGCCTCGACGCAGATGGGACATTATGGAAAGCGTTTTTATCGATTCCTATCCACAGCATTATGTTGCTCGCTGCGTGTTTACAATTCTTTCTTTATGAAGGCCACATTCCCGGCATTGCAATCTACTTCACCCAGATATTTCAGTTAACTAATCTGCATCTGGCGATTGGTCTTTATATCTTGGTGGGGATGTTGCTGAAAGAAACCCTAGTCGGGGCGAAGCTTTTTGATATTCTGAAACCTTGGCATATGCCACCTGAAATGCTGGCTTTTGTTGCTATTGCCTTATTGGCATTTCCCACCGCCTATACTGGCGCTTCTGGCATTATTATTATCGCGATGGGTGCCGTGGTCTACCAAGAAATGCGCCGTGTCGGCACGCGTCGTCAATTGTCTTTGGCCGTCACCGCGATGACCGGTTCGGGTGTGGTGCTTCGGCCTTGCCTATTGGTAGTGGGTATCGCTATTTTAAATAAAGAGGTGGTCACCGATGAGTTGTTTCATTGGGGCTTTAAAGTGTTTTTACTCAGTATGGTGGTGTTTGCGGTTTTCGCGATGATTACCCGAAAAGACCCGATAAAACTCACTCCTGCCAGTGTCGCATTAAAACCTTCTTTGCATAATCTGGTGTTATTTTTACCCTACGTTGCTATTTTAGCGGCGGCCTTATTTGCCTACGACATTATTCTGGACGCACAATTAGACGAATTTACGGCACCGGTCATTTTGCCTGTAATTGTTATTGCGGTGCTCTGGTTTGAACGCAGGTTCAGCAAAGACTTTATTGAACGCAATAAAACAGCCGGCGCAAGCCCGACCTTGTCAAAAGCCTTTTCGGCAGGCGTTGACAATTCGGCTATTCAAATTGGCGCATTGTTAATGCTGATGGCTTGCTCATTTACGGTAGGCGGCATGATAGAGCGGGGCGGCGGCACCTTGGAGATTCCAGAAGCTTTTGGTTCTGTTTACGCTACGATGGCGTTCTTAGTGGTATTCCTTGTTTTCATCGGGATGGTGATGGACCCCTTTGGCGCCCTGATTTTGGTGACAGGTACGATTGCTCCTGTTGCTTATGCGCAAGGCATTAACCCGATCCACTTCTGGATGACCTGTTTAATGGCATTTGAATTGGGTTATTTGAGCCCGCCAGTTTCGCTGAACCATTTGCTGACGAGGCAGGTCGTGGGTGATGAAGAAGTTGAGCTGGCTATGAAAGAAGGCGACAGCTTTTACTACCGCCACGAAAGAATGATTCTTCCGCTATTGGTGATGGGCACCACCTTGGTACTGGTGGCATTCGTCCCCTTATATTATTTGAACCCTTGAAACGTCCGCCTGAATGGCTAATTGTGACGCGCCAGTAACGCTATCATTCCGCTGAATAGCTTGCTGGTGGCGGATACTAGCTCACTTCGTTCCGTATCATAATTGTTGGTCAGCCAGTGCGTGGCCGTTTGTCGCATCGCGCCGACCAGTGATAAAGCGATGATCTTTTGTTCGGATACCGGTAGTGTCATATCAGGAAAGGCATGCTTGGCGAGCTGTCTTAATATTTCTGAGAAACTTTCTATATAACAATTGTAGAGCGCGGTGACCTCTGGGTTTAGTCCTTCTAATTCAAGCATGCAAATACGCGCAACCTGATGGTTTTCAAGCGCGGAGAAGTAAGCTTCAAGCCCAGAGATAATTGCTTTTTCTGGGTCTTTCGATTGCGCGTATTCAGACACAATAGCGTTTAATATTTTCTTGCTCACATTGGTCATGCACTGTTGGTAAACATCGACTAATAGTGTTTCTAAATTACCGCATTCTTCATAAAAGTATCGGTCGGTTAATTGCGCTTCCTTACACAAGCGCCTGACACTGGCCTGTCTGAACCCTAATTCACCAAAAACACAGAGGCCGGCTTTTAAAAATTGCTGCCGCCTGAATCTTTTTCGGTCTTCTAAGCTTTTACCTGCATAAGTACGCGCCTTAGTCTTAGCGGGTTGATTAGCATTTTGGCATGAAGCTTCGGTTTGTTGACTTTTTTCATCTGTAAAGGGCATGTTTTTTTCATCAATAGAAAGTGTCTGTATCGC
This sequence comes from Oleiphilus sp., assembly GCA_048058835.1. GTDB lineage: Bacteria > Pseudomonadota > Gammaproteobacteria > Pseudomonadales > Oleiphilaceae > PZPK01. The sequence continues at coordinate 32,960 of JBLLNS010000003.1, forward strand.
GTATGCGCATATTGGAGCGTGTTTAGCTAGCAATGTAAAGTCACTTTAAAATAATTTGACGACAAGTGTCATCAGATGATAATTTGTCACCACCTTTGCAAAGGCTGAATACTTGGTCTTTGCATGAAAGCTGGCTATGATGTGCCAGCACTGAATCTAGCCGAGACAGTCTTATGACACTACTCGACAGCAAGAATAAACATAAAAAATGACAGGAGTGCGGTATGAAAAGTGACTATCAAGTTATTATCATTGGTAGTGGATTCGGTGGTCAGCTTGCTGCGATGAATTTATCTAAGCAGGGTATGGACGACTATATTTTATTAGAGCGCCATGAGTCTATGGGTGGAACTTGGTCTCAAAATACCTACCCTGGCGCCGCGGTCGATGTACCTTCTCCTTTGTACTCACTTTCTACCGAACCCTATGATTGGTCGCAATTATTTGCGGACCAAGGGCAACTTCAAAACTATACCGATCATATTATCGAAAAATACCGGCTGAGAGAGCGCACACTGACTCAGGCCAATGTTCAAGAAATCTCTTGGGATGAAACTCGAAAACGCTGGGCGATAGACTTAGCGGATGGCAGAAGCCTGTCAGCTCAATTTGTTATTAATGCAACCGGGCCACTGAGTACTGCTGTTATCCCTGATTTTCCGGGTAAAGATCGTTTCAAGGGCGCGTCATTCCATAGCAGCAAATGGGATCACTCGGTTGATTATGCCAACAAACGTGTGGCCATTATTGGCAGCGGTGCGAGTGCAGCGCAAATTATTCCTGCGATTGCTCCGAAAGTATCGCATCTGCATATCCTGCAACGCACACCACACTGGGTGATGCCCCGCAAGGATTATTTCTTCAAGCCTTGGCAGCGTGCTTTACTGAAAAATAAATGGGCTTACAAAGCGCTACGCTTGTTGATTTATTGGGTGTTTGAGCTAAGAGTGATCGGCCTCAAATATTCTGATTTTGCCCTTAAAGTACTGGCAAAAAATAAAGCGGAAAAGATGATAAAGGATCAGATTCAAGATCCAGATCTACAGAAGAAAGTGACACCGGAGTTTACTATTGGTTGTAAGCGAGTGATTCTCTCGGACACGTTATATCCGGCCTATAATCGGCAAAACGTGACTTTATATGATAAACATAATGGCATTAAAGAAATAACCGAAAACGGCCTAATCACCCAAGATGGGGTCGAGCATGAACTGGATATAATTGTCTATTGTACCGGCTTTGACGCGACTGATGGTGTGATTTCCTATCCCGTGATTGGTAAGCACGGTAAAGCGCTGGCAGATTTCTGGCAGGATTATCCGCGAGCGTATCTGGGCACGACGATCCCAGACTTTCCTAATTTATTTATTGTCACTGGGCCGAATACCGGGATCGGGCACACCTCTGCTTTATTCATCATCGAGTCACAAATGTATTACATTATGAAGGCCTTAGAGGCGGTTAAGTTACGCCCTGACAGCACGATAGAAGTTAAGCAGGAAGCTGAAGATCGTTATACCCAATTGATTCATCGTGAGATGGCTAAAACGGTTTGGCAAAAAGGTGGCTGCAATAGTTGGTACAAAAGCAAGAGTGGCAAGGTGATCGCCATGTTTCCAGGCTTCAGTTTTACTTATCGCCGTTGGGCGAAACGTTTCAGACCAGAAGATCATCAATTTGAAACCTAGTTTGCTAATGCAGTAGATAAACAGATTAAACCGTGTTGTTCAGATTCAAAAAAAGGGAGTAAGTATGAAGAAAGTAATTTTAGGTGTATTGATTGGCTTGCCATTATTGTTTGCGGCTTTAGTGGTCGTTTTTCCCGTTCAGATGGGGCAGTGGGTTTACGATTCGGCTCTTAACGCAGAGGCAAGCCTTTATGGATTTGATGAGCAAGAGATACCCATTGGCGATATGTCACTGTCTGTCTATCGAAATAATGCGCACTTAGGCTCAGATAAGCCGACTATTGTGATGGTACACGGCTATAGTGCCGATAAATCTGTTTGGTTGCGTTTCGCAAAACATTTGGAAAATGACTTTAATATTATCATTCCTGACATGGCAGGGCATGGTGATACCGTATTTGATCCTAACTGGGATTACAGCGGCCCAGCACAAGCAAAACGTTTAGTTGATTTATTAGATCGCTTACAAATTCAAAATGCCCATATCATTGGTAATTCGATGGGCGGCTTTATCACAGCGCACTTTGCAAGGCTTTACCCCGATAGAACGATTTCAGCAGCTTTAGTTGATCCTGCTGGTGTCATATCACCCGAACCGAGCGTGATGGGTACGATGTTAGCTGAAGGCAAAAACCCCTTCCAAGTGAATAATGCAGAAGACTTTGCCAGGCTTTATGCGATGACCATGGCGCAACCACCCTTTGTTCCTGACTTCGTGAAAGCCGGTATCGCTGAACGTTATAAAGCCAGAAAAGATGAGTTAGCTGTGATATTTGAAGATATCCATTCGGTGGATATGCTGGAAGCACATTTACCCAGCATTGAGTTGCCCGTATTAATATTATGGGGTGGGAAAGATGAATTAATCCATGTGAGTAGCGCTGTTGTTTGGGATGAAGCACTACCGAATAGCACCGTCAAAATATGGCCAGAGATAGGGCATATGCCGATGGTGGAAATACCCGAAGAAAGTGCTGCTGTGTACCGTGAATTTATCGTTAGTCAGTAGTTTGTATCCACTAAAACTGTATCTATTAAAATAAAAGGAGAGTGGAATGAAAACGCTAAAAAACAAAGTTGCAGCGATTACGGGGGCGGGTTCTGGAATCGGTCAAGCTTTAGCAATCAACCTGGCACAACAGGGTTGCCACTTAGCTTTATCGGATGTTGATCAGCAAGGCCTAGCGGAAACGGTAAATCTATTGGCTACCTATGGGGTTGAGGTGACCTATCAACAGCTGGATGTCGCTGATAAAGAGGCTGTTTATGCATGGGCTGATCAGGTAGCCAATGATCATGGCACGGTGAATATGATTTTCAATAATGCCGGTGTGGCCTTGTCGGGCACCGTGGATTCATTATCCATTGAGGATTATAAATGGATCATGGATATTAATTTCTGGGGTGTTATTTATGGCACTAAGGCATTTTTGCCTTATCTTGAGAAATCAGGTGAGGGGCATGTGATCAATATCTCAAGCGTTTTTGGTTTAACCTCCCAGCCTTTGATGAGCGGCTATAATGCTAGCAAGTTTGCGGTGAGAGGGTTTACTGAATCACTGAGACAGGACTTAGAAATCACGGGTTCTAAAGTGTCGACAACATGTATTCATCCCGGCGGTATTAAAACCAATATTGCAAAGTCTGCAAGAATGTCGGATAGCGTGTCTGATGTAACAGGCATAGAAGGAAAAGATGCCACGGCATCGTTCGAAAAATTCTTTCTGCACACTGCTGACAGCGCAGCCAAGGCTATTTTGAAAGGGGTGCGGCAGAATGCCCGTCGTGTACTTATTGGGGCTGATGCAAAAATGTTAGATGGCATGGCGCGTGTATTGCCTACTGGCTATCAATGGGTGCTAACGAATGCAGTCAAACTGCAAAAAAGGCTCGCGCACTAATATTTCATCATTACAGCAAGTAATGTCTATTTCCTAAGAGCACCTTTGGTGCTCTCTATCCAGCTATTCCTTCTTGAAAAATCACATGTTAATATGCAAAAAGTTTCATAAGTGTGAGTTTGGTTTCTTTTCAGTCTTGAGTCTATGATTGGCTTTGCAATATGATTGCGCATCATTATATTGTGTCAAATTAAGTACCTTGAGTTTCTGCACAAACTGTCTATCTTTTCATTTTACGAGAGTTGCAAACTATGCCTTTTATTGCCTATCTGATTATATTTTTCAGTGCTATGCCACTGAGTGCTCAGGCATCCGACCAATCTGCTTCCAAGGATAAGCCCTTACAAGTGACGAATAATTGGATAAGTGATTGGGAGTCTGAAGGCGAAGAAGAGGGTGTTAAGGCAACATGCCGTATGCATGTAACAAATATAAAACAGTGCAAGTTTAAGACGGAATCAGATATTCCAGTGGCAGCCTTAAGTGCCGTTATTATGGATGTGAACCGATTTAAGGAATGGGCCGTAAGTGTATTAAGTTCGGATCAAATTATCTATTCAGAAACAGACACAGATGTATATGTATACACAACGTATCACTTCACCGGGGCCTACAACCGTGATGCGGTATCTCGTTACCGTAAAGCTGAGTTTCCCGATGAAAAACGTACTAAAATCGATTTTATCAGTGTTGATAAGCCGGTAGAGAAAAAAGATCTGCGTTTGGTTCGTTTCCCGTTAATGGCAGGTTACTGGCAATTTACTGAAAAAGAAAATGGTAAGACTGAAATTGAATTATTAACGTTCAGTCTTCCTGGTGGTTTGGTGCAGAGTACCTTGCATACACTGTTTAATATTGGTTTTATTGATGCATCGTATGAAACCATGCGCGTGGTTCAGCAGCAGGCTTCACTGCCTGAATACATGGCAAAAGCAGCTAAATGAACTAAAAACTTTCATGTAAATTTATTCACTCAGGTAGAACTATGTCTAAGGCGATTGTCATCGGAGCTGGAATATCTGGGTTAGTGAACGCAAAAATTCTAGCCAAACATTTTGATCACGTTCTGATACTAGATAAAGACCGCCAGGCAGAAAACCCTGAGCCTCAACACCGAAAAGGCTTACCTCAAGCCTATCACCAACATATCCTACTTATGAAAGGTCGTGCCTTATTTGAAACCTTATTCCCTGGTTTCGATGAAGAACTTGCCAGCATGGGGTCTCCTGAACTGTGTTATTCAAATGATGTGGATTTGTATGTTGGAGAGGGAAAGTTACCTCGCTTTTCCTCTTCTATAAAAGTGAGGCCTACCTCCAGAACATGGATAGACGCCATCGTCAAAAAACGCGTCTTAGCCTTAGATAATGTTGAAATTCAGGCTGCTCTGAATGTTCAGCGTTTAGCCTTTAATCCCTCTGAAAAACGCGTCATCGGCGTGTATGTCATATCCAATCAACAGGCCGAAGATAACCGGCTTGGTGCTCAAAATAAATCTGATATAGCCGACTTGATCGAAGCAGACTTAGTGCTGGACTGCTCAGGAAGAGGCAGTCGGATTAATAAATGGTTGAAAGAAGCGGGTTACCCAAAGACGCCATCCACTATCGTCGATCCCAGATTAGCCTATGCGTCGTGCCAGCTCAGCATTCCGAATGACTACGATGGCGTTAGAGCGATCGAGGTCGCGCCTCATGCGCCTGATAATCCCCGCGCTGCGGGACTTTGGGAAATAAAAAAAGGCACCTGGCTGCTAACGCTCATTGGTATGGCTGGCACCTATCCACCATCAGATGAGCAGGGCTTTAAAGCTTTTGCCAATGCGTTATCAACGAATGCCATCGGCGATGTTTTGGCTGATTCGCAAGACGAGCTGTCTATTCAGACATTTAGAAGCACCCAAAATATTTGGCGACATTATGAAAAAATGTCTCGTTATCCCAGTGGCTTACTGGTCATGGGAGATGCCTTATGTGCATTCAATCCCATTCATGGGCATGGCTTAACCTTGATAGCCAAAAATGCCGGAATATTGGATAGGTACCTTCAACAAGGCATTTATAAGGGCTTTTCAGACAAATGGGCACGCAAGTTTTATAAACGATTAAATCGAGTTTTTCTGGGGGCGTGGATGTTTGCGATTAGCGAAGATATGCGCTGGCCTGAAACGATTGGTCGTAAACTGGATTGGAAACTTAAACTGGCTTACCGTTATACCGATAAACTACTCGAAACTTGTCATCGCTCAACTTACCTCACAGAAACCTGTCTGGCAGTGGCCAATATGGTGCGTTCGCCTTTAGTATTAATGCGACCAAGAGTGTTGGCTATTTTACTTTGGTCTATTTGTTTCAGGCGAAATAAGCAAGCTCAGCGGTCGGGCTCGATTTCGGGCGGGGCAAAGCCATGATAGATTCGCTTAAAGATCAGCAGGCTAGTATTGATGGCTCAATACTAACAAAAGCACAGGACACAGACTGGCAACATCGCTATCAGTTTTCTCCCCCAAAGATCAATAATCTCTCGCTGGCGGAGCGCCACGCGCTGGTACAGCAATTTGGCTATCAATCTAGTTCTTACTTTTCCTTGCAATCTGGTGTCGATCATCTCGGCATCGCTGGGCTTGGCTTCATCGCGTATTATCCGCAACGCTGCTTGGGTTCAACTTATAATATCGCCTTCACCAACCCAGTATGTGCGATTGAAGATATTCCTTTATTGGTCTCATGCTTAGAGCGTGTGACAGGGCATAAGACGGTGTTTATGGCGGTCGACAAAGCCTGTGCTGATCAATTAATTGCACTCGATTACAGCTGCAATGACATGGGCCTCGAATATCAGATACCGCTCTCTAGGTATGTAGTGGAAGGCAAAAAAATGAAGTATCTTCGCTGGGCTGCCAATCTGGGGAAACGTGGCTTTATTGTAAAGGAGCAAGCTTGGGATGAAGTCGATGTTGAGCAGGCTAAGCACATCTCGCTGCTTTGGCGCCATACTAAAGCAGTGAAAGATAAAGAATTAAGGCTCATTACGCGACCACCTGAATTCTCTGAAGAACAGGGTGTCCGCAAGTTTTTTTGTTACTTCGAGGGAGAGCTTGTCGGTTATGTGTTCTTCGACCCTTTCTTCAAAAATGGCAAATTGATTGGTTACACTGCCAATATTTTACGCGGTCGGAAAGATATTCTACCCAATGGTTTTTTGGATTTTACTGTTTTGGAAGCCATGAAGGTATTCCAACAAGAAGGTGTGGCCACGCTCTCTTTGGGGATTTCACCCTTATTCAATATTGAAAAACATCCGCATGAAATAACTTGGCTACGTCTTTTACAAAACTTGATGTTTCGTTTTGGTAGTTCCTTATATGCATTTAAAGCCTTGGCTTACCACAAAACGCGTTACCGAGCCGAGGCAACTATGTGGTATCAATGTGCACCGCCAAACGCTTCTCGTGTAAAAGTGACAACGGCGGTTCTAAAGTCAATTAACGTGTTTTAACTTAGCTATGACATTGTCAGAGACCGAACATAGCCAATATGGCAAAACCTCCTGGTTTTACCAGCAAGCTTCGCATATTTATAGTGGCGGCCAAATTCGCGCCAGCAAAAAATGGCAGCTTCAATGGCTCAAGCCACAACAACACATCTTATATGTTGGTGCAGGGCAGGGTGAAGATGTCATTATGGCCGCAAAAGCACAGCTGAGAGTGACAGTCATCGAGCTTTCCCCGCAAATGCTGAATGGTTTACGTAAAAGATTAAATAAGGAAAACTTAGAGGGGAGTGTCACGCTGATTTGCGGCGATGCCTTCAAACATGAACCATCGAGCTTATATGATGCCGTTGCGGCTAACTATTTTTTAAATGTGTTTTCAGAAGAAACAATGCAGAGCATGGTGGCTAAGTTACTTAGCTTTGTGAAACCTGCAGGCTTGTTACTCATTGCGGACTTCGCGCCGGCTTCACCAAAACCGGTAGCACGCGTGTTTCAAAAGGTGTATTACTTTGCGGCCTTACTGGCCTTTCACTTCATTGCCAACAACCCCGTTCACCCCTTATACGACTATGAAGACCTGTTATCTCACAGGAAATTAGAGCGTTTGGCGAAACAAAAATTTCCTTTATTCGGATTTGGGCCTAAATGGTATCAAGCACTCGCACTGATAAAAACTGAATGATAATGCATGACGTCTAACGCGTATGAAGTGCTATTTGATGGAAAAGAATTGCTAAAACTCGATAGATTAATTTAAGAGTAGATCTTTTTGACGAGTAAGAAAAAAAGGGGTGACAGAAAGAGCCTGTTACCCCATCGCTTTTTAAGCGATTTTTCGACGACGCTTACCAAGCAACAAGCTTGAAATGCCGAGCATTAACAGGCTTAAAGCAGCCGGCTCTGAAACTGTGCTCGTGGTAGCGCTTACATTGATATTATCAATATTCATCGATGAACTACCTGCATCTGTCATACTGATACTAAGGTAGTCGAGGACAGTTGATGGTCCGCCCGTTGCGACAGTATAAAACTGAAATGGAGGGCCAGCAGTGACACTGCCTACTAAATTTAAAACGCTGACTGAGTTAAGAAAGCCTTCTATTGAATAGCTGCAATCTGAGCCATTATTACAAGCCATATCGATGCCAGCAAAGGTGAAAAAACCTGTTGATCCCGTTTCTGTGATTGAAATGGAGTCTGTTGATGATTGGGTAAAGATAGAGGGGACGGGCGTACCAAAATTGTGAGCTTCCAACCAATCACCATCATTAGCAACCGTAAAGCCACTCTCGGTATGGCCTGCATAACTCGAGCCATTTGCACCTGCTAAGGGATCAAAGGTGATGATAGACGCTACAGCTGACGAACTGGCGAATATAGCTGTGAGTATAAAACCTAGTATTTTATTATTCATTTTAAATCTCCATATAATTGATATTGCTGAACATAAACTACCTGTCTAAATGCTCATATAGACAATACATGTTCCACTTTATTATTTTTACCATTGTTTAGAGTCATTAACTCTATGATTTTTACAGGCAAGTCATATACCAGTTTATTTATAATCAAGCTAATTCATTATCCTATAAAAAAGTAATCGTAGAAGAAATTTAGGATGTGTATATAAAGCTGACACTATAAAGCTTCAGTTGAGGGATAAACGAATGAAAAGCATAGCCAGAATGTGTCATCAACGCTCTATCTACCAATGAAACTCATATTGGGTTTGAAGAGACTTCAATTCGTTTAAACCAATATGAACGCCAAGTAGTCTGACTTTTTTGCCTGAGCCTCGCTGCAGCGCTTCTTTTAATAATTGAACAAACAAGTGATCATCGAAACTAGAGAAACTTAATTCTTTGGTCGTTTGTTGAAAGTCACTAAACTTCACTTTAATACCGATTTTGTGTATGCCTCTTTGCAGAACATGCTTAGCTGAACGTGTTTTTAACTCTGGTATTAGTTTCGATACCAGGATATCGATTAGGTGGTCTATTTCGTCAATATCTTCAGGAAAGGTGCGTTCAACGCCGACAGATTTGCGTACTCTGGAGGTTTCGACAGGTCGATTATCTTCACCTTGGCACCTTTGCCATAGCATCGAACCTAGCTTGCCAAAGTTTTCGTGTAATTGGCGTGGGTCGCTTTGTTTGATATCGCTTCCTGTAAATAAGTTCTGTTTATTGAGTTTTTCAAAGCTTACTTTTCCCACGCCAGGAATCTTATTAAGTGGCATGGTATCTATAAAGCTGTCTACCTGTTCTGGCGTGATCACAAAGACACCATTTGGCTTGTTCATGTCTGAGGCTATTTTGGCAAGGAACTTCACTGGCGCTACACCGGCAGAGGCCGTTAAGCCTAATTCTTGATGAATCGTACGACAGATAGCTTGAGCAATTAAGGTGGCTGAGCCTTGATGAGCCTCACAGGCAGTGACGTCCAGATAGGCTTCATCCAGACTGAGCGGTTCGATTAGCTGAGTGTATCTGGAAAATATTTCTCTTATTTGCTGGCTGACTGCTCTGTACACCTCCATTCGACCAGGCAGTAAAATTAGCTGTGGACACTTTCGTAACGCAACACTTGTGGGCATTGCGGAGCGAACGCCATACTCTCTCGCAACATAATTACAGGTAGATAGCACGCCTCGGCTAGTGCGTTTTCCGCCAACAGCGACAGGCTTTCCTGTTAATGCCGGGTTATCGCGGATTTCTACAGAGACATAAAATGCATCCATATCGACATGAATTATTTTTCGCATAACGATGCTCAATAAGCTGTATATATGAACAGTATAATGCTTGTTCGTCTATGAGCAAATTATTTGGCAGGGGAGTAGGGATATGAGCAGAAAGTTGAGCTAAGTGATTTGAGTCTGTCCAGCGTTAAGAAGGGGATTCTTTGCTAGAATCAGACTCAAAAGAAAACAAGCTTAAATGGACAAGCTTATTTGCTAGCGCCTAAACCGAAGTCTGCTGCGCCGATAAGAACAGACATATTGCCATGAGGGTGCTTGTTGTCATACATCAGCTGATGAGAGTCGGGTAGCTCTTCATAGGTGAAGGCTTTCGACATACAAGGGTCTACTTTACCCTCAATGACCAGATCATTGACGCCAATTGCCTGATCATCGTTTGCAAAGTGGGAGCCCTGTAGACGTTTCTGACGCATCCAGTGGTAACGCAAGTCTAGAGTCGCATTAAAGCCAGTGGTACCTGCACAAACAACGACCATGCCCCCGGTTTCACAAACAAAGATTGACGTTGGGATTGTAGTTTCACCAGGATGTTCGAAAACCACATCGACGCCACGACGCTCGCCTAAGATTTCCCAAATAGCCTTACCAAAACTACGCGCACCTTTTGCCCATTGGGCGTAAGCAGACTCGTCTTTCCAGTGCGGCATCATACCCCAATGATCGAAATCTTTACGGTTTAGACAGCCGACTGCGCCCAGCTTCATACAGTAATCAAATTTGCTTTCATCTGAAACAACAGCTATTGGTTTAGCGCCCATAGCGGCTGCTATCTGTATCGCCATGCAGCCCAAACCACCAGCACCACCCCAGATAAGAACAACGTCATCTTTTTTTACATTGTTAGGTGCCCAAGACATCAACATACGATAAGCCGTCGCCCCAACGAGCATATAACTTGCTGCTTCTTCCCAATTTAAATGCTTGGGTTTTGGCAGAACCATGTGATCCTGTACTTTGGTGAACTGAGCGAAGCTGCCGTAATTAGTTTCGTAACCCCAAATACGGAAAGTAGGGTCGTACATCGGATCTTTACCAGTTTTAACTGCATCGCAGTCTTTTTTCCAAGAACCACAATGAACTACCACTTCATCACCCACTTTTACATTGGTGACGTCTTTGCCAACTTTATAGACAATACCTGAGGCATCTGAACCACCAATATGAAATTGTTCCGGCTCACCTTGTTTATTACGCGCACCAATGACATTAATTGGCACACCTAAACCAGCCCAGACATTGTTGTAGTTAACACCGGCTGCCATAACGTAAACGAGAACTTCGTCATCTTTGATTGCAGGCACATCCACGACTTCTTTTGCAAAGGCTTTCATGGGTTGACCGAAACGCTCTTCTCGAATTAACCAGCCATGCATTTTCGCAGGTACTTCGCCGATTGGGGGAGCCGTGCCAATATCATAGAGTTCTTTTGTCATCGTTATATCCTCTTAAAAGGTAAGTTTAGTCATATTGAATAAAGATTTAGGCTGCAATTAACAGGTTGCGAGTCCTACAGAAAGTTGATTTCTGACTTTATTTTTATTGTTGTCGTGAGACTGCAGTTTTTATTTTTTTCGTTTAGTTAATCGTTTTGATCCGGTAGGGATCGTTATGCTTTGTTTAGTTATTCTAGCTTTGTTAAAAATTGACCAATTAAGCGTTTGAATTTTAGTTCTTTTTCTTCAAACGTTCCTTGTTTAAGCAGCTCATCACCGCCTAGATGATGATAGACGCCTAAACCAAACTCACCATACGCCTGTCTGATCCATTTATTAAGGAAGTAGGTCTCTTGTCGATGAATTAATTCGTTGGATACGGCCGTTTCGCGTGTATGGTCAATATAGTCCGCTAATACGTCCAGCCCTTTTTTCTTAATGGCACTGGTCAGAAATATGTCGCGCGCTGCTTGTGTTTTTGCACTGCCATCCCGAGCATCATGAACATATATTTGAGCAAGCTTCAGGCTGGATTTAAGTAGGTGAAGGCTCTTTTTAGCCAAGGCATCTTCATCGCATTTATTGATCACGAAAACATCGGGAACTTCCATAATGCCGGCTTTCATGAACTGCACTTGATCACCCGCAAGTGGTTGCAGTACTAAGCAGGTATGATCGCTAAGCTTTTGTATTTCAATTTCGTTCTGACCGATACCCACTGTTTCGATAATAATAATATCGAACAATTTTCTGAGTAAGCGTGTGACATGAAAGGTCTGTTTGCTTAAGCCACCTAAGTCTTGTTGAGAGGCCTGAGAACGGAAAAACAAACGTTTATCTTTAATTGGAAAAATAGTACGCGTTCTATCACCAAGCAGCGCGCCGCCTGATTCATGGCTTGATGGATCAATTGCCAGTACCGCAATAGATAAAGACGGATTTTTCGCCAAGAGGCTTAAACATGTTTCGCCGATAAGGCTGGATTTACCCGCGCCCGGGGTCCCTGTGACACCTAATACCAAAGCTTGTTTTGTGAATGTTTGTGGGTGTTCATTTAAGTAGGACACGATTTTATGTCGGGTGATGAAGTTTTCATCGGTGTTACGTTCAAAAATCGAAATTAATTGTGCTATTGGCCATTTCTCATGCGCTTGAGCCTGTGATAACAAGCTAATTAAATCCTCAGACAAGGGCTGATTCATGTCTTCAATTAGCGTGTTTTCGGGTATGCGGCTTAAGTTGTTTATCGCAGTAAGTGGCGGCTTAGTGTGATTTTTGGTCATTGATAACATCCATTATGTCATTCATCACTGCCATCAGATCAAAGTCTTTTGGAGTGAAAATCCGTTTAACGCCTTTTGCTTTTAATGATTCAAAATCGGGTGTGGGAATAATGCCACCTAAAATAACGGGTATTGAGTCTTTGGCTTTATTCGTTTCAAGTTCTTCAAATAGTTGGTCGATGATTTCGTTATGGGAACCTGAAAGCAGGGAGATGCCAATAACATCTACGTTTTCTTCGAGAGCGGATTGAACAATGTCTGCTGCACTGAGTCGAATACCGAAATAAATCACATCAAAGCCTGCATGACGTGCAGCCACCGCGATCATCTCAGCGCCATTTGAATGCCCATCTAAACCGGGCTTTCCAACGACCATTCTTGGGCGATAGCCGTGCTTGGCAATAAAACTGTCAATCTTGCCACGAACTTCGTTTAGTGTATCTGTTTCTATGGTTAACGCTTGTCCTTCAACACCTGTAGGTGGGCGAAATTCGCCAAAGGCATTACGCAGCGTGTCTGACCATTCACCGGTGGTGACACGTGCTTTGGCGCATTCGATAGAAGCTTGCATCATGTTAACGCCATCTTTGGCAGCTTTCGCTAGCTCAGCTAAGGCAGCTTCAGCTCGTGCATTGTCACGGTTTGCCCGGGTTTGGTTTAAAGCGTCGATAGTGCGTTGTGCCGCTTCGGCATCCACCATGAAAATACCACCATCGCTGTCTTTGACAAGGGGAGATTCGAGACCGTCAGTCCACTTGTTTTTCCCAACGACAATTTGCTCGCCTTTGACAAGCTTGCTCATTCTTTCGCCCTGGGACGCAACAAGCGATGACTTCATGTAGCCGGTTTTAATCGCTTCGACTCCGCCACCCATATCTAATATTTTATTGATTTCTGCAAAAGCTTGTTCTTTTAAGTCCTTCACTTTTGACTCTATGACATGTGAGCCGTCGAAGAGGTCTGGATACTCGAGTAAATCTGTTTCATAGGCCATGACTTGCTGTAAGCGAAGTGACCACTGTTGATCCCAAGGGCGAGGCAATGAAAGCGCTTCATTCCATGCCGGTAATTGAAGAGCACGACAGCGAGCATTCCGGCTAAGTGTCACCCCTAATGTTTCAATAAGAATGCGCCAGGCATTGTTTTCCGGCTGTTCTTCCGTCAAACCTAATGAGTTGACCTGAACACCATAGCGAAAGCGGCGGTATTTTGGGTTTTTCACGCCGTAACGTTCAGTCGTTATTTCATCCCACATTTCACAGAAGGCACGCATTTTACAGACCTCTTCCACGAAGCGCATTCCTGCATTCACGAAATACGAAATACGGCCGACGCAGCGCTCGAACTCTTCTTCGGTAAAACAGTTTCTTTCTTTGATCGCATCTAGAATTGTGATGGCGGTGGTGAGTGCAAAAGCGAGTTCCTGAACTGGCGTCGCGCCGGCCTCTTGTAGGTGATAGGAACAAATGTTTGAGGCATTCCACGACGGAATGTTATGCAGACAATATTCATACATGTCTACGATAATTCGTATTGAATCTTCAGGGGAAAAATATAGGTGCCGCGTGCTAAGTATTCTTTGATTAGGTCGTTCTGGGTTGTCCCGTTAAGCTTGCTGATATCCAAGCCGCGTTCTTCAGCCATGGCGACGTACAAGGATAACAACCACATCGAGGTACCATTGATGGTCATTGAGGTATTCATTTCATCAACGGGAATGTTATCGAAAAGCACTTGCATATCGTCAAGTGAGTTGATTGGCACGCCTACTTTACCAATTTCGGGTTTGGCAATGTCATGATCGGAGCTATAACCGCACTGGGTGGGCAAATCCATGGCGATGCTAAGCCCGGTTTGGCCTTTCGCAAGGTTATTTCGATAAAGCTCATTAGACGCCCATACATTGGTATGTCCTGCATAGGTTCTAAATATCCAAGGTCTGTCTTTTGTGGCTTGACCATCTTTATCGTAAATATGATGCGGTTTTTTCGGCTCTGTCATGAAGGTATATCCAAATATTTAGCAACAGTTATGGGCTTGTTATTTTAATCACAAAACAAAACGCGCCTTCTGCTTGTTCCACAAAAGGCGCGTTCCTTGTTTTTAGTCTGCGTTTTCGATTAATGCTCTGGCGATGACTTTCAGGGCAAGTGTCTCTTCTGCGCCTTCAAAGATAGATAATACACGAGCATCTATCCAGTAACGGCTGACCGCAGTTTCTTCAGCATAGCCCATACCACCATGTATCTGCATCGCTTCACGGGTTAACCATTCTGACGATTTACAGGCAAATAGCTTGACCAAACTGGCTTCCATTTGACCTTTGCCTTCATCCATCAAATGTCCGACTGCGTAAGTAAATTGGCGTGATGCGGTTAATAGGGTAGCCATTCTGGCCAACTTACATAAAGTCAGTTGATAATGCCCAACCGGTTGACCGAAGACTTTGCGATCGTGTGAATAAGCAACGGCTTTTTCGAAGGCCGCTTGCATTAGACCATTGGCCCGCGCAGCCGTTTGAATTCGACCTCCGGCGAAGCCAGCCATCGTGTAATAAAAGCCTTTCCCTAAACCTTCTTCACCACCTAGAAGATGACTATCTGGAACGAAAACATTATCGAAGAATACATCAAAGGAATGCATGCCTCTGTAGCCAATCGTTGGTATCGCCTTGCCAGAAAGTACGCCGCCAGACTCCTGTTCATAACGGAAATCATGACCATCAAATGAAGGCTTTTCTACCAAAAACATACTGAGACCTCTGTGGCCTAGGCCCGGCTCAGGGTTAGTTCTTGCCAAGGTGAGTAAAACGCCAGCTTTACCGCCAAAGGTACACCAGGTTTTTGCGCCGTTTAGAAGCCAACCACCGTCTACTTTTTCTGCTTTTAGTTTCATGCCCGCAACATCAGATCCAAAATCTGGCTCTGTAATCGCGACAGCACAAAATGGATCTGCCCAAGCTAGCTTAGGCAACCAATGTTGTTTCTGTTCTTCAGTTCCACCAGCTAAAAGGGCGCGAGAAAGAATCTCTGGGCGAGTTATCAAACTACCCGCAGCAGCTAAAGAACCACGCGATAGCTCTTCCGTCACGACGATCATGCCCATGTTGTCTTCTTTGTCATCTGGGAGAAGACCATCGTATTTTTCTGGGATTGATAAACCAAAACAGCCCATTTCGATAAGTGGTTTGAGTATTTCGTCAGGAATCATCAGATCTTCGCGGTGAATATGTTCTGCACGAGGCATAACAACATCTGTGGCAAAACGCTGGAAGGACTCACGCATGATTTCTTTATCTTCATCTAAAAGATAATCTGCCGTTCGACCATTCTGTTCCAACATGACCCGACCTAAGTCAGCTAGCTTTTGGGTTTGCAAATATTGTTGGCAAAAAGCGAGAGAGGCTTCATTCATGAACGCAGTGTTGAACTGTTCAAAGCTCAGTCCAAATTCAGCCAATCTGGCGGAAAAGCGATTGCGTGTGTTTTGAATGGCTTCCGCGCAAAATTGCAATGCAATCTCTTCTTCGAGAAATAAGCTGTCTTGGTCAGCGCCTTTAGCTTGGCGTATGTTATCTGCGTAATCGCAGATAGCACGTGCCGCTGCATTTTCTGCTGAAGAGTAGGCAAGCTCATAGGAAATAAGTTGGTATTCATCGAGACGTGTACCCGATAGCCGTCCGGTTTCGTTCAGACAAAGTTGTTTGATGTAGCTGAGCGAGCTGTTTAATGCCGTTTGTGATAGCGCTATGTTTGCTCTAGCATTCTGAATCGCTTCTTTTGGCGGAATGATAGCATTGCTGGTGGCTGGATTAGCAGTTGATGCTTGAGACAAGTTGACTCTCCCCGTGCAGGTAGCAGAAATAATAGTTAGCTTCGCTTATTAGAGACGATTAACGTTTGTTAATCGGCATAATATAGGAAAGCGAAAGTTAAAAAAAGTGCAGAACTTAACACTTATGCACTAAATTTGTGCGGTGTTTTCAATGCATTAAAGCTTACGGTTCCAAATAACAGAATGCGAATATCGATTGGCTTAAGACATTGAACTATAGATCGCCATACAAAAATCGCCAAACATCGTTTCGAAAGTTTTAAGTTTAGATGACTTACATTAGTCCAATAGCGTTTTCATCCATAATTCTATTGCTAATGATTAGATCTATGCCTTTTAGAAAAATAGGTTTTCACACACGACTTGGAAATAGTGAGTCATTTGTGCAAAACAATTTATTTATCGAAATCCTCGACTAAACTAAAAGCCTTTAGATTAATTGTTTCGGAGCGTAAACCATGAGAATCATCACAGCCGCCTGCTTGCTTTTGTTTTCTGCATTTGCCTTTACTGATGAGCAAAGCTCGTTGCTCAATAAACTGGTTCCTACACTCGAAAAGTGGGGCTCAGATCCCATTTTGGTTGCAGCAGTTAAACAACAAAACGCGTTAAATATAACGCTCGATAGCATTAAAGTTCGAGATGCTGAATGGCGTATATATGATGGGGTGGATGAACAAATGCAAGCCTTAATGTCGAATCCTGCTGCTAAGAAATTGTTGGAAATGGAACAAACGGAAGCCTTTTATTTTGAATTATTTCTTATGGATAACCAAGGCGCAAATGTTGCAATGACGAATAAAACCTCTGACTACTGGCAAGGCGATGAAGCTAAATGGAAGCAGTCTTATAATGATGGTAAAGGAGCAGTTCACATAGGCGATGTTGAGTTTGATGAAAGCGCACAAGATTATCTTGTCCAGATATCGGTACCGATTAAAGATGGTGAAGCTACCATTGGTGCGCTTACTATCGGGGTTAATTTGGATATTCTAGAAAGCCAGTAATGAGTGCACAAAAATAAGAACCAGCTCCATATGGGTCAAAGGAGAATTTTACATGATGTGGTTTCAAAACTTAAAAATAGGTAAGAAGCTTTTATTGTCTAATTCTTTGTTATGTTTACTGATGATAGTGATAGCCGGTACTTTGATTCAGCGCTTGTTGACCTTAAGTGATAATGCTAAACAGGTAGATAACATGCTCCATGCCGTTGAGGCATTAATGCAGTCTGATAGAGCTCTTTTTCAGGCGCTAGTCGCTGAACGTAGCTTGCTATACTCGAAACCAGGCTCTGAAAAATTCATTCAGGATGTAAAAAATCATGAACTGGCGATAGAAGAATCTGCACAAAGCGCAGAGACCTTTTATCAACGTTTCAATGATAGTTATATCACCTCTGAATATGCTCAATATAAATCTCACCGGGAAAATTGGGAAACACTGACTAGGCAAATTCGAAGTGAACGAGAGGCAGATACGCGAAATGGAAGACGAACAGCTATTGATTTAAGTTTTGGATCTTCAGCTGACGCTTTTGAAAGCATGCGAAACAGTATTTCTGATATGGTCGAGTACGTGAATATTATGGCCAGCAAATCAAGTCTTGATGCATCTGTCTATGTCTCTCAGGCATTCATTTCTGTGCTTATTCTATCCGGATTATTTTTGTTTGCGTTTATCGCCATTTCTATCTTATTCCCAAAAATGATCGTTAGCCCCATGAAAGCCTTAATCAATCATGTGAATGATTTGGCCAGTGGCGGTGGCGACTTAACCAAGAAAGTCAAAGTCCAATCAGAAGACGAAATAGGTGAAATGGGGCATGCGGTAAATCACTTTATCGAAAGTTTAAGAGGCTTATTAGTGCAAATCATCAAGCTAGGCACGCAGTTTGCCGATCAATCAGATGAATTAAAGACCTTATCGAGTCGAAATAAACATGTGACTGACGGTGCGATGGAAGAAACTGACATGTTGGCTACGTCGATAACGCAAATGTCTGTATCTGTACAGGAAGTCGCTCAGAATGCCAACAATGCAGCAAACCAAGCCCAGCAAGCCAGTGACCAAAGCAAATTAGGCCAGCAGGTGGTAGAAGAGACGAAACAAGCCATTAATGTCTTATCTCGAGAAGTACAGGAATCCGCTACGGTAATTGAACAGCTTAAAGATGATGCGTCTAACATTGATGATGTCGTTAATGTTATTCGTGGTATTGCTGAACAAACCAATCTGCTAGCGCTAAATGCCGCTATTGAAGCAGCGCGCGCTGGCGAGCAAGGTAGGGGGTTTGCCGTGGTAGCAGACGAGGTCAGGGCATTGGCATCGAGAACACAAAGCTCAACAGAGGAGATACAAGACATGATCGGTGCGCTTCAA
Source organism: Oleiphilus sp. (assembly GCA_048058835.1). Classification (GTDB taxonomy): domain Bacteria; phylum Pseudomonadota; class Gammaproteobacteria; order Pseudomonadales; family Oleiphilaceae; genus PZPK01. Next base: position 51,737 of record JBLLNS010000003.1, read on the forward strand.
GAAAGTGCTGATCGTGCCTTCACTATGATGCAGCAAGGAAAACAAAGAGCTGAATCAGCCGTGGGGCATTCGAATGATGCTCATGATTCGCTCGAAAATATTAATAATGCAATTGGATTAATGGCCGACATGAATACTCAAATTGCCGCAGCAGCGGAAGAACAATCGGTTGTCTCCAGTGAAATAAGCGAGAATGCCACTAAATTATCTTCGTTCTCTCGAGAAGCAGCAGAACTTTCTGATGGTGTTAGTCAATCTACGCACGCTCTCTCAGAGATGGCGACTAGCTTAAAGAGCAAACTTGTTAAATTTAAAGTTTAAACGGGAGGCTGTGTTGTATCCTATGACTCTATCAGAAGTCATAGGATACAACACAGGTCGGCCCATAAAAGACCAGGGATACGCTTCAAATTACCCCCGTAGGGGCGAACCTGTGTGTTCGCCCGAGGTAATGGAACGCTAGATTTTTATAACTGATAGTCAGGGCAGGCACTTAGGTCGAGCCCCAAGAGACCGTGGATAAGCCTAAACTACGCCATGCCCATTTTCTTTAATGCCTGGTGCATGCCGAGGTGGAATAAGTCGGGTGAAAGTCGCTTCAAACTATACTGAATACGTGCATCCTTGTGGGTGATCAGCATGAAATCCCTGTTTTCTATGCCTTTATAGATATGCGCAGCGACATCTTCTGCAGTGACGCCTGATCGTTTCATTAGTTTTGACACAATGGCTTTGGTTTCTTCCCGGTTCATTGATTCCATTAAATTGGTTGGAAAAAAGGCAGGGCAGACAACGCTGATATCAATATTGTCCTGGCTAAGTTCATGTCTAAGCGATTCACTTAATGAAATGACGCCAGCCTTTGCAACGTTATAGGTAACCATTCCTGGTGCTGAAGCAATACCGGCAAAAGAAGCGACATTAACAATGTGTGAGTGGGCTTGTTTCGCCAGCATCGGGGTAAATACTTTACAGCCTCTAACCACCCCTAAAAGATTAATATCCAAAAGCCGCTGCCATTCATCATAAGAACTTTCCTGCAATGAGCCTGAACTGCTAATGCCTGCATTATTGACAAGAATATCTAAACCGCCCCATTCAGATTCCAAGTAGCTAGCTAAATCTTGAAAGTCCGACTCTTTTGAAATATTGCATTCAAAAACCAAAGCCTTACCGCCCGCTTTTTCAACTTCCAACGCGACTTCGTTGGCTCGCGCCATATGAATATCAGCAATACAAATATTCCAGCCTTTACGGGCAAAGGTTAAAGCAAGTGCTTTGCCTAAGCCGCTTGCTGCGCCTGTAATTAAAATTCGTTTGCCGAAAAATCGCTTCATACCTTTATTGAAAAACATGTATTACTCCATGGGTTGTTTGCTTGAGTAGGAAAAACGTATTAACTGCTTTAAGCGGGTCATAATGAAAAAAGGCTGAGTAATTCACGGTCAACCCAGCTATCGCCTCGCCAGTTCTTAATGAAGCCGCAATGGCCACCGTGCTTGAACACACGTAAACGAAGATGTTCTGATGAAGACAGACCTGAACTACTATCAATAGGAATAACCGGGTCATCTTCGGCAAGTACCAGGTCTGTTTTGATCGAAATTTTTTCTAACTGATCTTGCGTTAGGGTGTAACTATTAAAATAGTCAGTCACGTTCTCAAAATCAGTATGGACACGCACCAAGTGTTCTGTCATTGCACTCAGGTTTGTCGACTGTGCCAATTCACCAAAGTCATATAATTCAGGAAATAGTTGTTCTTTCTGTTTAAGTGCTTTACGCCACTTTTTAAGGAAATATTTTCTATAAATAAACGGGCCGTCAGTCAATGCTTTCATGGTACTGGCGGGGCAAAGTACGGGACTGATCGCAACGATATGCTGAAAATCGAGGCCGTAGCGTTCCGCTTGCATACCGACTCTTAAGGCAAAATTAGCCCCCAATGAAAAACCAACTAAAAAGTATTCATCATAATCAAAACGGTGTTGTATATCTTGAATAGCAAGTGCCACTTCTTCGAGTCTGGCTGCATGGAATAACGCTTCATTAAGCTGTGCGCTAGGGCCATGATCTCGAAGGTGTAATCGGAAGACAGAATAACCTGCAGAGTAAAGGCTGCCAGCCGCAGACAGCAGATAAGTCGAGTCTGCAGAACCTTCCCAGCCATGAATTAAAATGGCTAACTTCTTAATTTTACCTTTACTTCGAGGGGGGTGTGTAAGGTTAAGCGTTGATGCAGGAAGATTCTGTGCCAATGGACGGAACAGCGCTTTAGAGTAAAAACCGTGAAGTCTGGTTTTTTCACCCGCATGCAGAATGACATCGGACTGATTTTCGATTAGAGGTGCATAACTAGAGAACTTTAGTCGCCTGCGTAACTTACTGCTGGCTAAAAGCGACTGAATGTGCGGGTTAGCTAGAACACCCGTGACTCTGTAATTTGTTCGCGTGAAGTACATACCAATCGATACCGAAGTTTAGGTAGGTCTACTTTGGCATAGCTTAAAGAAGGAATGTATTGTCACATATGACAAAATATATGCGATATAGGCCGATTTTTCGGTGAGCTAGCTCCAATCAATTTCTGTTATTTTGTCTGCCGATTCGATCGATGTTTTAGGCGCTGGATGGGTCGGTAGTTTGATGACCGCTTTTTGTAGAATGAGCGTATTCGGGTAGGTGATTAGGTCTTCTTCCCGCTTGATGATGACATGAAATAAAGAGATTTCCTCAACAATGCCTGAAATATCGTCATCTTTATCCACCACTCTTATTCTGTCACCAACGCGATAGGGGAAGGCAAAGAAGATAATTAAGCTGGCGGTAATATTGCTCAGAATTGACCATTGTGCAAATAAGGCGACACCGATAACGGCAAAGACAGAGGAAAGAAATAAAGTAAGCTGATGATATTCGATGCCTAGCATCACAGTCAGCACAATGATGAAAAATACTGTCAGTGCCAGGTTTAAGGTTTTGGTGATGTAGGTAACCCGATAAGGCTTAACTGACTTACTGGTGCTGATTTTTTGAATGAGATTGCCAATAAAACGTCGACTGAGAAGAAAAATGGCGGTGATAAGAAGAGCGATAAGTAATTTCATTTATTGACTAAGACCATTAATAAAATGTTTCAAATCATTAGCTTGAAGCGTCAGAACCGTCAGTGACGCTTGCTTAAGCTGTTGCGATTTCCTGACTAAAAAACTGGTTTCGACCATTTTCTTTGGAATAATAAAGTGCGGTGTCAGCATCTTTGATCAGATTTGAGCGCTCTTGTTTAAAGTCTGGAATGGTTGTGGCGGAGCCAATTGAGCAGGTGATTTGTACCCGTTCACCGTCTACATCGAAACTTAAGTCAGATACGGCTTTCAGCATACGCTTGCCAATATTATATGCGCCTTTGGCGTTGGTATTTGGCAAGAGGACAATAAACTCTTCGCCGCCATAACGTGAGACACAGTCTGCAGGTCTAGCGACTTCATTTTGAATCGCTTGCGCCGCTTGTTTTAAGCACTCGTCGCCGAATAGATGGCCATATTGGTCATTGAGTCGTTTAAAGTGGTCGAGGTCGATCATAATGATGCTAATCGGGCAGTTCATCCGGGAACAGCGCCGCCATTCTTTATTAAATTCTTTATCAAAAAACATACGATTTTTAAGTTGGGTTAGCGGATCTGTCGTGCTGAGCTGTTCCATTAACTCTGCACGTTCTTCGGCAACTAAGTGATTGGTAATCGCAGCCCAATAATCATTATGGGTCGCTTTAGATGAGCTGAAAATATATATCAGACAAATGAGCGTCATTAATGCGAAAACGTGACTTTCCGTATCGCCGATCATTAACAGTGTTCCGATAACAGGAATGCACATAAAAATCGGATAAAGCGTTCTGATTTCGGAAGATATACTCAAGGTGCAAGCCCCGCCTAAAGCAAAGGCAGGCGTAATCACCAAAATAACGTGGCGTAATTCTATTAACTTTGGCTCGTATATAATCCAGCCACTCATGGTGCCCCAGTGTGCACCAGCTAATAAAATGGTCATCACTAGCCATTGGTGTAAAAAGCCAATATCCGGACTTTTACTCCGAGTTAAGACAAGATAATGCGCAACCCTGAGTACAAAAAAACTTATAATAAATAAAGTGTTAATTAAAAAGAATGCCGGAAATTTGTTCAGCAAATCATAACCGAAACACAAAATGAGCCAGATACAGAGATAGGTTAAGATGCCGCTCTTGGCACGAGTTGTTAAGTCTGTCAGTGCCAGTGTTTGAAGTTGTTCATGGTAAGAGTGGAGCGACATGTAAAAGTCCTGATTAATAGTTGTCGACGTTATTATTTTGACAATGAATGAATAAGCATGTCGTGCTGCAGAAAAGAGGCCAAGTTTACTTTTTTCAGCTTATTAAATGGGATAACCTGCTTTAATCGGGTACAAGCAAAATTTTTCCAATATGCCGGTTTTGTTTAAGCTGCTCAAAAGCGTCGGCGAAACATGATAGAGCGTGTCTCTTGGCAATAACAGGCTTGAGTTGTTTATTTGTGAAACCTTTGACAATTGACTGTACAGCACGATGTCTTTCAGTCTCATTGTCTAGTGTGTCATCCAGCATGTAACCATATAAACTCAAGCGTCTTTTCATCAGCACACCTGCATGAATATCCATGGGGCGTCGGTCGAGCATGCCTTGTATAACAACTCTACCTCTCAACGCGCTGCCTTTTACCAGTGCATAGCTTGACGGCCCGGCAACAGCATCGAAAACGAGATCTGAACCTTTGCCATTTGTGAGCGCTTTGAGTTGTTCGACATAATCTTCACAAGCTTCTCGTAGCGAGTCGCCTTCAAGATTTGATGGCATCATGATAACTTTATCCGCCCCTTGATCTAGCATAATTTGAGCTTTGTTTTCATGACTCGTGGTGGCAACAACCTGGGCGCCTTGCATTTTTGCAATTTGAATAGCGGCTAATCCTACTGAGCTAGAAGCTGCGGTAATGACCACCGTTTCATTGCTGGATAATTTACCACGCTCGACCATGCCACCCCAAGCGGTGAGATAGGCCATCCAAAATGACCCAGCATCTTCATCGGACAAATTGGAAGGCGTTGGGAGTAATGAGCTGTTATCGTAAATGGCGTATTCAGAGAAACAACCCTGCTGACTGACATCAAAGCTCATGGGAAGTATGCCGACGCGGTCACCGGGCTTGAAAGTACCGTTTGAATCAGCGACTTTTTCGACAATCCCAGCACCTTCAAAGCCTACTCGGCTATTCGTCGATGGTGGATAGAAATAACGGCCTTGGCAATATAACAAGTCGCCTCGATTTAGACCCATTGAGGTCATTTTAACGCATACCTGACCCGCGCCCGGTTCCGGGTGAGGTAACTCTTGAAGTTTAAGACTGTCTGGTTGTTTTGGCGTTTGCAGGATGAGCGACTGCATAAACTTACCTTTCTTATTATATAAATTCGCGCTTATGATACCGAATTTAATTTATTTTGCAGAACAATTTATAGGGTGTAATGATCATCATGGTATTGTCCTCTGTTGGTGAGAGTTTGTTCGTTTTGAGAAAAAAACACGCTAAGGCTTAAGGTTAAATTTGTCTTTGATTTGGTGTTTTGTTTTTCTTATATGCGCAAAAATCGGGTGGTAGCAAATTCTGGGCTCGGTTAGTCTTGTTTCAAACATAACTCAGATGATGACTTGATGAAATAATACCCATGAACCAAACACGTATTGATATTCAAACAGATCATAAGCATTACCAGCTAGTGTCTAAAGCGCTGAACTATTTAATGGCAGGACAAGACGCACAACCGACTTTATCTGAAATAGCAAGCGCGCTTAACATCAGTCAGTTTCATTTTCAGCGGCTTTTTAGTGAATGGGCCGGCGTTTCTCCCAAGCAGTTTTTATCCTATTTGACCAAAGAAAATGCCAAACACTTATTGCGCGAAACCTCTATATTGGAAACTTCGCTGAATCAGGGGTTGAGTGGACCTTCACGACTGCATGATTTGTTTGTTACCTACGAAAGTATGACTCCTGGGGAATATAAACACTTCGGGAAAGGGGTCAGGATTTATTATGGCGTCCATAGCTGCTTATTAGGCTTTTGTTTTATTGCCGTCACTAAAAGAGGCTTGTGCAAACTCGCTTTCTTCGATCAGCCGATGCAATGTGATGATTTGCTGAAAGAGCTACAACAAGAGTGGGCTCATGCTGAGATTATTTCAGACAGCCAGCAGACTGAAGCAATTTATCAGCAGATTTTTTTACAAGAAAATAACGCAGATAAACCAGTACATTTATTGTTGAAAGGCTCGCCCTTTAGGTTACAAGTCTGGCAAGCACTTCTTGCCATTCCGGCAGGCAAGTTGGTGACTTACCGAAAGGTTGCAGAGCATATGGATAAACCTCTGGCAGTAAGGGCAGTTGCGTCTGCGATAGCGAACAACCCCATCGCCATGTTGATCCCCTGTCATCGGGTGATTCGCAGTAGTGGCGCATTAAATCAGTATCGGTGGGGAGCCGAAAGAAAAGCGGCAATGATTGCTTTGGAGCAAACTAGACGTGCGGAAAAGTAAGCTGAGGTAGAGGCTGGGTGTATCGCACAAAATAATCTCAAATTTCCCGAATATTGCTAATATCAGTAGTTTATTCAAGACTTTAAACAAGATAGTATTGCTCAATAACGTCGCTGAGTGTTTTGCCTCCATTTCACTAAACCATAAGTATAAGAGTTCCTAATAATGCTTGAAGATATTAAAACGTTTTTTGATAAGTTCGTAGAAGATTTCTCCACATTCGATGGCAAGTTAATTGCCAGTCGTTATCTTGCTCCATACACGGCGGTCTCGCGTGATGGTGATTTATGGTTATGCAGTAATGCGCAAGAGTTAGTTGAATACTTTCAGAGTTTATTAGACAGGCATGCTTCACAAGGTGTAGTGCGTTGTAAATATGAAGATCTCGATTGCTCTTCCCTTGGGAGTAATTGTTTTTTGGCAACCGTTACTTGGACAATGCTTGCAGAAGGTGATGAGGTCGTCTCTAACTGGCGCGAATCTTACAATTTAATCAACACGCCAACAGGTTTGAAAGTGTATACCTCGATAGACCATTAATTTTCAGGAAACGGGTATGAGCTTCGTCATCCCGTATTTATTAAGTAAAATTTGAATGAAAAACTGTCGTCATACTCGCCTGCGCGAGTATGACGACAGTTTTTTTGTGCATTGTAGTTATCCCGGACAGTATGCGTCTGCGCGGAAATATCCCTATTGGGGACTTCGCCCTGAATCCCTGTGACTACATAGCATTGCTCCAGCCTTTGTTGTGTTAACCCGGTGCTTTGGCATCTCCCCAAATGTCGTTTAGTCTTTGGTCTCTGCCACAACCCCAGCGATAATAGCGATAGCGGAAGGGGTTGTTTTTGTAGTAATTCTGATGATAACTTTCAGCGCCCTGAATGGGGTAAAACCGAGTTGCATCAAGGATCGGGGTGACCACTTTTTGATCAGGGAATTGCGCTTCTACTCGTTCTTTAGACTTTGTCGCTAAGGCTAACTCATTTGAGTTGGAAACAAAAATGGCGCTTAAATAACTAAATCCTTTATCGCAAAACTGACCTTTGGCATCGAAAGGATCGATGTTAATCCAGAAATGATCCAGTAAGTCTTGATAGCTTAGTTTAGTCTCATCGTAATGAATCTGCACGGCTTCATAATGGCCTTTATGATTACCGTTGTAGGTCGGGTTAGGCAGGGTACCGCCAGTAAATCCTGAAATGACTTCTTTTACGCCTTCTAGCTTTTCGAAATCGGCTTCCATACACCAGAAACAGCCCCCAGCAAACACTGCCGTTCCGGCTGAAAGCCCAAAAGGCATGGTAAAGGCTAAAAGAAGAAATGATGAACGAAGCAGATTTCTAAACGAACGAGGTCTATCTGCTGTTGTGTTTCTAAGTAAATTTCTAAGACTGCTCATTAAACAAAGACCTATCTGTAATATTTAGTCAAACAAGCTAAGCAGAGCGCCGTAGCCCTGTTCTGCCATGTCTTCTTTAGCCACGAACTTGAGAGCCGCCGAGTTTATGCAGTAACGAAGGCCGGTTGGTTGTGGCCCATCCTTAAATACATGACCAAGATGAGAGTCTGCTAGCGTGCTTCTGACTTCTGTCCGAACACTGAAAAACAAAGTTCTATCGACATGCTCTGTAATATGTTCTACAGCAATAGGCTGCCAAAAGCTTGGCCAGCCAGTACCCGATTTATATTTATGGGTTGAAGAGAACAAGGGTTCGCCACTGACAATATCCACATAAATTCCAGCGCGTTTATGATCCCAATAGGTATTATCGAAGGGGCGTTCGGTGCCGTCTTCTTGCGTGACATGGAATTGTAGTGGTGTGAGTCTGTCTTTCAGAACATCCTCCGTGGGTTTTGTATACGATGCGTGGGGTATTGTCATGGTGCTTTCCTCACTTGAAATGTCTTCACCATTTGCAAAACTGCTGAAACTTAAAAATAAACAAAGCTGATAAGCGACTAACTTTAAAAGTAATGGCATTGAGTGTTCCTGATTAATTAAGTGCATGTTTATGGATACTGTTTATCGACTGGTTTGGATCAGTTTGCGGCAAATTAATTAAATTGAGAAGAGCCAAAGAGTAAGCTTTATAAAGAAATGAAGTTTCGTGATGAAAATGTGATAACTGTAAATGAGCAGCGCAGGTAGTGAGTGGTGGGGGACCACAATACCTGCGACTGGAAGTGTTCTAAGATAGAAATTATTAGCTAAATAAGCAGGCTTATTCGCGAACCACCAAACCGTCTTCGATGAGAATGGCGCGGATTTTTTCTATACGTAGCCGGTTCACGTCAAAGTCTTTATAGCCAAGTCTGGACGCTGAGCGAAGCTGTACTTCTTGTATCATGTCTTCATTGGGGAATAAAAACTCGACGTCATCAACGAAGCGCATGACTTTCGACGTTGCCTCAGCGTATAAGTAAGTCGGCGTCTCGGTGATCAGCTCAACTCTTGGTAAACTCAGCAGTGCTTTTTTAACTGCTGAGACGGCAGCGGCCTGGCTTATTGGTTGTTTGAAATGCAAAGGTTTGATCGAATGCAGCTGATTGTTCGAGCGACTATTCACACAATTAGGTGAGTCCGGGCAGGGCAGCAAGGTTTGCTGGTTGGCACCTATGTTTTCAGGACGTGTGCCGCTACACGCAGTTAGCATGACTGCCATAGAATAAGCTAAAAAGACAAAAAATGGTTTGTTCTTTGAGTAGTGCATGTGAACTTCCTTTAAAAATAAACAGTCGCTAATCACATCAGCTAGATAATCTATGCCATTGAGGCTGGGGGAAGACTGTCTAATTGGTGATGAATAGCATGATGGATAAATGATAATTTTATTCTAACGGGCTTGGTTAATACAAAGGGGTAGGCGTCATTCATGCCCATACTGCGATTCAGTGAATTCAAAATAATGGAAAAATCTATCCAGCGATTCAGGATGGTGTCAATGGTCGTTTGTGAGGAAAAAAAGTAGGTATCCTGAGGTAGACTTAAAGCATTATTTGGGCTGCCTGTTGAGGGAGCTTCCTTGGTTGATCCTGCCAGAGAAAAATTTTGTGCGGTCTCTAGGGTATCGATAATGTGCATATAATGCGCCCAAGTTTCTGCCCAATCTTCATAAGGGTGCATGGTCGCATATTCGCTGATAAAATCCTGACGCCAATTGGCTGGAGCGCCATGTTTATAATGCCTATTTAGTGCTTCTTGATAGTCCAGCGTGTCATCACCAAAATAACCTTTACACAGCGCGTGCTTTTCCGCCGAGTGGGTGATAAGACGATCAAAATAATAGTGACCTAGCTCATGACGAAAGTATCCCAACAAGGTTCTATAGTGTTCACCCATCGCTTGTTTAGTATGTGAACGGGCGACTTCATCTGCTTCGGCCAAGTTAATGGTGATGTGACCACAATTATGACCGGTAAAGACAGCCTCATGATTGTCTAGCTTGCTACTAAAGTGGTCATTCACATCACGGTCTGTTATGAAATCGAAACTTAAACCGTTTTTGGGGTCTTGCTGGCGAGTCTTCAAAGGCAGCGAGAGAGCTTTTAGGGTGAATAGTGCTCTGCGTTTAGCCGCTTCCATTTTTTTCCATAAAGGGATATGCGCTTCGATACTTAAATTCGGAATGGTTTCATTAAACCGACAAGCGAAACAGAGCTGTTCTTCTTTGTCGTCACTTTCTTCTGCTGAATTGATCTTTACCATACCATTGCAGGCTTGGTATTGAGCATGGTTATCGCATTTGCGAAATGCAATAGTGGGAGTGTCGGCTTTAAAATAATGACCGCTTTGCTCATCTAAATCATAAGCTTCGACTTTATCAAAATGATCATCAAGCCCTACAACGCGTTTGCACGCAAGGCAGGTGTTGCTTTCAAAAAATAAAATATGCCGAGTTTCACAGCTGCAAGTAAAGGTCTTCATGGCATGCTCAATAGTGATTGGTCAGTCAGCTGAATCAGAATGTCTTTCAGTGAACACTGGCCAAGCAGCTTATCTAATAAAAGGCCAGCTTGAAACTACTATATTTAAATGGCTATAGTTATTTGAAGACCTTATTTCCCCATTACTGTCCCTTCGCGACGTTTATCTGCTGCGCCGATATACGCATCTTTTGTGAATAAAATACCGTGCAATCCGGAATTAATGTCTTGTATTGAAATGGGGTAACCCATTTTTTTAAATTCCGGGGCCATGTTTTCGAACGTGGTGCCTTGTTCAATTTCCATCTTTCCGAATCGATTGACAATATGTGGGTGATCAAATGCATGTTGTAAGCTGGTTTTCCAGTCAAGTATATGGATCAACGAAGTTGCGACAAAATTAATGATACGTGAGCCGCCTGGCGAGCCTAAAGCCAGATAAGGTGTTTGTTCCTTTTGATGGAATACAATTGTTGGTGCCATCGAAGAGCGTGGGCGTTTGCCGGGTTCTACGCGATTAGCGACCCATTGACCATTTTTTTGTGGCAGAAATGAAAAGTCAGTCAGTTCATTGTTGAGTAAAAAACCTTCGACCATGAGTCGAGAACCAAACGCATTTTCAATCGTACTGGTCATGCTGACAATATTGCCTGCCTTATCAACAATAACAAAGTGCGTGGTAGATTCTTGCTCCGGCGAATTGCCTGTTTGCCGCTTTATAGTTTGGCTCTGGTTTGGAGTCCCTGCTTCTACAGAAGAGCTTGCTTTGCCTTCGATGATTTGTTGACTGCGTTGCTGCAAATAGCCTTTATCGGTTAAACCGGCTGGAATATCAACAAAGGCCGGATCGGCGATATATAAGCCTCGGTCAGCAAAGGCAAGGCGACTGGCCTCTGCAATAAGCTGCCAAGTCTGGCTATCCTTAGGGGAGAGGGAGGCTAAATCGAAGTTTTCCAAAATACCCAGAATTTGGTTAACGCTAATAGCACCCGAGCTAGGCGGCCCCATACCGCAAATAGAATAGACCTGATAATTGAAACAATTTGCGGGGCGTTCAATGATGCTATAGCGATCAAAATCACTTTGCGCTAAGAAGCCCGGATTTGCTGAGCCGCGAACTTTGTCAATAATGGCTTTTGAAATGTCTGAATTATAAAAATAATCACCGCCGTGTTTGGCGAGTTGCCTTAAGGTATTGGCGTAAGCAGGATTCTTCAATAATGTCCCGCTTTCTATGGGCTTTCCTTTAGGCAGAAAATAATTCGCCGTTTCGGGGTCTAGCATCAATCGAGACTGATCACGTGCAAGGGAATACGCCAACCGAGGTGAAACCGCGAAGCCTTCATCTGAAAGCTCGATAGCGGGCTGTAGAATGTCTGACCAAGCTTGTTTGCCGAAGCGTTTATGTAGCTCCCATAATAGCTTTACGGTGCCTGGTGTACCGACAGACCGCCCGCCTACTACCGCCTCAAAAAACTGCATAGGTGTCGTATCATCGCTCATAAAGAGCTCAGGCGCTGCCGCTATAGGGGCCGTTTCTCGACCGTCAAAACTGTGAAGCGTTTTACGCTTCGCATCATAATAAAGTGCAAATGCACCACCGCCCAAACCAGAAGACTGAGGCTCAACCAGCCCGAGAACTGTTTGAACAGCGACCATGGCATCAATCGCAGAACCGTCGGCGTCCAATATGTCATACGCCGCTTGAGTTGCCAGTGGGTGTGCTGTAACCGCCATGAATTGCTTAGCCGATACGGCAGAGGCATTTGCGCTAAGTGTGTTAGTTAGCTCAGGCGTACCGTACTCGGGGGCGACTTGGTCACTGATTTGTTCAGCCACCCCGTGCAGCGAAAATAGGCTGGTGATAATGAAGGTGAATATCCATGTAAAGTCAATTGAACTGCGGCCTAACGATGTCTTGAATGCCGCTTGTTTGTTCTGGCAAAGCATGCCTAATCCTCTTGGAGTGCTGGAATCGCTTTATATAAATCAAGCGCCTCTGGGTTTGCTAGCGCTTCAGTATTGTTGACAGTCTGGCCTTCTATTATTTTCTTGACCGCGAGCTCAACAATTTTACCACTGATGGTGCGTGGGATATCGGCTACTTGTATAATTTTCGCGGGCACATGTCTAGGTGTGGTGTTGTTTCGAATACTGGTTTTTATGGTTTTGATTAAGGCATCTGACAGTTGATGGCCTTCATTAAGTCGAACAAATAATATAACTCTGACGTCATTTTTCCAGCTTTGCCCGATAGCAATGGATTCAAAGACCTCCGGTATTTTTTCAACCTGACGATAAATTTCAGCGGTGCCAATACGAACGCCACCTGGATTGAGCACCGCATCTGAGCGGCCATGAATCATCGCGCCGACCTGAGTCAGTTGGCCTTTTTCATCAAAATGTTCAATAATTTCGCCATAATCTCCATGGGCCCAAGTATTGGCAAACCGAGAAAAATAAGCTTCACGGTATTTTTCACCATCTGGATCATTCCAAAAGCCGCTTGGCATAGAAGGAAAGTTTTGCCGGCACACCAGTTCGCCTTTCCCTTTGGACAAAGGCTCACCGCTATCATCGACAAAAGCGACATCCATAGCGAGCCCCAAGCATTGAAGTTCGCCTCGATACACGGGCAGGATAGGGCAACCGAGAGAAAAGCAGGAAATAATGTCGGTACCACCTGAAATACTGGAAAGGCACATATCGGTTTTGACGTCTCGATATAAGTAATCGAAACTTTCTGGGCTTAAGGGTGAACCGGTCGATAAGATAGTGTTCAGAGAGCTTAAGCTGTGTGATTGCTTGGGCTTTAAATCATATTTTTCACAAGCAGAAAAGTATTTAGCACTACTACCGAAGATGGAGATTGCTTCTTCATCTATCAGGTCGAATAAACAGCTTTTATTTGAATGAAACGGCGAGCCATCGTATAAAACGAGCGTTGCGCCTAAAGCGAGCCCCGAGACTAACCAATTCCACATCATCCAGCCGCAGGTCGTATAGTAAAATAGCTGACTTTCTGCGCTCACATCTGTATGCAGAGCATGTTCTTTTAGGTGTTGTAAGAGTGTGCCGCCGGCTGAGTGGACGATGCATTTTGGTTTGCCCGTGGTACCGGAAGAATACATGACATACAACGGTGCGTTGAAATCCATCGATTGAAAGCTCAGATTTCCATCGCTTTTACCTAGTAAAGTCGACCAGTTGGTCTCAGTGCAGCTATTCGTCTGATCTGCTTCATTGAGGTAATTAATCCAGACCGTGTCGCGTAAAGAAGGGAGAGCAGCACAAATTTCATTCACCCGCGCATGGCTTTGAATGACTTTGTTGGCATAATAATACCCATCACAAGCAAATAAAATTTTGGGACGAGTTTGTTGGAATCGGTCTAATACGCCCTGCAGCCCAAAGTCTGGCGAGCAGGATGTCCAAATGGCACCCATGCTGGCGGTCGCCAGCATGGCGATAATCGCATACTGACTATTAGGGAGAAAACCTGCGACACAGTCACCTTTTTCGACACCCTGCGAATGCAAGTAATGTTTAATATCAGCGACTTTATGTTTCAGTTCAGAAAAAGTAATGGTTTCGCGTCGACCATGTTCACCGCGCTCAATCAATGCGATGGCATTTGGATGTCGGTCAGCATGCTTGAGTAAATTTTCAGCAAAATTGAGTTTTGCATCGGCAAACCAAGAAGCACCTGGCATGTGCTGGTCATTTTCAAGAATGCGCTCGCCCATGTCACCTTTAACGCCAAAGAACTCCCAGAGTGCGCGCCAAAACTGTGTGCGGTTTTGGATGGACCATTGGTGAAGTGCTGGATACGCTTGATTCAAGTCTCCGCAGCTAAAATCATCGTGTTGGCGTAGAAATTCAATGAAGTGACAGAGTTGGCTGTGGCGCATACGTTCTTCACTTGGCTGCCACAGTATTTGGTTTGACTGCTGGGCTGGGTGTGAGCCTGAAGATGGCGAACCACGATGACTAGAGGCGGCAGATGATTTAGACGGCGTAGACATAATACGACCCTTGTGAAATGGCTAACGGTTGTTTAATGAACCAGGGCATTGGCAACTTTAGACTGATTTGCCCTTGCGAGTTTCTGGCATATCTTATGGCCAGCAGAAATAAGCTTGCTCAAGTCGATACCGGTTTTCATGCCAGCCCCCTGTAACAGATACACTAAGTCTTCTGTTGCCACATTGCCTGATGCGCCTTTGGCGTAAGGGCAGCCACCTAGGCCTGCGACAGCGCTATCGAAACGCCTGAAGCCTAGTTCTAAGGCAACATATTGATTGGCGATCGCTTGTCCGTAGGTATCGTGAAAATGCAGCGCCAACTGATCTTGTGAAAATTCGTCAAGTAGTGCGCTTAATAGTTGTTTTGTCTCGTGAGGCCGGCCAACGCCAATTGTATCGCCTAATGAGACTTCATAGCAGCCAAGGTCAAGCAATCTTCGCGTGACTGATTGCACTTGATGGATGGAAATCTTGCCATCATAAGGGCAGCCAAGAACGCATGACACATAAGCTCTGACAGGTAAATTTTTTGCTTTGGCCGCGTCAATAAGAGGGATAAAGCGTTGGATACTTTCTTCGATACTGCAATTGATATTTTTTTGAGTGAAGCTCTCTGATGCCGCAGTGAAAATGGCGACTTCATCTACATGTGCGGCCAGCGCGCTATTAAAACCCTGTAAATTAGGCGTTAATGCAGAATAGATTATGCCTTCTTTACGTTGCAAGCCTTGAAAGACTTCAAGGCTACTTGCCATTTGTGGCACCCATTTTGGCGATACAAAGCTACCGGCTTCGATCTGCTGCAAACCCGATGCCGATAAATCCTCAATAAGTGAAATTTTATCGGGCACACTGAGTTGCATGGCTTCGTTTTGTAAGCCATCGCGTGGGCCGACTTCGACGATGCTAACAAAGTCAGAATCCCTTATATCGCCCTTATCAAGGGTTGTCGAGTTATTGCGCGTCATCGTCTTGCATCCAACTGGGTGAGCGTTTTTCAAAGAAGGCATGCAAGCCTTCTTGACCTTCATCTGAAACACGTAGTGTAGCGATGAGTGAACTAGTGGTTTCAGATAGATTGGCGTCGAAGCCGGGAATACAGGCGCGAATAAGTTGTTTGCTTGCTTTGGTCGCATTGGGGCCGGCTGTTAATAATTGCTTCAAACAAAGCTCAGTTTCATTTTTTAGTGCTTCATGACTAACCACCTGATGAATGAGCCCATAATCGAGCGCTTTAGCTGCATCAAATACGGCGGCAGTCATGAATAGCTGACCGCAGCGTCTCGGCCCCATCGCTGCAACGACATAAGGGCCAATGGTGGCTGGTGCTAAACCTAACTTGACTTCACTTAAACAAAAACGTGATTTTTCAGAAGCAATCGCGATGTCGCAGCAGGCGATTAGGCCAATGGCGCCTCCATAAGCCGCGCCTTGAATGGCGACGACCGTGGGTATGGGTAACGAGTATAAATCCGACATTAGGCCTGCGAGTTGTCGGGCATCTTCCAAATTTTCCTGTTTTGAGTGTTGCGCCATACGCTTCATCCACGCTAGGTCTGCACCGGCGCAAAAATGCTTACCTTCAGCGTTCAACAATAAAGCGCGTAGGGTTGGTGTCTTGGCGACGGTTCCAAGGTGAGAGCGCAATTCCTGAATAACTTCATCATCGAAGGCATTATGGATATCGGCATTATTCAATGTCAGGGTCGCGACGTGATTGTCGATGGATAATCTGGTTTTGTTCGACATTGTTGTTCCTTTGTGTGAGTCAATCCGCATCACATTCTGAATATACCGAAGGTGGTGTCTTCAATTGGTGCGTTAAGCGATGCCGAAATAGCGATGCCCAGAATATTGCGTGTGTCGCTTGGGGCGATGATTCCGTCATCCCACAATCTGGCAGTGGCATAATAAGGGTGAGCCTGTTTTTCAAATTGATCAATGATCGGTTGTTTTAAGGCTTGTTCTTCTTTATCTGACCAACTCAGGCCTTTTTTGGCGAGACTATCGCGCTTTACTTGGGCTAAAACGCCTGCTGCTTGTTCGCCACCCATGACAGAAATTCGTGCATTTGGCCACATCCATAAAAAACGAGGGTGATAGGCGCGGCCACACATTCCATAATTGCCAGCCCCGAAACTGCCACCAATGATAACAGTAAATTTGGGCACTTTAGCGCAGGCAACTGCGTTCACCATTTTCGCGCCGTGCTTAGCTATGCCGCCTTCTTCGAAGCTTTTGCCGACCATGAAACCGGTAATGTTCTGTAAGAATAGTAAGGGTATTTTTCGTTGACAGCATAATGAAATGAAGTGCGCACCTTTCTGCGCAGACTCTGAAAACAAAATACCATTGTTCGCCACAATCCCCACGGGGTAACCAAATATATGGGCAAAGCCACAAACCAATGTTTCGCCAAAGTATTGTTTGAATTCAGAAAACTCGGAGGCGTCGACAATGCGTGCGATCACTTCCCGGACATCGTAGGGGGTTTTTAAATCAGCAGGCACGACACCATTCAATTCGCTGGGTGGGTAGGCCGGTTCTAGCGCAGGACGAACAGCGAGTTGATCAGGTTTTTGCCAGTTAATATGAGCAATGCAACGTCGGGCCAAGGTAAGCGCATGGGCTTCATCATTGGCGAAATGATCAGCAACCCCCGAAATTTTACAATGAATATCTGCGCCACCTAAGTCTTCAGCGGACACTTCCTCACCTGTGGCGGCTTTGACTAAAGGCGGGCCGGCTAAAAATATGGTGCTGTGATTTTGCACCATAATACTTTCATCAGCCATGGCAGGTACATACGCGCCACCGGCTGTACATAAGCCAAGAACGACGGCTATTTGAGGGATTCCCTTTGCCGACATGTTGGCTTGGCGGTAGAAAATATTGCCAAAATCATCTTCGTCAGGAAAAACTTCGTCTTGATTGCCTAAATTTGCGCCGCCCGAATCGACTAGGTAAACGCAAGGCAGTCTATTTTCTTCGGCAATGGTAAGTGCGCGCAGGTGTTTTTTTACCGAGAGTGGGAAATAGGTGCCGCCTTTTACGGTCGAGTCATTCGCCACAATCATGCACTCAACGCCATGGATTCGACCAATGCCGGTAATGGCTCCAGCGCCAGGTACGACTTCATCATAAACCTGATAGGCCGCAAGCTGGGATAGTTCCAGAAAAGGGGAGCCAGGATCGATTAAACGCGATATTCGGTCTCGAGGCAGCAGCTTGTCTTTGGCAAGATAGCGTTTAGCCGCATCACAGTCCGGGCTTAGATGGTTGCCCTTGATTTTTTCATACAGATCGGCCACCAAAGCATCCATGGCGGCAGTTCGCTCGATAAAAGTGTCTGATTGTGTGTCTACGCTTGAATGAATCTGTGTGCTGCCCATAAACTGACTCGTTCTAAAATAGTGTAAGAAGCTGTTATCTTCATAAGGAAGCTATGAAGAGCAATGGTTCTTCAAATCGAAAACTGTTATTTGGTTTCCATGAATAGTTCACGGCCAATCAACATACGTCGTATCTCTGAGGTGCCGGCACCAATTTCATAAAGCTTGGCATCTCGTAGTAAGCGCCCGGCAGAGAAGTCGTTAATATAACCATTGCCGCCTAGTATCTGAATCGCATCTAAAGCCATTTTGGTGGCCGCTTCTGCGCAATATAAAATTACCCCAGCGGCATCTTTACGAGTCGATTCGCCACGGTCACAAGACTGTGCAACGGCATAGAGATAAGCGCGGCTTGCATTTAAACTTGTGTACATGTCAGCTACTTTTCCTTGTATTAATTGAAATTCACCGATGGACTGATTGAATTGCTTTCGCTCATGAATATAAGGGACCACCAAGTCCATACAGGCTTGCATAATGCCGATGGGGCCAGCCGCTAAAACGACACGTTCGTAGTCAAGGCCGCTCATTAATACTTTAACGCCCTGATTTTCGTGGCCAAGGATATTGCTTGCCGGGACTTTGACATCCTGGAAAACTAATTCGCAGGTGTTTGAGCCGCGCATCCCCAGTTTGTCTAACTTGGGTGAACGAGTGAAACCGGCCAAGTCTCGTTCAACAATAAAAGCAGTAATACCATGTGGACCTTTTTCAGGAGCGGTTTTAGCGTAGATAACATAAGTATGGGCGTCTGGCCCGTTGGTTATCCACATTTTTGTACCATTCAAAAGATAATAATCGCCTTGTTTTTCAGCGCGTAATTTCATGCTGACGACATCGCTACCTGCATTAGGTTCACTCATCGCTAATGCGCCGATATGCTCACCTGATATTAGTTTAGGAAGGTATTTTTGATGTTGCTCCGGAGTGCCATTCCGAAAGATCTGATTAACACATAAATTTGAATGCGCACCGTAACTTAAACCAATGGATGCACTTGCCCGGCTGACTTCTTCCATCGCTATGGCGTGAGCGAGGTAGCCCATATCAGAACCACCCAAGTCTTCACTTACCGTCATGCCAAGTAAACCCATATGGCCGAGTTTCGGCCAAAGCGCATTTGGAAAAGCATTGTCTTTATCGGTTTGATCAGCAAGCGGCGCGATTTCTTTGGCGGCAAATTGCTGAGCCTGATGACGCAGCATGTCGATGGTTTCACCATGGTTGAAATTGAGTGATTGATACATTCCGCTTACCTCATGTCTGTTGTCGTTATTCTATGATTGTCTGTTATTGATCTTTGATCGCTCGGCGACAGCGTTGTTCCGCTTCATCCAGTTCGTGCTGCATGACTTTAATGTCTTCCAGCTGCTGTTGCAGAGAACAGCGACGTTCTTCAATTTTTTCTAGTAGGCGCGCTAACTGTTTAGCATTTTTTGAACTTGGGTCATACAGCGTGATTAATTCTTTCGACTCGGATAATGAAAAGCCTAAGCGCTTACCACGTAGTATTAGCTTTAAGTGGACTCTATCTTGTTCGGAGTAGACGCGTGCTTGGCCGTTTCGGGAAGGGTACAATAAGCCCTCAGCTTCATAAAAACGGATCGTTCGCGTGGTAATGTCGAATTCCTGGGCGAGTTCACTAATTGTATAAACTGTTTTCATTATGTCGCTCTAAAGATGACGTCTATTTATCATAAAGCCTTTTTCAGTTGACGTAAACGTCAAGCTTGTCTTCTTGCCTCATTAATAACGATTTTAGTGTCGAGGTGATATGGATAAAGTGATCAGTAGGGTTATTTACTTGACTTGGATGATGGTGATTTCATCGTCATTTAAATAAGCGGTTGTGTCGTGTCATTAAATCTTTCCAGCTGACCAGCTTATTCGCATTACCTATGCGTTTGCCTTCCTGGCTACTTAACTTACTTAACCATAAGCCTTCACCGTTAAAACTATAAACGGGAACCAGATCCGGGCGTTCAGAGGCGGGTAAGATGTCGTCTACAAGATTATCCAGAATTAAAGGTTCCGCGCCGGGGAAGTCGTAATACGCCAGAATCATGTGTGCTTGATTCAGCTGGACAGCTTTAACGTATGTGATTTTGAGTTTGTCATCAGGAATGCCGAGTTCTCGCAGGGTGAAATATTTAGCGATTGAATAATCCTCGCAATCACCACCATTAGTGGCTAATAACTCTAAAGGCGTCGCCCAATAATCCTCGCGTTGCCAGTGCTCCTGATCCGATAAAAATCGCACCTGATTAAAAAAGCGGTTCACAATTTCCAGCTGTTCAGCTTCCGTGTTGTTCTTTGCATCTAGTACGGTTTTTTGCCAGAAACGTAAGCGTGAAGCGGCTTTATCGCCAAACCTTTCGCTGACTTGTTTGATGATTTGTGCATCTATTTCAAAGGCAACAACATGAAGGCTAAGGCAGAGACATGCGACAAATACAAAACTTAACACGCTTCGAAGAGAGAGTCTGGAGGGTGGTTGGCAGGTATGATTTAACAAGGCAGGGTAACCTGGCAAGCTCATGGGCCGCTATTTTGAAGGCGATTACGTAAACGACTAAGCCGGTCTTTGATTTGCTGGGTTTGTTGTTGGTTAAATTGTTGAATGTTTTGACTACTTGAGATCGAAGGTCTTTGGTTGAGATGTTCCGCGTCATTGTCGGGTTCAGGGTCTGGTCTGCGTGCTTGAGATTCAATTCCAAGGGGGCGTTTTTCTTCAAAAATAAGGTTTTCAAGGCGGCCGGAGCGCTCCAATACTACACGATCGGGATAGACTTGCTTCAAAATTGCGCCCCCTGGAACGGCTTCATCAACACGATAACTGCGGGTTTGCCTATCTGGCCCTTCGATCAATGCGCTGGCCTGAATATTGTCTTTTCCCGCAAGTACACCGGTGAGTGTTAGCCGAAGTGTTGTTTCAGGGAGGGTTTCAGTTTCAATGGGCGCTTGTTTGACCGGGGCTTTCGCATCACCGAATAACTTGAAATTTGAGATATTGTATTGCCTTCGTACATCGTTAGCTTCAGTTGTTGATGTGCGAGACGGTCTGACTGATGTCGCTGCTTGGGTGAAATTCTTAAAACCTGCAGGATCTTTAAAGTACGCCTGAACATAGGGGCTTAATTGCCAATATAAAGCGCCAGCGATCATTGCAACTAAACAAATTGCAGTGATTAAGGGTAAGCGATTTATCAGCATATTGATCGTCCGAACTTGGTTGTTGAGTGTTATCTGAGTAGGTTATTTTTGACAAAATAACAGAGGCTTGACGAGTCTACCATAGCGATTGAGATTGTTTTGCCTGCTTGATCAAACTTTAGAATAGTTTAATCATCAGCTACGGTATTGAAAGCACCTACGTTGATAGTTAGTGTAGCTACAAAATCGCTTGCCCGAGAAAATATCGTCTAAATCAACCGTGATCGTATTTTTTCCTGTCATCTAAAATGTTTAATATAGAGTCCATGCTCTGTGCGGCAAGTCTAAAATACAAGAAAGGTTTTGTTAAACCTTACAAAAGCTTATAAGTCTATATTTAAAATAAGGCTATGATGCATTACCCTAACTAAAATAAAAAAGTAAGATATATAAGGTCTATTGATGAAGTTTCCTGTTTTTAGCTTGTTGATATCAAAATCGTTTCCTAAGGATATGTTGTGACCGAAATTTCCCAAACACCTGAAGAGCTGCAACCGCTGCCTGAAGTACAAGCTGATATAGCAAATGCGGCTGATATATCCTTTAACACCGTCGACCAAGATTTGATCTTTGAACGTTTACCCTTCAGCTTTGCTAAAAAACAAGGCGTGGTGATTGTTAAAGATAAAACAAAGCATCAAGTATTATTCCGCCCCGGGTTAACGACGGCGGCGTTTTCAGAAGTGAATCGACTGACACTAGGTAAGCTCCCATTTATAGGAGTGGATGAAGCAGAATTCGAAGCAGCATTGAATTTGGCCTATCAAAATGACTCGGCCGAAGCGATGCAGATGGTCGAAGGTTTGGGCGATGATATGGATTTGGCCAGCCTGGCCAATTCTGTTCCGGAAACTGAAGATCTACTCGAGCAGGAAGATGATGCGCCGATTATTCGCCTCATTAATGCAATCTTAACAGAAGCGGTAAAAAGCGAAGCGTCTGATGTGCATATCGAAACCTTCGAAAAACAACTTGTGGTGCGTTTCAGAGTTGATGGCGTTTTACGAGAAGTGGTCAAGCCGAAACGCGCGCTGGCACCTTTATTAGTTTCGCGTATTAAAGTCATGGCCAAACTTGATATAGCAGAAAAGCGAGTACCACAGGATGGTCGTATATCATTACGGGTCGGTGGTCGTGAAGTGGACATTCGTGTCTCTACGATGCCATCTGCGAACGGTGAACGAATCGTATTACGTTTGTTAGACAAAAATGCCGGGCGTTTAACATTGAAACACCTAGGTACGGCTGAACGCGATCTTGAGGCTATCAAAAGTATTCTAGCGCGCCCTCATGGCATCATGTTGGTCACCGGGCCAACTGGCTCAGGTAAAACAACTACCTTGTACGCTGGTTTGTCGCATATTAATGATCGAAGCCGCAACATCATGACGGTTGAAGACCCGATTGAATATAACTTACCGGGTATTGGTCAAACTCAGGTAAATACTAAAGTCGATATGACTTTCGCACGAGGCTTGCGGGCTATTCTGAGACAAGATCCAGATGTGGTGATGATTGGTGAAATTCGTGATGTTGAAACCGCTGAAATCGCAGTGCAGGCGAGTTTGACGGGACACCTTGTACTGTCCACCTTACACACAAATAGTGCGGTGGGGTCGATTACGCGATTGATGGATATGGGCGTTGAACCCTTTTTGATCAGTTCAAGTCTTGTTGGCATTATTGCGCAGCGCTTGGTCAGAGTTTTGTGTAGCGATTGTCGTGAACCGTTTTTGCCTGATGCATCCACCTGTGAGTATCTTAACTTGGATAGCAACTTACCTGATTCAGAGAAGCCCACTATTTATCGAGCAAAAGGTTGCTCGGAATGTAACCATCAGGGGTATAAAGGCCGTCTAGGTATCTATGAAGTGGTTAAAGTGGATGAAAACTTGCGCGAATTAATTCATGAACGTGCTGGTGAGCAAGAACTTGAAGAACAAGCTCGTAAAACAGGCCCTAGTATCCACGATGATGGTATTCAAAAAGTGCTGGCGGGAGTCACAACGATTGAAGAAGTCATTCGAGTGACCCACAAGGGCTAAGCGCGGAATAGAACATGGCAGCATTTGAATATAAAGCGCTCGACCAAAAGGGCAAACAAAAAAAAGGTGTGATGGAAGCGGACAGCGCCAGACAGGTGCGTCAGCAACTTCGTGAAAAAGGCATGGCGCCTCTTTCCGTTGAACAAACTGTCGAGAAGCAAAACGCTTCCAATCCATTTGGCTCCCGACGCCGTTTAAGTGTAAAAGAGTTAGCCTTGTTGACGCGTCAAATCGCGACGCTGATTCAGTCCGGCATCCCAATTGAAGAAACCTTGAGTGCAGTTGCTAACCAGAGTGAAAAAACCAATGTTCGCAGTATGCTGTTAGCGGTGCGAGCCAAGGTCTTGGAAGGCTACACGCTCGCTGACTCTCTCGGTGAATTCCCTCATGCTTTCCCCAACTTATATCGCTCAACTGTAGCGGCGGGTGAGCATGCAGGCCACTTAGATCTTGTTTTAAATCGATTAGCGGACTACACAGAAGCCCGTCAGCAGGCGCGGCAAAAGATCCAATTAGCAGCCATTTATCCGGTTATCTTGGCTGTGGTCGCTTTGTCTATCGTGGTTTTTCTCTTAACGTATGTTGTACCAGACATTATTGAGGTGTTCGTCAATAATGGTCAGGAATTGCCTCCGCTGACTCAGGGTTTACTCGCTGTCAGTGACTTTTTAGGCAAATGGGGCTTGGCTATATTTATTGTCATGGTGATCGCGGGTATTGCCTTTAAAGCCGCTTTAAAGAAAGATAACTTTCGTTTCTCCTATCATCGACGGCTCCTGTCCATGCCTTTTATCAAGAAAATTTCGCGTGGTGCCAATACATCACAATTTGCCAGTACCTTGAGTATTCTAAATAGTAGTGGCGTGCCCTTGGTCGATGCCATGAGAATCGCGTCGGAAGTATTGTCTAATGATTGTTTAAAAGCATCACTTAACGAGGCAGCGGTTAAAGTCAGTGAGGGCGGGAACTTACATCAGTCGCTTGAGCAAACGGGTTACTTTCCGCCAATGATGATTCATATGATCGCCAGTGGTGAATCAAGTGGCGAGTTAGACCAAATGTTAGAGCGGACAGCTCAGCATCAAGAAAGTGACCTGCAAGGTTTGATCGAGACCATTGTCGGTCTGTTTGAGCCTTTGATGTTGTTATTTATGGGCGCTGTGGTTTTGGTTATCGTACTGGCCATTATGCTACCAATTCTAAATATGAGTAATCTCGTCGGTTAATTCGTTATCTTTTTACATTGATTAATAAGGAAAACACATGAAATACAATGCTAAACACCAATCCGGTTTTACTTTGATTGAAATCATGGTGGTGATGGTCATTCTAGGTCTCTTGGTGGCTGTTGTTGCACCGAATATTTTAGGCCGGGGTGAAGAAGCACGAATTGGGGTGGCGAAAACCCAGATTAGGAATATTAGTAATGCGCTAGATTTGTATAAGCTGGACAACTTCAATTATCCGAGCACAGAACAAGGTTTAGAGGCCTTAGTCAGTCAGCCATCAGGTTCACCTGAGGCAAAAAACTGGAATAAAAACGGTTATTTACCGAGTGTTCCTGTTGATCCATGGAAGAATGAATATCAATACGTCAGCCCTGGTTCTCAAGGGCCTTACGATTTGTACTCTTTCGGTCCAGATGGGCGTGAAGGTGGCTCGGATGGCGGCGAAGATATCTCGAATCACGATTTAAACTAAGAGATTAGATGAACCGCTATTTCCAAAGCATCCTTTTTAAAACGAATGCGCCTAATATCGAACTAAGGGGCCGCTCATTCTTGAGTGGCTCCTTTTTCGTATCAGGAAAACAAGCACGCGGCTTTACCTTGATAGAGCTGCTAGTGGTGCTTGTGTTGCTCGGTTTGGTTTCGGCCGTTGCCGTAAGCTTTATGGGGGGTGGTAATCAAACACGCGAGTTGCAAAATGAGGCAAGGCGACTTCAGGCCGTGTTAATGATGGCGGCTGATGAGGCGATATTTAGTAATGAAGAAATAGGCGTCATGATTGAATCTGACCACTACGCTTTTCTGACTTTCAATGAGCAAGAGGGCAAGTGGGAAGACAGTAATAAGTATGCCTTACGGACTCATATGCTGCCTGAATGGCTCAATATAGATTTTCAGCGTGAAGGCAAAGAAAGAAAAATATTAGGTGGACATAGTAAGCAATTGGCAGATGGGGATTCTGACTATGTCAGTGACTTGGGAATTCTTGATGGTATCTCACAAAGTAAAAAACCCAATTTTATGTTGCTTTCTAGTGGAGAAATTACGGGTTTCACGATTGGTTTCCAGCTCAATGATGATAGGGATTCACGCATTGAAATAAAAAGTACCGACGAGGGTGAAATTGTCATTCCAGCTTTAGAGCCTGAAAAGGACGATTTCTAATGCTGCTTAACATGCCTCTTTCTACCAAAACTCAGCATGTCGCTTCAAAAGGGGCTCATCAGCATGGTTTTACCTTGCTAGAAGTCTTGGTTGCGTTGGTGTTTTTTGCTCTTATCGGCATGGTGCTGCAACAGGTGACAGCGTCTACGGTTAATCAATATCTCAGTGTTCGGCATAAAATGTTTTCAACCTGGTTGGCGGAAAATAAAATGGCTGAACTGCAGGTAGCAAAATCGCTTCCGCCAGCGAAAGAGTTTAAAGAAGAGATGGAATTTGCTAATGAAGAGTGGCAGCTCGTGTCAAAGATCACCAAGACAGAAAATCCGGATATCAATAAAGTCGAAGTAGAGGTTTATCATATCGATAACCAAAGTAGCGAAAAAAATAAAAAACTTACTCTAACT
The DNA here is from genome assembly GCA_048058835.1 of Oleiphilus sp. Lineage (GTDB taxonomy): Bacteria > Pseudomonadota > Gammaproteobacteria > Pseudomonadales > Oleiphilaceae > PZPK01. Next base: position 77,741 of record JBLLNS010000003.1, read on the forward strand.
GGCTTTGTCGGGCGTTATTGATGAAACGGCAATCTAGCATTTCTTATATTACCACTAACAGAATGTCTGGCTTTACCTTGCTAGAAGTGCTTTTGGCCATCGGTATCACCGCAATGATAGGTTTAGGCTCATGGCAAATTTTGACCAGCGCCATTCGGGCCAGCGAATCTACTCAGCTGCGTCTAAGTGAACTTAATGCCTTACAGAAAGCGATGTTGATTGTCAGCCGTGATATGCGACAGGTTTTACCGCGCTCCATTCGTGATGAATATGGCGATTACCAGCCCGCTATGACGACGAAAAATGAACTGTCGGTGCTAGAATTTACCCGGACTGGCTGGCGTAATCCCATGGATGATAAACGTTCCAATATTCAACGGGTTGCCTATGAATTATCTGACAACAGTTTTATTAGACATTACTGGAATGTGTTGGATCGATCGCAAGATTCAACACCTATCTCTAAAACCTTATTAACCGATATCGAGAGTATTTCTTTGCGGTTTATGAATGAAGGTGGCGGTTGGTTGGATGAATGGCCTTCATCTACAGCAGGTGATTCTCCGTCTGCGTCTGGAGATCCAAGATTAACGGATAATCAACTGCCAAAAGCAATAGAGATCAGTTTTGTTTCTGAAAAGTTTGGGAAATTTAAACGTTTGTATGACTTGGTGGCCTATCTTGATAGTCAGGATATGCCACAAGAAAACATTTCGAAGGGTGAATAAGTGATGACTATAACCATAAATTTGCTGTTCAAGTGACATGCACGATTTAAAACTGAGTTAAAACTTTATATGTTGTTAGCCTCTAAAAGATCAAAAGCGCAAAGGGCGTTTTCTTTACCTTCAAGGCAGAAAGGCGTTGCCTTGATGCTGGTGATCTTTGTGTTCGCCTTGGTTTCAATCTTGGCTGTCGGCATGTATAACCGACAACACATCTTTGTTCAGACGGCCGGAAATGTCATGGCTCAATCACAGGCCTATCAATATGCCGTAGCGTCTGAGATTTATGGTAAACGTTTACTTAAAGCCGATTGGGATGAAGATAAGGATAAAAACGAATTTGTTGATGATTTGGAGCAGGTTCAGAACTCAATCTTGCTTCCGGTTGAAGATGCTTTCCTAGAAGCCCAATTTAATGATGTTCAAGGCAAGCTAAACATCAATGATCTGATTGATTTAAAAGGTAAGGTCAATCTCGAAATCAAGGAAAGCTTCGTTCGACTCTTTAAACGCCTTGCGATCGAAACCATTAAAGTCGAAACGATTATTGATTGGCTTGATGAAAATCAAGATCCCGAAGGCTTTGAAGGGATGGAAGACGGTGAATATTTGTCTCTTGATCCACCTTACCGGAATGCTGGCCAAAGCATGCGGGACATCACTGAACTTCGACTGCTTCCCAATGTGAGCAATGAGGACTTCCAAAAATTACTGCCTCATGTAACAGTATTGCCACAGGGGCGATCCCCCGTCAATGTAAACACTGCCAGTCCTGAAGTGCTACAGAGTTTGACCGAAACAATGAGTGATCAACAGGCAAAGACCTTGGTCGAACAACGTGAAGAGAAACCTTGGAAGGATATAGAAAGCTTTAAAGCCGACCCTTTGGTGGCTGCCAGTGTATTAAAAACACAATACATTGGTGTAAATTCAGAATTTTTTGAGATAGCAACGCGCATCAGTTTGTCAGATAGAGTCGTCAGATTGGTATCTTTAGTCTATCGTGCTGAAAAAGATGGCGTAATGCAGGTTATTCGACGTGACCAAAGCCAAAAGTATCTCATTACAAAAGAAAAGGTTTCGCTATAATTCAAATGATGCGAAACCAAACAATTAATAATTTAGCGTATTAACTGGACACGAAATAGCATGCCAAATACCTTATTTATTCGTCCGACGGCTTTGAGTCATGTGATTACACCTGATGAAAAGCACTATGAGTGGGCGCTTTTTGATGTGGCTGGAGCACTACTCAAGTATGGTGCAAAATCGACACTGGATATCATTGATCAGACTTTGATGCAAAATGGTTTGGATCAAGTCGATTTGATTGGTCTGCTTCCTGCTTGTGCCGTCTTAAGTACGCAGGTAAGCGTCCCGGGAAACCAAACGCGTTATATCCAGCAAGCCTTGCCGTTTGCAGTTGAAGACCAGATTGCCCAAGATATTGATGATATGCATCTCGTTCTGGGCAGTAAGTACAAGAGTGGAAGTTATCGTGTTCTCTGTACGGGTCACGCGCAACTATCTCAATTTTTTGCCGAACTCAATCAAGAAGAAAGAGTCGCGGGTTTAAAAGCTATTTATGTCGATAGTGATTTACTAGACTTAGAGACTGCTAGCTTAAAAATTCTTCTTTCCGCGAATCAGGCTTTTATTCTGGATGCGCAAGGACAGGCGAATAGTATTCATGCTGATAATCTTATTCCTTACTTAGATACCTTGTTTTTGGCGCCATCTGAAGAGGAGGGTGACGAAGCGGTTAATGTCGAGCTGGTTCTTGATAAAGATGCCAGCGAACAAAGTAAGTTGCTAATCGCTGAAATTGAACAATACCCCCATATTCAGTTGGCGGTTAAAGAATCATCTCTGAACTCCTTTGAGTATCTTTGCGCTGAATACTTTAATCTGAAAAAACTCCCCTTGAATCTTTGCCAAGGTACTTACCAAATTAGTTCTCGAAACCAGAGTGTTTGGTCGCGTTGGCGTGCTGTTGCTATGATTGCGGGTTTTGGCTTTTTGTTGCAGCTTGGGATTTTTGTGGCAGAAGGTAGCTATTTAAGCAAGCAGGCTGAACAAGTTAGCCAGCAAGCATTGGCACATTATAAACAAACTATTCCGACGGCGCGTAATATCAGTGTTGAGAAATTGCCTAGAATCATTAAAGGTCAGCTCAATCAATTAAACGCAGGTGGTGTTGAGAAACTCGATTTTCTTGATCTGTTAGGCGAGGCCGGGCAGCAGTTTAATTCAAATCAGTATAAAACGTCTTTGGTTTTTCATAGCATTAACTTCAGTTCGCAGCGTGGTGAGTTGATGCTGGAGTTGCATGCCAAGTCTTTTGATCAACTGGAATCCCTTAAGAAAGCCATTGTTGATGCTGGGTTAACGGCCAAAATTAGTTCCGCTGTACAAGAAAAAGACTATTTCAAAGGCCGGATAAGTGTCAGTGGCGTGTAAGCAGAATAGAAACTAGACGCGCTTGAAAAAGCGTTAATGGATTAATAATGATTTCATTTATAAAACAACATCCGAGTATTTTAAAACTGGTCAAGCAGTTCGACATGATGCCAAGTCGAGATCGCTTAGCGCTAAAAGTATTAGCGATGACGGTATTTTTGTTATTTCTGTATTTTGCTTTGTGGCAGCCAGCTAATAGTTATAAACAAGAATCTGCCCGTTATTTAGAGCAACAAAAAGACTTACTCGCGCTAGTCTTGGAAAATAAAGCTAACTTACGTAAATTATCTGGTTCTTCGTCTACCGCGACTTCTGTTTTGAATAGCCAGCAGTTGGTGTCATCTGTCACGAATCTGGCGAAACAGGCGGGTGTTGTGTTAAAGCGTTTCGAGCCCAGCGGAGAAAACGAAATTAAAGTATGGGTGGATGATGTTCCATTCGACAAAATGATGACTTGGCTCAGTACCTTAAAGCGAACCATCAATGTTAGCGTAGAACAAGTTTCTGTAGAAAAATCAGAGGGTGCCGGCTTGGTGAGTGCGCGATTGACGCTTTCCTCTTAAAAACAAAATATGTTTTAATGAAATTTATATCTTGGCTCACACCTTACTTTCTCAGAAAATGATCTAGGATAGTATGGCTTTTCTATAAACACTGTTGCTACCTAGATCGAATAACGCCAGTACGACTAAAGTTTAAGCAATGGCACGAAAGCACGACGAAAAGAGAATGCGATGACAATAATAACTGAAGAAACGGAAGCTCGAGTTGTCCGCCTTGAAATGGGCGCGTTTACTGAAGCAAAGGCCATTCTTTATCGCGCCTACAAACATGAGCCTACCTTCCAATATCTTTTTGATGCGAAACGACCCGGTTATGATCAGCGTGTTCGTGCCACCATCAGAGAGTTAATCAATCTCCATTTTTCCACCCATCAGGATGTCATTGGTCTTGCACTTGATAGTCACTTAATTGCTGTTGCGCTGGTTGGCAGTCCGGATATTCGTCTAAGCCTATCCAGCCAATTTAACTGGCGCGCAAGAATGCTACTAACGGCTGGTTTCGACTGTACCTCACGCTATATTGATTATCACAAGCAAATACATAGTTGCCTGCCAGAAGGTCATTATCATGATCTGCCTCTTCTAGGTGTAGATAGCAAATATCGAAATTTAGGTTATGGAAAACAATTAATGCAGGCTATTGAAACTATCTGTAAAGAAAATCCTCGTTCCAATGGCATTGCTCTAGACACGGGTAATAGCCGTTACCTCGATTTCTTTAAAAACATAGGCTACCAAGTAGTTGGTAGCGTCCAATTAGGTAAACTGTCGGAAAATGTGCTTTTCAAGCATTGTCACTAAGCCTGACCAAGCCTAGATTTTATTTCATCCATTCATTTCAAAACTTAGGAAGCCAGAATGTCGCATCATTTTGATTATGATCTATTTGTTATTGGAGCCGGATCAGGAGGTGTTCGCCTAGCTAGAATGTCGGCTGCACAAGGTGCAAAAGTGGCAGTAGCCGAAGACCGCTATCTGGGGGGCACCTGTGTCAATGTGGGCTGTGTACCTAAAAAGTTATTTGTTTACGCTTCTCATGTTGCTGAAGATTTATCTGATGCTGCTGGCTATGGTTGGACATCAAAAACGCCTTTGCATTTTAATTGGGCCACCTTGCTAGACAATAAAAACAAAGAAATTAAGCGGCTCAATGGTATTTACCAAAACCTTCTAGAAAACTCGGGTGCTACTATTATAGAGGGTCGCGCCAGGTTTATAGATCATCATACTGTTGAAGTAGCTGGTCAGCACTTTAGCGCAGAAAAAATAGTCATCGCGACAGGAAGCTGGCCTTTCGTACCCGATTTTCCGGGCAAAGAATATGCGATCACATCAAATGAATTGTTCTTTTTAGGTGCTTTGCCGAGTGAAGCTGTCGTTGTTGGTGGTGGGTATATCGCTGTAGAAATGGCGGGTATCTTAAAAGGCCTAGGCGTCGATACGACACTGGTTTACCGTAGGGATTTGTTTTTACGTGGCTTCGATCAAGAGATACGTGAATTCGTCAAAACAGAAATGATTAAAAAAGGCATCAAACTTCGTTTCGAAGACAATGTGGCAAGCATAAAAAAAATACAATCACCTGAGAGAGACCTTGAATTTGAAGTTAGCTATGAATCCGGAGATGTGGTTGAAACAGGTCTAGTCTTATTTGCCACGGGCCGACAGCCTCATACCGATGATTTAGGGCTGGAAAATACTGCTGTCTCATTGAATAAAAAGGGTGAAGTTGAAGTAAATGCGCATTTTCAAACGACTGATCAGAGTATTTATGCATTAGGCGATGTGACTGGTGGCATGCAACTAACGCCGGTCGCGTTAGCAGAAGGGATGTATTTAGCGAACTATCTATTCGGTAAATCTAAGCCATCAGCAGTGGATTATGACGCCATTCCAACGGCAGTCTTTTGTCAGCCAAATATTGCAACAGTGGGTTTAACCGAAGAGCAGGCCCGTACTGAAAACAAAGATATATCGGTTTTTGTGTCTGACTTTAAACCGATGAAACATACTTTATCAGGTAGCGACGAACGTTGTTTGATGAAGATGATCGTTGATAAAAAAACTGACAAAATCCTCGGTGTCCATATGGTGGGGGCTGAAGCAGGTGAAATTATCCAGGGTATTGCGGTTGCAATGAAGGCTGGCGCAACTAAGCAAGTCTTTGATTCGACAATCGGGATACACCCAACAGCGGCAGAAGAGTTTGTCACCATGCGTCAAGCAAGGGCAGATTAATAAGCTGTTTAAAAAATAAAACCTGTTATAATTCCGTTTTTTTACTTTCTTAGGGGGCAATTTTGAGTTCGGTTGAGTCGCAACAACGCGTGTTATCAGGGATGAGGCCAACAGGCAAACTCCATCTTGGGCATTATCATGGTGTACTGAAAAACTGGGTGCAGCTACAACATGACTACGAATGCTACTTTTTTGTCGCTGACTGGCATGCTTTAACCACTCAATACGAAGACCCGCATATTATTGAACAAAGTGTTTGGGATATGGTCATCGACTGGCTTGCTGCAGGTATCAACCCAGGTTCAGCAACCATGTTTATTCAATCGATGGTGCCGGAGCATGCAGAGCTTCATCTCTTGCTTTCCATGATGACGCCTTTAGGTTGGCTGGAACGCGTGCCAACCTACAAAGATCAACAAGAAAAACTTAAAGAAAAAGATCTCGCTACTTATGGCTTTTTGGGTTACCCCTTGTTGCAAAGTGCTGATATTCTCGTTTACCGAGCTGGCTTTGTACCCGTGGGGGCAGACCAAGTATCTCATGTTGAACTAACCCGTGAAATTGCTCGCCGCTTCAATCATTTATACGGTAAAGATATCGGTTTTGAGGAGCATGCAGAAGCAGCTATTAAAAAAATGGGTAAGAAAAACGCGAAGCTTTATCGTTCTTTAATGAAACGGTTTCAAGAGCAGGGCGAAGACGAAGCCCTTGAAGTTGCCAGAGCATTAATTAAAGAGCAGCAAAATATCTCAATTGGTGACCGTGAGAGATTGATGGGGTATATAGAAGGGGGCGGTAAAATTATTCTCCCTGAGCCGCAGCCCCTTTTGACAGCGGCGTCTAAAATGCCGGGCCTCGATGGCCAGAAAATGTCAAAATCTTATAATAATACGATCGGTCTTAGAGAAGACCCAGATTCTGTTACTCAAAAAATTAAAAAAATGCAGACAGATCCACAGCGGGTACGTTTATCTGATCCTGGTGACCCTGATAAATGCCCGGTTTGGGGGTTGCATGAGGTCTATTCTGACGAATCAACTAAATGTTGGGTGCGTGAAAGCTGCACAAGCGCCAGTATTGGTTGTCTTGATTGTAAGAAACCTTTGATCGAGAAGGTATTAGCAGAACAAGAACCGATTCGTGAACGTGCTCGTCAATATGAAGAAAATCCAGAGTTAGTGCGAAGCATTATTTCTGAAGGTGCAGAACGTGCTCGGGATGCGGCTAAGAATACGCTGTCTGAGGTGCGTAAGGCTATGGGTTTATCTTTCGGTGCATAACTATTAATATCAATAGTTTATAAAAGAAAATTAATCTAATTTATAAATTATTGTCACGTTGGTGTTTAGGACTATGGCTGCAGTACAACATGAACTGCCATTTGCAATTGTCGAAGGTAAAGCTATCACCGATGTGCCGCAAGATCTTTACATCCCGCCAGATGCCTTATCCATTATCCTCGATGCTTTCGAGGGCCCTTTGGATTTATTGTTGTACCTAATTCGCCGTCAGAATATGGATATTCTCACGATCGATGTCAGTGAAATAACGCATCAATATATACAATACATAGAAGCGGCTAAAAAAATGCAATTTGAGCTAGCTGCTGAGTATTTGTTGATGGCGGCGATGCTAGCAGAAATTAAATCTCGCATGCTTCTGCCAAAGCTGCACCATGATGACGAGGAAGAGGATGATCCTCGAGCAGAATTAATTCGACGTCTTCAGCAGTATGAGCGTTATAAAAAAGCGGCTGAAGATATTGATACCCTGCCGCGCTTGAATCGCGATATTAGTGAAGTATCGGTTAATGTCGAGCAGGCTAGAAAGCACAAACTGCATCCGGATGTTAGTATTCATGAACTTCTTGATGCCTTGAACTCTGTACTCATTCGTTCAGATCGTTTTGTCAGTCATCAGGTTGAAAGAGAAAGGCTTTCAACACGCGAGCGTATGTCTATCATTCTAGCGCGTGTGAATTCCTCTAATTTTGTGCCTTTTTACACTCTGTTCACACCAGAAGAAGGGCGCTCTGGGGTCGTAGTGACCTTCTTGGCTATTATGGAGTTAGTCAAAGAGCAGTTATTAGACTTTGTTCAAAGTGATGTATTCGGTGTGATACATGTAAAAGCTCGTGAATAACATTGAGCTACTTGGCTGATTAGTTTGTCAGGGTGTATGGGATTTAGGAAGCAGGTATTGATGACAATAAGCGATAAAGAAGATCAAGAAAAACAATTAGATAACGTTAATTCCTCAAGTAACTTGTCATGTTATATGGGGCAAGATGCCTTAGTGAAATTTAAGAAAATTATTGAGGCTGTTCTATTTGCTTCTGATAAGCCTTTAAGTGTTGAGCAGTTATTCCTCCTTCTGGAGCATGACTTAGGGGCCTCACGCGCGCAAATAAAGTCAATATTGCTAGACCTTAAAGTGGATTATGCTGACCGAGGTATTGAATTAGTTGAAGTCGGCGGGAGTTATCGATTCCAAACTAAATCGGATTATAGCGAGTGGGTTCAATTGCTTTGGGAAGAAAAGCCTCAAAAGTATTCACGCGCACTTCTGGAAACCTTGGCTTTAATCGCATATCGGCAACCCATTACGCGTGGTGATATCGAGGAGATTCGTGGCGTCGTGGTTAGCTCCAATATCATGAAAACCTTACAAGAGCGGAATTGGGTGCGAGTGGTAGGGCACAGAGAAGTTCCTGGGCGCCCCGCTATTTATGCTACAACTAAGCAGTTTCTCGCGCATTTCAATTTAAAAACACTCGAGGATTTGCCAACCTTGGCTGAAATACGTGACATCGACTTAATTTCTAAAGAAGTTAATGCTCAGTTAGCCTTAGGTGAAGACTTTGAGTTAAGTGCCGAATCGCTTGATGATTCGGGTCTGCCTAATGTTTAGCGTTTTATATTTGTGATGTTGCTTACCTTGGTGAGGCTTTCTTGATACTCATCGCGCAGCTCAGAGTCAGCTACTAAACCGCCGCCCGCCCAGCAATATAATGCATCTTTGTTTTTAATCACGCTTCGGATGAGAATGTTGCTATCGAATTGCCCGTCGTGATTTAAATAAAACACAGAACCGCAATAGGCTTGTCGTAAATTCACTTCTAGCTCAGAAATAATTTCCATCGCTCTTACTTTTGGTGCGCCGGTGATTGAACCACCAGGAAAGCAGGACAGAAATGCATCAAGAGCTTCAATGCCTGTTTTTAGTTCACCTTGTATGTGACTCACCAAATGGTGGACATTTTTATACGTTTCTATTTTAAATAACTCAGCTACTTTTACCGTGTTAGCTTTGCAAACTTTTCCTAAATCGTTTCGAAGAAGGTCCACAATCATGACGTTTTCAGCTTGGTTTTTTGCGCTATTCCGAAGTGAGTCTGCTTCTATCGGTGAGCCTGTATTCTCGATAGTGCCTTTTATTGGCCTTGTCGTTACCTTGTTGTTTTTGATTTGAATAAATTGCTCAGGTGAAAAGCTTAATAAATGTTGGTCTTTAGCGAAGGACATAAAACAAGAGTAAGGCGTTTGCAGCTCATCTTGTGTTGCGAAATATAAAACGGCTGCATCGAGACCGCTGCTTGATTCAAAGCGCTGCGTAAGATTAACTTGGTAGCAGTCGCCTGCTTGAATGTAATTCTGGATTCGTGAAAATTGCTGCTCATAGTCAGAGAAAGATTGGCTTTTTTTCCAATCCAGTGTCGACAGAGCTTGGTTTTCGCCAGTGTTTTTCGGCTGGCTAAGTGTTGCGTTTAATAAGCGGTAAATCTCATCACGTAATGTAGAAGAGCATAGTGGTGAAAAACTCAATTGGCCTTGCTGTTTAACCCGGTCGTAAACATAACTCCACGTATAATGGCCAAAAAAAGCAAAGGGGCATAGTTCATCTTGCGAACTATAGCGTTCTTGGTCAGTATTTTTTTTTAGCTGTAAAGACTCACCCGCACCGTAGGATAGAAAACCCAGCATACCGTTCGTGAAAGGCATAGTGCTTTTGGTTTTCGTTTCTTTGCAAGTTCGTACAGTGATTTCTGACTCGAACTGTTTGATTTGCGCTAGTAATTCTTTTTTATCGACTAATGTCGAAATGCGAAGCTTATTAATAGGCGCGGCACTGAAGATGTCATAACGTGCATCTGGATTAGCGTGCCCACTGTTTAGGTAACAAGCAAACGGAAGCGCATTGCATAATTGTATGAGCTGCTTTTTAGATAGCGTTCGTTTCTCATAATGCCATTTTTGGCTAGGTTCAGTATTAATAGTTGTTACTCTTCAAATTAATCGTTAGTAAGCTAGGTGGTATAAACATGTTACAAGATCATAAACTTGACTATTGATACTAGACATTTGCCTAGCTTCCCGATAATTTTACGCGCACAGAATAAAACTTAACAATTGGAGTTATCTATGACACGTCAGATCCGTACATTTTTTGTTTCGGCGCTATGTATTTTTGCTTTTATTACACCGCTACAAGCGGAAGATGGTGGCGCCAAGAGAAAGCTTGAAGAATCTATCCCTATGCCAGAAAAAAAGGTGTCTGACTTAAACTCATTAAAGCGCGCCAAATTAACAGAAGAGCAGGCGATAAACCAGCTGAAATATATGATGGTTAAAGGCTTTGCTAGAATGGAAGAGCAGTTAGTCAAAGAGGGGGCTTTTCCGCCATTTGGTTTAACGTTATCTCCAGACGGTGAGTTTAAGGCTGTCATTCCAGATGCAGATGAGCGGCTGCCTAATGAAGTCGTTTTAGTGAAACTAACTGAAAGTATGGCGGCTATAGCAAAAACACGTGCAATGTGGTCGGTCGGTATCATGTATATTCGAGCGATCAAACGAGATGATGGTTCTTATGCGCAACGAATCATTGTTATGACAGAGCATATAGCGGGTTGGGGGCGTCATTGGGCGTATCCTTTCAAAGTTGAGAATGGTGAAGTTAAATTGGGGCAACCAACAGAAACACCGACAGCACCCGTTTATTATGTAGAGTAATTTAAGGATATGAGTTTGCCTTTTGCGTTGAAATAACAAGGTTGACCGAGGGTAAATGTAAATGAATGTGAGAGCCTTTATCTGCTGAATAGATAAAGGCGCTTTTTTTGCGGGTACTTTATATAGAAACCATAGAAGGGGCTATCAGATCAATCTTGAATGTGAGCCTTTCTTATCGGCGGCTATTGCTTTGAAATTTTAAGCTCCTTGTTTAAATGTGAAATTCTGTAAAAGGTGCTTACATAAAAGGTGAGTAAGTAATATTGGGTAACAAATTGTGATTGCATTCACGGAAAGGTCAAATTCAAACGCCTATACTGGCTTCACTGGTAGACATAAGTCTACTGGCAAAAATTAAGAATCATATAAATAACGCGTTTACAAATAGACATAGCTCGAAAGTAAGCGAACCCTAAACTTAGGAGAATAATATGAAAGGCCTGAAGAAAATAGCATTAGCATCAGCTATCGCAGCAGTAGCAGCTGGCGCACAAGCAGAATTAAAAGCACTTGACGATTCAACAATGGGTGAATTGACAGGTCAAGCTGGTTTAACAATCGACGTTGAAACCAAGTGGAGCATCGGTGAGTTTGCATATGTAGACGCAGGTGCGGTAGTACTTAAAGGTATAAGCATGGGTGGTAACTCAAACGAAGGTACTAACTCAATGTTAGATAACATTCGTATCACTCTTGATGTTGCTGGTGCAACTGCAGCAGACAACACTTTAGCTTATGGTTTCTCTGAAGTTAAAGGTCTAGCAGCTGTTCACGTTGGTGGTTTCGGTAACACTGATACAGGCATGCAAGCAGCAGCAGCTGGTTTCGGCACTCAAACTGGCGCATCTATCGATGTTGCAAGTGGCGACGTGATTGATGATGAAAGAGTATATGGCGACGGTGATCTTAAGCTTCACTTCGGCTTTACTGATGCATGGCAGAAAGGTGGCGGTTTCGCTGCATATGCTGTAGGCGCTGGTGCAGATGGTTCTGGTGGTACTACTGACATGACTAACCTTACTTATGCTGCAGCACGTGAAATTGCTTCAACAGCAGTGGATTTCGAATTCCAAATCGACGCAATCGCAATTGCTGATTCAACGTATGGCGATGCTGCCGGTACACGTCTAGGTACTGAAGTTATCCAGAAAACTGACCACGTAACTGGTTTAGATACAGACGCTGGTGCTGATACGACTACTACATTAATCAGTGACTTGAGCATGAAAGGTTACTTGGGGCCTGTTGATATTCTTATTGAAAACAACGGTAACGGCTTCACTTCAACTGACGCAGCTCGTGACGGTTGGTTGGCAGCAACTACTGGTGCAGCTCGCCAGTCAGGTGATGCAGATTCAAAGATCCATTGGGATACTTTTGTTAAAGTAACTGACTTAGATCTTTACATCGACATCGCTGGTGTTATGTTAGAAGATATCAAAATCCACAACGTACGTGGCGATATCACGACTCTTGACGGAACAGCTTCTTTCGGTTTCGCACACTCTAAGCGTGACATCTATGCTGTTAAAGACGCGGTTCTTAACTTAGAAACTCTATCAGCTCCTACTGGTGCTAACGCTCCTGGTTATGTTGATGGTATCGCGATCAACACTCAGTTCAAGGGTGATATCGATATCGGTGCATTGTCATTCGGTGACACTGGTACTTCAATCGGTTCAATCTACATGACTGATGTTACCTCAACTACTAACTGGACTATCTCTGCTAACTAAGATCCTGATCTTGGTTGAAGCTGGATACGAAAGTGTTTAGTTAAGTGTTAGAAAACGGAAAGCCGCTTCGCTATGAAGCGGCTTTTTGCGTTGTAAGGCTCTTATGTTTCTCTATCCAGTGTTTGTTTGGAGTATTGTGCGTCTCAATGGTGTTTGTTATTTCAAGTAAAGCGCTTTTCTTGGTGTTTTGGTTGTGAGGGTGTTTTATCTTGGTTGATATATGTTTTGGGTGGTTTGGTCGGGGTAAATGTGAAATTCTGTAAAAGGTGCTTACATAAAAGGTGAGTAAGTAATATTGGGTAACAAATTGTGATTGCATTCACGGAAAGGTCAAATTCAAACGCCTATACTGGCTTCACTGGTAGACATAAGTCTACTGGCAAAAATTAAGAATCATATAAATAACGCGTTTACAAATAGACATAGCTCGAAAGTAAGCGAACCCTAAACTTAGGAGAATAATATGAAAGGCCTGAAGAAAATAGCATTAGCATCAGCTATCGCAGCAGTAGCAGCTGGCGCACAAGCAGAATTAAAAGCACTTGACGATTCAACAATGGGTGAATTGACAGGTCAAGCTGGTTTAACAATCGACGTTGAAACCAAGTGGAGCATCGGTGAGTTTGCATATGTAGACGCAGGTGCGGTAGTACTTAAAGGTATAAGCATGGGTGGTAACTCAAACGAAGGTACTAACTCAATGTTAGATAACATTCGTATCACTCTTGATGTTGCTGGTGCAACTGCAGCAGACAACACTTTAGCTTATGGTTTCTCTGAAGTTAAAGGTCTAGCAGCTGTTCACGTTGGTGGTTTCGGTAACACTGATACAGGCATGCAAGCAGCAGCAGCTGGTTTCGGCACTCAAACTGGCGCATCTATCGATGTTGCAAGTGGCGACGTGATTGATGATGAAAGAGTATATGGCGACGGTGATCTTAAGCTTCACTTCGGCTTTACTGATGCATGGCAGAAAGGTGGCGGTTTCGCTGCATATGCTGTAGGCGCTGGTGCAGATGGTTCTGGTGGTACTACTGACATGACTAACCTTACTTATGCTGCAGCTCGTGAAATTGCTTCAACAGCTGTGGATTTTGAATTCAAAATCGACGCAATCGCAATCGCTGATTCAACGTATGGTGATGCTGCCGGTACACGTCTAGGTACTGAAGTTATCCAGAAAACTGACCACGTAACTGGTTTAGATACTGATGCGGGTGCTGATACGACTACTACATTAATCAGTGACTTGAGCATGAAAGGTTACTTGGGGCCTGTTGATATTCTTATTGAAAACAACGGTAACGGCTTCACTTCAACTGACGCAGCTCGTGACGGTTGGTTGGCAGCAACTACTGGTGCAGCTCGCCAGTCAGGTGATGCAGATTCAAAGATCCATTGGGATACTTTTGTTAAAGTAACTGACTTAGATCTTTACATCGACATCGCTGGTGTTATGTTAGAAGATATCAAAATCCACAACGTACGTGGCGATATCACTACTCTAGACGGAACAGCTTCTTTCGGTTTCGCACACTCTAAGCGTGACATCTATGCTGTTAAAGACGCGGTTCTTAACTTAGAAACTCTATCAGCTCAAACTGGTGCTAACGCTCCTGGTTATGTTGATGGTATCGCGATCAACACTCAGTTCAAGGGTGATATCGATATCGGTGCATTGTCATTCGGTGACACTGGTACTTCAATCGGTTCAATCTACTTGACTGATGTTACCTCAACTACTAACTGGACTATCTCTGCTAACTAAGATCCTGATCTTGGTTGAAGCTGGATACGAAAGTGTTTAGTTAAGTTTAAGAAAACGGAAAGCCGCTTCACTATGAAGCGGCTTTTTGCGTTTTGGTTAAGGTTAATAACAAGGGTCTTGGTTACTTAAATTGAATATGTGAATGAGTTTATTATTAGCAAGATGATTCGCAAAAATAAAATTTCATACTTGTCTTATAGTTTTCGCGCATTGATCTCTTTTCCTTTCTGCAAACCCTGACTATGTTCAGGGTTTTTCATTTTCAGAACACTGATTTTATAAAAAAAATTGTTTATACTACCCGCCGCCCAAAAACTTGGTTTGATACACTTTTTGAGCTCAATATTTGTCTAACTCTGCGATTATCGCATTCAAGCATTCGATTAATGTTTTTTTAGGTGGAAACGTATGCCTATTTATGAATATTGCTGTAAAGCATGTGGATTTGAAAAAGACGTGTTACAAAAAATGAGTGATCAGGCTTTAACGACTTGTTTATCTTGTGGTCAAGAAGGATTTACAAAGCGTATTTCTGCTGCCGGTTTTCGCTTATCGGGGTCTGGCTGGTACGAGACAGATTTTAAAACAGGTAAGAAAAAGAACTTAGCCGGTACAGCAACTGATGCGGCAACGCCTGCGGCAAACTAGTTTTATCAAACAATAATTTACTGCCGCTTGATGGCAATGAAAAGACAAACACAACACAGAACTAAGTGAGAATTTTATGCGAAGTCACTATTGCGGTGCAGTGAACGAACAACATATTGGACAAGAAGTTACTATCAGCGGATGGGTTCATCGTCGCCGTGATCATGGTGGAGTCATATTTTTAGATATGCGTGATAGGGAAGGTACAGCGCAAGTTGTTTTCGACCCGGATACTAAAGAAAGCTTTGCTTTAGCTGATCGTGTGCGAAGCGAATGGGTGTTACAGATTAAGGGTATAGTTAGAGCAAGGCCAGAAGGTACCATTAATGAAAACATGCCAACAGGTAAAATCGAGATTTTAGGTAAAGAGATTACGCTTCTCAACGAAGCGGAAACGCCACCTTTCCCCTTAGATAACTATGTTGATGTGGGTGAAGAAACACGCCTTAAATACCGGTTTATGGACTTGCGTCGTCCAGAAATGCTTAACAAGTTAATCTTTCGCTCGAAGGTAACCAATTATATTCGAAACTATCTGCACGACAATCAGTTTATGGATGTCGAAACGCCAATTCTAACGCGTGCGACTCCCGAAGGTGCGCGTGACTACCTTGTTCCAAGCCGAACACACCAAGGCAGTTTTTTCGCACTACCTCAATCTCCTCAATTGTTTAAGCAGCTGTTGATGGTTTCAGGCGTTGATCGTTATTATCAAATTGCTAAATGTTTCAGAGATGAAGATTTGCGCGCCGATAGACAACCTGAATTTACTCAGGTCGATGTGGAGTGTTCGTTCACTGACGAAAACCAACTCATGGACATGATGCAAACTTTAGTGACCAATATGTTCAAAGATTTGTTGGGCGTTGAGTTATCAGATTTTCCTCGAATGAGTTATGCAGAAGCCATGTCGCGTTATGGAAGCGATAAGCCGGATCTTCGTATTCCCCTAGAGCTAGTTGATGTTGCCGATTTAATGGCAGGCGTCGATTTCAAAGTCTTTGCTGGCCCGGCTAAAGACCCTAAAGGTCGTGTCGCTGCGCTTAAAATCCCTGGCGGTGCTCAACTGTCACGTAAGCAAATTGATGATTACACTAAGTTTGTCGGCATTTATGGTGCGAAAGGTTTGGCTTGGATCAAAGTCAATGAAATCGAAAAAGGGGCTGAAGGACTTCAATCGCCAATCGTTAAGTTTTTAGGTGATGAAGTCGCTTTATCGATTATGGATAAATTATCGGCTCAAAACGGTGATATTGTTTTCTTTGGTGCAGATAAAGAAACCGTAGTGAATGAAGCGCTAGGCGCACTACGTTGCAAAATTGGTGCTGATCTGGATCTATATACATGCGCTTGGGCGCCTATGTGGGTCGTTGATTTCCCAATGTTTGAGGTTTTGGAAGATGGTGCTTTAACAGCCATCCATCATCCGTTTACGGCACCTTCTTGCTCACCTGAGGAACTAAAAGCTAACCCGGAAACAGCACTTTCAAGAGCCTATGATATGGTATTAAATGGCACCGAATTAGGTGGCGGTTCTATGCGTATCCATGATGGTGCGATGCAGAAAACGGTGTTCCAGTTATTAGGTATTGATGATGAAGAAGCGAATAACAAGTTTGGCTTCTTGTTGGATGCTCTGCGTTTCGGTTGCCCGCCTCATGGTGGCTTAGCGTTTGGTTTGGATCGTTTAGTCATGTTAATGACAGGTGCGCAATCTATTCGTGAAGTAATCGCCTTTCCAAAAACCCAGAGTGCTATGTGTGTGTTAACACAAGCGCCTGGTGAAGTCGATAATAAGCAATTGCGTGAGCTAAGTATTCAGGTTCGAGCTAAACAGACTGAATCGAAATAAATTGCTACGGCTGAGATACAAAAGCGCTTGAGCTTTGCTCAGGCGTTTTTTGTATTTAAGGTGTTAAGTTTGTCATTCTCAATAAGAAAATAAGAGGAAGATAAGGTATGGCAGGTCATAGTAAATGGGCTAATATCAAGCATCGAAAAGCTGCCCAAGATGCCAAACGTGGAAAAATATTCACCAAAATTATTCGTGAACTTGTCGTCGCAGCCAAAGAGGGTGGGCCCTTGGTCGAAGACAATCCTCGACTGCGTACAGCTGTTGATAAAGCCTTAGGCGCTAATATGAAGCGCGATACCATTGATAAGGCTATACAGCGTGGCGCCGGAAATGGTGAAGGCGATAATTACGATGAGTTGACTTACGAAGGTTATGCGCCAGGTGGCGTCGCTGTATTGGTCGAAGTTATGACGGATAACCGCAACAGGACCGTGGCAGAAGTGCGACACGCTTTTAATAAGGCGGGGGGTAACTTAGGTACGGATGGCTCTGTTGCCTATCTATTCAGTAAGCAAGGTAGTTTGGTGTTTTCCGGGGATGTGAATGAGGAACAGCTTTTCGAATTAGCCCTAGAAGCGGGCGCTGAGGATGTGGTTTCTCAAGATGAAGGTTCCATAGAGGTTGTGACCGCACCTGAGGATTATCTCGCCGTTAAAGATGTGCTTACAGAAGCAGGATTAAGTGCCGAAGTGTCAGGCATTACCATGGTACCTTCAACAACCGTGGACCTTGATCTTGATGGTGCAGAAAAGGTTATCAGCATGATTGATGCTTTGGAAGATCTGGATGACGTTCAAAATGTCTATTCTAATGCTGACATTTCAGATGACATAATGGGGCAGCTTTCTTAAGTTAACCATGTTACTTCGATTATCATAAGGGGATTTGTTTGGCTGTTATTCTAGGCATAGATCCCGGTTCAAGAACAACTGGCTATGGTTTGATAGAGCGCCATCATGGCAAGCTTCGTTACCTTGCTAGTGGTTGTATTCGGCTGGAAGGTAAAGCGTTAGCGCCAAGGCTTCATGTTATCTTTCAAAGTGTTCAGCAGATTATTAGTCAGTTTCAACCAGCAGAATTTGCAATCGAAGATGTATTTCTAGCAAAAAACCCAGCTTCAGCACTTAAGTTGGGGCAGGCAAGAGGTGCTGCCATCGTAGCTGCTTGCCAAGCAGAGCTGCCTGTAAGTGAGTATTCTGCCCGAAAAGTAAAGCAAGCCGTTGTGGGTAAAGGTTCTGCCACTAAGTTGCAAGTTCAACACATGGTGATGCATATTTTGGCATTACCGTCATGTCCGCAAGCTGATGCCGCAGATGCGCTGGCTATCGCTCTTTGTCATGCTCATACGCAGCAAGTATTAGTGAAAGTTTCAGGTGCGAAGAGTAGTCGCCGCGGCCGTTTAAATTAAACTCTATTAAGAGATTGCTATGATTGGAAAAATCATTGGACTTGTAGAAGAAAAGTCAACAAATCATGTCTTGCTTAATGTTAATGGGCTTTGCTATGAGCTGGATGTCCCACTAACAACAGCTTTCGCTTTGCCTGACTTTGGTATGGAAGCGAGCCTCTTTACGCACTTTGTTGTTCGTGAAGATGCTCAACTTTTGTATGGATTCCTGAATAAAAATGACCGTGATATGTTTCGCGTGTTAATAAAAGTCAATGGGGTGGGGCCTAAGCTGGGGATCACAATTTTATCAGGGCTGGATAGCGCTGCTTTGACGCATTGCGTTATAAATGATGATGTTTCAAGTCTTGTAAAGTTACCAGGTATAGGTAAAAAGACGGCAGAAAGGTTGTTAATCGAGTTGCGGGATAAAGTGAAAGATCTTACCAATGAAACATCTGGTGCCGATTTCCAGCTAAGGTCTAGCACTGACTCACATTCCATCTCCCAGGAAGCGGAGTCCGCTTTAATTGCTCTAGGCTATAAGCCTCAAGATGCTTCAAAAGCCATCAAAAGTGCGCGTCATGATGATCAAACGCTTGAGTCTTTGATAAAAGCAGCCCTTAAGAGTATGGCTTAACTGAACACAAGCTCTCTAACAATTTTTTAACTTTAGTCTGTCTTCAAGCACTGTAAACTGTGCTTCACATACTTTGTTTTTAGGTAGCGAAACACCCATGATAGAGGCTGACCGATTAGTCGCACCCCAAGCAAAATCTTCTGGCATGTCAAATGAAGATTGGCAGGATCGCGCCATCAGGCCAAAAAGCTTACGTGATTATGTTGGGCAGCCAGCGGTTAAAGAGCAAATGGAGATTTTCATTGAAGCCGCGCGAAACAGACAAGAAGCCTTGGATCATGTCCTGATTTTTGGGCCTCCTGGTTTGGGTAAAACAACCTTAGCTAATATTATTGCCAATGAACTGAACACCAATATCAAGTCTACCTCTGGTCCTGTTCTTGAAAAAGCGGGTGATCTGGCCTCCTTGCTGACTAACCTTGAAGAAGGGGATGTCTTATTTATTGATGAAATTCATCGCTTAAATGCCAGTGTCGAAGAAGTTCTG
The DNA here is from genome assembly GCA_048058835.1 of Oleiphilus sp. Taxonomy (GTDB): domain Bacteria; phylum Pseudomonadota; class Gammaproteobacteria; order Pseudomonadales; family Oleiphilaceae; genus PZPK01. The sequence goes on from JBLLNS010000003.1 coordinate 97,257, forward strand.
TATCCTGCGATGGAAGATTACCAGCTAGATATCATGATTGGTGAGGGTCCGGCTGCCAGATCGATCAAACTTGATTTACCGCCTTTTACCCTTGTTGGCGCGACGACTCGTGCAGGTCTACTGACATCACCTTTAAGAGATAGATTTGGTATCGTTCAACGGCTTGAGTTTTATAACAACGCTGACTTAAGCAATATTGTCATGCGCTCTGCACAATTGTTGAATCTGGATATTGAAAAAAGTGGTGCGGATGAAATTGCTTATCGATCTCGCGGTACGCCTCGAATTGCCAACAGGCTATTACGGCGAGTTCGCGACTATGCTGAAGTAAAAGGGACGGGTGTACTCAATAAGAACATGGCTGATCAGGCGCTGAACTTATTAAAAGTGGATGAGCTTGGCTTTGATCAAATGGACAGACGGTTATTGCTTGCCATTATTGAGAATTTTGCAGGTGGACCGGTTGGGGTCGATAGTATGGCAGCTGCGATAAGTGAAGAGCGCGGCACGATTGAAGATGTTCTAGAGCCTTATCTTATTCAGCAAGGTTTTTTGAGTCGAACCCCAAGGGGGCGCGTGGCAACGGAAAAAGCATGGCTGCACTTTGGTCTCTCAATTCCAAAGAGCGAAGCATAATGGGCTCTTTAATGAGTTTGCAGTCAGGTTAGTTTGATGCTTGATTTTGATGACGGGACCTTTCAACTACCACTTAGAGTCTATATCGAAGATACCGATGCAGGCGGCATTGTATTTTATGCCAACTACCTAAAATACTTTGAGCGCGCTAGAACAGAGTTTTTTCGACAAAGAGGTTTCGAACTCCGACAAGGCTTAAGTGAAAATGTAAATTATGTCGTTCATAGTTTGTCGGTAAATTATAGAAAACCCGCGCGTCTTGATGACTTGCTCGTCGTCACAGCGTCAGTCATTGAATTAGGAAGAACGTATTTACTCTTTTCCCAAACAGTATTAGATGAAATGTCTAATACATTAGTCGAAGCACAGATAAAAATTGCATGTTTACATTTTGAAAGTGCTACGCCCAGACGATTGCCGGAAACGTTAGTGCGTTCCTTGCAGTCGTGAATTATTTATTAATCTCAATTGGAGAATAGTGTGCATCAGGACATTTCGATTCTTGGACTCATTTTAGATGCAAGTTTTGTGGTTCAATTAGTCATGCTCTCGTTAGTCGTGGCGTCTATTGTTTCTTGGTATTTTATTTTTCAACGAGCGGCTTTTTTTAAGTTAGCGAAGCAAGCTCAGGTTTCATTCGAAACGCGGTTTTGGTCGGGAATGGATCTCAATCAGCTCTATAAAGAATCTTCGTCTGCAAATACCAGTGCAGGGATGGAGTTGGTCTTTAAAGCGGGTTTTAAAGAATTTAACCGGCTCAGACAACAAACAAGTATTGATGCTGAAGCTGTCATGGAAGGCACACAGCGTGCTATGAGGGTTGCGCTGTCCAGGGAGAGTGAACGCCTAGATTTGCATTTATCTTTTCTCGCAACGGTTGGTTCTACGAGCCCCTATGTTGGCTTGTTCGGTACTGTCTGGGGGATAATGAATTCTTTCTTAGGCTTAGCTCAGCAACAACAAGCGACACTGGCTACTGTTGCTCCCGGTATCTCTGAAGCGCTTATTGCAACCGCGATGGGCTTGTTCGCTGCTATACCGGCAGTGGTTTCATATAACCGTTTTTCTGCGCGGGCTGACGCCCTTTATGCCAGCTATGAAACCTTTGCTGATGAATTTTCTAGCATACTTCATAGAAATATACATTCTGTTGTTAAAGCAGCCAAATAATGACGATTAGTCAGGTATCTGAATTATGAGTCGACCAAAAAGAAGACCGATGTCTGATATTAACGTCGTACCTTATATCGACGTGATGTTAGTGCTTTTAATCATTTTTATGGTAACAGCGCCCATGCTTACACAGGGCATTAAAGTTGATTTACCCGTATTGGATGCTGATCCTGTCGAAACGGATAATCAGTCTGAGCCTATTATTGTGTCTATCGACTCGAACGGCTCTTATTATATCGACACCTCGGAAGATGCGAAAAAGCCATTAGAACTGGTTGATGTATTGCAAAGCGTGTCAAAAATTCTTAGTCAGTCTCCAGAGGTTGCTGTTTTAGTGAGAGGCGATAAACATGTGGAGTATGGAGCAGTCGTCTCTCTGATGTCGGCACTACAGAGCGCTGGTGCAAAAGGCGTTGGCCTGATAACTGAAGATCCATGAAGAATTCCCAAGTGTCTGATTCTGAAAAGTTGCATGGCCGCGATAGGCTTTTTGCTGAGATAGAAAGCAAAGCTTTGCCACAAAAAAAACTGCTAGTTGCAAGCTTTATTCTCCATCTCTTTTTCTTCTCTCTTCTATTTTTGAATTGGGAGAGCAGAGAGCCAATTAAAAAATTGCACATGCCAAATAATATTCAGGCTCACGTTGTTAAATTAGATGACCTGCAACACTTCAAAGATAAAAAAGAAGCGGAAAAACAAGCGCTACAAAGACAGAAAGAACGTGAAAAACAGGCCATAGAAAAACAGCGTAAATTAAAGCAAGAAAAAGAGCGGGCGCTGGAAAAAAAGAAACAAGAAGCTCGTCAAAAAGCGGCAGAAGATAAGAAACGCGAAGATGCAAAAAAGCTTCAGCTCAAAAAGAAAAAAGAAGAAGAGGCTAAAAAAGAGCTTGAAAAAAAACAACAATTAGCTGAAGAGCAAAAAAAAATAAAACGTGAGCAAGAAAAAGCCGAAAAGTTAAAAGCCGAAAAGTTATTGGCTGAGAAGCAGCAGCAAGCTATCAAAGCGCAAGAAGATAAGTTGTTCGAGAAGCTTCAGGCAGCGGAGAAGCAGCGCTCACTTGAGCTAGCGCAAAAAAAAGCACAGGCAGAAGAACAGCAACGACAAGCTCGGCAGGCTTTTTTGGAATATGAATTAAGCGAAACCGAGCGCTTTACTGTTTTAATACGGTCAAAAATTGAGAATCTTTGGCGTATTCCGCCTAAAAGCCAAGGCTTGAAAGTTTCTTTGCGCATTCGTTTATTTCCAAATGGTGAGCTGGATTCAGTCGCGGTTACCAATTCAAGCGGGAATGCTGCCTTTGACCGCTCGGCAGAGTTAGCAGTCAAAAGTGTTCGTCGTTTTCCAACGCCTGAAGACAGCCAAGTATTCGAAAATAATTTTAGACAGTTTACGATGTCTTTTTCGCCAATACTGCCATAACAATTTTCTGAATATTAATAAGAGAGTCATATGAAGAAATTACTATTAGTTTTGTTAGCTGTGTCGTTAAGTCGAATAGCGATAGCAGAATTGACCATTGAGATCACCAAGGGCTCAGATGCAGCATTGCCAATTGCCGTTGTTCCTTTTGCAAATAAAACCGGTTTACCGATTACGCAGAATGTCTCTTTAATCATTTCGAATGACCTTCAGCGTAGTGGTGACTTCGATACCTTGCCGGTCAGTAGAATGCTTAGTCTGCCTGAGTCTATGTCGCAGATGCATTACCGAGATTGGCGAATGTTGGGGCAGAGCTATGTTTTGGTTGGCAACATTGAATATATAGAAGCAACCAAAAAATATGATATCAGTTACGAATTAATTGAAGTGGTGACGCAAGCACGGATGGCGGGTGAGATAGTTTCTACCACTGAGCGAGGTCTAAGAAAGGTTGCGCATTACATCAGTGATGTGGTGTATGAAAAAATAATGGGCGTGCAAGGTGCATTTTCCACCAAAATTGCATATATCACGCAAAAGCAATTAACCAAAACCAAGCAAGAATACCGGCTTCAGGTGGCGGATGCTGATGGCTATGGAGAATTCACATTGTTTAAGAGTCATGAGCCCATGTTGTCGCCAGCTTGGTCAAATGATGGTCAGCATTTGGCCTATGTTTCATTCCATAGCGGAAGGCCAGCTATTTACATTCAACATGTTGGATCATCTCATCAGCGCAAAATTACGGGCTTTCCTGGTTTGAATGACTCGCCCATGTGGTCACCTGATGATGCTTCACTGCTCATGACCTTATCAAAGGATGGCAATGCTGAACTCTATAAATATGATTTAGCGACCAGTCGAATCGATCGTTTGACGAATCACTACCGCATAGATACTGAAGGAAGTTGGTCTCCTGATGGAAAGAAGGTGGTCTTTACCAGTGATCGAGGCGGTCAAACACAAATATATCAAATGCGCTTGAGTGACCTCTCACCGCAAAGGTTGACCTTTTCAGGTAGCTATAATGCAAGGCCACGATATAGTCGTGATGGTGAATCCATTTATTTTGTCCATAAGCCTGATGCGCGAAATGGAAAAAGCACGGGGTTCCATATCGCCGCGATCGATATTAAGTCTGGTGAACAACGTGTTCTAACTTCTACAGTATTAGATGAGTCGCCAAGTTTATCCCCAAATGGACGGATGATTATTTATTCTACGTTGAGGGGAGATAAGAAAGTGTTAGCCGTCGTTTCTGTAGATGGCGGTGCGAAGTATTTCATTCCATCAAGTCATGGTGATGTTTTGGAACCCGCTTGGTCACCTTTTTTATAAAATAACGAGAATTTTTAAGTCTTAGGCTTAAGATAGGGGTTAAATGAATTTTTTTTATATAAATGCTGCTTGTGTTTTACTGGCCGTACGGTAAGCTTTGTATGCTTCGATACGTCAAAACCTCTGTGTAGATATTTACAGCAAAGTGCGCGGACAGATTCACTACTCAATCCAATAATGATTACTATGAAGGTACTAACATGAAATTTAACACTATAAAAATGCTATCTGCTTTATTTCTATCTGCTTTTATCTTAAGTGGTTGTGAAACAATGGACACAACAGAAGAAGATGCGTTTACCAGTTCTGAAATGGATTCTTCAGCAGAAAGTGAGCAAACTGAAAATAATGCATCAACATCTGCTGCACCCGATGAAGCTGAAATTGCTGCGCGTGAACTTGCAGCGCGTGAATTAGCTGCTCAACAAGCGCAAGAAGCCGCAATGAAAGAGCAGGCTGCGTTAAGAGAAGTTCGTACCTTTTACTTCGATTTCGACCAAGCGTCTATCAAGTCAGATTCACGCCCAGCACTAGCAGCACATGCAGCCTTTTTAGCAGCCAATCCTTCGGTAAAAGTTGTGCTCGAAGGTCACACAGATGAGCGCGGTACTAAAGGTTATAACATGGCTTTAGGCGAAAGACGTGCTAAAGCGGTTCAGCAATTTTTAGTTGTAAATGGTGTGTCAAAAGCACAAATTGAAGTGTTAAGCTACGGTGAAGAGCGACCTGCTAATGCAGCACATAATGAGTCAGCATGGGCACAGAACAGAAGAGCTTATATCGAATATAAGTAATTTAGATCTGAATGACGGTTCTTTGAAGAAAAGGTGTATTGTAAAATACACCTTTTTTTTTGGTATATTTGGAAATATCTATTTTAATACAGCGTGTTGAAACCTATGTATAAAACTTCGTCAATTTCTTATTACACAAGTATTTCAGTAAGCGCGGGAATACTTTTGTTACTTTCTTCGTTTATAGCGGATGCTCGAACACTTATTTTTCAGTCTGGTCAATCGACTGAAAATTCAGCGGCTGCTGTAACGCAAAATCAGTCGCCACCCAGTACAACGCTTAATACTCCTGCTGTTGCAAGTGTTAATAATTCAGGCTTGTCGGCAAACTCAGAATTATTTTTTATGATAGAACAGTTGCAGCAAGAGCTGAACTCGCTTCGCGGTATGGTAGAGGAGCAGGCGTATGAGCTAAGAATGCTTAAGCAAAGTGGAAAAGATAGATATTTAGACCTTGATACTCGTATATTAGATATAACACGGCGTATGTCATCTGCCTCTAATGTTCCTTCGTCGCATCCCACAACTAATTCAAAAGAGGTGCAGAAGCCAAGAGGGCCCATAATAAAGGCTCCAGAATTAGCTGATGACTCAACTGCCGAGCCTGTTACTAAGCCGCTTCGAGAGCCAACTAAGGCAGAAGATGAGGCCTATAAAAAAGCGTATGCCCTCATTAAAGATAAAAAATTTGATGAATCAATCATTGCTTTATTCAGCTATACGGAAAATTATCCTGAAAGTCCGCTCTTACCTAATGTTTATTATTGGCTAGGGGAGGTGTACTTGGCGACCTCAAAGCTTGAGCAGGCAAAAACCTCATTTTCATTAGTGGTGACGGCCTATCCCTCCAGCCAAAAAATCTCTGATGCGCTATATAAACTCGCTGTTACACTAGATCGACTGGGTGATGCTGCTGAGGCAAAAAAATATTTAGCTGAGGTACAGTCAAAATTTCCTGATTCGACGGCTTCTAAGTTGGCGGCTGGGTATCAAATTCAATAGATTGCACACTCTTTGAGCATCTGTTTGAAGAGTGTTTGCTTCAGAGTCAGTAATCTTGTCTAAGCCAAAGAAAACATGCCATTTTTTTAAATTTATCCCTTGTTATTTTCCGTAAAATCATTATTATGTGCGCCTCGTTGGGTCGTTAGCTCAGTTGGTAGAGCAGTTGGCTTTTAACCAATTGGTCGCAGGTTCGAATCCTGCACGACCCACCAACTTTTTATCTGGCGCTTCTCGTGTTCAGATAGCACAATAAAATAACTATTGTATGTTATAAAACGTAGATCCCTCTTTCTAGAGTGTTGCACGTTAAAACATTTAATCGTTATATCCCAGCGGGTCGTTAGCTCAGTTGGTAGAGCAGTTGGCTTTTAACCAATTGGTCGCAGGTTCGAATCCTGCACGACCCACCATTTCAAATTCCTAATCCCCATCATTACCTTATAAACAATTATTATTTGAACATCTGATTATTTATCATTATTCTTCCGCCTTTGGGATAATCCTAATTTGTTGTAGGCAGTTTCGCTGTTATTAATTAATGGGAAAGCAATGAGTCAAATAAGTGATCGAGTACTAGTTCAGGAACATTTAGCGCATGAGCGTGTAGCAACTTTAGAAAAAGATGAAGCGACGCTTAATGAGTTCAAAGTGAAAATTAAAGCACTATTGCAGGCTCAGGATGCCGTTCTTGTTGCGCATTATTATACCGATCCAATCATCCAATCGCTTGCAGAAGAAACAGGTGGATGCATTTCAGACTCTTTAGAAATGGCACGATTCGGACGTGATCATAAAGCAAAAACGCTTGTGGTTGCTGGTGTCAAATTTATGGGTGAAACGGCGAAAATTTTGAGTCCTGAAAAACGTGTTATTATGCCAACACTCGAAGCGACTTGCTCTTTGGATATCGGCTGCCCAATAGAAGAGTTTTCTGCGTTTTGTGATCAGTATCCAGACCATACCGTCGTTGTTTATGCCAACACCTCGGCAGCTGTCAAAGCGCGTGCGGATTGGGTAGTCACATCCAGTATTGCGCTTGATATAGTGCGTTATTTAGACGCTAAGGGTGAAAAAATTCTTTGGGCACCGGATCAGCACCTTGGCAACTACATTCAAGCTCAAACAGGTGCTGAAATGGTCATGTGGCAGGGTTCCTGCATCGTTCATGAAGAGTTCAAAGGGCAGGGTTTAGCCGATCTAAAGAAGGTATATCCAAATGCTGCGATCTTAGTTCATCCTGAGTCACCTGCCAGTATGGTTGAGCTTGCTGATGCAGTTGGTTCTACCACACAGCTCATAAACGCTTCTCAGACCTTACCGAATGATACCTTCATTGTCGCGACAGATAACGGCATCTTTTATAAAATGAAGCAGCTATCGCCTGAAAAAACCTTTATCGAAGCGCCGACAGCTGGTTCAGGCGCTACGTGTCGCTCATGTGCGCACTGCCCTTGGATGGCGATGAATGATTTGGAGGCGCTTTATAATAGTTTGTTAAATGGGGAAAATGAGGTGTTTGTCGATGCTTCGTTAAGAGAGGCTGCGCTAAAGCCTTTAAATAGAATGCTGGACTTTAAGGTTTAGTTTTTCTTCTAAAAGACAGGATTTTTTTGAATTTCATAAAACTCATCCATGCGTTTTTGAATTCTTGCTGTTATCGTTTCAACTTTGCTTTTTCTTAAAGCAAGGTTGAGTTGCTCCAAAGCGGGTTCCATTCGATTGGTAAGATAATAAAATTCCGCTCTCGCCATATGTAGCTCAACAATATTGCCCGCCAAGCCGTGCGCTTCAGCTAATAAATACCAAATCTTGGGGTTCTCTTCATATGAACGGCTAAGCTTGATTAAACGCTGTTCGTATTGAGTGATTAAATCATTTTTCAGGTAGAGCTGTGCCAATGCATCTGCGATTGGGTAATTATTAGGGTTTCGTTGCAACAAATTTTCAAGTATTTGAATGGCTTTTTTGCCTTGCTGATTCGCTTGCAAAGCAAAAGCATGTTGGATTTGTATGGCGAATTTATTGGGGTAGTGCGTTAATAGCTCTTCCAGAAGCGCTAAGGCTTTCTCCGGGTCTGACTCCGTAACACTGTATGCCAAACCGAATTTTGCTGCGTCTAACTGTAGTGAATTGCCTTTTTTTAGAATCGACTCAAAATACAGTTTGGCTTTTTGAGGAGACTCAGAGTAATTCGCAACCACGATATTTCTGCATAAGTAGTAATCGATGGAGTCCACATAGCGGCGCACAGGGTATTGGCTGGCTCTATTGCGTGAGTCGGCTATTCGAGTTTCTGATAAAGGGTGCGTGGATAAATATTCAGGTATGGCTTCACCGTGAACCCTGTTTTTTCGGAACATTAGCTCGAACATGCTAGGCATTGCTCTGGGGTCGAAGTTGGATTGATGAAGAATCTCAATACCAACTCTATCGGCTTCTTGCTCATTTTTCCGGGAAAAGCGCAACTGCTGGTCCACGCTCAAAGCTTGTGTTGTCGCCAGCGCTGCGAGACCGGCATCCGTACCTGTTGTCGCTATTAAGACAACGCTGGCTAGCATGCCAGCTAAAGTGAGAGGTTTTGATAGCTGTTGTTGCTCAAGTTGTCGGGCATAATGACGTTGGCTTAAGTGAGCTAACTCATGAGCAATGACGGAAGCAAATTCTTGTTCGCTGCCAGTGTTAAAAAATAAACCGGCATTTATGCCTATAATGCTGCCAGGCACAGCAAAAGCATTTAACGATGGGCTGTCAACAATGACAAAGCGGAAGTCGCGGTCAATGACCTGTGAGTTTGGCGCTAAACTATAGACAAGGTTACTAAAGTAGTTTTCAACAATGGCATTATCATAAACTTGAGTGCGTTGACGAAGCGCACGAAGCCAAGCTTTACCAAGTCGCTTTTCTTGTTCTACCGAAACGAGTGATGAGGCTGTATTACCAATGGTTGGGATGGAGTCGTGAATGGTTTCATTTGCATAACTTTCTGTCTGAATGTTTGCAGTGGCAAATAAGAGACAAATGATTGAAGTGCTTAGATGTTTCCGGGAAAACAGATGATACAAAGTCATTTGATCAGGAAATGCTCTGAATTAAAGAATGTATGATGCTTTAATACTGGCAGCTAAGTGAGAAAAAGGAAAGTGACAAGGTGTTAAATATTCTCAATGCTCAGCTTGCGTTAATCTATATTACACTCACTATTTTATGTGGTAGCTTTTCATTCATAAATTGAATCATTATCCTTGAGAGGCTCTCTATCTTTTTGGCTTTTTAGTCGTTACTACTCAAAGGTATGGAATTTAAAGAATGAACTATGATTATCTAGTCGATGCGACGGGGGAGACTTGCCCTATGCCCTTGCTAAGGGTTAAGCAACAGTTAAATAAAATGTCTCAAGGTGAATGTGTTAAAGTGCTCGCCAGTGATGCGGCTTCAGTGAGGGATTTTGCTTCTTTCATTGCGATGGCAGGGCATGAATTGGTTTCAGAGGTCTTGTCTTGTGAGGATGGCTCCGAGCTGTATCAATATTTTATCATTAAACGCTAAAACTCGTCTTAGGATTGTCTTTTATGTTGAAGGTTGTTAAGTCTTGGATAGATCGTTATTTTTCAGATGAAGAGGCCGTTATTCTTTTTCTGATCATTGGTCTAGGTTTGGCCTTTATCGTTTTTTGGGGTGACATACTTGCGCCGGTGATCGCTAGTGTCATCTTAGCTTACGTCCTACAGGGATTGGTGGCATACCTTCGCTCTAAAGGGGTGCCTAAAGTTGCAGCCGTCTATGTGTCCTATTTGTTCTTTTTAGGGATAGTCTTAGGCTTCTTTTTCTCAATTTTGCCATTGGTTTGGCGACAGCTTACCGCTTTAATTAGGGATATGCCGACTATTGTCACTAAGTTAAAAAAACTTGTTTTCAGCTTACAGGAAGAATACTCAACGATTATTACGCTTCAAGAGTTGGATATAATTATTCAGGATCTGACGTCTGAAGTCGCTAATTTAGGGCAGTGGGTTTTGTCTCAATCCATTGAAGGTTTGCCTGTCTTTATCACCGCTATGATCTATTTGATTGTTGTACCTATTCTCGTATTTTTCTTCATAAAAGATAAAGATCGTATTCTTCAGTCTTTGGTCAGTTTTTTACCCAAAAAACGTCGTTTGATGAATCAGGTATGGGATGAAATGAACCGGCAATTCGCAAATTATGTACGGGGCAAAGTGGTAGAAATTACTGTGGTTGGAGGTTGTACCTATATTGGTTTTATTTTTATGAGCCTGAATTACAGTGCGTTATTGGCTATCTTGGTAGGGCTTTCGGTAGTGATACCTTATATAGGTGCGGTGCTGGTAACGATACCTGTGACCATGATTGCTTTGTTCCAGTTTGGTCTAAGCGATGCTTTTTATTATGTAATGTTTATTTTCCTCATCATACAGTTAATTGATGGGAACGTGCTGGTTCCATTATTGTTTTCTGAAGTGGTCAATTTGCATCCGACGATTATTATTATTTCAGTCTTATTTTTTGGCGGAATCTGGGGTGTGTGGGGGGTGTTTTTTGCGATTCCTTTAGCAACGATGATCAAAGCTGTTTTTAATGCTTGGCCACGAGATAATCAAACGCAAAAACTGCTTAGTTAAGTCAGCTTCTTTGTATTGCCAATGGTGGGGCAGCTTCTTAATTGCTCAGCTAACGTTAGACTCAACGTTGTATGAGTCTAACGAGCAACATAGGTCAAAGCTATAAGGCTATAAGGTCTGGCAGGCTTCGAGAACTTCCGCGACATGGCCTTTGACTTTTACGCCGCGCCATTCTTTTATGAGTTCAGCTTGCTCATTGATCAAAAATGTACTTCGGTCGATGCCCATATATTCTTTGCCATAGAGCTTCTTAAGCTTAATGACATCAAATAGTTTACAGAAAGACTCATCTTTGTCAGAAATAAGCTCAAATGGAAATTCATGTTTGGCTTTAAAATTTTCATGTACTTTGATGGAATCGCGCGAAACACCATAGATAATGGTGTTTGCTTTCTTAAAGTCTTCAATGGCATCTCTAAATTCTTGGCCTTCAGTGGTGCAGCCGGGTGTATTATCTTTTGGGTAAAAGTATATAACCGTCTTATGCCCCTTTAAGGCGTCTTTCGTTACTTCAGTTTCAGAGGTGGCGTGCGCTGTGAACTCTGGAATTTCTTTATTTATTTCGACCATGTAAATGCCTCACTTATGTTTATTGGTAGTTTGATTGATTAGTTGTACGCAGATTTTATCTAAGTGGTTCAATCACGGCATCTAAGTTGAGTTCATCGCAGAAATCCATGAAGTCATCGCGTAGGGTAGCAATGTGTGTGTCAGATGGAATACGGATATTCATGCTTAAGTTAAACATTTGTGTTCCTGTATGTGGCGCACTATAGGTACCGGTTTGTAAGTCGTCGATATTGATGTTTTGACTGGAGAAAAACTGAGCGAGTTCGTGAACAATACCCGGGTTGTCTAACGCGACAACGCTTACCGCATAGGCCAAAGAGGGTGAGCTATTTCTCTGACGAGTATGTTTTATGGTCGTTGTCAGGTTGAGTTCTTCAGACAAAGAGGGTAGAGATTTTTCAAGTTTGGCAACCGCATCCCATGAGCCAGAAACCATCATAATAACCGCAAACTCGCCGCCGAGAACTGTCATCCTACTATCTATTATGTTGCATTTATTTGAAGAGCAGGCTTTTGCTAGTTTATTAACGATACCGGGTTGATCCGTGCCAATAGTAGAAATAACTAAAAAGTTTGATGCAGAGTCAGAGTGAGTCATTTTTTTAACCTTATGAAAAAACGTTGGGCGTATTTTTGTTTTCTTTCCATATAGTAAGCCATGTTCACTTGTTTAAAAACCTTCTCGGCATTAACATACGCGATTGTTTTAAATCTGTATTTATCACGCATGATTCCTCTGCCAAAAAATAGTGTAAGGGCATGTCAGTTTCGGAGAGTTTTATGATCTCAGGCAGCATTGTTGCGCTTGTCACCCCAATGTTTGAAGATGGAAGTCTTGATTGGGCCAGTTTAGATGACCTACTCGATTTTCATGTAGAAAATGGAACAAATGCAATAGTAGCTGTTGGTACGACCGGTGAATCTGCGACTCTTGATCCAAGTGAGCATATTAAAGTCATGCAGCATGTGGTCAAGAAGGTTGATGGTCGTATACCTGTGATTGCAGGCACTGGAGCCAATTCAACCACAGAGGCAATAGAGCTAACTCAAGCTGCAAAAAAAATCGGCGCTGATGCCTGTCTTTTAGTGACGCCTTACTACAATAAGCCAACGCAAGAAGGTTTATATTTACATCATCGTAAAATCGCAGAGAGCGTTGAAATAGATCAGATACTTTATAATGTTCCAGGCAGAACTGCGGTCGATATGGCCAATGATACGGTTGTCAGGTTGGCGGAGGTGCCAAATATTTCAGGAATTAAAGATGCTACAGGCGATATCCCGCGCGGTAGTCAGTTAATCCATGCCTTGAATGGTGCTATTCCCGTTTACTCGGGTGATGATGCAACCGCATATAAGCTGATACTGGCCGGTGCTAAAGGTAATATTTCTGTGACAGCGAATATTCTGCCTAAGCTGATGAGCGATTTATGTGCCGCTGCAATTGCTGGTAATGAACAAGAAGCAACGCGACTAAATGGTCTTTTGTCAGAACTAAATGAGACGCTTTTTGTTGAGTCAAACCCTATTCCCGTAAAATATGCTTTAGCCAAAATGGGGCTGATGAAATCAGGTATTCGACTGCCGCTGACGCAATTGAATCCAAAATTCCATAATGTGATTGATGGTGCATTAAAAGCGAGAAACTTAATTTAATGAGAATTTTACTAGTTGCTTGCTTTATATTGCTAAGTGCTTGCGGTCTTATTCGGGATCGTTCATCTGAATATGTGCAATCTGATCCTGGTTCTACTATTACCATTCCTTCTAATTTGTCAGATCGTTATATTCAATCTCAATATCCTATTCCAGAGATTAACAATAAACGTCCCTTGAGTGATGACTTTGAACTACCTAAACCTCCCAATGCGACGGCGGCATTAGATGAAGCTCCTTATACGATTGATCAAGTAAACGATCAACTTTGGCTCCGCTTATATTTAGCACCAGGTAAGGTTTGGCCGTTGTTGGATGCTTTTTGGCAAAACTATGATATTGCTGTCATTGAAGAAAATATTTCCAAAGGCTTTGTTGTTACATCGATCATCGAAGATAGCAAATCACTCAAGGGCGCATTAGCAGAATCTGATGGCGCTAAGTTTTCGCTTGATAATGTCTACTTTCAGGCAAAGCTAACACAAGGTATTAGACGAAATACCTCTGAAATAAAGTTGCGTGTTATTGATGCAGTTTCTTCTCAGCCCCTTCGCGTATGGCAAAAAAATACGGCTAACATTGAACGAGATCGTGCTGTATTAAATGTGATGGGGGACTTTATCAGCTCGGATGCCTTACAAAATCGATACTCACTGCTGGCAAACACTATCGGTGGTGAATCTCGTATACAGCTATTACAGCGAGAAGGTGGCGAAAATTACCTTCAATTAAATCTGACATTTCAGCGCGCATGGAATGAACTTGAGAAAGCGTTGTTGGCTTCTGAAGTTGTCATTGCTGACAAAAATTTAGGCGAAAAAACATTCTATGTCAGTTATTTGAATGTTGAAGAAATAAATCAATGGTATGTCAGTGAAGAAGCTATTTCTGAGAAAAAACTAGAGCGTAATTTCTCATTAAAATTGATTGAGCGCGACAACGGCACAATCGAAGTTGAAGTCATTCAGCTTAATGAGCGTTTTGATCCTGCGATTAAAAATGACTTATTAGATATTGTGTTTGAACACATTAGCTAGCCATACAACCTTTATACATTCTTACTTACGATCATATTTTTGGAGCGCCATTTAGATGCAAAAGCAGAAAGAACTATATGCTGGCAAGGCAAAATCAGTCTTCACTACCGAAGACCCGACTAAATTTATCTTAGTTTTTAGGGATGACACCTCTGCTTTTGATGGCGAAAAGATGGAAAAACTCAATCGTAAAGGCATGGTTAATAATAAATTCAATGCCTTTATCATGGAAAAACTTCAGGAAGCGGGAGTCGATACTCATTTTGAAACATTACTCTCAGACAATGAATGTTTAGTGAAAAACCTAAACATGTTACCGGTTGAGTGTGTCGTTAGAAATTTTGCAGCGGGCAGCTTGGTAAGAAGATTGGGAGTTGAAGAAGGGCAAGCCTTGCAACCACCCACATTCGAGTTGTTTCTTAAAAATGACGCGCTTCATGACCCAATGATTAATGTTTCTCACTGCGAAGCATTTGGCTGGGCCACTAAAGAGCAGCTAGCTGAAATGGAGTCACTGACTTATAAAGTTAATACGATTCTATCTGCTTTGTTCGATAAAGCAGGCATGATGCTGGTGGACTACAAGCTTGAATTTGGTTTGTTCGACGGCCGGATCATCCTGGGGGACGAGTTTAGCCCTGATGGCTGTCGTATTTGGGATAAAGAGACAAAAATGAAAATGGACAAAGATCGTTTTCGTCAGGGTTTAGGTAGTGTGATTGAAACCTATGAAGAAGTAGGGAAGCGTTTGGGAATACAGTTCGATTAATCAAATTTTACGATCACTTTCCGTTATAGGGTCTATAGTAATAAGTGAACGATAATTTGAACCATCTGAAAGGTAACTGAATCATGAAAACGATATCGAAAGTATTGGCGCCAGTGGCATTATTGGCAAGTATTTCTGCACAGGCGGATATAATTGGCGGCACCGTCGAAGCTTCTTATTGGTATGCTGGCTTGGGTGGTGATGCCTCTATCGGCAGCGACTCGGTAGACATTGAAGATGATTTAGATTTCGACAACGACAGTTTTTTTGAGCTTGCCGCTTCTGTAGAGCATCCTGTTCCGTTAATACCAAATGTGCGATTGAAGTTTGCTGACCTTGATCAAACTCATGAAGGGAATTTGGACTCGGATTTCGACGGTGTCAGCGCTGGAGACATTGAAACCAATCTTGATCTGAGTCATGTCGGTTTGGTCCTGTATTATGAGATTCTTGATAATTGGGTATCGGCAGATGTTGGTTTAGATCTTCGTAAGTTTGATGGCCAATTAAAAATTACCAATGACTCTGATGAGACAAGTCAAACCGATATCGATGAGTTTTTACCTTTAGGTTATGTCTCAGCCTCTTTAGAAATGCCTTTTACAGGAATGTCGGCGGGCGCTGAAATCAGTGCGATTTCTTATTCGGGTAATTCTATTCACGATGCAAAAGTTAGAATTAGACAAGACATAAGCCTTGCTTTTATCGAACTTGGCTATCGTCAGATGGGTATAAAGTTTGATGATATAAGTAACATGGATATAGATATTGATTTTAGCGGTGTGTATCTCAGCACCGGTTTGGATTTTTAAATAGATTTAGCAACATAAATGGAGTAACGGGTGCGTATTTTAGTAACTGGAACAGCAGGCTTTATTGGTTCAACCCTGGCTATACGGCTTCTTGAGCGTGGTGACGAGGTTATTGGTGTCGATAACGTCAATGATTATTATGACCCTAGCTTGAAAGAGGCGCGATTAGAACGGCTTAAGGTTTATGATAAGTTTACTGAAGTGCGTATCTCGTTAGAAGATAAAGCAGCGATGGATAAGGCTTTTGCTGAATACAAGCCTCAACGTGTTGTAAACCTCGCTGCTCAAGCAGGCGTCCGTTACTCTTTGGAAAATCCGCAAGCATACATCGATGCAAACATCGTCGGTTTCACCAATATTCTAGAGGGATGTCGGCATAATAATGTAGAGCATTTGGTTTATGCTTCTAGCAGTTCGGTATACGGCGCAAATGAGAGCATGCCATTTTCCGTACATGATAATGTAGATCATCCGGTTAGTTTATATGCCGCTTCAAAGAAAGCGAATGAATTAATGGCTCACACATATAGTCATCTATTCAACTTACCGACGACGGGGTTAAGATTCTTCACCGTTTATGGGCCATGGGGAAGACCTGATATGGCTTTATTTATGTTTACCAAGAACATTATCGAAGGTAAGCCTATCGATGTATTCAATTATGGTAAGCATCAACGTGATTTCACCTACATAGATGATATTGTTGAGGGCGTGATTCGTACCTTGGATAAAGTCGCTGCACCAAATCCTGAGTGGACGGGTAAGAACCCAGACTCAGCGACAAGCAAGGCACCTTATCGTATCTACAATATTGGCAGTAACAACCCTTGTGAACTGCTGCGTTATATTGAAATAATTGAAGAATGCGTAGGTAAAAAGGCAATCAAGAATATGTTGCCATTACAAGCTGGTGATGTGCCTGCTACCTATGCCGATGTTGAAGCATTGATTAAAGATGTCGATTACAAGCCTTCAACGTCAATAGAGGATGGTGTTGCCAAGTTCGTGGATTGGTATCGAGATTTTTATAAAGTTTAGCTGAAATTTTTCTGATAATTTCATTGCAAGGCGCTGAATTGTTTGATAAATTACGCGCCTTCTTATCTGGCAGCAAGCTTGATAATGAAATAGGACTATAGCTCAGTTGGTTAGAGCACCACCTTGACATGGTGGGGGTCGGCAGTTCGAATCTGCCTAGTCCTACCAATTTTTAAGCCTCGCAATAGCGGGGCTTTTTCATTTTAGAGTGTCAATAGCTAGAGTTGCTGGCTTGTCCTTTATCTTAATAGCAGAAGCGACGTCTATGGCAAATCATACAAAGCAGCAGAAAATATCCGAAGAAGTAAAAGCTGAAGCGCTTAAAATTGCACGGGGCAGTCAAAAGCCTGGTCAAACCAAAGAGCAGACTAAGTTAATTGCTCAAGGTATTCAAAAAGGCATTGATCAATATAAAAAGCAGCAGAAGTCTCGCGCTCGTGAGTTGGATAAGCAATTAAAGAAAGTAAAAAATCAGCGTGCGACAGAACCAGAGACGGTCATAGAAGAAGTGGTAGTAAGTCGTGTATCTCTTCTACCATGGGGTTTGTTAGCTCTATCTTGGGCTTTCTTTGCAGTTTATGTCTACTTGAAGATGTAGACTCATTTGTAATATCTGAATAACTACAAGTGAATTTAAGCGCCGGTAATATTTAAAAGTGATATAGCTTTAAATTTTCGCTCATAATTCTTTAGCCACCGAAATTCAGCCATACTACTACGTCATTCCCGCGTAGGCGGGAATCCACTGTCTTTGCTTCACGAAGCCTCAATGATCGATTTCCACAGGTCTTGCCAGTTTGGGTTAGTCTTGAAGATTAAATCTAATTTCCATTGGCGGCGCCATTTCTTTATTTGCTTTTCTCTTAGAATTGCCGACTCCATAGACTCATGTTGTTCAAAGTAAACAAGACTCTTAGTCCCATATCTATGAGAAAAGCCTTCTGCTATGCCTTGCTTGTGCTGCCAAGCTCTTTGGATCAAGTCACTAGTGACACCGACATAAAGCGTGCCACGCTTTTCACTAGCCATGATATAAACTGTTGGTTGCATATATTCTTTCTTGAATAATGTGCAGATTGGTACTTTTAAACAATGGATTCCCGCCTGCGCGGGAATGACGACGGTGGGATATTATAGTGTAAGGGGGTAAACCTCTATACGTGAATTTGCCAGCTATCAGGAACATATTTAGCCAATTTCAGATGTAGAGTCTGCGGCTTAATTTGGCGCTAAATAGCCACAGAGCTAACTTTCGCTCACATGAGAATTCGGACGCTCATATAATTCACCTTGAGCGCCGACTAACAAGTCTTGAAGGGGATTGTCGGCTCAATTCGCAAAGCCTACTCAAAATTATTCGATCGAATTCGAAGCGCTACACTTCAGTTATTGATACAAATAATATGTCTTAAGTTATGAAGACTTCGGCGTCACACTTCTTTTTCTAGGCACCCAGCGTCTTGTTTTTTTAGGTGTTTCAGCTTTAGGGCTATTTGCGTTGTTATGATTACTCGGTGATTGTTTCGATGGCGAATTGCCTTGTTGCTTCACATTCTGTGGTGTTGGGTTGACTGCCTTTTTCGGCTTCTTAGGTTTTTTTGGTTTTAATGGTGCCTGAACTTTCTTCGACTCGGACAGTGGCTTGATCGGCTTGAAGCCATCAATAATTTTTCTTGGAATCGCATTTCCAATTAACCTTTCAATGCCTATTAAGTCTTTATGTTCTTCTGCGCAGACCAAGGATATGGCATGACCATTCGCCCCAGCGCGTCCCGTTCTGCCAATTCTATGGACATAATCTTCTGCGACATTGGGTAGTTCAAAGTTAACCACTTGTGGTAATTGCGATATATCTAGCCCTCGAGCAGCAATATCCGTTGCGATTAACGCGCGAATTTTTCCGCTTTTAAATTCTGCTAAAGCACGAGTTCTGGCACCTTGGCTTTTGTTGCCGTGAATTGCAGCAGCACGAACGCCGTGCGTTTCAATATATTTAGTCAGCTTATTCGCACCGTGTTTGGTTCGACAAAAAACCAGAACTTGTTGCCAGTTGTGCTCAACGATCAGTTTGCAAAGCAAAGCTGATTTTTTATTTTTATCCACAGGATGGATGCATTGTTCAATGGTAACTGCTGTAGTGTTTTTTGGGCTGACGGCGACTTCAATAGGCGTTTGAACGATACTTTTGGCGAGTGTGTTGATGTCACCTGAAAAGGTCGCTGAAAACATCAGGTTTTGTCTTTTTGCGGGTAACAAGGCCATGATTCTTTTTATGTCATGTATGAAGCCCATATCCAGCATTCGATCTGCTTCATCGAGAACAAGCACTTCTAATTGCTTAAATTGAATTGCATTCTGTTTATAGAGATCCAAAAGCCTGCCTGGTGTGGCGACAAGAACATCTACGCCACTCCTTAATTTTTGCATTTGAGGGTTTATCTTTACCCCACCAAAAACAACAGCGCTTTTAATGGGTAAATATTTGCTGTATTGCTGAACATTTTCGGCAACCTGTGCCGCTAATTCACGTGTCGGTGTCAGTACTAATGCGCGAACTTGATTATTCTGTGCTTTGTTGCCAAGGCTTAGCCGCTGAAGCAGCGGTAAGGTGAATCCAGCTGTTTTACCCGTACCCGTTTGAGCCATGGCCATCACATCACGACCACTTAGAATGGCAGGAATAGCTTTTAATTGAATAGGCGAAGGTTCTGTATAACCTTTTTCGGTGACTGCTTTAACTAATGATTCTGATAAACCAAGGGAGGCAAAACTCATATAAATACTCAAAGTGACAGGTTGGACTAACTAGCGTTCGCTAATAGACGCGCAGCTTACAGGAAATACACTCTGTGCACTAACATTAACTAATAAGTTCAGAATGTCTTGACTGAGTGACAGATATTCAGCCAATTATTATTCATACATCCTGATGAATTAGTGTAAATAAACTTAGCTATTCGCCGATGATATTAATATGCTCTAGACTCATAGATGTAATATTGATCAAACAAAATGCCTTTTTAATGAAAGCAAGCCAATAGGGTTGATATGACACCAGAAAAAAAACAGTGCGACTGTATAGTCATCTTCGGCGCATCAGGCGACTTATCCTTTCGTAAATTACTCCCGTCGTTTTACGATTTATTTGGGTTAAGGCAGCTACCAGATAAGGTCAAAATTTTAGGTGTTGGGCGGACAGCTAATACGGATGAATCGTTCAGAGAAGCGTTGATCCCGTCATTAAAAGAACATAGTCGTTTGAAACATGAGTGCATTGAAGATTTTTTGTCGCATGTTCATTATCTGACGCTTGATACCGCAGACTCGACTGACTACAAAAAGTTGAAAGCCTGGTTGGCCGATCTTGAAAAGCAACGCGGTAGCTCACCGAATATTTTATATTATTTAGCTACGCCGCCTAATTTGTTTTCTGTTATTCCAAGCTGTTTAGCTGCGCAAGGTCTTAATGATCAATCCCATTCCGTGCGCCGGTTAGTGGTTGAAAAGCCACTGGGTAAAGACCTGCATAGCGCCGTAGAGCTAGATGACTCTCTTCATCAGTACTTTAAGGAAAAGGATATCTTCCGAATAGACCATTACTTGGGAAAAGAAACGGTACAAAACCTGTTGGTATTTCGTTTTGCCAATGGCTTGTTTGAGCCTTTATGGAACCGTAATTTTATCGACTATGTTGAGATAACGAGCGCTGAGTCACTAGGGGTCGAAGGTCGCGGTGGTTACTACGACCATTCCGGCGCACTCAGAGATATGTTTCAGAATCACCTTTTACAAGTATTGGCAATGATGGCCATGGAGCCGCCGGCGCTGCTTAAAGCAGACTCAATAAGGGATGAGGTAGCCAAGTTATTGGAAAGCTTGAAACCATTAACGCAAGAAAGCCTTGATAACGATCTCGTTCTCGGTCAATACACAGAATCAGTGGTTCGTGGCAAAGCCCTACCATCGTACAGAGAAGAGAAGGGGGTTGCCCCGCAATCACGTACCGAAACTTATGTGGCTTTAAAATTAGAGATACAAAATTCTCGTTGGAATGGCGTCCCCTTTTATGTTCGTACCGGCAAGCGACTTCCAACACGGGTCACTGAAGTGGTGATTCACTTTAAGCAAACGCCACATCCCGTTTTTGGCGCCGATTCTCCGACGAATAAATTAATCATACGCATCCAGCCTGACGAAGGTATCGTGATTAAATTTGGTTTAAAAAAACCGGGTGCAGGTTTCGAGACAGAAGAAGTGGGAATGGACTTCAAGTATTCTGATTTGGGCGAAACCACCATTACCAGCGCCTATGAGCGCCTTCTGTTGGATGCTGTAAACGGCGATGCCACGCTGTTTGCACGAAGCGATGCAGTTCATGCTTGCTGGCAATTTGTCGAGCCTATCTTACATTACCAACAGGCAGTTCATAGTTTGTACGGTTATGCCTCTGGCACTTGGGGGCCTATAGAGTCTGAGCATTTGTTATCAAGAGATAAGCGTGCTTGGCGCTTCCCTTGTAAAAACCTGACAGACACACACTTTTGCGAACTATAGGTTGTGCTGATGACTCCTTTAATGACAAAACATCCTTATAGCGTTTTTAACGACCAAGATAGCCTTTTTGAATATCTTGCATCTGAGCTGCTTAGCTATAGCCACCTAGGTCAACCGCAGCACATATCGCTGTCTGGGGGCAGTACGCCGAAAGGTTTGTTCCAATATATTGTGAGTTCTCGGTTCAAGCGGGAAATTAAGTGGCAGCACCTTCACTTCTGGTGGGGAGATGAGCGCTGTGTAGACTTTGCTGATGAACAAAGTAATTACGGAGAAGCTCAACGCTTATTGTTTGATCACGTGGACATTCCGAAGCAGAATCTTCATGCCATTCCTTTGGATGTAAAAAGTTCAATTGAAGATTATCATTTGGTGGCAGAGGCCTACGCATCTCGCATGAAAAAGCATATTCCGATGAATGAATGCTACCCAGTCTATGATTGGGTCTTGCTGGGAGTAGGGACCGATGGGCATACGGCCTCTTTGTTTCCAGAGCAGTGTCATTATGATGATCAAGCGATTGCATTATGTGTATTGAAACCTGGCACCAATGAATTTCGAGTAACCCTAAGTGCCAAAGCAATCAGCGCCGCTAAACGCATTTCTTATCTGGCTTTGGGGTTGTCTAAAGCCAGTGTGATGTCAGCCATTATTAAAAAACAGAGGCTTTATCAACATTATCCCGCTGCCAATATATACGCTTTAAATGGTTCTACCGAATACTTGCTGGATACTGAGTCCGGTCATGCATTATTACATTCAGAAATAGGAGAGTAGATGTGAACGCAGATATCGCAGTGATCGGCCTCGCGGTGATGGGGCAAAACCTGATTCTGAATATGAATGATAAGGGTTTCCATGTCTTAGCCTATAACCGTAGCCCTGAAAAAACCAAAGCGTTTATCGAGGGAGAAGCGGCGGAAACCAATATTAGGGCTGTATATTCATTAGAAGCGCTGGTATCTGGATTAGCGACACCCAGAAAAATTCTGATGATGGTGAAGGCTGGCGAGGCGGTCGATGCGCTGATAGGTCAATTGACCAGCCTGCTCTCACCGGGTGATATTCTGATCGATGGCGGTAATTCCAATTTTACTGACACTACACGGCGTGTAGAGTACTTAGCAACTCAGGAGATATTTTATCTCGGCTGTGGAATTTCAGGTGGCGAAGAGGGCGCGAGGTTTGGCCCATCCATTATGCCGGGAGGTAGTTTTCAGGCATGGCAAGCCGTAAAACCTATTCTACAAGGTATAAGTGCGCGCGCAGAAGACGGTTCACCCTGTTGCGACTGGGTTGGAGAAGGCGGCGCAGGTCACTTCGTCAAAATGGTTCACAATGGCATTGAGTATGGTGATATGCAGCTCATTAGCGAAGCATATCATTTTATGCAAGTTGCACTAGGGATGAGTAATCAAGCGATGCACCGAGTTTTTTCTGAATGGAACACAACGGAACTCGATTCTTATCTTATTAAAATTACCGCCGAGATACTGAATACTAAAGATGAGAATGATGATTTCGTGTTGGATCAGATTCTCGATTCAGCGGGTCAAAAAGGCACCGGAAAGTGGACCAGTATTCATGCTTTAAATTTAGGTATCCCGCTAAATCTCATTACTGAGTCTGTATTTGCGCGCTGTGTTTCTGCTTTGAAGCAACAGCGTATATTGGCTGCATCGGTTTATCCTAGAGAAACACCTACGCTAACATATCCTGAAAGTTGGATAGAAGATATACATGCTGCTTTATTGGCTTCCAAAGTTCTCTCTTACGCACAGGGCTTTATGTTGATGAGTGAAGCATCGCATGAATATGGTTGGAACTTAAATCTAGCAAATGTGGCCTTGCTATGGCGGGGCGGTTGTATTATTCAAAGTCGCTTTCTACAAAATATTGCAGATGCGTTTATAAAAGACCCTCAGTTGAGCTTCCTTGGCTTGGATGAATACTTTAAAAGCATACTGGATAAGGCTTTACCTAGCTGGCGAAAGCTTGCCTGTAAGAGTCTAGAGATTGGTTTGCCTATGCCTTGTACGGTGTCTGCACTTGGCTTTTTGGATGCTTACACGAGTGCGCGTTTACCAGCGAATATGATACAAGCACAACGTGACTACTTTGGCGCACATACCTTTGAAAGAGTAGATATGCCAGAGGGTGAGTTTTTTCACCATGACTGGCTATCTAAATAAAAAGCTATGCTGAATGTAGTTGAGTGCATAGCTTTTCAAAACAAAATAGCTGTAAATGCTTCAGAGGTCTGTATTCTATAGCGACTTAGTTAAGCGTATTTTTTGGCTAAATAGTCGAATACAGCTCGGATGCCAAATGCCTCTCCACCAATAGGTCTTCCTGGTAACTTTCGATTATTCCATGCCATCACATCAAAATGAACCCATGGCGTAGTCTTCGAGACAAACAGGTTTAAGTACAGCGCCGCTGTGATTGCTCCGCCAAAAGGTGTGTCGGCAGAGTTGACAGTATCGGCAATTTGGCTGTGAAGCATTGCTTGATAGGGTTTGAATAGCGGTAATTGCCAAACTGGGTCTTTAACGGCTTCGCCACTTGCCTGAAGTTGCTGAGCCACAGTTTGGTCATTAGAAAAGAATCCGGGTAATTCTGTCCCGAGAGCCACTCGGCATGCACCGGTTAAGGTTGCGAAATCAATAATAATGTCAGGCGATTCACTGTCTGCTTCAGTGAGTGCATCACACAAAACTAACCTGCCTTCGGCATCTGTGTTGTCTATTTCCACAGTAATACCTTGGCGAGTTGTCAGAACATCACCTGGCCGAAATGCATTGGAAGAAACCGCATTTTCAACTGCAGGTACTAACACGCGTAAACGAACCGGTAAGTTGTGTTGCATGATCATACTGGCTAAACCCAGTACATGCGCTGAGCCGCCCATATCTTTTTTCATGTTCCGCATCGCGGAGCCTGGTTTTAAGTCCAAACCGCCACTATCAAAACAGACACCTTTCCCAACCAAGGTTACTTTGGGGGCATCTTCGTTGCCCCAAGTAAAATCAATTAAACGAGGTTGATGAATGCTTGCACGCCCGACGGCATGAATTGTTGGGTAATTCTGCTTCAACAAGTCATCGCCAATAATATGTGTTGCCTTTAACCCTTCAAATTGAGTCGCCATTTCATCGACAATGTCTGAAATATTTTGTGGCATCAAGTCGCTGGCTGGGCAGTTGATCATGTCTCGTACTAGATGTATTGATGAGATTGTCATCATCGCTTTATCAATTTCAGCTTGGGAGGCAAGCGCTAGTGTAGCGGGTTGGGTATCGTTGGTTTTATATCTATCATAGTTGTAACTCGCTAGCCCCCAGCTGATGGCGAAATCGATTAAAAATTTATCACTATCAGCCAGATCACTAGGAATAGATTCAACGATATACTGCGCTTGTGGAAGACTGATGGGTAGGTCGCCAGCAATAAAGTAGTCCATCTCTCTATTAATACTATAAATGACCCGCGCTGCTTGGCCTGTAGCATCTGGAATCAGTCGAAAGCCTTTACCTTCGAATCGAGTGGCGCTTAGCCAGTTTTTTGTATTCTGATCCTGATCTTGTAACCAGTTTTCGTAATCATCGTCGAAAATAATTGTGATTGGTGTACCATCGTTTGCGACTAAAAAAAGCGTGTTCATATCAAGTCAGGCCTTGTTGCTTAAATCGTTTTAAAGTTAAAGAATTTAGCTTCAGTTCTAGCTAATTACCATAAGGATAGCGTTATTTTTTATAGTGTACTGCACTTTATTATTTCATATGCATTTGGACGCTGTAGATTGTTTGTACGAATAAAGATGCAGTGATGGATAAATAAAAACGCCGTTCTACAAAAGCATAAAACGGCGTTTTTCTATATCGACAGCTTAAAAAGGGCTAAATCTTGAATTCAGTTTTTAATTTCTTCTCGATGACTTTTTTACTCAAAGTGACATATTTGGGTAAGCCAAAATCGCAGTAAGGAGGATAATCTTCACCACGAATGAGTGGGGCAAGATAATCTCTGCAATCCTTTGTGATACCAAAGCCTTCATCAGTAATATAATGAATAGGCATTTTTTTCTCTTGGTTTGCCACTTGGCTTAGAGGTGCTTCACCGACTGTCCACTTATAAGGTTGATTGCTTTCTCTAACTATAATCGGCATAACTGCATTTTTACCGCTAATGGCAAATTCAACGGCAGCCTTACCCATTGCGTAGGCTTGATCGACATCGGTGGCTGATGCGATATGACGCGCAGCGCGCTGAAGATAGTCTGCCACTGCCCAGTGGTATTTATAGCCTAGCGTTTGTTTCACCATATTGGCTAAGGTTGGCGCGACACCGCCCAGTTGAGTGTGCCCAAAGGCATCTTTGGCGCCTGCGTCTGCAACAAATCGACCATCTTCGTATTGCGTGCCTTCTGAAGCAACAATCACGCAATAGCCATGCTTCTTAACACTGTCATCTACTTTGGCTAAAAACTTTTCTCGGTCAAATGCCACTTCAGGGAATAAAATGATATGTGGCGGTTCGTCACCATTCTTTCCAGCAAGTCCGCCTGCTGCGGCAATCCAGCCAGCGTGTCGGCCCATGACTTCCAGAATAAACACTTTGGTAGAAGATTCGCACATAGAAGCGATATCCATGGCGGCTTCTTTGGTGGAAATGGCGACATACTTGGCGACTGAACCAAAACCAGGGCAGCAATCGGTAAAGGGAAGGTCGTTGTCAACGGTTTTGGGTACACCAATACAGGTTATCGGATAGCCCATTTTTTCACTCAGCTGTGATACTTTATAAGCTGTATCTTGGGAGTCACCACCGCCATTGTAGAAAAAATAACCAATGTTGTGAGCCTGAAAAACTTCGATCAAGCGCTCATATTCTCGCTTGTTTTTATCAAAGTTTTTTAGCTTGTAACGACACGAGCCAAACGCCCCGCTCGGGGTATATTTTAAACCTGCGATGGTGTCTGGATCTTCCAGGCTGGTGTCGATTAATTCTTCTCTTAATGCCCCAATAATGCCATTACGGCCTGCGTATACTTTGCCTATTTTATCGGGATGTTGTCTTGCTGTCTCAATTAGCCCGCAAGCAGACGCGTTGATGACTGCTGTAACACCGCCGGATTGCGCATAAAATGCATTTTTTATGGTCATGGGTTTAACCTTTGTATTTTGTTAATTCAGCTAGCTCTTGCTGAGTTTATAAGTGTTTGGTGACATTCCTATTAAAGGCGAAGTTACGCCATTAATCGTTAAGTTTTTTCGCCAGTAATTCATTGAATATTTTGGGGTTGCCTTGTCCTTTGGACGCTTTCATTAGGGGCCCCATAAATCCGCCCATCAACTTTTTGCGTTTTTTCTCATCAGCTTCTTTAAACTGAGCGATTTGATCCGGCATCGTTGCGAGGACTTCATCAACTAAAGCTTCCAAGGCACCGGTGTCGGAAACTTGTTTAAGACCTTCTTTATCGATGATTTGATCCACGTCATCCGCACCATTCCAAAGGAGTGAGAAGACCTTTTTAGCGCCTGAGGAAGATACGGTGCCATCTTTTACTCTAAGGACTAGCTGGCCAAGGGCTTCCGCCGTGATGGGGCAGCTATTAAGAGAAACGTTGTGGCTATTGAGATTGGCACTTAATTCGCCTAATACCCAGTTAGCCGATAACTTGGCATCACCCGAAATTTTAGTCATGCTTTCAAAGTAATGTGCAAGACCAGACTGAGTTGCGATTAATCCTGCATCGTAATCTGATAAGCCATAGTCTTGAATGAAGCGTTGGCATCGGGCATCAGGTAGCTCTGGCAAATGATCTTTAATCTCTTGAATATAGTTGTCATCAAACACGACGGGTAAGAGATCCGGGCAGGGGAAGTAGCGGTAATCATTGGCTTCTTCTTTGCTTCGCATGGCGCGTGCCACGTCTTTGTCACCATCGTATAAACGCGTTTCTTGGGTGATGCTACCACCACTTTCGAGTACATCAATTTGTCTTTCGACTTCCAGTTTGATGGCTTTTTCCATGAACCTAAAGGAGTTAAGATTCTTGGTTTCTGTACGGGTGCCTAGCTTGTCGCTGCCTTT
Source organism: Oleiphilus sp. (assembly GCA_048058835.1). Lineage (GTDB taxonomy): Bacteria > Pseudomonadota > Gammaproteobacteria > Pseudomonadales > Oleiphilaceae > PZPK01. The sequence continues at coordinate 124,797 of JBLLNS010000003.1, forward strand.
GGGTCTGACTGAGATGTTGACATCAAAGCGCATGGAGCCTTGTGACATTTCACCATCACAAATTCCAAGTGAGGTGACGATCGAATGTAACTTCTTGGCAAAGGCGACGGCTTCTTCACTGTTACGCATATCCGGCTCTGAGACGATTTCGATCAGCGGAGTGCCTGCTCGATTTAAGTCAATGCCTGAGTAGCCATGGAAGTCTTCGTGAAGCGACTTGCCTGCATCTTCCTCGAGGTGAGCATGATGAATGCGAACAGTTTTAGTTTCGCCGTTGTCCAGCTGAATCTCAACTACACCTGCACCCACAATCGGCAAGTCTAGCTGTGTCGTCTGATAGCCTTTGGGAAGGTCAGGGTAGAAGTAATTTTTTCGTTCAAAAATAGAGCGTTTATTAATGTCTGCATTAATGGCTAGACCAAACATGATGGCATAGCGGAATGCTTGTTCATTCGGCACGGGCAGGGTGCCTGGTAAGGCAAGGTCTACTTCATTCGCTTGTATATTTGGTTCAGAACCAAAGGCAGTAGAAGAGCCTGAAAATATTTTAGTGTTGGTCGCTAGCTGAACGTGTACTTCAAGCCCAATGACGGTTTCCCATTCTGTATACATACTTGTCATTTGTTATCTCCGGCTTAACAGTTTTTAGGGGCTAAAGTGTGCCAGTCAGTGACTGTTTGGAATTGGTGAGCAACATTTAACATGCGAGCTTCGTCAAAGTAATTCCCGATGAGTTGCATGCCGATCGGTAGCTTATTGATCAGTCCGGCTGGAAGTGACATGCCTGGTAAACCTGCTAAGTTGGTAGAAATAGTAAAAATATCTTCTAGATACATTTTTACAGGATCATCACCCTTGGCATTAAATCCGAAGGCTTCTGAGGGCGATGTGGGGCCCAATATGATGTCAACATCTTTAAATGCCTCTACAAAGTCATTCTTAATCAATCTACGTACCTGCTGGGCTTTGCGATAGTAAGCGTCGTAATAACCCGCAGATAAAGCATAGGTGCCAATTAGTATGCGTCGTTTGACTTCTTGACCAAAGCCCTCAGAGCGGCTGCGTAAATAAAGATCCATTAAATCTTTTGGATCATCGCAGCGGTGGCCAAATCGTACACCATCAAAGCGCGATAAGTTTGCTGAGCACTCTGCAGGTGCTATCACATAATATGCGGGTACTGACAGGTCGGAGTGAGGCAGACTGATCTCTTTAAACTCCGCGCCAAGTGACGTTAATTCTTTGATGGCAGTTTGCAGAACGCTTTGTAGTTCCGGACTTAGGTGTTCATTGAAAAATTCTTTCGGCAAGCCGATTTTCAAGCCTTTAATACTCTTGTTCAGATCTTGGGTATAGTCTGGAACGTCTTTGTTGATGCTGGTGGAGTCTTTAGGGTCATGGCCCGACATGACATTGAGCATCATGGCTGCATCTTCTGCAGTACGAGCCATAGGACCTGCTTGGTCGAGGCTAGAAGCAAATGCAATCATGCCATAACGCGAAACGCGGCCATAAGTCGGTTTCAGTCCAGTCAAACCGCAAAGTGACGCCGGTTGGCGAATCGAACCACCGGTATCAGTCGCAGTGGCGATCGGAGTTAAGCGTGCAGCGACTGCTGCAGCTGAGCCACCAGAGGAACCGCCCGGAACTAAGTCTACGTCTTGACTCCAAGGATTGATTACCTTGCCAAAAAAACTGGTTTCATTGGAAGAGCCCATGGCAAATTCATCCATGTTGGTCTTCCCGAGACAAACAGCACCTGCATGCTTGAAATTGCTGACGAGGGTTGCATCATAAGGCGAAATGAAATTATCTAGCATTTTTGAGCCGCAGGTTGTTTTGATGCCCGCGGTACAAAAAATATCTTTATGTGCAAGTGGAATGCCTGTCCAAGGACCAGCGTTTCCTTGTGCAATACACTGGTCAGCAGCGGCAGCTTCTGCAAGCGCAGTTTCTGCAGTGACAGTAATAAAACTGTTGATGCCTGAGTCCAATGTTTCGATTCTGTTCAGAAAATGCTTGGTTAGTTCGGTGCTGGAGAACTCGCCTTTCGCAAGTCCTGTTGATAATTCTTTTACGGTTTTATTAAACATATGGCGCGTCTTTGTTGAAAAGAAAAAGAAAGAAGATGACTAAGGAAAATTTATGCTACTCGATCACTTTAGGGACTAAATATAAGCCTTTCTCAACAAGAGGTGCGACAGTCTGCAGTGCATCTCGCTGGTTCGTTTCAGTTACTTTATCTGAGCGTAATACCTGAACCGCATCGAGCGGGTTCGCCATGGGTTCAATATCTGTTGTATTGGCATTTTGAAGCTGATCAACCAGGTTAAGAATGTTACCGATATCGTGGCAAAGCTTCTCCGCTTCGTTTTCACTTACTTGAAGTCGCGCTAAGTGCGCAATTTTTTTAATATCTTCTGGGCCGATGGACATGCCGGAATCCTCAAATGCTGCTTTGCAATAAAAAGCTAAGGGATAGCTTAAAAAGAGCGCTATAATATCAGGATTTTTTTAGTGCTGTAAAAATTAAACGCATTTAAAGAAGGTAAAAGTCGATACTTGGCGCCAAGTGGTTATTAAATGAACGTTATCAGCGTCTCTGCTTTAATTATTGTTCATTATGAATATGTTTCTTGCTCTCTTAAGGCGCCATTGTTAAAGTTGCCCGATTATTTTATTGATTACTATTAGGTTGATCCATTTCCATGTTTAAGAAGATCCGAGGCTTATTTTCAAGTGATTTATCCATTGACTTAGGGACAGCGAACACATTGATTTATGTTCGTGAAAGAGGGATTGTATTAAACGAGCCGTCGGTAGTGGCAATTCGTAATCATGGATCACAAAAAAGCGTTGCTGCTGTGGGTGCAGAAGCGAAAAGAATGCTTGGTAGAACACCCGGTAATATCACTGCTATTCGACCCCTTCGAGATGGTGTGATCGCTGACTTTGTTGTTACAGAAAAAATGCTTCAGCATTTTATCCATAAAGTGCATGAAAATAGCTTTATTACACCGAGTCCCCGAGTACTTGTTTGTGTACCGAGTGGCTCTACTAAAGTCGAGCAAAAAGCGATTAGAGAATCTGCTTTAGGTGCAGGCGCTCGAGAGGTTTACTTAATCGAAGAGCCAATGGCTGCCGCAATAGGTGCAGGGCTTCCTGTTGAAGAAGCAAGTGGTTCGATGGTTGTTGATATTGGTGGCGGGACAACTGAAATCGCCATTATCTCCCTTAACGGTATTGTTTATTCAGACTCCGTTAAGATTGGTGGAGACCGATTTGATGAGTCTATCGTGACTTATGTCAGACGCAATTACGGCAGCCTGATTGGTGATGCGACGGCAGAAAGAATAAAACAAGAAATTGGCTGTGCTTATGAAGGCCTTGAACTTCGTGAAATTGATGTCCGCGGCCGCAACTTAGCAGAAGGCGTGCCGAGAGGTTTTACCTTAAATAGCGAAGAGATTCTTGAAGCCTTACAAGAGTCATTAGCCGCTATCGTTCAAGCTGTGAAAGGTGCACTTGAACAATCTCCACCTGAATTAGCATCTGATATAGCCGAACGTGGCATTGTTCTGACAGGCGGTGGTTCACTGTTAAGAGGCTTAGATAGATTGCTAAGTGAAGAAACAGGATTACCCGTTATTGTCGCAGAAGACCCGCTTACCTGTGTCGCTCGTGGTGGTGGTAAAGCACTTGAATTAATTGATAAAGGTTCTGATGGCCTGTACCCAATAGAATAATAACTAGGGCGTTGAACTAAAATGAATATTGGGTCATCCGATAAATCGATATTTGTTCAAGGCCCATACCTTCTGTACCGTCTCGTCATGGCGGTCATCTTTGCACTTTCATTGATCATTATTGATAAGCACTTTTCCCAACTGGATTCAGTACGACGCTTTATCGGCTCGGCACTGACGCCTGTCTATTGGTTAAGTGCGCTACCTCAATCCATCTCGGGTGGCATCTCAAATGCATTTTCTTCTCGTGAACAGCTCCAAGAGGAAGTGGATCGATTAAAGCTTCAAGTCTTGGTACTGGAAAGAAAGTCTCAAAAGCTTGCTTCAGTGACGGCTGAATTAAATCGTTTGCGTGAGTTACTTAACGCATCGCGGCTGGTTGATGAAGGCGTTGTGGTTACTGAAATCATTGCTGCTAGCCCTAATCCGGATAATCAATATATTCAAATTAACAAAGGTTTGAACTCTGGTGTGTTTCTCGGTCAGGCAGTTCTTGATGCTCATGGCCTCATGGGACAAGTGATTGAGGTGAATGACTTATCAAGCCGAGTACTGCTTATTTCAGATGCAAGACATGCGGTTCCTGTTCAGATTAACCGAAATGGACTGCGTGCCATTGCTTATGGTGTGGGAGCGCTTAATTATCTTGAGCTAGGCAGTGTGCCAGCGACCTATGACATTAAAGTAGGTGACTTGTTAGTCAGCTCCGGTTTAGGTGGGCGCTTTCCCGAAGGGTATCCCGTTGGTCGTGTAACGGACATGCAGATAAAGCCTGGCGAATCTTTTGCTCGCGTGAGAGTGTCGCCTGAAGCTCACTTAAATCGCAGCAAGCTTTTGCTGCTGGTTTTCAAAAGCAATGCCGATCAGATAAACCTGAAATCGATACAGCCTAATTCCGAGCTCATCACGGAAACAACCAACGATAGCGAGGCAGATCATGCACGCTAGATTTAGTTGGATGGCTGTCTTTGTTTCATTCCTGATCGCATCAGTGTTGGAACTAATCATCTTGCCAGATAGCTTTCAAAACTTTCGCCCAGAGTGGGTTTCACTCACGCTCATTTACTGGCTTTTAAGGTATCCAGAAAAGGTAGGGCTTTTTACCGCGGCATGCCTGGGTTTAGTGATGGATGTGATATCCGGTTATACCTTAGGTGCCTCTGTTTTAGGCTATTCAGTTTCTACTTATTTAGTGCTGAGTATGCATCATCGCCTTAAAATGTTCCCTGTGACACAACAAGCGGTAGTGATTTTCTTTTTGGTCGGAATCCAGTTGATGATTGTGTATTTGTTATCTATTGTATTACAGGGCAATGTCAGTGGCTTATCCTATCTCTGGCAAGCACTCACCAGTGCTATTGCCTGGCCACTTGTGCTAATTCTGACAGATCGTCTGGCTTTGTCGCTTCGTTAGATTAATCAAAACTTTTGAAACTGTTGTATGAGGCAACTTATGAGTGAAGAAATTCTCATTAACGTAACACCCGTAGAAACTCGAGTGGCCTTAGTTGAAAATGGCATGTTACAAGAGGTCTATATCGAACGTTCGAGTAGTCGTGGCATCGTCGGTAATATTTATAAGGGTAAGGTTGTTCGAGTTCTTCCAGGCATGGAAGCAGCTTTTGTTGATATTGGGCTCGAACGCGCGGCTTTTATTCATGTTTCTGATATTGTGTCTCAAAGCTCTGAAGAGTCATCGCCCGAATCCAATGACATCGCGCTCTTGCTTCGTGAAGGCCAAACCTTAGTTGTTCAGGTCATAAAAGACCCAATTGGTACCAAGGGTGCGCGTTTAACAACGCAGCTTTCTATTGCCAGCCGCTATCTCGTTTATATGCCCGGTTTAACCCATATCGGTATCTCTCAGCGCATAGAAGATGAATTTGAAAGAGAGCGCTTAAAGCAGCTTATCGTTAATTGCCAATTACAACTTTCAGATGCCTCTACAAATAGCGAAAAATCAAAGAAAGATGAGCAAGATACACGCAATTTAATTGCCGGCTTTATTGCTAGAACAGCCGCGGAAGGTGCAGGGGAGGAAGAATTTCAGGCAGATGTGCGTTTTCTGGCGCGTTTATGGAAAAAGCTTGAACAGCGTATCAAAGACAATAGTGCCCCTTCGATTATCTATCAAGATTTACCTCTTTTCACGCGTGCTATTCGTGATTTGGTGAAACCTCAAACAGAGAAAATTAAAATAGACTCCAACGAAAGTTATGCGATCGTAAAAGAGTTTGCCGAAAATTTCTTGATCGATGTCAGTGACCGTCTTGAATACTATCCTGGTGAACGTCCCATATTTGATCTTTATAATATCGATGATGAAATCCAAAAAGCACTGGGCCGTAAAGTACAGCTAAAATCTGGCGGTTATCTTATTATTGATCAAACCGAAGCGATGACCACTATTGATGTTAATACAGGTGGTTTTGTTGGTCATCGAAACCTAGAAGAAACCATTTTCAAAACCAACCTTGAAGCAGCAAGGACAATTGGTAGGCAACTAAGGTTGCGCAATTTGGGTGGTATTATTATCCTCGATTTTATCGATATGGATGACGAAGAGCATAAACGGCAAGTCTTGCGCATGCTCGAAAAAATGCTTGAACGAGATCATGCAAGAACGACGGTAAGTTGCGTCTCAGAACTTGGCTTAGTTGAAATGACCCGCAAAAGAACCACAGAAAGTCTAGGGCAGACTTTGTGTGAACCCTGTTCTGTTTGTGATGGAACTGGCTTGTTAAAAACACCAGAGACCGTTTGTTATGAAATTATGCGTGAAATATTACGTGTAAACAGGGCTTATGATGCGCATGTCTATCTGGTTATGGCGTCGCAGAGCGTTATTGATCGATTACTTGATGAAGAGTCTGATAACGTCGCCGACTTGGAAACTTTTATTGGCAAACAAATTAAATTTCAAGTTGAAGTTATGTATCACCAAGGACAATTTGATGTGGTATTAGTGTGATCTTGTGCTTAGACAATGCTTTAATTTCTTAACATCTTGCAGCAAATATTTCGCCATACTCTGTTTAGTTCTCGTTGCAGTCTATGTCTTATTAGCGCGTGTCACATTACATTTTTTACCTGATTACAAGCATCAAGTCCTCGATTTCCTCAACGAAAACACTACGCACAAAATCAATATCGAATCGATATCTTCTTATTGGGATGGCTTTGATCCTGTTCTTCAAATAAATGGTTTTGAGCTTGGAAATGTAAACCCGCTTAGCATTTCTTCTATACACCTCAACTTTTCGTTTATACAGAGTGTACTCTCTCTTCAACTCAAATTTGATCGTATACTCGTCGATAATTCATCCGTTACTATTCATCAGAATGACAATGGCCACTGGGAATTTTTAGGCATCAGCACGGAAGCGTTCAATGAGCTAACAGCGGAGTCTGATGATTCCAGTCACGTGTTGCATTACTTTTCTATGTTTAATGGCACGACCATCAATATCAAAAACCTCAATACCCACATTTCAAACGAAACTGGCGCTGTTCGTGCTTTACGCCTCCCCAAACTAAACGTTAATTATCAGGATGATGAGTTGTTTGTCAGTGGGCAGGTCTTAGAAAGTTTGGGTGAAATGACCCTGCTTAACTTTTCTCTTCAAGGGCGTGGCCTGCTGACGAATCAAGCGATTAAAGGCACTCTATTTATCGAAGCGCGTTCAGATCAGTTTTTTGGGGAATTATTACAGGTATACGATTGGCAGAAGGTTCGTATAAGATGTAGATGGCGGTATACGAAGTTGGATAAGCTTTGATGGTATGGATGTCTCATCCATCTATGGTGATGTTCAAGTAAGTAAGATAGCTTGGCAAGCAAATGAAAAACAACTACCAGATATCAATAATCTTGCGTTTTCCTTCCTTTTTCATAAGTCGCTTCAGTCACAACAAGTGGCTATTTCCAATTTGGGCTTTGAGTGGTCGTCTTTGATTTGCGATCGCGTAGGGCTACAAATGACCTTTTTTCCAACGCAAACGGTACTTCAGTCGGATAGGCTCAACATTGAATGTGCCAATAATATAGCCTTAGCGCTCGACATACTGCCAGCCGATCTTCAGGATCGACTCAGCACAAGCAAGCCTAGTGGCTATATCGAAAATATTCACTTAGTAATGAATTCGGCTGTGACGGATCCTACGCTAGAAACCTTAGCGACAGCGATCGTGGATGCGCCTGACGGTTCTGGGTCATCGAACGGGAATAATGCAGCTAGTTCAAACACAGAAAATCAGCCACAGGCTTTTGTTTTTGAGGCAGGCTTAGTTGATGTCAGTCTAGATGCCTATGAAAGCACGCCATCGGGCAAGCACATTGATGGATATGTCTATGCTGACAATCAAGGCGGTTATGTTAGCTTTTTGTCAGAAGGATTTGAGCTAGGTTTTCCTGAATTGTTTCTTGAACCTTGGACTTTAGCGCTTGCTGAAGGCAAAGTTGCTTGGCAAGAAGATCAAGATGAGCTGACAATATCGTCTGATGGCCTACGCTTGTGGCGCGAAGATGATAGTTTAATTTATGGCGATTTTATACTGAGACTAAATGACCAACACACGGAAGATTATTTAGCTTTGTCATTGGGGATGCAGGATATCGCCGTTAAAGATGCCGTTAAATTTGTTCCTTTCTATGCGGTCAATGAAGGATTATATGCTTGGCTCAGTCAGTCCCTTATTGGCGGAAAGGTGGCAGATGGTGTTTATTATGGCTATGGCTCGGTAGATGATGTTACTTCAGAGAACAGTTTTACGTCTAGTCTCGCGCTAAATACCCAGAATGCAGTGCTGCAGTTTGATCAAGACTGGCCTTTTTTAGAGGGCTTGAACTCTCAGATTTACTTACAAAACGGCTTACTTTCCATTGCCGCATCTGAGTCGCGGATCGTCGATACGCCTTTGCAAAATCTTAAGGCAGATTTACCTGAAGAGACTGCTGGCGAAGCAAACTTTATTGCGATTTCAGCAGATGCAACACTCACACCTGAATTAGTTAATTACTGGCTTACGGCTTCGCCCATAGCGAGCCAGCTGGAAACGACAGTTAAGCAACTCGCAATCAATTCAGCTGCACAAACAAAGATAAAACTCGCTATTCCTGTCACCGAAACCACAAACAGTAAAGAACCCGCGAACCTTACTTATAATGTTCAAACGAACTTACTGAATGGAGCGATTACTCACTTGCCAAGTGACTTGGAATTTACGGAAGTTTCAGGCCTGCTCAGTGTCGATTCTCAAACAGGCATAAACTCTAAGCGTTTAGATGCGAAAATGAATGGTAGCCCTGCGCGCTTGAAAATAGAGACGAGCATGGCATCTAGGGGAGCGCAAACAAATATAGCGTCGTTAGCAGAGCTGCCAACGTCAGTAGAAAATACTGAAAACAATAAAACAGAGGTACTGAATCAATCGGCTTCAAATCAAGTTACTCAAGCTGTGCAAACGATCAATATTTCAATGGAAGGTGCCTTAGCAATTGGCGGTGTCTTTGACTATTTTGAACAAACGTTACCAGCACCATTATCCGGTGAGTTTATTTATCAGGCGGATTTAAGCATCTCTGACGAAGCCAATAAGCATCCACTGTTAACAGTCAAATCAAATTTAATTGGCGTCGCTTGTGATTGCCCTGAGCCATTTTTTAAATCAATAGACGAGCAGGCAAATATGACTTTGTCCGTTTTGTTAAAACCAGAGCAATCTTACTTGGATGCATTAATCTCCAGACCCAATAAGCCTTCGTTAGAAACAGAGCTACTGTTTATTAAAGATGAGCTAACCTTCGGTGAGATTTTGATTGGTGGTGCAAAAGTGGCATCAACCGATGTAAGAGGGCTCAATATCGCTGCAAAATTGGCCACACTCAATGTTGAGGAGTGGATAGCGTTCTTGGATAGTTTTTCTCAGCATAACTCCTCAAATGACAACGAGACGGACTTATTCAGGAAAGTTCAGTTAGAGGTGGCGTCTATTAATGCCTTTGATTATGAGGTCAATAATGCAAACCTGTTAATTTCCCCAATACCGAGAGCTTGGTCATTTTCAGTGAATTCAGATGAAGCGCTAGGAAATATTGAGGTTTTTCAAGATAGCAGTATTGCGTTGGACTTTGATCATCTCGCTCTAAACAGCATCAGCAAGAATGAGAACAATGAATCCGATAACAGTGCCTTTGATCCAAGGCGTTTACCTGACTTAACATTTCGGGCTAAAAAACTCTCCATCGAAGATCGACATATAGGGTCTTGGCAGTTCACGGTTGTGCCCGACGACTTAGGCAGTATTTTTAAAAATATAAAAGGCTATGTAAAAGGTAATACCATCGACGGCCAGTTAAATTGGCGTTTTGCCAATGAACTGCATAGCTCAATCGCTACCTTTGAATTATCTGGTGAAGACATCAGCGTTTTGTTTGAAGTGTTCGATTTACCAGCATTGCTGAGTAGCGAGCGCTTTCAGACTGATTTAGCACTAGTATGGCCTGATTCACCGATGAATTTTGAATTAGGTCAGCTATCCGGTAATATTTTACTAAACTTAGAGGATGGCTTTCTCAAAACCGAAGATGAAAAAACGGGGCCACTTCGGCTACTGGGGGTTCTTAATGCTGAATCTATCAAACGACGTCTCAAGCTCGATTTTTCCGATTTGTATAAAAGCGGCGTCGGTTACGATACCTTCTTTGCTAAAGCTGTGATGGATCAAGGGTTATTAACCCTCGCTGAGCCGATGGTGATTGATGGACCCGCTGGTAAATATGTATTGAATGGTCGAAGTGACTTGGGCACCAAAGCCCTAGATTTCGATATGCTGGTTGAGCTACCTTTTTCGCAAAATGTGCCCTTAGCAGCTTTGGTCTTGGGTGCTCCACAAATAGGAGGCTTGGTTTGGGTTGCGGATAAACTACTAGGCGAGCCCTTATCAGCCTTAACCACATCGCGTTATGATATAACGGGAACGTGGGAGGAGCCTCGTGTAGATCTTCACCAAGCGATGAATGCAAGTAAGAAGGATCGAAGTAAAGAAAAGGGGACGCGTGATGTTGGAACACAAAAGTGATGTTTTAAATGTAGCGCTGATTCAAATGCAAAGCGGCGCTGATGTAAAAGAAAACTATATTCAAGCGCTTCATTTTTTGGAGCAAGCGAAAAATGCTTGTCGACCTGAGCTGGTAATCTTTCCTGAAAACTTCCTATGTTTAGGTAGTAAACATTACTTTGATCAAATACCCGAAATTTCAGAGTATTCAAAGAAACTTATTGCTTGGGCAAAATCACACTCGATAGCCCTTGTGCTGGGCTCTGTGCCAGCTTTTTCCTATGAACCTGATAAGTGCTTAAGTCGAAGTACTTTGGTGTCAAATCAAGGTGAGTGTTTGGCTGACTACGATAAAGTGCATTTATTTGATGTTAGCGTAGATGACGAGACCAAAGTATATCGAGAATCAGACCATTTTTCGCCGGGGAGTCAGTTTAAGGTCATGGATGTAAGTGGCCATAAACTAGGCTTGAGCATCTGTTATGACCTGCGTTTTCCTGAGCTTTATCAGGCTATGTTTAAAGCAGGGGCGGAAATGTTTAGTGTGCCTTCAGCTTTCACTTATAAAACAGGCGAAGCGCACTGGGAAATACTTTTGCGTGCTAGAGCTATAGAGACGCAAAGTTTTGTTCTAGCAGCGAATCAGTGTGGTACGCATCAACTAGCGCATAAAAATGAAACGAGACACACCTGGGGGCATAGTATGATTATTGACCCATGGGGTGAAATCCTATGTGAACTTGGTAGTCAGCCGGGCGTTGCTTGTGCCAAGCTCGACTTTGGTCGATTACAGCAGGTTCGACAATCGATGAATCTATTGGCACACAAGCACTTTTAGTGTTTTACGATAAAGCTTATCGATGACGTTTGCTGTTATCTCTTAAGTACTGAAATAGTTTTTTTGCCGCACCCGTATTTTTTTGATTCTTTTCATCTTTTGCCGCATTGCGGACTAATTGACGTAAGTGTTGGACGTCTGTGTCCGGGTATTGCTCAATGTATTCCGTCACAGGTGAGCCAATTTGTTGTATTAAGCGAGTACGCCACATTTCCAGTTCATGGGTTTCCTGTGCGAATCGTTCACTGCTGGAGTCGAATTCGTCTAATGCATACTGAATCGCTTCACTATCTTGATCTCTCATCAGCTTGCCAATAAATTGCAGATGTCTGCGAGTTGCCTCTCTTTGTGTGATATTTCTCGATTCGAGAATGGCGGCATACAGCTCATCAGTGATAGGCATTTTCTTTAATTGCGCATCTTTGAGTTCGATTAACTTTTTACCGAGATCCTGAAGCGCGGTCATTTCCCTTTTAATTTGAGATTTACTTTTTATGTACTCTTCGTCATCAAAATCGTCATGGTTGAACTGGTCGTTATTGTCTTGGTCTTGCATTATTCACTCGTGAGTTATACGCCGTAGGCTAGTGTCGCTAAGCCTAAAAAAGAAAGGAATCCTGTAACATCGGTTACAGTCGTTAAAATCACACTACCAGCTAAGGCAGGATCGATATCTTTGGATTTAAGAAAAATAGGTAAAACAGTGCCGGTAATGGCTGCGACAACCAGGTTAATCATCATGGCTGCGGCAATGACTACGCCGATAATAATATCTTGAAACCAAATCATCGCAATAGCCGAAACCACCGTTGCCCATAAAAAACCATTTATGGCACCGACGAAGAACTCTCTATTCAACAGCCACGATAAATTTGAGCGGCTTATTTGACCAACGGCCATTGCTCGTATGACAAGGGTTAGGGTTTGGCTGCCGGCAACGCCGCCCATGCTGGCGACAATAGGCATCAGCACTGCAAGCGCGACCACTTGTTCAATTGTGCCATCAAATAAACCAATGACAAATGAAGCAATAAATGCAGTAATTAAATTAATGCCAAGCCAAATAGCTCGGCGTTGCGAGGTTTGTCTGATGGGTGCGAAGGTGTCTTGGTCTTCATCTAAACCGGCCATGCTCATTAAGGAGTGGTCGGCACCTTCTCGGATAACATCGACAACATCATCGATGGTGATTCGGCCAAGCAGTAGGCCTTGTTCATTGATCACTGGCGCAGAAACGAGATCTTGTCGCTCAAATACATTGGCGACTTCAGCTTCATTGAGGCCGACATGAATGGATATAAAGTCCGTTTCCATGACTTCGCGTACGGTAGCGCTATGGTTTGAAACTAATAGTTTGTTTATCGGCATCGAACCGATTAATTCATCTTTCCTGCTGACCACCAAAAGCTGGTCTGTCATGTCCGGTAAGCTGCGATGTCTTCGAAGGTATCTCAATACAACATCGATGGTGATATCTGCTCTGATGGTGACAGTGTCGGTATTCATCATACCGCCAGCCGTGTCTTCAGGATAAGAAAGTACTTTCTCAACTCTTACCCTGTCTTGGCTATCCATAGAATCCAGTACTTCTTGAATAACTGTCTCTGGAAGCTGCTGGAGGATATCAGCAAGATCATCGGTGTCGAGGTCTTCTGTGACACTGAGTAATTCCTGAGGATTCAGTTTGCTCAAAAAGTGAGACTGAATATCATCACTTAAATATTGAAGTACCTCACCGCGGAGTTCTATTTCCAGAATACGCCAGATAAGGTTTCTTTCTTTGGGCGGAGAGGACTGAATAAGATGCGCAATATCGCTAGGATTCAGGCCTTTATTAACAATACGTGCTAATTGCTTAATAGAACCAGATTCAAGCGCATCATTAATGCTCTTGAACTTCAATTCTTCATGCGTTGGCTTGTATTGACTAACCATTTGTATGATGACCCAAAGAAAATAAGGCTGGATATAAGCTTATGGAAATTACGAATAGAAAAGGGGAGTTGTTAGGCCTTACTGTAAATAGCAATTAATTGATTACAGATAAATTACTCACCTTCACCAAATTTATCATTGATCAGCTCCTTGATTGCACCAAGTGCTTCTTGTTCATCGGGTCCATCGACAGAAATGGCGACGGTGGTCCCGCAACTGGCTGCCAGCATCATTACGGACATAATGCTTTTGCCATCGACTTCTCTTTCGTCTTTTGTGACCTTGATTGTACTTTCAAATTTGGAGGCTGTGCTAACAAACTTGGCTGCAGCCCTAGCATGAAGGCCTAACTTGTTCACGATGACAATGTTTTCAGAGAGCATGAAAAAACCTGTTGCTAAAAAACTTTGCAGAAGTATACCTGAATTTAAAAATGAAGCATTAATCCACTGCTTTTTTTTCTATTCCTGTTAACTCTTTATGGCGAATCTGAACACTATCAAATTTATCTTTAAAGTAATTGCCTAGCTCTTGGCAGATAAAAACTGAGCGGTGTTGGCCGCCAGTACAACCAATGGCAACCGTCATATAGCTTCTATTTGAGTCTTGAAATTTGGGCAGCCATTTTTCCAAGTATTCAATAATATCCGAGCGCATACGCTGGGTATCTTCCTGCATGTTTAGAAAGTCTATGATAGGTTGATCAAGGCCTGTGAATGCACGTAGTTTCGGATCCCAATAGGGATTAGGAAGACAGCGAACATCGAAGACATAGTCCGCATCACTTGGCACTCCATGCTTAAATCCAAATGATTGAAAGAGTAAAGCCAGTTCTTGAGATTTCCTGCCAGAAACTCGTACTTTAATGATGTCGCGCAATTCATAAAGTGAAAGCTGTGTCGTGTCGATTATCAGGTCAGCTTTTGTGGCTAAAGGTACTAAGAGTTCTTTCTCGCTTTCAATGGCTTCTGTTAGAGAGTGCGTGGAGTCGCTTAGGGGGTGTTTTCTTCGAGTTGCGTGAAAACGTTTAAGCAAGGTATCACTGTGCGCATCAAGGTAGATGACATCAATTTGAACCGCCTCGTGCTGTAAAGCTTCGTAGAATGCTGGGAAGGTGTCGATACCATTTTGGAGATTACGCGCATCAATACTCACGGCAATATTTTCAAGGCGAGTATCATTGCCGTTAAATGCTTGTTTACCGAGCTCCAAAAGAAGCCCAACAGGAAGGTTGTCGATACAGTAGAAACCTAAGTCTTCTAGTACATGAAGCGCCGTACTTTTACCTGAGCCTGAACGTCCACTGACAATTACTAATTTCATAGTTCAACCGTGCAAGATTGGAAAGTCGAATGTATTGGATTGTTATTTTATAGTATGGATGATTTTTAAACTAAACCAATGACTTTTTTATAGAGATCTTGACCCGATTTGGCGCTGCGTACTTCTTCACAAAAACTGCTGTGGTTAAACTTTTCGGCAATTTGACTTAACAAATCCAAATGTTCACTTGTGGCCTCTGTCGGAACGATCAAAACAAAAAGAATGTCGACAGGTTTATTGTCGATAGAATCAAAATCTATTTTTTCTTCTAGTGTGAATAGGCAGCCAATGACTTGTTCTAGGTTTTCAAGTCTACTGTGAGGAATAGCAATCCCTTGACCGATACCTGTACTGCCTAATCTTTCTCGGGCAATCAGGTTTTCAAAAATAACATCGACCTCAAGGTGAGGGAAATGTCTTGCTATTTGTTCGGCAACTTCTTGAAGAATTTTTTTCTTGCTGCCCCCGGGCAAACCCGTTTGGGTTAGCTCGGGAGATAAAATTGCCTCAATGGTTATTGAATGATTAGACATGATAATACTCTAAAGAATCTTAAATTATCGCGACATATTACCATGAGAGCGATCTACTTTTTTCTCTTTATGCTTGAGGATTTGTCTGTCTAGCTTATCGATAAGAAGGTCAATCGCGGCATACATGTCTTCATGCTCAGCGGTACCATGGATATCTGCACCGCTAATGTGAACGGTAGATTCAGCTATTTGACGTTGCTTTAAAACGGAGAGGGTAACCTGGACATTGCTAATGCTATCTATATGTCTTTCTAATTTTTGCAATTTGGTACTGACATACTCCTTAAGAGAATCAGTTAAATCGACGTGGTGGCCAGTGATATTTAATTGCATAGCTTTCTCCTATCATCTTTGTTTAGGTGAACCACTTTACTATTGTTCTAATAGTTCACTTCCTTTGAATGACTTACTTTTAGTAAGTTTCAAACTCTGTATGAGACCGAAATAAGCAGGTCTACATTAAACGCTTTCTCTCATTAGAAGGCGGAATATTCATGGATTCTCTATATTTTGCGATCGTTCTTCGGGCAACATTAATGCCTTGTTCTTTAAGGATATCGGCGATTTTGCTATCACTTAGCGGTTTTTTAGGGCTTTCTGCTGATACCAGTTTTTTAATAATTGCCCGAATCGCTGTCGAGGAACATTCGCCACCCGAAGCCGTCCCAACGTGACTAGAAAAGAAATACTTCAGCTCAAAAATACCCCGTGGCGTATGCATATATTTTTGGGTGGTGACACGGGAGATAGTGGACTCATGCATTTCAACTGCTTCAGCAATATCGTGCAGTATCAGTGGTTTCATGGCTTCATCACCATAGTCCAGAAAGCCTTGCTGGTGCGATACAATCTGGCTGGCAACCTTGAGTAAAGTCTCATTTCGACTTTGTAAGCTTTTTATAAACCATTTTGCTTCTTGAAGCTGATCTTTTAAATAGGTGTTATCCTGACTGTTGTCAGCTCTTTTTATGTAAGAGGCATAGCTGTTGTTGACTCTGATTTTCGGAGCAATTTCGGGATTTAGTTCTACACACCAACGGTCTTTTTCTTTTTTAACAATCACATCCGGCACCACATATTCGGGCTCAGCCGAGGCAATTGATTCGCCAGGACGCGGGTTGAGTGTTTGAATGAGTGCGATGACTTCTTTTAATTCAGGCTCTTTTAGGCGGCTTCGTCGAAGTAATTGTGCATAATCACGATTAGCTAATAGGTTTAAGTAATGGCTGATAACAAGCTTAGCTTGGCCTAACCAAGGTGTGTCCGTAGGAAGTTGTTTTAACTGAAGCAAGAGGCAATCAGGTAAATCTTTCGCAAATACACCAGGTGGATCAAAGTGCTGAATACGCTTAAGGACTGCTTGAACTTCATCCAATTCAAGCGGATCTTCATCCTCTTCAGAGAACAAATCTTGGTGGATGTCCTCAATACTGGCTGTTAAGTAACCATCTAAGTTAGTTGAGTCAATAATCGAAAGCGCGATGTACCTGTCTCTGTCTGACATAGGGGTCAGGTTTAATTGCCATTGAAGATGATCATTTAATGACTCAGCGACAGAGTTACGGCTTTCAAAAGAACCTAAATCATCTTCTGATGCACTTCCGCTTGAGGGTGTGTTGTTCGGGTAGATATCTTCCCAAACTGTATCCACAGGAAGGTCGTCCGGAATACTGTCGGACCATTCATCTGAGCTCATCTCAGCTTGATTGGTAGGCTCTGGTTTTTCTGCTGGGGTGTTGGTTGTGTCGTTAAATGAATCTTCTTTTTGATCGGAGCGATTTTCGTTTGCGTTGTTGTCGCTAGTCTCGTAATTCTGTTCATTTGAATTACCAGAATCATCATCATGGAGCTCCAGCATTGGGTTAGATTCCAATGCTTCTTGGATCTCTTGCTGGAGGTCGAGCGTAGAGAGTTGCAGCAAGCGTATTGCTTGTTGTAACTGGGGTGTCATTGTTAGCTGTTGACCCAGCTTTAACTGCAGAGAAACCTTCATACGGTGATGGCTCTCAATAAAATGAGGCTAGAACTTTCAATCATGTATTATCGCTTATGATTTTTTACGAGAATTGATGTTGCTATTAATTAAGTCAATGTAGTCAATATTTATAGTGTAGTGCCACCTTGGCACGTTGTGAAACAAAATACTGTTTATTTACGCTAAGTTTGTGCAAATTGTTGTTTTTGATTAATAAATAGGCGAGAAATTCCTAAAAAACATGGTCAAAGTTTAAATTGTTCACCCAAATATACTTCCCTGACTTTTTTATTTGAAAGTATTTCGTCAGCCGAACCGGATGCAATAATATGCCCTCCACCCACTATGTAGGCAGTTTCACAAATATCAAGCGTTTCTCGTACATTATGATCGGTGATTAAAACGCCAATTCCTTTATCTTTCAGGTGTTGGATAATCAGTTTTATGTCATTTACTGATATTGGGTCGACACCGGCAAAAGGTTCATCCAGAAGAATAAAGTCGGGTTCCATCGCTAATGCCCGAGCGATTTCCACGCGCCGCCGTTCACCACCAGAGAGCGCCATACCCAAACTGTCCTTGATGTGAGTAATATGGAACTCGTTAAGTAATTCATTCATCTTTTCTAGACGTTGGCTTTTGTTTAAGTCTTTACGTATTTCAAGCACGCCTAAAATATTATCTTTCACTGAGAGCTTTCTGAAAATAGAGGCCTCTTGGGGTAAGTAGCCTACGCCATGCTTAGCTCTACCATGCATCGGCATATTGCTCAGGTCTTTCCCGTCTATCGAAATACGTCCTTTATCGTGTTTGACCAAGCCGACTATCATATAAAAACAGGTTGTTTTGCCTGCACCATTTGGCCCAAGTAAACCAACAATTTGTCCGCTACTAATTTCCAGCGAGACGTCGATGACAACTTGTCGTTTGTTGTAACTTTTCGCTAAATTATTGGCTTTTAATGTTTTCATAAATTGATTTTTATAACTACCTGATTAATCTTCTTTTTTGCTTGGGAAATATTGAATTTTGACTCTAGAGCCAATGCTTTCATCTCCTTTCGCTTTGATCGCTTTTTTGACCACATCGTATTCGATAACTTCACCTGAAAATGAGTTCTCGGCTTGAATAAGTCTTGCATCGCCTTTGAAGGTCAGCGACTCATTTTCGGTGTTATAAGTGATTGCATTGCCGTAGCCGTGAGTGCTCGTAGCTTTTTCTGCTGATTGTTGCACAAAATGAGCGGGGGAGCCTGTCGCCTTAATGGAGGTGATTTTTCGCTCTTTCGAATTAACCGTGATGTACTCCGCCTCCAAGCGGGATAAGCCTTGAGAAATAATGACATTGCCTGAATAGGTAGATGAACCCGTTTTATCATTCAAAGTTGCTTGGTCAGACTCAATTTCGATGGGCTCTTGGCTATTTGGGTCTATCGCGTAACTTGGGTTAACCATGAAAAAAAATAAGCTGAGTAGGTAACTTACGGATAGATATTTTTTGGGATAGTTAGTTATTCGATAAAACATATTTACCTCGAACTCTCGATAATAATTTTATTTCTTTATCAGTTAACGACGCTTCAAAGCCAGTTGAGCTAAAAGTATGGACGGCATTGGTAAACGTGATTTTATCTGTTGTAGACATCAGGCCTTGTTGGTTATCTAGCCTTAGTGTGTCGCTGTATAGGTTCCAAGCATTGTCACCTAATGAAACCTGTTTCGCTACGACATTGCCTTCCAGTAATAGTAGTTGCTCAGAAGGGTGATAGAAACCTGTATCTGCTGTAAGCAGCAAGTCATTGGATTTGCTATTGGTGCTAAAGCTGGGGGATTCAATGGTGATGGCGTCTTTGCTAGCGTAAAAGTATGCCTTTTTGGCGTGTAAAGTTGAGCGTTTTCCGGTCGAATCAAAGATATTGAAGGTGCTGTCATGAAGGTAAGCTGAAGGCTTTAAGTCTTTGTTGTAACTAGACATCGCGCTGGGTTCATTCGAGCTTGTATTATCAGCAACATTAATGGCTAGTATCAGCAGTAAAGAAGCGATGCCGATTAAGCTGAGTCTGATAAGTTGTCGATTAACTTTTGGCATAATGTCTAGTCTAGAAATGCACTGTAATAGTCGTCATACAATTCTTTTGCTATCAAAATTAAATCGCACACTTCGCGAACAGCGCCTTCCCCGCCTGAAAGGGTGGTGCAAAAATCGGCATGTCGTTTAACGTAAGCATGGCCATTCGCCACAGTAAATCCGACGCTGGCTAAGCGAATTGCGGCGAGATCGGGTAGATCATCTCCCACATATGCCACATCGTCTGCTTTCATATCTAGCTTGGCGCATAATTCTTCAAGCGCTGTTTTTTTATCTTCGCGGCCTTGGGTGATATGCTCAATTCCAAGATCTTTAGCTCTCTTCTCAGTAAGAGGTGAGGTTCTACCGGTGATAATGGCGACAGTAATATCGTTTTTCAACATCGACTTAATGCCTTGACCATCGAGAATGTTAAAGCCTTTCATTTCATCACCTTTCGCTGTGAAATAGACTGATCCGTCAGTCATGACACCATCGACGTCAAGGGCGAGTAATTTTATTTTTGATAGGCGCTCATTCAGTTGTTCTGGAAGTTGTGAATGCATTAGATAACTCCTGCGTGAATCAAATCGTGCATGTGAAGAATTCCGGACACTTCATTATCTTTGTTGGTCACCAGTAAGCCGGTGATTTTATTTTGCTCCATGATGGTTAATGCTTCTGCTGCTAGTATGTCAGCTTGAATTGTTTTGCAGTTGGTGGTCATTACTTGATCAATTGAGGTGGTTAACATATCTATTTTGGCATCAAAAGCTCTTCGCAAATCGCCATCTGTAAATAAGCCTGTTAACTGGTTATCCTCATTGATGACTGCCGTCATGCCAAAGCCTTTGTTGGAGATCTCTAGCAAACCTTCAGACAAAAGTGTGCCTTCTTTAACAATGGGGATTCGTTGTCCAGTATGCATAATATCGCTCACTGTCAGCAATAATTTTTTACCTAACGTGCCGCCAGGGTGAGAGAATGCAAAATCTGTTTCTGAAAAACCTTTTGATTCCAGCAATGCGACAGCTAGCGCATCTCCCATGACCAAGGTAGCAGTGGTGCTAGAAGTCGGTGCTAAACCTAAGGGGCAGGCTTCTTCTTTTATACTAATATCTAAATGGACATTAGATTGTGTTGCGAGTGTTGAACTCTTATTGCCTGTCATACTGATCAACGGTGCGCCCATTCTCTTTATAAGTGGCAGAATGGTGGTGATTTCAGCAGTATTGCCTGAATTAGAAATGGCTAAAACAACGTCATTGCCGGTGATCATACCTAAGTCGCCGTGGCTCGCTTCCCCAGGATGGACAAAAAAAGATGGGGTGCCAGTGCTCGCTAAAGTGGCCGCGATTTTGTTTGCAATATGGCCTGACTTGCCCATGCCAGTAACAATCACGCGTCCCTTGCAGTTTTTCATTAATTCACAGGCGTCTTCAAAAGCCTGGTCAATTCGGTTAGCCAGTGCAGAAATTGCAGCGAGCTCGATATCGATCGTTCTTTTAGCAGAGTTGATATAGTCGGTTGTCATGAGGTGAGATAATCCTGATTATGCAACAGTGTTTGTCGACACGTCGGTCTTCGCGCACTGTATATTAAATGCTTTAATGTGACGCCTTTCAAATCCGTGATAAAAAAAGTAAGTGCCGTGCCAAGTAGGAATATCCGTGCTTGGTTGTGGATGTTATCGCCTTAACTTACCTCGATGCTGGGCATTTTGCGTAAGTTAATATTTGAGTGCAAATTATTTTTTGGTAAATGGCTTGGCTATAAGCAAGGGCTTTGCTTTAATAGCGTACTTTTAAGCTTGAACAACTATAGGTAATGTCCGTCTTGGAATCTTATATAACAGTCAATAACTTGCACTTTATTCGAGGTCATCGAAGCATATTCAATGGCGCAAGTTTAAATATACCCAAAGGCAAAGTGACTGCGATAATGGGGCCAAGTGGTACAGGAAAGACGACCTTACTGCGTTTGATCGGGGGGCAGCTTAAGCCAGAAAAAGGTGAAATAATTCTGGATGGTAACAATGTTGCGACATTAAAGCGTAGCGAACTATTCGACATGCGAAAAAAAATAGGCATGCTCTTCCAGAGCGGTGCTTTATTCTCAGATATTAGCGTCTTCGAAAATGTTGCGTTTCCATTAAGAGAGCATACAAAACTGCCTGAAGATATGATTCGGGATATTGTCTTGATGAAGTTAAATGCGGTTGGTTTGCGTGGTGCGAGAGACTTAATGCCCGCTGAATTGTCAGGCGGTATGACGCGCCGAGTCGCGTTGGCCAGAACGATTGCCATGGACCCTGAGTTGGTGCTTTACGATGAACCTTTTGCAGGTCAGGATCCCATTGCAATGGGGGTCTTGGTGCAGTTAATCAGGTTGTTGAACGATGCGTTAAATCTAACCAGTGTGTTGGTCTCTCATGATATACCCGAGGCATTAAGTATTTGTGATCATGCTGTGATCCTTGCTGATGGAGTTGTGATAGGGCAAGGCCCTCCAGATGAATTGAAGCGATCTGGCTCGCCTTTAGTAAGACAGTTTTTAAATGGTTTACCGGATGGTCCAGTGCCATTTCATTATCCAGCCAATGATTTTGAAACGGATTTAATCGGTTAGTTATCATCCACCCATATTACGAAGAGTAAAACGTGTGTTAGATTTTTTTGTAAGAAAAGGCCAGTCAACTATTGACTATATATCGGCGGTCGGGCGGTCTGGCATATTTCTTGTGCGCGCAATATTAGGTTTAAGCTTTAGCCTTAAATCTTTAAGTGCCTTGGTTAGACAGATTTATTATGTCGGCGTGTTATCTCTTGTCATTATCATTATATCTGGTCTATTTATCGGCATGGTATTGGGGCTTCAGGGCTACAGTATCCTAATAGACTATGGTTCTGAGCAGGCTATAGGGCAGATGGTTGCCTTAACACTGGTAAGAGAGTTAGGGCCCGTTGTTACCGCATTGTTGTTTGCCGGTCGAGCTGGCTCAGCTTTAACCGCTGAAATTGGCTTAATGAAAGCCACCGAGCAGTTGAGTAGTATGGAAATGATGGGGGTTGATCCTATCAAGCGAGTGATAGCGCCCCGTTTGTGGGCCGGCTTCATTTCGCTCCCGTTATTAGCTGCAATTTTCAGTGCCGTTGGTATATTTGGTGGCATGTTGGTCGGGGTAGATTGGTTGGGTGTTTATGAGGGTTCTTTCTGGGCAAACATGCAACAAAGTGTCGACTTTCAGGAGGATGTCCTGAATGGCATGATAAAGGCTGTGGTGTTTGGCTTGGTATGTACTTGGATTGCGGTTTTCCAAGGCTACGATAGCATCCCAACCTCTGAAGGAATCAGTATCGCGACAACAAAAACAGTCGTATATTCATCGCTTTCAGTATTAGGTCTTGATTTCATACTTACTGCGGTTATGTTTAGCTCAATTTGATAGTTGCTTGGCCCTTCATAGAATGGCTAATTTTTAAAATAAGGATTTATTAGGTATGTACTCTAGATCAATAGAAGCCATCGTCGGCGTGTTCTCATCTTGGGTTTTTTGGCTTTAGGCTTTCTAGCGATGCAGGTCAGTGGTCTATCATTAGATACCCAGCGAGAAACCTATAAGGTCTATGCGCAGTTTGATGATTTAGGCGGTCTCTCTGTTCGTGGGCGTGTCTCGGTTGCCGGTGTCACAGTAGGGAAAGTGAGCGCTATCTCCCTGGATAAAAAAGCCTTTAGAGCTCTAGTCGAAATGGAAATTTATCAATCTGTTGATAATTTGTCGTTGGATACTGTTGCGTCGATTCAAACGGCGGGTTTGCTAGGTGAAAAATATGTATCCTTAAGCATCGGTGGTGACCCTGATGTATTGGCAGATGGCGATACGATATTCGATACCCAGTCAGCGTTAAATTTAGAAAAATTAATTGGGGCATTCGCTTCAAGTAGAGGAAGTCTTTAAAGACTGATTGTTAGACAGAGCAATAATAAGGAACAGTTATGTTAAATATTGATTTAAAGAAAATTTTATCAGTCTCAGCCGGTCTTTTCTTGATAACCCTGTTAATGGCTTCATTTCAATTGCGCGCTGAAGATCAGTCCGAAAAAGTAAAACAAACCGTCGAAGACAGCGTTCAAGCACTACTCAAAAAATTTAACGAAGAAAAATCTTATTATGATACGGATCCAGATCGCTTCTTTGCTAACATGGATGCGTCACTAAGCAATATTGTTGACTTTAGACGCATCGCAGCACGTGTCATGGGTAAATATGGCCGATCGGCTACGGATACTCAAAAAGATAAATTTGTTAAAGTTTTTAAAGAGAGTTTGTATAACACTTATACAAAAACACTCATAGATAGCGGTGTATTCAAGATCAATGTGAATAAGGCAGAGATTAATTCTCGTAGCGATGAAAAAGCTTCTGTTTACATGGATATCATCTCGGCTAATGGAACTGTATTTCCTGTTATTTATTCGATGCACAAAACTGACGATCAAAAATGGATGATGGAGAATGTCATCGTATTTGGCGTGAATATCGGCCTTGCCTTCCGTGATAAATTTGAGCTTGAGTATCGAAAACATCGAGGTGACATTGATCAGGTTATTAACGCTTGGTCTGTTGATCTGGAATTGAAAGGTGCGGTTGAGCAAGCGCAAGCTTCCTCAAAGGACAGTCAAGGATGATCACGATCAGTCAGGATTCAGACGGGCTTTATCACATGTCTGGAACAATTGAGCATTTTGAAGCGGAAAAAGGTAAGTCTTTGTTCGAAGATTATCTGAGTAAAGCGAATCAAGGCGAAATTAATGTTGATCTATCGAAGCTTGAATCGGTGAGCAGTGTGACGCTTTCATTCTTACTGTTCGGTATCAGAAAAGCGCAGGCTGAGTCTTGCGAACTTCACTATAAAAACATGTCTCCTGAGTTGTTCAACATGGCACGTGTAAGCGGTATTGAAAACATCCTCGTTAGCTAGGGCTTTGTCAGTTAACTAGTCAACTTGTTTCTTCATGAGCTTAGCCTTGCCCATATCTCTATGTATTTAGATTAAATTATTTTTATTCAGTCCCGTTTCCGATTGCTGTATCATGTGCAACTTTCAAAATTGGACAGTCTTTTATCGGACTGTCACTGATTTAATCCATACATAACATGGTGTGAACCTATGCAAGCGAGTGAAGTCGAAGAAATCATTAAACAACAAATTGAAAATGTTGAGGTTAAAGTGCAATCGGACGGTTCACATTATCAGGTTATTGCTATTGGCGACGTGTTTTCTGGATTGAGCCCGGTAAAAAAACAACAACTCATCTATGGCTGTCTAAACACACACATTATGGATGGCACTATTCACGCAGTTATCATTAAAACCTATACCCCTGAAGAATGGTCAGCGCTCAATAACGGCTAGGTTTTATTATCAATTTTACTAAGGATTTATATCGTGGATAAGTTAGTTATTAGTGGTGGCAATAAGTTATCAGGCACCATCAGAATCTCCGGAGCAAAGAATGCTGCACTGCCTATTCTTGCAGCGGCTTTGCTTGCCGATGAACCTGTCACCGTGGGCAACCTTCCACATCTTCATGATATCACCACCATGATTGAGCTAATGGGGCGGATGGGTGTTGAGCTGATTATTGATGAAAAGATGAGCGTAGAAGTCAACGCAATGACCATTAAGGATCTGAAAGCTCCTTACGAATTAGTTAAAACAATGCGTGCTTCTATTTTGGTGCTAGGCCCATTATTAGCGCACTTTGGTGAAGCAGAAGTCTCCTTGCCCGGCGGTTGTGCTATCGGTAGCCGACCTGTTGATCTTCATATTCGAGGGCTTGAGGCAATGGGCGCAACCATTGCCGTAGAAGATGGCTATATTCGCGCTAAGTCAAATGGCCGCTTGAAAGGTGCTAACATTTTTCTAGATACCGTGACAGTCACTGGCACAGAAAACCTTATGATGGCTGCCGCTTTGGCTGATGGCAAAACGATTTTGAATAATGCTGCCCGCGAACCTGAAATTGTCGATCTAGCCGAATGCCTCATCGCAATGGGGGCTGATGTAAAAGGTCATGGTACGGCTACAATTGAGATTAATGGCGTGAAAAGCTTAAAAGGCTGTCATTACAACGTGCTTCCTGATCGTATCGAAACAGGCACCTATTTATGTGCTGCAGCGGCCACCAGAGGTAAAGTATTACTGAAAGATACCTCCGCAAAATTATTAGACTCAGTTCTCGTCAAACTCGAAGAAGCCGGTGCACACATTACGACCGGAGATGACTGGATTGAGTTGGACATGAAAGGTAAGCGTCCGAAAGCTGTTTCGATTAAAACAGCGCCATTCCCTGGTTTTCCAACCGATATGCAGGCACAGTTTGCTGCAATGAACTGTGTGGCTGAGGGTACGGGGTCTATCACTGAAACGGTGTTTGAGAACAGGTTTATGCATATCCATGAGCTAATTCGAATGGGAGCTTCGGTTAAGCTAGAAGGCAATACCGCTATTATAACGGGCGTGGAGCAGCTTCATGCCGCACCCATTATGGCGACGGACCTTCGTGCATCAGCCTCTCTAGTGATAGCTGGCCTGGTTGCACAGGGTGATACAGTGGTCGATCGAATCTACCATATCGATCGAGGCTATGAGTGTATTGAAGAAAAGCTTCAATTGTTAGGTGCAAAAATTAGACGTTTGCCAAGCTAAATCAAAGCAATTAAGAGAATTAATCATGTCAGATAACTTAGTGGTCGCTTTATCAAAGGGGCGGATATTAAAAGAAACACTTCCGCTTATGAAGGCTGCCGGTATTGAGCCTCTTGAGGATGTTACAACAAGCCGAAAGCTGATATTTGATACCACACTTCCAAATATAAAGTTAATTATTATTCGGGCTACCGATGTTCCATCATATGTACAATATGGCGCTGCGGATATTGGTGTTACTGGAAAAGACGTCTTGATGGAGCATGGTGCTGAGGGTTTATATGAACCTTTGGACTTGCAGATTGCAAAGTGTAAGTTAATGACAGCCGCTAAAAAAGGCCAAGTTAGCCCGCAAGGTCGGCTCAAAGTAGCGACGAAATTTGTTAACCTCGCGAAAGCCTACTATGCCAGCAAAGGCATCCAAACGGATATTATCAAACTATACGGCGCTATGGAGCTGGCCCCTTTATTAGGCTTGGCAGATGAGATTGTTGATATTGTCGATACCGGTAATACCTTAAAAGCAAACGGGCTTGAGCCGCGAGAACTTATCCATACAATTAGTACACGCTTGGTGGTTAATCGTTCATCGATGAAAATTAAGCATGCTTTAATTCAGCCTATTATCGATAAACTGCAAGAAACCATCTGTTCAGAGTAAAGTGTACCCGGCAATCCTATTGTTAAGACAGAGTGTATATCAGGACGTTTCATGAAAAAAATTACCCGCTTAGATTCGAGTCAACAAGACTTTAAAGCCTCGTTAAAAAAATTGGTCGCATGGGATGAGCAGTTAGATACCAATGTGCATACTGTGGTGAAAGAGATTCTACAAGCGGTCAAGCATGATGGGGATCAAGCTGTTATTGCTTACACAGAGAAGTTTGATGGCCTTGCCGTGACTGACGCTAGTCAGCTTGAGATTCCGAAAGACAGGTTACAAGCTGCTTTAGCTGGTTTACCAAGCGAGCAGCGTATTGCTTTAGAGGCCTCTGCCCAAAGAGTTAGAGGTTATCATCAAAAGCAGTTACAGCCTTCATGGGATTTCACTGAAAGCAATGGCACTAAGCTTGGTCAACGCGTTTTACCTATTGATAAAGCAGGCCTTTACGTTCCGGGTGGAAAAGCAGCTTATCCCTCATCAGTTTTAATGAATGCCATACCAGCCAAGGTAGCGGGTGTTGAAGAAATTATCATGGTTGTGCCTACGCCGAAAGGTGAGGTCAACGAATTGGTTTTTGCCGCAGCGGCTATATCTGGCGTTGATCGAGTATTTACCATTGGCGGTGCACAAGCAGTTGCTGCTTTAGCCTATGGAACTGAAACGATTCCAGCGGTCGATAAAATTGTTGGGCCGGGCAATATTTTCGTGGCAACGGCTAAAAGAGAAGTATTTGGCACTGTTGGTATCGATATGATTGCGGGCCCTTCGGAAATACTGGTTATTTGCGATGGCCATACCGATCCAGATTGGATCGCCATGGATCTATTTTCACAGGCAGAGCACGATGAAAATGCTCAGTCTATTTTAGTTTGCCCAGACCGAGATTACTTAAACGAGGTCGAGGCCAGTATCGAAAAACTTCTACCGACGATGGAAAGAAAAGATATTATCGCCGCGTCCTTATATTCTCGAGCTGCATTTATTCTAGTAAAAGACCTCGAAGAAGCAGCTCAGGTGAGCAATATCATCGCGCCTGAACACCTCGAATTGTCAATTGCAGAGCCTGAGTCTCTGCTGCCAAGCATCAAGCATGCAGGTGCCATTTTCATGGGTAGATATACCGCAGAAGCCTTGGGTGACTATTGTGCAGGGCCGAATCATGTGTTGCCAACTTCTGGGACGGCACGCTTTTCCTCACCCTTAGGCGTTTATGATTTTCAGAAACGTTCTTCAATTCTCTTTTTTTCAGAAGAAGGCGCGAGTGAAACCGGAAAAATTGCCTCTGTGATGGCCAGAGGGGAAGGTTTGACCGCCCATGCGCGCTCGGCTGAATACCGTATTAAAGATTAGGTCGAAACTATGCCTGTTAAGCTCAACGACTTACTAAGCTATATTGATAAAACGCTAGCGGTTAACTCAATTCAGGACTACTGTCCAAATGGGCTACAGGTGGAAGGCAAGCCTGAGATAAAAAAACTGATTGGTGGTGTAACTGCATCGCAAGCCTTAATAGACGCTGCTATTGCCAGAAAGGCAGATGCGATACTCGTGCATCATGGCTACTTTTGGAAAGGTGAAGATCAAGCTATTTCCGGCATTAAAAAGCAGCGCATCAAAGCCTTACTCGATCATGATATCAGCCTGTTAGCCTATCATCTACCACTCGATCTGCATCCTGTGGTTGGCAATAATGCACAGTTAGCGAAGCTGCTAGAACTTACCAATATTCGGGATTTAGACGCCAAGTCTAAACATTCAATAGCGATTGCTGCAGACCTCGCTAAGCCGCTAACGGCGAAAGAATTCAATGATCTAATTAGTCAGAAGCTACAGCGCCAATGTTTTCATGTTGGCGATGAGTCAAAATTAATTAAAACTATTGGACTCTGCACTGGTGCAGCTCAAGGGATGATTACGCAAGCTGTCGAAAAAGGTATGGATGGCTATTTAAGCGGTGAAATTTCTGAGCCGACCTTTCATATTGCGAATGAAACGGGCGTCAACTATTTTTCTGCGGGGCACCATGCGACAGAAAGAGGGGGCGTCATAGCTTTAGGGGAAAAACTTGCGGAAGAATTTGATCTTGAGTTTGAGTTTATTGATATAGATAACCCAGTTTAAACAGTTTCAGCTTGCCCAACAGGGCTATGAAACTGCTTAAACCTTGACTGACTTTACTTCGTCGCTTTTTCTTCTTCCTGTTCAGGCAGCTCATTCGTATTTAATTGCTCTTCAGAGACTTTAGTCATACCAAATGTTTCTGAAAGCGTGCCATCCCCAGCTGTCTTTGGCGCATAATCCATTGGGGCGGTAAAGCTTTCCACATCTGTTGCTATATCAATTGCTGGTTTAGCAATAGAGTCCTGGCTCAAGGCTAGAAAATCACCTGCTTGCTCTTCATTGCATAAACGATTTGCACCTTTCGCCAACTGTTCATGTACATCTTTATAGCTTTTATTTAAGGTGCG
This sequence comes from Oleiphilus sp., assembly GCA_048058835.1. Lineage (GTDB taxonomy): Bacteria > Pseudomonadota > Gammaproteobacteria > Pseudomonadales > Oleiphilaceae > PZPK01. The sequence continues at coordinate 154,118 of JBLLNS010000003.1, forward strand.
AACCGCTTGGGCGGTATTCATGAAGTGTTCACTGACTTCAGCTTGGTATTTGGTATGCGTCTCTTGTAATTCTGCAAGTTTTTGTTCGAGACGTTTATTTTTACTGGCTTCACCTTGAACAGAACGATGGAAAACTGCGCCTACTAACACCCCTAAAAAAAATAGGCCCACGCCTGCCAGAATTTGGATCATAAATTCACTCACAAAAGTACTTCCTAATTGTTATGGCTATTGAAGTTCTGATACTAAAACCTCTTATCTCTGATGACAATAGCTATGCCTTTTTTATAGCTAAAATTGACCTTCTCTGGCCAGCACGGCAAAATAGCCGCCTTTATTGATATTCCGTAATATTCAGTGAATACTGCTATTTATTAACAGGTTTCTTGCTTTATGCCTCAGTCCTTGCCTTTATCCCCACTTCAACGTTACCTCAAAGATCTTGAAAAAGAAGGTTTCGTTGCTGATCCCGCTCAGAAAATGGCGGTTGATAAATTGCAAAGACTTTATGAAGAGCTGGTAAAAGATCAAGCCAATAGAGAGAAAGAAGCGTCTCGCTGGTTTAATAAATTTAGCAAGAAAAAAATAGTGCCGGTAAAAGGTCTTTATTTCTGGGGCGGAGTAGGTCGAGGGAAAACCTACTTAATGGATAACTTCTACGAAAGCTTGCCTTTTAAACAGAAAATGCGCATCCATTTTCATAGATTTATGCAGCGTGTGCATGTCGAATTAAAAACCTTAAAAGACCAGAAAAACCCGCTTGTCGTTGTCGCGAGGCGTTTAAGCGACGAAGCCAGAATTATTTGTTTCGATGAATTTTTTGTTTCAGATATTGGCGATGCCATGATATTGGCTGGCCTGATGACAGAACTATTCAATAACGGTGTCTCGCTAGTTTGCACATCTAACATCATCCCTGATCGGCTTTATGAAGATGGTTTGCAGCGCGCAAGATTTCTGCCTGTTATTGACCTCGTCAACAAACACACAGATGTAGTTAATGTGGACGGTGGGAACGACTATCGCTTACGTACACTAGAACAAGCCGAATTGTTCCACTACCCACTGGACGACATTGCTACGATTAATCTAGAAAAATACTATTCTGGGCTTGCTCTTGAAGCCGGTAGTCATGAGCTGGACCTGGAAATAAATGGCCGCATCATTAAAGCAAGACGGCATTCAGATGATGTTGTCTGGTTCGAGTTCTCAGCACTTTGCGATGGCCCAAGAAGTCAAAACGACTATATCGAAATAGCACGTCAGTTTCACGCTGTGATTATTAGTAATGTACCTCAACTCAATGTTGAAAAAGATGATCAAGCCCGCCGCTTTATTAACTTGGTGGATGAGTTCTATGATCGCAGCGTTAAAGTCATCATCTCAGCCGAAGCCCCGATTCACGAACTGTACCTTGGCGGTAAGCTTTCTTTTGAATTCGAGCGAACGGAGAGCCGATTGCTTGAAATGCAAAGTAAATCCTATCTAGAAAGCCCGCATAAGGCCTAGAAAGACCGTAGCCGGTTATTCTTGCCGTTAACTTACAATGGCTAGCCAAGGCTGCTCATGTCGAGGTTTGCCTTGAGGCCGGTAGTAATGATGCAAAATGCTAAATCCTGCCTGCTCAAGATAGAAGCGACTTTTTTCAAATTCCATATAATGACCATAGCGATCTCCTTGCCAACCTTCGGCATCGCCACGCGGATTAGAGGTAAACAGAATACCTTTCGGTTTTAATGCTCGATGACAGATAGCTAAAACCTTTGGTAATTCCTGACTCGGAATATGGAACATTGAGGCATTGGCATATATTCCATCAAAACTATCATGCGGCAGATCAAGATTTAAAAATGATTGATGTAATACCTGGCAAGTACTAAATTGCTCCGCCATAGCACAAAAAGCTGCACTGCCATCCAAGCCGATTGCCTGGTGGCCTCTTTGCTTGAATACAGCCAGGTCTCGCCCTGGTCCACAGCCAAAGTCGAGAATATTTAATCCTTTATTCTCAGGCATTGCCTGTAAAAAGGCATTTATATTTTGACTAACATCATGATCACGAGTGCCTTCCCAAAAGGACTCTGCATTGCATTCATAGTGATTGATCGTGTGCCACTCAATTTCATCGTTCATGTTTTCTGCTTAATATTTGATAACCAATTTAACGTTTGCAGCGTATCTACAGAGAATTTGCAGACATGACGGCTACAATAGAAGCTTATCATGTAAGTTTAAAAGGGATAGGTCTATTTAAACCCCACAAAAAGGGGCATAACTGGCACAGAAGCTATTTTCCTTTAATAATATTCTTTAAACGTGATGGATGCTCTAAAAAAAATACTCGGGTGTATGATCCCTTGGATTTTCATTCCCTTGCAACAAATCATCAATTTTATTGTCAGGTTTGATCATTGATTGACGTCTGGCTATTTCTTTATTCTGTTAACGATTTCTCGATAAACAGGATAAAAAACAATGCTAACAGATGCACTAATATTCGATGCAATCCGCACACCACGGGGACGAGGTAAATCCACGGGTGCGCTTCATGAAGTTAAACCTGTCACTTTACTTTCTCAAATTTTAAATACCCTTCAAGAACGAAACCAATTTGAAACGCAAGATGTTGACGATATTGTCATGGGCTGCGTAACGGCTGTTGGGGATCAAGGTGCTGATATTGCTAAAACGGCCGCACTTGCAGCAGGCTGGAACGATGATGTTGCAGGGATGGTTTTAAATCGTTTCTGTGCCTCTGGTTTGGAGGCGGTTAATACCGCTGCTATGAAAGTGCGCTCTGGTTGGGAGCAGCTGGTGGTTGCAGGTGGCGTCGAGTCTATGTCTCGCATTCCAATGGGAAGTGATGGTGGGGCTTGGGCGATGGACCCTGAAACCAATTTCAAAACGGGCTTTATGCCACAAGGTATTGGCGCAGATTTAATTGCTACATTGGGCGGATATTCCAGAGAAGACGTCGATAGCTTTGCTATGCGCTCACATCAGAAAGCAGCGGCGGCATGGAAAAATAATGCCTTTAAACGCTCTGTTGTTCCGGTCACAGATAAGAATGGTTTACTGATCCTTGATCACGATGAGCTAATACGTGCTGACAGTAACCTGAGCACTTTGGGCGGATTAAAACCATCTTTTCAGATGATGGGCGAAATGGGGTTCGATGGTGTTGCACGTTCCCGTTATCCACACGTTGAAAAAATAAACCATATACATACTCCCGGGAACTCCTCAGGCATCGTTGATGGAGCTGCTGCAGTATTAATAGGCAGCGAGGCGATAGGAAAAAAATACGCTATGACACCCAGAGCAAAAATTATTGCTACAGCGGTCGTAGGTACTGATCCGACTATCATGCTTACCGGTCCAGCCCCTGCGGCACGTAAGGCATTAAAACTGGCAGGACTGGAAACTTCTGATATTGATTTATTTGAAGTTAATGAGGCATTTGCGTCCGTTGTGATGCGTTTTATGGATGAAATGAATGTTGCAGAGGACAAGGTTAATGTGAATGGTGGCGCTATTGCTATGGGGCATCCACTTGGCGCGACTGGCGCCATGATTTTAGGAACCTTATTGGATGAACTAGAAGCGAGAAACCTTTCAAGAGGCTTAGCGACTTTATGTGTCGGTGGCGGAATGGGCATTGCGACAATAATTGAGAGAGTATAGAGGAATCCGCTATGAGCACGATCAAATACCAAAAAGATGATAATAACATAATCCACCTTATTCTAGATCGACCAAAGGCGTCCGCAAACTTAATGGATGCTGCATTTGCGGCTGATTTGTCTGCGGTGACTGAAAAACTCAGAGAGGATGCTTACGCAGGCGTTATTTTCAGATCCGCTAAAAGCACGTTTTTTGCTGGTGGAAATATTGAGGATCTTTATAACACGACACAAGAAAATGCCCAGCAACTTTGGGACATGCTAGACAGCCTCAAAAAATGTATGCGTGAGCTCGAAACAACCGGTAAACCCGTTGTGGCATGCATCAATGGCGCGGCATTAGGCGGCGGATGGGAACTTGCTTTAGCGTGTCACCACCGAATCTCCTTAGCCAAAGGTGTTACGCTGGGATTGCCAGAGGTGACCTTAGGGCTACTACCTGGCGGTGGCGGTGTTGTCCGTATGACACGCCTTTTAGGTCTTCAAGCTGCATTGCCATATTTGACTGAAGGCAAACAATTTAAGCCAGACGAGGCATTGAAGGCAGGTTTAATTCATCAAGTAGTTGAAACAGAAGACGACTTACTCGAGGCGGCAATTAATTGGATTAAAGCAAACCCTAAGGTAGCACAGCCTTATGATGTGAAGGGCTACAAAGTACCTGGCGGTCTTCCGTCTCATCCCGCAATGGCTCAAATGTTGCCAATTGCTCCAGCGATGATGCGCGCTAAAACCAAAGGCACCTTACCAGCGCCAGAAGCGATATTAAGCACTATGGTCGAAAGCCTTCAGGTCGACATAGACTCAGCTATGCGAATTGAAAGCCGTTATTTTATCGACTTAGTTTGCGGCCAAGTCTCGAAAAATATGATTGGCACCTTTTGGTTCCAGCTTAATGAGATTAAAGCGGGCGCAGCAAGACCAGAGAATGTGCCACCGTCAAAAGCCAAAAAAATAGGCATTTTGGGTGCAGGCATGATGGGTGCAGGTATTGCTTACTCATCAGCTAACAAGGGTTTAGACGTCGTTCTGAAAGACGTTTCAGTAGAAAATGCCCAAAAAGGTAAAGCTTATTCAGAAAAGCTACTAGCTAAAAAAGTCAGTAAAAAATACATCAAGCAGTCGAAAAGCGATGAAGTCCTTTCTAGAATTTTGCCGACCGAAAACTATGACGACCTGAAAGGTTGCGACCTTATAATCGAGGCTGTTTTTGAAGATCGTGCATTAAAAGCCAGCGTGACAAAAGAAGCGGAAGCCATGCTAGCGAACGACGCTGTGTTTGCTTCAAATACGTCTACTTTGCCAATTACAGGCTTAGCCGAAGCTTCTGAAAGACCAGAAAACTTTATCGGTCTACATTTTTTCTCTCCGGTAGACAAAATGCCCTTGGTGGAAATTATTTGTGGCAAGCAGACTTCGCCTGAGACTTTGGCAAAAGCCTACGATTTTGTCCTTCAAATTGGAAAAACGCCAATTGTGGTCAACGATAGTCGTGGTTTTTTCACCTCACGCGTATTTGGCACATTTGCTAATGAAGGTATTGCAATGGTGGGTGAAGGTATTTCACCTTCCGCGATAGAAAATGCGGCATTTTTAGCCGGTTTTCCGGTAGGCCCTTTAGCTGTGACCGATGAAGTTAGTATGACTCTAATGGAAAAAATCCGTAAACAAACTATTAAAGACATTCAGGCCGAAGGCAAGGTGTATCAGGAGCATCCGGCTGACCCTGTGGTTGATCGAATGTTGGAAGCTGGGCGGCCAGGAAAATTAGCGGGTGGTGGTTTCTACGCCTATCCAGAAAACGGTAAAAAGCATCTTTGGGATGGTTTAAATCAGCAATTCAAGCAAAGTCATGAATCCGTGGATCTTTCCATGATTCAAGACCGCCTGCTCTATATACAAGCGGTTGAGACTGTTCGTTGTGTCGAAGAAAAGGTGCTAACCAGCATTCGTGACGCCAATATCGGCTCGATTATGGGTATTGGCTACCCGGTGTGGACGGGTGGGATTCTGCAATTTATTAATCAAACGGGGCTGGGAAATTTCATCAAACGAGCAGAACAACTTGCTGACGCATTTGGTGAACGTTTTGCTGTGCCGCAGTTATTGAAAGACATGCATAAAGATGGCTTAACATTTAAAGATTAAAGCTTTCTTTCTATAGAATAAAAAGACAAACGAGGATAAATGAATGATTAAACGAACCGTATTCGAATCTGAGCATGAAATGTTTCGTGACTCTTTCAGGAAATTTTTGCAAGAAGAGGCGGTGCCATATCATAGCCAATGGGAAAAAGACGGCCAGGTGTCTAGAGAGTTATGGAAAAAGGCAGGGGAAAATGGTTATCTCAGCCCGACAGTGCCGGAAGCCTATGGTGGTGTGGAAGGTGATTTTCGCTTCAACGCGATTGTTGATGAGGAAGTTGCCAACTTCGGCCTGAGTGGCATAGGTTTTGGGCTTCACTCGGATATCGCCGTGCCTTATATCATGGCTTATGGTTCCGAAGAACAAAAACAAAAGTATTTACCTGGCTGTGTGAATGGCGACATCGTGACAGCGATTGCGATGACAGAACCGGGTACAGGCTCAGATTTACAAGGTGTAAAAACAAATGCAGTGCTCGATGCAAGCGGTGAATTTTATGTGTTAAACGGCTCTAAAACGTTTATCACCAATGGTCAAATGGCAGATTTAGTGATTGTGGTTGCTAAAACTAATCCGGAATCTGGTGCGAAAGGCACTAGTTTGCTTCTTGTCGATGCCACCTCTGCTGGTTTCGAAAAGGGTCAAAACCTCCATAAAATTGGTATGAAAGCACAGGATACGTCTGAGTTGTTCTTTCAAGATGTGAAAGTGCCTAAAGAGAATTTGCTGGGTGCAGAAGGCATGGGCTTTATTTACTTGATGCAGGAACTGCCACAAGAAAGGTTATCGGTAGGGCTTAATGCAATTGCTAGTGCAGAATCGATCCTTGAACAAACTATTGCTTATGTGAAAGAGCGAAAAGCTTTCGGTCGCGAGATAGCTTCTTTTCAAAATACTCAGTTTAAGTTAGCAGAAATGTCTGCAACGCTCACCATGGCGCGAGTGTTTGTGGATAAATGCCTCGAACTACACCTTGATAAGAAACTAGACGTGGTGACAGCAGCGAAATTAAAACTGCTCAGTACCGACATTCAGTGCGACGTGATTGATGAATGCCTGCAACTTCATGGCGGTTATGGCTACATGTGGGAATACCCAGTTGCTAGAGCCTACGCGGATGCCCGTGTTCAGAAAATATATGCTGGCACCAATGAGATTATGAAGCTCATTATAGGTCGTTCCCTCGTTTAGTTTTTAAGATCAAGCCGATTAAGTGTGACTAAACACACTTAATCGGTGATTGAACGCTTATCGTACTCCTCAATATAGGTTATCTATGCTGCCACTTGAAGGTATAAAAATACTAGATTTCACCACATTGCTTCCTGGCCCTTACGCGACTCAATTATTAGCAGACATGGGAGCTGAAGTACTAAGAATAGAGGCTCCCAATAGACCTGACTTGCTCAAGTATATGCCGCCTATGGTGGGCAAAGTGTCTGCTGCCCATGCGACGATTAATCGAAATAAAAAATCACTCGCAATTGACTTAAAGCATAAAGAAGCTAAGTCAATCGTACACAACTTACTTAAAGAGTATGACGTGGTTATTGAACAGTTTAGACCGGGCGTCATGTCAAAATTGGGCTTGGGCTATGAAGACCTTAAAGCCGTTCAGCCTAAATTAATCTATTGCTCTGTGACGGGGTATGGCCAAACTGGTCCAATGAAAGACAAGGCGGGGCATGATATTAATTATTTAGCCCTGTCAGGTTTGGCGAGTTACTCGGGCAGGGAAGAGACCGGCCCAGTTCTATCTGCTACTCAAATTGCCGATATAGCAGGAGGCTCTCACCATGCCGTCATGGCGATATTGGCAGCAGTGATACAAAGACTGAAAACCCAGCAAGGTCAATATCTCGACATCAGCATGAGTGATGCCGCACTTGCCTTAAATACAATGTTTGGAGCAGGGGCAACGGCAACGGGCAAGTCGCCAGAATATGGCCAAGAAATGCTGAATGGCGGACTTTTTTATGATTATTACCAAACCGCTGATAAACGCTATTTGTCGATAGGAAGCCTAGAACCAGTGTTTGCGATTGGTTTGTTGAAACAGTTGGGGCTTGAGTCTTACCAATCTATGCTGTCCGATCAACGACTGGAAACCCAGAAAAAACTTAAGAAGGCCATATCAGAGGTGATCAAAGCGCAAAGCTTTGATCATTGGCGCGAAGTCTTTGCAGAGTTGGATTTATGCGTTGAACCCGTGCTGTCAGTTTCGGAAGCGATAGACCACCCGCACTTTAAAAGTAGAGGGATGCTGTCTGTTGCTATGGATCAGAACGGGGTGGAGATTAAACAAATTAACTCGCCTTTACCGTTTAAACAGTCATTACCTTACCGATCGGGTTCAAATTTAGGTGCCGAGTCTAAAGAGGTACTTTCGACCTTTTATGAGCAAGATAAAATAAACAACCTTATAAGCCAGAAGTGTATTTTGGTCGATTAGTGTCTTTAATGCTTCAATTTCTGGCTGAGTTGGGAATTAACATCTATCCTTATTGGATCCATTGCTGGTATTGATAAGCCTGCATTCAAGTAGGTCACAATAATAAGGGTAGATTAGCGTTTCATGACTCAACAAAAAAATACGGTCCTTATTGTAGAAGATTCAACTGCCTTTTCTGATGCGCTGCAAGAAGTATTTCATTCTAATTATAGTTATGAGGTTATCGTTGCTAATGACTTTGCTCAAACTCAGCTCTTATATGAACAACATAAAGACTCAATTTTTGCTGCAGTAACCGATCTCGTACTCCCAGATGCTGAAAGCGGAGCCGCCGTACAATTCCTGCGAAAATACGATATTCCCTGTGTCGCATTTACGGGTGACTTTAGCCCGACCTTAAGGACTAATATCTTTAAATGGGGGGCATCGGACTATGTGTTGAAAAAAGGCCAGAAAGATATCGATTATGTGGTCGCCGCAATTCACAGGCTACATGAAAATATGAAGCTTAAAGTGCTTATCGTTGATGATGCTGCTTCTTCGCGCGCGTATTTATCGGATATTCTTTTTAAGCAAGCTTTTCAGGTTGACACTGCTTCATCTGCAAAAGAAGCATTAGACCTGATTAGAAATGGTTACGATGCGCGCATCGTCTTAATTGACTTGGTCATGGATAATATTGATGGCTTAGAGCTCCTAAACACATTACGCCTAGAGTATGATGCCTCGCAGATGGCAATAATTGGAATATCAGGATTAGCATCTTCTGATCAAATTGCCAAATTCATGAAGTACGGTGGTAACGACTTTTTAATGAAGCCTTTCGAGCATGAACAAGTCGTTTGTCGTGTCAACTCATTAGCGCTTTTGCATGAGCAATTTGACCGTTTAACTGCATTGAATGCTCAGAAAAATGACCTTTTGGGAATGGCTGCGCACGATATTCGTGGCCCTTTGGGGGTTGTAACTTCCTGTGGTCAGATGCTACAAACTGAAGTTAAGTCCGATCAAGGGACAAAAATGTTAAACTTACTGATCGAAGCAACTCAAAATATGGAAGAGTTGCTGAATAGTTTGCTCGATATCAGTGCAATAGAGCATGCAACGATCAAGTTTTCCCCAGAGAAAATTAACTTATCGCAGATGTGCGACTCTCTCGTTAGCGAAATGCAATTAATTGCCGAGAATAAATCCCAAACTTTGTTGCTTAACAAATCAATGAATGATGTCTGTATTCATGCTGATTCAGCAAGAATTCAGGATGTTATTCGTAATCTTATTTCAAACGCGATTAAATATTCACCGATTGGAAAATCCATTGAAATTAGTATTTCGTTTAATCAAAAGAAGGTAAGGATCCAAGTTATTGATGAAGCGGGGGGAATACCAGAAGATGAAAGGCATCTTTTATTTCAACCATTTGCAAAAATATCCACAAAAACAACAGCTGGCGAGCGAAGTACAGGTTTAGGTCTCGCAATCTGTAAGCGGATTATCGATCAGCATCATGGCTCCATCTCTTACTCAGAAAATAAACCACAAGGCAGTATTTTCGAAGTTGTCCTCCCTATAATTTAGCGAGGACCCATAAACCCTTATGGCTCTGTTCGTCCTTTAAATCTCTCCTTGCGCTGTCGACGTGACTGCATTTTTGCTTAAATCGATTTTTTCTCCATTTATCTCAGCGCTTGATAAGATAATTTCGTACTCTTCGCCATCTTTTTCTTTTTGAGTCATTCTCAGAAGAAGCAATGGGTAGTCACTCGAAAACCATAAATAGGTTTCTCTTTTGGCATCTTCATCACGCTGTTTTTTTGCAACGATACTATTCAATTTACCAAATTTAGTTTCGAGCACTTCTTCACCCAAAATGACAAATTGGCTTTCTCGAAGCTTACCTTTATGGGCAATTTGATACTTTATCGTCTCTTTCCCTTGGTTTACGTCTAGTAATAACTGTAATTGATAGGAGAGTCGATCATAGGTGTTTTCTGGTATGCCGTTTAAGCGCCAGCCTTTTTTGAGCGGGTTTTCTGCTATTTTATTTTGCCAGTTGAATTTAATGTTTCGTTTTCGATCGGACATTAAAAAAGCAGACAGCTTGTAATTATATTCCTCAGGTACGACACGACCGTTTTCGAAAGAAAGTACCGACTTTTCTTTTATATCCGCTATAAATGACTCTACATCAAAACGGTATAACCAACGCGAATCATCTAGTTTCTTGAGTGATCGAGTTGCTGAACCATCAATGCTGACCCCCTTTTTTATCTTTGCTGTATAGGTAGCTTCGTGTTGCTGTAGTTCTATGCTTGAAACGACGCTAGAAAAACACAAAAAAACAAATAGCCCTAAGTAGGCTTTGATTTTAACTATCATTGTGGAAATCCTTGCAGGTTTAAGGTGAGCATTTTGATAAGCTACTTAGCCTGTGCATCCAGTGATTGACCCGTGACGTCTCGACTGTCATCACCCATGAGAAATAAATAAAGCGGCATAATTTCCTCTGGAGCCGGGTTGTTCATTGGGTTCTCAGCTGGGTAAGCATCAGCGCGCATATTGGTCCTCGTCGCGCCTGGGTTGATGCAATTGACCCTAATCCTCGGCTCGGATTCGTCATTTTCATCGGCGAGCACTTGCATTAAGCCTTCAGTGGCAAATTTAGAAACGGAATATGCGCCCCAAAAGGCTCTGCCTTTTCTTCCTACACTAGAGGTTGTGAAAGCAATGGAAGGAGATGCAGAAGCTCTTAGAAGTGGCAAAAATATTTTAGTGAGCATGAATGCTGAGTTAACATTGACCTGCATGACTTTTTCCCAGACTGGCACTTCATATTGATCAATGGTCGTCATTGAACCTAATAATGAGGCGTTATGTAAAATGCCATCCAGTCGGCCAAACGCACTATGGATTGAATTGGCGACTTCGATGTAGTCTTTTTCCACTGCGCCTTCAAGGTTTAGCGGAATAATGGCAGGTTTAGGCCATTGGTTCTGCTCAATCTCATCATAAACCTTCTCCAGTTTTGAGGTGGTCCTTCCAAGTAAAATAACCGTTGCGCCGTGCCGTGCAAATGACAGAGCAGCTGCTTTACCTATCCCGTCGCCTGCACCTGTCACTAATATGACTTTGTCTTTCAATAGATTGATGGGGGCATGGTAGTTATACATAGTGAATTTTGCCTTATTGTTGGTGCTATTCAGGAAGTGTTGGTGCTTATTAAGTAGAAAAGTCTATGCTAAAGTATGCTGAATTTTTATCCTGGCAATTGCAAAAGAATAAACGCTATCTGCCGAATGATCTCTCAAAACAACCTATAAAAACAATTAAATACTCATTAAGGGAATAAATTATGGCAATTCAAACTATAACAATCAATCAAGCTTTTAATGCTCCGTTAAAAGATGTTTTTGCTGCGCTTAGTGACCATGAAACATTTGGCAGGCTATGTGGTATTAACATGAAAAGGATAGTAGACGGTAAAGATCTACCCAATGGTTTAGGCTCGGTGCGCGAAATAAAGATAGGCCCACTTCCTACATTTCAGGAAACAATTACCGAATTCGCTGAAAATAAGAGAATTCAGTATAAAATAACGCAAGGTAGTCCAATTAAAAACCATGTTGGTGAGTTGAACTTTAGCGAACAAAATGGAAAAACCAATCTGCACTATACCATTGAGCTGGAATCTAAAATCCCCTTAACCACTGGCATAATCAAAACAGCACTTTCCAGAGGAATTGGTGGTGGCCTCAAACGTTATGCGAATTCATTAGGCTGAAATAGTCTTTTGCAATCGACCTTTACGGAATTTTAGTTCTGCTCTAGTGTCTAATGTAGACTGAGATGCCAAATTTAAGCGTAAAGGTATGATTAAAAGGGAAACTGTCAGACTTGCTCTACTTCAAAGCACTTCACATAGAAGCTGATAGATTCCCAATACCTCGTGAAATAAAAACCTGTTTTTTTAATATTACCTCCGTATGCTTCTAATTTTTTTAGGCTTTGTTTGTATGAAATGCATTTCTACTAGTGCAGGTTAAGATGCTACAAAGTTCAGATACATGGGTAAAGTTGCAAGGAGTTAGTATGAAAGGTTTTTCAATTCCAAAAGTTCAACAAAACGAAAGCGGCAACGAACGCCGCGCGGGTTTTGAATTAGAAGTTGGCAATATATCTATCGAAGAAGTCGCGAAGGCCTTACACGAAAGATTGGGAGGGTCGCTCGAAAAAACCAGCGCCTATGAGTTTCATATTAAAGAGCTTAAGCTTGGCGACTTAAAAATTGAGCGCGATGCACAGCTGTTAACCTCCTTGAAATATAGAACATGGTTGGAAGACCTTGGTGTCGATTTTTCACCGGGTTCCGATGCTGAAAAGATTGAACAGGAAGTGGATAAATTAAGCCGTGGCTTAATCCCCTGTGAGATTGTCACCGCGCCAGTACCGTTCTCTAAATTTGACCAGCTGCAAATATTAGTCGATGTCTTGAATGAGGTAGGAGCAGAAGGTACGCAGGAGTCATTGCGTTATGCCTTTGGTTTGCATCTCAACCCAGAAGTGCCTGCTCTGAAAGTTGAAACACTTTTAGCCTTTGTTCAGACATTTTTACTAATGACTGACTGGATAATTGACGTGTCGGATACTGACTTTTCCAGACGATTTTTTACCAAATTTATCGACCCTTTTCCTGCCGACTATGCGGAACTGATTTTGGACCAACACTACCAGCCTACAATGACGCAATTTATGGATGACTATCTGCGGCATAACCCAACGCGGAACCGGCCTTTGGATATGCTGCCCATATTCTATGAAGTTGATAAAGAAAGACTCATGGATGCGCTGCCAGAGGATCAGCAATGCTTAATAAAAGGGCGGCCAGCGTTCCATTATCGTTTACCAGATTGCCGCATAGGAGAAGAAGGGTGGACTATGGCAACCGAATGGAACCGTTGGGCTATTATTGAAGAAATTGCGAGGGATGCAAGTTTAAAAGAGGCGCTCATCACCCAGTGGAAAAAAGAATCTGACTCCTTTGCCATTAGCCATAAAACCAATTGGGTGAAAGCGGTGAAGGCGTTTTTGGCAGAGCATGCTTTATCTTCTGAATAAACGGGCGCATCTTGAACCTGAAGGGAGGGCGATCATGAAAGATATTATCGTGGGGGTTACCGGACCTGACCATGGCGGTATAGCGGCATGGTGGATGACTCGCTTGGCCGTAATACGCGCAGGTGCAAGGCCGATCAGAATAACGCCCTCACGTAATGTTGAAGTGACAAAGCTTGATGCCTTGATCATCGGCGGCGGTACCGATGTTGAGCCTGTTCTATATGGGCAGGAGCCAGAACAGAGAGAGGACGCTGACAGTAGATTTAGAATTCGTGATTGGTTGATCTCATCATTATTATTTCTCTTGAGGCTGCTTACCAAGCAAAAACGTGCGCAAAGTTATGACCCACAGCGAGACAGCCTAGAAAGAAGCCTTATTCAATATGCATTGAAGCACGGCATTCCCTTGTTGGGAATTTGTCGTGGTGCGCAGTTGTTGAATATAGTTACCGGAGGAAGTTTGCATCAAAGAATTACCGAGTTCTATTCTGAGGAGCCGCATGTACGAAGCTTACTGCCACGGAAAAGGATTACCTTGGAAGAAGGCACAACCTTAGCTTCTCTTATTCAGGGTGGCACACGTTTCGTGAATGCTTTGCATGATCAAGCGATGGATCAACTAGGCGAGGGCATGATCGTCACCGCAAGAGACGGCGGCGGTGTTGTGCAAGCCATTGAACACACTGATTATGACTTCGTTCTGGGCGTGCAATGGCACCCAGAATATTTACCTCAAATTGAATCTCAGCAGAGAATCTTTCGAGGTCTGGTAGACTGTGCAGCTCAAACAAAATTGGAAAAGATTGGCGCCTAAATGATTGAACTTTGGAATAGCGTTAACTTCCTAGACAGCTATGTCGGGCTTTTTTTTATGGCCTTTCTGGCCGCTACCCTGATTCCGGCCTACTCTGAAATCCTTCTGGTCTCCATGGCCGCGGCAGGCAAAGACCCAGCACTTCTGTTGCTATTTGCCGCAACCGGAAATACCTTGGGTGCAGCCGTAAATTGGGCAATGGGGCGCTACCTATTGAAGTTCCAGGATAGGCGCTGGTTTCCCTTCAAAAAAGACAAATTAGGTGTCTCTCAGCGCTGGTTTCAAAAGTACGGGGTATGGTCCTTATTGATGGCGTGGGCACCGATCGGTGGCGATGCGCTCACCTTTATTGCCGGTATTATGAAAGTACCTTTTCCGATATTCCTTCTGCTCACCGGTATTGGCAAAACCATTCGGTATATCTTGGTGCTGGGTATTGCGGATCAATTCTTTACTATGTTTTAAAGCTTGTCTAAGGTTTATTCCTGCTCACTCATCAGCTTGTCAAAGGCGGCGGCACCTTTAAATTCTTCTGCTGAATAATGTACTTTTAACAGGGCTTCAATTTGTTCAGCCTTGTCTTCCTCAGACAAACCTGACTCTACGATATAACTCTTCTGTTCAGAAAATTTAAGGTAGCGCTGTAACCATTCATCTTCAACCGCCTGTAGTTTTTGTAGGCTCGCGCTAGTGTCATTTCCATATTTTTCAGCAATTAACTGGTTTATCTCATCATCCGTTAAACCTTGTTTAGAGAGACTGTTTATCCACTGACCCGTTTCCTGGTTGACGTTCTCGCCTGATGTGTTTGTGTTGTGAGTCTCTGAGGGTGCAGTGGGGGTGGCTTTTGCTGGTTCTGGTGGATGCAGCTTTGCATTGAGGGCTTCACCTAAAATACGCAGTCTGAGTAAGGCTAGCTCAGTGTTAATCTGGTTCATATCCTCTTGGTTGGAAGGCGGAGATAAGCTCTGAATAAAGCTATCTTCTGCCTGTCGTAGTTTATACAAACGGTTTATGGTGAGCCCAAGTTGGTCACCTGAGTCACTGTCAGCATGAGCTTGTATCTGCTTAACCAGTAGATTCAGTTCGGCATCTGATAGTTTGTCCGGTAGACGTGAAATGAAAATATCCAGAGCGGCTTTCTGTGTGTCATCTAAGGTATAGCCATCTTCAAAAATAGCTAATAGCTCATCGATATAAACTGACTCTATTAAGAAGGGAGAAATAGCGGCTTCCCCTTGGTCTAGTCTTTCTATCTCCGGAAAACCCGTTTGTTCGTTGGGCATTTCTTCTAGGGTGGAGCTTGTGCTTAGCTGTTTCGGAATCAGCGGCGTTCGTTCAGAGGAACGTGCGTCTGTCACGACAGCTAAGTTGCTGGGAGTGGGGTGCTTGGTTTCATGTTCAGAATAAAAGACAGCCACGGCGCTGATAGCAAGAGCGGCTAGCCCAAGGCTTAAAAAAAACTTATTCACCTTGGCTCCAGTGGCGGTCAATCACAATACCTTCAGGTTTATGTACTTTGATAGTTGCGTTTTTTAATAGTTTGGTGATTTCTTTATCTAGCTCGGCTTTAATGATGTCTGAACGTAGAATATCGCGCTCTTCTTCAAAAGGTCGTTTTTCAAGGGTATTTTTGTCGATTAGCTGAATGATTTGCCACGCTCGGTCTCGGTTACTCGGCTTGCTTGCAAAGCCGCCAACTGGAAGTTGTTTAACTTCGTCTCGAAGTGCTGGGTCAACATCGTCAATTAGCACCCAAGCGGTTTCATTCGCTTGTGCAAGATAGGCTTCTGAGTCACTGCCTGAAGCAGATTTGAGTGTCTTCAAAATATGTTCGGCTTCTTCTTGGTGTTTGCTGTTCCAGACCTTAAAACGATACATCGTTAGTGCTTCCTGCTGCTCATAACGTTTTATTAGCTGAGCTTCATCTACCTGAACATCTTGCATTATCTTTTGTACCAGTAGTTGCGCCAGCAGGGTTTTTCGGGCCATTTCTAATTCAGTGATGACCGTAGGTAACTGATCAATTTTCTGGCGAGATGCTTCCTGCGCTAAGAGCTCTGTCACTACCAGGTCTTTGGCGGTTTTCATAATGTGCTGCTGTTGCTCGTCTTCGCTAAGCGCATACTCAGTATTTTGCAACTTATCTTGCGCCCGAGAACCTAATAAAAACTCGAATAAATTGTAGTTAAGTTGTTGCGCATTCACCGTGGCAAAGGCTTGGGCTTCGTGTACCCGTACAAAGTGCTTGCCGGGCTCGGCAAGGCTAGATTCAGCAAGGATGGCGAGTGGTATTAAGGCCCAAACTAGGTACTTGGTCATAGTAAACTTCTTTTTATAATGAAATACGGGTGTTCGAAGCATAGAGGGTATGAGGCATATCGGTAAACAATAAAAAGGTTCATTTTTGTAGACAATGTTTAAACAAAAAAACGAGCCAATAGCAGAAATGAAAATACTATTGACTCGATAAAAAATAAAACTGTTTTTTTAGGTATTAATCAAAATAAAAACGCTTATAAATTATTATTCACATCAACAAACACATCTGCATCGCTTAGCAAACCATTGTGGCTAGTACTTTTGGTTTGAATGCTGGTGCCACATTTTGCACTGCTATTTGGCAAGATGATTTCATCGGCATCTGACCATAACGACACATCACAGCCTTTTCCGTTCAGAGATTTAAGGAAAGAGGAGTTCGGGCGCATTTCAAAACAGGCAGGGCTAATACACGCATAGGCCCACGATGTACCTTGATGCGGCGTACCTAAGGTAATTAACTTGCTGGTTTTTCTTGAACCACCCTCAAATACGCGATACCAACGAGACACCAGTCCACCGTTTGAATGCGCCACTAAACGCGCTTTAGATTGGCCAATTGATTTGAGTGCGCCATCGACAAATGATGCTAATCTTGATGCGCTGGTTTTGTTGCTGCTGCCGGTACTGTTGTAGCCAAACTTATATAAAGCACAGCTAGGGTGCCCGGCTGACTGCAAGCGGCTTTCCATGGTATTGAAGTTCGAGGTAGAGCCTAAGTAGCCATGTACCATTACGATGGGTTCCGCAGCACAGCTTGATGAGCCTCCGCCGCCACCTTTTCCGCCTTTAGCTGCCAGCGTATAGTTGCTTGAAAGTGCAAGACAGGTGACGGCTAATAATGAGAAGAGTCGTATTGTTAGTTTCATAGTTGAGATCCTTATAGTTGTTGTTATTTAGAAATCGTGAGCTGTTATTTTTATTGTCCCTAGTACTGTCCCTGTTAATGTAAAAGATCCCTTGCCATATATGTGACGATAAACATGCAATGTTAAATCGGTCAGCAAGCTCGCGCATTTTATTGCTTCATACCTAATCAGAGCTAAGGTATGAACCAACAGTATTCAAGTTATGAGCAAAAATATTGTAGGAACTAATCATCGTGAAAAAAATGAGTCCTAGTTCGCTTTTTACCGAGGGAGCGAAATTAGCTTGAGTTTATTTAGGGGAGGTAATAAGGAATAGCGGGCGGATATACAAAATAGACAATGTGCCTAATCAGCCGATTAGGCACATCAAAACAGAGAAAGTGTTTGGCTTTATAAGTTATTTTTGACGTCTACAAAGACATCTGCATCAGACAGTAAGGCATTGTGGCTCACGCTTTTGGTCTGAATGCTTTTACCGCATTTTGCACTGCTATTAGGCAGAATAATTTCATCAGCATCTGACCAGAGTGAAATATTACAGCCTTTCGTGCCAAGGGATTGAAGGAAGGAAGAATTAGGGCTCATTTCAAAACATGCAGGGCTGACACAACCATAAGCCCAAGACGTACCTTTATGCGGGGTACCTAAAGTAATCAACTTACTGGTTTTGCTTGAGCCATCTTCAAATACCCGATACCAGCGAGACACTAAGCCACCATTAGAGTGGGCGATTAAGCGGGCTTTGGCTTGGCCTGTGCTGCTAAGGGCGCCATCTACAAAAGACCTTAGTCTTGATGCGCTCGTTGTGTTGCTGTCTCCCGTGCTGTTGTAACCAAACTTATACAGCGCGCAGGCGGGTTGACCATTGTCGGCCAGGCGGCCTTCCATGGTATTGAAGTTTGAGGTTGAGCCTAAGTAGCCATGAACCATGACAATCGGTTCGACTGCGCAGCTTGCTGGCGCTTCGCTGCCACCGCCACCTTTTCCGCCTTTAGCGGCCAGGGTAAAGTTGCCGGACAGAGCTAGACAGGTTATTGAAAGTAATGAGAAAAGTCGTAATGTTATTTTCATGTTTAAGATTCCTATAGTTGTTTTTATTTAGAACCATGAGCCATATAAAGTGGTAATGCTTGGTTTTTCCATTCTAATTAAGGTATTTATTCCCTTGTCATAAACTGCTTCATGACGCAGTTCCGGATAATACTGACAACCAGAATTAATCCCTCAGTTAGCTCATATCGTGTTTGCCACAGCTACCTACAAATAAGCAGGTAGCTCGGCACACTATTTAATTATTCTGAGAAAATATTGTAGGAATTAATCATGTTTCCAAGTCTGCAAATGAGCGCTCGTTTTTGCTATTAAGTTCGAGATTTCCATTATGCTGCAGGTTAGAATAACCGTTATTGATAGGTCGACTTTTCGAGACTGACTTTGGACTTATCGAAACATAAAAATAAAAAAGACTGACTTATACTATGGATCAGAAAACCTATACCTCTCTAATGTATCTGTGGGATAAACGTACGCTTTACCTTGGGCCTTTGTTTGAGCCTATTTGCATGAAGAATGGGGCAGCGTCTATTGCATTTGCGCTTACCGGAACCATGAAGGTTCGTTGCCCCGGGCAGAAAGAACTGGTCGAGTGTAAAAGTTTTTTAGTACCGCCAGGTACGCCGTTTACGGCATACACTGAAGATTACATTATCGCGAATTGTATGCTCGATGTGACGGGGCAAGATTACGCGATTTTATCCAAACAGATGATGCGGCCGGGTGATAATCTTAAAAACAATGTGTCATTCCAGATAAAAGACGAGCTAGCGTATATTTCTAAGCTTCAGGATTTATATCGTAGTCAGCATCCTTGGGATGTGGCGGCGGCAGAGCTAAATCAACTACTCACGCCACCTGAACGTATCAGAGAGACTCCTCAACCGGTAGACCCTCGTGTGGAACAGATTATTACGTTTATTAAATCCAATATTGATCAAAACTTGTCGGTCGACCTGTTGGCCCGCCAAGTGAATCTGTCAGTACCACATTTAGTTAAGATTTTTAAAGCCCAAACCGGTGTTCCCATCCGCCGTTATCGTTTATGGCACCGGCTCTTTGTGGCTTCGGTATTTATGGCGAAAACCGGTAATTTAACGTCTGCAGCTTTGAATGCCGGATTTTCCGATGCTTCGCATTTTTTGCATACCTTTCAGGATGTGCTCGGGATGAAGGCGTCGCTATTACTGAATCAGCCGAATAAGATAGATATTATTGTTGAACCAAGTCAATAAGTTTAGGATGCGCGAAATCTTATTTAAAGTTAGTCACGAGTTATTCGCTTTGCATTTGTCTTTAATCTTAGTTGGTTGGTCAGCTTAAGTCACAAGGCCTTATCAGCATAGAAGGGTGGGGATGAGTCGATACCGCTTCGCTTGTTCACACCAAGTAGCCTTGTCTTACTGATAGAGTTAAGGGAGGTAAATGCTAAATACACCGCCGCCTAATTCCCCACCGTTTGAAAGTTTGATTGAGCCCTTTCTATCGCCTTGCGTGTGTAGGCGGGTCACCATTTCCGCAAAGTAAATACCCAAACTCGTACTGCCTGTTTGGAAATTAATGTTGTTCAGGATTTCACCAGGAGGGGCGTCTAACAATGCTTGTGGGTAGCCTTTTCCATCATCATGTATTTCAATAATTAAATAATTATTTTCCTCTTTTGCAATGATTTTTATCTGGTCCCTCGTGTAACGGGAGGCATTATTTAAGGCATTATTCAGTACGCCCATCACTATTTCTCTGTCGAAATACCACGCAAAAGAGTCGTCTGCGGTGACGCTTAGCTCAATATTTTTGTCTGTGAGCATCGGTTCATAATGAGCAACCTGTTCGTCTAATAAGTCAGACAGAAAATATTCATCGATGTGCAGAGAGAGCATTTCATTTTGTAAACGATATAAACCTAATAGTTGTACCAGGTAGCTATTCACCCTTTCTGCTTCATATTTAACCGTCGTCGTGTTGTTCTTTTGTTTCCATTCTTCGGGTAGTTCTTCGCACATTTGGTCGACTGAGTGCAGCAGCATGCTCAAAGAGTTTTTCATGTCATGCACTGCTGAGGCTATAATCATTGAGAAGTCTGGCCGGTTTTGCTCACTATTGCTCATCAGGCTCTCCAGTCTTTTGTGTTTGCTTGGATGTTAGTTTTTGAATGTTTTTTCTGAGATAGTTCATTCGTTTAAACTGATTATGTTGTTCGGGGATATGTTCGATCCGGGTTAAACAGTTCTGCGCTTTTTTTAGCATTTTTTCGTCAGAAAAGGTCTCGTAATGTTTGATCAGAACTTGTACAAGATTAAGGTTTAACGCGGCATGTTTTGGTGTGAAGGTTAGGGCTGTTTCAATGGAGTCTATCGCCTCATCGAGTTGACCTTGTTCGAATAGTTTTATACCCGACTTGTTCAGCTCTTTGGCCTGCTTGCGCGCAATTAAGCTTTCCGGCTCATCCATTAGGCTTTCAATTTGAAGCAAGATATCTGCATTTTCTTCATATTTTTTGGCTAACTCGATCAAAAGCTTTTCTGCACGCTCAGGCTGTTTCATCGAATAAAGTGTTTTAGCGAACTCTAAACCGACTTCAGGAGTCAAATTCTCATCCTCAATAATACATTCAGCTTGATGAAGCTTTTTATCCGCTAGTTCCTGTTGGTTTTGCCCGGTATAGACTCGCGCTTCTATTAAGGTGGCATTTATACAAGCGTTTTCATTAAGTGAGAATTTATTGGTTAATGTTTCAAGAATATCAATTGCTTCACTGGCCCTATGTTGGCCTTGATTTGAGGTATCACCTTCGCTCCAATCTGACAGGCTTCGACCAAGATTTAGGTAGTTATCTACCTTATCGTGTATAGAGTGCTCGCCAAATTTGATAGCTTGCCGAAATGCATTGGATGCCATTTCTATATCTTGATTCTTTTGGCAGACTTGCCCCAACTTTTCTTGTCGCGGTATCAATCTTGGCGAAAGCTGAACCGCTTGATGTAGTGCGTCCTGAGCGAGCTTAGGTTGATTGAGCTTTAGATAGCAGTCTGAAAGCCCGTCATAGGCCTCAACAAGATTTGGGTTTAGCTTGAGTGCTGACTGATATTGTTGAATGGCGGTATTAATATCCTGATTTAAGAACAGTGCCTTGCCTTTCCCAAGCAGCGCCCAAGGTAGTTCTCTGTTTTTCAATACCGTATCATAAATTTTGATTGCATTTGTGGCGTCGCCCAGTTTCAGATAAAGGTCACCAAGCGTTTGGTAGCACCAAGATTGATACTTGGTTTTATGTTCTAGTTCGGCGTGGCACAACGAAACGGCTTTGGCATAATTTTCCAAATCAATTTCTTTGTTGATTGGCTTTAATATTTTTTGTTGCTTTATCAAATGGCCTAAGCGTGTTTCGAGGACCGTTCTGGTAATCGGTTTGGCTATGTAAGCGTCTGGCTGGTATTCGCGGGCACCTAAAACGACGTCTTTCGCTGTCTCCGCCGTGATCATGATAAATAAGTGGACGTGTTTTATACGCTTACTAACCTTGAGCGCTTCGAGTATCTGTTGACCGTTTTTACCTTGACCTAGGTTGAAATCACACAAAATAATGTCGTAGAAGTTAAATCGGCATTTGTCCATTGCTTCTTCAGATGAACTTGCCATATCCACATGATAAGCCCCGAAAGATGAGAGCATGAGCCTTAAAGATGATCGAAAATTTTCAAAATCATCAATAATAAGAAACCTCAACTTTGGATAAAGCTTGTCTAACTTAACCGGTTTCAGAAGGCCTCCTAATTCTTTGATGATTCTGATTCTAGGTAATTGAGGATTTCATCAATGAGCGTATTGATCGAACTGATGCGAGCTTGCGTCTCAATGTAGTTGGTTTCTATACGCTGCGTTGTAAACCATGTAAAGGTAGAACCGAATAAAGCGAGCGCTAGAAATAAGGTAATAATGACTTGAGGCCAGGAAATGTTTTGCGTTCTTAGTTTGAGCTCTTCTTGAACGAGTGAGGTTTGTGCGAGTTCAATTTTGAGAGCACGGTTTTCTTCGTGAAGCTCTTCATAAGCTGTTTCTATGGTGGAGAGTCTAGCCAGTATCTTGCTGTGACTGGTTTCTCTGATATTACTTTCGAGGTTTCGTTGAACTTCTTGATAAATAGTGGGTACATTTTTTTCATCAGTTTTATTCAAACATATCCGACTGATCATCAAATAGAGTTTGTCTCGATCAATCTGTTTCGAAATTACGCCTGCTGCACCTAATGCATGCGCCTCTTCATAGTATTTATGTGCGTGTTGCGAGGTGTACATGATGACAGGAATATGCTGAGTGTCTGGGTTGCTCTTTATTTGTCGTAAGGTTTCAAAGCCATCAATGCCAGGCATTAGATGATCTAGAAAAATGAAGTCAGGATGGAACCAAGTGAGTTGCGAGATCGCGTCTTCGCCAGATGATGCTTGCTCACAATGAATGTCCATCTTGCGGAGTATTTTGGTTAATAACATCCTTGAGGTAGAGGAGTCATCTACCACAAGTGCATTTATTTCAGACACGTTATATTCTCGATATTAATTTTTATATTAAGTGATTTTAGACATTATGAACTATAACGAAAGCCCATGTTGCAAATAATGTCTTATTTCACACTCCATCAACAAAGCTTTTTGGGCTTTTTATAAAAGTTTACCCTTTTGCCCGTCTTCAAGTTGCACCTTAAAGGCTTAATCTGGATAATAGCGCAAAATTTTATGGCGCATTAAAGCAGAGGTGTTTAGCGTGAGTAATGAAATGATCGATAATTGCTTTTCAGATTGGAAAGATCGTGAAGCAACTGCAGAAGCAATGATTCCATTAATAGGTCGTTTATATCGCCAGAATAATATCGTGACGTCGATATATGGACGTGCGGTTATTAATCAGTCCGTGATCGGTATTTTGAAATCACACCGTTTTGTTAGACAGGTTGAAGAAAAAGAGTTATCGGTTCATGACACCTTTGCAGTACTTAAGGTTATGGATACTCTAGAGCTAGGGCATGCGCGTGTCGATATTGGTAAGTTGGCTGTACGTTATAAAGAAGCTGCCGCTGGTGTATCGCTTGAAGAATTTTTGAAGAATGAATTAGGTGACATTGTCGGCGCGTTTGATAAAGAGTCTGTGCAGGCAAAGGACGAGCAGTCTAAAGATGTGGTTTTATATGGTTTTGGTCGCATCGGTCGTTTGTTAGCGCGTATTTTGATTGAAAAAGCAGGCGGCGGTAACAATTTAAGGCTTCGTGCTATTGTTGTCAGAAATGGTGGCGCTGCAAATGATCTTGAAAAGCGTGCAAGCTTGTTGAGACGTGACTCGGTTCATGGGCCTTTCGAAGGTACTATTTCTGTCGAGTCTGAAACGAACACTTTGATTGCAAATGGCAATCGCATTCAGGTTATATACTCTGCTGGCCCAGACCAAGTCGATTACACACAATATGGCATAAATAACGCTATCGTTGTTGATAATACCGGTATTTGGCGTGATGAGGCTGGTTTAGGTTTGCACCTAAAATCTAAGGGCGTATCTAAAGTGCTTTTGACTGCGCCAGGTAAAGGGGATATCAAAAATATCGTTTACGGTATTAATAATGATCAAATCTCTTCCTCTGATACGATCCTATCTGCCGCGTCGTGTACCACGAATGCAATTACACCCGTGCTTAAGGCGATTGATGACAAGTTTGATATAATTGATGGTCATGTTGAGACTGTTCATTCTTATACCAACGATCAAAACTTGATCGATAATTACCATAAGGGCAGTCGACGAGGTCGAAGCGCTGCGTTGAATATGGTTATTACCGAAACAGGTGCGGCTAAGGCTGTTGCTAAAGCTTTGCCGAAAATGGAAGGGCGATTGACGGGTAATGCGATTCGTGTTCCTACACCAAATGTGTCAATGGCTATCTTGAACTTAAATATCTCGAATACCACTACGGTTCAAGAGGTTAATGATTATCTTCGATACACCTCTTTGCATTCTAGTTTGCAAAAGCAAATAGATTATTTGACTTCTGATGAAGTGGTTTCAACAGATTTTGTTGGGTCTCGTCGAGCAGGTATCGTCGACTCTAATGCGACTATCGTAAGTGGTAAGCGTTTGGTTCTCTATGTTTGGTATGATAATGAATTTGGCTACAGTGCTCAGGTTGTCCGAATTGTGAATCAAATGGCCGGTATAGATTACCCTTGCTTCCCCAAGGCATAAAGCCAGATTAAAAAAACCAGCTGATAAGCTGGTTTTTTTTTGAACAATTAGTGCTACTCTTTTTACATGCAGAAGGCTTAACGGTGGCTGGCGTTGAAAAACCTCGTAATTTTTAGGTCTTTATGTAGCAATATGTATTGTGCATCACTATAATTGTCGTCGCTTTTAGGTTCGTTATTCTTGAAAATTGTTGTGCTTTTTTGTTGGGTTGCTAGGGGCGTTTTTTGCAAATGTTCCAGCTTAGCTTAAGTGCAGTCTGAATAGCGGAAAATTCACTTTTCTCATGATTAGGCAGGATGAATGGTCAACATTAAAAAAGGCCTCGATCTTCCAATATCCGGTACGCCCGAACAAAAAATATCTGACACAATGCTTGTAAGCAAAGTTGCGCTCGTTGGCTTTGATTACCCAGGCATGAAACCCACTATGTTGGTTCAAGTCGGAGATACAGTAAAAAAAGGGCAGGTTTTATTCGAAGATAAAAAAACAGAAGGCGTCAAATACACCTCTCCAGCATGCGGCAAGGTAGTCGAGATAAATCGCGGCGAAAAAAGAGTGTTTCAGTCAATCGTGATTGAGGTCTCTGAAGGTGAGTCAGTTGAATTCGACAAGTTTGATGCTTCTTCTCTAGGCAACTTAACACGCGAACAGATTTCAAAAAATCTTGTAGACTCAGGTCTGTGGACAGCACTTCGGACACGACCTTACAGCAAAGTGCCTGAGCTGGATTCAACGCCAAACTCAATCTTTGTTACAGCAATGGATACTAATCCTCTTTCTGTAAATCCAGAAATTGTTATTGATGCCGCATCGGAAGACTTTCAGCACGGTTTGGATGTTCTGGAAAAGTTAACCGACGGCAAAGTGTTTGTTTGTACAAAACCAAATAGTTCTGTTTCTGTTAACACATCAAGCCGTGTTGTGACTGAGCAATTTGCAGGCCCTCACCCTGCAGGTAATGCGGGAACTCACATCCATTTTCTTGATCCTGTTAGTGATAAAAAGCAAGTCTGGTCAATCGGTTATCAAGATGTTATTGCTATTGGAAAACTATTTGTAACGGGTGAACTATACACGGATAGAATTGTTTCTTTGGCTGGGCCTTGCGTCAAATCGCCTCGTATCATCAAAACAACTATTGGCGCATCGTTATCAGAATTGACACAAGACGAGCTAAGTACTAGTTCAGCAAGAGTTATTTCTGGTTCGGTCTTCGCAGGGCGAAGTGCGCGAGGACCTGTTGCGTATCTTGGACGTTATGCAAACCAAGTTTCTGTTTTAGAAGAGCAAAAAGAACGTGAATTTATGGGCTGGTTATCGCCTGGCTTCGATAAATTCTCAGTGATGAATATCTATCTGTCTAAACTTTTTTCAGGGAAACTGTTTAACTTCACTACTACAACGAATGGTAGCGAAAGGGCAATGGTTCCCGTTGGGGCTTATGAACAAATTATGCCTCTTGATATTCTTCCTACCCAGCTTTTAAGGTCTTTAATTGTGGGTGATACAGAGCAAGCTCAACTATTAGGTTGCTTAGAATTAGATGAAGAAGACCTGGCGCTTTGTACATTTGTATGCCCAGGTAAGTACGAGTATGGCCCGATATTAAGGGAAAATTTAACTCGTATAGAGAAAGAGGGTTAAGCATGGGACTTAGATCAATTTTTGACAAAATGGAACCCCATTTTGAAAAAGGTGGCAAGTATGAAAAGTGGTACCCTTTATATGAAGCGGTAGATACTATTTTTTATTCGCCTTCAAGTGTAACTAAAACCACAGCGCACATTAGAGACGGCATCGATCTTAAACGAATTATGATCACCGTTTGGTTCTGTACATTTCCTGCAATTTTCTTTGGGATGTGGAACCTTGGCTATCAAGCGAATTCAGCCATTGCTGCTGGAATGGGCTCCATTCCGACTGATTGGCATAGCTGGTTCTTTATCGGCCACGATGCTAACAACTGGTTACATAACCTAGCTTATGGGGCTGCTTACTTCCTTCCAGTTTACGCCACTGTCTTTATTGTTGGTGGCTTTTGGGAAGTACTATTTGCCACGATTAGGCGTCATGAGGTGAATGAAGGCTTCTTCGTTACATCTATTCTGTTCGCTTTAATCGTGCCACCTGATATCCCACTTTGGCAGGCGGCCATGGGTATTTCATTTGGCGTCGTAATAGGTAAGGAAATTTTCGGCGGAACCGGCAAAAACTTCTTGAACCCAGCGTTAACCGGTCGTGCCTTTTTGTTCTTCGCCTATCCGGCTGAAATATCAGGTGATGCTGTTTGGACGGCTGTAGATGGATTCACCGGTGCGACTTCTTTAAGTATAGCTGCTGCATCGGGTATAGAAGGTTTGGCTCAGCAAATTTCTTGGAGCGATGCCTTCTTTGGTTTCATTCAGGGTTCAATTGGCGAAACATCTACCCTTGCAATTTTGCTGGGCGGTGCCGTGCTATTGCTGACTAAAATTGCATCTTGGCGCATCGTTGCAGGCGTTCTGGGTGGCATGATTGCCATGTCGACGCTGTTTAATTTGATTGGTTCAGATACCAACCCCATGTTTGGTGTACCAGCTCACTGGCATTTCGTTATGGGTGGCTTTTGTTTCGGTATGATATTCATGGCGACAGATCCCGTATCGGCTTCAATGACGAATACGGGTAAGTTTGTCTTTGGTGCTTTAATCGGTGTAATGGTTGTGTTGATAAGGGTAATTAACCCGGCATTCCCTGAAGGCATGATGTTAGCTATATTGTTTGCGAACCTTTTTGCACCTTACATTGACCACATTGTGGTTCAAGCAAATATTAAAAGGAGGTTGGCGCGTGTCTAATAAAGAGTCAACTCAAAGAACTATACTTGTTGCTTTTTTACTGTGCTTGGTCTGTTCAATTATTATCGCGGGTTCCGTGGTTATCTTGAAGCCAACGCAAGAAGTAAATAAAGCGCTAAATCTCAAAGCTAATATTTTAGCTGCAGCTGGACTAATGCCAGACAGTAAATCGTCTGATGCAATCGAAGCTGCGTTTTCAAAAATTGAGGCAAAGATTGTTGATCTTGACACAGGTGAATATATTGAGCCTGAGGTAGTCGGTAGAAAGACTGCATTGTCATATGATCAGCGTAAGGCATCAAAGAACCCTGAGCTATCAGAAGCGCTGACTGCTGAGGAAGATATTGCCAGCATCAAACGTCGCGTTAAATATGCAAAAGTTTATCTGGTCAAAAATGATGACAATCTTGAGACGATCATCCTTCCTATTAGCGGATATGGTTTGTGGTCAACTCTTCATGGTTTCGTTGCGCTAGAAAAAGATGCCAATACCATTGTTGGTCTCGGTTTCTACGAGCATGCTGAAACGCCAGGGCTTGGTGGTGAAGTTGATAACCCACGATGGAAGGCCTTCTGGCCGGGTAAAAAACTATTTGATCTTGATGAAAGTGTTGAACCAAAAATTCACTTGGTCAAAGGTTCTGTTGATAAATCAAGCAAAAATATTGATTACCAGGTCGATGGTTTAGCCGGTGCTACTTTGACTAGTCGTGGTGTGACTAACTTAATTCAGTTTTGGGTAGGTGAGAACGGCTTTCAGCGTTACTTAAACCGCCTACGTAAGGAGGCTTAAGATGAGCGAACAAAGTATTAAGAAAGTTCTTTTTGAACCTGTCTTTAGTAATAACCCGATTGCTCTGCAAATACTTGGTATTTGTTCTGCTTTGGCAGTAACAACAAGCATGCAGTTGTCTATCGTAATGGGTTTGGCGGTTTGTGTGGTAACAGGCTTGTCCAACTTATTTATTGCAACTATCCGAGCGCAGATACCTAACAGCATACGTATTATCGTTCAAATGACGATCATCGCTTCATTGGTTATCTTAGTTGATCAGATCCTCAAAGCCTATGCTTATGAGATTAGTAAGCAATTATCAGTCTTCGTTGGTCTGATTATCACAAACTGTATTGTAATGGGGCGTGCTGAAGCATTTGCTATGCAAAATAGCCCTGGTATCAGTTTCCTTGACGGTGTCGGTAATGGTCTAGGTTACATGGTGTTATTGTTAGCTGTGGCTTTCTTTAGAGAGCTGCTTGGTGCAGGTAAGCTTTTTGGTATCGAAATACTTCCCACTATCAATGAGGGTGGTTGGTATGTGCCAAATGGTTTGTTACTGCTTCCACCAAGCGCATTTTTCTTAATTGGCTTGCTAATCTGGGCTCTAAGAGGCTGGAAAAAAGAACAAGTTGAAGCGCCAGACTATCGAATGTCATCGCACACGGTTAAGGAGGCATTCTAATGATTGAGCATTTTTTAAGTTTGTTCGTTAAGGCTGTATTTGTTGAAAACATGGCTTTGGCTTTCTTCCTTGGTATGTGTACCTTCTTGGCTATCTCAAAGAAGATTCAGGCAGCAACTGGCTTAGGTATTGCCGTGGTTGTGGTACTTGCTATCACCGTACCAGTGAATAACCTGATCTATACCTATCTCTTAAAAGAGGGCGCACTTGCTTGGGCTGGTTATCCTGATGTCGATCTCAGCTTCTTGGGTTTATTAACCTATATTGGCGTGATCGCGGCACTTGTACAAATTCTTGAGATGGTGCTGGATAAATACTTTCAAGATCTCTACAACGCTCTAGGTGTCTTCTTGCCATTAATTACGGTTAACTGCGCAATATTAGGTGCGTCGTTGTTTATGGTAGAGCGAGACTATAATTTTGGTGAGAGTGTTGTTTATGGTTTGGGTGCCGGTGTTGGTTGGGCGTTAGCAATAATTGCTTTAGCCGGTATCAGGGAAAAGCTTAAGTATAGTGATGTGCCAGAAGGTCTTCGTGGGTTAGGAATTACCTTCATCACAGTTGGCTTAATGTCACTTGGATTCATGTCTTTCTCAGGTATCTCTCTATAAAGAGATGCTTGAGTTAGTGCAATAAAATAAGGTATTGATATGAATGCAGAAATTATATTAGGCGTTGTCATGTTTACCGTGATAGTGCTGTCTTTGGTGGCAATTATTCTCGCTGCTAGAGCAAAGCTAGTTAGTACGGGTAATGTTTCAATCGTTGTTAATGAAGAGTCTGACAAACCCATTGCCACACCGGCCGGTGGTAAATTGCTTCAAACACTGGCAAGTGAAGGTTTGTTCCTTTCATCTGCTTGTGGCGGCGGCGGTACATGTGCCCAATGTAAGTGTAAAGTTCTAGATGGCGGTGGCGCGATGCTACCGACTGAAAAGACGCATTTCACTAAACGTGAAGAAGCTGAAGGCTGGCGCTTGGCATGTCAGGTCCCTGTTAAGCAGGACATGAAAGTTGAAGTGCCAGAAGAAGTCTTTGGTGTTAAGAAGTGGGAATGTACGGTTGAGGCTAACCACAATGTTGCAACCTTCATTAAAGAGCTGACTTTGAAGCTTCCAGAAGGTGAAAATGTTGACTTCAGGGCCGGCGGTTACGTCCAGCTTGAATGCCCACCTCATGTTGTTGATTATAAAGACTTCCTAATCGAAGACGAGTATCGTGAAGACTGGGATAAATTCAATCTCTGGCAGTATAAATCAGAAGTCAAAGAAGATGTTATCCGTGCCTATTCGATGGCTAACTACCCTGAAGAAAAAGGTATCGTTAAGTTCAACATACGTATAGCGTCACCACCACCGGGTACTGATCACCCACCAGGGCAAATGTCTTCATATGTATTTAACTTGAAGCCGGGCGATAAGATCACTGTTTATGGGCCGTTTGGTGAGTTTTTTGCCAAAGATACCGACGCTGAAATGGTATTCATCGGCGGCGGTGCTGGAATGGCACCTATGCGATCGCATATCTTTGATCAGCTGAAACGACTCAATTCAAAGCGTAAAATATCCTTCTGGTACGGCGCGCGAAGTTTGCGTGAGATGTTCTATCAGGATGAATATGACATGCTTCAAGAGGAGAATGAAAACTTCACTTGGCAAGTAGCGCTTTCTGATCCGATGCCTGAAGATAACTGGGAGGGCTATACAGGCTTTATTCATAATGTATTGCTTGAAAATTATCTAAAGGATCACCCTGCGCCAGAAGATTGTGAATATTATATGTGTGGGCCGCCAATGATGAACGCGGCAGTGATTCAAATGCTTAAAGACTTAGGTGTAGAGGATGAAAATATTCTTCTAGACGATTTCGGCGGCTAGTGCTTCTAAGCCAAGTTAGACCTCTAACTTGGCTTTTTTGTTTATCCTTTCTGGTAAAATTAAATTCCCTATTTCGAAGAGGTGCTGTAATGGATATCTTCATTATCGTTTTTGTAGCCATGTTGCTTTTGGTCGTGGCCATGTCTGTAGGTGTTCTTCTTGGGAAGAAGCCAATATCTGGTTCCTGTGGTGGGATGAGTGCGTTAGGCATGGAAGTCGCTTGTGATGTTTGCAAGGGTGACAAAACCAAGTGTGATAAAGAAGAAGGGCAGTCGCTCAATGAGTCCTTGTCTTACGATGCTTCAATCAAGTAAAAGTTTTTAACCAAGTAAAAAAGGAGATAAGAGTTTCATGGCTGAGTTTCACTATGATGTTGTTGTAATTGGGTCGGGGCCCGCAGGTGAGGGTGCGGCGATGAATGCTGCAAAAGGCCATAAACGTGTTGCCGTCATTGAGGATAAGCAAATTGTTGGGGGAAATTGTACGCATGTGGGTACAATTCCGTCTAAAGCACTTAGGCATGCTGTTAAGCAGATTATTACCTTCAATACTAACTCTATGTTTAGGGATATAGGCGAGCCAAGATGGTTTTCCTTTCCAAGTGTACTTAAGAATGCTGAAAAGGTTATTAATAAGCAGGTCAAGTTGCGCACCCAATTCTACGCACGAAATAAAGTACACCTCTATAATGGTAGTGCCTATTTTCTTGATCAAAACCGCATTGAAATAAGAGGCAGTTCGTCTGCGGATGTCTTGCATTTCAAAGAAGCAATTATAGCGAGTGGCTCCAGCCCTTATCGTCCGTCTAATGTCGATTTTTCACATAATAGAATTTACTGCAGTGACTCAATACTTCAGCTAAATCATACACCTAGAACTATGGTGATATATGGTGCAGGTGTCATCGGTTCCGAATATGCCTCTATTTTTGCTGGCTTGGGTGTGAAAGTTGACCTGATCAATCCAGGTGAAAAGTTACTCTCTTTTCTGGATGATGAAATCTCTGATGCCTTAAGTTATCACCTGAGAAACAATGGTGTACTGGTTCGCCACAACGAAACCTACGAGACCGTAATTGGTACTGATAATGCTATCGAGGTAACGTTTGCCTCTGGAAAACGAATACGTGCCGATGCATTTTTATGGTGTAATGGTCGAAGTGGTAATACCCATAATCTCGGTTTGGAAAATATTGGCCTTGAAGCAAATTCAAGGGGCCAGTTAACGGTTGATGATCACTACAGAACTTCTGTTGAGAACATTTATGCGGTAGGGGATGTTATTGGCTGGCCAGCATTAGCGAGTGCTGCCTACGACCAAGGCCGTTCAGCTTCATCGGCATTACTGAATAATAGTTATTTCCGCTATATCAATGATGTGCCTACCGGTATTTATACAATTCCTGAGATCAGTTCCGTTGGCAAAAATGAGCGCGAACTGACAGAGGCAAAAGTACCCTATGAAGTAGGTCAGGCGTTTTTCAAAGACCTTGCTCGTGCACAAATTACGGGTGAAGCAGTGGGCATGCTGAAAATTCTGTTTCATCGTGAAACTAAAAAGATTTTAGGCCTACATTGCTTTGGTGATCAGGCAGCTGAAATCATCCATATCGGTCAGGCAATTATGAGTCAAGATGGTGATGCAAACTCTTTGGATTACTTTATTAATACGACATTTAATTATCCAACCATGGCAGAAGCATATCGTGTGGCCGCATTAAATGGTTTAAACCGCATTTTTTAACTCAACTTTCCCAGTATGTGAGGCATGGGTCACTATGCTTCACTTCTTTTAGTGTCTCAGTTCACGCTTCCAAACTACTTCATTTGTAAGACTTTTTCGGATTTTGTAGCATTAGAAGAATTAATATAAATCCAAGTTACAGACGTTATTTCAATATTCACTTTGTTGCCTAACACGGAAAAGTGCAATCTCTATGACAAACCATATTTTTAAGTCTCTTCAAGCTTTATTGGTCTCACTGGTTTCTGTTTTCATAATTTCATGTACCGATGGTAGTAATAGCTTTGTACCCGTGAAAGAAATACCAGAAGAAGAGGCTGAAGCAGATATCTTGATAACAGGTGGTGCTGTTAAAGGTCCTCTAATTAGTTCAGAAATTAATATTTATAAATTTGAGTTGGATCAGGGACCAATTCATGACTTCCGTTTAGCCATTGAAGCTTGGTTTGGCCTTCTAGACTTTAACGAAACGACAATTGTAGATGATTCAATCACCAGCACACTCTCTTCTGAAACTGTCATTTCTAACATCAAAGATCAAGTCGAAGCTTTCGGTTACGTTACTGAGCTTAAATCCATAAAACGTGCCGTTAATGACGTAACTAGCTTCGACAATGCCAAAGATATTATACAGTTTTATATTTCGCCGCCTGTTGTCGATCCAGATGCAGAGCCAAAGGTACTGCAGCAGATAGCAGAGACAAATACGCTAGTAATTGACGCTATTCAAAAAAGTATTGATACCTCAGCGACAGTCAGTGAATTGAAATCAAAGATAAACGACATTGAATCTTTAAGTGATCAAATTTACGAGGCTGATAGTTTTTCAGCGATTACCTCTCTTTTAAGAAAATATCGATCCAATGAATCTAACGCGCAGAAAATTAACGGCTTTGATACTGCTATTGATCAGATTAATCAATTAGCTTCGCTCGCTTCGGGTACATCATTGTCAGATATTCGAAGGGCCTATCGAGATAATGTGACAGAGACTTTTCTTAACAGCTTCGAGATTCAAAATGATCCTGTCGCACGAGAAAATATTTCAGCATTAAAAGAAGAGCTTGAAACGGTTAGCTCAAGGACTAGCGCAAAAGAACTGCTTGAAAAATTTTTCAGAAAAGAAGGTAATCAATCAGTTAAAGCCGCTATTTCACAAATCATCTCTTCTATCGTCGTTGTCAGCGATGCACAAGACTTGGTCATGGGGCAGGAAGCTTTTTACCATGACTTTGAACTTAACGATACTGTGCGTTATATAGACACTTCAGCCAATACGAGCGCGGCAGATTATGACGAATCACTTACTCTGCTTTATCAGAATATTGTTTCGAAATTAGATGAAAATTTTGAAGCAGCCTTTAAGGGTTCTTTCGTTATCCTTAACGAACAAGGAGACCCCACAAACCGTTTAAGTTTTGGTGTATCGAATCAACAAGGCTTGTTACCCAATTTAGCTGTCAACGATTACCGTGGTTTCATCTATTTAAACGCAGTTTCCACTGACCGGACCGTAGACTTTAATTCGGGCAAAAAACCTATCATTGATCACCACCAAACACTGTTTCACACAGATGATATTCTAGGCAATGGTGATAACACCTTAGAAGACGTCACGAAATACTTTTTACTCAATGGTGTTGAACAGCGAGATGCTGATGGTAACTTTATCACCGATCGCTCGCTCATCGAAACAGAGCAAGAAGATAAGCTACTTGAGATAACGCCGTCTTTCTTTGCGACGCCATTAACGACGATATCTGTCGATTTAGCCTTGCAGAAGTTGAAAAGTCTCACATTTCTTCAGAATGATGCTGACCTTGACTCGCAACCCGATAAGATAATTAACGAATCTATGGTCAAGCTTTCTCTCAAAGAAAGTGTCGATGTCGTCAACCGAACGTTTGGCATTGGTTTATCAAAAAATTTACTTTTGACCTCGCCGCTTAGGCTTCCTGAAATGCAGTACTCTCCTGACGAAGAGCTTGCAGCCATACAATACCGTTTAAGCGTCGAAAACTTTTCATCATTTGTTTACGAATTACACAAGAAAACGAACATCTCTACGCGTGAGCTATTAAACCTTATCGTACTAGACTTAAAAGATAATCAGGTCGATGGTCTGGATAATGATACCCCTGTACCGACTCTCTCCGATATTGCCGAATTAGAATACTTAGTGTCTAAGCATCCAAGTGAACGTCTGATTCCCGATACTACTAAACCGGTGTCAGATATATTTTTCATTATGAATGAACAGCAATCCACAGTCCTCCCCAATGAACCCGTTAGGCTTTTCGAGTCTCAGTTCTCAGATGTGACGATTGCTAGCCCAGCCGGTGGGGTCGATACTGATAATGACGGTACACTAGATAACCAGGACGAATTCCCTGAAGATCCTACTAGAAGCAGGGCTATTGAGTCTGGATACGCTGGTATTTGGTTCCTAAACTATGATAACGCCGAAAGCGTAATTATGCCTTTCAGCGAAGATTTCGAGTTTTCATTTACGATAGAAGAGTCGGAACTTAACTGTTCCGATGCACCTTGTGTGTCAGTTGGAGACATTAGTACTCAGGTGCTCGATAGCTATTCATTAGTTTCCTCACCTGAAAACCATGATTTTGTTATACGTGAGCCTAACGATGAAGACGTGGCTGGTTTCAGCGCATTTGCTACCACACCAGGTGATTATCTTGTCAAAGCGGCTCTCACAACATCTATTGAACCAACGCAGCAGTACATTACTTATATTCCCGTTCATGTGATAGACCCTAAGACAATTGATATCAGATTCTCTCCGGAAAAACCTGTTCCAGGCCAAGCAGTAACCGTAGATTTTAAGGCGACAAAAGCGCTTTGTGCCTTATATGCTGACGCATGCGACGGTATTGACTTGAATGACAATATTGATGATTACCTTCCTCTGTCTTTACTTAATGACGTTTTTGTCGTTAATCAGCAGGTTATTCGTGGTGATGATTTAACGCATTATACGAGCGTCCAATCAGTTGGGAGCGCTTCTGAAAATGCCAATTTATCAAACCTTAAAACAAATGATCATGTATCCCTTACAGTCAGCTATAAAACAGGTGATCGCGACTTCATTACAACCAGCTATACGGGTTCTGTTGGAGATATGGAAGATGCTGATGCTGACGGCGTACCCGATACGCTTGATTTCTTTCCAAATGATCCAAACTGTCATCTAGAAAAAGATGGTTTATTAGAAGAATCAACGTGTTATGAAACTTATATCAATGATCCTGAAGTAGTTTCTGAAGACCCTTTCGATGTTAACTTTCTTAATGAAACATGGCATTACTTACCGAAGAAGCACCTCATTTTGCGGGAAAACAAGTTTATCGCAGGCTTTAATGGCGTGATTGATGTACCAACTCTAACGGGCAGTAATCAAAGAATTGATATCTTTCCGGCTCCAATCGATAACGATTTAAAACGCATCTATTTTGGTTACGCAAATGGCAATATCGACTATTACTCATTCGAAAGTCAAACAGTCGAACGCTTTCACACTTCGGACAGTATTAAAAAAATACAATCGCTTAATCTAGTTGGCTCATACCTTTTAGTTGAATACCAGCAAGTATATTCAGAACCTAATGTCTTCTTATTTAATCCAGAAGGCAACTTAGCAGACATCAGTGCCGATGTTGCTTACCCATTCCCCGGCAGTGCGATTACACTTAAAATTGATGAACAGAACCTAGTCAGTGCGACCAACTCCGAATTATCTATCTCCTGGAAATTGGAAAGAGAAGAGTCTTCCAGCAGTGTGGTAGAGATCCCTGTACAGACAACAAATAGCCATCAAACTTTGGTGTCCGGGCAAACGATTTTCGGTGATGTCATTCAACTTGAATTTACGTTTTTAACAGATGATAACCAAAGCATTGTCTTACCTAAAACACTATTCGTTCTAGGTGCTAATTCTATCGAGTACAGCGAGAGAAGTTTCTTACCTGAGGAAGCTCTTCGTTTAAATTTCTCAGGGTTTGATCCAAGCTTATTACCTTCAAATGAAAGTGAATTATCTAACACTAACCTAAGTGTATTCGTTAGGTGGTCACTCAATACCGAAGCTACCTCTCGTTACGAGTTTTCGCTCAGTGATACACGTTACCCTTTTGAGCTTGAAGAAAATAATTTTGAGTTCGGTGACATGGTCAAAGCAGATATTTATATTGAGCATGGTGGTGAAGCGCTACTTATTACTAGTTTAGAGGCTGTTATTCTCGGTGAGATTGAAAACCTGACGCCCAGACTTGATGCGACGGCCACCGTAATCAATGTGTCAACGCGCGAAGTTAATTTTGAACTGACGACACCGACAGTGAATGATGAATATTTTAATACGACAACCTTCTTGCCAGTATGGAAGATAAACGACCAGCCTGTGCTTGGTGAGAATTCGATGACTTTCCCTACACAGGATTCAACTTCACTTAAGTATGGCGACACGATTACTGTCAGCTACAACTTTAATATCAACGGTCAGCGAAATGAAACCAAAGACTTGCTTGTCTATGCTTTTGATTCCGACTTAACGCAAAGCGTATTTTCTCTAAATTCTCAAGTGATGCTGTTAGGTGAAGATGCTGCCATTAATCCTGGTGATATGACCGAGTCAGAGTTGGAAAAAAATGTATCATACTGGCGTATTAATGGTGAACTGTTTAAAAATGAGAAGTCATTCATATACCCTGCACAAAAATTACAATTTGGTGACTTCGTCGAGTTAATCGTATTACCTGAAGGCAATGGTTTGGATGGGGCTTTTGCAAATATCGCTACTGGTTCTGTGGGTATCAATCTCGAAAGTTTAAGAAATAACACGACTGATCCACTACTCGACCTAGATTCAGACAACGATGGCATCCCAAATCATCAGGATTACTTTCGAAATGACCCTTCTTGTGCTTTGCCATCAGAAGGTAAGCCAGATGATCTTGATAACGATGGTGTCTACGACCTAGACGAGTTAAGTGCGGCAAATCCGACTAATCCTAATTTGAAAGATACCGATAATGACGGCTTAACTGACTTTGAAGAAATCTCTCATGCAACTGATCCAACTAAACCCGATAGCGATGGTGATGGCTATAAAGATGGTGTCGAGATAGATTTAGGTACCGACCCGAATGATAGTTCTTCACCCAATGCAGTTGTTCTTGATAATGATTTCGACGGCTTATCAAATGATAAAGAGCTGGTTAATCAAACCAAAGTTAACGTTTTTGACACGGATATGGATGGTTTATCGGATTGGTATGAATTAAATACTAATGGCGTAACCAATGTTTATTTAACAGAGCCGCTTGATCCTGACAGCGATGGTGATTTTCTTTCTGATGGCGTCGAGGTTTTAATTACCAAGACCAATCCACTAGAGGCTGATACTGATGGCGATGGTCTTCCTGATGGCCAGGAAGTACTCTTAGGGTTGCTTCCTACTGAAGTAGATACGGATGGTGATTTAATCAATGATAATAATGAAACAGAATTTGATTTTAGTCTGCAATTAACAAGCATTTTATACCCAGAAGATCTACCCAATTATAATGCTAATATTTCAAACTTATTGCCCATTGAGCAGGGTACTTGCTACACGACTTGGCTAGCCAATAATACGGTTGAACACATTGCCGTGTCTCATGAAGAACAAACAAGTTCGGCAAGCGAGAAACAGATTAGCTTTTTTTCACAAGATTGGGCTGAAGTCGTTCGTTACGATGTGAAAAACCAGACATTTATGCCTTCCGTTGATGTTTATCTCGATGATGAATTGTTTGGTAAAAAGCTAACTGCACTTGAATACGATTTTGATGATTCAGACATAAGCTATTTTGGATATAGCGACGGTCGTATTTGGTCATACGACAGTGATGCTAATACGCTTGCTCTGACGTTTAACACAAATCTGACACTCCCTGTGACCCGAATTATTGACCAAGGTTCGATCTTGCTTGTTGAGCAGAAAAATCAAAGTGATCAATATATTCACAGCATCTTCAATCTTGTTACAAATGATTCAGCACCTATCACACAAATGACGGTGGATTACTCTTATGGCTCCTTTGCCTGGGCAAATGATGCTAGAACAGAGCTTATTATTTTCGATGAAAGCTATTCTGATACGCGTTTTATTACAGAAACAATCAACTTACCCGTTACCTCTGATCCACTGATCACTGCCACAGTTACAGATACTGGTGCTGCGCTTGCAGAGCCTATATTGATAGAAGAGATTGAATCTGAGCAATTGTTAAGGTTCGGTTCTGGAATTACTTATAACCTGACAGATAACGCGCTGTCGGCCTTCGGCACGTCTAGATTCAGTTTTGGCCTGACGCACCAAGATCATCGTATTCTGGCTTTAAAGAACAGTTCATTTCTAGAAATGACAACAGCTACCAATATCATTTCAGATAAATTTTGGCGCTTTAATACTCAGCTGGATAAGCCGCAGTTACTGGCTGTTATCCCAAGAGGTTTCCATTTACTTGCCATCTCAAAACAGTCTGGGGATAACAGCACTGACCAGCCTTTAAATGTATCCTTCCAAGGTATCTTGCTGGGTGATGAAAATGCCAATGACTTGCCTGATTGGTATGAAAACCTTTCGGATTCTGCCAGTGTTTCATCCTTTAATGATTACGAGCTGCCAGCCAATGCCGCGATTCCGGATTTTCTGGATGGACGAGATGATATTGATGACTCTGTTCCGCCTACTGTTTATGTAGATAGTGACGGCGATAAAATATGCGATCAGTGGGAAACAAATCTGTTTCATACAGATCCATTTAATCCCGATTCTGATGGTGATGGTCGATCCGATTCGCAAGAATTAGGTATTCAAATTGTTGGCTTGCCTGATTGCAGTGAGTTTCCTGAATTTACTTATTTAAGTGATCCACTCAACCCGGACTCTGATAATGATGGTCTATTAGATGGTGATGAGTTCTACACCTATATAAATGATGAAGGTAAAGAAGTTACTGTTTCCCTTGACCCTTTATCCGCAGATTCTGATTCTGATGGTCTCACTGACGCGCAAGAACTACAGATAACCTTCAGCCATCCAAAAAAATCAGAGTCTCTTTCGCCAGGAACACTTGATGGTGATGCTGATAGTGATTCAGATGGACTTACCAATAGCGAAGAATTGAATATCTTTTTAACGGACTACCAAGAAGCGGACACCGACGGTGATGGCTTGAACGATTATGCGGAGGTAAAGTTCATTGTCATCGATACTGTGGAGACTTTCATTGGGACTAATCCACGGAGTTCAGACACTGACGGAGATGGTTTAACCGACTATGAAGAGGTGACATTATATTTTACCGACCCTAGTAATATTGACACAGATCAAGATGGTTTGACGGATCACTACGAATTAAACACCACTGAGTTTAAGAGTAGCCCGCTTCTGGTTCACTCTGATATAGATCAACTCACAGACTTCGAAGAGTTTTCGTTTGAATTTGAATACAACGAAGAGTTATTGGCTCTGCTAGGTAGCCCATCGTTAAAATCCGATCCGATGTTAGCCGATACAGACGGTGATGGAATTTGTGATCACTGGGAGGTATTGGAGTTTAAATCGAATCCTGCCGAAGCAGATACCGATGGCGACGGCCTAAATGACGCCGTTGAATTAGGTATTATACTCACCACACTTGAAGAGGATTGTGCCACCTTACCCGAATCGTTACCGATTTCTAATTTTCTCTCTCGTGATACCGATGATGATGGCATCTTAGACGGTGATGAAGTAAACGTGTTGTTCACTAATCCAAATGATAAAGATTCCAATGATAATAATATCCAAGATGACCTAGAAGATCCTGATGGTGATGGATTA
Source organism: Oleiphilus sp. (assembly GCA_048058835.1). Lineage (GTDB taxonomy): Bacteria > Pseudomonadota > Gammaproteobacteria > Pseudomonadales > Oleiphilaceae > PZPK01. The sequence continues at coordinate 194,605 of JBLLNS010000003.1, forward strand.
ACTAATAGCCAAGAACTTTATATCACGCTGACTAATCCTTTATTAGCGGATAGCGATGATAATGGCATTACCGATGACCTTGAGGATTTTGATGGTGACTTACTAACCAACCTTGAAGAAGTCTTCTACGGTACTGATCCTTATCTTGCCGACACAGATGGAGATGATATCTCGGATTTCGATGAGGTTAATTCAGGCTTTAATCCTATCGCGAATGATTCAGATGGTGATGGGTTGTCGGATTTTGCAGAACAAAATAATGATAATCCATTGCTCAACTCTGACCCAAATAAAGCGGATACTGACGGTGATGGTTTAAATGATGGACAAGAGCTAGATCTTGGCACTAATCCAAATAACCCTGACTCAGATCACGATTACCTGTTAGATGGGGTGGAGTTTAATACGACAAATACCGACCCATTAAATCATGATAGTGATGGAGATGGTTTACCTGATGGTATCGAAGAACATTATCTTCGTACTGACCCTAAATCCCAAGATTCGGATGGCGATGGTTTACCCGATGGTTATGAAGTTTGGGTATACGCTTACATAACTGATGCAACTGGTGAAAATATTAGCAACAACTATGTACGGATAGGGGCAACTCCTAACGATGGTTCAGCACCGCCATCTACGTTAATCTCTAGAAATGTAACATTAAAGTGGAATCCAACTAAATTTCAAGCAAATGACGATAACGAGGGAGATCGCCGTGTTTTGGATCTAAAAGATGTGCTTGACGAAACGATCATTGAGGGTAAGTTATTTGTCCGACAATTCTCTGATCCGGCTGATACGGACTCTGATAACGATGGTTTAACGGATGATACTGAATTCGAGATCGAAGCAGCTATGGGTACAGAGTATAACCCAGATGATGAGGCTGGTGCGTTTAACCCAAACCTCTCAAACGCTGAAAACTTTTTCTTATCTGACCCATGGAATAGTGATAGTGATGCCGACTCCGTTGATGATGGAGATGAAGATGTAGATAATGATTACTATATCAATCTCTTAGATCAAAATAACAGCGCGACTAGCCCACTAAATCCCGATTCAGATGGCGACGGTCTGCTTGATGGCTTAGAAGCCTTGATATTGAATACCAATCCTGGAATTTCTGATACTGACCTTGATGGTCTTGCTGATATGGATGAGGTTAAAAATATTTCAGTGAGGGAAGCAGATGAATGTCTGGACAGCGAGCTGCCTTTACTTGAAGTGGCAGGTATTAATTACTGTGTTGAAGTTGAGTATGGATCTTTACCAACCGTGGTAGACAGCGATAATGACGGTATACCGGATAGAGGGATTGATGAAACGGATAACTCAATTATTCAGGACTTCTTCCCCTTAGATGCATCTTGCTCGCTTGCTTCCGATGGTTTTACAAAAGCAGATACATCAGTTCAGTGTTTTTCATCTTGGCTGGCAGAACAGCCGCAGATAGACTTGATTAAAAACATTGAATGGTTGGATGCCAGTACGGAAACGCACTCAGAGATCTTATTCTATAACGATGGCTGGGATATGATTGTGCGTTACGATGCCGCCTTAGGTCGGTACCAGAACCCGATAGCCGTTACCGAAAACATTGTTGATTTCGCAAACCATGCGTCAATGGATTCACTTTACTTGCTGAATGACAATACTGATATCATCACTTATAACTTTGATTCAGGGGTATTCAATACACTAAACAACTTTGCGACAGCTAACTATTTACCTAGTGCATTATCGTCTATTGGTTCTAGTCATCTGACCTTACAACTAAGTTCTGAATTGGATAGCAGTTTTAACTACCACTTATTGGATAACAACGCTGTCGAGCGAGATAGTTTATTATCTGGCTCACTCGATATTAATCAGTCACCCGTGCTTTGTAGTGATCCTACTTGTACTGGAACGGCTAGCTTGTACGGTCTTATTAAAGACTCAAGCAATATCGACACTAATGCAGGTTTATTAACGGTCGATTTAACAACAGAATCATTTGTTGGTGTGATTATTGAATCAAGCTCATTGGCTGATGAGGCCACTATTTTCGGGCCAATGAAATTGTCTCAAGCTGAAGATACTATCCTATTCGCATCAGGGCAGATTGTTGACTTATCCCTCAATGCTCTAGAGCCCACTGATTCACTCAGCCTCAATTATGCCGGCCAGCTATATGGTTCTTACTACGACTTTGCTGACTATTCTGATCACTTTGTTGGTATTGTCGATTTTGATATAACCGGGATTCCCGGTGCAGATGAGGTGTCAGATACCCAAAATGCACTGTTGGTTGTCGAGCGCGAAAGCATTAAAGACACCCTTCAAGCTAAAGTCGGCGGCACTGAGAGTCTTGACGAACTGAAAGAATTGAATCAGTACTTATTGAGGCCAGTATTCATCACGGACAAAGTGCTCAAATTAATCCCATTTAAGAGCTCTAGTGTGTTTGAGGTAGCGGTGATTAAGCGCTCAAATGGCGAAATTGTCATTGAAAACCTAGGTTTATCTGACTCGGATGACGACCTCATGACAGATCTCTATGAGAAAGCGTTCAACTTAGACCCCGCTGATGATTCCGATCAGTTTTTAGATAGTGATACGGATGAGTTATCGAATGTGGAAGAGTATTTCTTCGCGACCGACCCAACTAAACCAGATACAGATGATGATGGTTGGTTAGACATAGAAGAGATTTTACGGGGAACCGATCCGAGAAATAGCCAAAGCTTCTAAGGCCTCAGCCTCTAGGCAAAGATAATAGATCCACTAAAATCTATTATCTTTGCATTATAAAAAGGCCGAGTGAAATTTTAGTCTTTGCTTTGGTAGGCGCCATTCATATAGAACGGTTACTTTATTGTTAACGAAAATAATGCTTGATCATCGTCGTAGGGATATCGGTAATGATATTGTTAACGCCTAAGTCTAATAAATAATCGACACGGGCCAAATCGTTAACCGTCCAACATGATATGTTTAAGTCTTTCTTGTGAGCTTTTTCTACAAGCGATCTTGACGCTAACTTGTGGTTTAACACTAATAAATCTGATCCTGTATTCAAGCAAGTACTTATCGGTCTTTGATAAAGAAACTCGCAGACAAAACCGGTCTTAATCTTAGGTTCTTTTTTCTTAATTAAGCTTAAAAACCACTTATTGCCAGAAGTAACATGGCAACGTTCTAGCAACGCTTTCTCTTTTATCAGCGTAATTAACTTATCGGCGAGAATGCTTAAGGTCGTGCGTCTATCTGTTTTTACTTCAAACTGCCAACTCTGCGTATTGGGTATGGCATCGACAACCGTTTCTAAATTTGCAATCCTGCAGGGCTCAGGCCAGCCGGGTGTATTGTCCCTAGCGTCTATTTCCTTTAAATAAGAGTAGGGAAGTGCGCTAAGTTTCTTATTTATACCGCTGGTTCGTTTTAAGCTTTTATCATGGTAAACAAGCAATTCTTTATCCGAAGATAGTTGAATGTCGAGTTCGAAATCAAGGCAGCCATTATTTGTAGCATGTTGAAAACTTTCAACCGTGTTCTCTGGTGCTTCATTTCTCGCACCACGATGTCCAACAATTTTTATGTGTTTCATAGCGTTATCGTGGTTTGTATTAGTGTTGAGCAAGATGTTTGGCTTCGATGAACTTCATGTGCGGCACATAGATAAGATCAGAAACGCGTCGGATAAGATGTTCTTCATATGCATCGATGATTGCATCACTCTGAGCCACTTTCCACATTAATACGATTAATTCAAACTTCTGTTCAGCCGTGTAATGCTCATTAATAACAGAAGTGAATTCATAAAGAGAGGTCGCTTGGGTCGATTTTTCTTTAGCTAATGTTAATAATTCTTCGCGTTCGAGAGCCGCGTCGGCAAAATGCGTATTAACTATTTCGACAAGTGCTTTTTCTTCATCCTCTGAAAGCGCATGATCTGCTTTGGCAACTTCAATCAGCAGCGTGACAGCCGCTAAAAAACGCTGCTGTCCTACATTGGCTTCTTCCTCGACCTGCTTCGTCTTCAATAAATTGATGATTTTACTTAGCAAGGTAATTTCTCTCTTAGTAAATTTTCAAGTGAAACTTGATCTTCAGCAAATTTCCGAATGCCTTCTGCTAACTTTTCAGTCGCCATGGCATCTTGATTCAGAGCCCAGCGAAACTCACTTTCTGTGGGAACATTATTTTCATAATCGGCTTGATGTGATGAAAATAACTTTTGTGGTAGTTTTTCTTCATCGTTAGCAAGCGCTTCAAGTAACTCTGGGCTGATAGTTAGACGGTCACAACCGGCAAGTTCTTCAATTTCACCTAGATTCCTAAAGCTCGCACCCATTACAATCGTTTTATAACCACAGGCCTTATAAAAATTGAATATCTTAGTGACAGATAATACACCGGGATCTTCATCAGCAGCATAACTTGATTTGCCGGTGCTGTTTTTATACCAGTCGAGAATACGACCGACAAACGGGGAAATTAAATAGGCTCCCGCATCTGCCGCCGCCACAGCTTGGGTAAAACTGAATAATAAGGTTAAGTTACACTGAATTCCTTCTTTTTCTAGTATTCTGGCGGCTTGTATGCCTTCCCAGGTTGAAGCTATTTTGATCAATATCCGGTCTTTAGAAACGTCATTTTGCTGATAAAGTGCAATAATTTTCCTAGCTTTTGCTATGGTTGCTTCGGTATCGAACGATAATCGCGCGTCGACTTCTGTTGAAACACGACCAGGAATTACTTTAAGGATTTCACAGCCTATGGAAACCGCTAAATGGTCACAGGCATTCGCTACTATATTTTCTGAGTTTTCGGAATCACTTTGAGCATAGGTAATTGAGCTATCAACGAGGTGTTGGTAGTGCTCCAAGCTAGCCGCTTTTAATAGTAGAGATGGATTAGTTGTCGCGTCTTGTGGCTGCCATTTTTTGATCGCATCAATATCGCCTGTGTCAGCGACCACGGTTGTCATACGTTTAAGTTGTTCTAATTTATTCATAATATCCAACATGTTTTGTTTAATTAATACTCGGGAACGCACTTTAGGGCATCATCCAGAACCTGTGTTCCTGCACCCACTTTATGTGCGTTTTCACTCAGGTGGCGCCTAAAACGTTTACCACCTGGTTCACCAGAAAAGATGCCAAGAATGTGTCTGGTCATGTAGCTTAGTTTTTGGCCAGCGTTAAGCTGCTGTTCAATGTAAGGGTAGAGCTTCCTAACGACATCGTGTCGAGATAATGTGTTCTCACTTTCAGCGTAGATCAAGGCATCCACATCCGCCAATAACCAAGGGTTTTGATAGGCTTCTCTGCCGACCATTACACCATCTACATGTTGCAAGTGTGTTAAGGTCTCATCAATCGATTTAATGCCGCCGTTAATAATGATCTCAGCATCAGGAAACGTTTCTTTTAAACGATAGACATAGTCGTACTGTAGTGGCGGAATCTCTCGATTTTCTTTTGGGCTCAAACCCTGCAAATGTGCTTTTCGCGCATGGACGATAAAGGTTTTACAGCCAGATTCTTTAACAGTACCGACGAAGTCGCAGAGGAATTGAAAACTGTCTAAGTCATCGATACCAATCCTATGTTTAACCGTGACGGGAAGGGTGGTGGCGTCAGCCATTTCAGCAAGACATGTTTTGACTAATTCAGCATGTCCCATTAGGCATGCGCCGATCATATTATTTTGTACCCGATCACTTGGGCAGCCTACATTTAAATTAACTTCCTGGTAGGCATATTGTTCCGCCAACTTAGCACAATGGGCTAGTTCATCAGGTTTCGATCCACCAAGTTGGAGCGCAACCGGGTGCTCATTCAAGTCATATTGCAAGTGACGCTGTTTATCACCATGAATTAATGCGCCTGTGGTAACCATCTCGGTGTATAAAACGGCTTGTTTTGAAATAAGACGAGCGAAATAGCGATAGTGGCGGTCAGTCCAATCCATCATGGGGGCGACACAAAAGCGTCTATTCAGTTCATTTATTGTCGAAGTATCTTTAAGCAATTGCTTACCTGAGAATCTAAAGATGAATAAAGCTGCCACAAAACAAACCGACTTGTCAGTTGTCAGCGAGAAAACAACATTGATTATTTTACCGAAATTGCCTGTAAGTTATAAAAGTGTGTTCGATATCAATCTTGTGGCGTGGTTTAATCCGTATAATATCGTGTATACAATCAGGATTTCTATCATTGCAGTGCATATAAGGAATAAAAGTTTCATGCCCGCAGCGCCAACGTTTTTTCAATCTGTTAAATACCTTTGTTTTTTTCTGAGTCTTACACTCTTGGTTGCTTGTAGCAGAGATAACCCATTAAGTATTCCTGAGCCAGAAGAGGTTGTTGATCAACCTTATTGCTTAGATGGCAGCCCGTATCTGATTAATTTTCTCGAAAGCGTTGGCGTATCTAACACCAATAATGATTTTGATCCGGTGGATGACCTTAATCCGGTTGGGCCAGATTTCATGCCCTTAATTAATACGCATATTCCGTTCAACGATTTAAATGAAGACATCAACCCAACGATTCAGGTAACGTCTCCTTTTTTAATCAACTCTTCAACGATAACGCCTAAATTGATTACTGATACTGTCTTTGTCGACGATGACGACTCAGATGAAACAGTAGAAAAAGTTATTATTTATGACCCCATAATTCTTGAAGAACTTGAAGATTCATCAGTAGCCGTTTTCGAACTGGCCAATGAGCTTCAAACGATTCGCGATTATGACCCGCTAGTGAATTCTTTATCCGTTAGAGTGACTATCACTGAAGATGGTTCTAAAAATACTGTCCCTATTGATGAGGATACAACCGAGGTCTCACCAACTTTAGTGATTGGTTCCAATGAAATTGTGATAGAAGTAGAAGCCAACTTTGAAGTGCCTAGAACATCAATTGACTGTGTCGACCCGCTTACTCGAGAAGAACTGTCTGATAAAGATTTTGAGGAGAAGGATAGGTATCGTACTGTCAGTCTGTCTCAGTCATTTCCATTAAATATCGATAGACAAGCCCTCAGTACTTTTCAACAAAGTGAGCTTGATATTATTGGCAGCGAAAATGACAATTTAGGTAAAGTCATGGTAATGAATGATGATTATCTATTCTTAGGTGTGCCTAATGAAGCTGAAGGACGAGTACATGTTTTCAATAAAATAGGCATTAATTCTTGGCAATTACACAGCACTCTGCTTGCTCCAAATGGTGATTTAGGTGACTCATTCGGTGCGGCACTTGCGTTGGATGGAGATATCTTATTGGTCTCTGCACCGGGTGAAGATAGTTTTGCGTCAGGCATACATTTAGAAGCTGAACCAGAAACAACAAGCCTTCAACTAAACAACTCAGCTGAGTCTTCAGGTGCTGTCTATTTATTTAAATTGAATAGTCAGGATAACTGGGAGAATACACATTATTTCAAACCTAATGAAAATGTGATTAGTGATGGCAACTTTAATCGTGGTTTTGGAACAAAGCTTGCGATTAGAGGCAATGGTTTATTTATTACTGCCCCCCTAGAAGACAGTGAATTAGGCGATTTTAGCGATTCAAGTATTGCAAACTCAGGTGCTGTATATTTTTATGAGCTTTCATCAACGCTTAATGATTGGCGTTTCAATAAAACCATTAAAGCTGTTAACCCCGGCGTTCAAGATCAATTTGGTTCATCTATTGCGATCAATGGTGAGTTAATCGTGATAGGCGCGCCTTTTGAAGACAATAATGCGCGCTCCATTTTTGATTTTTTTAATTTTGAACCCGGAACTATTGGCGATGAAGATGACGAGGAATCAGAGGTTATCGGTGACCCTCCATTTGAAGATAACAATTTGGCTTCCGATTCAGGTGCAGTTTATGTCTTTGAGGCGAACTCGGCAGAAATCATTGCTCACCTTAAATCTACTAACAGTGACCCATTTGATTTTTTCGGGACGTCTCTCGCGTTATTTGAAAATACCTTATTGGTATCTGCACCCGGTGAAGATAGTAGCGGTAAAGGCATAAATCGAGATATGTCCAAAAACGATTCGAGTGATTCAGGCGCAGCCTATGTGTTTAAATTTAACAATCAAAGTAATGTTTTAGCTGAAACGGCCTATATCAAAGCAAATGACAGTCAAAGCTTCGCGGCTTTCGGACGCTTTATGACGATAGATGAAGATAATATCTTCATCAGTGCCCCACTGCATGACTCGGATACACTTGAAAACAACGGCAAAGTCTATTTTTATAAAATAATAGAAGACAGTATTAGTCAGAACTTAGATTTCCAGGTGGCTGGCACTGCAGAGCAAATGCGGTTTGGTAGCCAAATTGCACAGAGGAGAAGTCTTTTGTCGATAGGTGCCAGTGGTTTTGTTGAGGGCTCTTCCGGTAGCGATGAGCCATTTTCAGGGGCTGTATTTACTTATGAATAATGGTTAAGCATTGCTTTCTTAATAGCGAACAAAGCAATGCTTCGGAATCTAAGCTCAGAAAGCTGCTCTAAACCTATTATAGTTCCCTTGCCCCTTTGACTAACATCCTGAGTTGTATTTTGGCTTTAGATGCTAAGGTATCCCGTTCAGCTTTTGATGCATCCAAAGCCAGGCCACCCATGTGAAATACAATCGTGACCATCGCTTCAGCTAAAGCATTAATTGACTGATCGTTAGGTGTTTTAGAGCGAGAGTCTTTATTTTCACGCTGCTTTAAGTAATCCTCCAACTCAGTAACAAAATACTGAATTTCTAAATTGATTGCCGATCTAAATTCTTTCGAATTACCTGTATGTTCTCGTAAAAGTAAACGAAATAGGTTGGTGTTGTTTACTAGGTATTCCATAAAGGTATCTACTGACGTGTCGATAGCTGTGCCACGCTCTTTTATGCGTGTTCTTGCTTTACGTAGTAACTGCCTTAATGCTAAGCCAGCCTCCTCTACGAGCGCCAAACCCAAATCATTCATATCATCAAAATGGCGATAAAAGGATGTGGGAGCAATGCCCGCAGCTCGGGTCACTTCCCGTAAACTGAGGTTTGAAAAGACTCTTTCCGGGCTAAGGATTTGTAATGCGCCATCTAATAGAGATCTACGTGTTTTTTGCTTTTGTTCGGAGCGTGTCGTCAAAATATACCCTTAGATAGAGTTTGTCAGCATCGTCTCTGCTAACGTTTATGCTAGATTTATCGGGGAATTATAACAGGCTTATTTATCTTAGTGCTACGTAGCTCAAACTCTGACAGGAAGAGTTGTTGGTATTTTAGAGACTCTATCATAGATTACGATACTTCCTGCACTGGCAACATTCAAACTGAATTCGCCTGGGAGCTTGATTAAGGAGTGGCAGCGTTCAAACACCTTGTTTGGTAAGCCTGAACTTTCAGCGCCTAATAATTGGCTCAAGCGGCTCACTTCACTACCTTATTCGACGTATTCAATACTATCAAACTCCATACTTTCTTCGTCTGAGTGTTGACTGGGTGTATCTGAATTATTTAACAATTCAGGCAGGACCGCTTTATTCGTCTCAGTGCTGATTACAGCCGAGTCGATGGTTTTTTCTTTAAGCTGTGAAGCCTCAATAGTAGGGTTGCTTTCATTTTGATTGGGTTTCTCTTCAGCTTTAGGTGGAAGCGGGACAGGTTTATGCGAAACATAGCTATCCAGTTTATTGAGTAAATCTGCGGCCATCTCTGGGTAATGGGCATAAGAAACGGGTTCAATATTCAAGGCTTGGGTTATTTTATCAAAAAATGCAAAGCGATCAGATACCTTGCGACCAAGCTCTGAGTCTTCAGAACTGAGAAGAGTTTGTATATCAGTTGATATGTAATAAATCTGTTTAGCTTCCTTGTGGGCGACCACACTTTTACTCTGTATCCGCTTCCGGTCTCTGTAGTTTTTGTCAATGAAGCTTTCGGTTTCATTGATTAAATTTTCAACTTGGTGAAATCTATCTCGAATATAATCTTTAGCATTATTTTTTGCCGATTTCGCTAAATACGCTTTGCTTTGGGCAAGATGTTTCTTTTTTAAACTAAGAATCTCAAGTTCAATCATTTGTTCGATCAGTTTTGCTTGCTCGGCAATGGCTTCTTGAATGTTTCCTCGTTCAAGCATCGAAATTAGATTCGTAAAAGATTGGCTGACGATTTCGAACCTTTCAGGCAATAAGGTAGGCGCCTCTATTTTTTGTAACTCAGTAAAATGGGCATCTGCCTTATTCAAATGCAGTTTGACCGCTGCTCTTTGCTGCAAAGCGTTATCGAGTAGATGATGTGCACCGAGAATAGCAAACTTGGCCTCTTCGCTGCGTGAGGGTTGGCTGTCTTCACTCAAGGTTTTCGCTTGTTGGTATTTCGACTGCGCTAACTGGTAGTTGCCAGGCGCATATAATTCAAAAGAATCTGGGCCGAAAGAAAGCATTTTAGTCTGGTACTCTTCAATGAGCAGGGCAATAGATTTATCACTGCTCTTGAGCTCTTCCTGGATTTTTGCCCGATCACCTTCTGACAGTTTGAGTGACGGGGTGGTACACGCAGATAGGATAAAACTAAAAAGAGCTAGATAGGTGAGGCGTAGACGCATAATCGATCCATGACAAAGGTGGATGAAGAGTATTTTTAAACAATTATAAAACGATAATTTATTTTTGAAGCTGCTTTGTTCACATAAATTCAAAGCTATCGCATCATCTCTGTTGTGCCCCGCGATGGTTTAAAGGGCCGCAACCCTGACCCACTTGTAACTGGTCATTCAGCAATATGCTCTTGTGAGTGAACTCTCCGGCTAATTTAACGGCTTGCTCTAAGGGAAAGCCCAGAGCTATATAGCCTGCAATTGCCGAAGATAAAGTGCAGCCTGTGCCATGTGTATTTGGAGAGTTAATTTTTGATCGCGAAAAGGCGCTAAAGGATAGAGTTCCTGCTTCTTTAAAGGCTAAGGTATCGACGCATATATCAGAATCAGCATGCCCGCCTTTCAGTAAAACAGATTGAAGATCTAAAGTTTGCATAAGCTTTTCACATGCTTGTTTACGATTGTTACTTACCCAGCTGGTGGAGCAAGATAATAAAGTGGCGGCTTCGGGAATATTTGGTGTCAGCAGGTGTATATAGGGAAAGAGTGTTTCTTGTGCAACCGTTAAGGCACTTTCATCCATTAAGCGTTTGCCACTAGAAGAAACCATGACTGGGTCCATTACGACAAAATCAGGCTTATATCGGCGTAAACTCTCAGCAGTTAGTTCTATATAGGGTACTAGCTTCAGCATACCAATCTTAACCGCAGAGAAATGGATATCTGAAAAGACGGATTCTAATTGTGCAGCAAAAATATCGGTTGGAAGGTCAAAAATTGCTTGAACACCCAGTGTGTTTTGTGCCGTTATACTTGATATAACAGACGCACCATAAACATTGAGCGCTTCCAGTGTTTTGAGATCGGCTTGAATACCCGCGCCACCTGAAGAGTCGGACCCAGCAACCGTAAGAACATTCTTTTTATGATTCATTTGGCATTTTAAGTTTAGAGTTGAAAGTGATTTTATCTTACACTACACGCCGCGTAATTTTTGGAAATTAGATGTCGAAATCATTACTAATTATATTATTTTTGCAATATTCACTATTTTCCCATGCTGGGATAACAGCTGAAGATGTTTTAGGTGAATATTGGAAAGACCCTTTGTTTGGAGAAGCCGCTGAATCGCAGACGATTCATATTGAAATATTGCAAGGTCGCATATGGCCAGAACAGATATCAGTTCCTATTGATCAAACAGTGCGTTTTGTCCTAATCAATAAATCCGAAGAGACACATCTATTTGCTTTTACGAATGATTTAGCAGTACTGAGAGCAGAACCTGAATTTAAACGCTTTATCGATGATGAGCTTTACCATGCCGAAACTGCTACAAAAGCGCCTAGTCATGCGCACTCCCACAGCGGTACAAGTGTTGATGATGCGCAAGCGATCGTCAAGCTTTTGGAACAGCGTCCGACTGTATTGGTTAAACCTGAAGACAAAAAAGAAATCCTGATACGGTTTACGAAAAGCGAATTAATAGAACTTCATTGCGTAATCCCTGCGCATTATGAGAAAAACTTAAAAGGAATTATTAAGGTGTTAGCCAATGAATAATCGAAGACATGTACACGCCGTAGAGTGGCATGGTGGACAGCTTGTCTTACTAGATCAGCGTAAGTTGCCTACAGAAGAAGTGTATGTCATCTGCCGTAGTTTGACTGATACAATATCTTCTATAAAAAATATGACGGTTAGGGGAGCCCCCGCAATTGGTATCACAGCAGCCTATGCAGCGGTACTTGCTACCAATCAGCATCTTGAAGAAGACCCACATTTATCAATTGAAGAATTAAAGCAACGCTTACACGCACAACTTCAAACGCTTCTTTTGGCGAGACCCACGGCAGTCAACCTGTCCTGGGCAGTCAACCTTGTCCGTGACCTGATAAACAAGCATAAAGACAGCAGTTTGAGTTTAGCCGCCGAATTATTAGCGTTAGCGAAACAAATTCACCAAGACGATATCGGCAACAATAAACATATGGCTAACTTAGCCTGTGCACACATGAGTGCGGTTAGTAACCCCCCTTTTTCAATTATGACGCACTGCAATGCGGGTAGTTTAGCAACCGGTGGATATGGAACAGCCTTAGGGGTTGCGCGTGCCGCTTGGGCTCAAAAGCTGATTGATAAAGTTTATGCTAATGAAACCAGACCTTGGTTGCAGGGGGCAAGACTAACAGCATGGGAGCTTATGTATGAGCACATTCCTGTTTCTTTGAATGTCGATTCTGCCGCCGCTTGGCTAATGTCCAATAAAAATATTAAGTGGTTGGTCGTCGGTGCTGATCGCATCGCTGCAAATGGAGACGTTGCCAATAAAATTGGGACATTCCAGATGGCGATACTAGCAAAATACCATGACGTCAAAGTCATGGTGGTCGCACCTAGTAGTACGGTAGATTTGAACATTGAAACGGGCCAGCAGATTGAGATTGAAATGCGTGCGCCAGAAGAAGTTAGCCTTGTAGCTGGTCAGCAGATCGCACCTACTGGTGTGGAAGCAGTAAATCCAGTTTTTGATATTACACCGGTTCATCTTGTTGATGTTATCGTGACGGAGAAGGGCATCATTGAAAAACCAACTAGGCAGAAAATGCTTTGGACGCTGAGTTAGTCAACAGGAAGGGATAACAGATGAACAGTGCGGATATTTTAAATAACACGAAGGCATGGTTAGAAACGATCGTCATTGGGATGAATTTCTGTCCATTTGCCAGAAAGCCTTTTGAATCTGAGTTAGTTAGATTAACTTGTTCAGCTGCAGAAAAAGATGATGATATTTTAGAAGTCGTCCTAGAAGAATTGAATCGATTAGAAGATAGCTCATCATCTGATTTAGAAACAACCTTAATCATTTTTCCGGATATTTACCCAGACTTTGACGCCTTCAATAGCTTGTTATATGTATTGAATGAAATGTTGGTGCTGGAAGGTTTTGAAGGAATATTTCAAATCGCCAGCTTTCATCCAAACTACCAGTTTGCTGGAACAGAAATGCATGACGTGGATAACTATACGAATAGAGCGCCATATCCCATTATTCACTTATTAAGAGAAGACAGCGTGTCTGAAGCGCTCGATAAGCATCCGGACCCGGATAACATTCCGATGCAAAATATTCAGCGCTTGCAGTCATTAAGTGAGCAAGAACTTAAGACATATTTTTCGTACTTATATAAATAATGGCCTAACCTTTATTTGTATAGCGTTATTCTCAACGAATTTTTTGTGTAAGTGCAGGTCATGCAAAGGTCTCAATTAGTGCTTATAATTTAGATCATTTTCTAACTATTTAAGATTCTCAATGATGGATACAAACGATTACCTCATCGCTCGAATTGGGCAAATAAAACTAGGCGTTTATTGTCGTGATGTAGAAAATGTCTATAGCGAGAATATCCGCTTATATAAAATATTTCAGGATGGCGGTTTTTTTAGAGGCGTGACCCTACTGAATAAAAAAATCATGCAAGTCCTCGACTTACGTAGACGAATTGGCATGGAAGACAGAGAAAAAGCCGACTTAATGAATCTGATCAGTTTCAACACCGGTGGTCAAAACCGGCTTGCCGTGATTGTCGATGAGATCATCGGCATGAAGGTTATTGCCGTTGATGTCATTCGAAAAAATGATAAATCTCTCTCATAGAAAAGATAATATCGACCTTCTTTTTCCTCTTGTTGCAGTTTTACACGATGGTGGAAGTAGCCATGAAGACGACGGCTTAATTCATCTGCTTGATGCAACGTACTTAGAAAAAATAGAACCAATTGAAGAAGACTCAGGTGAGCTTGAGCTTTTTTAGCCGACTTTAGCTTTCAGCGTAATTTTTATTATTGTGTTTTTTATAATGGAAAAAACATTTTATCCTGCTATGTTTATTTTATTAGTTTTTCGATTATTAACCTCTGATTCAGAAAAATAAACATGCGCAAAAATGATCTGGTCGATATCCTTCTTGTCTCTTCTGACTTCGTTTTTTTAAGCACTAATAAAAATGGAAAGATTCTCACCGTCACCCCAGCCTGTCGCGATATATTAAAACGCCAGGAAGGTGAACTCGAAGGCGCCACTTTGGATGAAATCATTCCAGAGTTAGGTTTCTACCCACAAAGCGAGTTCGACGTTGTTCAGCCTCGTGGCGGCCTTGAATTAATGTTAGATGACGATGATTGCGAGTCCGGCATCGAATACATGGAATTTTTAGCCTCTTATACGCAAGAGACTGGTCGCTTTGAGTTACAGACCATGGTTGATCAGAAAGAGATCTGGCTGTCTTTTGTCACGAATAAAATCCTTCATGATGATGAGATAATTTTTACCGTGATGATCAGGGACATCACACGGCGTAAACACAATGAAAAAGAAATACTCGACCTCAATCAAAACCTTGAAGCGCGAGTAGAATCAAGAACCTCCCAAATCAAAAAAGTCGTTCTTTCATGTAGCTCAGAGCTTGGTCATGTCAATAACACTTACCAAGAAATGAAAGAAAAGCAAATGGATATTATGGAAAATATCGAAAAGAAAGTGCTAGAAGAAACTAGTGATCTCAGTGACACGCAAGTTGAACAGATCAAAAATGCTATTGGATCTGCTTTGGTAGAAAGCATGAACCTGTATTCTGTCGATCAAATAACCGATCAGAAATTCATGCTCACCATGATGTCTTTGAATGAATTATTCGACCAAGAAACAGCGGGAGACAAGAACCTGAAGCCAGGCCAACTTTCTGGTACAAATCAGGACGAAGTTGATGACTTGCTTGGTTCGCTCGGATTATAACTAGTCAGATATAGTATCCGAGCCCTATCTTTAGCGTTTGTTTTCAATATCTAATTAAAAATAACTCGTCTTTACTGATATACCCTTATAAGGGAAAGTCTATTTTAGTGTGCCCGCTAACGATATAGTAGGTTCGCCTTACATTTATGCTTGTAAATTCCTACACGACATTCATAAAATGATACCCACCGACAGAACGCCACATACAATAAAAAGAAGGTTTATTTATGCCTATACCTAGTGATTTAACAGATGAAATGCGTGTTTTAGCTATGTTTGACTTAAGCACAACCCAGCAAGGAATTAAGGTGCATCATGACGCCGATGAAACGTTAATTGCTGCGACACAACGCTTATTTAATAAAGGCTTAATTTCCCAATCGGACGGCGGTTATCTTACTGGTTTGGGCCGTGATGCCGCACTTCATGTTAGCGACTTAATGACGATTTTAACCACATCCTAAGGTTTGTTAGTGCCTTATGTCGCTACATAAATCTATTTCAAGTGAACTGCTCGACTCTTTATTTTCAGGGGCGCGACGGCAGAACATTAATATCGAAGCCATTCTGACAGAAGTCGGTCTCAGTGATGAGTTGGTTCTCAAAGATGAAACAGAGCCGGCCTCTGAGCGTCGAATTGATCTGGATTATCTCGGGCCAATATTGCGTCAACTTTGGCTTCAAATGGAAGACGAAGCAAGCGGTTTCTTAAAGCGACCTCTCAAACTTGGTATGTTTAATATGATGTGCCATTCCATTATTACCGCCGGTAATTTACGACGCGCTTTACTTAGGAGCGCACGGTTTCTTCATTTATTAAATGAAGATCTTTCAATCGAGCTACAGGAAAATGGCGATGAAGCCTGTTTAACGGTCCACTACCAAAATCCTTTTAAGCTCGATAGTGTATTCTTTGTGACTTCAATCTTCGTGATCTGGATCCGTCTATCTTGCTGGTTAATTCAGCGATCAATTTTATTAGAAAGAATACAATTCCAATTTGAGGAACCCTCTTATCATGATGAGTTTGATTTGATGTTTCCCTGCCGTCATAAATTTTCTCAATCATCGAACTCGGTTACGTTTAATAAAAAGTTTTTATCGCTTCCCATCACACAAAATGATGAAAGCTTGAGCCAATTTTTACATACAGCGCCTGAATCGCTACTTACTCAATTTCGAACAGATAATAGCCTTAGCGCTCAGATTAAACGGCAATTATTGCATCGACACGGGATGGAAACTGAACTAGAAAACATGACCTTTGAAGCGATTTCAGAAACACTTTCCATGACAACCCACACCTTAAGGCGAAGATTAAAAGAAGAGGGTAATAGCTTTCAGGAAATTAAAGATTCTATTCGAAGAGATCAAGCGTTAAGTCTATTAGAAGGGCATCATTCCCTGCATGAAATATCAGACAGATTAGGGTTTTCAGAAACGGCTGCGTTTAATCGCGCATTTAAAAAATGGACAGGGTTAACACCGGGCGCGTTTAGAAATAGTATGTCTAGGGTATAAGAATAATATGTAGTTGATATTTATTTAATATATTTTACCTATGTCTCTGTGTTGTTTACTCTACACAACATCTTCTTTATTTAACTAAGGCCACACCATGAAAATCTTTAGCTATTTCGTATTAGTCATGCTCACATTCTTTTCTTCATCTATTTTTGCTGCTGGAAGTTCATTGTCTGAAAAACTCAATTTTTCGGTGATTACCACGGCAGAGTCTAGTGGATCATTGGAAGCGATGGTGGTAAAGGGTGGCTCATGGCTGACTAAAAGACAGTTAGTCCATACCGCGGTTCATGTCAGACACCCAAAGGGTGATTTTTTATTTGATAGTGGCATTGGCGAAGCATTTGAAGAGCAAATGTCAGTATTCAGCTTTTTTGAGCAGCAGTTGTTTAAAATAGAAAATGTCAATCCCGCGAAACAACAAATGCAAAAAGCGGGCTATAACTTTTCTAATTTAAAAGGGATTATTCCAAGCCATATGCATTGGGACCATGCTAGCGGTTTAGAAGACTTTATCGGCACGCCAGTATGGATACAAAAAAACAGTTATGAAGAAGCCTTGAATGGACAACCCCCAGGCTTTGTGCGCTCTCAGTATGATGATGACAACCTTGAATGGAACTTTTTTCAATTAAATAACTCAAACTACGAAGGTTTCGATGCTAGCCTTGACCTGTTTGATGATGGTTCAGTCGTCTTGGTCGATTTGTCTGGCCATACACGCGGACAAGTAGGGCTTTTCATTAATCTACCAAGTGGGGAGCGCTACTTCTTTATTGGCGATACAACCTGGTCTGCGCTTGGGGTTAGAAACAATAAACCACGACCGGCGTTTGTCGATTGGCTGGTGGGTGTTGATTCTGACTTTGACAAAAACAGCGATGTCATTGAAAAAATTCATCAGCTATCTTTAAACCAACCGGACATTGTGATTGTTCCTGCTCATGACGAATTAGTGATCAGCCAATTACCCAACTTTCCGTCATATTTACACTAGGCTTCTATGGACTTAAAAGTATTACGTTACTTTGTTTCAGCAGTTGAAGCGGGCAGCATTAGTGGTGCTGCTCAGCGTTGCCATGTCGCACAGCCATCGATCACACTGGCTATCGCGAAACTGGAAGATGAATTGAACAGCAAGTTATTTGATCGGCATAGCAAAGGCAGCGCACCGACTGCGGCAGGCTTGAAGCTTTATGAAATGGCAAAAAACTTACTATCCCATGCCGAATCCATTCAAAATTCGTTTCGTGGCACTGTGGCGAAAGAAAACCTCCGCTTGAAAGTTGATAAAAACATCCGTGTCGATGTCTTGGAACGTTTTTTAAGTGACCTGCAAAAAGAGTCTTCAAACATCACCTTATCGCTGATTAGTCCAAATGATGCCTCTCAGGATTACTATGATTTGCAGCTAACCACAGAAAATCAGATTGATTCTAAGGACTGGTTTTATCCTTTAATGACAGAACACTACTGCTTACTCATCCCGAAATCTAATCAGCTTGCGTTTAAGCCCACTATTTCGATAGAGGATTTGCAGCAACAGCCTTTAGTTACGCGAATCCACTGCGAAAATAAGCCCTTGTTCGATAAGATTTGTCATAAGCTAGGCTTAAAGTTTAACAGCGTCGCTGAAGTAGAAACAGAAGAATGGGCGCATGCATTGGTCCGGTCCGGGGTAGGTCTTTGTTTTGCACCACTTCCAAATGATATGCAGGATGCGGCAATAGAAGTCAGACAATTGGACTCGTTACTTAATTTACCCATACCAGAGCGTAAGCTGGGGCTGAGTGTAAAACCCGAAAAACAGGCAAAAGTAGCGAGTTTGTTACCCGCTTTTTTTACTGATTAAGCCACCCGCCTTATCACGTTTGTTAGCGATAAAACGGCTGGAGATGCGTCTCTTTATTTTTTCTCGAGCCATCGTTCAACGCTTCTTTGATTTTCGCTCTTAGCGCTTTGCATAAAGATAGCAGTTTATCTTTATTGAGTTTGCTTCCTGAATGACTCGCATACAGGCTTTCATCAAACTCACTTAATAGTTCATACAGTTCCTCGTGGTATAGCTTTATATCGTTCAAGCTTTGAATGTGGCTTTTCTTGCCAGAAAGCTCATCGCTCACGCGCAACCAGTGAATAATTTTGGGTATAAGTTGTGCCTCGCCGGCCTTGATAGCGGCCATCGCATCATCAAACAGAGACTTCTCATTGGTCTGCTGTTTTTGCTTAGGTAAGGGAATAGCGTCAATCTGACGTTGTAGAAAATGGATTTTTCGATACAGGAAAAAGCCAGTCATTGCCCAGAGAACAAGCAATACAGCTGAAACGGACTGCCAAAGATGATTTTGAGATGACTCTGTCCTAGCGAGACCTAAACTGGTTTCAGGGTGGTCTGTGTCGGTTGTTTTTTGTTTAGGCTGAGATGGCTCGGAACGCATTTCCGAGGTGCTCAATGTTTTTTGTGGTGATGCTTGGCTTGCTATTTGTGGGTTAACGTTAATATCTAGCGTTCTTGCCGGAATGATGGCAACACGCTCTACATCATTGACGGTATCCCACCAAGGTATGCGTATTTCATCTAAGGCGACCTTGCCATCCCCAATGGCAATTAAGGCAAAAGAGTCACTTCGCTTTGACTGAACGCCTGACTCATGTTGAGCTGATTCGGTAATGGGTTTGTCGGCATAAAGCTTTATAAGCGGGTGTTCTGGCATCGTCACGGGGGGTAAGGCTGAACCAAGTAAGCCAAGTGCAGACAATTCGATTTTTCGCGTTAACGAATCTCCCACTTTCAATTGCTCAGGGTCGCCTTGCCACGATTCATTGATAAATAAGCTTGTAGCGGGTAGCCAGTGAGTTCCAGAAAAGCCAGCGGCAGGCGGTTTAATGCTGAGCTCAATTGATTCGGAAATATCTCTTAACCGGGTTCGTCTACCTTGTTTTAAGGACACACCTTGAAACGTTTGTTCAGGAATTATTAACTGGCCGCTTTTTTGTGGGAATATCAGGTATTGTCTTTCTACCACCTCGTAACGCTGATTAAAGGCCATTCGATAATATTTTTTCTGGTCTCCGAGTGGTTCAAATATCGCATCTGTTGAGGATGGTTCACTTAACTCGCCGTTGACTAAGCCTTGTGTGTAAAGCCGAAGTGTATAAATAATTTGTTCTTGAACATAAGCCTCTTGCTTATCGGTCTCGACTTCAAAAAATACAGCAGGTGGTTCAGATGCGCTCTTCGGTGCTTTTCCTTGTATGACATTGACCGTGATTGCTTGCGTTTGAGCACCTTTATAGCTTGCTGAAGGAATGGTTAATGTCCCGGTTTTTTTGGGGGCTAAGGTATATTTCCAATACACTTTTGCCATGCTTTCACCGTTTATCGATTGCATGTTATAGCTTTGCTGTGTATCTAAAATATCAAAATTATCCTCTAAGCCTGGAATCTCAGGTGCTTCGTTTTGACCTAAGCCAAAACTCATCAACCCTCCAAAGCTTAATTCCATATCAATTTGCCCTTGAATAGTTAAGTTCAAGGTATCGATTTCATAAATTTTATTGCGATCAACACTTGCTGTGAGAACCGTGTTGGCTTGTGCCGTCAGCATCACAAAGAGTAAGCTTAAAAAAGAAACTATTTTTACCAGTCGATTTACTACCATATTGGTTCACCTTCTTTTCTAATATTGCCTTGCTTTCTTGCACGTTCTTGCGCTTGTTGTTCGAACTTACGTCTAAGCAATGCCCCCGGGTCATCGGGGACGCGCCTCATCCATTGTTCATAAGATTGTTTTTCTTCATTATTGAGCGGATCTTTCTCTTCTAGCTCTTGGCGAGCCTGTTGCTCAAGCTGTTCAAGCTCTTTATCTTGCTGTTCTTGGTCTTGCTGTGCTTGAGTTTGTTGATCCTGGTTCTGTTGATCTTGATTCTGTTGCTCTTGATTCTGCTGATCTTGATTCTGCTGATCTTGATTCTGCTGATCTTGATTCTGTTGCTCTTGATTCTGTTGCTCTTGATTCTGCTGATCTTGATTCTGTTGCTCTTGATTCTGCTGATCTTGGTTCTGCTGGTCTTGGTTCTGTTGCTCTTGATTCTGTTGCTCTTGATTCTGTTGCTCTTGATTCTGCTGGTCTTGGTTCTGTTGATCTTGGTTCTGCTGGTCTTGATTCTGCTGGTCTTGATTCTGCTGATCCTGGTTCTGTTGCTGCTTGAGCAACTCTTCTAGGATAGCTTTATTATGTAGGCTATTTTCATGCTTAGGGTTCAGTTCAAGTGCGTCATTATATTTTTCAATAGCCTCTTCGTATTTATTCTGCATAGCCAAGGCATTTCCTGCATTGTACAGCGCTTGAAGGTTATCTTGAGCAAGGTAATGTTGTGCAGCTTGATCATATTGTCCTGCTTTGTAGTGAGCATGGGCTTTATGCTCTGGCGACTCAAATAACTCAGCAGCTTTCTGAGGGTCACCTTTCTTTAATAGTTGCTCTGCCTGCTGATCTTTTGTTTGCCAAAGATCCTGCCATTCAAATGCCATACTGTCTTCAATAGGAAGCATGAAAAACAGCAGCAAAGAAAGCAGCATATTTTTTCGGTGAGCAATGAGTACTAAAGGGACTAAAATAAGTAAGAAGACGTAGCCTTTGTCTTCCCAGGTATCATAAAACCGCTTGTCTTGGTCATCGCTTTGGTTTTGCACCTTGCTCGATTTATGTTCCTGTTGTGTTAAACCGAGCGATTCAAGATCCGTATCATCCAAGGTTGCAGGGCTATATAAACCGCCAGCATTATTGGCAAGTGACTCTAGTGCCGAAAAATCTGTTTTTGGCAGAATAACTTGACCGTTATCTTTTAAATAACCCTGACCGGGTATTGCGATGGGCCCGCCTTGGGCGGTGCCGATAGCCAATACCGAGAGCGGGATAGTTGTGCGGAAATCAGCTAAATCCTCAAGGATTTGCTCACTTTGTTCAGCCTCTACACCGTCGGTAATGAGTAATATGTTGGGATCTCGGCTCTTTGCTTGGGTCGCTAAATCTAGTGCCAGCTGCACGGCAATATCTGGGCGGCTACCAATGACAGGCATAATAAAGGGATCCAGAGATTTCATATTTGCCAAGATGGTTTGAATGTCATCGGTTAAGGGGGTAACGACGTGAGCATCACCCGAAAACACAATTAAAGCTGTATTGCCTTCTTGCCGATAATTTAAAATATCCTGAAGTTTTTGTTTTGCTTTGGTTAGTCTGTCTGGTGATACATCTGTGGCCAGAACTGATAATGATAGATCGAGCACAATGATTTGATCATCACTAGATTGAAGCACTGGTGCGGGTTTTTGTTGCCAGCTTGGCCCTGCCAATGATAGGACGCATAGAGCGACGATCAAGCAGCTTAGCCAGTTTGACTTATGTCCGGATTCGGCAGTTGAATTTGGTGTCAAGTGCTTTAAAAGCTTCGGATTAATGACTTTAGACCAGTCATTATTGACCGCAGATTTCTTATGCAGGTACAACCAAATAAATGGAATAGCAATCAAACAAAATAACCAGAGCGGCCTGATGAAGTGAAACTGGTTGATAAATTCAGTCATAATTCACCTTTTTATTTTGCGACCTTGAAGTAGGTGAAGGCGTCATAGAAAGCGACAGATTACTGACAATATTGAACATAAATAAAGCGCTGAAGAGAATAAATGCTAAAGCAAGGAACCAAAAATAGAGGGCTTTGGAAGGCCGATAGGTCTTCTTATCCAACTCTATAGGTTCTAGTGCATTAATTTGTTCATATATTTCCTCAAGAGAGTCGGTATTTCTTGCTCGGAAATACTGTCCACCTGTCGTGACAGCAATATCCGTTAACATTTTTTCATCAAGATCGGCTGAAGGGTTAACTCGCTGCGTAATAAAAAAGCTACGTTTGAGCATTTCATCGGCACCTATCCCAATCGTATAAATTTTAATATTTTCTTGGGAGGCTAGTTGAGCTGCTTTCTCAGGTGGAATTTCACCGGCTGTATTTGCGCCGTCACTCATTAATATAAGAACCCGACTATTTTCTGGCCTATTTCGTAAGCGTTTGACGCCTAGGGCAATGGCATCACCAATTGCGGTGGCTTGTCCCGCCATGCCTAAATAGGCTTCTTTTAAGAGTGTATGTACTGTGGTGGTGTCGAAGGTTAAAGGAGCTTGCACGTAGGGCTCAGAGCCGAACAATATTAGCCCAACGCGGTCGCCTTTTCGCTGATCAATAAAATCTGAGACGACGTCTTTAACGACATCCAGTCGGGTGACTTGTTGATTGTTCAGGGTTAAATCTTGTTCTTTCATGCTCGGTGAAATATCAATGGCGAGCATCAGGTCACGACCATCAAGAGGGATGTCGATAGCCGCGCCATAATAGGTCGGCCGACTACAGGCGATAACCAGAAATACCCATGCAAGCCCTAGCGCAAAGGTCTGCCATTTAGGCGGATCAAATTTTCCTGATGCCAAGCCAAGCCCTAAATGCTTGAGGGTATAAAAAAGCGGGAGTTTCGGGGCATTCTGTATGCTTTCTTTGACCTCATCTTTGCGTTTTATAAAAAAAGGCAGGGGTAACAGCAAAAACGCGAAAGGCCAAATAAAGCTAAAGGGTATCCACTCAGTTAATGTATCCATGATTATTTTAACCGCCTAATCCACAGTGCGAAGCGACCGTAGTCAATCGCTTCGCGTGTTATGTCTTGGTTGGTATAAATAGCGTCGCACAGTAATTTTAAATCCTTATCGTTCAGAACAGGCTGATTGTTTCGCGTCACGGTGCGGAGTTTTTTGGCCCAGTCTTGCCCTGTTAATTGCAGGCAGGTTCGATCGTTATGTGCAGAGGCAAGGGCGCGCTTTAATAGCTGGTTTATTTCGATGAGCAGTTGTTGGTTTGAATAGTCAGAAGCCTGTTGCTCTAGAGTAGCCAAACACCTTAAAGATTCTCGACGCCAACGATTTTTTCGCCAATACGATATAAGAAAATATGTCAGCCCTGCGATGACCACAAACAGTAGCACAATGAGTAGCCACCAACCGGGCGCCAGAGCCCAAGCAGAGATTGGGTCTGGGGCTTCAACATCGCGCAATTGTGAAAGTAAGTTCTCAGGTTCCAAGGTTAAGCCTCAATCTTTTTAGCGCTTCAATGAAAACAATACGGTTTGAATCGATGACAGGGCTGAAAACTCTGTACTAAGCTCGATAAGCGGGGCGTTTAATTTCCCTGCAATACGTTTTAAATTAGCTTTTTGCGTTTCAATAAGTGCTTGAAAACGCTTTTGCAATGTCTTTTCACTGGCATCAATAACGAGCGTTTCAATGCCATCAGAGATAGGGTAGACCCCTGACTCAGGCAATAAATATTCCAAGGGATCAACGCTATGCACCAATAGCAGCTCATTATGTTGTGCTAACTTAGCGAGGTATTTCTCACTTTCGGCTTGTAAGTCAAAAAAGTCACTAACGATGACAATGAGCGTGCCCGGTTTACTGATTCGTGTGCATTCATTTAAAGCATCATTAATGGTAAAACGTGTCGCCGGTGCTGGCATATCAATCGATAACGCATGATTAAAATCTGTAACGGCATTAATGAGTCGCATAACGTTTTTTCTGCTGCGAGCAGGTTTTATTTCTTGATGACCATGATCTGAAAATACAATACCGCCGACGCGATCATTATGTGATAGAGCCGTCCAGGCGAATAGTGCAGCAGCTTCAGCGGAACGCACCGACTTAAAACATACTTGACTACCAAAAAACTGGGATTGACTTTGATCGCAGACGATCATTAGTGGCCGTTCGCGCTCTTCATTGAATAATTTAGTATGGGGAATTTGGCGTCTTGCGGTTACGCGCCAATCAATACTGCGGACGTCATCACCCGGTTGGTAAACCCGAACTTCGGAAAATTCCATACCGCGCCCTCTAAATTTTGATAAGTGACCACCAGTTTGAGGGCGAGAAATCTTTTTAGTCTTGGGGAGTTTGAGTGCTTGAACACTCAACCTTAGATCCATTAACTGCTTCAAGGAACAGTAAACGGCTGGGTCTAAGTCGCTAGTGTTTTGATCTCCTTTTCCATAGGCACGTTTTATGTGTTGCATCATATTGACAAAACTTCCCAGCTAATAAACTAAGCGACAGGCACACGATGGATAAGCTCATTGATCACCTGGTCAGACGAAATACCTTCGGCTTCAGCTTCAAAACTGATCAAAACACGATGTCGATACACGTCGTGTAACACAGCACGAACATCATCCGGGCTGACATAGTCCTTTTGATTTAACCAAGCATGCGCACGCGCGCAGCGGTCGAGAGCAATCGTTGCTCGTGGGCTAGCGCCATAATCGATCCATCTTGCTAGGTCGTCGCCGTATTGACTGGGCTGTCTTGTGGCCATGGTTAATTGGACGATATACTCCTCAACGGCGGCACTCATGTGCATCGCAGTAATTTCTTCTCGCGCTTGAAAGATATCTTGTTGCGAAATTTTTGAAAGAACCGGCGTTTCATGTGCCGCAATTGCTTGCTGTTCTCTTCTCGCCAGTTTGAGAATGGCTAGTTCAGACTCGGCGGAAGGATAATCAATTTTGACATGCATCAGGAAACGGTCAAGCTGCGCTTCAGGAAGGGGATAAGTACCTTCCTGTTCAATAGGGTTTTGTGTTGCCATCACCAAAAATAAATCATCAAGCTGAAAGGTTTCTTTACCGACACTGACTTGTCTTTCGGCCATGGCTTCTAACAAAGCGGATTGAACCTTGGCGGGCGCTCTGTTGATTTCATCTGCCAAGATGAGGTTATGAAAAATGGGCCCTTTTTGGAACTGAAACTGTCCGTCTTCAACACGGTAGATCTCTGTACCTGTGACATCGGAGGGAAGCAAATCCGGGGTGAACTGGATACGCTGGAAATTTCCTTCGATACGATCAGATAACTCTTTAATCGCTTTTGTTTTTGCAAGGCCAGGTGCGCCTTCGACCAAAAGGTGGCCATCAGCTAATAAAGCGATAAGCAAGCGATCCACCAAGTGGCTTTGCCCTATGATCGCCTGACTTAAAGATTCTTTCAAACCACTGAATGCGGAGCTAGAGTTCATAAGTAAACCTTTCGAATTATGCAAAAAACAGGGGGAGCTAAAACTAATAGATAATCTGTTAATAAGCAATTTCCGAACGATGAACTATTCTTAATTTAACGGGCGTGGCGCACGCCTTTCGTTTCCTGAATTTATTACTAAGATTTAGTACTTAAACGTTTTATTCAGTCTGCCAATACAACTCGAGATAACAATATGAAAGTAGTGGATACACGCAGCAAATCACAGTTTCTTGAATCCATAAAAATAGGTATTAAAGAGAAGCTTCCTGAGTCAGAAGCAAAAGATCTCATTTTATTTGCTGATATGTTCTTCTTGAGCTCCTTTGTCGGCGAGTTTGAAGGGCGTCGAATCTCGGATCTTATCGGTTTATTGGTGTCTGCTCGCAAATTTATTCAGCGTTATGATGGTAAACAGGCAAAAGTCAGTGTGTTTGATCCAAATCTTGAAGAGCATGGCTGGCAATCGTCACATACCGCATTGCTCATATTGCAAAAAAATATGCCTTTTATCGTCGATTCAATGCGCATGACTTTAGCGAACAGAGAGATCAAAACCCATACCATACAGTATTCCAGTTTTGAGATTGATCGAGATAAGTCGGGAAAAATCACGCAGTTAAAAAATGAAATACATCATGCTAACGATCCCTCAAGTGGCGAAGGTTTGGTATTGATTGAGGTTGATCGTCATGGGGATGAAGAGTCAAAAGCGGAACTGCAAGCAAGCATTGAAGCCGTTTTGGCTGATGTGGATATTACTGTACAAGACTATTCATCAATGCAGGAAAAAATCAGCGAAATCAAACAAGAAATAGAGGGCTTGAAAAAACTTAAGTCTGACGCTCCCTATGAAAATTCAGAAATCAAAGAAGCGTGCGAATTCTTAGATTGGGTGGTGACGGATCATTACGCTTTCCTAGGCTATGTTAAGCTCAACATTAACCAGACAAAGAAAGCCTCAATCATGCAGCCCGTTAAAGGTAGTGAGCTGGGCATCTTGAAGTCGCACCCTGAACAAATTGAGCCAATTAATCTTAAAGATTTGAATTCGAAAGCGCAAAATGAGGATTCCTATAAGCAATTGGTGACATTTGCGAAAGCGCCAGCCAGGTCAACGGTTCACCGTCCTGCTTATCCTGATTGCATCGCGATTAAACATTTTGATGCAAAGGGGCAAGTGATTGGTGAGCATTGTTTTTATGGTTTATACACCGCGAAAGCCTATACCAAAAGCCCCAAAGAAATACCCATTCTGCGCAAAAAGTATGATTATGTGGTCGATAATTCCGAGCTTAACGTCAATGATTATCGCGGCAAAGAATTAGTGCAGTTACTCGATGTTTACCCGCGCGATGAACTATTTCAAATTGATAAAAATCTCCTTTTTGACAATGTGATGGGGACGCTGTTTGTCCAGGAAAGGCGGCAGTCACGACTTTTCATTCGTGAAGATTTGTTTGGCCGTTTCGTGAATTGTTTGGTTTATGTGCCTAGAGAAATATATAGCACGGCGATAAGAGTCAAGATTCAGTCCATTCTGATGGACCACTTTCATGGCACGGATGTTGAGTTCAATACCTTTATATCTGAATCCGTGTTAGCGAGAACGCAAATCACCATCAAACTAGATTCAGACGTCAAGCAGTCGTTTAACATTAAGGAGTTGGAAGACAAAATAATCTCAGTGACTCAGTCTTGGGAAGATGACTTGGAGACCTCTTTGTTTGAAGCCTATGGTGAGGGCGTGGCAAACACTTATATCAACAAATATAGGAGTGCATTTTCTTCTAGTTATCGTGAGGAGTTTTCACCCAGACGAGCAGCGATTGATATTGAGCACATAGAAAATGTCTCGAATGGTCAAAACCTGGGAATGAGTTTTTATCGTGCACTGGATGAAACAGAGGAGGTGGTCCACTTTAAACTGTTCCATGCTGAGCAGCCTGTTACGCTATCCGATGTGATGCCCATTTTCGAGAATATGGGGTTCCGTGTTATCGGTGAACATCCTTACGAGTGTATCGATAGAGAAGGTCGCACCGTCTGGATTCATGATTTCACGCTCACGACCAGCTCGAAACAAGTCATCGACATCAATAAGATTCGGCACAATTTCGAATCACTGTTTCTCAAAGTCTGGGAAGGGAACGCGGAGAACGACTCGTTTAATCGACTTGTCATCTCAGCCTACTTAAACTGGCGACAGATCGCCATGCTGCGTTCCTATGCGCGATACATGCGGCAAATCAGAGTCAGTAACTCTCAACGTTTTATTGCGAATACGGTCGTCGCCAATACGCATATTTCTAAATTACTGATTCAGTTGTTCGAATCTCGCTTTAATCCTAAACACCAAGCCTCGAATTCGGGTAAGACTGAAGAAATAGAAACTGAGTTTCTGGCTGAACTGGATAATGTCCATAACCTGTCTGAAGATAAAATACTCCGGCTTTATTTGGATCTGATTAAAGCGACGATGCGTACCAACTTCTATCAAAAAGATGCCAATAAGCAAGACCGTCATGACATTGCCTTTAAGTTCCACCCAAGGTTAATCCCTAATGTTCCCATGCCTGTCCCGATGTATGAAATCTTCATTTATTCACCGCGGATTGAAGGTGTACATCTGAGAGGCGGAAAAGTTGCTCGAGGTGGTTTGCGCTGGTCTGACCGATATGAAGATTATCGTACTGAAGTGCTAGGGCTGGTTAAGGCACAGCAAGTTAAAAATGCTGTCATTGTACCTGTCGGTGCTAAGGGGGGCTTTGTTGCAAAACGACTTCCTGATGATCGGGAAGGCTTCATGAAAGAAGGTATTGCTTGTTACCAAATCTTTATACGCGGTTTACTCAGCGTCACTGATAACTTAGTGGATGGTGCCGTTGTCAAGCCAGACAATGTCGTGTGTCACGATGAGGATGACTTTTATCTCGTGGTGGCTGCCGATAAAGGGACCGCAACATTTTCAGATATCGCAAACGAAATTTCTTTGGCAAAAGGGCACTGGCTCGGTGATGCGTTCGCATCGGGCGGTAGCCAAGGTTATGACCATAAAAAAATGGGCATTACCGCAAAAGGGGCCTGGGTTTCGGTTCAGCGTCATTTCCGAGAAATGGGGCATGATATACAAACATCACCTTTTACAGCGATAGGCATTGGTGATATGGCCGGGGATGTTTTCGGTAATGGCATGCTGTTATCGAATCAAACAAAGTTAGTCGCCGCCTTTAATCATATGCATATATTTTTCGACCCATCTCCGGATACTGAGAAAAGTTTTGCTGAACGCCAGCGTCTGTTTGATCTTCCGCGCTCAACTTGGGATGACTACGATAAAACGCTTATTTCTGAAGGGGGCGGCGTTTTCTCTAGGAGCGTTAAATCCATCAAGCTAAGCACACAAATGCAGTCATTCTTGGGTACCAAAGAAAAGCAAATGACTCCCAATCAACTCATACATTGTATTTTAAAAGCAGAAGCAGATCTTCTTTGGATTGGTGGCATTGGAACTTACGCCATGGCGAGTACAGAAAGCCATGCCGATGTTGGTGATAAAGCAAATGACACGCTTCGAATAACCGGCAAAGAGCTTAAAGTAAAAGTAGTCGGTGAGGGTGGCAATCTTGGCATGACCCAGCTTTCCCGTATCGAATATGCTTTAAATGGCGGCCGATTAAATACCGACTTTATCGATAATGCCGCGGGTGTGGATTGCTCGGACCATGAAGTTAATATCAAAATTTTATTGAATGAGATTTTGATTAATGGTGATTTGACCGAAAAGCAACGCAATAAATTATTAGCGGATATGACGGAAAGTGTTTCGGGTTTGGTGCTAAAAAATAATTACCGACAAACACAAGCGATTAGTATTGCGCATCGTGATGCGCTTCCAAGAATGGAAGAATATAGACGGCTTATCAATTCTATGGAAAGCGCTGGAAAGTTAAATCGACGTTTAGAGTTTTTGCCTTGCGATGAAGATATCACCGAAAGGAAGTCGATTAATAAAGGGCTAACGCGGCCTGAACTGTCAGTGTTGATTTCTTATGTCAAAGGCGACTTAAAAGAAACGCTTATTAATTCCACGTTGCCTGACGAAGCACATCTTGCATCTGAAATTAAAGAAGTGTTCCCCACGCAAATACTTAAAAAATACGATAAAGCATTACGTACCCATCGACTCAGAAGAGAAATTATCTCCACGCAAGTCGCCAATGATATGGTGAATCATATGGGGATAACTTTTGTCGAGCGGCTCAAGCAATCTACAGGTGCGGCGCCTGCCTCTATCGCTCTGGCTTACATTATTGCCAGAGATGTGTTCGACCTTGAAAAATGGTGGGTGGAAATTGAATCTTTGGA
Organism: Oleiphilus sp.; assembly: GCA_048058835.1. GTDB lineage: Bacteria > Pseudomonadota > Gammaproteobacteria > Pseudomonadales > Oleiphilaceae > PZPK01. The sequence goes on from JBLLNS010000003.1 coordinate 225,000, forward strand.
TCATAAAGTACCCAGCAACCTTCAACTGCAAATGATGTCTGAGCTAATGAGTCTGATGCGAAGAGCTTGTCGTTGGCTTATTCGTAATAGAAGAAGCGAGCTCAATGTCGTTGAAAATATGGCGAGATTCAAAGAGGGTATTCGTACTATTTCGGTTTGCTTACCTCAGTTTCTAACTGGCTCGTCAAAAGAGGCATTCGAGCAACGTTTTACAGAGCTAAGAGATAGTGGTGTACCGGATGAATTAGCATCAACTGTTGCTGGCGCCACTTATTTATATGCCGCATTGGGAATTATTGAGGCGCACCAAGAAGGTGACGGGAAGCTCGAATCCGTTGCTAGTATTTATTACTTGCTCGGCAATCGACTTGATCTGAACTGGTTTGGTCATCAAATAAATACGCTCACTCCACTTACTCATTGGCAAGCACTGGCAAGAGAAGCCTTTAGAGAAGATCTCGATTGGCAGCAACGCGCATTAACGGTTGGCTTATTAAAACTCAAGGACGAAACGCAAACGATTGAGCAGCGCGTCGATTCTTGGATGGCTCAGCATTCGGATCTAGTGGATAGATGGAAGCAGATGCTGACTGAGTTCAAAGCAAGTGAAGACGCTGAATTCTCTATGTATTCTGTCGCCTTGCGTGAACTTTTAGACTTGGCACAAAGCACCGTACACGCCATTCCAAAATAAACAAGTGAAAGGGTAATTGAGCGGCTATTGAGTAATTTAATTATAAATTTGCTCAATAGCCTGAGATAAGCGAAAATGGCGGCTTTTTTAGACCTCTTGGGGAGAAAATTAATGCCGTCACGTCGTGAACTTGCCAATGCAATACGTGCTTTAAGTATGGATGCAGTGCAGAAAGCTAAATCTGGTCATCCTGGTGCACCTATGGGAATGGCTGATATAGCCGAAGTTTTATGGAATGGCTATTTAAATCACAATCCTTCAAATCCCCAATGGGCTAATAGAGACCGCTTTGTCCTTTCCAATGGACATGGGTCAATGCTTATCTACTCACTACTGCACCTCACCGGTTACGAACTCAGTATTGATGACTTAAAAAACTTCAGACAGCTTCACTCAAAAACACCTGGCCACCCAGAATACGGATATACAGCCGGTGTTGAAACTACGACTGGCCCATTAGGTCAGGGTATCTCAAATGCTGTTGGAATGGCATTGGCTGAAAAAGTTCTCGCTAGCCAATTTAATAAAGACGGTCACGATATCGTCAATCATTACACCTACACATTCGCTGGTGATGGCTGTTTGATGGAAGGTATTTCTCACGAGGTCTGTTCTTTAGCGGGTACCTTGGGTCTTGGAAAGTTGATCTTATTCTATGACGATAATGGCATTTCAATCGATGGTGAAGTAGAGGGGTGGTTCACCGATGACACACCAAAACGATTCGAGTCATATGGCTGGCAGGTTATCCCGAATGTCGATGGCCATGATGCCGAAGCTATTGACGATGCAATAAAAAGCGCAAGAGCTAATACGGATCAACCGACCATTATTTGCTGCAAGACGATTATCGGATTTGGTTCACCTAATAAAGAAGGTAAAGAAGACTGCCACGGCGCACCCTTGGGTGACGACGAAATTGTAGCGACAAAAGCACGCCTTGGCTGGGATCATGCTGCATTTGAAGTACCTGAAAATATTTATGCTGGCTGGGATGCAAATGACAAAGGTAAGCAATCTGAAAGCGAGTGGAATGAAAAGTTCACGGCGTATAAAAATGCTTACCCTGAATTAGCCGATGAACTAGAAAGACGTTTAGCTGGAAAGTTGCCGGAAAATTTTGCTGCACAGGCGCAAGATTATATCAATCAGCTTCAATCGGAAGGTGCGACCATCGCAAGCCGAAAAGCATCACAGAATGCACTTAACCAGTTTGGCCCTTTATTGCCAGAAATTTTGGGTGGTTCTGCCGATTTAGCGGGCTCTAATCTAACTATTTGGAACGGCTGTAAAGGTGTTTCGAAAGATGATGCGAATGGTAACTATATTTACTACGGTGTTCGTGAATTCGGTATGGCAGCCATTATGAATGGTGTTGCTCTGCATGGTGGTTTCATTCCTTATGGCGCGACCTTCCTGATTTTCATGGAATACGCACGAAATGCGGTCAGAATGTCGGCATTGATGAAGCAAAGAGTCATTTATGTGTTTACGCACGACTCTATTGGCTTAGGCGAAGATGGCCCAACGCACCAACCTATCGAGCAGGTTTCAAGCTTACGACTAACCCCAAATATGAATTTATGGCGTCCCTGTGACACAGTAGAATCTGCTGTTGCTTGGAAGCATGCGATAGAGCACTCAGCAGGGCCTAGCTCATTAGTCTTTTCAAGACAAAATCTGGTTCACCAAGAACGTAGCAGTCAACAGGTTGCTGATATCGCGAAGGGTGGCTATATCTTAAGTGATTCCGAAGGCACGCCTGATCTTATCTTTATTGCCACAGGTTCTGAAATATCACTTGCTCAGGATGCAGCAACTAAGTTGCGCGCTTCAGGCCACAAAGTACGTGTTGTATCCATGCCTTCAACAGACGTGTTTGACCAACAAAGTGCTGAGTACAAGCAAAATGTTTTACCTCTGGAAGTCAGTGCTCGTGTAGCAATTGAAGCGTCCATGGCGGATTACTGGTACAAGTATGTTGGTATCGATGGACGCGTGATTGGTATGACTACCTTTGGCGAGTCTGCTCCGGCAAATCAATTATTTGAAGAGTTTGGTTTTACCGTCGACAACGTGCTTCTAGTGGCAGAAGAGTTGCTTTAAAGAAGGTTGGCGGATTGATTCAATTAATGAGTGTAACTATATGACCTTGCGCGTAGCTATCAATGGTTACGGCCGCATCGGTCAGTCCGTACTTCGGGCTTTTTATGAACGCCGTCTTCATAATGGCCCGTCGTACCCATTTGAAATTGTCGCTATTAATGAATTATCTGATATTGATACGATAGCGTATTTAACACGTTACGATACAACGCATGGCCGATTCCCACTTAACGTCGACGTGATAAATACCACTACCTTAGCGATTGATGGTAATGAAATTTTAATTTCCAGGCATGAGCAGGTATCAGACCTACCTTGGTCGGAGTTGGAAATCGACCTGGTGTTGGAATGCACAGGTACTTTCAGCAAACGCGAACAAGCCTTGCAACATGTTTCAGCGGGCGCACGACGGGTCTTGTTATCACAACCCGGCGATGATTCTGTGGATCGCACCATAGTGTATGGGTTTAATCATCAGGACATGACGGGTGAGGAAGTTTTTATTTCTAACGCTTCTTGTACCACAAATGCTGTCGTGCCTTTACTCGCTGCGCTAGATAAAGCCTTTGATGTTCAACTTGGTTCTTTGACGACTATCCATTCAGCAATGAATGATCAACCCACAATTGATGCGTATCACCATCATGACCTAAGGCGAACACGTAGCGCAATGCAGAATGTTGTGCCGGTTGAAACAGAACTCGCGAAAGGAATTGAGCGATTTTTACCCGATATGGCGGGTAAGCTGACTGCTACAGCACTTAGAGTTCCCATCATCAACGTATCGGCTATTGAGTTAAACTTGGTTGTTTCAACAGAGACAGATGTTGAGCAAGTAAATAACTGCTTAAAGACCATCTGTATTGACGATGAATTTAATATGCTTGAATACACAGATCAGCCATTGGCGTCCTCTGACTTTATTCACGAAATTCATTCTTCTGTCATTGATGGCAGCCAAACTCGCGTCACCGGCGGTAAACTCATCAAGCTATTAACGTGGTTTGATAATGAATGGGCTTATGCAAATAGAATGTTAGATGTCGCTGCACATTGGCTACATCTAAATGAAAAATAAATTTTTAATTTACACTATTAGAGAACGTAAGTAGGAGTATGTATGAATGTCATTAAAATGGCCGATTTAGATCTTAAAGGAAAGCGTGTTTTAATCCGTGAAGATTTAAATGTTCCGGTGAAAGCTGGCAAGGTCACTAGTGATGCCAGAATTAGAGCGGCACTTCCTACCATTAAGCTGGCAATTGATGCTGGCGCAAAAGTCCTTCTTATGTCGCACCTTGGTCGACCGACTGAAGGCGAATACGCAGATGAATTTTCTTTGCAGCCTGTCGCGACACATTTATCCTCCTTACTTAATCAGCCTATTGAGTTGATCAAAGATTTAGACAGTACTTTTGACATAAATGATGGCGATGTTGTGTTGTTTGAAAACGTTAGATTCAACAAAGGTGAAAAGAAAGACGATGAAGCACTATCAAAAAAATATGCCGAGTTATGCGATATATTTGTGATGGATGCTTTCGGTACAGCGCATAGAGCACAAGCTTCTACCCACGGTGTGGCAAAATACGCATCAGTAGCATGTGCGGGGCCTTTGTTAGCAGCAGAACTGGAAGCACTTGGAAAAGCGCTGTTAGAGCCTAAACGTCCCTTGGTGGCTATTGTGGGCGGCTCAAAAGTATCTACCAAGCTTACAGTGCTAGAATCTTTATCTTCCAAAGTTGATCAGCTAATTGTCGGTGGTGGCATCGCAAATACCTTTTTAGCGGCATCTGGCTTGCCTGTTGGAAAGTCTTTATATGAGGCGGACTTGGTTGATAATGCAAAAGCACTCGCCGCAAAAACAGAAATACCTTTGCCAACAGATGTGGTAGTAGGTACGGAGTTTTCAGAATCAGCTAAAGCAGAATTAAAGCAGGCAAAAGATGTTTTATCGGATGATATGATATTTGATATAGGTCCAGACTCTTCTGCGGCATTTGCTGAAATCATCAAAAATGCAGGCACTATTATCTGGAATGGCCCGGTGGGTGTTTTTGAGTTTGATCAGTTTTCTGAAGGTACCAAGAACTTATCTTTAGCCATCGCGGATAGTGAGGCTTTCTCAATCGCCGGTGGTGGCGATACATTAGCTGCAGTGGATAAGTTTGATATCGCAGATAAAGTTTCTTACATATCAACAGGTGGCGGAGCATTTCTTGAGTTTGTAGAAGGCAAAACACTTCCTGCCGTCGCCATTTTAACGGAACGCGCAAAAGCATAAATTTAATCTTTAAAGGAGAAACATCATGGCTCTAATTAGTATGCGACAGTTACTGGATCATGCTGCCGAATTTGGTTACGGCGTCCCCGCATTCAATGTCAACAACCTAGAACAAATGCGCGCCATTATGGAAGCTGCTGACCAAACAAACAGCCCTGTCATTGTTCAGGCTTCAGCAGGTGCAAGAAAGTATGCTGGTGCGCCGTTTTTACGTCATCTTATACTCGCTGCCATAGAAGAATTTCCACATATTCCAGTTTGTATGCATCAGGATCACGGTACATCGCCCGCTGTGTGTCAGCGTTCCATTCAACTAGGCTTTTCCTCGGTTATGATGGATGGCTCTTTACGAGAAGATGGGAAGACACCGGCTAGCTATGAATACAATGTCGATGTAACTAAACGCACAGTTGAAATGGCGCATGCTTGTGGTGTCTCTGTTGAAGGCGAATTAGGTTGTTTAGGTTCATTAGAGACTGGTCAGGCAGGTGAAGAAGACGGTGTCGGTGCAGAAGGCATCTTGACCCATGAGCAAATGCTTACAGATCCTGAAGAAGCCGCAGATTTCGTTCAAAAAACCAATGTGGATGCCTTAGCAATTGCGTGTGGCACCAGTCATGGCGCATACAAATTCACTCGCCCACCTACTGGTGATATTTTAGCGATTGATAGAATTAAGGCGATACATCAACGTATTCCTGGTACTCACCTTGTTATGCATGGTTCATCATCCGTGCCTCAGGATTGGTTGGCCATTATTAATGAGTTTGGTGGTGAAATACCAGAGACTTATGGCGTTCCAGTTGAGCAGATTTGTGAAGGTATTAAGCATGGTGTGCGTAAAATTAATATCGATACCGATTTACGCTTAGCTTCAACTGGCGCTGTTAGACGATTCTTGGCACAAAACCCTGCGGAGTTTGATCCAAGAAAATATTTAAAAGAAACGGTTGCCGCCATGAAGGGTATTGTTATCGCCAGGTATGAAGCATTTGGTACAGCAGGCCATGCTGACAAGATCAAAGCGGTCAGCTTGGAAGCAATGTTTAGTCAGTATGAGTCTGGCGCACTTTCTCCTAAAATAGCCAAATAAGCCCCTCTAAGAAAGATATGGTGACTCGCCATATCTTTCTTTACACCTTCTGTTGTAAAAAAACACTTACAAGCTGTTACATGTCGCACACTATTGAATTTATTGGATAGTTTGTAATTTATGTCCATGGTATAAATTGTAGATAATTAAATAATCGCTTTTTATAAAACATGGAGTTTTGATGCGTTCTCAAGCAATCAGTGCCAATACTTTGATCAAACTGATCGTATCTATGTTAGTTATTTTCATCGCTGCGTGTGGTGATAGTAAAAGCTTTAAAACGCCTAAGCCTCCTGTCGATGTTACGCCACCCAAAGTTGAAGATGCCTTTCCTGATGAAACCGCCTCAGAAACCTTTGAAGTCGATTTCAAAGTAGAAATCGTTTTTTCTGAACTAATGAATATTGAATCTTTACGTGCAGATGACGAAGATCTAAGTGGTTTGAGGTTGTTTTCGGGTAAAAAAGAACAAGATAGCGAACTTGAAATTGAACCTAGGCCTTCCTCAGTGGAGTTTTCAGTCATACCTATTACCGGGACAGACATTGTTACCGGGAAAGAGATTGAAATACCTGCAACAAAAGTAGAGTTGACGCATGAGAGTGGCCGCTTCGCTTTAAATAGTGCCTATACGGTTGTCATCGGTTCACCTGCAAGGGACTTGGTAGAAGATGATCTAGAAACAGAGGAAGATGAACGAAACTTCTTTGAAGGTGAAAGTATTCTCGACTTTACCACTGAGCAGGGAGAATGGAAGGTTCCTGACTTTGTACCGAATGTGATCGTACAAAACCCCGATACACCGACAGAAAGCCCATTAGTGCAAGATGCTAAGCAATACACACCTAAAATCATTAGTAATGCCGTTGGGGATACTGCGGTTATTTGGCGTCAGCAGTTGAGTCCGGGCATCAACCAACTTTGGGTTTCAAGGTATTTGCCAAACGAGGAATCATGGCATCTATTAGATAAAAGTAGGGATGTGTGCGACCTTACCGATTGTGCGAATGCAGAATTGGTCAGTACTATTTCGACCACAAATGTCATCGAGTTTAATGCAGCAATTAATGATTTGGGTCATATTGCTATTGTTTGGTCTCAAGCCAGCGAACCTGGAGAACTGGTGTCAATTTGGGCAAGGTTATTTGATGGCAATGCTTGGCTTAACACCAATAACATCAGTGGTTCTGGGTTAAATCTAACAGGTAATGTTGATTCGCCTCAAGTTGCTATCGATGGTAAAGGAAATGTCGTGAGTATCTGGCGCGAACATAACAATGCTTATTCGCGCATAAAAACAAATATTTATAGTTTAGGCGCGGCCGAAACACTGGCAAGTGGCGATTGGTCAGAGCCGCCTTCGTTTATTGATAATATTGCTGAAGTAAGCTCACAAGACCCTAAGCTTGCGATGAGCTCTTCAGGTTTTGCCGTTGCTGTTTGGGCACAAAAAACGAGCAATCGATTTCGGATTATCAGTAATCACCTAAGGTTGATTCAAAGTGAGGATTGGGTAGGGGCCGAGCTAATCGATACGATACCTTCGACTAATCCAGAATTTAATATCGGCAATGCTTCTTTACCTGATATTGCTATTGATCAGAATAATGATGCCATCGCGATTTGGCTAAAGCATGATGGCCAAAGAAATAATCTTTGGTATAACCGTTTTACTGGAAGTTGGGGCGCTGTCGCAAATTATATAGAGCGCGAAAGACAAGGTGATGCTGATTATCCTCGTATTGTATTTAGTAAAAGTAACAGAGCATTGGCAACCTGGACTCAACAAGACCAAGCAGAAGACAACAAGAACTTGATGAGTAGCTTCTTTAGTGCAGTAGAAAATGGTTGGCAAGCAAATCAATCGATAGCCATCGGTACCAGTCTTGATTACCCAGCCCCTTATTTTGATAGAGAAGGAAATGCCGTTATTATGTGGCAGGAAGGCTTAACAAGTGGTGATGTAAAAGCCAGCTATTACTCAAAACTATCCGGTAAATGGGGAAATCAAGAGACTCTAGATTCAAATGGCAACCAGGTTGTCGTTGCGCCACTTTTTGAAGATGGTCGTTTTCTCGCCGTTTGGGAAGAGCTCAATCTAAATGAAGCCAGAATAAAGTCTGTTATTTTTAGCGACTAAGCTGGTAAGGAGCGTTAGCGAGCCACTCGTTGTTTTTCTTGTTTAGCGATCAATTATTTATTACAAAGATAAGATGTTAGTGTATTAAAAAACGCTGAATTTCATCGAGACTTTTTTGCCTGATATTGTCGTTAGCATCCAGCCAAATTATTTTGGACCCTTTCTTCTCGATATTTCTAAACCACTTTTCTTGCTGTTTTGAAAACTTATAAATAGCAGCGTGTAGCTTTTGAAACATATCATTGTAATTAATCTCACCCGTGAGAAATTTCAAAATAAAACGATACTCTAAACCGAAGCTGTCAATTCGTTCGTTCGAAACGCCTTTATTTTGCAACCTTTCCACTTCTTCTATCATGCCAAGCTGGAATCGATCCTTTAAACGAACTTTTATGCGCTCTTTTAACAAGGGTCTAGAGATATGTATGCCGAGGGTTAAAGGGCGGAATTCGGGCCATTTGACTTCGTCTGCATCTGCTTGTTCTGCATAGGTAATTTCAATCGCCCTAATCATCCTTTTTTTATCAGAGATATCTGAGGTGTTGTGTTGGTCTGGCTTCAACTGCTGAAGAATGTGCGCTAACTCTACTTCCGACTTTTTTTCCAGTTGTTCTCGTGTGTTTTTGTCGATGTTTGCTATGGTTAATTTATAACGACTTAAAACCGAATCAAGATACATTCCGGTACCACCAACAAGTAAAGGTGTTGCATTTCGCAAAGTGATATCGTTGAAAGCGCGTGAGAAATCTTGCGAGAAATTGAATAGGCTATATTCCTCGTTCGGTTCGATTACATTGATTAAATGGTAAGGCACTCTGCCGTATTCTGCTAAATCCTTACCGGTTCCTAAATCCATATCGTTATAAACTTGTCTTGAGTCTGCTGATATTATTTCAGCAGTAAGTTGTTCGGCGATATGCACGGCAAGATTAGTTTTTCCGCTTGCAGTTGGGCCTAAAATGGTGATCAAAGGGGGATTTGGGCAATCAGTCATGTTTTTGGATATTCTTTATTGAATAGATAGAAAGTTCGTTATAGTGTGAGGGGTTGAGTGCCTAAAGTTAGCTATTTACACTCTGGTTTCACATTTATTATTGTACATCTTATTGCATTGTTATTTGCCGATAAGATGGTGTTTAAGTTTCTTATCTCGTTAAATAGTTAGCAATAATAAGGGAATTTTTTAAGAATGAAGACACTAATTGTCTTAGTAACGAGCTTTTTTCTATTTCTAGTCAGCATCAATTCACACGCATTAGAAGATAAAGTCTTTTGTGTTTGGGATCCTGTTGGTAGAAATGGCCCTGTTATGTCCTTCTATTCTGACTTAATTCCCAAAGCCCAAGCATGGGGACTCAATATACGTTTTGTCGCCTACACCGATGAAAGCGTTGCCTCAAATGACTTTAAGGCGGGGCGCTGCGAGGCCGTCTTACTAACCAGTATCATGGCCAGACAGTACGTTCAATTTGCTGGCACTATGGATGCTATCGGCGCGATAAACTCTGAAAAAGGTCTTGAATTGGTTCTTGCTACTTTAGCAAGACCGCGTGCTGGCAAGCTAATGACCCAAGGTAAATACGAAGTCGTCGCCACCTTTCCCGTAGGCTCGATGTTTGCCTTTGTAAATGATAGAAACATCCAAAGTATTGATGATTTTTCCGGAAAAAGAATGGCCATTCTGAATGGTGATCCTCAGGCAAGAAAATTTTCAGATTTAGCTGGCACCTCACCACATAATGTCACGCTTGCCACCTTTGCCGGCCAATTTAATAATGGCAACCTCGATATCGTTCTTATGCCTGCTTTAGCTTATAACACTTTTGAGTTATACCATGGCTTAGGTGAAAACGGCGGTATTATTAATTACCGTTTGTATTATGGCATGCTTCAAACAGTGGCTAGGCACGAGCTGTTCCCCGAAGATTTTGGCCATAAAATGCGTAACTATATTCTTACCAGACTCAAAGCCATCGATAAAATGGTAAAAGACGCAGAATCCGAAATCCCTCAGAAGTATTGGATCGAAATTAGTCAATTCACTAAGGATGAGATCGATCACTTTAGTAAACGTGTCAGAATGTCTTTGAAAGAAGATAAGGTTAACCACCCAACAGCATTGAAACTGTTATGGAAAATTCGGTGCAGGTTAGATAATTCTCGCGGTGAATGTGCTAGACCTGAATAACTTGCCCATAAAATTATTGTTTCAATCTTGATGATAATGAGATAAATTTTGGCTTATTATTTCATTAATAGTTGTCGGTGAGGTCTTTTATGCAGGATCTAAATGAAATGGCTATCTTTGC
>JBLLNS010000004.1:0-172617 GCA_048058835.1 Oleiphilus sp.
ATCGTATTGCCCGACTAGGTCGACTGGGCTCGACTATCGAAAAAGTAGAGCTAGCCAGCTCAAAGGCATTACGCAAGCGGCGCTCAGCTATACGCATGCATGGCGCTGCCATGAAAGGTGCTGATTACCAACACGCCGTATTTTCAAAAAAAGTTGGTTATGTTCAGCACATAGATATGTCAGCGCTGCAAGAATGGGCCAAATCTAACAAATTACGCGTGGTGATTACGGCCTTGCCCGGCACGTTCGCAGCTCCAGGAAGAGCCATCGCCCATATTTATGACATGGCAGACTCACAGACTGAAATGGATACACGGCACATTCAAGCCGCCTTTCAAATAGGCAATACGCGGTTATTTGATGATGATCCTCGCTTCGGTTTAGTAGTGCTCTCGGAAATTGCCGGCCGCGCCTTATCTCCTGCAGTGAATGACCCAGGAACGGCGATCGGAATTATCGGCACCTTTGTAAGGCTATTTACTGTCTGGCATGAAGCCGCTCCTGATGAGCCCGAAGAAATATGTTATGACCGAGTCGAGGTTCCCGAATTATCGGTCGAAGATATGTTTGATGACGCTTTTAGATCCATTGCTCGAGATGGAGCAGGCCTGGTAGAAGTGAGTGTTCGACTCCAAAAAGCACTTAGCTCACTCGCAACAAGCAGAGATAAAAATATACAAGAAGCGGCTAAATTTCACAGCCGCCTTGCTTTAAAGCGCTGCCAGTTAGCTTTAGAAGTAGAAGAAGACTTTGCTATCATTCAGGAAGCTTGCCATGCTGGTTCTTTCACCCAAGAAAAGGTCTAAGTCGGTCTACTCGGGAAAATCTGAGAAACACCTAAAAAGCACGCTCCTTCGTTGTTTTAGACTAACTAAGAGATTTGAGCAATCTTGCTTGTTTCAAGGTGGCCAAAAAAGCACCTAAGGCATCGAGATTGTTTTCATCCATCGCGATACGCATGGTCACTTGATCACTGTAGGCGACATCCACTATTTCAGACTCACATTGGCTAAGCCAATGCCGAATGCTTTGCTCATCCGAAAAATCACATTGCACGCTAAACTGATCAAGTTCGACATGCCGCTTACTCTGCATCGCATCAAACGCCATTTGAGCGGCATGCGAATAGGCTCGGACTAAGCCGCCTGCACCCAACTTGATTCCCCCGAAATAACGAATAACAATCACCATCAAATCGCCCACTGGTTTATGCTGAAGCACATTCAGAATGGGCTTTCCAGCCGTGCCACTGGGTTCACCATCATCCGACATCGCTGCCAAGGTGGGGCGTGTCGGTGGCCCAATTTGATAGGCCCAACAATGATGACGAGCATCGGGAAAATCGGACCGTGCTTGAGACAAGGCCGACATCGCTTGCTCTCTGTTAGTCACGTAATGAAGCCGAGCAATAAACCGGCTTTTTTTAACCTCATAACAAATTTCAGTCCCGCCTTCGGGTATGAGATAACTTAAAGACATTCAGCGCTAACCCTTATTCCCGCCTGATCACAATTAAGCGACCACTTTGAGTGCTTAAATTCAGCCAATATTGGTATTTATGATAATGGATATACAAGTTATTGAGCCGCTCATCTGAATCAAAATCAAATATCATCTTGATAGGCTTACCCTGTTTATGCCATTTACCATCCGGTGACGCAGATAAAAAATCAAAGGTGTAGTGTAAGTTGTTCAAACTGTCTTCCTTACTATCAGACATTCCAAACACATCAACTACGGTGGACTTTAACGGTAGGCTTTCGCGTGGCAATTGATCAAGCACAAAGCGCATCTCTAGTTTTTTAAAGCCAAGGTCATAATCATCTGAACAAAAAGAACGTAAAATCGGCTCGATCATCGCTGGCGTGAATAAACGGCTAAGTTCCTTATCTAGCGTGGCATATTCAAGCAAGGCATGCTGATCCAGATAGTGATAGCCAAGTTTAAAATTAAACCGGGTCATATGACTTTTCTCGTCAGCAGATAATGCGCTAATCGAAAATAGATCCTCTAGGCTTGGCGCCAATATCTGCGCAGTGCTAGACCTTGAGAAAACATCCTTGGAAATCCGATCACTTAACTGAGGGTCGATAGGGGAAGCATTTAAGTAGCGAAGCAATATCGGGCGATTCAGCACAGGTTCATGGAAGTCAATCTGAACCCCCTGCAACACGCTTGGCTGAATTTGCGAATTGCCTAGTTCGGCGCCAGAAATAGACACATAGTTTTCCAGCTCACAAAACTGTTCGGCAAATTCATACAACACCCAGTAACGACAACTCGATAGCTGAATACATATTAAAAACAGTAAGGCAAATCTTAGCATCGCGTTAATCTTAACCTGAAGTGTAAATAAAAGTGATTTTTTTCTTATGCGCTCTTCATGTCGCTATAAGATCTGCACAAACTCGGTTATCCTTGCACCTTCAATATAGTACAGAACCTACAACTGTTTTTTTATTTATTTAAGCTTATATAGCTTCGTTATCGCTTCTAGGACGGAATCACCATGAAACCATTGAGTTTGGCAGATCAACTTTTTCTCTGGCTTGAAAAAAGACAGCAGCCCATGCATGTCGGCGGCTTACATTTGTTCGATTTTCCAGAAGGTGCTGGGCCAAAATATGTCACCGAACTTGCCGACTATATGAACTCTTTTCAGAAACCCATTGCACCGTTTAACCAGCGCTTGAAAACCCGGTTTGGACAATACTATTGGGAAGAGGATTCACAGTTCGACCTAGAACACCATTTCCGCCACAGCGCCTTACCCAAGCCGGGCCGTATTCGAGAATTATTATCACTGGTATCGGTGAAGCACAGCGCGCTGATGGACCGCGAAAGACCCATGTGGGAATGTCACCTAATTGAAGGAATAAAAGGTCGAAAATTTGCGATGTATTATAAAGCCCATCATTGTTTGTTTGATGGCGTTGCCGCAATGCGTATGACGGCCAAATTACTATCGGATGACCCAACAGCAACGAATTTACCCCCGCTTTGGGCGATACCGGAATCGAAAAGAAAACATACTCCGAATGTTAGCCAAACCAACATTATCACCAGCTTAGCCTCATTAGCCGGTGAAGCCGGAAAACAGATTTCGACTATTCCAACACTGGTGAAAGAAGTCAGTCATGCCATCGGTCAGGCACGAAATAACCCAGACTACGTCTCCGCTTTTCAGGCACCACCGAGTATTTTAAACAAACCCATTACCGGGTCACGCCGTTTTGCCGCCCAATCTTACCCTTTATCACGCTTCAAAACGCTGGCTAAAAAAATGGATGCGACGCTTAACGATGTCGTCTTAGCCGTTTGCGGTAGCGCCTTAAGAAACTATTTAATTAGCCAAAACGAGCTTCCTGACAAGCCACTTATTGCGATGGTGCCGATGTCTATGCGCAAAGATGACAGCACCTCAGGTAATCAAATTGCCATGATTCTGGCCAGTTTGGGTACCCATGTCGCTGACCCAGCAAAACGTCTTCAGCAGGTTAAGAATTCCGTTAAAGACTCAAAGCAACGCTATTCAAAAATGAGCTTAGAAGAAGCCATTAACTATACCGCACTCACACTGGCTCCAGCTGGCTTAAATATGCTGACAGGGCTATCTGACAGACTACAAGCGTTCAACGTCGTTATTTCAAATGTACCGGGGCCAAGCAAAGAACTCTACTGGAATGGCGCGAGATTAAACGGTATGTACCCCGTCTCTATTCCTCTTGATCGCATCGCACTAAACATTACTTTAGTCAGCTACGTGGATCAGTTAGAATTTGGCTTCACCGCTTGCCGACGCACACTTCCTTCTATGCAAAGACTCTTGGATTATGTCCAAATGGGGATTGAAGAACTGGAAGTCGCGGCAGGCCTTTAAACTTTCACTACCCTAAACGAACAGGTACACACACACTATGTCAGAAACGAATGCGACCTCAAACACGACTGCAGCAACTCAAATGCCTGAAAGCTTTGAGCAAAAAGTCAGCTACGGTTTTGGTTGGCAGTTTGGTCGGCAATTACAGAAAAACCGTTTTGAAGGCATGGATGTCGAATTTGCTGTTCAGGCTTTACGCCAGTGTTTTGCTGGCGAGCCCTCAATGCTCTCTGAGAACACCTTGAATGAAGCCTATGATGTGATCAAGGAAAAACGCATGAAGGTAGAAAAGGAGCGTGCTGAGAAATACAAAAACCTTTGCGATACCTTTTTATCTGAAAATGCTAAACGTGAGGGCGTTAAGGTCACCGAATCGGGTCTGCAATACGAGATACTTGAAGAAGGCCAAGGTGAAATACCAACCGGAAAAAGTTCCGTGCGTATTCATTATCATGGCTCATTTATCGACGGCCAAGTCTTTGACAGCTCGATCACGCGCAATGAACCCGCTGAATTTAACTTGGATCAAGTCATTACAGGTTGGGTCGAAGCCCTGACCATGATGAAAGAAGGCGCTAAATGGCGCATCGCGGTGCCAGCTGAGCTTGCTTATGGCGATGCGGGCTTTCCGCCCACTATTCCTTCTGGTGCGGTGCTGATTTTTGAAATTCACCTTATCAAGGTCGTCTGGTAAGCAATCACAAACTAGAAGTCAGCCACGCAGCATTGCTTAAGGAATCGACTGAAATAACGCGCCGGCTAAGACCGGCCAATGTGCCGTCCAACCTTGTGTTGGCGTCACTTTAAACTCAGTACGAACAAATTGATGAACCCGGCCTTCAATATTTAGCGATAATAAACTCGCGCCGCTTGTGCCGGTGAGGCGTAATTTTTTCTGCTCACGTATTTCGGCTTCGCGAAGCACCTGACGTAACTCGGTTTCTAAACGAGAAAAAAACTGCGCTGCGCGCTGGCGCATTTTTGGTTTTTCGCCCGCTAAACCACCACCGACCAATAAACAGCACATGCCCGGATTTTTCTCCGCGAAAGCCAAGACAAAAATCAGGATACGCTGAAGTCGTTCAACACTATTTGGCACATCTTTATTGATCAGTTTGATTCGCGCAAATACGGTGTCTTCAATAAACTCAAGCAAGCCTTCAAACATTTTACCTTTGCTGGGAAAGTGTCGGTACAAGGCAGCTTCCGTCACACCAACTTCTTTCGCCAAGCGCGCCGTCGTGATGCGCTCTCCCGGATTCTTTTCCAGCATACCCGCCAAGACTTCCAGAATTTGCTGACGTCTGTTCGGTTTGGTTTTTTTCTCCGTTGGCGCTTTCTCTGTCATAGCCGCGTATTCCCGTTTATAGCTTTAATAAAGTCGTCTGTTTTGTTTGGGTTTAACTAATCAAACCATCAATAGGCGAAGATGCTGACGCGTAAAGTTTGCGCGGCATGCGACCCGCTAAAAATGCATGACGGCCACTTTCGACCGCCAATTTCATTGCATGAGCCATACGAATAGGTTGCTGCGCAGCCGCTATGGCAGTATTCATCAGGACGCCTTCACAACCCATTTCCATGGCAATACTGGCATCGGAAGCGGTACCAACCCCAGCGTCGACCAGAATGGGCACCTTGGCATTTTCTAATATCATCTGAATATTATAAGGGTTACGTATTCCGAGACCGGAACCAATTGGCGCACCCAGTGGCATCACCGCAACACAACCCATTTCTTCCAAACGTAAAGCAATCAGCGGATCATCAGTGGTGTAAACCATGACCTTAAACCCATCTTTGATCAAGGTTTCGGCCGCTGCCAAAGTTTCCGTCACATTTGGATAAAGCGTTTTCTGGTCACCTAGAACTTCCAACTTGACTAGATCATGGCCATCTAATAACTCTCTCGCTAAACGACAGGTGCGCACCGCATCTTTAGCGTTATAGCAACCCGCCGTATTGGGTAAGATGGTATAACGCTCGGGTGGAATCACATCCAATAAATTGGGTTCATCACTATTTTGGCCAATATTGGTTCTTCGAACCGCTACCGTGACAATTTCGGCACCACTGGCTTCAATCGCCAAGCGAGTTTCTTCATGATCTTTATATTTACCGGTACCGACCAATAAACGCGACTGATACGTTTTTCCAGCAATAATTAAGGGGGAATCGTCTAAAGAGTGTTGTGTCATAGATGTTTAAATCCGATATGAATATTTGAGCATGGGTCTTGGTTTTATACTTAGCCGCCACCGATAGCTTGAACGACTTCGACCTGATCACCCTCGGAAATTTGGAAGCTGTCATGCTGACTACGAGAAATAATTTCTTCATTCACTTCAATGGCAAAGCGTTTGCCTTGTAAATCGAGATGTGTGATCAGGTCTGCTAATTTGGCGTCATCATCGAACTCAAATGCATCGCCATTCAGCGTAATTTTCATGCTAGTTCCTAAGAGAAATACGAGGTGTAAAGTAATAACGGTCGAGGCATAAAGACTACCACAAAACCACTATAATCCAAGCGCTGTATTAAGATTAAACCGGCTAGTCTGAACAAATTCATCGAACAGGTATTTTGCAACGGCATACTACGATAAAATGCTCGACTACTTTCAGATAGATGCGCAGCAGGACGATACATTGGCTAGCAAAACCTACCATCACGGTGACCTAAAAGAAGCGCTTTTAGCCGCTTCGCACAAGATTCTTCGGGAAAAAGGCGCCGACTCTCTCTCCCTACGAGCTGTTGCAGCAGAAGTCGGTGTCTCGCATATGGCACCGTACTCGCACTTTAAAAGTAAAAAATCCTTATTTCAGGAAGTCGCTGCATCCGGCTTTGACGAGCTTGCCAGCACTATGGTCAAAAACAGCAAAGGCTTAAGCGAGCCGGCAGAATTAATCCTATCCTACGGTGCGACCTATATTGAATTTGCTTTAGCCAAACCCCAGCTATATCGCTTAATGTTGGGACAAGTTGAAAACGCTGGGCGACGTATACCCGACAAAACTGATAGTAATACGGAGCAGAACAAAGGAAAGGCCACCTCTAAATCTTCAGAGCACAGCCTCTCACCTGAACTTCAACGCACCTCGAAACGTCCGTTTGATTTACTAGAAACTGCCTTTGCCCAAACCAGCCGAAATGAGACCAAAGTAAAAGCACAGGCTTTAGGCGCATGGTCTATGGTTCATGGTATGGCGGCTTTACTGATCGAAGGTCATTTTGAGATTCCACCTAGCATGACAACAAAAGATTTTTTAGCGATGGCGGCGGTTTATAAGCCTGTTTAAATTCAGTGTCAAAGCAAGGCATTTATGTCGGAGCAGACACCGAGATCTGCCCCTCCTTCCTATCGTTTAATGAATTCGGTTTCCCTACAATAAAATTTCAATATCTTCAGTCGGAAATGCCACACACGAGTGAATCCAACCAAACTGATAGTCTGACTTCCTCAAATGCGCTTCGGCTGGGTTAAATACCGCACCCGATACTAGCTTTACTCGACAAAGGCTACATTCACCCGAACGGCATGCATTCTCTGCACCGTAGCCATGACGCTCTAAACTATTCAACAACGGTTCATCCACCCGCGCCACGAAACTACCTTTTCCTCGCACAGTGACGGTCACTTTATCTGTTGATGCCACCTCAGCAGGCCAAGCTGATGATGTCTCTGGGTGCTTCGGCGGGCCATTGGCCTCGATGCGCACATAGCGTGATGGCACGCCCAATAAACGCAGTTGCTCTTTACAGAAATTGTTAAATGGCGTTGGCCCACAGACATAAAACATTTTGTTTTCAACAGCGTTCAATATTTCCAATAAGCGCGCTTTAGTGACATGCCCTGTTAAGCCGTCATAGCCTTTTGGTGGCCTGGAAATCATTTCTGTCAGGATAAAATTGTCATACTGCGCAGCTAATTGCCGTAGCTCGTGTTCGAAAATCACATCATGAACATAAGATGAGGCGTATATAAAATGAAAACGATAACCCAAATCCCGCGCTAGCACGTCTTTTATCATACTCAATGCCGGTGCTATGCCTGAGCCACCGGCTAAAAATACCAGGTCTCGGCCATGAAAAATGGGGTTATGATAGAAGCTACCCATCGGCCCAGTACTGGAAAATCTCTGTCCCAGCGTCACCTTATCCAATAGATAGTTAGTCACAAACCCACCTTCCACCCGCTTGACCGTCAAGTCATAATAAGTTCGCGCTTGCGGTGCGGATGAGATGGCATAAGGTCGTGCTGTTTCAACCCCATCGATATTGACAAATAAATTGATGTACTGACCTGCCTGAAAAGGCGGCAATGTGCCTGTTTCGTTCTGATCAGACTTAATCAGTCGGAAGGTTTTTGTGCTGACAGTTTCTTCAATGATGTCTGAGACAACTAAAGATAAACGTTTTGGGTGCAGCTTTTTGATCGTATTTGCTGTCGCCCATTTTTGTTCACTGAAGTCTGAACCTGTCTTTGCCAAGGTTTCCTTTTTGCTCAGGGCTTCTTGATAGCCAACGACCATATTCATTACACTGTCTTTCAATGAGGTATTCTCTGGCTGATTAGACATTCGCTGGCTCCTCTTTTGAGCTAACTTGCGTAGCTTTGGTTTTTTTCTCGTTTAGCTTTTTTAGTACAGCGCGCGCCGTTGACTCACCTGCCATATAGGTCGGTTGAAAGCCGCCCATACCGGTCCACGCGCCGGCCATATATAAGCCTTCGATAGCATCAATTCGTTTACGGAAAAGTTCTGAGTCTTGCGGGTTTTGTTGGAAGCCATAAATCGCGCCATCTGGCGTATTTAGGTATCGCATCATGGTCAAGGGCGTCGCGACTTCTAATTCTTCAATATGGTGCCGAATTTTTGGGAAGCATGTCTCGATCAAGTCTAAGAGTTTTTCTGCATAGGCGTATTTTGTCTCGGCATACTTCTCTTCTGCTATGTCTTTCCATACTTCACCATATTGAAGACAAACCAAAGACACCACGCTTTTACCCTCGGGCGCAAAACTGGGGTCATCAAAGTTATAGCAGGTGAGCATGCCCGCTATCGGATCGTTCATGGTTTCCATCACATCATGAATTTTTTCTTCGTCTTGCGTTAAGCAGACAAAGTTGGATGCAGAGGTGACGCCTAATTCCTGAGGCGTGCAGTCCAAGCCCATATAGATCACAAAACCGGATGTGCCCATTCTGCGTGATTTAAAGTCTTCACTGACTTGGATAGGCGGGTGTTCATGATCCAACAACTCATTATAGGTAATGATTGAACTGGCATTCGATACCACATGCACACAGGTAATTTCTTCGCCATCTTCAGTGACAACTCCGCGCACGACATCACCGTCTGTCAGTATCTTTTTAGCACCGCAGTTAAAGCGTACATCGCCACCCGCTTCGATAAACGATTCAAGTAAAGCGCTCGACATAGCCTGAGAACCGCCTTTGATATGCCATGGCTTAAACGCAGCATAGGCATAGATCATGATCGCTAAATCAGGGAAGGGAATTTGGCTAGGTGGTAAGCCCAAATAACACCAATAAGCCGCCAGAATGGTTTTTAGTTTTTCATCTTCAAAGAATTCATCCAATACATCTTTGGCTGAACGCAGACCATAGTTAATGAAGTTCGGACAAGTCGATTTCATCATCGATTCGTCATTCATTTTGCGGGCACGTGGCAGCATCATAAAACTTTCAAGGGTAATTTTTTCGCACAGCGTCATGAAGGCTGCAAGCGCTTCACTTTCAGCAGGAAAGTCTTTCTGGAGTTGTTTGCGAAGACCAGACCAACTAGCCGGCAGGGTTATATCAATTTCACCGGGCACAACAATTCGATAAAGCTCACTTTCCTGAACAAATTCAACCTTGTCCATCACCCCTAAGTCTTTGAAAATTTTTCGCATCACGAAGGGCCGGTCTTCTGTGCCCAAGCCACTTAATTGATGCAAGGCCACTTCAAACTCATAATCGCCTCTGATGAATGACGTTGCACAACCGCCAGGAATATTGTGTCGCTCCAACAACAATGTCTTGCATCCACCACGTTGAAGGGCAGTCGCCGCCGTTAACCCTGCATTGCCTGCACCAATCACCACTGCATCGAAATGCTTCATGCCTTTTCTCCATTCAAGTTAAGAGAGTCTCAAGCTATCCCCACTATTTAGCGCTAGCCGGAACAAGCCAATCGTTTACCTAGGCTGAGCAGTCTGCATCATTATCTTTACAGTGTAAAGTTTATTTGTGTAGCTGGTCATTCTCAATTCGCTTTCCTTCAACTTATTGTTAAGATGAATAACAACTAGATACTCTACTGACGAGGCTTTATGAACTGGGACACGATTATTAAAGAGTTTATTTCTCTATGGGTGGTTATTGACCCCATTGGCTCTATTCCGGTATTCATTGCAGTAACGGTGGGACTTACAGCATCGGCACAAAAGAAAGTTGCCTTCAAAGCCTGTGCGATTGCTGCCTTGATCCTGCTCTTCTTTTTGGTTTTCGGGCAACTATTACTGGAAAAGCTAAGCATTGCACTCGACTCCTTTCAGATTGCCGGGGGCATCGTATTATTTCTGTTTGCCTTAACCATGATCTTTGGGGACAGTAAGCCGGAAGAAGAAACCAGACAACTCGAAGGCGATCTCAGCCACCTCGCCATCTTTCCCCTCGCTATTCCGTCTTTGGCTTCACCCGGTGCGATGTTGTCTATAGTCATGCTCACCGATAATCATCGGCACTCTCTGACAGAGCAGATACTGACGGGGGCAATCATGCTCTCGGTTATTTTGGTGACCTTGATACTCTTTCTACTAGCGGGGCCGATACAGCGATTCCTGGGCATTGCGGGTGCCAGCATTATTAGCCGGGTGATGGGGTTAATTCTCGCCTCGGTCGCGGTGGATAACATCCTGAAGGGCGTGTCGACCTACTTTTCATTGGTCTGAGTACAGTTTGCAATTGTCGGGACGTGGCAGGATGCCTGATCCAGACATTAAAGCGGTTTTAGTTTGCCAGAGAACTTTGATAAGGTAAAAGGTAGGCGCTTACTTACACGGTTTAACAATGGTAATAAGTGACGTTCGTTAATTTGCGGCATGCCACCTTTGAATGCCAAGATAATAAGATTGCCATCTGCGATCGGACAGGCCAGCAAGTCTTCACTAAAACTCGTTATTAAGGCTTGTTTCGCTTTCGGATGACTGCCTTTACCTTGATCCCATACATTCAACACCAATATGCCGTTGTGGCTCAGCGCCTTAAAACAATCAGCCAAAAAGTCTGCACTTAATTGCTGCTCAACCATGCCGTCATCATCATAAATATCCGCAATGATAATGTCGGTTTCTCCAGAAAAGTCGGCAATAAACTCTGCCGCATCGCTTTCAATTAACCTGAATCGTTCATCCTCATCCGGAAGATAAAACCATTCCTGCGCAATTCGAATCACCGCCGCTCGAAGTTCCACTGCATCAATTTGTAAGTTGGCAGAATAGGCCCGAAACGCGTGATATAAACTGCCACCCCCCAAACCGAGCAGAGTCACCCGGTTCGGCTCCGGCAGGTAAGCAAGGCTGAGTAACATAGCTTGGGTGTAGTCAAAAATCAGCGTATCCGGATGCGCAATATTCATCGCAGTTTGTTGTGAATCTTCGCTGAATGCCAGAAAACGAAACGGGCCTTCTTCAAATACCCGTATCCGCCCGATGTCATCTTCATAGCGATAGATTTCAGTACCCGGAATAGTCATATTGAAACCGCTGCCTGTTAAGTAATGATGCCAAGGTTTCACTTGCATTTATTGTTTAAAAAAGTCATCAAGGTCATCTTCTTCGAGAGGTCGAGCAAGATGATATCCTTGAAGATAATCCACGCCTAAAAGGGCCAGTTGCGCCATTTGCTCTGGCGACTCAACGCCTTCTGCCACCACTCTAAAATCTAGCCCATCTGAAATATTCATTACCGCATTAATAATGGGTTGACCTTTGGTTTCTATTTTCTGAATAAAAGATTGGTCGATCTTCACCAAGTTCACCGCTAAATCCTGCATCACCGATAGGGATGAATAACCGGTTCCAAAATCGTCGATGGAAACTTTGACGCCCATCGATTGCAGCGTGGTGACTTGCCGAAGCATCTTGTCCAAATCTGATGCAAACATAGATTCGGTAATTTCTAAATAAACATGGCCTGGCGCTATGCCACTTTCTGTCAGCGCGCGCTGCACAATATCAACAAAGTTTTCTTCTTGCATTTGAATCACAGAGACATTGATGCTGACACCAATATCACGACACTGCGCATGCTTCATTTGCCAACGTTTCGCTGCGAGACAGGACTCTCGAATAACCCAGGCACCAATTTTTCGGATCTGGCCATATTGCTCAGCGATTGAAATAAACTCTTCAGGGGCTATCGCTTCGCCATCCAGCTGCCAGCGCAACAACGCTTCAAAGGCAAAAATTGTCTGGGTCTGAGTTTCGATGATCGGTTGATAAACCAAACGCAACTCTTTATTTTCTAATGCTTCATTCAGCCTGGTTTTGAGCTTTTGCTCTCGGGTAATTTTATAGCCCAGTTCATCTGAAAAAACACCCACCGTTGAAGGCCTTCGTTTCTTTTGATAGTACATCGCGGTGTCAGCGAGTTGAATCAGCTCAACCTCATTACGCGCATGCTGCGGATAAAAGGCAACACCGATAGTAGCGCCAATGGTTATTTTATTCGCATCGATTTCATAAGGCTCAGAAACGTGTTGAATAATCGCTTTGGATTTCTCAACCACCTGAGCTTCATCCATGCCTGAGAGCATCACCAGAAACTCATCGCCTCCCCAGCGACATAATAAATGTTTCTCTTCAGCCAGTTGTTTCAATCGCTGTGCTGTTTGCCTTAAAACCTGATCTCCCACGCTATGACCGATGCTATCATTTACTTTTTTAAAGCCATCCAGATCAATAAACAACAGGGCCAAAGTCTGGCTATCTTTACTCGTCTTCTGCAAGTGATTCTGAGCTTCATTGAGAAATGCACTGCGATTAAACAAACCGGTGAGCGGGTCAATATTAGAGAGTTCATAAATTTTTTGGGTGCGTGCGGCGACCTGCTCCTCCATATGATTCACCAGTTCAACATTTTCATGCTTCAGCAAGATCGCCTGAGCCGTAAAGTCTGCCGCTTTTTTAGAGGTAATGACCATCACGACACTGAAGGATAGACCCAACACGCCCAGTACATGTTGATATGCCTGTTCTGACAAAAGCATCCCTAGCGACATCGGCACTAACATGACAAAGACATACAGCATCGCCGTCGGTTTATGCGCCGCCAGTACGGTAGCAGAGCCGCCAGCCATCGCACTGACCACGATGATCATGCAGGCCAGCTCGATAATATCGACCAAGGGCAGCATGTTGAGCGTATACACCGCCCACAACACCGAAGATAGCAATGTACCGCTGACAAAACGGTAAATCGCTTGTTTACCGTTATACAGAGTACCTTTAATGCGACGATGCCAGTGAAGCGAGTCTAATAAACGGACACTTAACAGCATCAACATGGCCAATAACCAAAACGACTTAAAATCCGACATCGAGCTATTGTCAAAACCAAGTACCAAGGCACTGGCCGCCACCGCTGTAATTAAAATACCTGCAATACTATTGCTATATAGAAGGTCGGCCGCGTCACGCTGGCGACTTAAATCAGATTTTTTTAATGGCACTGGTACAGTATGGTTGGTCATATGAAAAACATACGTTTAAACGGAAGGGTTCGAACTCGACGTTGCGAGTCCAACAATCTTTTAAAGATAGTTCTGAAATAAGGCCTTGTCCAACCTGAAAGTGAGCAGGCTTAAGCCGTTATATTCAGGCGTCTTTACTGTCGACACTGTGGCGTTCAAGAGTATCCAAGTTTAACGCTGTCAGCTGGCCGCCCCAAACACAACCGGTATCTATGGCTTGAAACTGTGGCCCAAAACCAGTTTCACCTGATAAGGCAGCCCAATGGCCAAAGATTAAACGCGTACTGTTTTTTGTGGGGAAACTAAACCAAGGCGCAAAGCCCTCAGGTGCAGAGCCCAAATCTTCCTTTGCTTTAAAATCAAGCGCCCCATCAGGTTTAATAAAGCGCATTCGCGTGAAATAGTTGGTGATCACTCGCCACCTTGTAACCCCCTCGAGACTTTCCGACCAGACGGCAGGGGCATTCCCGTACATATTTTCGAAGAAAGCGCCTCGGCTTGTACCTCTTAGCACCTTAGCCACTTCTTGACTGTACGAATAAGCTTGTTCGACTGTCCAGATTGGTGGAATGCCCGCATGAGTCATGCATAGATTAGCTGTTTTATCCCAGATCATTAAGGGCTGAGCGAGTAACCAATGTATCAATTCTTCGCAGTCTGGGGCCGCTAGAATGTCTGCAAAAGTATCTTTTTTTCTAGCCGGCTTTTCGGTGAAATAAGAGGCTAATAAATGTAAATCATGATTCCCCAAAATAACTTTCGCAGGTTTTCCCTTGGTTTCTCCAAGTTGCTTAATAAAACGCAAACTGGACAAGGATTTTGGCCCGCGATTAACTAAATCACCCGCAAACCAAAGTTCATCATGATCAACTTGGAAAGCGATTTTTTCTAGCAAGGCCATCAGAGAATCATAGCAGCCCTGAACATCACCAATGGCATATCTGGCCATATTAGGACCCAGCCTGTTCGTATTTTAGCGGGTCAGTTAAACCGTTATCGCGAAAGGCTTCAAGCCGTTCCTGACACGCACCGCATTTTCCACAGGCTCGCTCTCGGCCGTTATAGCATGTCCATGTTTTTGCGTAGTCGAGACCCATAGCAATGCCTTTGCTTAAAATTTCTGTTTTATTGATACTCTGAAAAGGCGCAACAATGTCTACTGACTCATAGTTGGCTATTTTGGATACAGCATCCATTTTTTCGATAAATTCAGGTCGACAGTCCGGGTAAATCGCATGATCGCCACCATGCGCGCCGTAATAAACCGCTTCGGCTTTGATCGACACGGCATAGGCAATCGCGAGGGACAGCATGATCATGTTCCGGTTAGGCACCACCGTCGATTTCATGCTTTCTTCTTCGTAATGACCTTCAGGGATTTCAATATCATCGGTCAAGGATGAGCCCATCAGAAGTTGGTGGATCGGTGTGATATCAACAATTTTGTGCGGCAAGCCCAAGTCATCACAGACTTTTTGCGCATAGTGGAGCTCTTTGGAATGCTTCTGACCGTAGTTAAAAGACAGGGCATACACCCGCTTTCCTTGGGCTATGGCTTGATTCATTAAGGTAAAAGAATCCATACCACCGGAATAAATCACCACCACTTTGTTTGTCATTATCGGTCTCTCTATCGCGCTTGCAGATTAAATTTGCTGTTAGTTTAACGCCCATCAATTGGTAAGAACAGGTTTGATAGTTACGCCAAGTGATCCAATGGCACTTCCGTACGATTAATTATTTTTCTCAGCACAAAGCTCGAGTGCACACCGCTGACGCCCTCGATCCGAGTCAATTTCCCTAACAGGAATGCTTGATAGGCATCCATATCAGTCACCAACACTTCCACCATGTAATCGGCCGATTGCCCTGTGATCAGCATACAAGACAACACTTCGGGACAGGCTTGCAGAGTCGACTCAAAGGCCTCAAAACGATCGGGCGTATGTCTGTCCATACTCACTTGCACCAAAGCCGTTAGTTTCAAGCCCAACATATCTCGATTTAGCAGGGTCACAGTCTTGGTGATCAAGCCGCTGTCTTCAAGCTGCTTAACACGCCGGGCACAGGGCGTGGGCGATAAGCCAACCCGCTCGGCAAGCTCTATGTTGCTTATTTTTCCATTGGCTTGCAGAAAACCAAGAATTTTACGATCTAGTCGATCCAGTTTAATCATCAAGCCTTCCCCTGATAGCTGCCAACAACAATATCTTTTTCATAAATAGAACAATAATCTAACTTAGGCATAAAAAATAGCCATATTCACCAATAAACAACCTTATTGGACGATAGTTTAACGATAAACACTCGCACTAATCGTTTACACTGTGTTCGAGTTGTCAGTCCCTAGCCATAAGTCAGCGACAATGACAGGATCATTTATCAAGTGAACGACAGGATAGACCTATGAACAAGCCCGATGTTTCTCGATTCAATCACCAAAAATATCGCCCTTTTGAGCCCATTCGCTTAACCGACCGAACTTGGCCGAACCAGGTGATTACCGAGGCGCCGATTTGGAGTAGCGTCGATCTTCGGGATGGCAATCAGGCGCTGATCGAACCGATGAGCGTTGAGCAGAAAAAAACCTTGTTCGCGTTACTGGTCAAACTAGGCTTCAAAGAAATTGAAGTGGGTTTTCCATCAGCGTCACAACCCGATTTTGATTTTGTTCGCTGGTTAATTGAAGCTGAGCAAGTACCTGAAGACGTGACCTTGCAAGTGTTAACGCAAGCGCGCCCCGAATTGATAGAGCGCACCTTCGAGTCCTTAAAAGGCGCTAGGCGGGCAATCGTTCATGTGTATAACTCGACCTCAAAAGTACAGCGCGAGCAAGTCTTCAAGTTGAGCAAACAAGGCATTATTGATATCGCAAAAAATGGTGCGAAGACGGTTCAATACTATGCCAAGCAGCAGCCTGAAACAGAGTGGGTATTTCAATATTCACCCGAAAGTTTTACCGGTACCGAATTGGATTTTGCGATTGAGGTTGTTGATGCCGTCACGGAGATCTGGCAACCAAGCCAACAAAATCCGGCGATTATTAACCTGCCCGCAACCGTGGAAGTTGCCACACCGAATATCTTTGCGGATCAGATTGAATATTTCTGCCGGCACGTCGCAAGGCGTGAAGCCATTATCATCAGCGTGCATACCCATAATGACCGAGGCTGTGGTGTTGCCGCCGCAGAGTTAGCGGTGATGGCCGGCGCACAGCGAGTCGAAGGCACCTTGATGGGCAATGGCGAACGCACCGGCAATATGGATATCGTCACCATGGCCATGAATATGTACAGCCAAGGTATCGACCCGAAACTGGACTTAAGCAATATGGATGAGATTGTTCGGACGGTTAAAATCTGCACCCAGTTACCGGTGCACCCGCGTCATCCTTATGCCGGCGAATTAGTCTTTACCGCGTTTTCCGGCAGCCATCAGGATGCGATTAAAAAGTGCTTGGCGCTGCGTGAAGGGGCGAATCAAGACCGCGCAGAACCAATTTGGGATGTCGCCTATTTGCCGATCGACCCAAGAGACCTAGGCCGAAGCTATCAAGAAGTTATCCGGGTTAATTCCCAATCGGGCAAAGGCGGCGTTGCCTATAGTCTAGAGCGTGATTACGGCCTACAAGTGCCGCGCTGGATGCAAATTGCCTTTAGCCCTGTGGTACAAAAAATGGCGGAAGACCAGGGTGGTGAAATCAGCCCGGATTCTATCCATCAATGCTTCCAGCAACACTATATGCAGCAGACCAAGCCGGTTGAAATGTCTAGCTATACCCTAGCGAGAAATACGCATGATGAAATCCAAGCACAATTAATGGTCGACAGTGACTACGTCACCATCAAAGGAGCAGGGCATGGCGCACTGGCCGCCTTTGCCGATGCGATGAGCCAACATTTCAACTATAAAATGGACATTCAAGCATACAACGAACATGCATTGGAAACCGGCAGCGAGTCAAAAGCGATTGCTTATATCCATGTCGTTATTAACGACCAGACCTTTATGGCAAGTGCTATTCATGAAGATATTTTAAGCGCCAGTTTGAACGCTTTGGTCGTCGCGGGGAATCAGTTTTTAGGAAAGGGCAATAGTGACAAGAGCGCAATAATGGCTTAGTTATGACAAGCCCCTTGCTTTTCCTCAATACAATGAGATCAAGCAAGGGGCTAACAGGTTTAAACCTTTAAAGTCTTATTCACCATAAACTATTGTTGTGTTTTCTAGCCATAAACCAAATAAGATAGAGTTTATTTGGTGGTCAACATGATGAACTTTCGTAATACCTGCTTGTTTCATTGCAGCGTCTACACTTGAATCACCAAATGCAACTAAGCCTGCTACTGCAGATGCAGTGGAAGAACCCGTCTTAACACTTTTAGCATCTTTATCAGTAGCGACTGTTAAGTTCTGAGCTGGGCTTTTCACATTAGTAATTAGAACACCAGCAGGTGTTGGGCCACCCGGAAATAAATTTGTTGCGCAGCCTGAAAGCAACACAGAAATAGTAATTGCGACAATACCCATGATTTTAGAATTTATGATCTTTGACATTATGTTCCCTTATCTTTAATAAGTTTGATTTCAATTATTGTAGAAAATATTAAAGGAATGTTCTTAGTAAAAAACCTCCTTGTCATATCTAACACTTGCAGCATTTCTGCACTCTATCCAGAACAAGTATTCCGAACGAGCTGAACTATAATCCAAATTCAGTACGCTTTCGATTAAAAATAACGCGGAAAGGCACTTACTCTCATTTTTCAGACAAAATCCGTATAAACCTAAAGTGTATTGATAATGTGTAACAGTGCTAATTTGTAAGGTCACCACACTTTTGCGCATAACCCTTATTTCTTCTTTTCGAAATATCGTGAACGTAAACGTTACGTGGTTTTACGTCTTGGTAATCTACATTATATTTATTCCCTGTTATGCTGCTGCAACAGTTGTGTACATGCACTTCTTTTTGTTCAAACAATAGGGTCTACTCAAATGAAAAAAACACTCCTAGCTTCGGCCATTCTTCTTGCCAGTACAAACTACGCGCATGCGGGCTTCTTTGATTTTCTTTTCGGTGAAGAAGAAAAAGTACCTGCTGCTGAAACAGCACCTGAAGCCACGCCTGAAACACCCAAGACTGTCACTAGTGTAACGGTTCCGGTTGCAAAAACGCTGCCTGAAGAAAGTTCTATGATGGACGATGCGACTAATATGGCGATGGGTTTATTGCCCATGCTAAGCAGTGAGTTAGGCGTGACGGAGACGCAAGCTGAAGGCGGCATGGGCTCATTGTTTCAGGTCGCAAAAGGCGCGTTATCTTCTGATGAGTTTGGTCAGTTGAGCCAAAACATTCCCGGTATGGACTCTCTTCTCGCTGCAGCACCGGCACTAGGCTCAAAAAGCGCTGGCGGCAATGCTTTAACAGGTATGTTAGCCAATGCGGGCGGCTTGGCTTCCAGTTTAGGGGGAATGAGCAAACTGACTGAACAGTTTGAAGCATTGGGCCTTAGCCCCGACATGATTATTCAGTTTGCTAACATGGCGATTAGTTATTTTTCCAACAGTGATGCAGAAGGTACCGACCAAACGGCGAATCTTCTGAAAACGGGCTTGAGTTCTATTTTAGATCAGAAATAATAGCCAAGTAGTTCCACCCGATAAATGCTAGACAACAAGGGAGTTAATTGCCAGATGATTCAAGCTGAAGGACGATCACCACTTTCGCCTGACGATGATGATGCGAAAACCCATGCATTAATCGCTTATGCCTTAATGTTTACCGGCCTGTTCACGGTGGTTTTTTGGTTTGTCGGCGGTATTTGGGCCATGGTAAAAAAGTCGGATGTGGAGCTAAGCCGTTTTGCGGATCATTTCGATAACCTGATCTCGACCTTTTGTTGGGGTATATTCTGGGCAATTTTGGGTGGTTTACTGAGTTTGCTCGGCATTGGTTACATCATGCTGGGCATACTCTGGGTCTGGGCTATTTACCGTTTAACCAAAGGTGTCGCCAAAATAACCTCTAATAAACCATATTCTGGATAACACACTTACGTCTACAGAAGCTTGTTAGCCTAATGCTTTCAAGCTTTTTTATTCTGTGAAGATATCATTCAGTGATCGTTGAAGTTTTTCCATATCAATCGGTTTCGACAGGAAACCATTCATACCTGCTTCCAGGCAGGCTTTTCTATCTTCTTCAAAGGCATTTGCCGTGACCGCAATGATGGGCTGCTCATACCCCAGGTCACGGATAAGCCGACTGGCTTCCAAGCCATCCATTTTCGGCATTCTGACATCCATCAAAATAGCATCAAACTCTCGGTCTCTTTCAATTCGGGCTACCGCCATGGCACCATCACTTTCCTCTTCAATTTGGGTCACCCCCAAGGTTTCAAGCAGCGCTTTCAGGACAATGCAATTCATTGATACATCATCAACGATAAGCAATCTTTTTTGAGATAAGTTCTGTGACATGTCGATGGTCTCTTTTGTCTCGTTTTCTTGGAATGATAGTTGGTCCGTAGAATCAGAAGCGACTTTAATAGGCAAGGTCACCGTAAATACACTGCCTTGACCTTCTTGACTCTCGAGCTTAATGACGCCATCCATCGCAATCAATATTCGCTTAACGATAGCAAGACCAAGTCCCGTACCTTCTTGTTGCTGATGCAGCGGTTTGGGGACTTGGACATAATCCTCGAATAAGCGCTTTGCATCTTCTCCCGAAATACCCACGCCGCTATCCTTTACCTTGATTTCGAGCTGTTCAGCCTCCTGTGCATTTACGATCACATTAACAGCGCCCTGCTCGGTAAATTTCAGGGCATTGGAAATGAGATTCAACAAAACCTGCGCTAATCGATTCGGATCTGCGTAGACATGAATCGGCTTGTCGATACCGGTCACGGTAAAATCGACGCTGGGTTTCACTTGAGCGCTCATCATGTGATAAATGCGGGATAGCTGTTCAGAAAAGTCGTAGGTTTTATGCTGAAGCTTAATACCATAGGAATCCATTTTACTGACATCAAGTACGTCATTGATGATACTCAACAACAACTGCCCTGAGGAATGAATATCCTTTACCCGCTTTTCAGTCACGGTATTGAGACTTTCTCGACTCAACAGCTCAGCATTACCCAAAATGGCATTTAATGGGGTTCGGAGTTCATGGCTCATGGTCGCTAGAAACATCGCTTTATTATTTGCAGCTTCCTCGGCGATGTCTTTCGCCCGCTCTAACTCTCTGGCAAAACGTTTACGCGCTTCAATTTCATAAGACAACTCAAGCTCTCGTTGAGAGGTCAAGCTGAATAAACCAAAGACACAAAACGTCACCAGAATCATGATCGTGATCGAAATAATAAACTCAAGATGCAACCATTTTTCCGGTAATGTGATGGGCGCTGGGAGCATATCCATTTTTAGCAAAACAAAGTTTGTGGTCATACCGATAACGGCTACCGCGGCCACCTTAAGGCCTATTGAACCACCCAGTAACATAACGGCAATTGTACTAGGCAACATCCAGATGATTGAAAATGCACCTTGAAAAGACAGATTATTGTGATCGATATAAAATACCGTCAGTGTTGTTAAAACCACGAGGTACCAAGAAGCTTGTGTTGTACTTCGATAATAGCGCAACAAGAACATTGCAAATATTTGAAGCCCTATCAGCATGATGGTAATCAAGCGCCTTTCTGACACGACCTTATCGACGGTGATCACTGACACCATACTGACAGCAGAAAGCAAAAATAGGATGGCTACAATCAAGATCAATGACCTAGCTTTGTAGCACTGACTTGCATCCAACAGGATATTGTTAGGAATGTACCGGTCCAGGCAGCGAAGAAAGTCCTTCTTTTGTTGACCCGATTTAAACGAGTATCGCGTTAAGTTCAAAAATATTGCCTCAGAGGAGCCTCTTTATTGTTAGAACATCACTAAGCTTATGCGATATTTCGTAACTTTCCATTCTAGCCTATGCATTGTCTTGTTAAGATATTCGATTATCCGATAGGTTGAGCAAAGTACGCCTCTTTACCTGTCATGTTTTTGTTCCTTTCAAAGGTAAACCAGCAGATGACAAAACAGCTTTTCCGACGGCAGCGTTGGGGTCATTCGGTGATGAGTATGATCAACTTGTCCCTGCTGAGCATAATTACCATCACCTTACTGTCGATTTTCTTTTCCTTATCAGTCACACAACAAGCAGACAACGACGCCCGAGCGATAAATTTATCGGGCTCCATGAGAATGCAAAGCTACCATATCGGTTTTGCAGCTAGTGCATCTTCTCCAGAGCTAAAAGGACTCATCAAAAAGCTCGACACGACCTGGCAAGACCCTCTGTTTAGTAATCTTCAAGCTGTTCCCGCTTTACCTTTACGTGCCCAGATCAACAACAAATTAGCACTTAGCTTTCAACAAGCCTATCAACATTGGTTCACTGAACTTAAACCTTATCTTGTCAACCCAGATTCTAATACCAAAAAACTAAACGACTTGCTGGCACAACAGGTCGCGTTAACCGATAAACTCGTCAGCCAGTTTCAACGTGAGGCAGAAACGAAAATACAGCGCTTACGTCGGTTTCAGTTAATCTCGATGCTGATAACCGTTCTAGTCGGCTTAGTTATTTTTTATTTGTTGAAGCAGCGGGTCGAAGTGCCTCTTGGTAGGTTATCTCAAGCTGCCAAGGGTATTCGGGACGGCGACCTTAAACAACACATTCCGACTCAAAGTAACGATGAACTCGGGCTGTTAGCAGACTCGTTCAACCAAATGAGCCAATCCATCACTGAAACCTACCAGCAACTTGAAAGTCGGGTTGCACTCAGGACACAAGAGCTGCAGCAATCGAATACCATTTTAGAATACTCCTTCAAGTTGGCTCGCAAGGTCTTGGCGAATCAGGATCAGCCTTTCGACTTTTCTGGCACCTTATTGGAGTTAGCTGGTTTACTCGCGGTGAAGGATATCCAGTTACGCTTGTTTACTCATCAAGATGAACAACCCTATCTCTATGTCGATACGGCTCACCGCTTATCGCCGGAAAGCCCAAAGCCCGCACAAAGTTCGGCAAACCTCTCTGCGAATCCAACCAAGCAAACTGAAACACTGGCTGCTCAGAACATTGAAATTATTCATCAGTCAAGGTTGTATGGCGTAATCACGATAAGGCCTGAACGCGAACAAGCTTGGTTGCCATGGCAAGCAACACTCTGCCAATCGACAGCGGACCAATTAGCCATTGCCTTATCACTTGAAGAAACCAAGCAACAAGAGCGTCGATTCGCCATGCTCAATGAGCGAACAGTGATCGCGCGTGAACTTCATGACTCCTTGGCCCAATCCTTATCCTATTTGAAAATACAAGTGACGCGATTGCAAAAATCCCACGACCTTGAACAATACGATTTACAACAAGCCATTATCGATGAGCTTAGGGAAGGGCTTTCCTCAGCTTATCGACATTTAAGAGAATTACTCACAACCTTCCGCCTCAAAATTGATGAAGCCGGTTTAAAAGGCGCGATTGAACAAACCGTGAGTCAGTTACAAACACGTTCTGAGATGGATATTACACTTCACTACCAGTTAGCCAATGTGCCACTGAGTCCATCCGAAGAAATACATTTACTGCAAATTATCCGGGAAGCTAGCCAAAATGCCGTGAGTCATTCGCAAGGTTCACAACTAAACATCGCATTGACTCAGGAAGCAGACACGATTCAACTCACGCTTCAGGATAATGGCATTGGCTTAGGTGAACGCCCGGAAAAACTGAATCATTATGGTTTAGCCATCATGCAAGAACGAAGTCGACATTTAAACGCAGAGCTTCACCTTAAAAGCGTGCTCGACGGCATTCAGGGAACACGGATCGAATTACGTTTCCGACCTGAGTTCTTATGCCGCGATACATCCGAACCTGCTTAAGCTTTGCCCTATTCAAGCCACCCTTCTTAAAATGTGATGCAAATCACTATTCAAGTGGTCTCCCCCAAATGGGGGGGTGTAGTCATAAATAGACAATCCTACACTGCCGGCCAGCTTAGTTATTTAACGCGTAACTAATCTTACAAAACATCTCGAATATAAATATAAATCAGGAGAGTCACTTTGCGTAATTTCTTACTTGCACTCGTATGTACGTCTATTGCTGTGGTTGCCCCTTTGGCATCCGCATCGACTTATACTAAAACGAAGTACCCTATTGTACTTGTTCATGGTGTCGCGGGATTTAATACCATCGGCGGTTTGATCAACTACTTCCACACTGTTCCCTATAACCTAGAAAGAAGTGGTGCTAAGGTCTACAGCGCTAGCGTTTCATTTGTGAATACAAGCGAAGCACGCGGACAACAGCTAGCAACCTATATTTCAGGCTTGAATGAATCGAAAGTAAATATTATGGCGCACAGCCAAGGCGCACCGACATCGCGTGTGACGGCATCGATTATTCCTGAGAAAGTGGCGTCTATCACCTCTATAAATGGTGTTAACTACGGTTCAAAAGTAGCGGACGTGATTAATCACATTATCCCGCCGGGTTCTTTTGTTCTTGGCGGTGCAAATGCCATTGCCAATGCTTTAGGTAACTTTGTAAACGCCTTATCTAGCGCAAATAATCCGCAAAATGGCGTCGGTGCACTGTCAACGCTAACCACAGACGGTACTGTTGCACTTAACAATGCGCTCGGCTGGAAAGGCGTGAACCCAACTTATTGCCAAGGTAGTACTGAAAATAATACCTACAGAAAAAATGGCACAAACTACAACGTCAAAATGTTCTCTTGGACAGGTGACCGTGTGTTAACCAATGCGCTCGACATTATTGATCCTTTCCTCGGTATTACGTCACTTGCTTTTAAGCCTTGGGAACAGAATGATGGTTTAGTCGCCACCTGTGCAACCAAAATGGGTAAGGTGATCAGCACCTCTTACGCGATGAACCATGCTGATGCGGTAAACCACCTGTTTGGTGTGCGTTCTATTTGGACAAACCCTGTTTCTTTATACCGCAGCCAGGCAAACCGCCTAAAAGGCAAAGGTCTTTAAGACTTTCTTAGGAGTATGCATTTAAAATACTCGCGGTCTTAAAAGTAAAATGAGTAGGCAAGGCTGTCACCGGCCTTGCCTGTTTTCCATTCTCACTTTAATACGATGGCCAACATCATGAATACTATCTTACTGAAGCGACTAACATTGGGCGCTGTCGCCTTAAGTGCACTCTGCCTTCTTATATTCCAAATCACCCAATCTAATAAACCACTTACCGCGAACACCCTTGAGTTATCCAAACAAAAAACTGACAGCGTCATCACATCGAACAAGCCTGAAGCCAAACTAAAAAAGGCTTCGACGCCGACGCAAGCTCAGCTTGAAAAAACAAACGACGTAGCTTTTCAAACGCCCAGCACGTTTCCGGATGGTCCGTTTGCCCCTTCCATCGCCGACACAGAAATTGATGGCAGCCTGAAAGCCGATGCTAACGGCAAGCTCATTATCGACTTAGAGACCCGTGACTTATTCGACTACTTTATGAATACCGTGGCCGATGTACCGCCTGAAGTCGCTTTAGCCGAGTTAGAAAAGCTTGCACGGGCGCATCTTCCTGAAAGTGCCGTCAACGAAGTCATGGCTCTTTTAGGCGATTACTTACTGTATAAAGAGACCGCACTCAGCTATTCAAAACAAACATTATTACCCGCAGATCAACAGGATGAGCATTACCACCTACAAAT
This sequence comes from Oleiphilus sp., assembly GCA_048058835.1. Classification (GTDB taxonomy): domain Bacteria; phylum Pseudomonadota; class Gammaproteobacteria; order Pseudomonadales; family Oleiphilaceae; genus PZPK01. The sequence goes on from JBLLNS010000004.1 coordinate 25,404, forward strand.
GCTGGAGCAAAGTTTCGAGAGTTTGAAAGAAATACGTCGTAGCACCATGAGTCACGAGGCCGTGGAGGCCTTTTTCGGCTTGGAAGAAGCCTATGGCGAATTCACCTTGGCCAGCATCAAAATTCAACAAAACCCTGATTTAAGCGAAAAAGAAAAACAACTCGAACTCCAAACGCAACGCGAACGCCTCCCCGAGATCATTCGTAACACGGAATCGCGCATGGTTGAAGAGATGGCCACCGCCCAAGACATAAATCAAATGCTGCTCAGCAATGCTTCAGATAGCGAAGTCGAGTCCTACCTCAGACAACACGGTCTCGAGGAAGCAACTATCAAAGAAGCGATCAGCTATCGAAAACAGCAATTTCAGTTTGAAGAAACCTATCAACTCTATCAAAAAGAACGAGATCAATTACTCTCATCAGGTTTGAGTGAGCAAGACCTCAAAACACAAAAACAGCGTTTACTAGAAAAGTACTTTGAGTCAGAGCATGCTATTACACAAGCCAAGGTCAAAGACTTAAGTTCTTAAGCCGACTAGCGGTGCGCACATCATGCGCACCGCACCAAAGTAACAAAATAATAGCCATCTGCTGCACTCACCTTCAGGATTTACTCTTAAACATGATCTACAATGAGGGAGATATTTCATCTTCTGGAAAGTAATACCATGTCTAAGCTCGCCTCTATAGACGACCAAAAAAAACTCGTGATTACCTACCGCGTAGAAGGCGGCTGCCTAGGGCCAGAAGGGCATAACCATATCGTGAATTTTTGCGACTATGCACAAGCGAATATCGACAATGCCAGTGCTGACTTTCTCACACTCAATATTGTACCCAGACTTGATAAAACCCTACCTGAAATGCAATTTAATATCCTTTCAAAAAAAGTCACTTATGCACAGGCAGAAAAATATTTAAGCTACTTTGGTCAGAATCTTGAGGACTTTGAGAGTCAATTATCTGATGAATTAACGAAATTGATTAGGGAATATGTGGGGAAGTATTTGAGGTAGGCCATGAAAAGTTAGTAGTTATTTGTCCTTATTGAAATATCTAGGATATTTCGATGCCAATAAGTGAAAAATAGGGTGCTTGAAATAACGAATCGGCAATCCATATAAATAAGTCACTATACCAGCCATCCTTACTTCATGGGCACTAGGTGTAAAGTCAGATTGGTTTCAGTTATCTAAAGCAACTCTTGGTATTTCCGAAGTGCCGAAACAGTTTGCGGTAGCTGACACTTTTGTAGATGAACTAGGATTTCCTCGACAGATTTAGGAGGATTATTTAGTGCTTTACGCTGCCGTTTTACCGTATTACAAACAAGCCCCGCATCAAGCTCGATTTGATAACAGATAAAGTCGTCGGGGTGGATAACCTCTATGCTGTACTTTTCGAGCTCTTCCTTAGGAAAGTCTTTCACATTCGCCGTTACTATGGCATCAGCATTACAACGAATTGCGGTGGCAAGCACATGCCGATCATTTTGGTCAGGCAAATTTAGATTATCAATAAGGGATTCATAATCCGCCACCTTTGCATCACGGACATTTTCATCCATCAAATCCCTGATAGTTTCAAGCTTCTCTCTAGAAAACTTATTACCTACCCTCAACAATGCATTAATCCATTCTTCGTGAATTTGATCTGTCCACCTAGCTTTGAATAGATCTGTTAACGCTAAACGCATTAACAGATCTCTAAGTGGTGCCGGATACAATACACATGCATCTAAAATAACGGTGAATCTCGCCACTGAGTTAGTATCCCATATCAAAGTCTTGCGATAACTGTGTCAACTTATCCAGGGATTCTACACGCGCTTCATCAATTCGAATTTTATAGTCGAAGATATCCTTCGCATAGACTCGACGATGAGAGCCAACTTTGTGAAACGGTATTTCGTTGCCTTCCAATAGTTTCACCAAATGAGGACGACTCACATTCAATATATTTGCCGCTTCTTGAGTGCTAAGCTCTGCATGGATTGGCATCAGATTAATCGCATTACCTTTAGACATCTCTGATAAGATATCCAGCAGCAGCTGCATAACTGGACCGGGTAGAATCAGTTCATCAGACTCGTTTTGACTTTCTATTTTGAGTTTGACCCTATCTTCATCAGCATACTTTGCTAATGTTCTACTTGACTCTTTCGCCGCTTCAACGTCTTTTGAAGTAGGCAATTTCACTACGTTAGACGATGACATAATTCACTCCAACAAAATAATATTAACGTTATAAGTATTTCAAACATTGTCGATAAATATAGCACAAACGAAATAAACGAAATAAACGAAACACTTAAAATAAACGGAATTTAGGCCAATGTCTCAGAATGCCCTTTTTTGGGCGAAAAATCGTTTACGCTACAGTCATTAGGCGAGTTTTTACTCTGACCCCAAATATTCTGCCAAATATTTAAGTCTCCCGCTCAATCCCACCCAATTCAGGGAATTCCTCAGTAAGTGAGTTAAAGTTAACTGTATGGTACAGACGTTGTAGGTTGTTCATCGACGATAACTTATCTGAATGACAAGCGCTCAATAAAAAAGCTATCAGATCAAGGCTTAACGACAGATTATACACAAACCTATCGCTCTTCTGCCTTTGGAGAAAAAGTTGCTTTTGGTATGACAACATTCTCTGAGTCGACACCATACCCCATACCCGCAGCTCGAACATAAAAACATATATCTTGCGGCTTTTCTAACAGATTATATTGTCTAAAATCCGAGCGATGAAGGGCAACTGCGTCATTATTTTTGTCATAAATCCAACTTCCGAAAATAATTAAGTCAAATAATGCTCTATTAGCGTTCACTAGGCTATCAGATTTTCCTTCATAAATAAGCGAAATAACTCTCTCCCCGTCAGAATATGGGTCGCTAAACCCTAGAAATAATTCATCAGCAGGAAAGTCGCAGAAGCGATAGATAGCTCTTATATTAACGTCATCCATTTCAACGTATTCAATAAAGCTCTTATCAATACTCGCCTCAACTTTAAAATAGCTACCACTAGAATACCTCTCAACCCAATCGTAATCACGCCCTGTAATTCTAACGACATCGGAGTAGGATATAGGGAAGACTTCCTCAATCTCTATGCTAAAGTCTCTAGTTGAGACGCAGCCCGATAGAACGAAGAAGAAAACCCATACTAAACGTATCATTTCCAATAACTGCCACAGTGCATTACACAAATTCCTACATGCCCATATCTTGAACTGGCATGATTTGCAATTCCTTGAGGTGCCGCATCCCATGCTCCCCCAATAACGGCAACGAAATTATTCCACGTTCGAGCATTACTAATTGAATCCAAGTTTAACCATGTACCGGTATTCGAAGCTACTGAAGAGAAATCGGGTCTAATCCACGACACTGGGTCTACAGTTAACAAAGTCGAAACTCTATATCCGTTGGCAATGACGCCAGCTGCAGTATCAGCTCCGTAACTATGACCAATAATCGTTATATTTCTTCCACTATTAGCTTCTATCCAACGAGATAATTCTTTAGATTGATCCCATGTAAAATAGGCTGCCTCTTCAGCATTAGCAATTCCTTTAACAGTACCGTGAAGAGAACTATCACCAGCGCCAGCTACATAAGCTACAGCCTGATCCCCCTTGACTCCTACACCAGCCTGGTAGGCCCCAAAGACATACGATGCTGCAAATGACTCTACACCGTATTCGATTCCCATGGATAAAGTCATCTGTGATAAAAAGCTATTAACTCCACTATCGCCAATACCAAGAAAATCCCCAAAAAACTCCTTTGCCACAGATTGAGTTGCCCGACGACCGACGCCAGTATTTAATAAGATATCAGAAGCAAACATTGCAGCGAAACCACTTGGTGTTGCAGCCATGTGAGGCATAAAATAAGCCATAAGATACTTGCCATCTGATAAAGCTCCATTTATCAACCCACCTTTGAGAGCATCTGATGAAGAGGCACCCATATTCCTAGCTTTGCGATAGGTATAACCTGCTTTAAATCCACCTGCTACGCTCATACCTGGAAGCATGGTCGATAAAAATGCTCCTTTTATACCATCCCTTATCTTGGTCCAGTTTTTCTTAACCTTCTTCCACTTCTTGCTCACCCAGCTATAGCCACTCGGATCAATCAAGCTCAGTGGGTTATTCATCACATAGGCATAACGGTTATAACTTTGCGAGTTATAGGGTGCTTGAATCAATGGATCTGCGCTTAGGAATTTCCCTAAGTTTGGATCATAAATCCGGCCGTTCATATGAATTAAGCCTATTTCGGTGATGCTTTCTTGGCCTGTGAATCCGATATTGCCAGTAATGTTAGGCAAACTTGTACCTGTGCTGTTATCGCTCCAATTAGTATTTCGGCGCTTGCCCCAAGCATCGAAGCTAACGGGTGACAGCGCTTGACCAGCATCGTTGGTAACCAATGCCACCGAACCTAAATGATCTCGATGGAAATATTCAGTCCGTTTGGCCGTGCCCTCGGTAATATGTGTGGCAACTGCTTGACCACCTGCACCATAAATATAGTGAATACTTTTAGTACCGGTTGCGCTACTGACTTCTTGTTCGAAGATCTTCGCGCCTTTACCTGATGTGCCGACATAGTAGGTTTGCAGATTTAAGCTGCCATTTTGAATACGGGACTTATAATTCCGGTTTCGATCTGCATCGTAGTTAAAGGTGACCGCGTAGTTACCTTTTTGCATGTAGTTCGATTTATTAAACGCGGTGTAGCCTATTTGCGTTGTGGTACTGCCTTTCACGCCGCTTAGCATATTACCGTTGGCATCGTAGCTATAAGCTGTGCCACCGGCATTACATACAGCGTGTGGACGATTTCCACAGCCATTATAAGAATAAGAACCGACATCGGATTTAGACGTGATGTTGCCCAAATCGTCATAACTATACGATTTAGCAAGGTGACTCACGCCACTCGGGCCGCCATAGATAGCGCTATCCGTTAAACGATCGAGATCGTCATACTCGAACTCTTCCGTCATATCTTGCTGCAAGGCATCAATACGCTTCTTGATATTCCCCACGGCATTAAATTCATAGGTCATATCATAAAGATCGTTGTTGCCTTTATAAGCTTGGGTCGCGATCAACCAACCGTTTGCTTCACTATGGGCTCTTAGCTCTTGAACACCATTCCCATAGGTCGCTGCTTCAAGTTGACCTCGTGGACTCATGGCATTGGCTTGCCAATAGATTTTGCTGTTGTCATCTTTTCTCACAAGGCTTAAAAAGCCCTTGGCATTGTACTGACGAATAACCTTGAAACCAGAAGTGTAGGCTGTGGTGCTTGGATAGGTGAGACTGCTAACTCGGCCGATAGTGTCGTAAGCATTTTTGACCGTAAATAGCTTGTTGCCAATCTTTTGATCTGTCGTCTCTAACTGGCCATAAGTATTGTTATAGGTGTAACGAGTGTAATCACCATTCGCTGCGGTTTTTTGATAGAGCTTGCCTTTACTCTTTGTCGGCGTGGTATAGAAAGACCAAGTAGAGGTTTTGGCATTTGAGGTTCCGTAGGCGTCGGTGCGCGAAGTCATTCTGCCTAGGACATCATAGACCATTTTGGTCACTTGGTTTTTAGCATCGGTTTGTTCAACTAACTGATCGAATGTGTTGTATTTGTATTTCCAAATACCCATATCCGGGTCGTTCATTTCTATTTTTCTACCGCGCTTGTCATAACTTAGCCTGACAACGTTACCCGCTAAATCTGTTGTTTTGACTAAATGGCCCAGAGCATCGTATTCATATAATGTGTCGTTCGAGGCCTTATCGGTCATTTTAACGACCTTGCCCATCACATTTTTCGTTTCTTTGATCTTACGACCTAAAGCATCCGTGATTTCCGTCGTAAACCCTTGGTAACTGATAGCCGATGTCGTGTCGTATCCACCGTCTTGATTGGGGGTAACAACCGTCGTTTTTCGGCCTAAGGCATCATAACTAGGCGTATTCCAATAAACAGTCGCACCTGATTCATCGAAATAAGGTTCAGAAGTGCGTTTTACACGACCAAAGTCATCGTATTCGGTATCGACTAAAATTGTTTCAGAACCAAAACCTTCGCGTTCTTTTCTAATCTCCCGGTTATATTGGTCAAAGTAAGCAATACTGGTTGGCGCGTTCGGTGCTTGCGTAGTCACTTTTGAATAGGCTTCCTGACCTTGAACAGTCGGGCAGCTTGCGTCGCACCACTCACGGGTAATTGTTGCGGTTTGATTAAAGGCATTAGTCGAGCTTATTTTTCGGCCCAGTGAATCGTAGTTCGAACTAGAGGTGAGACCATTAATATCAGTTGTACTCGTCACAACACCAAAGCGTGCATCGCGAACAGTCGAAGTCGTATGACCTAAAGCATTGGTCGCCGATTCGGCAAATAGACCGTCCGAGCTAAATTGAACCGTGCTATAACGTGCACCAGTTGAGCTGGTTGTACATGAGTTCTCATAATTGCCATCACAGGTCACTGTCGAAATGCGATTCCCAAAGCTATCGTAACCGTACCTACTGACACGGGTAATGGATGGATCAGCATCGCCGGGTTCAATCACTTCTTTCACAATATGGCCTTTTGACCAATCGTACTCGAAACTCGATGTTCTTGTGATAGACGCTTGATTTGGTGCGTTTGACGTCACAGATGCGCTGGTGATTTCACCTTGGCGGCGAGTTGAATAGCCATTTGTGTAAGTGTTGCTAGTTTCAACCGTAAATATACCGCTGCCATCAGTTCCCGAAGTTGTAATTGTTCTGTCTGTTAACTGCCCAGAATTATTAAAATCAGACTGCGTCGAAACAGTTTTAGAACCTACTTGAATCAAGTCATCATTCAACATGTAGGCTGTTTCTGTTTGATCGCTTGCGTAGCTGAAGTATGTCTTCTTGCCAGAAGTATCTGTTTTGCCAAAACCGCTTTGAGACGAGATTGAAAGATCTTGACCAGTCGACATTAGCTCTGTAACGGTAGAGCTGACCATGCCGACATAGGGGTAACTTTGGTTATAGCTTGTTTCTGCACGCACATCGGTTTTCAGGTTTTCGATGATGGTTTTAGAAAAGCCTAACGAGCGCTTTGCATATAGGTCGTAGCGGAGGTCTTCATATTTATAATTTGTGGTTTTAGTGCCACCGACTCCATCAGGCTGTATAACTTGGAAGACGACTTGTGCCGAAGGTGTTGTTTGAATAATTGAATCATAATGTGAAGGGTAATTAACACTTTGGTTAGCTGAAACTGCTTGATTATTTTTTTTGTAGATTAAAGTGTCAGTCAATGTACTATATTTAAGCTCCTGCCTACCTACGACAGAGCTAATTTCTATGATTTGGCCTTCGAAAGACTTTTTACTGACTGAACATACGATACCTTCATCACTTCTACCACAAAGATCCAATACACCATCGCCTTGAATATCGGCAAACGTTAAAGTGTCATAATTGTTCTCATCATCCCAAGTTGAATTTTGATCATTTCTATAATCGCTAGTCCACAGAGTATATGCTTCGAATGATTTATTTCCCGAATTTAACGAACACCAAATCCCATTATCTGCCCTTGCACATACATCTTTCAGCCCATCATTATTAATATCAACAAACTGTATTGAATAGTAATTATTTGCGCTATCCCAATAAGAGTTCTGTTCATTCTTATAATCAGTTGTCCAAATTTCATGGTACTTGAACCCTGAATCAGAACTACCTGTATTTTCTGCGCACCAAATACCGTTATCACCTCTACCACACGCATCAGGTAATCCATCTCCTGTAACATCGACAAATTGAAAAGTAAGGTAATTATTTTGCCCATCCCAGCCTTGCTCTTTTGTAAAATCTGCTGACCACATTTTATAGTCATCAAAAGAGCCTTGATTGCCTAAGCCATTATTAGTAGCACACCAAATTCCTGTTCTTCCTTTACCACAAGCATCTGGTAAACCATCTGCATTTACATCAACAAACCTAAACGACTTGTACTTATATGCATTATCCCAACCATCATTTTTAGTAAACTGATCCACCCAAATTCGAAAATCTATGAAATTACCTAGACCTGTATTTCTGGCGCAATATACACCTAGTTTTCCTTTTCCACAGACATCTACAAGCCCATCACCTGTTACATCAATAAAGGACAAAGTGGAGTATTTATATGCTTTATCCCAGCCATCATCTTTTCTAAACTCTTTTATCCAAAGCCGATAATCCATGAAAGATTCTTGGCCGCTGTTTGTCGCGCAAACTATACCAGAACTAGACTTTCCACAAACGTCGACTAAACCATCTCCTGTAACATCAACAAAACTTAATGTACTGTACTTATGAGCATCATCCCAGTTATTCGACTTTGTAAATTCTGCAATCCACTCTGAGGGTTCCTCAAACTCTCCATTGCCAATATTTTTCGCACAAAAAATCCCTAAACTTCCTTTGCTACAGATATCTACAAGACCATCTCCGGTCACATCAACATACCTGATAGTCGAATATTTATGAGTATCATGCCAGTTTTCAGAATTATTGAATCCACTGGTTTTGCTTAAAAGCGACTCAAAGACATTGTTTTCATAACTAATATCATTATTCCAGTGAAAACTGAGGTTTTGTAAACACTCGCCATCACCATCACACTCTTGCACACTAGCTAAAAAAGAGGAGCTAACTGGTTCTATCGAAGCTTCATATTTTATTAAGTATTGTCGCGTTAAGTCGTTCTTAGTATAAGTTTTCAGCGCTGACAAGCGCTTGCTAATCTTGTATTCAGACCCAGTTTGATATCCAGAAATAACATCAGGACGATCTTCATACTCCAAGGCCACATGGCTTAATAAAGTCTGCTTTCCATACATATTGATCGAAGATGCATAATATTCACCTGAAGATAAACTATTGTTTTCATACTGAATCGTATACTGATTTCCGTAAGAGTCTTCTACTTTGTACAAGACCCAAGTCATCAATTTAGCTGACTGGCCTTTTAAATAAATTCTTGAGTTAGTGGTTCCGCCATAACGCATCGTCAAGCCAGAGGGAGTAACAACGGTAAAACCATTTGTAGTTCCAGTAATCTTTGCAAAGTTATCAATCTCAGTTCTATATTCATTACCTGAGATATGTACTAAACGCTGACCATCCAGACAAAACTGATCATTAGAATCAAAATCCACACCATCGATATAACCATCTCGTTCCAACGTTGTTGGGCAGCGTGAAACAGCCGATAACCCAGATATATTCCATCCTACACCTAACAAACCATTACCAGCGGAGCCGTCATAACTTAGAGATAAACTAGGCTGTACACCACCTACATTAGGCGGGAGCTGAATAGGGATATTGTAAGAGGCTGTACCTGAGGGAGTAACTGAAAAAGAGCCTTTGGTAGCGCCGACTAAAGCAGAATCGGGTATCGCGGCATGTACTGTGAAATTGATAGAGAAAAGAAGAAAGAAAAAGAAATTTATGACGAAAAGACGAGAATACATCCACCACACTCCCTGTTAGTGATTAATAATATTTCGCATTAAAAATAAATTAATTAACTATCAGAGACAACATTAAAAAAAAGACTACTAGTTTTAGCGTAAAAACTGTGACGCACAGCCCATTAACATATATAAAAGAATGATTTTTATAGACAATTCATTTTTGTTATTAGGAGCTTATCCTGCTTCGATTGCCCTATATTTTTAATTACTAATTAAAAACAGAACCTACCTAGGTATATTCTTGGTGTATCTAAAAATACTCGCCAAGAATCGTTTGACTCTTAAACGCATAAAGCACTCTAAATAGAAAAGTGGCCAGCTGCGGTTTTTAACACGTTCATAGGCATTTTTAATATGAGTCGCTTGTCTTTCAGCTGCATGGCCATCCGCTTGAAAAACAGCATACTCGAATATTTTTTTGCGAACATCGCTTTTATCATCTGTCGTTAAAGCTCTATCGGCAAGCACAGAAATTTGTTCTGGTGTATCGAAGACATCTCCCGCCTGCCAGACGTAGGTATTATCCGTAATCGTTTTACCCACTGTATATTTTCCGGGTGCAGGGTTAGCAAATAAAATCGGTTTATTAAAATGAAGCCATTCATAACAGACCGAGGAAATATCCGAGATCATCAAGTCAGAAGCAGCCATGTAAGGCACAATATTGTCATCAACCACCGTTTTCACAGTATCTTGCAAGTTTCGAGATTCAATTAATTCTGCAACCTCTTGATAGATAGTCGACTTATCTTCATGTAGGTTGCTATGAAATTTGAGTATCAAATTATACTTATCAGCCAGCTGTTCAATGATGGCTAAGCTCCAGATCAAGAGGGAACTTTCACCATGATCTGAACGCTCACCAATAGCAGTACGGGTAAGCTGGCTAACCCAGGTGGGAGCGTAAAGAATCGTTTTTCGCTCATTCGAAAATAATTCTGCGGGGGTGCATTCGCCCTTAACCACTGAGTCAAATTTTGGGTAGCCGACAATCTGGCATTCTTTAATCCAAGGTAAGGTGGTGGCTAATTCAACTTTGTCGTGGGATTTTTGTCCTGGAAAAAGTACTAAATCGTAGCAAATCAAGCGCGCAGACTCTAAGTAGCGCTTATCAGATAAACCGCCATGAAAAATCTGCACAGCCTTTCCACAGTTCAACAAGCTATAACCGGTATAAACAATGACTCGCAGCTGAAGCTCTCTTGCTGTTTTTCTGGCTTCTTTTATGCTTTTACAGTAAATAAGGGGAATATTTAAGTCAGCGTATTTTGTCATCAACAAATCACGCACTTTCACGTTAGTGGTAATAATCGTGCCTTTCAAGTGCGGATAGAGCTGAATAACGGGAGGGATATGCTGAATATTTGAAGACAAAAAATACCCAATGCCATTATTTGTTTCGCTAATGCTATTCATTGACATTCAATACCCTTCAATCGTGAATAATGTTGTTTGGACGCTTAAAAGTCACGAATTCTACCATTGATGTAGATAGGTAAACATATAGGAAAGAACTAATTATCGTCCCTCATATGCCTATGCTATAGTAGCGTCCGATTATTTAATCAGCTTTAATTTTAATCGCAAACGCTACGATACAACGACCCACAATCCTTTGCATTCACCTGGAAATCAATACCGGCAGACTCGCATGAAATCAGTTTACTTTGACATTCCGCATATTTATTACCTTCCACAATACGCGCCGGTGATAGAAAAGCTTCAAAAACAGCAAGTTGAGTGTCATGCAATGCTTTACAAAAGTACAGATGATAATCTCAAGTTAATGGCTTGTGATGACCTGAACTTAATCAGCCATTGGACAAACTCAGACGAGGAAGCAGCCACGCTCTACAGAGAAGCAAAAGCCGATTGGGTTATCTTCGGAAATGACTACCATTTTTTAGACCAACTAGCCGAGAACACACAAAGTGCACTGCTGTTTCATGGTTCCGGCACTGGCGTTAAGAATGCCTCTTTATCACCCGGCTTAGGAAACTTTGATGTCCGTTTTGTTTCCGGGCCCGGACGAATGAAAATTTTCGCTGAACGTTTTCCTTCAGTGAAGCTTTTTGAAGTGGGCTTTGCAAAGCTCGACCCGTTGCGGCATCAGGACTCCTTGGAAAAGCTAAAGTTTAATTTATCCGAGTTAGGCCTAGACCCTAAGAAGAAGACAATGTTGTATGCGCCAACATTTTACCCAAGCTCTATCGAAAATATGAGTAAGACTTTTCCGAAAGACTTCGCCGACTATAATATTCTCATCAAAGCGCATGACTTTACCCTGAACAAATCCAAATATAAGCACCAACTTAAAAAGTTGAATACTTGGTCTCATGAAGAAAATGTGTATTTTGCCGATGCCAAGCAATATTCCTTAATACCGTTTATGGCAACAGCAGATATTATGGTGACAGACACCTCTTCGGCCATTTTTGAATTTGCCTCGCTCAACAAGCCTGTCATTATTTGCAATTTCCCACGCTTGCGATGGACCTACAGAGGGCCATTAAAATACCGCCTGCGGAATCGATTAGATGCCTCGACATTGCATTACCAAGATGTGGCCGCAAAAGCGAATCGATATAAAAATCTGAAAAACGTTGTGGACCAACATGCTAAAGAGCCTAGCTTATTAGAAGCAAATAGAATGAGCTATTCGCAAGAAATAATGGGCAATATGGATGGACAGGCATCAAACAGAATTGTGGATATTTTATTTAATACTTCAACATAGGTAGTGGAGGTTAATATTACTAAAACCGGAAATATTTATATCTATTTAATGTTAACGCCTATTGAATCGGATAATGATGATGACTAATCTTTTAAAAGTCGCTTTAGTTAATGACACGAGCATTTATAGCAAACATTTTGGCTGCCAATTGGTAGGACAAACATTTCGAGAACAATTTAAACGTGTTGGATTAGATTTAACAATAAGCTTACCAAAAGAATTTAATCTTGATGATTATTCTACAGAGCTAGCTCAAGTCGACTTAGTTGTTGTAAACGGAGAAGGCTCTATCCACCATAACGCCAATTTCCACTTACTTGAATTAGCTGATAAATACCCTTCTGCTTTAGTGAATTGTGTCTACGAACAAAATGCCTTAAACCCTTTCATAAAAAAATTTAAGTACATTAGTGCAAGAGAATCTTTAAGTGCGAATGAAATAAGAAACCAAGGAGCAGAGTGCGATGTAGTGCCAGATGTAATTTTTGCTTCAAGTTTTTTGAACTCTTATCGCCCGAAACTAAAGTCAAGCGGCACAGTTATCACTGACTCATATTACAAACAGTATGATAGGAAGTTATTGTTTAAGCGAAAAGACAAACACTTATTATTTGCAAAAAAACATTCTCCGGCCTCCTTTATTTCGGAACTGCTAAAGCATGAAAGAGTGGTTGCTGGCAGATTTCATGCTGCAGTCGCATGTGCTGTTTTAGGAATACCATTTTCAGCCTGGGAATCAAATACCTGGAAGACCAGAGGTATGATGGATGATATGAAAGTTCCTCACTTACTATCTGAAACACGAAAAGGTGCTGAGGCGGTTCTTCCAGATACATTAGATGAAGTCGTTACCGAGTATGCTGAAAATGCAAAAATGAAAATTTTTCAACTATTTGAGACCATTCATGACATTGCTGCCGGAAAAAAGTAAATCTTCATCAAGCAATCTAATTTGGCTTCTTACTGGTGACAAGCTTGGAGATAATGCCCAATTAGAGCTCATAGGGAATCATTTAGAAAAAGAGTATTCATGCATTATTGAAAAAAAGCATATTGTTTATAATCAAAAACATAAGCGCTCTAATCTACTTCATGGTAAATCTACCAAAACAATAAATCATCAAAAAAGTGACTCTATAGTCCTCAATAAAGCACCTGATTTGATACTTTTCTCTGGAAGAAGGGCTGTCCCAGTAGCGCTTTGGATAAAAAATCAGTCAAAAATCTTATTTAATAAAAATGTTCGATTAGTTGCGATTGGAAAACCTAGAGCACCTTTTTTTTGGTTTGATTTGATCGTTTCTACTCGCCAATATAGATTACCAAGTTGGATTCCAAACTTAATTATCAATGATTTCACTTTAAATAGAGCAGAATGCCTTCAAAGCGAAAATTTCGAAAAAAGCCAGTATCTAGATAATAAGAGAAACTGCATCATATTCTTGGGCGGAGAAAGGTCAGGTTTCATAATGCGGGACAAAGAGCTTACAAACATTGTAAATACTATCCGTTTATTCAAAGAAAAGAATCCTTCCTATAATATTCTAATTTTTGCCAGTAAAAGTACGCCAAGAAGAGCCGTTGATTATATTTCAACAGAGCTTTTAAAAATTGCTACTTTTTTTACTTGGGACTCACCAATTAAACCAAGTTATAAAGAGTTACTCTGTTTTGGAGATGTATTTTTTACAACGGAGGATAGCGCAAGCGTAATTACCGAAACCGTCTCTACAAATAAAAAAGTCTATTTATTGCCTTTATTCCAAAAGCAGTTCGCAAATAAAATCCCCCTTTTAACTTGGCTCAAAAGAGTTAAGCTTTTAGCTTTCTACCCTTTTGGACTATACAACCCTAATAGAGAAATGCGGGCCTTTTCTTCAAACCTTGTAAACCAACACATAGTACAATTTTATAACCAACAAGATGACCTTACTCAGCCCAAGAGATCGAATCAACTAGAGAAAGAACTAACGTTTACCTTGAACTCAATAATGGGCTTATTGGAGAAGCCAAAATAACATTTAAGTTCCTAGTTAATCACTCATTAGAAGCTCGCACTAGCTAGTCATTAGGCTACAAACTCACTAAAATGCATAGCAATCGAATTATATGAGACAAATTTAAAGATGATCGCATCAACACTTAAAAGCTTTAACTACCCAGAAAGTCTAATAAAAACTTACCGTTACTGGCATATTGTTTTACGGCCTGGGCAAGTAACACTTGGGTCTCTGGTGTTAATTTGCAAAGAAAATATTTCTTCATGCTCAGAAATGTCACTAAACGCTGCCATGGAAAAGAAAGTAATTATTGAACACATCGAAACCATCTTAAAAAACACCTTCAACTACTCAAAAATTAATTATTTAACTCTCATGATGGTTGACCCTATTGTTCATAGTCATGTGATTCCAAGATACGAAACATCAGTTGAATTTGACGCGCAGAGTTTTGTGGATGCCAGCTGGCCACTTCCACCGGTTTTAGGAAAAGAAATCGATCTATCAGAATCCAGTAGAAACAAGTTGTTAACCCTACTAAAGCAGGAGTTTGCCAAAGTAAGCTCATACATTACCGGCAGCAAAAAATACTCGCGTATGTATACCTCCGGCAGCTTCGATATTTTCCACTATGGCCACTTAAACATTCTGAAAAAAACCAAAGAACTCTGTGACCACTTAGTTGTCGGCGTATCTACTGATGAGCTGATCACGAAAGCAAAAGGCCGCCCGCCCATCATCCCTTTTCATGAAAGAATCGCCGTAATTGAAGCGCTTGATTGTGTCGATGAAGTCATCCCTCAGTTAGATAAAAACAAACAAAAAATCGTCGACGAATACTTTATCGATGCTATTTCGGTAGGGGACGATTGGAAAGGGACTTATCCTGCAGTCACTTGTGAGATGGAGTACTTTAAATATACGCCTAACGTCAGTTCGACTCTACTTAAAGAGAAGCTCAAATTGGTCTGATTTGAAGCTCAATATAAAACGAACGTTCAAATTAAATAAAGCAGAGCTTATGGCCTGCTTTATTTAATTTAAATGTGGAATAAGACTCATTCCGAAACGTACTCAAATGCTCCACACTGATAAGGACAAGAGCGGTACAGAGTGACTTAGCTATTCCTTATTCAACAAATATAAAGTCTACCTTATAATTTTCCTTCACACTTAAATTTAGGCGTTGATTTAAGTTCAAGCTAGCTACCCCTCATCCTCAAATAACTCGCAAACCTAGGTAAGCCAGTTGAAGTAAAGCCAAAATATTTATAGGTGACCAAACTGCCAATTTCTGGAGGATGCGCTCTTTCCTGATCACTGAAGCCGCTGCCTAATTTAAATTGCTTGCCTTTTTGTGCGCCATTTATGGCTTCGACGATAAGTGCACCGAGTTTTCCTTGGAATTTTCCTTTTCCCGGTGAGTAGGCGATGACTATTGCTTCTGCATCGGCATAGCTTTTCAGTTTCAAGAGCGCATCTGTTCGGCCTGAACGATACAGTGCGCTGCCTCTATGTAACATCAAGCCTTCGCCTTGCTGTTGCTCGATTGTACTGAGCTTTTCCAACAAGGCTTGTTCTGTTTTCACTTTGAACTGCGGAATCAGCTTTAACCATGGGCAACGATTGTGCTGGCTAAAAAAGTCCCTTAAGTAAGCTAATCTCTGATCGAATTTTAGCCGTGAATGAGGCAGGTCAAACACCTGATAGGTGACTTGCTGCCATTCATCATTAATTGCTTGTTGCTTTCTAACCGTGCTCAATAAGTCTGCAAACCGTCCTCTGTCGAGCCAGAGCTCACCATCCAGAGGAAAGCCGGGGAGTGCTTCAATAAACCAAGCGGGAGCGTGATAAACATGCCCTTGTTTTGAGCGTAATTGTTTCCCGTCCCAATAGGCTCTGACACCATCCAGTTTTTCACTCACCCAGTACTCGTCTAGTTTAATTTGGCTTTGATAAATATTCGCGAGCTGCAGTGGGTTTCCTGCTTCCCAGGCCTCAGCAGCAAGCTGGTCGGGCCAGTTTAGATAGAGCAGAATAAGAATAAACAGGCAGTAGTGATGCGGTATTGAAGGCGTAAAGCTGTTGTGCATGGTTTTCTTCCTTGAAAAGATGGATAAGCCGTCAGGGATTCTTTCCCAAGATCATTGTTCGCTCAGCCCAGAGGGTAATCTATTTCTGTTGCGATGAGAAACAAGCGCGACAGAAAACGAATAAAGGCAGCCTGAATGAAAGGTGTTAACGCCTTTTCAATATGCTGCTATATTGAGCCCCTGATTTAGCACTTAGTTTAATAAGGTAACACAGCATAATGGATACCACGCCAGCCACTATTTTATTAGTAGACGATCACCCTCTACTGAGGAAAGGCTTGAAGCAATTAATTGACTTTGAAACGGAACTTTCAGTGGTTGGTGAAGCCAGTGAAGGGCAGACAGCCGTTTCCTTGGCAATTGAGCATGATCCTGACCTGATTGTGCTCGACTTGAACATGCAAGGTATGGATGGTTTAGAAACGCTCGATGCTATTCGTCATGCCAAGGTCAGTTCGCGTATTGTCATGCTAACGGTTTCCGACCACGATGAAGATGTGGTGGCCGCTATTACTAAAGGCGCGGATGGCTACTTACTTAAGGACATGGATCCGGAACACATACTAGAGAAGCTGAAAGAAGCGGCTTTGGGTAAAATGGTGATTAGCGAAAAGCTAACCCATATTCTCGCAGGTGCGCTTCGCGGACAATCGGATTCTAAATCCGTCTTGCTCAGTAAGCTAACTAGCCGGGAACAGGAAATTCTAGGCCTGATCGCCAAGGGTATGAGCAACAAATTGATAGCAGCTGAACTGGATATTTCGGACGGCACAGTCAAAGTTCATGTTAAACATGTGCTTAAGAAACTGGCGCTTAACTCACGTGTCGAAGCTGCTGTCTGGATGGTTAATTTCAATAAATAAGTGTTATTGGCCGCCACACTCCTGCCATTGCGGACAAGTTACTAAGTGGTCATTGATCATTCCCACGGCTTGCATAAAGGCATAGCAGATAGTCGGCCCGACAAAATTAAAGCCATACTTTTTTAAGGCCTTCGACATTGCCTCGGACTCAGGCGTTGTCACCGGTACCTCAGACATCGTTTGATAAGCATTCTGAATCGGCTTACCCTGCACAAAAGACCAGATAAAATCGGAGAAAGAAGCATGCTCTTTCTCAATGGCTAAATAACCTTTTGCATTGCGAATCACGGATTGAACTTTCAACTTATTGCGAACAATGCCGGGGTTATTCATGAGTTGATCGATTTTGCTCTGATCATACTGACAGATTTTTTCAGCATCAAAATCGTCATAGGCCTGATAATAATTTTGCTCTTTTTTCAGGATCGTAATCCAGCTCAGCCCAGCTTGCTGGCCATCTAAACACAGCTTGGCAAACAGGTCTTGGCTATCAAAGCGGGGCCGGCCCCAAACCGTGTCATGGTAGTGCTGATAAAGTGGATCGTTTCCACACCACGGGCAACGTTGGCTAGCAACACGTTTCTCTATTTTAGTATCCATTCTTTTGAGCTCTTAGCTGTCTGAAGCGAGTGAATAATTAAACGGGTTTTTAAGCGTGTAGGCAATTTAATTTCAGAGCAATTGTTTTCACTCTGTGTTCTCCTATAATGAGCCATCCATCACGCAATATTGCGCTTATGCATTTTCAATAGAGGCTCATCTCGTGTCTGCTTCAACGCCAAAACCAAAAACAGCCATTTACCGCACGCCATCCTTTTGGCTCATCAGTCTATTTGCGCTATATAGCCTATTTGGCTGGTTGATCTTACCGGCAATTGTCGACTCACAACTGAAGTCACAATTAAAGCAGCTCGCTGGTTGGGATACCCAAGTTGAGCAGGTTATCTTTAATCCATATACATTATCGCTGCGTGTAAACGAAGCGGAGATTCAAGATAGCGCAGAACAAACCATTATCCGTTTCGATTCCCTTTTTATTAATTTCAGTTTGCTGCAATCCATCACCGGCACGATATCATTTGATGAAATAGCCTTGGCTGAGCCATTTATTTATCTGGATATTGACCAAAGCGGGCAAACCAATTTTCAACGCGCTTTTGCTTCAGACACAGCGGAAACAAGGCCCGAACCGGCTGACGAAGATAGCGCAATGATCGCCTTATTTTTCAACACCATCAGCATCGCCTCAGGCCAGGTTCATTTGCACGATGCATCCCAAGGCGAAGCTTTCACACTCGATATAGAACCGATATCGCTATCTCTGGACAATTTCTCGACCTTACATAACGACGGTGGAGAGTATGCACTTGCGGTCTCTCTAGCGAATGAACAAAAAATAAAGTGGCATGGCCAAATCGGAATCGCGCCATTTCAGTCTAGCGGTCATTTAGAATTAGAAAATATTGCCTCAAGTAGCTATTGGCATTACATCAAGTCGGTTTCACCGTATTGGTTAAACCAAGCAAGCATCTCGCTAAGCGGGGATTATCAAACCGCCGTGTTGCCCGATATCACTCAACTCAGCATTGATAATGCAACACTTAATATTAAAGATGTCTCACTTTCCGAACACCAAGACAGCTCGCCGCTTCTTACCTTAGAAAGCCTTCAGGTAGCCCCCATTTCATTTGACTTAAGTGAGCTATCACTCGACTTGGGCAGTATCGAACTGAACACGCTTGGTCTCGCCATAGAGCGGGCAGCTGATAGCAGCTTAAACTTACTTCGCCCACTAGACATTAGCGAAGCTGACAATTCTGCACCCACGCCAAATACTCATTCCAATGAGAATAACAACGACACCGAACTAACTGAAAATTTGGCGCAAAGCGCAGAGCCTACTTCGGAAAAAAGCGACGCACCAACTTCAAGCTTTCACTGGAAAATTGCTGACCTGAATATCAATAGCAGCCAAATAAGCTGGAAAGACTTAGCGCTCGCGGACCCTGCTGAATTAAAACTCACAGACTTGGCACTTAAGGTGGGCACGCTCAGCGATGACCTAAGCCAAGCGTTTCCTTACGACGTGTCTTTTCAGATCAACGGAGCTGAGAATAGCCCAGCAACTGAACTCGCTAACAAAAACCGAATACATGGCGAACTGAGTCCGCAGCCTTTTATGGTGAAAGGCAAAACCGCTTTTTCAGATATTGCTTTGACCGCCTTCCAGCCTTATTTAAGTGAAGCGACTCACATAGCCATACAGGAAGGGCGTTTCAGTTTACAGTCAGAGTATGACCTTCAGCTCCTAGATAAGCTGCAAGGTAACGTTTCAGCCTCCCTAAGCATTGATGATTTAGCTTTAACTGACAAGGTACTAAATAAATCACTAGGGGGCTTCAAACAGTTTTCTATTGACCCGGTGACGATCAATTTCCTCGGGGATGCAAACAATTCCCTTAACATTGATATTCCTTCCATTTTATTGGATCAGCCCTACGGCGATATCGTGATAGCTGAAGATGGCCAGATGAACTTATCGCACTTAGCGAAAACCTCATCGGAACCTGAGTTGCCTGAAGTCACTGATCCGACCATCGAAAAGGCAGTGGAACAACCTAGCGAAACTATCTCCTTACTGCTCAGCTTATTTGAACTCAAACAAGGTCAATTCAATTATCGCGATGCCTCGCTCGATCCGGCTTTTCAAACTCAGCTCTCCAGCCTGAATGGCCGAATTGAAAATGTGTCTTCGAATACCGAAGCAAAGTCCTCCGTTTCGTTTACCGGCGATATCGACGCTCAAGGAAAGCTGAAGGTGGAGGGTACGTTAAACCCTCTCAGCGCCAATCCTTATACCGACCTCAATATTTTTGTGAATAATGTCAATTTGAATATGGCCAGCCCTTATTCTGCTAAATATGCAGGCTATTTAATTGATAAAGGGAAGTTAGACTTAGACCTGAACTACCAAATCAACGGCAGTCAACTGAAAGCAAAAAACCAAATTCTATTGAACCAATTCCAGTTTGGTAAATCCGTTAAGAGCAAAGACGCGACAAACCTGCCTTTGCCCTTGGCAATTGGCATGCTAAAAGACAGAAATGACAAAATTGACCTTAGCTTACCCATCTCTGGCGATTTGAATGACCCAAGCTTCAGGCTTTCTTCTGTGATCCTGAATACCTTCGTCAACCTGATCACCAAAGTCGTCACCAGCCCGTTCTCAATTTTAGGCAGCTTGATCGAAGGCAGTGATGATATTTCAGAAGTGGACTTTTCAGCGACCAGTAAGCAAATCAATGAAGCGCAAAAGGCGCGCATCCTGACCTTGACAGAAGCCCTCGAGGAACGCCCCAAACTAACACTTGAGATTAGAGGCTCAGCAGATGCGACTCTGGATCAGCAAAATAATACGCCATTGAGCGAACCGGCACTGCTTCAGCTAGCAAAAGATCGTGCAGCAGCCATTAGCCGTGTCGTGATCGAAGAAGGTAATATTGAAGCCTCACGGGTGTTTATTTTGGAACCAGAGATCACTCGCAGCCCAGCACCCGAAACGAATGCTGAAAGCACACCTGAGCAAACTGAAGCCGCGGCCCCCATGATTCCGTCAAAATTCACCTTGGGAGTACGTTAAGTCATGCCCGGACTGAGTCATTTTTTTGCCTATGTCAGCCGCTTACGATGGATCAAACGCTGGAGCCTGATGCGGAATGCCATTCATGAAGATGTCGCTGTTCACTCCTGGGAAGTGGCCACCTTTGCCCATGTCTTGGCGGTGATTCATAAACAACAAAATCCGGCGTCTGAAATCGACCCCTATCGCATGGCGACCATTGCACTCTATCACGATGCCACCGAGGTGATTACCGGCGATATGCCCACGCCCGTCAAGTATCACTCCGAAGCCATGCGCAAAGCCTATAAAGGCGTCGAACAAAAAGCTCAACACGAACTGTTAGCGCTATTACCGACAGCCATTCAGCCTGATTTTAAAGCGGTCTTGATTGAAGAGGATCTGCCTGATATTTATAAAATTCTACTGAAAGCGGCTGACCGTTTGTCTGCTCTTCTGAAATGTCGCGCCGAACTACGCGCAGGCAATCAGGAGTTTAGTCAGGCCGAAGAAATCGTCCACACCCGCCTGTGTGAAATGAATCGACCGGAAGTTGACTACTTTCTAGAGGTTTTTGCGCCCAGCTACGCTAAATCACTTGATAACTTACTTGAGACTTAAACATGTCAAATACCATGAAAGCGATTGGTCTTAGCCATTACTTACCCGTTGAAAATGAAGATTGCTTACAGGACCTTGAGCTTCCACTGCCTAAGCCCCGACCTAGAGATCTTTTGGTAAAAATAGACTGTATTAGCGTCAATCCGGTCGATACCAAAGTGCGCTCTCCAAAAGCCATCGTGGAAAAGGAACCCAAAGTACTCGGTTGGGATGCCTGCGGCACCGTGGTTTCGGTCGGCGACGAAGTCAGTTTTTTCAGGCCCGGGCAAAAAGTCTATTACGCAGGCGATATTACCCGTGCTGGATGTAATAGCGAGTACCATCTTGTTGATGAACGCATTGCCGGTCACGCACCTGAAAACCTCTCAAATGAAGACATTGCGGCTTTACCGCTCACAGCCATCACCGCGTGGGAAGCCTTATTTGATCGACTCGGTATCAATCTAGCCGGTGAATTACCGACACACTGTCAACAAAAAAGTATCTTAATTATTGGCGGTGCAGGGGGTGTTGGCTCCATCGCTTGCCAACTCGCCAGTCACCTAGCTGGTTTAACCGTGATCGCCACGGCATCTCGCCAGATCTCCGCGCAATGGTGCCATGAAATGGGCGCGGATCATGTCGTTAATCATTATGAATTACTCGATGACCTTCATGCACTGGATGTAAAACATGTCGATTACATTTTATGCTGCAGCACACCTGATGACTATTTTGACGCGATGGTCGAGTTAATCAAACCACAGGGCAAAATCTGTAGCATTGTCGACAACCTGCACCCTTTGGCGATGAATAAGCTGAAATCCAAATCGGCAAGTTTCAGTTGGGAGTTTATGTTTACGCGTGCCATGTTTGAAACAGAGGACATGATTGAGCAACATCATATCTTGAATGAAATTGCTCGCTTGCTTGATGAAGGTATCCTGAAAACGACGCTTGGGAAAACCCTGTCACCCATTCATGCAGAAAACTTACGAAAGGCTCATTCGTTATTGGAAGCCGGCTCGATGATTGGAAAGCTCGTTCTCAGCGCTTGGAAGTAGTATCGCGAACGCCTGGAAACTTGCCTTACAGATAAGTCGCAACAAGCGTCGACCTTTATAAAACACCTTGCTGCTTTAGCCATGCTTTTAGCTGACCTGCAGGAAGGGCTCCCGAGACGCGTGCCACTTCCTTGCCAGCCTTAAACAATATCAAAGTCGGGATCGACTGAATACGCCATCGAGTCGCGATGTTTGGCTGGGACTCGGTGTTTAATTTGGCGAACCGCAGTTTAGGTTCGAGTTCTTTTGCTGCACCTTCAAAAATCGGCCCAAAGGTTTTGCAAGGGCCACACCATGGCGCCCAGCAATCAACCAAGACCGGCAGTTGGTTATTGTTCAAAAACGACGCCACATTAGACAAAGTAATCGGCACCACCTTTCCTGCAAATACCGGCGCCTTGCATTTACCACACTTCGGTTGATCTGCCAGCCGGTCACTGGGTAAACGGTTGGTCGCATGGCATTTTTGACACGTCACATTAGTCGTACTCATCGTTACCTTCCTAGCAAGTAGTCTGAATTACAAATGGCCCACTTTGACAAAAATAAGGGTGTCTTGTTCCACAAACGGATGATGACGACTCATATGCGGGCTCCGAATCCAACTACCTGCCGGATACCGCCCATGCTCATCCCTAAATTCGCCAGTTATTACAAAAATTTCTTCACCACCCGGGTGAACGTGAGAAACAAAACGCTCGCCGGCAGGCCACTTCACCAGCGCCGTCGATTCACCCTGATAACTATGTAAAGGCAACACTTGCAGATTTCCATGGCCAGGCAACCAGTCTGCGCTGTGGCTATCGATCACAATTTGTTCCTGGTCGCCATTTTGAAATTGATGCAACTTAACTAACAGCGTACACCCATTTTTACTGAAAGGTTGATGAGAGCTACCTTCCGGGTTACGAAGATAGGTCCCCTCCGGATAGTCACCCTGTTCATCAGAGAAAGTACCTTGTAACACCAGTATTTCTTCACCTTTCGGGTGCAGATGCTCAGAAAAACGGGCACCCGCATCGTAGCGCACAACACTGGTTGCATGGCCATGCTCTGAGGCTTCACGTGCCAACGGCTTGCGCCAAACCCCTACTTTAGGGCTTGCCTGCCAGTCTTGCTCTTGGCTACGAATCACAACAAGTTGTTCAAAATCCATATTTAACACGCCAAGCTTCTCCTCGATCCTTGCTTATTCAAGTACTCAATTAGCCATTACGTTTCGCTAAAATAGCTTCGATATCAATCAGACCAGAAAACCTGACAAAGTCTGGATCTTGTTTTTCGATGGCTAGAATAGACATTCTATCTGCCAGTTCATTCCCTTCTACACCGACATGACCGTTTACATGCAAAATTTGAATGTTTGCTTTTAACTTTTGATATAGGGCATACATCGCTTGAATTAAGCTGAGATTTTTAATTTCACCACCGGCTTTTTTCCAACCTTTTTTTTCCCAGCCTGCGGCCCATTGTGTCACACATTGAATGGCGTATTTAGAGTCGCAGAAAATGGCTACTCGTCGTGCTTGTTTTACTTCATCACCCGCCATCACCATCGCTTGGTAAAGCGCATTTAACTCCGCCGTATTATTCGTGCCTTTTGAGTTATAAAGGCCATACCAAAGTTCAGCAATCTCACCCTCTCGATATACTGCCAAGCCTGAGCCTGCTTCGCCAGGGTTCGGCTCACAGCCCCCATCAGTAAAAATCATGGTGTCGACATCGAGGGCCTTTATTTCTGCTGCAGTATAGGTTTTTACCGTTGAAGCCTGTCTTTTTGTCGCTGGCTTAGCAGCGCCATTCGTGCTGGTACCTTTGAAGGCCTGCTCTGCTTCAGATAAGGTTTTGAAGGACTTATATCGTGCACCGGGAAAGTGATCAATATGTTTTTTACAGCTAGACCAGTCGGTAAATATGCCGGTTTCTCTGCCTTTCCAAATTACATAGTATTTTTGCGCCACGCGGATCTGTTCCTAAATGAGTCTATTTCTTTTTGGCTTTCGATTTTTTTAGGTTCTTCTTCAGCTTTTTCTTTTTCGTGCCCGCTGCTTTTCCAGAGGCTTTCAGTTTTTTCGGACCTTTGTAATATCCTTCTAACTCTTTAATTCTTCGTCGACCAAAACGCTGCTGAAGGTAACGCTCGATGCCTGCCATCAAGTTATACTCGGGTGCTGAAATCAAGGTAATAGCCTTGCCTTTTTGCCCAGCGCGACCGGTTCGGCCAATTCGATGCACATAAATATCGCCACGCTTTGGCATTTCGAAGTTGATCACTAAATCCATACCTTCGATATCCAGACCTCTGGCCGCAATGTCTGTCGCCACCATGACTTTCAGTTCATCGCGACGCATTTTACTCATCACCAAGTTACGGTGCTTTTGATCTTTATCGCCATGTAAGGCACCCGCCTTGATTTCCTTCTGCTGCATAACCCGCTGAACTTGATCGACTTGCTCTTTGGAATTACAAAAAACCAAAGCATGTCGGTAGGTTTCATTCGCTAACAACCAACTCACCAGTTGGTATTTATGGGCAAAATCATCTGCAAAGACAATTTCCTGCTCTATTTGGCTATGTTTATCTGAACGCTGATTAAGTTCAATATACTGAGGGTCATCCAACAGTTCATCCGCTAAACCGCGTAAGCCCTTACTGGCCAGCGTGGCCGAAAAGAATTGAGTTTGAATGCGCTGCTGGCAATGTGAGGCGATAGCAAGAATATCTTCGCTGAAGCCCATATCGAGTAGTCGGTCGGCTTCATCCAAAATAAGAATTTTAACGGCTTCCAAATCGACCAGATCTCTAGCCATGAGCTCAAGCAAGCGGCCGGGGGTTGCAACAATAAAATCAGCCGGTTTATTCACTAACTGGCTTTGCTTTTTGATATCGGTACCGCCGCCGATATGACCTAAAGTTAGAGGGGTTAGCCTAGCTAAAGCTTTCGCTTGCTTTAATACTTGTTGTGCTAATTCTCGCGTAGGCACCAAGACCAAAGCCTGAATTTCATCATTGCGGTCAATATCCAAGAGGTATTCGAAAATGGGCAGCAGATAGGCGGCGGTTTTTCCACTTCCGGTTTCAGCACTTACAAACAGATCTTCTCCACTAAGCGCGGCATCAAAGGTTTGCTCTTGCACCTTGGTCGGCTCTTTAAAACCAGCTTCTTCTGCAGCTTGTGCTAAACGACTATCAAATTCTTCAAACACGTTTTTATCCCCTATGAAATCTGCTGGCCATAGTAACAAAGTTATGGAAACAGACGGTAGATTAAAATATCACGACGCGCGCTTATCGATCGAGAACATTAACGATAGAGGCTGCCGGATAAAGCTAAATAGGTTAAATAGACGCGCGTATCAAACTCCAGCTGATGGTAGTTTGGCAGCATATGTTCACATAATTGATAGAAGGCTTTGTTGTGCTCGTGTTCTTTCAAATGCGCGAGTTCATGAACGACGATCATATTCAGAAAAGCTTCGGGCATATGTCGGAATTCGGTACTTATCTGGATGTCATTTTTTTTAACCAGCCTGCCACCATGCGCGCGTGTGTGAACCCGATGCATACCAAGGGCATGCTGAATAGTCTGTATAGACGCATTATATTTGATCTCGCTCAAAGGCGGCGACTTCTTTAAATAACGGTTTTTCAGGGCAAGGACATATTCACGCAAACGTTTATCATTTTGATAACTATGTGGCCTCGGGTATTTGCTTAATAATGCTTCCGCTAAACGCTCCTCGTCTATTAGTTTCTGAATACTGGCTTTCAGTTCTTCAGAATAAGCAGATAAATACGTCATCGTCATGAAAATACCTTTTCATTCAACATAAACAATAGACAAAAAAAATCCCCGATTAACGGGGATTTGATTCAGACTTATAAGGCCTGGTAAATGAGAGGACCAAATGCCACCAGTAAGAGTACTGAGCCCATGGTCATCATCGGCATGAGTATTTTCTCATAACGCTGATAGAAGGTACCGTCAGCGACTTCTGCTTCAGCTTTCAATACTTCCTCTTCACCCACAACCTGACGAGCAAGTAAGTGGTTTAGTGCAACCGGCGGGCTTAAGTAACCCAACTCGAATGCGACCAGTGTCACCATCCAGAAGTGAATAGGATCGATGCCATTGGCATAGGCAATTGTCGCGATGGTTTGACTGACCAGTATGACAGCACCAAAAGCTTCCATGATCATTCCCATGACAACCAAAGCACAAACCATGACAGTCATGGCGGTCCAGACATTAGCGAAATCACTTGGGAACATTTCGACGATGCCACTTCTTTCAATCATACCGCCCAAAATAATACTGCAGCTAACAAGCAATAATAACGCACCAATTTCAGCCGTCGTTTGGTTTGTCGCGGTACGTACGCAATATTCTATACCTTTATGAGGCTCGAAGGTTTTTCCATCATCACTGGCAATTTCTTTCTTGGTAATATGCTCGTAGATCAAGATGGCTAACATCATGACAGGCAAAATACGTGCAGCAGAGAATTCATCGAGCTGAACATTCAAAGCATAGTTATAGAATAGAACGACACCCGCCATACATAAGATGTAAGGCACTAGCGGTCTGATTTGCGAAATCATCTCAGGAAATGCCTGACCGACAGAAGCAAGCTGGATTTTGCTCTGGCGATTAACAAACATCACCATCACAAAAAACATTAAAGCGCTCAATGCGAATACCCATACACCCCAGCCAAATAATTGATCCGTGGTAACTTCTCGGTTCATAAAGGCAATAACAACAACAAGCAAACAAGGACGTAAGACCACACCCATACTGCCAGACATCGCTGTCGAGGCAAGCGCTAGATTTCGACGCGCACCTGATGCTCTAATTTCATGATAGATTACCGCACCCGCCGCAATAACGAAGATACCTGAACCACCGGTATAGGCGGTTGGAATAGCCGCTAGAACAACGACGAAGAAAGCCAACATTTCCGGCGGCATTTTCCACGGTTTAAATAGTGCCAAGACCATGCCGGCAAAGCGGGTTTGTTTCAATAACATCCCGATCCAGACATAGAGACCGACATTCAAAAACATATCCGCCAGATCCATTAACTTGTTCAAGTGAATACCAATGGCTGACACATGGCCCTGAGAGAAAAAGAAGATCGCACTGATCACAGCCATTGTCGCGTATAAAGGCACAGCCAACATCGCATGACCGATGCTGCCACCTTTTTGAAGCTGCTTAGGCGCATTAATCAAGTTGTAAATACTAACGATCAGGAGGATGGCGATACCGTAGACCCAAAAGTTATGCAGCATCGCTTCTTCAGGGGAGATTTTGGTGCCATCTGAGTGCGCTAGGTTTTGGAAGGAAATAGACGAAATTAATAAAATTGAGTTTGCCACGACTTGCCCGATACTGGACGCATAGTGATCATTCATTGACAACACAGGACGCATTGCAATGTGATGACGCTTCATCGTTGCGGTCATGGCACATAAGAGCACCAAGATAACCAGAATAAACTTCTGAGATACTAAGCCGACACCGATTAAGTCTGAAACGAATAACTCTACCGAACGGAAGGTTTCAACCGTTGGGGTGATCCTTTCCATCACTTCATCGTAGGTTTTGACTTTATTAATACAGTCTAGCCGTGCGTTTTCAATGGATGTTCGAATTAAATCAGGATCGACCGGCGCGGAATCAAACAAGCCTAATCCTAAGCCATCATCTTCCTGGCTTTGGGCAAGTCTTTCTTGCAGTTTTTCTTCGACATTGATATTGGGATCACAGGTTGGTTGGACTGGATCGACTCGAAGTTTGTAATATCCGGGCCAAAAATGTTCACCCACTTGTAATATCTGATTATGGATATCACTACTGGTACTGAAAATAACGACCAGAAAGAGCAAAATACATGCAGGTAACGATGAAAACCATTCTCCAAAAGAACGGTTATTTTGAATATTGGAAGCCACGGAATTCCTTCCCCCCAAGGTAAGTGAATTGGTTTACTTTTGAACAAAAAAAAGCCGGTAGATTATACCGGCATTTTCTTACGTCACACTAGCATGTCGTGATATTTCTTTTCCGAAAACGGCTGCTTTTCGGATCTATCAAGCCATATTAAGTGAACTCGTTCTCATTTATTAGAATAAGTCATCAAGTTCGACTGTCTCAATATCATCCGCTGCGTTTTCATCCCAGAAGGAGCCAAGCTGACCAATTGGCGTTCTATGGCCCACCGCCTCGGTCCACATTCTATCCGAGACACGGTGTATCGCTTCGGTGGCCGCGACATCGAGCAATTTAAATTGCTCGTTTGCTGGGCTTTCCGCAATTTTTTCTGCATGACGCTTAATCACGGTTCTTACTCGCTCCATATCACCTTTAGAGTAAGCTGCGATAACGTGAAACACATGAGATAAGCGAACATTCGCCGTTTCACCAATAATGTCTGCTTGCTCTAGACGTTCCCAAGCATTTTCACCTTCTGGCAAAGCACCCGGTAATAGACTCCAAACAGCGGCTTTAAGGGCTAAAGGCACACCGAACCACTTTTTATTATCCAGACAACCCACAGCACGTTCCGCCTGAGCAGCTATGTTTTTTGGTACCCCGGTTCCGACACCCGAAAGAATGTCGTGATTCAGCGCCTGAAGACCGGACACAATACCAACCAGCCAAACAAGCTGATCAAATTCTTGTTCAAGGTCAGGACAGCCGTTACCAATTTCTTCGCCGCCATTAAATTCAATCAACTGAAGCCATGATTTATAATAACGCTTGGCTGCTTTCACGTGGTGTGTCTTTTGCGCGATTAAAGCATCTTGCGCCATATCAGGCTGCTGGTTACGTATAAAGCGTAAATAAGCCAACTCTTGTTCAAATGCTCTGGCTTCTTCACAACCACCGGCGGCTAGAAAGAGCATGACAGCGAGTTCGTGCGGCTCTTCAGTAATTCGACCAATAGACATAACCATGCTGCCCAGCGCTTCAGCACCTGTACAACCGGCTTCAAGGTCATCCGTCGTGAGTAGATAAGGTGTGATATGCGCCTCACCCAATAAGGTAAGTGCGTCACCAGTAGGCTTAATCATCGGTTTAACTAAGAACTGGTTAATTGCCTTACAACCACCCAGAAAGGTCGATAATACTATTGAAAGAACTATCCATTTAAAGAATGCAGGGCTGGGATTCAGCTTCACAATTAACTCCTAAACAATCATATTTATGCGGCATTAATAACCAACTGCCGATTATCCCTAAGTTCGCCTAGCTTTTGTGAGATAGACGACACAAAGCTATCAATTCGTGGATAAATTATAGTCATTCTGAGACAAAACACGCGCTAAATAACGGGATTGAGAAGAATCTCGTTATTTTTCCTAAATTTTTGGAGATTTTTCTCAAGGCGCATTGAAAGCTAATCAATCTGGACTATCTTTAGTTTGGAAATACGCAGCATCTTACTGTCTAGCGTATTTTTTCCATCAACAACAAAGGTCTGAACTATGAAAAAACCAGAACTAGCCGCAGCAATAGCTGAAAAAGCAGGGGTCACCAAGGATAAAGCAGGTGAAATTATTAACGCTATCACGGATGAAATTACAAACGCTATGGCTAAAAATGATCCTGTCACATTGATTGGTTTTGGCACATTTACGGTTAGAGAGCGCAGTGCACGTACAGGTAAAAACCCACAAACTGGCGCCGCTATTCAAATTCCTGCCAGCAAATCCGTTGGCTTTAAGCCAGGAAAATCTTTAAAAGATGCCGTTAACTAATTTCCGGTTCGGTATTGGGTTGAGCCTATTAAGCTCAACCCAATCTTAAAAGAAAACGCTCTCCCCACGACATTCCCAAGCAATCTTCTCTGCTTACACCTCGAAGACCACACGCCCATTGAATAACGTGGTTTTAACTCGGCCTTTCAACACCTTACCCATAAACGGTGAGTTTTTCCCTCTAGAGTACATCGATTCATCCGTCACCTTATTCTCGGCAAGCGGGTCAAAAATCGCAATATTTGCTGATTGCCCAAGCGCTATAAGTGGTTGAGCCCGCTTTAAAACCGAAGCCGGGCCAGTGGTCATCGCCTTGAGAAACACGCTTAGATCCAGTGAAGAACTTTCTTCGAGCATATTCGCCATCGGTAACAGAAACTCGATGGTACTCATACCTTCTTCCGTTTCTGCAAAGGGCATCTGCTTTGCTGCTGCCTCATGTGGTTGATGATTGCTAGTAATGGCATCTATCGTGCCGTCTTTAACGCCTGTTAAAAGCGCCAGACGATCAGCGTCTTCCCTCAGAGGGGGGAGACAATGATAAATGCTGGCAAAAGACTCAACTTTGTTATCGGTGTACAACAAGTTCTGAATGGCAACATCTGCGGTGACATTTATCCCCACCTTCTTTGCATTACGAACCTGCTCGACAGAGTCCGCCGAAGATAACTGAGAGAGATGAAGATGCACGCCCGTGGCCGCCGCTAACTGGATCAGCTGAGCCACTGCAATCGTTTCGGCCAGTGCAGGAATCCCCTGAAGGCCAATCGTGGTGCTAATATGGCCTTCGTGCATAGCGCCTTTATGTAATGACGGTTCGATTGGATTAAGGAAAACACTCATATCGTGAGTCTTGGCATAATCTAGACAGCGCTTCGTAATCGCTAAGTTTTTAATCGGGTGATAGCCGTTACTCAGGGCAGCACACTGTACCGATTTAAGTGCCGCATACTCCGACAACTGTTCCCCTTTCAAGCCTTTCGTTAATGCCCCTAAGGGCATAACTTCACAGTAATTAGCCGTACTGGCCAACTCATTAATGAGTTTCATCACAGCGCGGGAGTCATTCACTGGACTGGTTTCCGGTGAACAGCATAAATGTGTCACACCACCTGCAACCGCGGCTTTTGTTTCTGTTTGAACCGAGCCTTTTGCGGTAAAACCGGGCTCTCTCAAACTGACATTCAAATCAATCAAGCCGGGAAAGATAAAACAGCCTTCGGCATCAATCAGTTTATCCGCGTTTACTGA
Organism: Oleiphilus sp.; assembly: GCA_048058835.1. Classification (GTDB taxonomy): domain Bacteria; phylum Pseudomonadota; class Gammaproteobacteria; order Pseudomonadales; family Oleiphilaceae; genus PZPK01. The sequence continues at coordinate 56,929 of JBLLNS010000004.1, forward strand.
TGTTTCATCTAACGCAACTATTTGACCTTGTTCAATATCGATCGCTTGCGAGGCTTGCCAAGTATGATCGGAGGTGAGTCGTTTTCCATTTAAGATTCGAATTCGCATTATTTTGCCTCCTTGGAATCAGACTCTTTTCGGGCTTTTTGTTTTGCTTGCTGTTCTTCCATTTGCCCACTCATTGCCATTGACATCACCGCCATTCGAATCGCAATACCATTGGTGACCTGATCTAAAATCACCGACTGTTCACCATCTGCGACCTCAGACTCAATTTCAACGCCTCGATTAATCGGCCCAGGATGCATCACAATGGCATCTGGCTTGGCTAACTTTAATCGCTCTCGCGTCAGGCCATATTGGCTATAATACTCACCTTCGCTTGGCAACAAGGCGCCCTGCATACGCTCTCTTTGAAGTCGAAGCATGATAATCACATCAATATCATGTAAGCCCTGATCCATTGAATTACTCACCGTAACACCCAATGATTCAACGTTCTTGGGTAATAAGGTGTTCGGTGCAATCACTCTGACTTCTGCGACACCAAGCGTATTTAACGCACGGATTTGAGACCGGGCAACCCGCGAATGCAAAATATCGCCAATTATGGCGACTTTCAGCCCCTCAAACTGGCCTTTATTTTGGCGAATGGTCAGCATGTCCAGCATCGCTTGCGTAGGATGAGCATGCCATCCATCACCGGCATTAACGATAGACACACCGGGCGTAACCGATTCAGCAATAAAATGTGCGGCACCACTTTGCGCGTGGCGAACGACAAACATATCACTCGCCATCGCTTCGAGGTTTTTCAAGGTGTCGGACAATGACTCGCCTTTTGAGGTGGCGGAAGTATTAATATTGAGATTCAAGACATCGGCAGATAAACGTTTAGCCGCTAGTTCAAAGGTGCTACGTGTTCGAGTGCTGGCTTCAAAAAACAGATTAACAACGGTTTTTCCTCGAAGCAGTGGGACTTTTTTAATATTCCGCTCACCCACTTCAATCAGCGAATCTGCTGTATCCAATATTTCAGTGAGCAATTCTTTGCTTAAACCTGTAATCGTTAAAAAATGTTTGAGCCGACCGTTTTTGGTCAGTTGAAGTGAACCCTGAGTGAAATGATTGGATGAGGCTTGCATGTTATGTTCCTACAAGGAGATGGTCAAAAACTTAAGCTTGGCTTTCTTTTATGGTTAAGCGTAACTCGTCGGGGCCAAGCAATTTTATGCGCTGTCCCTGCTTCAAGCTAATATTCGTACCAATCACATCTGGCGCAATTGGCAATTCAGGCTTACCTAAGTTGACCAAGACCACCAAGGCAATACTCGCGGGGCGACCGTAGTCAAAAATTTCATTCATGGCCGCGCGCACAGTTCTTCCTGACATCAAGACATCATCAAATAAAATGATGTGCTTATCTTTGGTTTCGAAAGGTAGGCTTGATGGCGTTACTTTTGGGTTCAAACCAATTTGGGTAAAGTCATCTCGATAAAACGAAATATCGAGTTCCCCCAGCGCTTGCGTATTATTGAGTATCTGCTGAATCGCTCTCGCCACCCAAACGCCCCCTGTACGAATCCCGACAAATTCGACTGATGGGTATTCCTGACTAGCTATATACTCAACGAGCTGCTGAGCCATCGAGTTAAGCAACAATTCTACTGATGCACTATCATGCATAGGCCTGATCCCTTTGGGTAAAAAAATGGTTAGTTTTCATGGCTGGCAAACCAACTTTCCAGAATTAAACATGCAGCCGCGCCATCCACAGAATGATCGCCAAAATCGACATACTTCTGCGTCTTTTGTTTAACAATACTTTTCGCCTCAAAGCTGGTTAGACGCTCATCCATCATCTCGACGGGTTTGTTAAAGCGGCCTTTCAAGCGCTTGCCAAATTTATTCGCACGAACAGACATCTCACTTTGACTACCATCCATATTTAAAGGCAGGCCCACGACAAACCCACTCGGCTGCCATTCATTCACCAGCGTTTCAATGACCCGCCAATCTGGAATGCCATCTTTTGCTTGAACCGGAGGTAATTCAGAGGCGGTTTTAAGTAAGTCTGTCCCAACGGCCACCCCCATACGCTTCACGCCAAAATCAAAACACAAATAATGATGGCTCTTTTCTGAATTCATCACGCATGGCCTATTTGTGCATTCAATTGGTGCTCAGTAATGCCAAGACTATTAATGGCGGAAGATCGTTTGCTTGCGGTATCTTGATTAAACAGGATATCTGAGCTCGCCGGGCTGCACAGCCATGTATTTTCTGCTAATTCCTGTTCGAGTTGGCCCGCCCCCCAGCCAGCGTAGCCTAAACAGATAATATAGTCTGCCGGCCCCCTTTCTTCAGCGATTGACTTAATAATATCTTTCGAGGTTGTTAAGTGAATATCTTTCGTTATTTCCATGCTGGACTCCCAGCAGTCGGTTTCTTTATCGTCTGCACTATGAATGATAAAGCCGCGCTCTTCCTGCACGGGGCCACCCCAAAAAACAGGGACCGACTGGGTCATTTGAGACAAGTTTAATTGCGCCAAAATGTCATTTAAGCCTAATTTAATAGGTCGATTGATAATGATACCCATCGCACCTTCTTCATTATGCTCACATATATAGGTCAACGTACCCGAAAAATTCGGATCGAGCATTTGCGGCATCGCAATGAGAAACTGGTTAGCAAGGCTGTTAAATTGGCTAATAACTTGATACTCCACGTTTGTTATAGGAAAACGTTCTGATCAGCTCCAAGACATCTCTTTCTTTTCTTACCTCTTTGGGAAACGGAGCAAAGGGGCCAGCCCTATGAATAATATTGATGGTCTCGGAATCTAACACTAAATCCCCCGAGCTTTGTAAAATTTTCACTTCTTTGATTGAACCATCAAAATAAATAGCGATAAATACTCTGGGTTTACCGTATAACTTCCGGCCCGCATTCTGAGGAAAGTTCAAACTCCCGGTACGCTCAATTTTTCTAACCACGTGAGACACATATTGCGAGTCTACCGCTTTCATGGTCGACGCGGCGGTGAAGCGTGTGACTCTTGGTCGACGAGCATAACTCTCTCTTTGTTGGTCAAAGTCAGCCTCCAGCGCCGCAATTTCAAGACTTTGCTCAAGCAAACTTCGGTTCGATTTAATTTGTTTTTCCATCAGTGGGTCATCAAGCTGCTCGAAAGAATGAAGCTGTCTGGATGAACTCACGGTAGTGACCAACTTCTTGTCTTTGGCTTCCGGAGCAGACTCCGCGGGTGATGGCGTAGTGGCCAATTGCTCAACCACCGGCTTTGCAGGAATGGGTAAGGGCGAGGTCGGTTTGACTAAGTCTTGCGACTCGCCGCTACCCTGTTGATTTGTTTCTGCCAAAAAATCCGCTTTTTCGGGCGCTTTGTCATCATCAAAACGAGACAGCGTAATTTCCATGGTAAAGGGTGCTGGCACTGGATCTTCATCCAGAAAATCAGTCAGAACAATAAGCACATGCATGGCGATCGCAATGAAAATGGTAAAACCAAGGCGATCGAAGGCACTTACCCCAGTTTCTGCTCTTAGAGCCAAGCTTGTCTCCTTATTATTATTTTAACCATTCGCCTGCTCAGCTAGTTTCTGTTCAATTGCTGTCATTAGCATACCGCCAATATCGGTATCAAAGGCCTTATCGATTTCTTGAATACAGGTCGGGCTCGTGACATTAATTTCTGTTAGGTACTCCCCGATCACGTCAATGCCAACAAAGAGCAAACCGCGCGCTTTCAAATCATCTTTTATTTGATCGACAATCCAATAGTCTTTCTCAGTCAGCGCTTGAGCTTGGCCACTTCCACCTGCTGCCAAATTGCCGCGCAGCTCGCCCTGACCGGGAATACGGGCCAAAGCATATGGCACAGGTTCACCGTCAATAATAAGAATACGTTTATCGCCTTGTTTTATTTCTGGCAAATAACGTTGAGCCATAATTTGTTTTTGGCCATGCTCCGTTAACGTTTCCAAAATAACACTTAAATTGCTATCGCCAGCTTTTACCCTAAATATTGATGCGCCGCCCATGCCATCCAAAGGCTTAAAGATGACATCTTCATGCTTTAAACAAAAGGCTTTCAGCCTTGCTTGGTCTCTAGCAACTAATACTTCTGGGCAACATTGAGGAAACAGGGTCGCATACAACTTCTCATTGCAATCACGCAAACTTTGAGGCCGATTGACGATCAAGACACCCTCTTTTTCAGCGCGCTCAAGAATATGTGTCGCATAAATGAACTCTGCGTCCACTGGTGGATCTACACGCATAAGAATGACATCGAGCTTTGTTAAGTCGGCAACTTCGTCAGATAAAAATTCATACCATTGATCTGCATTCCTAGAGACTCGACACTTTCGCATCCGCGCGCGGGCAAGTCCTTGCTCCAGAAACATGTCTGGCATCTCAATATAATAAATATTCCAGTGTTTTGATTGAGCAGCTAGCAGCATTGCAAACGAACTATCTTTCTTTATATTGATGTCGCTGATCGGGTCCATCAATATTCCTAAATTAATTGTCATTTAAAACCTGCTAATTTAAAAAAGTGTACTAATCTTACTTGAGATTCAGACCTATTTTAATAAGTTACGTTAGTTTAACTTTCATTACATTTTATATAAAACAATTTCTTTCGTAGTATTTGTATTTAAACTATACATAATAGATGCTTATGAAAGTTATCGTGAATTGATATTAATAAACACTTTTAAGATCTTGGTCTATAGTGAAATAATGGTGTCTCTAAAAACATCATGATGTAACGCGTTTCAATCTGAAACGATGAGTAAATCTTCAAGTGCCCCAGGCTGCTACATAATGGAAGAGAATTTCGAAAACTTAAAAATCATGGTCATCGACGATAGTAAAACTATTCGCCGGACCGCTGAAACATTGCTGAAAAAGGTCGGTTGTACCGTAATTACAGCAACCGATGGATTTGATGCCTTGGCAAAAATTGCAGACTCACATCCGGATATTATTTTTGTGGACATCATGATGCCTCGTCTCGATGGTTATCAAACATGTGCATTGATAAAAAATAACAGTGCGTTCAAGTCTACCCCTGTCATTATGCTTTCCAGTAAGGATGGCCTGTTTGACAAGGCTAAAGGACGGATTGTCGGCTCTGATCAATATTTAACAAAACCGTTTAGCAAAGATGAATTACTAAATACTATTCGTAATCATATGCCTAATCACTAGGTCGCCTGATATACTCGCGCCCTTTTAAAATGAACCAAAAGTTTATTTGCTTTTTATTGATCAAATAAACCTAAAACGAATAGTGTACCGCCCGGAGGAACTATGGCTCGTATTTTAATTGTCGATGACTCACCGACAGAAATCCGCAAGATTTCAAGTATTCTAGAAAGCAATAATCACGAAGTAATTACAGCGGATAACGGAGCAGACGGTGTCGCCGTCGCTAGAGCTGAACAACCCGACTTAATCTTGATGGATGTTGTCATGCCCAGGCTAAATGGTTTTCAAGCAACCAGACAGCTAACGAGAGCCGCTGAAACGGCTGATATTCCTGTCATTATCGTCACCACCAAAGATCAGGAAACAGACCGAGTCTGGGGAACCCGCCAAGGGGCCAAAGGCTATTTGGTAAAACCCGTTTCTGAAAGTAGCTTAACGTCTACCATTAATGAGTTACTGAAATAGGGTAGTCAGAATACATGGTTTCAACATCAGCGAGCCCTTTTCAAATACTAACTGACATTGCACAAAAAAGTGTTCAGTATGCAGCCGGTCTACCTGAACAGGATGAAGCGGTTGAGTTATGGAACGGTATTGGCTTTACGATTGCCAACTCTCACTTTGTTGCTGCCATGGGCTCTGTTTCAGAAATCATTCATTTACCAAAATTCACCAGTATTCCGGGCGTAAAAAGCTGGATGCTGGGAGTGGCTAACGTCCGTGGCCGACTGCTACCTATCATGGACTTAGGCTTATTTTTTGGTTTGAATCATCGCTCCTCTAATAGTCGTGACAAACGAGTGCTCATTTTCGATCACGGTGAAATTCTCAGCGGCTTTGTTGTCGATAGCGTCCACGGCATGCAATATTTTGCGGCCGACAGCTTCAAAGATAAGTGTGATTCAAAATTAGAAAAAAGCATCCGACCGTTTGTTAAAGGTGCGTATGAAAAGAACCAAACAAAATGGAATGTATTTGACACATTCTGTGTGACGGAAAACCAAAAATTTCTAGAAGTTGCTGTTTGATCTCGCGTCAGGCATTAGAAAACTTAAGTAATTTAATCATAAAAAAAACGTGTAAACCATACAATAGATCGTAAGGCCAGGAGCCAGGAAATGAAAATCATATCTGGAAAATTTAGCACAGATCAAAGTACGAACTCACAAATTTTTGCGGTGGGTATCGCCCTTATTGTGTTATTGATTTCGTTAGTTGCTGTTTCGTACTTTATCACGCGAAATAGTAATTACGATGTGGAATATGGTGCCTATGCCAGTGACCTGAGGGTACTCTCGCAGGAGGTCGCAAAAAATGCGACGGAAGCAGCATCAGGTAAGAAAGCAGCCTTCGAACAGTTAATGAAATCAAGAAATGAGTTTGAGAAAAAGCTCAACTTAATTACCCAAGGTAATCCTGAGACGGGCCTTCCAGCATCAACCTTACCCGAAGAGACTGGCGTTTCAGAACGCTGGGAAATGGTTAAGTCCAATGCCGATCGAATTCTAGAAAATAAAGATACTGTATTAACCCTTCACCAGATAGCAAAAACCTTAAACGAAACAATCCCTCAATTACAGATTGAATACGAAGATGTCGTTATGAACCTTCTGGCGAACGACGCACCTGCTGACCAGATTTCAGTCGCGGAAAGACAGTCTCTTAGAGCTGAGCGTATTGTACGAAGTGTCAACAACATTCTAACGGGCGATGAAGACGCAGCCATTGCCGCCAACCGCTTTGGTGAAGACGCCACTTTATTCGGGCGTGTTATGAATGCGATGTTCGACGGTAATGATGCGATGGGTATCAGTAAAGTAACCGATGAAGACGCGATCTACGGCTTAGAAGCCATTGCTGAATTATTTGAGTTTGTTGATAGTAACGTTAAAGCGATACTGGCAACATCTCCTGAGTTGTTTAAAGTCCGAAATGCGGCGAACTCTATCTTTCAAAACTCTATCGCACTTCTAGAAGAAACCAAAACCCTCTCAACGCAATTACAGAATCAAGCCGATAGCCGGTTTGCTAGCCCGAATAAGGCTTATATCATTCTTGCTCTGATTATCTTCCTCATTATTTATGCTGGCTGGTTCTTGTATCAAGAAAGCCAAAACCGCCTACAGCTAACAGAAGAACAGAATGAGCAAAACCAAAACGCGATTTTACGACTACTTGATGAACTAGCCGATCTCGCTGATGGTGACTTAACAACAGAAGCCACGGTAACCGAAGACTTTACTGGTGCGATTGCTGACTCGATCAACTTCGCGATCGATCAAATGCGGGTACTGGTAAAAGCGATTCGTGATACCGCCTTACAGGTTGCTTCCTCTGCCCAAGAAACACAGGGCACGGCAATGCAGCTAGCTGAGTCGTCTGAACATCAGGCACAGGAAATTGCAGGAGCTTCTGCCGCGGTAAATGAAATGGCGGTTTCTATCGACCAAGTATCCTCTAACGCTGCGGAATCGACCTCGGTTGCGGAGCGCTCGGTAACCATCGCGAAAAAAGGTGCCGAAGTGGTACAGAACACGATTCATGGTATGGATACAATACGTGAACAAATTCAGGAAACATCAAAACGTATCAAGCGTCTTGGTGAATCATCTCAGGAAATCGGTGACATCGTCTCCTTGATCAACGACATTGCTGACCAAACCAACATTCTTTCTCTTAATGCCGCGATTCAGGCATCGATGGCGGGTGACGCCGGTCGAGGCTTCGCGGTGGTTGCTGACGAAGTACAGCGTCTAGCTGAACGTTCATCTGCTGCGACAAAACAGATTGAAGCACTGGTCAAAACAACTCAGACCGATACTAACGAAGCCGTTATCTCAATGGAGCATACGACTGCAGAAGTGGTAAGAGGTGCTCGCTTAGCCCAGGATGCGGGTGTCGCACTGGAAGAAATCGAAACGGTATCGATGACATTGGCAGACTTGATTCAAAACATCTCCAATGCTTCTCGTCAACAGTCACTGTCTGCTGGCCATATTTCAAACACGATGAATGTTATTCAGGAAATCACCTCACAAACATCATCAGGTACAACTGCCACTGCGAAATCGATTGGTAACTTAGCAGAAATGGCAAGTCAATTAAGAGCATCTGTATCCGGCTTTAAACTGCCTGCAGATGAATACGATCAACAAGCTGATGACACACAATCGTCATAATAAACACTCGCATACGGTTAGGTGTTTGTGATGGCGTCCTTGTTAGATCGACAACTGTCTGATCCGTGCGGTAAAGAAGGCACGGTCAGGCAATTATCAACAGAAACTTACTCAGAATTAAAGCATGTGTTTGAGAGACTACAGTGTGTCCAAACAATGACTAGTGAGCCCGATATGCATAGGGGAACCAGTTCGCCTCAGTCCTTAAGTGACCAGCAATTTTTACAATGGCAATCCTTATTGGAAGAGCGAACAGGCATGTTTATCAATATTTATCATCGCTCACTCTTAGAATCGAATTTAATTATCAGAATGCGTGAGATTGATTGCGCGGATTTTGCTGAATATTATGAAAAGGTCTGCTCTAAACCTGATGGAATTGTAGAGTGGAATATACTGTTAGATAGAGTCATGGTTCAGGAAACTCGTTTTTACCGAAATCCTGAATCACTCATGCTATTTTCAACTCATTTAGCGTCCTTACTTCAGGCAAATAAGTTAAAAAAAGAATCTCGGCCTTTCAATATATGGAGTGTTGGTTGCAGCTCCGGTGAGGAACCATACACCTTGGCTATTCTCTGCCAAGAGGTCTTGAATAAAACACATAGCGCTAACTCATTTGGAATTACAGCGACGGATATCAGCTTGCCAGTGCTAGCAAAAGCACGTGAAGGCATCTATAACGCCAGAAAGCTGTTGGATTTAAAGTCTGAACTCATAGACAAATACTTTAATGCACTCGAAGGTAATAAGTTTCAGGTCAACGATGCATTGAAGAAAAAAGTATGTTTCTCAATGGCGAACTTGATCGACATACAGAAGAGTCCTGTTCGAAATATGGATGTCATTTACTGCCAAAATGTACTCATCTATTTTCGGAAAGAATGCAAACATATAATTTTGGATAATTTGGTTGAACGCTTATCTCCTGGGGGGCTATTAATCCTCGGTCAAGGTGAAGCTCTTGGCTGGTATAACGACAGGGTAACGAGAGTAGCTGACAACCAAACGCTGGCTTATATTCGCCAGCACACACAAGAACACTAAAGACAACGCATACTGATTGGAGAAGTTATGGCGAACAACCATGACTACATTGCCTTAGACTGGGTTAAAGGCGAAATTAAACAGACATTATCCCAAGCACAAAGTGCTTTGGAAGCGTTTGTCGAAAATAACCAAGACACACCGCAGATGACGTTCTGCCTGAACCATATACATCAGGTTCATGGGACTCTGCAGATGGTGGAGTTCTATGGTGCTGCGCTGCTTGCCGAAGAAATGGAAAAGCTTTGTCAGGTGATCATAGATGAGAAAGTCGCCAGCATTTCTGAAGCACAAGAAGTGCTCATGGATTCCCTGTTACAACTCGAAAACTATCTCGAACATATTCAAAAAGGCCAGCGGGACTTACCGGTCGTTTTATTGCCTGTACTCAATGATCTAAGAGCGCTTCAAGGGCAGCCCTTACTATCCGATACCTCGCTATTTACGCCAAATTTAAGTGCTGCAGATGTCAGCCCGAATGCCTCCCATAATTTACGCATGAATGATGAGCAAGTGATTGCAAACTTGCGCAAATTACGCCAAATGTTCCAATTCTCATTGGCCGGCATCATCAGAAATCAGGACTTAAGCGATAACTTTACCTATCTCTATAAAGTTCTTTCTCGCTTGGAAAAGTTCTGCCAAGGTACACCTATCGGTAAAATCTGGTGGGTCGCCGTAGGCTTCCTTGATTCTATTCAGGGTGACTCCGTTGGTTTATCTTCTGCAACGAAACAATTACTCCGAGACCTAGATCATCACATCAAACTGATGATTGATGAACATCAAACTATCTTATCTCGCCCCTTGCCCACTGACCTGTTAAAGAACCTGCTTTACTATATTGCTAAAACGAACACCGAAAGTAAGCGTATTACTCTACTGAAAGAACAGTTTAAGTTAAATCTCGCGCTTCCTAGTGACCAAGAGATCAACCAGGAAAGAGAAAAACTTCATCAGCCAGGTCAGGAGACGATGACGTCTGTGGTTGATGTGCTTGCAGAAGAATTAAATGTTGTAAAAGACCAACTGGATCTCTACGTGCGTGGTGACGACAAGGATAATGAAAACCTTGTGCAACTTACCCCTCAATTGATGCAGATTGCAAATACCATGGCTGTTCTTGGCTTAGGTGTTGCTAGAAAAATTGTTTTAGAACAAATATCGCGTATCGAAGATATTGCCAACACCAATGCACCAGCAACCGATCAAGTGTTAATGGATATGGCAGGTGCCTTGTTATACGTCGAAGCTAGCTTAAGCGCGCTAAAAACAAACTCCAAAGGCCCATCCGAACAAGGTACCGAAAATGAAGAGTTTGAGGTGCCAGCTGAACATTTTCAAAGTGCGCATAATGCCCTCATTTACGAATCACGTAACGGCCTTGAGCAAGCTAAGAACAGCATCGTCAACTTTATTGCATCACAGTGGGATCACTCTGAGATAGAAGATGTTCCTGAGCTATTAGATAGTATTCGCGGCGGTCTTCAGATCATTCCACTACCTCAAGCAGCCAAGCTTCTTGGTGCTTGCAGTACCTATATTAGAGAATCATTACTGGCCAATAAAACCATTCCCGATTGGCAACAGCTTGACCGTTTAGCCGACGCGATTACCAGTATCGAATACTACATGGAGCGCTTATCGGAAGGCGCGCATGATAATGATCGAATCTTAAAAGTGGCTGAAGAAAGTGTTGCTAAACTTGGTTTTCCAACCCAAGAGTCGGCAGATGACGCTGCGCCAGTGATGTCGCAATTTCATATATCAGGTGTTGCAACAGAGTCACCCGATGCCATTGAAAAAGAGTCTGACCAAGGCCTCATTGATGAAGATATCCTAGAGATCTTCCTAGAAGAAGCGTCTGAAGTCATGGACGAAATTCAAATCGCCATGACGCAACTTAAAGCGAATGCCGATGATCAAAAAGCCCTACAAAACCTTCGTCGTGCTTTCCATACTTTAAAGGGGAGCGGTCGCTTAGTGGGCGCCAAAGCTATCGCGGATATCGCTTGGCCTGTGGAAAATTTGCTCAATAAACATTTAGATGCAGCATTGACTATTGAGTTAAGTGTCTTTGATTTTCTGGATTCGGTGATTGAAAAACTTCCCGAAATGACTGAGGACTTTTCCCAACAGCGGCCTTCAAGTGCTTACGAACATTTAATTACCCGTGCCAACATCCTAGCGGGCATAGAAGCCAAGCCGGGCGCTAAAAAAGCGCCTGAAGTCGCCGCTGATCAAGACGATGAGCTGGTTCCTATTCTAGACACTGATGCCACGACAGAAATAGAACCCGAACCGGTCGAAGAAGAACTGACCGAGATAGCACAAGACCTCTCTCCCGACACTGATTCTGATATGCCAGAACCCAGTGAAACAGAGCAAGTGGACCTCAGCGATGCCGCTGAAACCAGTGCTGCACAAGACGATCAGGAAAACGATGCGGAAGAAGACGCTGAAGAAGACGCTGAAGAAGACGACCTGATTGATGAAGAAATCTTAGAAATATTCATTGAAGAAGCATCTGAAGTACTCGAAGCCATTGAAGAGCACCTACCCGTTTATTTAGATGGCTATACCGACCATGATGCTCTGAAAGAGTTGCGAAGAGCCTTTCATACCTTGAAAGGCAGTGGTCGAATGGTCAATGCGCATATCATTGGCGAATCAGCATGGTCGATTGAAAACCTATTAAATCGAATCATTGATGGTTCGATTGTGATGAATGATGGCATTGCAAATCTTGTCAGTTATGTCTCAAGCAAGATTCCAATGCTGATAGAATCATTTGAGAAGAAAGTAAAACCTAAGTTTGATTTATCCCGAATCGAGGCACAAGCTCAAGCTTTAATTTCCGGCGAAATTGTCAAACCAATGAGTGATGAGACGCTGGCCGAAAGCAAGGACTCAAGCCAAGAACAAGACCTTAATAAACTGGTCGATATCGATGAATCGCTTCTCGAAATCTTCGAAAACGAAGCGGATATCCATGTTTCCAGCGTAGAAGCCTTTGTCGCCCAAGTGAAAGAACAAGGCCCGGCAGCAATCAATGACGACCTGTCCAGAGCCCTTCATACCTTGAAAGGTAGTGCTAACACCGCCAATATTCAGCCCATCGCTTGCATTGCAGTGCCTGTTGAAAAGCTGATTAAGGATGCACGAGCAAATAATATTGAAATCGACATACGCCTAGCCGATATGCTCAGTGAGGCAATGCAATTCATTCGTCAAGGCATCAAACAACTAAATACATCACCTCAACAAAGCATCGCTGGTAGTGATGAGTTCTTAGCTAATCTCGTTAGCCTTCAAAAAGATATCTTTGAAGCCATCACAGAAACCGATGAAGTACTCGAAAACGCATCACAAGACCCTCAGATTATTAACATCTTCTTGACCGAAGGCCTCGATATTTTATTAGATGCCGAAACCATCTTGAATGAATGGCAAAATCATCCGGTATCGAACGAGCAACTGAAACAGCTAGTCAGTGAAGTGAAAACACTTCACCGCGGCGCAAAAGTGGCTGGTCTTGCCAATGTAGTCGAACTCTGTGAATGCCTAGAAGAATGCTATAACTGCATTGACCTTGAAGACGGCACCCATGACAAGTTATTTATCACCGATATCAAGCGCGGTCATGACGCACTCATTGATATGATGGATCAGCTAGCGGCAGGCCTCACCCTCAAACTGGATAACAAGTTACTAGCCGAACTAAGAACACACATCCAGAATCATAGCGACCCTGATACAGATAAAGACGCTGCAGAAAATAACTATAAAGATGAGCATGATGAGTTATATGACAAGCTAGACCAATTAGAAAAGCAGCTTGATGACTCCTTACCTTCCTATGCAGTCAGTGAAGAACAGCAAGCTGAAGAAGAGGATATCAATACTGAAGAAGCGACAGTGGATTCAGACGAGATCATGGATGCGGAACTCGCAGAAATCTTCCTTGAAGAAGCCAGCGAGCTGGTGAATGCAATGCCACCGGCGCTTGAAAAATTAGCTGAAAAACCTGATAACGAAAATATCCTACTGCAACTTCAGCGTGACATGCATACCCTCAAAGGCGGTGCTCGTCTGGCAGAAGTGAATACGATCGGTGACTTATCCGATATTCTTGAACTGATTTTCGACGCTTTAATCGAAACTCATGAGGCTGTTCCCTCACTCGTTCAAAGCTTGCTTGAGGAGTCTTCAGCAGCGCTACAAACTATGTTGAAAGCCGTTGAGCAATTAAAGCAAGCAGAACCACAAGATCAGTTGATTGAAAATTTAACGGCCGCTTTAAAAACATTACGCAGTCATAGCCTTCACGAAGCGGGTGATAGCGCCAATATAGAAGACGATATTGACGTCATCGAAGCAACGGAAGCATCAGAACAGGTAGATACTCTCACTCCAGAGCCTTTACCTGTGGCAACAATGGAAGAAACTGCATCTGAGTTTGAACTCGACCCTGAACTAGCGGAAATCTTCCTTGAGGAAGCGCTGGAGATTATCAACTCCTCTGGCGAGCTATTGCACAGCTGGAAATCAGATGTCTACAACTTGGCATTGGTGGGTGAACTTCAGAGAGAACTGCATACCCTAAAAGGTGGCGCCAGAATGGCTGAAATCAGCCCCATTGGTGATGTCTCTCATGAGCTTGAAACACTGTTTGAATCGATCGTAGAACACAAATTTGATGCCTCCGACGATGTCATCGAATTATGTCTGCGCTGCCATGATGCCCTGGCGAATATGGTCGACGCAGTAAAAGATAACGTAGCTGTGCCCAGTGCTAACAACCTTCTCGCTGAGATTAAACAAGTGCTTAGCGGCGACAAGCCCGCAACGGCTCAGGAAACGGTCACCACTGAAACAGCAGCACCAGAAACGGATGCTTCGATCGAAGCGTTATCCGAGTCAGCTTCCTTTACTGAAGAAGTTGAAGAGCAAGAAAGTCAAAGTCACCCTGATACAGAATATGAGGGTGACCTGCTTCCTCTATTTATTGATGAAAGCAAAGATATCCTCTCAGCAGTCGCGGAATACCTAGAGTTATGGCGTGAATCGGAAGATAGCTCTGATGGCATTATCGGCCTGCAACGAGAGATGCATACCCTCAAAGGTGGTGCAAGATTAGCCGATGTTGATGCAATTGGTGATTTAGCAGAAGCGGTGAATATCCGTCTGGAAAAATTAATTGAAGGTGAGCTCAGTGACGCGCAAAGCCTCTACCCACTTGTTACACGCGCCTATCAAGATCTAACAGAAATGCTCGAAAGTTTGATTCATGGCCAAACAATCAAACCTGCGCCAGAATTAATTGCCAGTATCAATTCAGCCGGTGTAGGCGAAGGCCACGATCAAAGCAGTGCAATATCGAAGCCTGCTAGTCAATCCACGGCAGAGATAAAGGTCTCAGAAGATGATGTCGACTTAGAAGTACTTGAACTCTTTATCGAAGAAGCCCAAGAACTGATTGAAGCACTGGAAGAACACATTTCAGCCTGGTCAAAAGAACCTACCGAGGTTAAATATAACCTGGAAATACAACGTGTATTACATACGCTGAAAGGTGGCGCCAGATTATCCAATATGTCAGCCCTTGCAGATGATAGCCATCACTTGGAATCGACTCTGCTTGAGGCGCAGGAAAAGAACCAGGCCTTCGATGGCGCCCTTAAAGAGGAAGTGCTAGCCAAACAAGATATTCTCTTGAAACACGTCGACGGTATTCAATCACTTGTTAATACACCGCAAGCAGCGCCAGCGCCAGTAGAGAAAAAAGCTGACACTGTCGATATACCAAAAACGAAAACTGAACAACCACAACCGGCGAAGCAAGCTGCCAAAGCCCCTGCTAAAACACCTAGCGCGCCAAAAGCGCCGAAAAAACCAGCACAAAGCAATGCGCCACAGGAAACAATTCGGGTTTCAGCTGGCTTGCTAGATGCACTGGTTAACTTAGCCGGTGAAACCAGTATTTCTCGTGGTCGACTCGAGCAACAAATCAGTGACTTTGGTTTCACCCTCGAAGAAATGTCAGCCACCATTGAACGTCTTCGTGAACAGTTACGACGAATGGATATGGAAACTGAAGCACAGGTTTTATTCCGGGCAGAAAAGGAAGGTATCAAAACAACGGTGTATGAAGATTTTGATCCACTCGAAATGGACCGTTACTCTTCTATTCAACAGTTATCCAGAGCATTAACAGAAAGTACCTCTGACTTGCAGGATTTGCGTGATACCTTATCTGATCGAGCAAGAGATGCTGAAACCTTATTACTTCAGCAATCACGCATCAACTCGGAACTTCAAGAAGGTCTCATGAAGACCCGAATGATTCCTTTCTCATCTGTCGTACCTAGATTACGCCGCATCGTCAGACAGATTGGTGGTGAACTCAATAAACAAGTCGACTTTGATGCCCTGAATGCAGAAGGTGAAATGGACCGTTCAGTATTAGAACGCATGGTCGCGCCTTTGGAACACATGCTTCGAAATGCCTTGGATCACGGTATCGAAGCGCCGGATGTGCGACAAAAAGCCGGCAAGCCAGCGCAAGGTATGATCACACTGTCCCTGCATCGTGAAGGCGGCAATATTGTCTTGAAAATGCAAGACGATGGCGCAGGAATAAACGGTGAAGCTATTCTCGCCAAAGCACTTAAACAGGGTTTAGTCGCCAAAGATGCAGAATTAAGCAAACACGAAATTATGCAGTTCATCATGCATCAAGGATTTAGTACCGCTGAAAAAGTGACGCAAATATCTGGTCGTGGGGTCGGTATGGATGTGGTCGCCAGCGAAATTAAGCAAATGGGCGGCACAATCGAAATAGACTCAGAATACGGCAAAGGTACCGAGTTTACGATTCGACTACCCTTTACTGTTTCGGTTAACCGAGCATTAATGGTGAATACCGGTGAAGACTTCTACGCCATTCCGTTGAATACCATCGAAGGTATTGTTCGTGTCAGCCCTTATGAACTGGAAGAATATTACAAACCTAATGCACCTATGTACGAGTATGCAGGTCGTGAATATAACCTCCAGTATCTTGGTCAATTATTACACAGCACGCATCAGCCGAAACTACAAGGTCAACCGCTTCCTTTACCGGTTATTCTGGTGCGCGGTAGCGATAAGCCAATGGCTCTCCAAGTAGACAGTTTAATGGGCAGCCGTGAGATTGTTGTAAAAAGCTTAGGGCCCCAATTTGCTGAAGTTCATGGTGCGTCAGGTGCCACCATTCTGGGTGACGGTAGCGTTGTTGTTATCCTCGATTTACCTGCATTGATTCGGGATGATATTGCCAGCGCAATGAATCCTAAGCCGGTGATCACAACTCAAGAAGTCGCAGCTAAACAAACGTCCTTGGTGATGGTGGTCGATGATTCGGTAACGGTTAGAAAAGTCACCACTCGTCTACTCGAAAGAAATGGTTTCGATGTTATTACCGCTAAAGATGGCGTCGATGCTATCGCGATATTACAAGACCAGAAACCTGACGTGATGCTACTGGATATTGAAATGCCGAGAATGGATGGCTTTGAAGTAGCAACCCTTGTCAGACATGATGAACGACTGAAAGATGTCCCTATTATCATGATTACCTCGAGAACGGGCCAAAAACATAAAGAGCGAGCGCTTTCTATCGGCGTCAATGAGTACTTGGGCAAACCGTTCCAAGAACACGACTTGCTGGAAAATATAGAGCGGTATGTTGATTAATGCAGACGGCGAATTTACATCCTCAAATAGGTGTAATTTCAGATTGTGCCCTGCAACGTCATATGATTCAAAAAGCCTTATCAAATAATGCTTTAGAGGTCGCGGTAAACTGCGACCCAAGCCTATTCGAAGGACAAAGTAATCAACGAATCCAACAGGTTAACTGTTGGATTCTAGTTATGGATGATGAAGACTTTGAATCAGATGCGATCAACGCTTTGATTGAACAAACCGACATCCCTGTTTTATTTGGCTTGGATAAAGCGCCCAATAAATACGATGAACTATACATCTCATGGGAACGACGTTTGTTCAGTAAGTTAGAAGAATTACTTGGGCAGCTTAATAAGTTTGAATCTGAAAGTTCGGTGTTATCCTTGAATGAAGCCAGTATGCCTTCATTGAACCAGACTGAAGAATCAGAAGCACCGGTTTTTATTAGCCAGCAAAGAAAACTAGACGGTGGTGAAAGCCAAGCTCAATCGGCCCACATTCCAGCAAGCGAAGTCTGGATTCTAGCAGCTTCACTCGGCGGCCCAGCTGCAGTAAAAACCTTTCTTGATCTTATTCCAAGAAACATAAGAGCCAGCTTTCTTTATGCCCAGCATATTGACGCACATTTTTCACATGTATTGACTCAAGTACTTGGAAGACATGCAAAGCTAAATTTAATGCCGCTTGAAGACGAACAGCAGCTATTTGATGGCGAGGTCAGAGTGGTGCCCGTCGATCATGAAGTCAGGTTCACGAATAGCGCGATCAAGATAATGGATACACCCTGGAATGGCCCTTATGGCCCTTCTATTGATCACTTATTAAAAAATGTCGTTGCGGGGATTGGTTCGAAATGTCATCTCATTGTGTTCAGTGGCATGGGAAATGACAGCGCCATGGCTGCGCCATCCATGCAAAAGCTAGGCTGCCAGATATGGACCCAACAGCCAGAAACCTGCGCCAGCGCATCGATGCCACAATCGATTATTGATATGAATTGCAGCAACTTGACGGCAGCACCCGAAGCCTTAGCACAGGCCTTAATCGATCGAGTCGGTTGCCATGCAGAAAGCTAAAAAGCATAAGCCAATCACTCTGCTACACTAAATTCAAGACAGCCTAAACAAGTTAGGCAAAGAAAGAGGATGAAGCCCGTGTCCGACACACAAAAAATTATCGCGTGTTTGTATTTACCTGTTAATCAACAACAGCTTTTATTGCCTAACGTGAGCGTTGCCGAAGTAGTTGGCTACCAAGAGCCTGAAAAGCTTTCAGGTCAACTCGATTTTTTCCTAGGCTACGTTACGTGGCGCGGTATTAAAATCCCTTTACTGTCTTATGAGTTAGCAAATGGTCAAAGCAGCAGTAAAATTTCCGCTACGGCACGTATTGTGGTGATCAACAGCATTGGTGAGCATCATAATGAATTGCCATTTTTTGGTATCTTAACTCAAGGTATTCCACGCCTGGTTAAGGTGGCCAATGATTTAATCAAGCCAGTGAAAGGAAAGGCAAATAAAGCCGAACTTTCATTAGTTAAGCTGGATGGGGAAGACGCTATCATTCCAAATTTAGATTATTTAGAAACCCTTGCTTTCAGCCAAAAATGACTGTGAAGCGCGTCCAATTAGACAAATTGGCACTGGGCATTCTGCTTTTTTTGTCGACCTATCATGCTTTTAGCTTACTCATCGATAACAGGTTCGGTGTCAGTTTACTGTTCATATTTAGCGCCGCTTTTGCCGTTCGACTATTAGTCAATAAAGGCTTCAAGACATCCAATTTAGAGGCGGCGTATTTAATGCTCTTCGCATTAGTATGGGCGTCATTCTTTCTGCTTTTGTTTCATAATCTCACTAACATTCAGCACTCAGCCAGTTGGCTGTGCTTAGTCATAATCAGTGCATCAATGTTACTACCGATTCGGACAGCCACTAAACTGAATGGCGCACTATTAATCGTCTTTTGGTTGCTGGCTATTTTTTATGCAAACTATGCTGACGGTTTTATTGAAACGGCGTTAGTCCTCAGCCTAGTATGTCTAATAGCCGCTATCATCCAGCAACAATTTAGCACCCTACTTGCTCAATTAGCGGTCGCAAAAACCACTGATCGCATCACTGGCTGTATTCAGTCAGACGCATTCGACACCGAACTCAATAAAGTCATTCAATTGTACGAAAGGTACCAGACGCCATTTAGTTTAATCAGTATAAAGTGCCAAAGCGCGTTTGATGCAGAAGCTGATAAAAATATCTGGTTCAAAGAACTCGCCCAGTTATATCAAAGCCGCTTACGAAAAACCGACATATTATGCCGCTACACCAGCGAAAGCTTTGTCGCGTTACTGCCCAGTACCAGTGATCAAAATTTGGATATATTATCCGCCGATCTTGAAAGGTGCGCTCATGCTTATCAGTTTAGTTATCAAGCATCCTCAGACTCGGTTCCCAATTTAGCTTTTTCTGCGATGACTTATACAAACAAGGCCGAGCTTTCTCAATGGCTCCACCAACATTAAACCAAGATAAGGCTGTTGAGTTAAAGCTAATAAAAAATAGATTCCTCAACCATAGAGCATTTGCAAGTAAAGTTTCGGGTAATTTTTAGCATATTCAAAAAAAGTAGCTAGACTAAAAAGACGAATAATTAATCCGTATTCAGGTTTCTTTATAATCTGCCGATACAACTCTGTAATTAAAGAAACTTTTCAATTAAAACAATCAACTTTAGCCTGTCGGGATCAATATGAAAAATCCTTTTGTTGGCAATCGTGTCTAACAAAATATAGGCAAAGCTAGACGTACTCTTAGGTAATATTATGTTTGGATTTAATAAAAATGCTTTAAAGGTTAATGAAGTTGCGGTCGACAAAGTTGAGTTAGAAAACTTGCAAAACAAAGCGGCTATGCTGGATAAGTTTTTTGCTCAGGATCCAGTCAGCCTTGCACAAAATATTGCCTCTAACGTTTCTGAAAAAATACAGAGTGGCACCAATTTTGTCAGGCAGGTTGAAGAAAACTGCATCGGTATGGAATCATTATTGAGCGAAGGCCAAAGCATTCATTCAGCAGCTTTACAAGCGAATGAATCTACTACGCAAACGGCTGAAACATCTCAACAATGTAGTGCTGATATGCGCCAGCTAGCAGATAACCTTGAGACATCCTCTCGTTATATTTCCGAATTTACCTCATTACTAGAAAGCCTGGATGAAAGTAACAAAACGATCAGCAAGCTACTGGAATCCATCAAGGCCATCGCTGACCAAACTAACCTTTTAGCCTTGAATGCAGCTATCGAAGCAGCCAGAGCCGGTGAACACGGTCGAGGTTTCGCGGTGGTTGCTGATGAAGTCCGTCAGCTGGCTAATACATCCAACTCCTCAGCTGAAGAAATCCAGGGAGAAATAACCAAAATTACGGAGATTTCTAACTCGGTCATTTCAAAACAGCAAGAAGTCGCTGAAGTCGTTAGCAGTAGTGTGACCATCGCAAATGAGACCATGAACAATCTCAGCAGCATGGCAAATATCGCCAGTAATAGTGCCGGCGTCGTCAACTCATTGACCCAGAGTTTAAGTTCACAGACACAACAAACCGAACAAATTAAGAATGAAATCCAAGCATCCATTGATAAAGCCAGTGCATTATCGAGCACTGGGAGCTTGGATGAGGATTTCCAAGAGTTGATCAATCAACTCGCAAATTTACCCAGGTAAGCGGTAAAAGAGGAAAAAAAGTTGACACTTTTTCGACTAATATGACTATTTTATTAGTCGAACAACTTCGAAATAAACGTCAACATAAAAACATAAATCACTGATTCTATTAGTAATTAAAATTTACCACTCATGTTTTTGCAAAACTGGCCGATAAAATGCTTGTATATTAAGCATACAGCTTAGACATGTTGTCTACATGCTGACTATTCTTCTGAATAGGAGACGTGATTATGCAAATTCAAAGTAATGCGCACAAACCAAACCGCTTACAAATTCTGAAAAATTTGTACCTCGGCAAGTCCAAACAGCTCAGTGAAACCAACGCGTCACTAAACTGTTTGAAATATCAATTTCTTCAAGCAGAGTTACTTGTCCTGAAAGCTGCTATTCCGGAAGATGAATTACCCTAAACATCGCTTTTCTGAACAAGCAGTATCGTTGTCACCATGCCTGTGAATGCCTTTTTCTCGTGAAGCTAGGCGTTTCACGCGCATAATTGGTACAGACAAGCGCCTTCTTCGTGCGTGCTTTTTTGCTGACGCATCTCTTCGCTAGACATTAGTGCTTCCCCCCCTCTTTGCAAATATGTAAAATTGCCCTTTTTACATTTTGGAAACAGCTATGTCCCACTCCTTACCCGAACACTACAAAGCAATCCTTGAAGGATTAGGAGAAGACAGCTCACGCGAAGGTTTAAAAGATACGCCACAACGCGCCGCAAAAGCCATGCAGTTTCTGACCAAAGGCTATCAAGAGAACTTGGAAGGCATTGTAAATGGTGCCATCTTTGAGTCTGACAACGATCAAATGGTCATCGTAAAAGACATTGAACTGTATTCTCTTTGCGAACACCATTTGCTGCCATTTATTGGGAAGTGCCATATTGCCTACTTGCCAAACGGCAAAGTGTTAGGCCTTTCCAAATTTGCCCGCATTGTTGATATGTTTGCCAGACGCCTTCAAATTCAAGAAAACCTGACCCGCCAAGTCGCTGAAGCTGTGCAAAATATCACTGGAGCAAAAGGCGTTGCCGTGATCATTGAATCGAAACACATGTGTATGATGATGCGCGGCGTGGAAAAACAAAATTCGAGTATGAATACTTCAGTGATGCTCGGTGCCTTTAGGGAGTCGCAAGCGACAAGAAGTGAGTTTTTAGCCCTAATGACACACCCTTGATTAGCAAAATATCTTAACCATCACCATCACGACAATACGATCAATATCTGTCGCTTAATTCGCCACAGGTCTCGCCTCACAGGAAATGAGAATGTTAAAGCTAGATACACTCAACCAACTTAAACAACTTAAGCAAGACATCAAAGAAAGCCGTGACTTGGTGGAAGGCACAGTAAAAGGTTCACCCAGTAAGTTTGGCTTTGTCAGCCTTGACTCCGGAAAAGATGTTTACTTGCCTGCAGATCAGATGGAAAAAGTACTCCCAGGTGATCGTATCGAAGTTGAAATCGTCAAAGATAATAAAAATAAAAAAGTTGCCAAAATCGAACGTTTCATTTCCTCTCCAACCAAGTTTTTTTGTGGCAAATATATCACTAAAGGCAAAACCCATTTCATCGAACCCGATATCCCCGGGATGAACCGTTGGTTTTTTGTACCGCCCCAAAAACGTAAAAATGCCCAAAACAAAGACTTAGTTAAGTGCCGTATCACGCAACATCCTTTCAAAAATGGGAATGCACAAGCGGCAGTCGTTGAGATCATCGGACAAGAACAAGACACTGGCATTGAGTTTAACTATGCCTGCACCAAACATGACATTCGAAAGACATGGCCAACAGAGCTAGAGGCTGAATTAGACGCGCTAAGTGAAGCATCCATTGACGCGCTTAAAGATACCCGAGAAGATCTGACAGAGTTAAGTTTTATTACCATAGATTCCCATTCAACGGTCGATATTGATGATGCTATTTATGTTGAAAGTATCGACTCTGGCTGGCGGCTATTCGTCGCCATCGCGGACCCTACCGCGCTGATCAAACCAAACTCTGCCATTGAAAAAGAAGCCTTAAAACGCGCTAGCTCGTTATATTTCCCAGGACAACACATCTCCATGTTGCCTGAAAAAATTGCCGGCGATTTATGTTCCTTGAAGGAAAATGCGCTCCGTTTAGCAAAAGTCATTAAAGTGGATATCAAGCAGAATGGTGACATTGGCAATTACGACCTCAGTGAAGCCCTTATTAAATCACATAAAAAATTTAGCTATGTCGAACTCAGTAGCCATTACGACAAAAACATGTCTGAGATAGCAGCGCCACTGAATACGATGCTAGAAGAACTCAAAAAGCTTAGCGATGCCTTGCTCGAATCTAGACAAAAAAATGCCCTCGTACAAGCTGACAGAAAAGAGTTTTATATCGAGTTAAATGAACATCAAAAAATTGCCGACATTAAAACCAAAAACCTAACCCCTGCGCATAAGATTGTTGAAGAAGCCATGGTCGCTAGCAATCGCTGTATCGCAGATTTTCTCGCAAAGCAGAACGTACCCAGTATTTTTGTCAGCCATCAGGGGCTTCGCTCTGACCGCCTTGATTCAGTCAATAAAGTCTTAACTGAGAGCTTGGAAGGTTATCAGGATAATGCCATCTCTGAACTGGCGGGTTATATTCAAACGGTTCAACAAGTTTCCGGCTCAGATGGTTTGAAGCCGCTTCACTTGATCATAGCAAGACAGTTAGATAAGAGCTCACTTTCCTCATCAGCTCAAGCGCACTTTGGGATGGGTCTGCCTCAGTACACGACCTTTACCTCTCCACTTCGAAAAGCGCAAGATTTTTTGATTCACCGCCAGATATCGGCCTTGCTTAAAGGCAATAAAACCCCCATTGATAGCAACAAACTTAGCCAGATTTCAGAGGCGACACAGGCTATTCGATATGCAGTCAATGACGCAGAACAATGGTTGAAATGTCAGTTCATCGCCAAAAAACAGGAGACCTTTGAAGCCAGTGTTTTGCGGGTCTTTTCGACCGGCTTCCAAGTTAAGTTACTGGAAAATGGCATTGAAGGTTTTGTTTCCACCAAAGAGATGGAAGGCAAATATAGCTTTAATCAAGAACGCCTTCTCATCACCAGTAAAAAGCATTCCTTCGAGCTCGACCAAGTCGTGAATGTCCACCTCAAGCAGATAGACTGGACACGAAAACAGATTCAGTTTGCTTTAGTGGTTGAACAAGAAACCAATACTGAATCGTAATTCGATACCATGTGAGATATATCCTACACAGCTTTAGGTTATGTCTTCTTTTTTATTCACCGTGACTTTCGTATTATTATTTTCGTAAGGACGCAAACACATAAGGAATGTGTAGGGGATAAACGGATATTAGAGCAAGATGCTCTTAGCTAAGGAAAAGCCTAGGAAATAAGGAACATCAGGGATAGACGCAAAACACGGAAAGTCATGGAAGTTTAGGGACATCATTCACTAAAGGATTAGTAACGGAAGCGCTAATTTAGAGGGGTACCGAAAGGATTTCGGTACCCTTTTCGTATTTCTGGGCGTTACTTTTCTTCATGTTTGATATTTCCACCTAACTCTTTACTCTTCAAGCCGACCAGACCAGCAATCATAAATTCGCTAATAATACTGACGTAAGTATCCTGATCAGTCACAGACAAACAGTTGATATCACCATTCCAAATCATTCCAATAGCGCCATCAAAGGTCGCTTCTAAGCCCATCATTAAATGATCAAGCGGTAAACTCGGAAACATCCCCATTTCAATGCCTTTTTGTAAAATTGAACCGATGTAAGCCTCAAACTGGCTATCTAAGGCTTCGAATTGTTGTCGAATATTATCCGGCAGGCGTTCACGAAAATCGGCGCGTTTACAGTAAAACGACATCTTTGCTTCGACAGGGTTATTCAAAAATAAATCGAAAGAAATTCGTATGATCTTTTGAATAGCATCTAACACCGCCGACTCTTCGACTTGATGCTCGAAGTCAATCACATCGTAAGCCGATAGAATACGTTTGGAAAAATCCGCTGCAATATTGGCGTAAATTTCTTCTTTACAGGTAAAGTGTTTGTAGACGGTTCCTTTGCCTATTTCTGCTTTTTTTGAAATTTGCTCTACGGTCACAGTTTCCCATCTTGGGCCTTCAAATAAACTAATGGCTGCTTTTAAAATCTCGTTTTCACGCTTGGCAAATTCAACTTGTTTACGGTTAGGTTCCGCAAGAACATCTTTAGGCATGATGACATCTCTTTTAGTTCAATAATTTTATAAAGTCGCTCAATGATTAAATCTCTATCGATTTGTTGACGATTCTTTTAAAGACAGAATCATCTGTTTCAGCTCTGTAATTTCAGCCTTTAATTCTTTCATACTGGGTTCATCTTCCTGCTCTAAAGCTTTCGCTTTTGCATGCTCATCTTCCATCACATTGACTACAATGCCGATCACCATATTCAAAAAGGCAAACGCAGTTAAAAAGATAAAGGTTAAATAATAAATCCAGCTAAGCGGATAAACCTCCATCGTCTCATATTGAATATCCGTCCAATCTTCGAAGGTCATCACCCTGAATAAAGTCAGCATCGAAATCGCTATATTTCCCCACAATACCGGGTTAATCGCTTGAAACAAGTAACTGCCGACGGCGGCATAGATATAGAAGATAATAAACATCAACAGCATAACATAGCCAAGTTGGGGCATGGCTTTCAACAAAGAGTTAATGAGGATGCGTAATTCAGGAACAACAGAAACCATTCTCAGCACCCTGAAAACACGCACCAGCCTTGCTAGCAAGGCCATTTCAGAATCATTAATCGGAATAAGGCTAATCATCACCACCAAGGTATCGAAAACATTCCAGCCACTTTTAAAGAATGCTTTCTTATTGGGTTCCGCAATAAATCGAATCACGATTTCAACCAAAAAAAACAGGGTGATAAAAACATCGAGAAACAAGGTCAGTTTTAAGGCATTTTCAGAAAGTGCGTAGGTTTTTGCACCTATTTCCAAGGCAGAAATAATAATGATGAGGATGACAAAAAACTCAAAGGTTCGATTTTCTTTAAGTCGCTGAAATTTGTTCTGTATGGCTGAAGTCGAGAATGTCATGATGTGAGAAATGTTTGTCCGAAAATAAATACAAATTGCCCTATACCTGCAAGGGCACCCAAGATACCACCGATGATAATCAGCTTGATTTCATCTTCCTGGAAGCAGGGGCGCAGTAAATCCTGAAATTCTTCAGAAGGCAATTTTTTCATGCGTTCAGACATAATTTCTTTTACCACTTCTGCGCGCTGATTATTAAAAAGTGGATCTTTAAGTGTTTGTGTCGATAAGTCGATCGCTTTTTGGCCGGTGTCTTGTTTTAAATCAGCAAAACCCTTTGGGCCCATCGCGGCTTGGGTCAATGGCTTTATAAACCCCACCGACTCATCCACCAGGTCTTCAAAATGCCGCTGTATAATCGCCCGTGTGCGTGGTGCTTCTTTTCCATTGAGCATGGCTTGAACAATTAATTCTACGGTCAAGATTTCTTCGGTGATGATCGTGCAAAAAGCGTCGGAAACTTCATCTTGTCTTTTTAAGAATAAGCCGTGCACCGTCAAGCCCAAAAACTTGTAAGGAACAACGGGCCTAAAAATCATATTTAATGCTAACCAGTTCGTCGCCCAACCCACCAAAAAACCACAAACAGGTAAAATAAAAGGGTTAGGAACAAAGTGCCAGAGCAATAACTGCGGTAAACCAAATAAAAAACCAAACCATAAACCGCTTTTGATAATGAACTGGAACTCTTTCTCACCACATTCTAAAAAGATTCTATTCAACAAGGTTTTATCGTTTTCTAAATGATCAACCACCATGGCTTTTAGATCAAACAAGGACTCTATTTTCGGGGAAATATCGTCCACTAAGTTATCGACAACATTGGGTAGCTCATCTTGCACCCGAGCATAAGCGAGTTGTTTGACCGGCTTAGGTAAATTTTGCCATAAGGTACGATGACGCTTGCGCATAATCTCATCGACTAACTCCTCAAGGCGCGGCTGAAGAGTCGATAATATATGTTCGCCGATGATCGCCGGATTCATCTGTTGGATTATCTCACTCACTGAACCAAGCCGAGAAAGTGTCGAGTCGACGCTTATCTCAGCCATCTTTCGCGCCTTTGAGGGAATAATACCTTGCCAGCCCAAAAAGGGTCTCAGCCCTCGATACTGAATAGGATAAAAAGTCAGTTTAATCGCCAGCCAATTTGTCACTAGCCCAACCAGCCCGGCAATAACAGGTATACTCATTAACTTGAGTAATTCAATGACACTTTCTGATACCATAGAGCCGCTCGATTTTTAACGTTAATTTAATGGGATGCCTGTGAAAACCTTGTCAGGCCTAAGCCGATTGCATTTTAGTATGCTATCACATAGGATTCCCGATATTTTTATCCATAAAGGCAAAATATGTCACGCAGGACTCTTTTAGAAAGTGGACTCTTTTTTCGAATGGCCGTGGCCATTGGTCTGAGCGCGTGTCTATGGGCTGGCATTTTAATGGTCGCCAGATAATCTATGTTACTTTCTTTTGATAACCTCACTCTTGGCTACGAAGCCCATCCTGCCGTTCACCACTTAAATTATGGCGTGCAAAGTGGTGCGCTTGTCGCGTTGGTTGGTCCAAATGGCGCAGGAAAATCTACCTTATTTAAAGGAATCATGGGGCAAATCCAACCCCTCGATGGCCATATCACTCTGCATGAAATCGATAAAAAAGACATTGCCTATTTGCCACAACTTAATCAACTAGATCGCAGCTTTCCGATTACGGTACAAGAATTAGTCGGTTTAGGTACGTGGAATGATATTGGTGCCTTTGGCCGAGTTAAGCCTAACCAGAAACAGCAAATTTCGTTTGCTTTGGCGCAACTTAATCTGACCGGCTTTGAAAACCGCCTGATATCTTCATTATCTGGCGGGCAAATGCAGCGGGTTCTTTTTGCCCGTTTACTGGTGCAAGATGCAAAACTCATATTATTGGATGAACCATTTACGGGCGTGGATAGCCGAACAACACAAGATTTACTGCACATGATCTCTGCCTGGCACAAGCAGGGTAAAACCATTATTGCTGTACTGCATGACCTTGAACAAGTACGCCAACACTTTCCTGAATGCTTATTGCTGTCTCGTGAACCCATTGCCTTTGGCCCGACAGAAGAGGTATTAACCGACGAGAATTGGCGACGAGCCCGCCAACTTCATGAAGCCTTTGATGATCATGCAGTTTACTGTGGTTCTCACGAGGTGCCGTCCTGATGTATGAGTTATTGATCCAACCCATCAGTGACTTCTCGTTTATGCAGCGCGCTTTAATAGGCTGCATTGCTATCTCGATCAGCGCAGCGCCGGTCGGGGTTTTTCTTATGCTACGACGAATGAGTCTAACCGGCGATGCCATGGCCCATGCTATTTTGCCAGGAGCCGCGGTTGGTTTCTTTATCGCAGGCTTATCCATCGAAGCCATGACAATTGGGGGCATTATTGCAGGCTGCACAGTCGCCTTATTATCTGGCTTAGTGTCTAGGATGACCTCCGTGGCTGAAGACTCAAGCATGGCAGCTTTCTACTTAATCTCGCTAGCGCTGGGTGTACTCATCATTTCAGTAAAAGGCAGCCAAGTCGACTTATTGCATGTCTTGTTTGGCTCTGCGCTTGCCTTAAACGATGACGCGCTGTATTTATTAGGCAGTATTTCTACGCTGACGTTGGTCACCTTAGGGCTGGTATTCAGACCTTTAGTATTAGAGTGTATGGATCGTTTATTTCTGCAGTCTGTCAGCCGCTTAAGCCCATTGGCACATTTTTCTTTTTTGATGTTAGTGGTGTTAAATCTTGTCGGTGGCTTTAATGCCCTGGGTACTTTGTTGTCTGTGGGTATGATGATACTGCCATCGGCTGCAGCGCGTTATTGGGTAAAAAGTCTGGATATGCTGCTATTAAGTTCCTGCTTAATTGCTATTGTTAGCTGTTACATTGGCTTGATGCTTTCTTATCATGCTGGTTGGCCAACTGGGCCAGCCATCATACTCACGCTGGGCGTCATTTATTGTATTTCGTTTATGTTTGGCGCAAATAGCAGTTTAATGAGTCAATATTCCAAGAAAAAACATTTAAGTGCCTAAAGTCACTGATCGTTAAGCAGAGGTGTTATGAAGTCCTGGTTTAAATCTATCGAAAATGATCCGACCGATAGTGTCTATCCAATTGACAAAATTCTCGATGAGCTCGTTTTTAATGACGACGGTTTAATCCCTGTCATCGCCCAAGACCACATCAGTAAAGATGTACTCATGTTTGCCTGGATGAATAGGACATCGCTGGAAGAAACCCTCAGCACCTCAAAAATGTGTTATTGGTCTCGCTCAAGGCAAGCATTTTGGCGAAAAGGCGAGAGCTCTGGCCACTGGCAGAGCCTGAAAGAACTAAGGCTTGATTGTGATGGTGATGTACTGTTGGCCTTAGTCAATCAAGACGGGGCAGCGTGCCACACCGAACGGCGCAGTTGTTTTTATTTGAAATTTGAAGACAACAATGTTCGCATTATCTAATAATTAGATTGCAATCATGCTCATTGATTCGCTTTTTCAATAATTTTGGTGGTCGAATAACCATCGACGAATGTAAGCACTTTAACCTCGCCGCCCTGCTTTAGAACATGCTCCGCACCGACAATGGTATCAATGGAATAATCGCCACCTTTCACCAGCACATCAGGTGAAAGTAATTCGATAATATTTTGCGGCGTATCTTCTTCAAACCAGGTTACCCAGTCAATTGCGCCAATCGCTTCCAAGACAGCCATTCGATGGGCCAAGGTATTCAGTGGCCTTTTGCTTCCTTTCAAGCGTTTTACAGAATCATCCGAATTAACCGCCACCACCAAACGATCACCTAGCGCTTTAGCTTGTTTGATATACGCTACATGTCCGGGATGTAAAATATCAAAACAGCCATTGGTGAATACAATTTTTTCACCTTTTGCCTGTGCGACTTTTAACTGAACCAGGAGGTCATCTTTAGCTAAGACCCCAAAGTTATCGGTGTGCAATCGCGCTGTCATGATGCCTTCAAGTTTCTCAGCCGAGATTGACGCTGTACCCAACTTGCTCACCACATAACCTGCTGCCTGGTTTGCATATTCAACCGCGTCAGTGAAGCGCTTACTGCTCACATAAATAGCCGTTAAGACAGCTATCACCGTATCACCTGCACCAGTCACATCGAACACCTCACGCGCAGCGGTTGCCAAGGAGAAGGGCGCTTTGCCTTCTTCAAACAACACCAGCCCGTCTTTACCCAAGGTCACTAAAAGCGCTTTCCAATTATGTTCGGCTCTTAAGGCTTCACCACGACGATGTAATTCCGATTGTGACGTACATTTACCCACGATCCTTTCAAACTCACTCAAGTTGGGTTTCACCAGACTGGCGTCCTGATAAAGGGAGAAATCATCACCTTTTGGATCGACGAAGGAGGGCACGTTATAACGGTTAGCCAAAGCAATTAATTCTTTCACACCTGACAATGTGCCTTTGGCATAATCAGATAAGACAATGGCTTGGCTGGAGGCAATATGCTGCTCTACCAATGTTAAAACAGACTGAGCATGCTCAAACTGGCTGAGCGACTCTTCAAAATCCACACGTATTAGCTGCTGATGCTGACTAATAACACGCAACTTAGTAATGGTTGGCGCTAGGCTGCTTCTAATTAAATGGCTCTCAACCCCTGCCTCTTCTAGGCAAGTTTGTAATGCCGTTGCATGTTCGTCTTCGCCGACAACCCCAATTAACGTCACTGGTACGCCCAGTTTCGCCAAACCCAATGCAACGTTAGCCGCGCCACCCGCTCTGTTTTCTTCTGTCGACACTTTCACCACTTGAACCGGCGCTTCTGGCGAAATCCTAGAAGTACCACCATGCCAATATTTATCTAGCATGACATCGCCAACAACCAAAACACGTTTATTTGTAAAAGTCAGGTAAGAAGAGTTCATAGTCTGCACTTAATCCAGTAATAAGCATCGATTTTTAAGGGAATGCATTTTATCATACTCTCCAGCTTTTTTTTCATAAGCTTGGCCAAGCCAAAGCTCGAGACCTGCACTTTCAAGAACCCAGGTCTATGACATCACTCAATAAGGCAATGGGTATTATGCTGGATGAACTCATCAATGATTGCCAAGACTTTGTCTTCAAAAAATTACTGAAGAATTGGTTAAGCCATGGCATCGACCCAGAACTTGGCTATAGTTACGAAAGTTTGAACCATGACTGGAGCCCCAACCCTGTTGGCCGGGTTCGTTTGCTTACCCAGTGTCGCCAGCTCTATACCTTTTCGCATGCCTATCTTGAAACTAATGACGCACAGTGGCGTGCCCCTTTAGACAAACTATTTGAGTTCATTCTCAGCCATTATTGGCATCAAGAAGCTTGGGCTTTTTCTTTACATGATGATTTAACGCTGCAAGACACCCGTTCAGACAGTTATGCCCTAGCATTTGTTTTATTAGCATTTAGCTATTACTTTAAGGCGAGTGGCGATTCCCGTGCCTTACAGTATCTCGAAAAAACGCACCATTTTTTATCGACACAGATGGCCTGCAAGAACGGCGGATTTTTAGAATCTTTCCCCGAAACACCAGATTCGCTAAGACGCCAAAACCCGCACATGCATCTTTTGGAAGGCTATCTTGCTGCTTTTAATGTCTCACAAAAGCCCGCCTACAAAGCTGAAATTAAAAAATTACTCGAGCTTTTGAGCAAGCATTTCTACCACCAAGCCAGCCACAGCTTACTTGAATACTTCACTGAAGATTGGCTACCCGATACGGAATCAGGGCATATAATTGAACCGGGTCATCATTTCGAATGGATTTGGCTTCTGTTTCAAGCGAGTAAGCTATTTCCTGAAGAGAATTATTTGTTGATTGCGGAGTCTTTATGGGCTAAGGCCTGTCACTTCGGATTCGACCCTAACGGTGGCATTTATAATGAAATTCACGCAGTTTCGGGTGCAGTGATCAATGCTGAAAAACGTATTTGGCCGATCACTGAATACTTAAAAGCACTTTGCACACTTAAAGCAGGCGCCTCAGCTACCAAGGCAGACTTAATAAGTGCCCTTCGCTTTATGCGATCCCACTACCTAAAAGACGATGGCACCTGGCACGAGTATCTTGATCAAAATAATCTGCCAAAACCACACCCTCTTCCGGGCACGACAAGCTATCACTTATTTTTAGGTTTAAATGAAGTAGCACAATGGGCAAAAACCCAAACCTAGTTGCTCATTTTCATTAACAAAAATGAGCGCTAGCCAGCTATGCCGGAAGTGATGCCGGTTTTAAGGGTTTGTTTAATACCTTTTCGTATAAGAATACCAACGCCGCTCGAGCTTGGTTCAAACGAGCACGTGAAAGAGACATACTCTTTGTCACATGCTTCAAAAAATCACTGACATTTTTTTCTGTCAGCAATTTAGGGCTTTTTAGATCATAATAGGCAAGGTACTGCCCAATCCAGTGCCGATAGGTATGACTGGTTCGCGTACTGAGATGTTGAGTTTGAACCGCTTGAGCAAGCTCTGTCGATAAACCGGGCAGACACTCATCCAGCGCAATCAAATTACTCATATTGACTCCTTTTACTGCTTATAGAGACCTTATGCATCACCCACTTTCCATGTGTGAGTCTCTTATCATTATTGTTTTTCTTATGGACTATGGTAGGGCTAGTCGTAGTGGCTAACCCAATGAGCGTTAGACCTTAACGCTTAAATGTTTCAACTTCATTAATATATTTTTGCATGGCCTGGTCTTTTGATTGGCCTTTCAATTCTTCCCAAGCCGAGTATTTTGCGCGAGCAACAAAATCCATCATACCGGGCTTTTTGCCAGAAACATCGCCTTCAGTTGCTTGTTTATAAAGCGCATACATTTGTAATTTTTGTTCATTCGATAATTGAACTTCGCCTTCTGAGTTTTGAACAAAATTAACTGTTTCTTCAAATTGTTGCTGCAGATCGCTCATTTCAGACATCTCCTGTTTTTTAGTGGCGCGATTATAGCGTGCTTATTTTCAGATCGGTAGCATTTATATTCAAACTCAACGTAAAGTTCGTTGTATAATCAGCCTTTTTTGTGAACCCGTTATAATTCCGAGACATTAACGATCATATTATATTTGAAAAAGTAGGAACAGCTAAATGCCAGCCAAGAATAAACTCAACAAAATCGTCAGTAACATTAATGCGCTACCCGAATTTCTTCGGGCAAAAGCCTTGTCTACCTTCTTTGGCAAAATGGTTAAATTTACCGGTACAGCGGGCATTCGTATTGAGGAACTCAATGAACAACGCGCTGTTATTAGCTTAAAAAACAAGAAGCCGGTGCAAAACCATATTGGCTCCGTTCATGCGGTGGCCAGCATACTGATCGCTGAATCCGCCACCGGCTATGTCGTTGGCATGAATATCCCCGATACATCCGTACCGGTTATCAAAACCATAAAAGCTGACTATACAAAACGTGCGAAGGGTGACATGAAAGCCGTGGCAAGCTTAACCAAAACACAAATTTCAGCCATGCAAACACAAGAAAAAGGTGAAACCAGTGTAAAAGTCACCGTCACCGATGGTGAAGGGAAAGAACCTATTTTGATGGAAATGATTTGGGCATGGACTCCGAAAAAACGTTAATTCATCGTGTTCCATATATAGCGATTTCGCTGACCCTGATCGCGAGTGTGATTTTTTATTTCACTCGCGATCATGATGCGGAAGTATGGCAGAAAATTGATTCTTTTTATGTGAATAACCTATTACAAATCGAACAGCCCCTGTTTCTGGATTTTTATCAGAAAAGACTCAACATTGAACGAACCGGCTCAGCCGCCCGTTTATCCTATCTTTCGGCGTTAGCTGCTGAAAAGCAAGCTACGACCTTATCCCGGGAAATTATCTCTGATAGGGGCTTCGGCGCTTATTTGGACCAAAAGGCCCCCCTCTATTTTTCAGATAAGCAGTTCCAACGCTGGCGACAAGATAAAAACACACTCAAGTCTTACTTATCGCAATTATCAACCTCTCGGTTTGCCATCATTCCTGAATCTTTCCGTTCAAACCCGAGATTTGCCAGCTTACTCAGCTATCCTTTTATCGACATTCAACGACTCAACCTTGTGTCAAATTTATTCTTATTTCTCCTATTGTGTAGCTTTGCAGAACAACGCTTGAAAAGAATAACTTTAAGTCAGTTTCTAGCCGCGTCAGTCGTTGTTCATGCCAGCCTATATCTCTGTATTGCCAACATACTTACACCGCCGCTCTATGGTTTGAATATGCAAGTTTATGTCTTGTTTTCTTTATTTTTTACCACATTTATTCGTTTGAACTTTCCGTTTACCCGCACTGACTTTTCTTCGAACAAACTTTTTTATTCGAGCTTTATTGTTATATGCCTTCTGATGATAGGTAAAATAGTACTGGATACTTTTTCGGGAATGTTCAATGCCATCTTTTTGGTATGCCTAGCCGGGCTGTGCAGCGGTATTTCGATTATTAGCTGGTTTATAGCTACACGCTCTCAGCTTAAGCAAAAACCTCCTGAGCCACACTCTGCTCAGCCAGCATCATTGCACGCTGAGCTTAGGAAACCTTATTCAGAAGCCTTGAATGCCGTATCGAAGTTCAATTTTAACTATGCCCGGCAACAATTACGCTTACTATTAAAAGAAGCACCTCAGTCAACACAAATTGTCGAAAGCAGCTATCATTTGGAAAAGTTAGTGCCCGAAGATCCGGCCTTTTGGCAACTTGCCAAAACACGCATCGAGGCCAGTTTAATATCAAATAATTACGCCGATATGTTAGCAATATTTCAAGACATTCAGACTGCAGCGCCCAGCAAATCACGTGCGACAGAACATATTTCGCCGGAACATTACCTGAAAATGCTAGTGCTATTCGTTAAACAAAGTCATCTTGAGAAAGCCGAACATGCATTTATGTTTCTTGAGCTAAACGGCAAGGCCGCTCTGGTTCAAGAAGCCTGCAGGCTATTAATTGAAGCATTTGCCAAGAAGCACAATGTAAAAAAACAACAGCATTATCAGGCCTTATTAGATCATTATTTATTACAAACTTAGGCTCTGACGAGAAAGGTTAAAAAGATGTACACCGAAACCATTATCGATTTAATCAGGCATGGCGAGCCAGAGGGCGGCCATAAATTACGCGGTTCCTTAGATGACCCGCTTTCGCAATTAGGCTGGGAGCAGATGCAACGCAGCGTGCAATACACCCAACCTTGGCAAGCTATTATCACGTCGCCTTTATCGCGTTGTCAGACCTTCGCGTCAACACTCAGTTCCCGCTTACAACTTCCGCTCGAAATTAATGAACAATTTAAAGAAATTCACTTCGGCATTTGGGAAGGCTTAAAAATAAAAGAGTTAATGCAGAAGGAGCCGCTGGCACTGAAAAACTATTGGCAAAATCCGTCTGAGCATGCGCCAAAGGATTCCGAACCCATGGATGATTTTCTAAGCCGTATTCATCTGGCTTGGCAGTCATTAATTAAACAACAGGAAGGGCAACACAGTTTATTAGTGTGTCATGGTGGCGTCATTCGCGCCATTATTATGCACGTATTAGGCATGCCAAAAGAACACTTATGGAATGTCGATGTGCCTTATGCAAATGCCAGTCGTTTGGTATACCATCACTTTCAAGATGGCACCTTTACCGCGCAGTTAAAGTTCCACCAGGCTTACTTTCCTGAGGCTTAATTTAATTAACAGATAGTCTGAGCCACGATCAGAAGCTTGGCATCACAGCATTTTACACTGGCCAATGTAGT
Organism: Oleiphilus sp.; assembly: GCA_048058835.1. Lineage (GTDB taxonomy): Bacteria > Pseudomonadota > Gammaproteobacteria > Pseudomonadales > Oleiphilaceae > PZPK01. The sequence continues at coordinate 92,761 of JBLLNS010000004.1, forward strand.
CATCATCTTCATACAGCATAGCGGCAAGCAGAACGTCTGCCATTTAAGAGTACATATGAAAAAAATTATTATATTGCTAGTTGTTCTTTCCTTTGGTGTGGGTGCTTTCCAGCTAGCGAGCCATATTTACCGATACGAATTTTTCGATCTAGCCATCCAGTTTGAAAAAGATCGCGCCAATTTAATTACGGTTAATACCCGCATTGAGGAAAACGCTTACTATTTCCTAACCCGTCCCTCTCAAACTGAAAAAGAAACTGTTATTTTACTGCATGGGTTTAGTGCCGATAAGGAAAACTGGCTGCGCTTCGCACAACATTTACCTGAACATTTTCAAATTTTCGCACTCGATTTATTAGGTCATGGACAGCACGCCATTGACCTTTCCAGGAATTACAGTATTGAAAACCAAGTGGCTTATTTAGCAACGTTTATTTCCCAGCACGTTAATCAAAAGGTTCACTTGGTTGGCAATTCAATGGGCGGTGCCGTGGCGGCGCTATACAGTGCCGAGCATCCGGAACAGGTTAAATCTTTGATGTTGATCAGTCCTGCCGGCATTCACGACATCCCTTCACAAATGGATAATTTATTGGCGTCGGGCGAAAACCCATTGATCGCAAACTCTATTGAGCAGTTTTATGATGTCATCGATTTCGTGATGGAAGACCCGCCCTTCATTCCAACGGCTATCCTGGATATTCAGGCTGAAAAGTCTGTTGCTCGCTACGATCTAAACCAGAAGATTTTTAAAGATATTCGAGCAGACTTGAACAAACAGCTTGATCAAAAGTTTACCGATATTCGTTCACCGACGTTTATACTCTGGGGCCGTGAAGATAGGGTGATCAATGCCGAAAATGCCCAACGATATCATTCACTCATTCCACATTCAGACTATCAATTACTTGATGGAATTGGTCATCTTGCGATGCTGGAGGCACCAAAGAAATCTACAGAGATGTTTAAGAATCTGGTCAAAGAACATTCACTTACTACAAATTAACTGGATAGATCAGGGGGCATGGTGGATCCACACTTAGCGAAAATGCTCAATATTTTTGAGCATAAATTCAACACGCAGTTGTCCGACTGTATTCATATTTTTACAGTGAAACACTTAACAGAAGGCGAACATTGGATTAAAGCTGGCGACCCCTGTGGTGAGTTTTTCTTTATTTCCGAAGGTATTCTGCGCTTGTATTACATTGACCATGAGGGCAATGAAATTAATGAAGGTTTCTATGATGAGGGTGAGCTACTGGGGCCCATTTCAAGCTTCGTAAACGGCTCTCCCTGCCCTTATTATATTCAGGCGCTGGAACCCGCCAGCTTAGCCGTGGCAAATTACCATCAATTCCATGCTTATGGTTTCGATCGACCCGATATTCTTCGTTTTGAAATTAACTTTATGCATAACTTGTTCATTCGAAATGCAAAAAGAGATGGGAAACGCTTATTAAGCAGCGGTGAACAAAGGTATCGCTGGTTTTGTCGAGAATATCCGCAATTTCTTGAACGTGTGCCACAATATCATATTGCGTCGTTTCTCGGGATGACACCGGTCAGTCTCTCTAGGTTACGAAAACAGGTTAACCTTCAAGATGGGACTGGATAAAAAACAAGCCGGTCTTTTGGAACCGGCCTGTCGATTTCCGAACTAGATATCTAAGGCTAAACGCGTCCCTTGATTGATTGCTCTTTTCGCGTCCAATTCTGCAGCGACATCCGCACCACCAATTAAATGGTAAGGTTTATTCAAACCTTCAACCAACTCTCTCAATGGCTCCTGGCCCGCACACATGATGATATTATCGACATCCAGTATTTTCTTTTCGCCAGCGATATCGATATGCAAACCTTGATCGTCAATCTTTTCATAACTACAGGCAGGAATCATGTTCACGCCTTTGTTATTGAGACCGGTTCGATGAATCCAACCTGTTGTTTTACCAAGCTTTGCACCGACTTTAGATTTTTTACGCTGGAGTAAATAAATCTCTCTAGGAGACGGTGTGACATCTGCTGCCACGCCTTCAATACCACCTCTCGCGTTAAGCGACATATCCACGCCCCATTCTTTCATGAAAGCCGGTATGTCCTGGCTAGTCGCAGCGCCTTGATGAGCTAAAAATTCTGAAATATCAAAACCAATGCCACCTGCGCCAATCACGGCCACTTTTTTACCTACCGGCGCTTTATCTTTTATCACATTGATGTAACTTAAGACTTTAGGATGATCGACGCCTTCTATCTCCGGCGTTCTAGGCTTAATACCAGTCGCTAAAATCACCTCGTCGAAATCATCACCATTTAAATCATTTACAGTCACTGGCGTATTTAACTTTAACGTGACGCCGGTTTTTTCGATCATTTTGCCAAAATAACGAATCGTTTCATAAAACTCTTCTTTACCAGGCACTTGTTTGGCTATATTGAATTGGCCTCCAATTTCATTGGCTGCATCAAATAAGGTCACGTTATGTCCCCGTTCCGCAGCGGTGGTGGCAAATGCCAATCCCGCAGGACCTGCACCTATCACAGCCAAATTCTTTATCTTCTCTGCAGGTGAGGCGCGGAATTCATCCTCATGACAGGCTTTTGGATTCACTAAGCAACTGGTCATCTTGCCACTGAATACATGATCCAAACATGCCTGATTACAACCGATACAGGTATTAATTTCGTCGCTCTTGCCTTCAACGGCTTTCTGTACAAAGTAAGGATCGGCTAAAAACGGTCTAGCCATCGACACCATATCGGCATCACCTCTGGCCAAAACTTCTTCAGCAACTTCAGGTGTATTAATACGGTTAGATGTGATTAATGGAATGGATAGTTCTTGCTTAAATTTCGCCGTCACCCAAGTGAATGCTGCCCTGGGCACTTTTGTTGCGATAGTGGGTATCCGTGCTTCATGCCAGCCAATCCCCGTGTTAATAATCGTTGCACCTGCTGACTCGATTGCTTTACCCAGTTGCAGTACTTCCTCATAGCTACTGCCGCCTTCAACCAAATCCAGCATAGAGAGTCGGTAAATAATAATAAACTCTTTACCGACCGCCTCACGGACCCTGCGAACGACTTCAACGGCTAAGCGCATTCTATTTTCGTATTCACCGCCCCACTGGTCATCACGGTTATTGGTACGTTTAGCTAAAAACTGGTTAATGAAATAACCTTCCGAGCCCATGATTTCAACGCCATCGTAACCACCAATTTGCGCATTAATGGCCAATTGTACGATGTCATTTATTTGTTTTTGTATCCCATCTTCATCTAATTCATTAGGCTTGAAGGGGTTAATTGGCGCTTGAATTGCCGAGGGAGCAACAGCTTTTGGGCTAAAGGCATAGCGACCTGTATGTAATATCTGCATACAAATTTTCGCGCCTTCTTTATGAACCGCATCAGTAATAACGCGGTGCTTTTTAGCATCTTCTTCAGTTTTAACCAGTTGTGTATGCGGGTGTGTTGCGCCTTCTTCATTAGGGCCAAAGCCACCCGTCACAATCAAGGCGACTCCGCCCTTTGCTCTTTCCGCAAAGAACGTCGCCATTCGGTTTAAACCATCTTTTTCTTCTTCTAAACCCGTGTGCATTGACCCCATAATCACGCGATTTCTTAGGGTCGTAAAACCCAAATCCAGCGGTTGTAGAAGTGTTGGGTATGTTTGTGCTGTCATTGCTCTCTCCACAATTTTTATAGGCTTAACCAAGTACAATTGTATTATTCGACCTTTGCTATCTTAAGCGAGCCCTTAGCATTTAGTCGTTATCATTTGTTAACTGAGCATTTTTTCACTGTATTTTTCTATATTCAGCTATTCATGTTTATCAAGATATTGGTATATCTGCTTTATTTTCTTACCTAGGTTAATAGGTATAGAAGTCTGCATCTCTGTTTGCAGTAAAGGCTTTAATTCCCTTTCAACCTCACGCGCTAAAGTACTTAATTCAGGGAAGCCAAATGAGCCTGCAGCACCTGATAGTACATGTACTTCTTTAACAATTTCTTTCGCCAACTTTTGGTCCCAGCTTTTGTCCAACTGAACTGCCTGAACTTTTATCGTATTTAATTGATCGGGTAACTCCAGCAAATACATTTGTTTCAATGCTTCGATTTCTTTATTTAATGCCTCTCTATCCATTATCTTGCTCTCGGATTGGTTTCATAGAGATCATGCTTTCCACTTGTTCTTCAAAATCTTGGTTGAGTGGTTTCGCTATAAAGCCATCACAGCCGGCGTCAATAGCAGCTTGAGTGTCTTGCTCTAATACAGATGCTGTCACGGCGATAATCAAACCTTTGTAGTGGTTTTTCCTTAATTTAGCGGCTGTTTCACAGCCTCCCATTTTTGGCATATGCATATCTAATAAAATGATATCGTAATAACGATGAATCGCTAAATCATAAGCCTCTTGCCCATCAAAAGCACAATCAACCTCATGCTTCCGTATGTTCAATCTTAGCTTCATCATTTTGCTGATCATTTGGTCATCATCGACCAATAGAATTTTAGCCATCCAGCCTTCCTTTTTTTGATCATTTTCAAGAACAAAGCTCGCTAGTTATAGCGTGTGGCGCTATTTTTATCTACTAACTTTACGCGGACACCTTCGGTATCAAAGCCATGTTTAAGAGTCTAGACCATAAAAGTCCTTAGAGTCTGAGCCTCTTATAGTTGATTCTTCTTTTCTGGTTTTTTATAGGCAAAAAAAAACCCCAGCACCAGATGCTGGGGTTTTCCATATTGACACGCGAATTAACCGGCTTTCGGCCCTGCGCTCACAATCGAATCTGATACATCGAACTTTTTGAAGTTCTCAACAAATTGAGAAATCAAATCTGCCGCTTTCGCATCATACTCTGAAGGGTTTGCCCAAGTATTTCTTGGGTTAAGTAATTTAGCATCCACGCCAGCCAATGAGGTGGGAACATCTAAGTTCAATGCTTCCAAATGCTCAGTTTCAACATCGGCTAATGCACCTGACTGAATTGCGCTGATAATCGCACGCGTCACAGGAATACTAAATCGCTGACCAACACCATAAGGGCCGCCAGTCCAACCTGTATTGACTAAGTAAACCTTGCTACCAAACTCTTCCATTCGCTTCATTAATAACTCTGCGTACTCGCCAGCAGGGCGAGGGAAGAAGGGTGCACCAAAACAGGTAGAAAAAGTTGATTTGAGTTTGGAGTCTGAACCCATTTCAGTCGAACCGACCAATGCAGTATAACCACTCAAGAAATGATACGCCGCGCCTTCTTTAGACAGTAAGGAAACTGGCGGTAAGACACCTGTCATATCACAGGTTAAGAAGACGATCGCATTCGGCTCACCGGCCAAGTTCTCTGCTACACGCTTTTCAACATGCTCCAGTGGATATGCGCATCGGCCATTCTCAGTTAAGCTGGTATCGTTGTAATCAGGAAGGCGTGTTTCATCGTCAATTTTAACGTTTTCAACAATCGCACCAAAGCGAATCGCATCCCAAATAATAGGCTCATTTTTTTGAGACAGATCAATGGTTTTCGCGTAACAACCACCTTCAATATTAAAGACAACGCCTTTGCCCCATCCATGCTCATCGTCACCAATTAAGTAACGTTCAGGATCGGCAGACAAGGTTGTTTTCCCCGTTCCTGAAAGACCAAAGAACAAACATGTCTCGCCATCATCACCGACGTTAGCAGAACAGTGCATGGGTAAAACATCTTTTTCAGGAAGCAAAAAGTTCTGCACAGAAAACATCGCTTTCTTCATTTCACCCGCATAACGCATACCAGCTAGTAAAACACGACGCTTTGCAAAGTTAATCATCACCGTGCCATCGCTATTGGTACCGTCTCTTTCGGGTATACACTCAAAGCTGGCTACGTTTAGAATTTCCCACTCTTGCTTATCGCTTGGGTTGTACTGTTCTGGTCGGATAAATAAGTTGCGACCAAACAGATTCTGCCAAGCTGTTTCAGTATTCACTTTTACAGCGAGATAGTGTTCAGGATCTGCACCCACATGTAAATGAGATAAATAGCTCTCTTTTTCAGCCAAATACGCTTCAACACGTTCCCACAAAGCATCAAACTTGTCTGGGTCAAAAGGTCTATTTATCGGGCCCCAGTTAATTGCATCAGAGGTACTTGGCTCATCAACTATATAACGGTCCATGGGAGAGCGACCAGTTCTTTTTCCGGTTGTAACGACAAAAGAACCATTGGCAGCTAACCTGCCTTCTTTGCGCTCAAGTGCATGCTCAACCAATGCAGCTGAGCTTAGATCAACATAAGTGTTACTCACTTCGACCTCACTTGGATATAAGTTTGCCCGCTAGCTATTGGTAGTTTAGCGGTCTGTAAAATTTTGGGGCGCCATTATGCCAAATTGCTGTACAAAAAACGACTAAATTTATCCTTTACTATTTTTGCAACAGATAAGTGACATTATCTGCATTATTTAGCTCTGAAAGTAACATTGAAGCTAGATAATGATCGCTTACGAACATTACGCTCCCGTTTCAGACAACACACTTAACTTATTGAATAGACCCTAAACCAAATAATGTTTGAATATCGGCTCGATCAAATTGGTAGCCTGCGCCACAATATTGACAATCCAATGAAATCACGGCTTCTTCCTCTAAAATATCCAATGCTTCTTCCTGACCTAAGCTATGGATCGCTTGCAAACTTCTTTCTCTTGAACAGCCGCAATCGAATGCGACAGGTTCAGAAGGATACAAAATTACTTTTTCCTGATGATATAACCGGGTTATCAGGGTTTCATTATCGGCATTTAATAACTCTTCTTCGCCCATGGTTTTCGCTAATTGGACAATTCGATTCCAAGCATCCTGATCGTCAATTGTTTTATAATCAGGTAACTTTTGCAGCAGCAGACCATAGCAAGCGCCTTCACTTGCGCCCAACAATAGGTGAGTATCTAACTGCTCCGAGAGTTCAAAATAATGCTCAAGGCAAGAAGCCAAATCTTGTTTTTCCATGGGCACAATACCTTGATATCGATTGCCTTTTTCCGGATCAATTGTAATCGCTAATTGTGCATCACCTAACAAACTTTTGAAGTCTCCAGCTTCATCTAGCTCAGTTTCGAACTTGGCAATCCCTCTGAAATTTCGAAGATGGGTAGTTTCAGCGCTAAGCAAGTTAACCGGCCCATGACCGCGGGCGTGAATTGAAAGCCGACCTGCGAATTTCAGGGTACCTGTCAGTAACACCGAGGCAGCAATCGTCTGTCCGAGCAATGACTTAATCCTTTGTGGATAGTCCGCTGCACGGGTAGCTTCTTGAAAACTATCTCCTAAACGAACCCATTCTCCGCGAACGTGTAAATCCTCAAATAGGAATCGCTGAAACGTATCATTATTGATCATCTTGAATTGCTCACCTGTGCGTATGTTGTGTTATTCGCTATGAATGTTTTTGAATTGATGAATCAGCCTACGATCTCGCTTATTAGGCCGCCTTTGAGGCATCATTTGATTACCCAGATGCTGCTTTCGTTCCAGCAAAGCCTTCTCTCTTTGGACAATACTTTCTTGAGTCTCTTCGTAAAGCGCTTGAGCCAATGTCGCATTTTTCCGCTGAGCACTGATTCCGGTGACGATAACGGTCTTATCTACCCAACCTTGCCTTATCTTCAAACACGCACCCATTTCAATTGTTTTGCCTGGTTTACAACGTTGATCGTTGTAATGCACTTTACCGCCTTCCACCGCATCCTTTGCCAGACTTCGCGTTTTAAAAAAACGTGCCGCCCAAAGCCACTTATCTATTCTGACCGAGTCCTCACTCATTTGATGAGTCGCTCTTTTGGCAACAAATCAAGAAAGTCATGCACCATGGGAAAGTTCGTCTCAACTCGACTTTCCTTTTGACTATCTGGCTGTGCGATCGAAAATACCTGTGAGATTCCAAAGTCCTTCGCGGCGGCTAACACCGTTTCGTTATCATCAAAGAAAACCGTTTTATTCAAATCGAATGGCCTTGCCTGATAAAGAGATTGCCAGAACTTGGCTGCCTCTTTAGGTGCGTTATAGTCATGCGAGCAGATTATTTCATCAAAATAACTTTTCAGGTCAGTCCGATCTAGCTTCAAATTAATACTGCCTCTATGCGCATTTGTCAGAATCACCTGATCTAGGCCCATTGCATGAAGGGCACGTAAAAACTGTTTGACGTTTGGTCGATATGAGATGCGCTCACTGACTTCTTTCTTAAGCGCCACAATATCGATACCTAACTCATCAGACCAAAAATCCAGACAGTACCAATTCAACGAACCTTGATAACGTTCAAACATACCATGTAACTTGTGCAAGGTTTCGTCATGAGAGGTTTTTTTCAGTTCGGTATAACGTTTAGGTAAGTGCTCCAACCAAAAGTAGTTATCATAATGAAGGTCCAATAGGGTCCCATCCATATCAAAAAATACGGTATCTACTTGTGTCCAATCTATCATGAAGCTCTCTTTTTGAGGGTTGCCAAATGGAACGAAACTCGCCATTCTTAATGCGCACCAGGTACGCCAGCTGAATAATTTACTTTACTGTTATTCCAGAAAGCTGAGTATTTTACCCCTGTGAGCTAACCATAACAATGTTCAGCCCATTTCGCTTTTCGCGTATAACACATAGCTGACAACGATTGCCGTAGATAGAGCCCATTATGACCCAACTAGAAGCACTGATAGATCCCCTTAAAAACATCGTTAAATCTGCAGGAGAAGCCATTTTAAATGTCTATCATGCAGCTGGGGAAATTGAAGTCGAAAACAAATCCGATGACTCCCCCGTTACTAAAGCAGATCATGCCGCACATATCATTATTGACAAAGGTCTTAAAGCCTTAGACCTCAAGTATCCGGTACTTTCAGAAGAGGGGGGCTTACCTGATTTTGAGACTCGACAAAGTTGGCAACGCTACTGGTTGGTTGATCCTTTAGATGGCACCAAAGAATTCATCAATAAAAACGGGGAATTCACTGTCAATATCGCCTTAATAGAAAACAATAAGCCGATTTTAGGTATTGTCTATGTGCCGGTAAGCGAAACTTTTTTCTATGGCATCGACTCCGAAACTGATCAACTATCCTTGGCATTCAAAGAACACCATGACAACAAAAAACAATTAAACGTCGCACCGGTCAATTTCGAAAGCAGCTTGGTCGTGGTAGGGAGTCGTCGACACGGTGCAGAAGCATTGGATAAATTACTCGCTCATATCGAGCCCAAATTTGCCAGTACAGCCTTGGTTAGTATGGGGAGTTCATTGAAAATTTGTGCTATTGCTGAAGGCAGCGCGCATTGGTACCCTCGGTTAGCACTGACCTCTGAGTGGGATACGGCGGCTGCACATGCTGTGCTCAATGGCGCAGGCGGGAAAATTCTGGATGCTAATAGTTTAGACGCGCTGATGTATAACCAGAAAGACTCTTTATTAAACCCTTTCTTTCATGCTATCGGTGACCAGACCTTTAATTGGAAAGCATTAATTGATCAGACCAACCAAGAAAAATAGAATAAAAAGCACGCATTGGTATTTTCCAATGCATGCTTTTCTTTGAATAACTAACTCGGCTTTATTCTGCCGCGGCAGGCTCTTGTTTTGGCTGATCAACTTGCTTGACTGTCGTGCTGACTTTGCGGCCATTCACTGTACAGCCCAAACAACGAACAAAAGCCGTTTTAAATGGGTTGGCAACAAGTTGCTCGAACGACTCATCGACATTACCGCCTAATGCAGCAAAGGGTGACGAGACAATAAAAAACGCGGTGCCAACAACGGTGGCCACAATCATAACCGGTCTAACAAAAAAAGCGTCACCGGTCATCGCTAACGCTGAAGGTGTTTCTTCTACAGTATTAGACCAACCCGTGGCTGGAAAGGCTAAAACTAAGGCCATTGCCAATACTTTTAAACAGTTTGCAAATTGTGATTGCATTGAAAAATTCTCCCTATGTAACATAAACTTAGCTAATATTTTTGGAAGCAATAAGCCCTCGCTCATCGCTTTCCAGCATTATCAGACACACTTTCAAATCATTATAGACGGTTTAGCGTCACTGTCGACTTTGCAAAAAATTATCTCTAAAAATGCCTTATCGTTGACATTTTGGACAAAAAACGGTGGTTCTGTTACTCATTCTGATCTCTTGTAATGTTTCTTGGCAGAACTGACAGGGCTTTCCTCCGCGACCATATACGAATAATTGCTGCTGAAAATAACCCGGTTGCCCGTCACTACCCACAAAATCCCTTAATGTTGTGCCCCCAACTTGAATTGCTCTCGCTAACACTAATTTAATTTTCTCGACTAACAATGCAATCCGCTTTAATGAGATTCGATTCACTGCCCGATTAGGATGTATACCCGCCAAAAATAGTGCTTCATTTGCATAAATATTGCCTACACCCACCACGACATGGCTATTCATAATAAACGTCTTGATCGCTACCTTTTTTTGTTTCCCAAGGGGGTATAAATAATTGGCATTAAACACATCATCTAAAGGCTCTGGCCCAAGCGTTTTAATCAAAGAATGTGCTTGCCAGTCTTTTGTCCATAAAACACAACCAAAACGACGCGGATCGTTGAATCGAATTTGTTTATCCGTCGAAAGGTGAAATACGATATGGTCATGTTTTTTTAATTCATCATCGACATCTGTGATGCGCATACTACCTGACATCCCGAGATGAATAATCATGGCGCCATCCAGCAACACCAGAACGATATATTTCCCTCTTCTCAACACGCTTTTGACTGCGACATTATGTAAAGAAGCAATTTCAGACGAGACAGGCCATCGCAACTGCCCGTTATGTACATCAATAACCTCGATGACACTCTCTTTCAGGAAAGGCTCGATACCTTTTCTTGTGGTTTCTACTTCGGGTAATTCCGGCAAAACATCACCTTATCAAACAAACAGACTTGATGGATAAAATCAGATTTCAATTCGAGCATGTAGCATACACCTTTTAATGGCTAAGAAGGCATACTCGGCAAACTTAAATCGCTATAAAGTTACCAATCCTCACTATGTTTGATTTACAACTAATGCTATATTACAAAATTAACAAGTGTACGCTGGAAAGCAAGGTTAGGAGTATTTAAATGTTTGAGTGGTGGATAAACGGCAGTTTGGATTTAAGTGTTTGGGGAAAGGTCTTAGCCGTTCTGATACTCACACAAATTACCATTATGAGCGTAACGCTCTACCTACATAGGCATTCCGCGCATAACTCACTGGAGCTTCATCCGGTTTTATCTCATTTTTTCCGTTTTTGGATCTGGTTAACCAGCGCCCAAAACACCAAAGAATGGACCGCTATTCATCGAAAACATCATGCCAAATGTGAAACCAAGGATGATCCACATAGCCCTGTCACCAAAGGTTTGAAAACGGTGCTGTTCCGCGGAGCGGAGCTTTATCAAGAAGAAGCAAACAACCATGAAACCTTAAAGCGCTATGGCCAGCGAACCCCAACAGACTGGATAGAAACGCACCTTTATACACCTCATAAAATGAAGGGTATCGTATTAATGGCGCTCATTGATATCTATCTATTCGGCTTACTGGGCATCACTATTTGGGCAATTCAAATGATGTGGATTCCCGTATTCGCTGCAGGTGTCATCAACGGTATTGGTCACTCGATGGGCTATCGAAATTTTGAGTGTAAAGATGCGGCCAAAAACATCTTACCCTGGGGTTTTTTCATCGGCGGTGAAGAGCTTCATAACAATCATCACACTTACCCTAACTCGGCAAAATTATCAGTAAAGTCCTGGGAATTTGATATTGGCTGGCTGTGGATCTCATTATTTAGCAAATTAGGTTTAGCCAAAGCGCGCCATGTGGCGCCTAAAGCAACTAAAAACATCGATAAAAGTGAACTGGATGACGATTCGTTGATGGCCATTATTCATAACCGTTTCTATATTCTTTCCCAGTACCACAAAACTGTCATGATACCGGTCATTAAAGAACAGAAAGCCAATATGCTGGCCCATGAGAAAACACTTTTCAGAAAAGCACGCAAGCTACTAATTCGTGATGAAAACCTTGTTAAACAAACAGAGCAGCAACGTATCGAAGCGATGCTAGAAAGAAACCCCAGAATTAAAATGATTTACGAAAAGAGCCTGGAACTGCAAGCTATCTGGAAGAATAATCCGGGCAGTCGATTCCAAGAAAAGTTACAGTCATTAGCTGATTGGTGTCATCAGGCCGAAATGAGTGGTATTGCCAGTCTGGAGTCCTTTGCCGCTAATTTGAAGCAATATTCTTTAGCCAAAGCTTAACCTCATCCTACAAACGAGTCCGTGTAAAAGCGATTAATTAGGCTTTTACACGGGTATCGACTTTATATAAACGATAACTGACTTGTCCTGCGGTTTTATCCTTCAATAGTTTCCAGTTTTTTGGTATATCCAGCGCGGTCATTTCTTTTTCGAACTCAACATAAATCAAAGCGCCATCCTGAATAGCGGGGTGCCCGTCTAATAAAGAAAATGTTTCTTCCAACAAGCCTTTCCTAAAAGGTGGGTCGATAAAAATTAAATCAAATCTAGCCCGCTCCTGCTCGGTAGTGCGGCTAAGGCTCTTGTCAGATTCATGTTTTATCTCGGCCAAGTAGAGCAGTGCATCAGTATGTTGGATATATGTATGGCTAGAGCTTTCGGATGCGCCTTGAAGCAAGGCCAAGTTTTGTTTTAATGCTTCAGCGGCTTGAGCATTTTTTTCTACTGCGACAAGGCTGCTTGCACCTCTGGACAGAGCCTCAAAACCTAAGGCTCCACTTCCTGAGAACACATCCAGCACGCTTGCGCCATCCACAAAAAAAGAAAGCCAATTAAAAAGCGTTTCTCGCACTCGATCTGTAGTCGGCCTCAGGCCTTCAATGACCGGAAAATTCACCCTACGACTGCGCCACTGACCACCAATGATACGATAAGATCCAGCATCAATTTTCTGACGAGCAGATCGACTGCGAGACGTCTTTTTTAGATTTTTCGGACCATTCATACTTTTTTCTTTGTAGAGGTTTTTTTTAGCACGCGTCGACATTAGAATTCCCTGTTACTTTACCGCCCATCATGTTAGAAAGGACGGCTTAAATAGCAATATTGTAACGGTGCAACGCAAACTATCAATGCGGCCACCTTAAATACTCACCTAGTTCCGGTTAATCAGATTTACTATGCAAACGACAATTTTATACTCTCTTATTGCCCTCGCAGTGATTGCGCTTGTTATCTTCATCGATTTATATCGCGCTAAAAAAGGCCGCAGCAAGCCTGAAAAAGTCGAGCAAACGCCCCATAAGCGATTAACGCCTCCAAAAGCGTTAAACAAAGACTCTCTCGACCCTGCCACTATACCGGAAGCTGAACCACAAGACGCGCCTAGCCCTACGCCAGCAACCGTAGTAGAAGCGGTAGAAGCACCCGCGCCACCCAGTGCCCCCGACGAAACTGAGATACCTGCTGAAAAGCCTAATTTTTTCAACCGCATTAAAACCGGTCTATCAAGAACACGTCACCAGCTGTCTGACGGCCTTAGCAAGTTAATATTGGGTCAAAAGCAAATTGATGACGAGCTACTCGAAGATATCGAAACGCAGTTACTGACTGCCGATATCGGGATAGCCGCTACGACTGAAATCATTAACAATATTACTGAAAAGTGTGAACGTAATGAGCTAAAAGACGCAGATAGCCTGCACCTCGCGTTAAAGTCTCAACTAGCAGATTTACTCAATACCTGCCACTCACCTTTAGTTATCGATGGCGACAAACAACCGTATGTCATTCTCGTCGTGGGTGTGAATGGAGTTGGCAAAACTACCACCATTGGCAAAATGGCAAAATATTTTCAATCTGAAGGGCATTCGGTCATGTTAGCAGCGGGGGACACTTTCCGAGCAGCCGCTGTTGAGCAACTTCAAGTCTGGGGAGAGCGCAATAATGTCCCTGTTGTCGCGCAACACACAGGTGCCGACAGTGCATCTGTTATTTATGACGCAGTGGCCTCTGCCAAAGCCAAAGGAATTGATATTCTTATAGCAGATACCGCTGGACGTTTACAAAATAAAGACAATCTGATGAACGAACTGGAAAAAGTTGTCCGCGTTATGCAGAAAGTCGATAACACAGCACCGCATGAAGTGATGTTGGTACTCGATGCCGGCACTGGCCAAAATGCTCTGAGCCAAGCGCAAGCATTCCAAAAATCTGTCGGCGTTACTGGCATCAGCCTCACCAAATTAGATGGCACGGCTAAAGGTGGCATCATTTTCGCCATCGCAAAACAGCTGAAACTTCCAATACGCTTTATTGGTGTCGGTGAGCAAATAGATGACTTAAGACCTTTTGAAGCAGAACAATTTGTTTCTGCGCTGTTTGAATAATGAAGCCTAGATAATGATCAAGTTTGAGCAAGTTAAAAAATGCTACCCAGATGGTTTCGAAGCACTTCAGGATGTTACTTTCTCAGTAGATCGCGGTGAAATGGCCTTTTTAACGGGCCATTCCGGCGCAGGAAAAAGTACCTTGCTTAAACTGATCATGTTAATGGAGCGTTGTTCAGGGGGGAACGTTTTTGTTGGTGGGCAAAATTTAAACAATATTCCTCGCAGACAAATCCCGTATTTCAGGCGTCATGTCGGTGTGGTCTTCCAAAATCATCGCCTTCTATTCGACCGAAGTGTGTTTGATAATGTGGCTTTACCGCTAGAAATATCGGGTATGTCTCATCGAGATATTGGCCGAAGAGTGAGAGCCGCGTTAGATAAAGTCGGACTGTTATCGAAAGAAAAGCTCAGCCCTATTCAGCTCTCTGGTGGTGAACAGCAACGCGTCGGTATTGCTCGAGCTGTGGTCAACAAACCTCCTTTATTGCTTGCAGATGAGCCCACAGGGAACCTCGACCCTAAACTTTCAGCCGAAATTATGAAGTTGTTTATGCAGTTCAACCAGGTTGGCGTCACGATTCTCATTGCCAGCCATGATCTAGCGCTCATACATCCCTTACATTACCGAGTGATTGAGCTTGCACAAGGGCATATAAAATCGGGAGCAAACTATGGCTGAGCAGATAAAATCTTCAGGCGCTCGGCCCGCACAGTCGAAAAATGTCTTTAAACATTACCTAGAAAACCATCAAAAGGTAGCAAAAAACACCCTTATACAGCTTTTAGAAAAACCATTCACAACTGGTTTTACCTGCTTAGTCATTGGCATTGCACTGGTTCTGCCGGTTTTATTAAGTGTTTTCCTCGCCAATCTTGAAAGCATCAATAAACATTGGGATGGCTCACCACAAATCACTTTGCTATTAAAAAAAGGCTTACCTAGCCTAGATGCAGGCGTGTTAGCTGATTCGATTTCAGAAAAACAAAGCGTGACTTCAAGCCAGTTTATCGATAACGAGCAAGCCTTATCTGACTTCAAAGCCCGTTTTGAGTTTACCGATGCTATCGAGTTTCTTGATGAAAACCCTTTACCGCACGCGATAATCGTTCGATTGAGCCCTCACTTAACCAAGATTTCTGACATCGAACAATTACGCGATAGCTTGCGCATTTTGCCAGAGGTCGAGTCTGCCTTGCTAGATTCTGCTTGGATCCAACGTCTGCAATCGCTTACCTTACTTCTCGAAAAAGCTGTCTGGATTATTGCTATCACACTATCCCTAACTGTTGTGCTTGTTTTAGGGAATACGATTCGACTCGCGATTGAAAATAGGAAAGAAGAAATCATTATCGTCAAGTTAGTCGGCGGAACAGACCCCTTTGTCAGACGCCCCTTCCTGTATATGGGGACACTCCTAGGCTTCGGCTCTAGCATCATTGCATGGTGTCTAATTCACTGGGTTATCTGCTTATTAAATGAGCCAATTGAAGCGCTTGCGATGTCTTATCAAATAGAATTTAGCTTGTCAGGATTAACTTTTATATCTACACTTTTTTTACTCATTTTCGGCTTAGGACTAGGTTGGTTAAGTGCTTGGCTTGCAGTAAGGCGTCACTTAGGGGAAATTGAACCCAATTAATATGTTTATCTTAATAACTTCTGCCTGCTAGTAATAATCTTCCTTATCCAGCGAAAATCCCTTATATTGAATAAAATTTAATCATTTTAGACTGTAATTCCATGCAGTTTTTAAGAACTTTTTGTATACTAATGACACTAAGAACTTACTAAGTCTTAATGGTTTGGAGGTAATAAACATGGGAACAAGTCTACAGCCAGTTGATATGTTGGTTCCAGGTGCGAATCTTGAATCATATATTCAGGCCGTAAATGGTATCCCCATTTTAACTGTAGAAGAAGAACGCGCACTTGCTGAACGTCTACATGATGAAAATGATCTGGAAGCCGCTCGACACATGGTCATGTCGCATCTTCGCTTTGTGATTCATATCGCCAAAAGCTATGCGGGTTATGGTTTAGCTCAAGCCGATCTTATTCAAGAAGGTAATGTTGGCCTAATGAAGGCTGTAAAACGCTTTAACCCAGAATATGGCGTGCGTTTGGTGTCCTTTGCAGTTCATTGGATTAAAGCTGAAATTCATGAATTCATTCTAAAAAATTGGCGCATTGTCAAAATAGCCACAACAAAAGCTCAACGTAAGATGTTCTTCAACTTACGCAGCAACAAGAAACGACTTGCATGGTTCACCCATAAAGAAGTTGAGTCTGTCGCTGAAAACCTAGGTGTTGAGCCAAAAGTAGTGCGCGAGATGGAAGGCCGTTTGAGTGCCCATGACATGTCTTTTGATATGTCGAGTGATGACGATGATGATAGCGCATATCAAGCTCCAGCTAACTTTATCGAAGATAATCGCTATAACCCTGCTTACAGTTTAGAAAAGCTCAACTCAACTGAGGATGCTAACTCAAGGCTCCATAATGCTTTACGTACCTTGGATGAACGAAGCTTTGATATTTTATCTAAGCGCTGGCTTTCCGAGAATAAATCTACCTTGCATGATCTAGCTGCTGAATATGGTGTCTCTGCAGAGCGTATTAGACAGCTCGAAAAAAATGCAATGAATAAAGTTAAAACATTGATTGCCAATTAATACTAACCGTCTTAAAGACCATGAAACCGCCAATTTAGGCGGTTTTTTTTTGCTATCGCTTTTACTAAGTAGGGATACTCAATTTCCATCATGCTTTCACAAGATAGCTGGTTAATATCAGTTGAGGATGGCCGGGTTACGAACTTTTAACTGGTTATCCCGTGCCAGTGTGTTAAAAATTTAATCTAATTATATCGCTAAGGTTAGAATGAATGAGTTGGTGGGGAAAGTTAGTTGGCGGTGCATTAGGCTTTGCACTGGTCGGTCCAATAGGTGCATTACTCGGGGCCGCTTTAGGACATAGCCTGGATAAAGGTATAAAAGGCCTAGAATTAGACTCTACTGGTAATCAATTTGGTCAACATGAAGATATCCAAGCAGCTTTCTTTACGGCAACATTCTCTATTATGGGTCATATTGCAAAGGCAGATGGCAAGGTAACAGAGTCTGAAATACAAGTCGCTCGTCATATCATGCAAAAAATGCAGTTAAATGACGATCAGAAAAAACTAGCTATCAATTTATTCACCCAAGGCAAGCACGCAGACTTTGACCCGATCCCTGTGATCATCCAGTTTAAGAAAACCTGTGCGCGTAGAACGAATTTATTACTCATGTTTATGGAGATACAGCTATCAACAGCCCTAGCTGATAGTGAACTCCATAATGATGAACAAACATTATTACTTAAGCTTGCTGAACAACTCGGCTTTAAACGCTATGAATTTGAGAAGCTGTTAGCAAGAGCTGCAGCTGGTAATCAATACTCCCAATTTAAAGATAGCCGCCCAAATACTAGCTCTGATCAGCTAATACAAACGTCTTATACTTTACTCGGCGTTAAATCAGATTGTTCAGATGCTGAGCTTAAGAAGGCCTATCGACGTTTAATGAGTCAACATCACCCTGATAAACTCGTCTCAAAAGGTTTACCGGAAGAGATGATGAAATTAGCTACCGAAAAAACACAAGAAATTAAAGACGCTTATGAGCGAATCAAACAATATAGAGCAAAAAAAGTCTGAGGTTAACATGCGTATATTAGTCATTGAAGACGATAAAGATGTAGCGGCCTACTTAGTCAATGGTTTGAAAGAAAATGATCACGTTGTGGACCATTCTGCTGATGGCAAAGCTGGGCTATTACTAGCGGCAAGTGAAACCTATGATGTGATGATTATCGACCGAATGTTGCCCAGTATGGATGGCTTATCAATCATCAAAACCATTCGAGCCACTGGTAATCAAACACCAGTCTTAATTTTAAGCGCCTTAGGGGATGTAGATGATAGGGTAGAAGGTCTTCGCGGTGGCGGCGATGATTACCTAACCAAACCGTTTTCTTATACCGAACTTTTAGCTCGTCTTGAAGTTCTAGTAAGACGTGGCAGCACAAAAGGCTCTGAAAAAGTGACCCATTTAAGTGTCGCTGATCTAGAGATGGACTTGCTAGCACGTACGGTTAAAAGAGGATCTGAAAAAATAGATCTCCAACCTAGAGAGTTCCGACTATTAGAATATCTAATGAAGCATGCTGGGCAAGTCGTTACCCGCACCATGCTATTAGAGCAAGTATGGGATTATCATTTTGATCCGCAGACCAATGTGATTGATGTTCATATCAGCCGTCTTCGTTCGAAAATAGATAAAGACTTTCCAAAACAACTCCTCCAAACTGTGCGAGGCGCTGGATATATTTTAAGTGAAGATTCTTAGGCTTCTTCGCACCTCAACATTTCAATTGGCGGTGATGTACATGGTACTCTTCGCCACCTCTGTTTTTATTCTTATGGGTTTCATCTACTGGGCAACGGCAGGTTATATGTCCAGTCAGACAGATGAAACCATTGAAGCTGAAATTATAGGCTTAGCAGAACAATACCAACGTCAGGGTTTGAATGGTCTGATCAGCGTTATTCGTGAACGTGTTGCGCGTGATCCTAACGGCAAAGCTGTTTACTTATTCACCGCACGAGACTTCATCAAACTAGCTGGCAATATCAATAAATGGCCTGAAGATGGTGAAGTTCAAGATGGCTGGCTCAATTTCACCTTGAATGAAAGTCTAGGTTGGTCTAATCCAGAGACGCGTCCTGCTCGCGCTAGAGTCTTTATCGTTCCTGGTGGTCTCCGGCTATTGGTCGGTCGAGATGTACATGAGTTTATGGCTTTAAAAGAGCTAGTGGAACGTGCAATTAATTTTGGTATGGCCATTACCTTTGCTCTTGCCATGTTTGGTGGCGTCATGATGAGCCGAAGCACCGCTAAGCGTATCGAACTGATTAACCAAACCAGCCAAAAAATAATGAAAGGGAATCTTTTACTACGTATTCCTGACAGAGGCACCAATGACGACTTTGACCAACTAGCGCGAAACCTGAATGAAATGCTAGATAAAATCGTTCAATTGATGGATGGCATTAGGCATGTTTCAGACAATATTGCTCACGACTTACGTACTCCGCTCACGCGCCTAAGAAACCAATTAGAGAATACCTTATTGTCTGTAGAACGTGAAGAGGACCGCCAGAAAGTCGCGAATGCCGTCGCCGAAGCGGATCAATTACTGGCGACATTCAATGCATTATTGCGTATCGCTCGACTTGAGGTTAGCAACAAAGCTTCAAATTTCTTGAAATTTAATTTAAGTGAACTGGTTCAGGATGCAGGTGAGTTATATGAAGCTCTCGCTGAAGACAAACAACAAAAATTCAATCATGAGATTCAAGACAACATTCAGATGATAGGCGATAGGGACCTGATTTTTCAGACGCTCTGTAACCTGATCGACAATGCCATTAAGTACACTCCAGAGGGTGGAGCAATTAATTTAAAGCTCTACTCAAAAGACAAGACTATTTGTCTACAGGTGGCGGATAGTGGTATTGGTATACCGGAAGAAGAAAGGGATAAGGTTTTTCAGCGATTTTACAGGGTTGCTAAAAGCCGATCATTACCCGGAAATGGTTTAGGTTTGAGTCTAGTTCTTGCTGTGATGGACATTCATCACAGCAAGGTAGAATTATCTGATAATGCACCTGGCTTGATCGTGGAATTAATTTTTCCTAAGCAAACGGCTTTTTCTGAGACAGTAAGCTGACCTGACCGAGTCAGCAATTACAGCTGGCCTTTCACCCGGTCAAGCGCATATTTTGCAGGAAATATTGCGAGATTTCCCGCACTCAATACCAACTTTTCGGCTGAACCAACAATGCCTTCAACTTTAGCTTTACCGCTCCCAAGTTTAGCGTTAATGCTGTCTAATTCGCCTTCTAGTCGCTTTTGGCCGAACATAATCAACGCAATCAGGTTATGACGATTGATTTGATTGTCCACACCAAGTGTATCTAGCTGAAAGCCAATATTATCCAACTGAGATAATACGTTTTCTGCGAGTTCATTTAATTTTTTTTGCGTGTTCATCCGCTTCTCCAATCGAAAATAATGTATGACTAACTAATCTTTTACCCAGCAAAATACGTTTTACTTTTAGGCAGTGCAACCTAATCAAACAAGGTAATTGTATACAACGCATGATATTGCTTTCGGATTGATTACGCGAGTATGTGATGCATTGGTATTACATTTTGTAATCGATAGACAGGATATACCAGGTTGTAACCTTGCCCATGACAGTCACATCCACTTCATCTCCGGTTTCTTTTCCAAGTAATGCCCGAGCCATCGGCGAGTCAATTGAAATGTAATCTTTTCGACCAAAGATTTCATCATAGCCAACAACCCTGAAGGTTTTATGTTCACCCTCTTCACTTTCTACTTCAACCCAAGCACCAAAGTAAACTTTCCCCATTTGATCTTCATGGAAGTCTACAACCTTCAAATTATCGATGGATTTTCTTAAGTACCTAACACGACGATCAATTTCACGTAAACGTTTCTTATTGTATTGATAATCTGCATTTTCACTTCGATCGCCCAAACTGGCTGCCCAACTAACTTTTCTTGTCGTTTCAGGCCTTTCCACTTTCCAAAGATGATCTAACTCTTGTTTTAATTGCTCATATCCTTCTCGCGTAATAATTGGTGTCTTCAATATCTCTCCGGATTATTATTCAAGTAAAATAGCTAACGCGCTATTCATGTGACAGATATAATAGATAAAGCTATTCTCTACCTCTAATATTGGTTAACTATTTTCTTAAAGGAACTAAAGATGAAAGCGTTTACTATAAATTTATTTTTTATATCTTTTGTCTTATTCTCGCCAATACTGTCAGCAGAAGAAGACGATGATTTTGAATTTGATTTTACAATTCACCAAAAGTCCACCATTGAAAACTTTCCTTTGCAAGCGATAGATCAAGAAGCTTTATCAGACACTGCCATTGAAGGCGCGTTGCAAGTGCAAAATCAACAAACTGAAGATAGTGAAGGTAATAGGAAGCCAATTTACCAAAAAGTAAAAGAAGAAGACCAGAAAGAACAAACCAAAAAAGTCCTCTCGGAAACCAAAAAAGATGTGGTTGACCCGGAAGACTTACTTAAATTTTCGCAAATATTACCTAGTCAACCTCAGTTTAAGCCTATCATTTATCAACAGCCCACTGGCAGGACTTATACAGATCATCAAACGACAACCATATCCCGCCCTTAAGTGATTATTCTACGGTCACTGACTTAGCCAAATTTCGTGGTTGATCAACATCCGTGCCTTTAATTAATGCGACATGGTAGCTCAATAACTGTAATGGAATGGTATACACAATTGGAGCAATCACATCATCACAATGCGGTACATCAAGTACCTTCATTGTCTGATCACTTTTGAAGTGGGCTTGCTTATCAGCAAACACATACATTAGACCGCCCCTTGCTCTGACTTCTTCTACGTTTGAATGAAGCTTTTCAAGCAATTCATTATTCGGCGCAACCACGATAACCGGCATATCTGCATCAATGAGAGCGAGTGGGCCATGCTTTAATTCTCCAGCGGCATAGGCCTCAGCATGTATATAAGATATCTCTTTCAGTTTTAACGCACCTTCCATTGCGACAGGATACTGTTCACCCCGTCCCAAGAATAAACTATGGTGTTTATCTGAAAAGTCATCCGCTACTTGCTTAATAAGACTATCCATATCTAGAGTTTGTTCAATTTTCGCAGGCAGAGATTGAATTGAATCAACTATTTTTTTAATCGTTTCTTCTGGAATAGATTTATATTTCGCCAGCGATAGAACTAATAACAACAAACCCGTTAATTGAACTGTAAATGCTTTCGTTGAGGCAACGCCTATTTCAGCGCCCGCATTCATCATATAAACGAGGTCCGACTCTCTCATCAGTGACGAACCTGGTACATTACAAATTGTCAAACTGGCTTTATAGCCTATTTCTTTCGCTAACCTTAAGGCGGCTAAAGTATCTGCTGTTTCACCCGACTGAGAAATAGTCACAATTAAGGAGTTCTTGTGAACAACTGATTTACGGTATCTAAACTCAGATGCTATCTCGACACTACAGGGTACGCCGGCTATTTCTTCAAACCAATAACGTGCAACCATACCGGAGTGGAAGCTTGTGCCGCAGGCTATAATTTGCACATGGTCAATTTCAGAAAGAATTTCTTCAGCGCGTTCACCAAAGGAAGCAACATTAACCGAGCCATCAACAATCCGCCCTTCAAGGGTGTTTTTAATGGCAATCGGCTGCTCATAAATCTCTTTTAACATATAATGCTTGTAGGGGCCTTTATCACCTGCATCATGCGTAATATCTGATTCTTTTATTGGCCGATCGACCTTTTCACCTTCAGCATTATAAATTTGCACACCGTCACGGCTAATATCTGCGATATCACCTTCTTCAAGATACGCAAAGCGGTTTGTGACTGGTAAAAGTGCTAATTGATCTGATGCCAAAAAGTTTTCGCCTAAACCATAGCCAATGACTAAGGGACTACCAGATCTAGCAGCGATCAACCTATTTGGATCATTAATATCCATCACTACTGCACCATAAGCGCCTTCTAACTGTTTAACCGTTTCTTTAAAAGCGCTCAGTAGGTCTTTATGCGTTTTAAGCTGATCTTCCACAAGATGTGCGATAACTTCGGTGTCTGTATCTGAAGAAAAAACGTAACCCTTTGCTTCCAGCTGCTCTCTTAACAAGTGGTGGTTCTCAATAATACCATTATGGACTACCGCAATCGATTCACTCGAAACATGAGGGTGCGCGTTTCGCTCACTTGGCTTTCCGTGGGTTGCCCAGCGTGTATGTGCGATACCAATTGCACCATCATGATCAGACTCTTCCACAGCATCTGATAATGTTTGGACTTTACCATTACGTCTGATTCGTAAAAACTCATTATTCCTTCGAATTAATGCGATGCCAGCAGAATCATAACCTCGATATTCAAGTCTTTTTAAGCCTTCCAATAAAATAGCTGCTACATCTCTTTGTGCTACTGCACCTACAATTCCGCACATACATTTTTCCCTTTAAAATACTGTCTTATTTCTTAGTAGGACGCTGCCAACCATTAATATTACTTTGTTTTGATCTCGCAACAGCTAACTGTTCTTTATCTACATCTTTAGTCACCGTGGAACCCGCGCCGATCGTCGCGTTTGCCCCTATTTTTACAGGCGCCACTAACGAAGTATTTGAGCCAACGAAAACACCATCTTCGATTTCAGTTAAAAACTTGTTTACACCATCGTAGTTGCAGGTAATTGTGCCTGCACCCACATTAACAGATTCGCCCAGTACGGCATCACCCACATAACTTAAATGATTTATTTTACTACCTTCGCCAACCGTGGTCTTTTTGGTTTCTACGAAATTGCCTATTTTAGTACGCTTTGCTAAATGAGTGCCTGGGCGAAGCCTAGCAAATGGCCCTATTGAGGCTGACTCTGCGATGACAGAATTGTCTATCATGGTATTTGCTAGAACAACAGTGTTATCCCCGATTCTACTTTGTTGAATGATACAATTGGGGCCAATTTTAACATTGTTACCCAATGAGACATCACCAATAAAAACACAATTAATATCTATCTCAACATCTTTACCACAGGATAAATTCCCTCTCACATCAATTCGATGCGGATCAAATAAGGTTACCCCAGATAGGAGTAATTCTTCGGCTACTTGGCTTTGATACCAGCACTCTAGCTCGCATAACTGCAGCCGATTATTCACCCCTTGAACCTCCTGCTCATGCTGAGGCTGGCTCCCCTTAATACGTTTCCCTTGTTTGTTGGCTAGTTCAATTAAGTCAGTTAGGTAATATTCACCTTGGGCATTATCATTACCTAGCTTCGGGATAATATCATGTAGAAGGTTTGAGCTAAGCGCCATAATGCCAGTATTAACTTCGTGGATATCTTTCTCTTCATCATTGGCATCTTTTTCTTCGACGATAGCTTTTATATTGCCTTCAAAGTTTCGAATAATTCTGCCATAGCCTTTAGGGTTTTCTAACTCTACCGTCAGTAATGCGATATTTTCTTCATCGACGGTGGCAAGCATACTTGTTAAAGTCTGTTTAGAAATTAAAGGCACATCACCATAAAGAATTAATACCTTACTGTCTTTTGGAATAGCTGGAAGTGCTTGTGCAACAGCATGCCCAGTCCCTAATTGTTGCTCCTGATAACTCCAGACAATCTCACCTACGATGCTGCTCTTTACACTATCTGCACCATGACCAATGACGACATGAATACCATTGGCATCAAGTTCAGCCGTCGTATCAACAACATGTTGCAACATTGGCTTTCCCGCAACTTTATGAAGTACTTTAGGCATATCAGACTTCATTCTTGAGCCTTGTCCAGCAGCTAAAATGACGATGTGTAAACTCATAGATACCCTTCTATCGTGAAATAATTTGTTTCGAGTGTAGACGAAAAATACTACAAAATAAAAAAAGGCAGCTAAAAGCTGCCTTTTTTTCATAATATTTAAGATCACCTAAATATTAGTGTTTCTTGCGCAGTTGCTGAATGGTTCTTAGTCGCGCAGACGCTTCTGCCAACTGAGCTGCTGCTCTTGAGTAATCAACCTCACCAGATTGATTCGCAAATTGTTTTTCAGCTTCTTTCTGTGCTTCAAGTGCAGCGGCTTCATCAAGGTCGTCAGCTCGTTGTGCACTATCAGATAAGATAGTGACAATGTTAGGCTGAGCCTCTAAATAACCACCGGAAACATAGAAAACCTCTTCTTCACCGCCTTGTTTGATGATTCGAACAGGGCCTGGCTTCAATTTAGTCATTAATGGTGCATGACCTGGGGTAATACCCAAATCACCTAGCTCACCTGCTGCAACAACAAGTTCGACTAGACCTGAATAAATAGATTCCTCGGCACTAACGATATCACAATGCACGCTTATACCCATTTTCAATTCCTGATTAGACTAAAGAGCATCGTAAAGATGCTCTTTGGTTTAAGGATGAATTACATTTTCTTGGCTTTTTCAACAGCTTCGTCGATTGAACCAACCATATAAAACGCTTGCTCTGGTAAATCATCATATTCGCCGCCCAAAATACCTTGGAAACCACGAATCGTATCTTTAAGAGATACATATTTACCTGGTGAACCGGTAAATACCTCAGCAACATGGAATGGCTGTGATAAATAACGTTCAATTTTACGAGCACGCGCTACGGTTTGCTTATCTTCTTCAGAAAGCTCATCCATACCTAGAATCGCGATAATGTCCTTCAGTTCAGCATAACGCTGAAGTACTGTTTGAACACCACGAGCCACATCGTAATGCTCTTGACCAATAATTAATGGATCAAGCTGACGTGAAGTTGAATCTAGTGGATCAATCGCTGGATAGATACCTTTAGACGCGATATCTCGACTTAATACAACTGTTGCATCTAAGTGAGAGAAGGTTGTTGCAGGTGATGGGTCTGTCAAATCATCTGCTGGAACGTAAACAGCTTGGATAGATGTGATAGAGCCAGTCTTCGTAGAGGTAATACGCTCTTGAAGTACACCCATCTCTTCAGCCAAAGTAGGCTGATAACCAACCGCTGAAGGCATACGACCTAGCAATGCTGATACTTCTGTACCTGCTAGAGTATAACGATAAATATTATCAACAAATAATAGTACGTCTTTACCTTCGTCACGGAATTTCTCAGCCATGGTTAAGCCTGTTAGGGCAACACGTAATCTGTTTCCTGGTGGCTCATTCATCTGGCCATAAACCATCGCTACTTTTGATTTAGTAGGCTCTTCTAGGTTTACAACACCCGCTTCCTGCATTTCGTGATAGAAGTCATTACCCTCACGAGTACGCTCACCAACACCTGCGAAAACAGATAAACCAGAGTGTTTAAGAGCGATGTTGTTAATTAATTCCATCATGTTGACAGTCTTACCAACACCCGCACCACCAAACAAACCGACTTTACCACCCTTAGCAAATGGGCAAACAAGATCGATAACTTTGATGCCTGTTTCTAACAACTCAGCCGAAGCTGCTTGCTCAGCATAGGTTGGCGCTTTACGGTGAATAGGCATTCTTTCCTGTTCACCAATATCACCGCGCTCATCAATTGGACGGCCTAAGACATCCATGATACGGCCCAACGTTTCAACACCTACAGGCACAGAAATTGGCGCATTTGTATTTGAAACGGCAAGGCCACGTTTAAGACCTTCCGTACTTCCCATTGCGATAGTACGAACAATACCATCACCAAGCTGCTGTTGAACTTCAAGTGTGGTTTCACCACCGTCTACATTCAATGCATCATATACATTAGGTACAGAATCACGTGCGAATTCGACGTCGATTACCGCCCCTATGATTTGTACGATACTTCCGCTACTCATGATCGGTTCCTCGTTAAATTAAATTCTTTCTAAATATCGCTATTGGATATTATAAAAACTGTAAAAATTTTTTGTTTAAACAGCTGCTGCACCACTAACTATCTCAGAAATTTCCTGAGTAATAGCAGCCTGGCGGGCTTTGTTATAAACCAACTGAAGTTCATTAATAATATCGCCTGCGTTATCTGTAGCACTTTTCATAGCTATCATTCGAGCAGCTTGCTCACAAGCGACGTTTTCTACAACACCTTGATATACTTGTGACTCTATATATCTTGTTAACAAACCATCTAACAAATCTTTTGCATCCGGTTCATAAATATAATCCCAATGGTGCTGTAGGGAATCTTCTTCAGAAGCCTGCAATGGCAACAACTGAGCAATAGAAGGTTTCTGCGTCATCGTGTTTACAAATTCATTATAAACAACATGAAGACGATCAATTTTTCCTTGATCGTATGAGTCCAACATTACTTTAACGGAACCAATCAACTCGTGCGCAGAAGGCGTATCTCCAAGACCACCTATTGCAGCAACAACGTTTCCGCCATAACTCTTAAAGAAAGAAATGGCTTTTTGACCAACAGCGCAAATATCTACTTCAACGCCTTGATCATGCCACTGTTTCATATCTCTAATGGTTTGTTTAAACAAGTTAACGTTTAAACCACCACATAAACCTCGATCGGAAGAAATCACAATATAGGCAACACGCTTTACTTCGCGCTCTTGCAAATACATGTGATTATATTCCGGTGTCGCATTTGCAAGATGACTTACAACCGAACGAATTTTATCGGCATAAGGCTTGCCTAGACTCATTCTATCTTGAGCTTTACGCATTTTACTCGCGGCAACCATTTGCATTGCGCTTGTAATTTTCTGCGTACTCTTGATACTAGAAATCTGATTTCGTATCTCTTTACCAACGGCCATTTTATGTCGCCTATAAAGTCCTGTTCACTATCAGGTAAATCTGAGGAAGCGAATTACACTTCCTCAATACTATTTACCAAGTTTGTGTTGACTTGAAAGTCTCTAATGCAGATTTAATTGCGCCAGCGATTTCATCGTTAAAGTCGCCTTTTACATTAATCTTGGCTAATAAATCAGCCTGTTCTGCATTCATGTAAGAAAGCATCGCTTCTTCAAAATCAACGACTTTATTTACAGGAACATCGTCTAAGAAGCCGCCATCAGCTGCAAATAATACAATACCCATTTCTGCAACACTTTGCGGGCTATACTGCTTCTGCTTCATAAGCTCAGTAACACGTTGTCCGTGTTCAAGCTGCTTACGCGTTGCTTCATCAAGGTCAGATGCGAACTGAGCAAAGGCTGCCAATTCACGATACTGAGCTAATGCCAGACGAACACTACCACCTAATTTCTTGATGATTTTAGTCTGTGCAGCACCACCAACTCGAGATACCGAAACACCCGCATTCATTGCTGGTCGAATACCTGCATTGAATAAGTTAGTTTCTAAGAATATCTGACCATCAGTGATCGAAATAACGTTCGTTGGTACGAAAGCAGATACATCACCACCTTGCGTCTCAATGATCGGCAATGCAGTAAGTGAACCGGTTTTACCTTTCACTTCACCATTTGTGAATGCTTCAACATAGTCAGCATTTACACGCGATGCACGCTCTAGTAGACGTGAGTGAAGATAGAAAACATCACCAGGATAAGCTTCACGACCTGGTGGACGGCGTAAAAGCAATGAGATCTGACGATATGCCCAAGCTTGCTTGGTTAAATCATCAAATACAATTAATGCATCTTCGCCACGGTCACGGAAATATTCACCCATTGTCGTACCGCCATATGGCGCTAAGAAAAGCATTGCTGCTGGATCTGCTGCACCCGCTGCAACGACAATTGTGTGATCCATTGCACCATGCTCTTCAAGCTTTCGCACTACAGCTGCAATAGAAGATTGTTTCTGACCAACAGCAACATAGATACATTTAACGCCTGTACCTTTCTGGTTGATAATTGCATCAATTGCTATCGCTGTTTTACCTGTCTGACGGTCACCGATGATTAATTCACGTTGACCACGACCGATTGGTACCATTGAGTCAATTGCTTTCAGACCTGTTTGAACAGGCTCATCAACTGATTGACGTGCAATAACACCTGGTGCGACTTTTTCTAATGGCGCCGTTAGGTTCGTTTCAATTGGACCTTTGCCATCAATCGGATTACCTAAGCCATCAACTACACGACCTAGAAGTGCTTCCCCAATTGGAACTTCCAAAATACGACCTGTACATTGTGCCTTTTGGCCTTCTGCTAAGCCATTTGGATCACCAAGTACAACGACACCAACAGAATCACGCTCAAGGTTAAGCGCCATTCCGTAAACACCTGTTGAAAATTCTACCATCTCACCGTACATCACGTCGGCAAGACCATGAACTAGTACTATACCGTCAGATACACTGACGATTGTGCCCTCATTTCGGGCCTCTGAAGACACATCTAATTTTGCAATGCGCTTCTTAATTATTTCGCTGATCTCAGCTGGGTTTAGCTGTTGCATGCTTTATATCCTCAAACCTGAATCTGCCCACTTAAGCACTTATCGCTTCGGCCAGTTTAGCAATTTTGCCACGAACAGAGGCATCGATAACCAAATCATTGGCTCGTATAATCACACCGCCAATCAATTCTTGATTTACGGTAGACGCGATGACTACTTTTCGATCTAGTTTTTTACTTAGTGCTTGTGCCAGTTTTTCACTCTGCGCATCACTTAATTCGAAAGCACTTTCGACTGAAACATCAATTGATTGTTCTAAAAGTGCTTTATAACGCTCGAATAATTCAGCAATGTCAGATACCAAGCCCAGACGGTTATTTTCTGACAAGACAAAAATAAAGTTTTTGACTGAATCTGTCAGGTTTTCACCACACACATCTATAAAGAACTGTGCTTTTTGTTCACTGGTTAAAGCAGGGTGGTCAAGAATAGTTTCCACATTCTCGTCCGCCGCTACTGCAGAAGCATAACCAAGCATTTCTGACCATTCCGTCAGTGCTTGGCTATCTTTCGCTGCTTGAAAAGCTGCTTTAGCATATGGTCGGGCAATCGTAATTGATTCTGCCATCATCCACTCTCAATTGTTAAATTTCTGCTGCTAGCTTATCGAGCATTTCACTATGCTTAGATGCATCAACTGAGGAACCAAGAATTTTCTCTGCACCTACAATTGCAACTGAAGCAACTTCTTTACGAAGTTCTTCTATTACGCGATTTTTTTCTTGCTCAATTTCAGCTTTAGCTGCATTAACCAAACGACTACCTTCCTGACGTGCTGTTTCTTTCGCCTCTTCGATAATCTGGCTTGATCTTTTATTTGCTTGCTCGATTAGTTCAGCTGCTTGCGCTTTAGCTTCAGTCAAACTCTTACCAGCTTTTTTCTGTGCTAGTTCAAGATCTTTTGCAGCTCTATCTGCGGCGGCTAAACCATCTGCTATTTTTTTCTCTCGCTCAGTCATTGCAGCCATAATTGGCGGCCAAACATACTTCATGCAAAACAGCACAAAGCCAGCGAAGAAAATCATTTGTCCAACAAGTGTGTAATTAAGATTCACACTAATTACCTCGTTTTGTTTCCGGTTTACGAATTAGTAATCGACCCTAGTTAGAGCTTGGATTACGCACCTACACCTGGGGCAACAACGAAGATCAAATACATTGCAATACCAACACCAATAATTGGCACAGCATCGATCAAACCAGCAAGTAAGAACATCTTACCTTGAAGCATTGGACCAAGCTCTGGCTGTCTAGCAGTACCTTCTAAAAGACGACCGCCTAAAAGCCCCATACCTACTGCCGCACCAAGTGCACCAAGACCAAGCATAATTGCAGCTGCAATAATTACTAGTTCCATTTCTTTCTCCTATCGAGTTAAAGTTAAGTTAATCTAAAGTTTAAAGTCGGTTAATGATCTTCGTGCGCCATACTTAGGTACACAACGGTCAAAACCATGAAAATGAATGCTTGAAGCGTAATAACCAAGATGTGGAAAATAGCCCAACCAATTTGTAGGAAGCCACCAAATAAACCAAACACCCAGCCAGCACTATACATGACTGCAATCAAAATAAAGATCATTTCGCCTGCATACATGTTCCCGAAAAGTCGTAAACCAAGTGAGAATGGTTTCGCTAATAAACCGACTAATTCCATAAATAAGTTTACTGGGATGAATGCCCAATGATTAAAAGGGTGCATCGTTAATTCTTTGGTGAAGCCACCGACACCTTTAATTTTGATCGAGTAGTAGAGCATCAGGATAAATACGCCTAATGCCATACCCAAGGTGATATTTGGGTCGGTAGAAGGAACAATCTTTTGATAGCCAACGCCAACCAAACTTAACAACCATGGGACCAAATCAACCGGGATTAAATCCATCAAGTTCATGAAGAAAACCCAAACGAAAATTGTCAAAGCTAAAGGTGCAATTAATGGGTTTCTGCCGTGAAACATATCTTTTACGTTGCCATCGACAAAATCGACGATTATCTCAATAAAATTCTGAAATCGACCCGGTACATCACTAGATGCTGCTTTCGCAACTGATCTGAAAATCAGACAAAAAATCAGACCCAAACCGAATGACCAAAGTAAACTATCAACATGAATCGCATTAAAACCCATCGCGGCTGCTTCTTGCCCGCCATGAGCCATTGTCCAAGTACTTTCTGTTAACACAGTACCATCGTAGCGAACTGTTCCTGCTGGTAATTGACCATACGTTAAGTTGGTTAAGTGATGCTGAATATATTCAGTAGTTGTTTGACTGCCGCCTGCCATAATTAAAAGCCTACTATCTATAAGTTAAAAATCTTTAAGAAATTGCATCAGTGTTTCTGATTATTTAATCAATCCAGAAAAACAATTCACTATCAATAACGTGATAAAAGATGAATACAATGCAAAATAATCAATTGGTTTGATAAATGAAAATATCAGTGCAAAACCAATAACGATTATGAGTATTTTTGTTGATTCACCTTTATAAAAACTGATTACTATTTTATCTATGGCTCTTGCACCGCTGTACATAAAAGCCTTCAAACCAAAATATAGCTGGGGGAGAATAAATACTAAGCCCCCAAGAAAAGCTGATAATCCTGCAACTCTTCCGTTTAATAAATAGTAAATCGCACTAATTAACAATGTAACAGCTAATTGTGTACAGAATATTTTAACTATTGGCGGCCGCTTTATACCGATTGCCATTCTTTACCTTTTTGCAATCACCAAAACAAAGTTTTTTACTTTGTATCACAACAACTGTTTGTTTTTATTCTTTGTCATGTGTAGTTGGCTTTATTTACAGTCCGAACCAATTCTTAATGGAGTAATGACTCCCTAAAACGTGGGGGATTATAGGTGGATTGCAGGTTGCATTCAACAGTCAGAAACTGAATATTTGCAATTTAATCGTTTATTTTTCATCCAATTAATTAATGTATATGTTTTAGGATTCCGTCTAGCTCGTCCAAAGAGTTATATTTGATCGTCAGCTTGCCTTTACCCTTGCTGGTATACGCAATTGAGACACTGGCTCCGATTCTTTCAGATAAATCTTCCTCGAGTCGCTCTACATCCTTATTTACCTTCACCTCACTGCTAGGTTTTGGTTGAACTTCTTCTGAGAGTTTTCGGACAAGCGCTTCTGTTTGTCTGACAGACAGTGACTTACTTTCAACAATTCTGGCTGCTTGAATTTGTTGCTCAGGCTTTAATGACAGCATGGCCCTGCCATGACCCATCTCTAAATCACCGTGCTCTAACATCAACTTGACTTCATCAGTCAATTGGATCAAGCGTAACAAATTAGTAACGGTTGATCTTGACTTACCCACTGCTTCAGCGACTTCTGCTTGCGTGAGACTGAATTCTTCTTGTAAACGTTGTAAGGCAATGGCTTCTTCCATTGAGTTTAAGTTTTCGCGTTGAATATTTTCGATTAACGCCATGGCAACGGCTGCGTTATCTTCAACTTCGCGAATAATGGCAGGTACCTTATCTAGATCGGCAAGTTGCGCCGCTCTCCAACGCCTTTCTCCGGCAATAATTTCGTATTTATCCTTGGAGATTTCCCGGACAATAATCGGCTGCATGATGCCTTGTTGACGAATTGACTCGGCGAGTTCACCTAATGCTTCTTGATCCATATCTCGACGCGGTTGATATTTACCACGCTGTAAAAATTCAACCGGGAGGTATTTTAATTCGCCATCCTGTTTGGACGCATCTTTTAACTCCACACTTGAACCTTTAAGTAAAGCACCTAAACCTTTTTCGCCTAAACCTCGTTTTCTTGCCACAGATATCATCTCTCGGTTTTTATTTTCAACTAACTTTAGCTTCAGATTTTAGTTTTCTCACTATTTCACCTGCTAAAGCTAAATAGGCAAGTGAGCCTTTTGAATTTTTATCGTAATGAAGGACAGACATGCCATAACTGGGTGCTTCAGCTAATCTGACATTTCTTGGAATTGCCACTTTATATAATTTATCACCAAAGTACTCTTTCAATTCAGAAGACACATCTCTCGTTAAACTATTTCTAGGATCGTACATAGTTCGTAAAATCCCTGAAATTTCCAAACTTGGATTCACTGTCTCTTTTATTTGCTCGATGGTTCCCATCAATGCAGCTAAGCCCTCCAAAGCATAATATTCACACTGCATCGGGATTAATACACCATCTGCAGCGGCAAGGGCATTAACAGTGAGCATACTAAGTGAAGGCGGGCAATCAATTAAAATAAACTCATAGTTATCTTTTACTTCTGCCAGTACTTTTTTTAACCTGTGCTCTCGGCCTATTTCATTCAATAACTCAACTTCAGCCGCTGTTAGGTCGCCATTTGCAGGAATAACATCATATCGACCTAGTTCAGACCTGACGATGACGTCTTCAATCTTGGCTTTTTTAGTCAGTAACTCATAAGCCGTGTTTTCTGTTTCGTTTTTGCTAATACCACTCCCCATCGTCGCATTACCTTGTGGGTCAAGATCTATAAGCAAAATCCGTCTTCTTGTTGCAGCCAACGACGCAGCTAGATTGACACTAGTCGTCGTTTTACCCACACCACCTTTCTGGTTGGTAATCGCAAAAATTTTCGCCACCACATTCCCCTTTTGTCAGCAATACCAACTATGCTTTGTGTGTTTTTTCAATGGTAATCAAATGGCGCTGTTCGAAGCAACCAGGAACAGTCAACGAATTAATGTCCTTAACTTGAAAGTTCGCATCCAGTTTTTGTATTTCTTCTTCCGGTACTAAACCTTTCATTGCTAGAAACTGGCCCTTTTCTGTGAGTAAGTGCTTACATAGGTTAACCATATTATCTAGCGCAGTAAATGCACGCGACATAATTTGATCAAATACTTTATTGTCTGGCAAGTTCTCTACTCTAACATTAAATATCTCTACATTCGCTAGTGCTAGAGACAATTGTGCTTGGACCAAAAAGCGGGTTTTTTTGCCATTACTATCAAGCAAAGAAAAGTGTTTTTCAGGGAACATGATTGCCATAGGGATGCCTGGTAAACCAGGACCTGTTCCTACGTCTAAAATAGTATTGCCAGTGATATACTTGGTAATACTTAAAGAATCCAGAATATGTTTAGTGAACATTTCTTCCGGATCTCGTATCGCAGTTAGGTTATACGCCTTATTCCATTTAATCAGTAATTCCAAATAACTGATAAGCGCCGCACTTTGCTGTTCTGTCACAGTAATATCTAAAGTGGTACTGGCTTCAAGTATTCTGGTGATGAATGCTGAACGTAATACTTCCGTGATCAATGTTTATACTCTCTTTAACTTGCTTTCTGAACTTGCTTCGTTGCATTCTTTTTTTTCAGGTAGACTAATATCAGTGAGATAGCAGCTGGCGTCACACCAGGTATTCTTGATGCTTGTGCAATGGATTCAGGCTTAACATCAAACAATTTCTGCTTCATCTCATTGGATAAACCAGATATCGTGGCATAGTCAAAATCTATCGGTAGCTTGGTATTTTCATTGCGTTTCAGACGATCAATTTCATCTTGCTGACGACTGATGTAACCATCATATTTTGTTTGTATTTCAATCTGTTCAGCGACAGCCTCATCGACTGGTAACTCACTTGCCTTGATCTCGGCAATACTTGCATACTTAATTTCCGGCCGTTTTAGCAAATCCATTAAGCTGTATTCTCGACTTAGTGGTTTCTCCAAAAACTTATTGGCATTGTCTCCGGCTTCAGTGCCTGGTTGAACCCAGGTTGTTTTTAAACGTTGCGTTTCTAACTCAATTGCTTCTCTCTTTGCAGAAAAAGCTTGCCACCTTTCCTCACCGACAACACCTAAACGATATCCCAATTCTGTTAATCTTAAATCAGCATTATCTTCACGCAACAACAGACGATATTCTGCTCTACTTGTGAACATTCTATAGGGTTCATTGGTGCCTAGGGTAATTAAATCATCCACAAGTACACCAATATAGGCTTCATCTCTTCGCGGACACCAGACAGGTTTATCTTGTGCTTTCAAGCCCGCATTCAAACCCGCTAAAAGACCTTGCGCAGCTGCTTCTTCATAGCCGGTTGTACCATTTATCTGGCCCGCAAAATACAGGTTTTCTATGAACTTTGTTTCAAGGCTTTGTTTTAGATCTTGCGGATTAAAATAGTCATACTCAATTGCATAGCCTGGACGCGTGATATGGGCATTTTCAAAACCTTTGATAGAACGCACTAATGCTAACTGAACATCAAAGGGTAAACTGGTCGAAATGCCATTTGGATAAAGTTCATGCGTGGTTAAACCTTCTGGCTCGACAAAAATTTGATGTGAGTCTTTATCTGAAAAGCGATTAATTTTATCTTCGATAGAAGGGCAATAACGAGGCCCTGTCCCTTCAATCACACCTGTAAACATAGGTGAACGATCGAAACCGCTTCGAATAATGTCATGCGTCGTTTCATTAGTTTTCGTCACATAACATGAAATTTGTTGAGGATGTTGCTCTCGATTGCCCATATAGGACATAACGGGGCGAGGCGTATCACCGGGTTGCGCACCCATGACTGAAAAATCAACAGATTTTGCGTCAATCCTGGGTGGCGTACCCGTTTTCAAGCGCCCCACTCGAAATGGTAATTCCCGCAATCGCTTAGCTAAAGCAATTGAAGGTGGGTCACCAGCACGGCCACCAGAGTGGTTTTCCATCCCGACATGAATCACACCACCTAGAAAGGTGCCGGTTGTAAGGACCACTGTCTTCGAAAAGAATCTAAGGCCCATATTCGTAACGACGCCTTTTACCTGATCCTGCTCAACAATTAAATCATCAACAGC
The DNA here is from genome assembly GCA_048058835.1 of Oleiphilus sp. Taxonomy (GTDB): domain Bacteria; phylum Pseudomonadota; class Gammaproteobacteria; order Pseudomonadales; family Oleiphilaceae; genus PZPK01. Next base: position 129,098 of record JBLLNS010000004.1, read on the forward strand.
TTGTTGAAATATATCTAAACCCTTCTGGTTTTCTAAAATTTCTCGTATCGCTGCTTTATATAATACCCGATCGGCTTGAACACGCGTGGCTCTAACAGCAGGGCCCTTTCGGCTATTTAAGACTCGAAACTGTATACCAGCTAAATCAGCCGCTTTTGCCATAGCGCCATCTAAGGCATCAATTTCTTTGACTAAATGGCTTTTACCAATCCCACCAATTGCTGGATTACAAGACATTTGTCCTAAGGTTTCGATATTGTGTGTCAGTAGCAAGGTTTCACAACCAAGCCTGGCAGCAGCTAGAGCAGCCTCGGTACCAGCATGACCGCCACCAATAATAATCACGTCGTATCTTTTCTGGTAATCCACTTATATTCTCACTTAGCAGTTGGAAGGGCGCGGTATTATATATCTTGAGATTGGATCTTTCAGCAAAAACTGAACAATTTTTAAACAACTTAACAATCAGAGTGGCAAAAGTACTGCTTATAAAAATGAATATTCATTCATTTTCTTTATTTTCAATAACTTACTAAGCATATATTCATAAGTTATCAAACAAGTTATCCACAGGAACTTTAATGCTTATTATTAAGTAATCAATTTAAATACTTGATAAATAATAAGTTTTACGTATTTAAGAATAAAAAGGCATATTTTCAGAAAAGTTATCCACAGAATTAAAAATCAATGCGCTTTACATAAGTGCTCAACATCATCGTACAAAATTTTAGCTGATATTTCAGAGGCAGGACGCGACTTCCCGACTCTTATTTCAACACGTGACCAAAACCTACTTGGCTTCTTCGTAAAAGCTGAACCTTCTTTGTGACTAAAATAACTACCCCACAAGCCAATTAATCCAATTGGAATCACAGGAACAGGGTCTCGCTGTATGATCTTTTCTATACCGGTTTTAAACTCATTCATGCTACCCGTTCTGGTAATTTTTCCTTCTGGGAATATGCAGACCAAATGACCTTCTTTTAAGACCTGAGACACTGTATCAAATGCATCTTTGTAAGTTTTTTCACAAACTTTTTCAGGCGCGATCGGAATCGCTTTCACTAATCTGAAAAACCAACCGAGCAAACGATTTTTAAATATATTGTGATCCATGACAAATCGAATGGGTCGTGGCGATGTACTCGCTATGAGCAACGCATCAACAAAACTGACATGATTACTGACCAAAACTGCCGCACCTTCGGCTGGTATAGTTTCTCGACCATGCTCTTTTACCCGATAAATAATATTGGTTAGAATCCAAACAATAAAACGTATTGCAAATTCATCGACCTGATAGAAAATAAACAAAGAAACCGTAATATTCATAATAGAAATAATCAGGAAAAACTCTGATATTTTCAGACCAAATACACCTAAGAAAAGCATGGCCGCTAAGCCACTCGATACCAGAAATAGAGCATTAATTATGTTAATGACTCCAATAATACGCGCCCTATACTCTTCTTCTACCCTAAGCTGTATATAAGCATATAAAGGAACGATAAAAACCCCACCGAAAATTCCTATTCCGCCAAGATCAATTAATAATCGCCAATTTTCAGCATCGGCAATAAAGCTAGACCAGGTTTCAACACTGGCTAATGAAGTCGGTATCGAAAAATATAAATCGATCCCAAAAAGGGTCATTCCCATTGCGCCAATAGGCACAATCCCAAGCTCTACTTGCTTTCGAGATAACTTTTCGCATAACAAAGAACCAAAACCTATGCCAAGCGTAAAAATAGCAAGTAACAAAGTGACCAGAGAGGGGTCTCCATTCAACGAGTCTCTGGAAAAGTTTGGAAACTGAGTCAAATAGGCTGCGCCCAAGAACCAAAACCAAGATATAGCCATTATTGCCAAAAAAATACCTCTGGTTTCTCGTGCATAGCTAATTAACTGCCAACTCGATTTAACAATATTGAAATTTAGTTTTAGTTGAGCATCAATGGCTTCTGCTTTTGGAATAAAGTAACTGGATAAATAACCACATATAGCAAGACAGACAATAAGAACCGCTGCAATTTCCAAATAATGCTCAAACTGCATAATGACGCCTGCGCCAATAGTTGCTAATAAAATGGATACAAATGTCCCCATTTCAACAAGGGCATTCCCACCGACTAACTCATGCCTGCCAAGGTGCTGAGGTAAAATGGCATATTTGCAGGGGCCAAAGAAGGCTGATTGCGCCCCCATTAAAAATAATAGAATGAGCAAAATCACGTAGCTTTCTGTCAACAATGCCGCCGCACCAGCAGACATAATGACAATTTCTAGGAGCTTTATTTTTTGAATCAGCGCGGACTTTTCGAATTTATCAGCAATTTGTCCGGCTAGGGAAGAAAACAGCAAGAAAGGTAAGATGAATAAAACGGCTGCAAGGTTTAACACAATATGACTGTTTAGGCCCATGGAATCTGCAGCCCCATAAGTCATGATTAACATCAAGGTGTTCTTGTAAATATTGTCATTAAATGCACCCAAAAACTGGGTGATAAAGAATGGACCGAAACGTGGCGACTTCAATAGGGCAGACTGGCTCATCCATGCCTCCTAAAAAGTGTTAAATTTATCGATTATCATAATTTCTGCGTTTTACGCTAATTAGATCGCTAACAACTACTTATTTGCCGATACAAAAGCTGCTGAATATTTCACCTAGCAAATCATCAGGTCTAAATTTCCCTGTAATTGAACCTAGGAAATCTTGCGCTATTCTGAGTTCTTCCGCCAGCAGTTCACCTGCATTCATCTCGACAAGCTGAGCTCGGCCCAGATTAACGGCATCTAAGGCTTGTTCTATCGCTTGTAAATGTCGACGTCGCGCTGTAAAACTGCCTTCATTTCCAGAATCAAAACCAACACACGCTTTTAAATGTTCCCTCAGTAAATCGATACCCAAACCAGATTTGGCTGAAAGCGAAATTGTAGGGTAATTTGCTTGTGTATCGATAGACGCTGTTTGATTTAGCTTATCTACTTTATTCTTAATCACTGTCAAATGATCTTGCTTTGACAAGTTCTGAATAAACTCTGGCCAAACCAAGTCTGTTTGATCTTTTATTTCACTCGCATCAACAACTAATAGAATGCGATCCGCTTGTTCTATTTCTTTCCAAGCGCGACTGATTCCAATTTGTTCAACTTGATCAGTACTTTCTCTTAGACCGGCAGTATCAATGATATGCAAGGGCATGCCATCAATATTGATCTGCTCCTTCAGAACGTCCCTGGTTGTGCCTTCAATATCAGTGACAATTGCCGAATCTTTCCCTGAAAGGGCATTTAACAAACTGGATTTTCCAGCATTAGGCTTACCAGCAATAACCACTCGCATGCCTTCAGTTAATAGTGCGCCCTGTTGAGCATTCATAAGTAAGGCTGTCATCCGATTTTTTAACTCATCTATCTGACTCAAAATATTTGAATCAGATAAAAAATCTATTTCTTCTTCAGGAAAATCGATGGCAGCTTCGACAAACATTCTTATTTCGATAAGGGAAGCCACAATCGCATCAATATGCTTGGAAAACTCACCTTGCAGGGAACGAAGGGCAGACCTGGCTGCTTGTTCAGAACTACTATTTATCAAATCAGACACAGCTTCGGCCTGAATTAAGTCCAGCTTATCGTTAAAAAAGGCACGTTGAGAAAATTCCCCGGCTTCAGCAATCCGAGCACCAAAGGACAAAATAGTTTTGATCAGTAAATCTAATACAACAGGCCCGCCATGCGCTTGAAATTCAACCACATCTTCGCCTGTAAATGAATGAGGACCTTTGAAGTAAAGAACGATTCCTTGATCTAACTTAGCCTGAGCTTGATCGAAAAAATCGCAGTAATGGGCATAACGGTTTTTAGGTGTAAAACGAATTATTTTATCGGCGATCTCTAGCGCTTTAGGGCCTGAAACTCTAACAATCCCGACACCTGCTCGGCCGCTAGCAGTTGCAACGGCCGTGATTGTATCTTGAAAATAACTCGTCATAAGTATCAGGAAGACGCGTTTTCAATTTGTCGAGTGATAACCCATTGCTGACTGATTGAAAGAATATTATTCACTAACCAATACAAAACAAGGCCAGATGGGAACCACAAGAAAAAGATTGTCATCATGACAGGCATAATTTTCATGATCTTTGCTTGCATAGGATCAGGTGGTGCAGGGTTAAGCTGCATTTGAATAAACATGGAAATACCCATCAATATCGGTAAAACAAAATAGGCATCTTTAACCGACAAATCGGTAATCCAAAACATGAAAGGCGCATGACGTAACTGAACACTTTCTAGAATCACCCAATATAAAGCAATAAAAACGGGCATCTGTACAAGAATCGGTAAACAGCCGCCTAAGGGATTAATTTTCTCTTTCTTGTAAAGATCCATCATAGCCTGAGACATTTTCTGACGATCATCACCATACTGATCTTTTAATGACTTTAACTTAGGTGCAACACGTCTCATGTTAGCCATCGAACGATAGCTTGCTGCCGATAATTTAAAGAATATAGCCTTGACTACGATGGTGACACCAATAATTGCCAAACCCCAGTTGCCTAAAAGACCGTGTAAAAAGTCCAACAAAACAAATAATGGATAGGCTATAAAGAACAACCACCCGTAATCGACCGTTAAATCCAGTTTTGGCGCCACATTCTCTAAGCGTTCAATAATTTTAGGACCAACATACAATTGCGCTTCGATGGTCTTAGTTTCACCCGCTTCGACTTTTGTCACAGGGCTGATAAAGCCCATCAAATGTAGACCATTTTTATAGCGGCTTTGGTAGGTATGCTGCTGATCGGCTGAGGGTATCCAAGCACTTAGGAAGTAATGCTGAATGAAAGCGACCCAACCACCTTGAATAGTCTGATTTATTGGACTTTCTTTTAAATCTGAGAAGTCATATTTCTCATAAGGTTTTTCTGGGCTAGATAAGGCCATCCCTAAAAAGCTTTGCATGCCCATACTGGTTTGAGAAGAAGGGTCTACACTCTGATCTCGAACAATCTTTCCTGAGAAATTAGCTTCCCATTTTTGTTCAGACTGGTTATTAATGACATAACTCACCTTGATCAGGTATTCATCACGTTCAAATGTATAACGTTTGATAACCTCCACACCTGAGGCATCTAAATATGTGAGGTCTACCGTTAACGCATCATCTTGCTCAGTAAGTACATAATCAGATTTTGAACTTGAGTAAGTCGGTAATGGTCCGTTTTTTGAAGAATCAAAGCCATTTTTACCAAAAAGACCGCTTTCAACGACGTAATGCCTCTCGGTTCGACTCAATAAAGATAAGGGTTGATCTGAACCTAATGAGGTTTTGTAATGTGGCATCGTCGCTGAAACAATGTTGCCACCCTTCAAGTCAATTTTTATATCAAGTACATCAGTAGAAACATGTACTATCTCAGCTTTAGCGTTTTTAGATGCACTATCTATAGATGAAGGAATGGATTCACTTTCTTCAGGGACCACAAAATCATCAGCATTATTTGTATCAGATTGAGTGTCAGTTTCCATCATCTCAACCGGTTGGTTAACTGGTTTTGTTTGGGTTATCTGATTCTGCCCATAATCTTCATTCCAGGCTAAAATCAACATATAAGAAACAACAGCTAAAGCTACCAAAATAACACTGCGTCTAAGATCCATAAGTATTCACTACCATTTTCTTTATTTAGGTCATACGTTAAAACGTTTTCGAGTTTTTTTTTGAGCGTGTTGCGAACAAACATGACGCTTTTTCGTTTTTTCAGGAACAGGATCAAGCCCACCTTCACACCCGGGGTGGCATCTTAACACACGACGAACAGCAAGAAAGCATCCTTTGAAAATACCATGGCTTTTCACTGCTTCAATTGCATATTCAGAACAAGATGGGTAAAACCGACAGGAAGGACCGATTATCGGACTAATCAGTAGTTGGTAAGCGCGTAAAAGCCCGATGATAATTTTTCTCATCAATAGTCTCGATGAATCAAATTGTAGGTAACAGCTAGAATGGAATTATTTTGCTGCTTTGCGCTTCAATTTTTGCCAGAGAAAGTTCAACTCTTCAGCAATGGAGAGACTGTCATTGTTATCAGCTCCCCGTTTTGCAAGAAGGACGATTTCTAAAGCAGGTAATGCATGTCGCTGTTGGCGAAAGGTTTCGCGTAATTGGCGTTTTAATCTGTTTCTTTCGACTGCTAGTTTTACATTTTTTTTAGCAATGATAATTCCAAGACGCGAATGTTCATTGCCCTCGTCTCTGGCTAAAATTAAGAAATTTTTGCTCGAGACTCTCAACTGAACATCTTGAAAAACATTGCTGTAGTCAGACGCTGTTAGTAATCTAACATCTTTTGGGAATGTAAAATCAGCCGACAAACTAATTATGCGCTAAGTACTTTACGACCTTTAGCACGACGTCTGTTAAGAAGTTGACGCCCATTTTTAGTGGCCATTCTTGCTCTAAAACCATGTGTGCGTTTTCTCTTCAGGACGCTAGGTTGAAACGTTCTTTTCATTTCACTTACTCACAATTAAATTTTGGTGTAAAAAAATAGGTGCGAAATTATATGTAGTTTCAATTTACTTTACAAGCTAATTTGATTAATCAATATCCAGTCCCTTTGTTTTTCACTTCCCTTAATTATAAGTATATATATGTATTTCTTATATTTATTACTTATTAGTCAAGGTTATTTCTGTTTATAACTAAATAAAAACGTTTAAAAACATATGTTTGTATATTTTATAAGTGTTGGTGAAAGCTCGGTATAAACCATGTTTAAGTCTGGGACAAAATATGAATAACTCGAAAATAAACTTATCCACTGTTTTGTCCCTAGACTTTTCCACAACTTAATAAGGGGGCGATTTCAGCTATATTTAGATTGATGTTTTTTTGTGCAATTAAAATTTAATTTTGTGCACAAGCCTGTTTATATCTCTACTATCTAATTGATTATAAATAATAAAGTTATTCACAGTATGATTTATAACCCAAAATAAAGCCTAGTAGTTCTATATTAAAATCGTTAGAATCGTGAGCCTGTTTTGAATGATATTTATACGGATAAGCGATAGTGCAAGAGCAAGTTTGGCCTGAATGTTTAGAAAAACTTCAAGAAGAGTTACCCACCCAACAATACAGTACCTGGATTCGGCCACTACAAGGTGAGTGTGAAGATCATGTGCTGCGTTTATATGCGCCAAATAAATTTGTTCTCGATTGGGTGCGACAAAAATTCTTACCGAGAATCGAAGAACTTATAAAAGAAGTGAACTTGGGTGGTATTTCTTCGGTTGAGTTAAAGATCGGCCAGTTGAAATCAAACGAAGCGAAAGTTAATTCAGTCGCTTCTAGAAAACCTGTTTCTGATAAAACTAATACGATTGTTGCTAACAATATCTCTCCAGTTAATAAACCCAGTAAAAATAGAGCCACAGACAGGCAGGTTGAAGTCGAAGGTTCTATTATTAAGCATCAGAGTTTTTTAAATCCTAATTTTACCTTTGACACGTTTGTTGAAGGTAAATCTAACCAGTTGGCTCGTGCGGCCTCAGTGCAAGTTGCTGAAAATCCTGGTGGTGCATACAACCCTTTATTTCTATACGGCGGCGTTGGTCTTGGTAAAACCCATCTAATGCACTCTGTGGGAAATGAAATAATAAAGAAAAACCCCAATGCTAAAGTTGTTTATCTTCATTCAGAACGTTTCGTAGCAGACATGGTTAAAGCACTACAAATTAATGCGATTAATGAGTTTAAGCGCTTTTATCGTTCTGTAGATGCTTTGTTGATCGATGATATTCAGTTTTTTGCGCGCAAAGAGCGTTCCCAGGAAGAGTTTTTTCATACCTTCAATGCTTTGCTTGAGGGGGGGCAGCAAATGATTCTGACTTGCGATCGTTACCCTAAAGAAATTGACAATATGGAAGAGCGCCTCAAATCTCGATTTGGTTGGGGCTTAACGGTAATGGTTGAACCGCCAGAGCTTGAAACGCGGGTCGCTATACTAATGAAGAAAGCGGAACAGAATAAAGTCGCTCTGAGTAGTGAGTCGGCTTTTTTTATCGCTCAGAAAATTCGTTCTAATGTGAGAGAGCTTGAAGGTGCATTAAAACTCGTTGCCGCAAATGCACATTTTACCGGTGAGGAAATTACCCCTGTATTTATTCGAGAGTGTTTAAAAGATCTACTTGCGCTTCATGATAAGCAAGTCAGTATCGAAAATATTCAAAGAACGGTCGCTGAATACTATAAGATTAAAGTAGCAGACTTACTGTCTAAACGTCGTACACGATCGGTGACGCGACCCAGGCAAATGGCGATGGCGCTGGCGAAAGAATTAACGAATCACAGTCTGCCAGAAATCGGCGATGCATTCGGAGGCCGAGATCATACAACTGTGCTTCATGCCTGTAAAAAAGTCGTTGAACTGCGTGACAATGATCCAGGAATTAGAGAAGATCATCATAACTTTATGAGAATATTAACGACTTAGACATTATGCTTAATCGTCCTAAGGCACTGATGAAATTATTGAATAATTAAATAACGATTTAATTTTATAAGAAACTGAATTTAAAAGAGTTTTATAATGAAATTTAATATTACAAGAGAAGAAATACTCAATCCTTTACAGATTATTTCCGGTGTCGTTGAGCGAAAGCAAACCATGCCAGTACTCGCTAATATTCTCTTGGAGGCAGAAGAGGGTAAAGTGACTCTAACGGGTACGAATATGGAGGTGGAATTAGTCTGCACTTTGGCGCTGCCAACGGTCCAACAAACTGGCCGTATCACAGTTCCTGCCAGAAAACTTTCTGATATTTGCCGTTCTTTACCAAACGAAGCGTTAATCGAATTAAGTTTAGAAGGTGAAAAAATGCACCTTCGTTCCGGTAAAAGCCATTTTACTCTCGCTACTTTACCTGCGGATCAGTTTCCAAATACTGAAGAGAGTAAGCATGATTTAGCGCTGACTTTTTCACAAAAAGATTTCAAACAGATGCTTGATGCGACATCGTTCGCAATGGCACAGCAAGATGTACGTTATTACTTAAATGGGATGTTGTTGGAAATGGCTAACCAATCGGTCCGCATGGTGGCGACTGATGGTCATCGATTGGCCTTATCATCACTTGCCACGGATCAGTCGCTCGATGTTGAAAAACAAGTGATCGTGCCACGAAAGGGATTATTGAATTAGGTCGTTTGTTATCTGATTCTGATGAAGAGATTGTTATCTCGATTGGTGATAATCATATCTTCTCCAAGATAGGTAATTTTAAATTTACATCAAAATTAATTGACGGAAAATTTCCAGATTACAATCGAGTCATCCCTAAAGGTGGCGACAAAATAATGATAGCGGATCGAAGTGGCTTAAAAAGCATGCTAAGCCGCGCCAGTATCTTGTCTCATGAAAATATTCGTGGAATACAGCTACATTTAACCCAAAATCAATTACAGGTTTTTGCTAATAACCCTGAACATGAACAAGCTGAAGATTGTTTAGAGGTTGGATACGACAGTGATGACCTTCAAATTGGTTTTAATGTTAGTTATTTAATTGATGCGATGAATGTTATTAATTCAGAAAATGTCAAAATTACCATGTTAAATGCTAACTCATCTGCCTTGATTGAATCTCTTGATGATGATGGAAATCTTTATGTCATCATGCCGATGCGGCTGTAACGTGTGTTTTAATAAGGCAACAAACGTAATTATTATTAATGGTTATTGAAAGAGCAAAAAGTATGGGATTGTTGTTAGATACTGTAAAAGGAACATTGAGAATCGCACAAACAAGTAGTGTGATTGCAAAAACAGCTGGGACATGGATGTTAGGTGATCGCCCACCTAATCCCAAACTATTACGTACAGTCTTTGAAGAGTTAGGCGCGACCTATATAAAATTAGGACAATTTATCGCCAGCTCTCCGACCTTCTTTCCAAAAGATTATGTTGAGGAATTTCAGCATTGTCTTGATAGAACCAAGCCATTTTCTTTTACTGTGGCAAAGAAAATAATTGAATCTGAATTACAGAAACCTATAGATTCAGTGTATTCGTGGGTTGACCCAAAGCCGTTAGCATCAGCATCAATTGCACAAGTGCATGCCGCAAAATTATTAAGCGGTGAAGATGTGGTTATTAAAATTCAAAAACCAGGCGTAGAAAACGTTCTATTGACCGATCTGAATTTTCTCTATGTGTGCGCGAGAGTTATTGAACGATTAGCACCTAAACTGTCCTGGACATCTTTATCCGGCGTGGTAGAAGAAATTCAGAGAACCATGATGGAAGAGTGTGACTTCATTAAAGAAGCGAATAACTTGGATGAATTTAGAGAGTTTTTAGATGCGACTCAAAATAGCGACGTCATTGTGCCAAGGGTTTACAAGAAAGCCAGCTCAAGAAAAATATTAACCATGGAACGGTTCTACGGTGTCCCGCTTACCGATCTGGATACCATCAAACGTTACTGTTCCGATCCAGAAAAAACCTTAATTACGGCGATGAATACTTGGTTTTCCAGTTTAACGCAGTGTGCGTTTTTTCACGCTGATGTGCATGCGGGTAATCTAATGGTTCTCGAGAATGGGAAAATAGGCTTCATCGATTTTGGTATTGTAGGCCGAATAAATCCAGGTACTTGGGAAGCCGTTTCAGATTTTATCTCATCAATTATGATTGGCGATTTTGAAGGCATGGCTGATGCGATGATTCGAATTGGAGTAACGGATAAAGATGTGGTCGTGAAAAACTTAGCGAATGATCTGAGTCGAGTATTTAACAAGCTGGATGTGATGGTGCCGGATACAGCCATGCTGGATTTTAATGGTGAGGATGATATTAATAATATTCTGATGGATATGGTAAAAGTGGGTGAAAATAATGGTATCCATTTTCCCAGAGAGTTTGCTTTATTACTTAAGCAATTCTTATACTTTGACCGCTATGTGCACGTATTAGCGCCAGAATTAGACATGTTCGTAGATTCCCGCCTGAACATGTTACATTAATCCCAATATAGGCAGAGAGCTTCTTCTCTGCCTTTTTAGTTCTCCTATATGTCTATAGATAAAATAAGTCTAAGCAACTTCCGAAATATAAAAAACGTCAGTTTTTCTCTTCATGATAAGTTAAATTTCATCTCAGGTGCTAATGCATCAGGTAAGACCAGTTTATTAGAATCGCTATATTTTATTTCTACGGGCAGATCCTTCAGAAGTAGACGGATTGAAAATATAATAAAGCGCGATGAAAAAATAACAGAGTTCATCCTCTTCGCCCTTATCCGTGAGAGTACCCATCATTCAGAATTACATAAAGTTGGCATTAAGAAGTCTACTGTTTTGCCGACACAGATTAAAATTAACCAAGAAACGGTTAAGACTGCATCTACACTAGCAAAGCTATCTCCCATCATATTAATAGAGCCCCTGAGTTTTGAATTAATTAATGGTGCACCAAAACAAAGGAGGCAGTTTTTAGATTGGGGAGTGTTCCACGTGGAACAAAAGTTTAGTTATGATTGGAATAACTATTTAAATTGTTTAAAACAGCGGAATAGTCTGCTACGAAATGCTAAAATAGACGACGTTTTACTAAACGTATGGGATAAAAAAATAGCTGAATTTGGTGAAATAGTTCATCAGCAGCGAATAGCTTACTTTGAAAGCTTTGCGGCTCACCTAAAAGAGTATTTATCGTTTTTCTCTATAAATGACAATATAAAGGTTAGCTACTATAAAGGCTGGGAAAAAAATAAAAACTTATTCGACGTGTTGAAAATAACGCAAAAAAAAGACATTGAGCGCAAGTTTACACAAGCAGGCCCGCATCGTGCGGATATTAAAGTTAGTGTTTTTAGTCAGTCGGCCTCAGAAAATCTTTCCAGAGGACAGCAAAAACTCTTGGTAGTATCAATGTACTTAGCTCAAATCCAAACCTTATATAAAGAGTTTGGTAAACAAGCGGTTGTACTCATCGACGATATAGCTGCTGAGTTAGATGATAAAAATTTAAATTTGGTATTTACAAAATTACGTGTTTTAAACTCTCAAATTATTGTGACGGTTTTGAACGAAGGAATAATTGAACGCATTAGCAGTGAATTCAATGATTATAAAATGTTCCACGTGGAACATGGCTTAGTGAAGACTATAGAATAAAACCACTTGAAATAAGTGGCACCTAAAATTAGGAGCAAATCCAAAATGAGTGAAACTGAAAGAAGTTATGATTCATCCAGTATCAAAGTATTAAAAGGCTTGGATGCAGTCAGGAAAAGACCAGGTATGTACATTGGGGACACTGATGATGGTACGGGTTTGCATCATATGGTTTTTGAAATTGTTGATAACTCGATCGATGAAGCACTAGCGGGTTATTGTTCTCAAATTAAAATAGTTATTCACCCAGATGAGTCTGTCACGGTATCGGATGATGGTCGAGGAATTCCTACAGACATCCATGAAGAAGAGGGCGTTTCTGCTGCCGAAGTCATTATGACGGTTCTTCACGCGGGTGGTAAGTTTGATGATAACACTTATAAAGTATCCGGTGGTTTACATGGTGTTGGTGTTTCAGTTGTTAATGCTTTATCAAGTCGTCTTAAACTAACGATTCGCAGAGCAGGCAAAGTATACGAGCAAACCTATATCCATGGTGTGCCGGAGAAGCCTCTGGAAGTGATCGGCGAAACAGATAAAACAGGCACGGAAGTTCATTTCGAACCATCGGCAGAAACTTTTTCAAATATAGAGTTCCACTTTGATCTCCTAGCAAAAAGAATTAGAGAGTTAGCATTCTTAAATTCCGGTGTGAATATCCTGCTTAAAGACGAACGTTCCGCTAAGGAAGAAGTCTTTCACTATGATGGTGGCTTAAAAGCCTTTGTTGAGTATTTGAATACGAATAAGACAGCAGTCAATAGAGTCTTCTATTTTTCGACCCAAAGAGAAGAAGATGGCGTTGGCGTAGAAGTCGCAATGCAGTGGAATGACGGTTTCCAAGAGAATATATACTGCTTTACCAATAATATCCCACAAAGAGACGGTGGAACCCACCTAGCAGGTTTTAGATCAGCATTGACGAGAAGCTTGAATACCTATATTGAAAAAGAAGGCTTAGGTAAGAACTCTAAAGTAAGTACATCTGGTGACGACGCACGAGAAGGTCTAACCGCCGTGGTCTCTGTTAAAGTTCCTGATCCAAAATTTTCATCTCAAACTAAAGATAAGTTAGTTTCCTCTGAAGTGAAAAGTGCCGTAGAACAAGAGATGAACTCACTTTTTACAGAGTACTTGTTAGAAGCACCGCAAGAAGCAAAATTAATTGTGAATAAAATGATTGATGCTGCAAGAGCGAGAGAAGCGGCGAGAAAAGCACGTGAGATGACAAGGCGTAAAGGCGCTCTTGATATCGCGGGTCTACCAGGAAAGTTGGCAGACTGTCAGGAAAAAGATCCAGCATTATCTGAACTATACATAGTGGAGGGTGACTCTGCGGGCGGGTCTGCAAAGCAGGGGCGTGATCGAAAAACCCAGGCTATCTTGCCTTTAAAAGGTAAGATTCTGAATGTTGAAAAAGCCCGCTTTGATAAAATGCTATCCTCTGCGGAGGTTGGTACGCTGATCACTGCACTGGGCTGTGGTATTGGCCGTGAAGAATACAACATAGAAAAACTCCGTTATCACAGCATTATTATTATGACGGATGCTGATGTAGATGGTTCGCATATCCGAACGTTATTGCTGACTTTCTTTTTCCGCCAAATGCGCGAGATTATCGAGCGTGGCCATATTTTTATTGCGATGCCTCCGTTATACAAAGTAAAAAAAGGCAAACAAGAACAATATTTGAAAGATGAAGCGGCACTTGAGACTTTCTTAACTCAATCGGCTTTGGAAGGAACTCAACTATTTATCGATGAAGATACACCACCTATTGTTGGTGCAGGACTAGAAACCTTAGTCTCTCAATATCGCATTGTTGAAAGCTTAATTAACAAATTATCAAAAGCTTACCCGTTGATTGTGCTTGAGACGATGCTGAAAGTAAGCCCTCTTTCAATTGAGACGATTAAAGATAAAGCGGCTGTTGAAGCTTGGGCATCTGAAATTCAAACGCTTTTGAATGTCGATGTAAAAACTGGCATGAGTTACAAATTTGATATTCTGAAAGATGAAGAAAAAAATCAATATTTACCAAGAGTGTTAGTGTTTGTCCATGGTATATCCACACCGTATATTTTCGGTGAAGAATTTATTGATTCAAGCAGCTATAAAAAAATGACCGAGCTGACTAAAGCAATCGATGGAATTTTTAGTAAAAATAGCTATATCCAGCGTGGTGAGAAAAAACAGTTAGTTGTCGGCTTTAAGGATGCCCTTGAGTGGCTGATGAAAGAAGCACAACGTGGTTTAATGATCCAACGCTATAAAGGTTTGGGTGAAATGAACCCAGATCAATTATGGGATACAACCATGGACCCAGAGACACGTCGAATGATGAAAGTGAATATTGAAGATGCCGTTGCTGCTGACCAAATATTTACGACATTAATGGGTGACGAAGTTGAACCCAGACGTCTATTTATCCAAAGTAACGCTCTGGAAGTAACAAATTTAGACGTATAAATTTGAAAGCATTTTGGTACAACATATAGCCTCAATATATTTTATTGGGGCTATTTTGTTTAAGGCTAGGAGATAAATGAAATGGTTAAATCACTGCAAGAGCAATTAATGGGTTCAGGCTTGGTTGATAAAAAGAAGGCGAAAGCATTAAAACAAGAAAAAAGAATCAAGCAAAAACAAACACCTAAGGGGCATGTCGTTGAAGATGAAACGCAAAAAGAACTCGAGAAAAAGCGCTTAGAAAAAATTGAAAGAGATAAACAGTTAAATAAAGAAAAGCAGCAAGAGCAAGAAAAAAGAGCGATTTCAGCCCAGGTTAAGCAATTGATACAAACTAATGAAGTAAAGAGAGAGTCAGGGGAACTTGCTTTTCAATTTACAGAAGAGAAGAAAATTAAGCGAATTTATGTTGATCAAAGCCAATATGACTACTTAGTAAAAGGCGTGTTGTCGATAGCATCATTAGAGGATGAGTTTATTCTGGTGCCTAAAATGGTCGCTAAAAAAATTATGGAAAGAATTCCAAGTACGATTTGTTATTACTATGAAAAAACCAATGACACAGCCGAACAAGGCTTAGAAGATGACCCTTACAAAGGCTTTGAAATTCCAGATGATTTAATGTGGTAGGTGATTGATAAATTAAGGTTTTGAGTAGTTATTCGGAGACGATCCAGTCCATTTTTTAAAGGCGCGACTGAATGAACTTAGCTCCGAAAATCCCAGTAAAAATGCTATTTCGCTGAGGGTATGTTGTTTTTTTTGAATCAGTTCTAAGGCTTTATTTTTTCGCACATTGTCTACTAATTCATGGAATGAAACTCCCTCAGATTTGAGTTTTCTATAAAGCGTATGCCGGCTCATATGGAGTTCGCTGGATATGTTCTCAGCATCATATTTTCCTTCTGATAAGGACTTATGAATGAGGCCTGTAACTTGATCACTTAAGGTTGTTTTCTTTTTAATTTTCTTAAGCAAGGGCTCGAGGTGACCTGTGAGGAAGTTAAATAAATTTGTACTTTTCTGGGGAAATACATAGTCCAGATATTTACTCTTAAATACTAACGCAGACGTTTTTTGATTAAAGTAAACTGGGCAACCAAAAAACTTCTCAAAGGCTTTTAAGCTATGGCAAGGGTGCTGAAAATGCACTTCATCGAGGCTAATATCACCCGACAAATAGTCTTTTATCCGCATGACTGATAAAGCTAAAGTGTGTTCGACGTCTTGAACGCAGTAATGACTCGGATCATTACAAAGGTAACTAACCATAGCTTTGTTTTCTTTGATGCTGAGCTGGACGGTGACAGACTCGTTGATCAGTGAATAGTACCGGATGTAATGTTTAAGGCCCTCTTTCAAGTTTTGGCTGTTAAAAAACACATGAGACACCAAACTCATTTCAATATTATTTGGATTTTGCGCGAGGCGCAGGCCAAGTAGATGATCCCCAGTATGATCAATCGCAATATCCCACAACCGACAATACAAGGATAAAGGCATGGTTTTATTAGGGCCATTCAGCGTTTCTAGATCAAATGCTAGAGCTTCTTCTAGCGCTGTCTTAGATAGACCTTTTCGTGCCAAGTAATTCACCAGCGTGTTAGCCGTGGTTGAATTTACTAAACAGCCTGATGACTCAGAAGTTGTCGATTTGATCGTCATATAAAAACCAATATGGACAGGGAAAGTTAAACCAATAAAGCTTACCAGAAACGCTAATTTGTTTATCGTTCATGTGATTGCAACAAATAGTCAAATGATTGGAACAAATCGTCAAGTTAAAAAACGCTCAATGTCGCATAATAGTTCTGTCTTCAAGATAAGACATACATACAAAAAAGGGGAGAAAAGTAATGGAGTTAGAAGTTTTTATACCACATGATGCAAAAGAAGAAGAAAATTGCCGTGCATTAGAAAGATACTTAAATAGCATGTTTTTCTGCTAAAGAATTGTAAAAGGAGGGTTTTTTACCCTCCTTTTTTATTCACTTAGTTTACCTTTTAGCGTGTTATTCCTCTCAAGATAATCATTTATTCTAGCTAACTGTTTTTTGGTTTCTGAAGATAATTTGGATTGCCCAGAAAAAATAAAGCCGACGCGCCACTCACCTTTATCTGCATTAATCATCATTTTATTAACGACCTTTGCTTCAAGCTGATCAACCTTTACTTCAACCATATCCATGGTTAGGGCGAGCTTCATACTCATTTTTGTGCCTAGTTCAGGCTCATGCGGAAGAACTAGGGCAATGCCGTATATATTAAAATCTAGGCCCTTTGTATTAAGCCAACGAGTAAATAAACCTTTTTTTAATTTGATATCTGCAGATAAGCTAATGGCTGGTAAACGCCTGTGTTGCCGCTTTTCTGATTCTTTTGGGTAGACAAGCATGTCGATATCCATTTATATCTGTTAACTGTGTGAAAAAAAATCATTCGATTTCTATTATAACTATAAGATTAGAATAAAAAGTGATTAAATCCATTAGATCATAGCGACAATGTGAGCGAAGTATAAATTATGGATAATCAATTATTGGAGACAAAAGTTAGAGGCAGTGGCCAGGCTGTTGTTATTCTCCATGGGTTATTTGGTTCTGCTGATAATTTGGCAAGAGTGGCACTTGAATTAGAAAAAGACTACCAAGTTTTTAGTATGGATCTCCGAAACCATGGCAGTTCGTTTCATTCGGTAGAGATGAATTACATGCTTATGGTCGAGGATGTAAAAAGAACGATTGAGCATTATGGTTTAGAATCGGTTTCGATGTTTGGTCACTCAATGGGGGGAAAAGTGGCGATGGCATTTGCTTTGGCTTTCCCCGAGAGAGTGACGAAATTGATCGTGGCCGACATTGCACCGGTAACCTATCCGGAACATCATCATGCGATTTTTAAAGCCTTAAATTCCGTGCCGCTAAACCAAGTAAAGAATCGCAGGGAAGCCGATGACTATTTGAAAGTGTACGTTGATGAAGTAGGTGTCAGACAGTTTCTTCTAAAAAGCTTAGCGCTCTCTAAGGACAAGGACGCTTCTTGGAAATTTAATTTAACGGCGATACAGAAAAACTACAGCAAAATAATAGAGGGCCAATCCGCTACAAAAGCGTATCTTGGGAAGGTATTATTTATTGCGGGAGGGCTTTCCGATTATATAAAAGCTGAGCACAAAGCTGATATTCTAGCGTTGTTTCCAAATGCCAAACTGAAGGTGATTCCTGAAACCGGCCATTGGTTACATGCTGAAAAACCGAGTATATTCATCGGAATATGCCAGAGATTTTTACAAGAAAAAAAATAAAGAAGGACGCTGGATTTGTTCACACCTATCATTATAGACGTTGAAGCTTCCGGTTTTGGTAAGGGTAGTTATCCTATCGAAATCGGTTTCATTACCTCAGAGCAAGTTCTGGGATGCAGTCTGATTAAACCTGAGGATTCCTGGACAAATTGGGATACCAGTGCAGAACAAGTGCACGGTATTAGCCGCACATTATTGGCGCAAAAGGGTAAGTCTATTCAAGAAATTGCGCATTGGCTGAATGGACTTTTTCATGGCGAAACCATTTATTCAGATGCATGGATGAATGATATGTGCTGGTTGGGGCGCTTATTCGAAGATGCAGAAGTGCTTCAACGTTTTAAATTAGAGTCGCTATTATCTCTGCTGACAGAGTTTGAACGTGAAGCGTGGGCAGCTGAATACCAGTCAGTGTTAGCTGAGACCAAAATCATCAGGCACAGAGCCAGCAATGATGCCAAGTTGATACAAATGACGTATAAAAGAATTAAACAAAAAGGACTGCAAAAAAGCAGTAATACTAAGCGATAAGCTCAATGGCGCAATACTTTCTTAACGAAGGTGAAAATCTAAATGAAGTACTATCTTCATAATTTTCCTCACTATGCTAATCTAAGCACTCACAACAATGGGAGCATTAATATGAAAATAAAAAATATAAGTTTAAGTCTGGTCTTTGCTTTATCTGCGGCCTACTCTTTACCGTCTTTTTCAGATAGTACTTTGGAAAAAGTAAAAAAAGCGGGCACATTGAGTTGTGGTGTGAGTACTGGTTTAGCGGGTTTTTCACAAAAAGATGAAAAAGGTCAGTGGAGTGGGCTGGATGTCGATGTCTGTCGATCTGTCGCTGCCGCTGTTTTAGGCGATGCCTCTAAAGTTCAGTACAAACCATTGACGGCGAAAGAACGATTTTTGGCGCTTCAATCGGGTGAGGTTGATGTCCTTTCTCGAAATACAACGTGGACACATACTCGGGATACATCACTAGGCCTGAACTTTGCGGGCGTTGTCTATTATGACGGCGCTGGCTTTATGGTCAGCAAGAAGCTGGGGGTTAAAAGTGCACTTGAACTAGATGGTGCAAATGCCTGTATTCAAGCCGGAACCTCAACAGAGTTGGCTATTTCTGATTATTTCCGTGAAAATAATATGAAATATAAAGCCATCACCTTTGATACCTCTGACCAAACAAGAGCAGGTTTTGAATCGGGCCGTTGTGACTTCTTAATTTCAGATCAATCTCAGTTATACGCCTTAAGAATTGGTCTTCAAAAGCCTGAAGATGCCATTGTACTTCCTGAAGTTATTTCTAAAGAACCATTGGGTCCTGTCGTGCGCCAAAACGACGATGAATGGTTCAATATTGTAAAATGGGTCGTGAATGCTTTTATCGAAGGGGAATATCAAGGCGTTACCTCGAAAAATGCGGATGACTTAAAAGCCAACGGAAACCCAGGTCAAAAACGACTGTTAGGTACAGAAGGTGACTTAGGACAAAAACTAGGTTTATCTGCTGATTGGGCTTACCAAGTGATTAAACAAGTTGGTAATTATTCCGAGTCCTTTGAAAGAAATGTCGGGCAAGACTCACCGCTTAAGATTAGCCGTGGCTTAAATGCACAGTGGAATAAAGGTGGAATTTTATACTCACCAGCTATGCGTTAATCGACATGACAAAAAAAGGGATGCTTAACCGCTTCCCTTTTTTTGTTTCTACCTCTCCTCCTGACATCAATGCAAGTTCGATATGGTTAATAGAATGAACATATTCTCAAGCAAAACCACTGAACAAATAAAACGACAAACAAGACCCAGTATTAGTAGCGTCAATGCTTTTTATAATAATCCCACTTATCGCGGATGGATTTACCAATCGTTTTTATTGGTATTTTTGATAGGTTTCTTCTATACGATTATCAACAACACGCTAGACAACATGGCGGCACAAGGCATCAAGAGTGGTTTCAGTTTCTTGAGTACATCGGCGGGTTTTGATGTCTTGATGACGCTAGTGCCTTTTGAAACGACAGATAGCTATTTCAAAATTTTTACCATCGGTATATTAAATACTATTTTGGTGTCGATTATCGGTATTATTTTTTCCACCATGCTGGGCTTTATATTTGGTATCGCTTATTTCTCGCCAAATTATTTGATAAAAAAAATTGCTATCACCTATGTCGAGGTGTTCAGAAATATCCCCGTCATTTTACAGGTCATTTTTTGGTATACCGTTTTTAATGCTTTACCTATAGCACGGGAAAGTTTAAATCTTGGCGATGCCGTTTTTCTCAATGTGACAGGCCTATATTTACCTAAACTGATCGGTGAACCAGGTTCTGGATTTGTTTACGGTTCTATTTTAATCGCATTTATCGCCATCTTCGTATTACGTCGCTGGGCACGTATACGGCAAGATAATACGGGTGAGCAGTTTCCGGTTGTTTCTGTCAGTGTCGCAATATTGTTAGCTTTGCCTTTACTTAGTTTGTTTATTTTTAGTGTGCCCTTTCACTTTGATTACCCCGAGCTACGAGGGTTTAATTTTCAAGGCGGCATCACTGTTATTCCAGAACTGATGTCTTTAGCCGTAGCACTGTCTATTTATACCGGCGCATTTATTGCCGAAGCGGTGAGAGCTGGTATTCAATCAGTGCCAAAAGGCCAGACGGAAGCAGCGCGTAGTATCGGCTTAAAAGAAAGAAAAATCATGTCTCTGATTATTGTTCCTCAGTCTATGCGCGTCATTACACCCATGCTGAACAGTGAATATCAAAGCTTGGTAAAAAATACCACAATCGCCACCGCCATTGGGTATCCGGAATTATTCACCGTATTTGCGGGTTCGGCCTTGAATCAGGTAGGCCAAGCAGTCGAAATCATGTTCATGACATTAGCGATTTATTTTTTATTGAATATGGTGATTTCCTTTGTGATGAACCGTTTTAATCGACGCAATCAATTGAACGCACGCTAAGGAGAATTTTGTGTCTATTAGAAAATTCAAGCCGTTACCGGATTTACCCGCGCCTATTTCTAGCTCGGGCCCAATCGCTTGGCTACGAGATAACCTTTTTTCTTCCGTATTTAATATTATCGTCACGATAGTGATTAGTTTATCGTTACTCGCAGTTGTACCCGATATTCTCGATTGGCTGTTCTTTTCGGCTAACTGGGTCGGAACCAGCCAAGATGACTGCACCAAAGAGGGAGCTTGCTGGGTGTTCATCAGTGCATGGTCGCAGCAGATATTTTATGGTAGTTATCCTGACGGGGAAATTTGGCGGGTGAATTTATCGCTATTCTTGCTTGCTGCGGTTATCGCTTTATCATTTTTATTGCCCAATCACTTAAGAAACAAGATAGCCATTCCTGCCTATCTTGTTTTACCTTTTGTATGTCTCCTGTTTTTAAACGGGAGTTATCTCGGCCTAAAAGAAGTAAGTACTGACTTATGGGGTGGCTTCACGCTCAATGTATTGATCGCCTCGGCCAGTATCATATTAGCGTTTCCTTTAGGGTTTTTGTGGGCCTTGGGGCGGCAATCGGATATGCCCTTTGCCCGTTCCGTGAGTGTTACCTGCATAGAGTTCTTCCGTGGAACGCCGATCTTAGCGCTATTTTTTATGGGCTCGGTCATGTTGCCTCTGTTTTTTCCGGCGGATGTCAGCGTAGATAAGTTGTTACGAGTATGGATTATCCTGGTGCTATTTATGGCCGCCTACATGGCAGAAGTATTTCGAAGTGGTTTCCAAGCAATACCTAAAGGTCAGTATGAAGCGGCTGATTCCTTGGGTTTGGGTTATTGGCAGAAAACCTTACTTATTATTTTTCCTCAAGTGATCAAGGTTGCGATGCCAAATATACTAGCGACATTTGTGATGGTTTTTAAAAACACGGTATTTTTATTAGTGATTGCCGTGCCTGAAATGTTGCAAGTCATTATGACGGCATTGAGTAACTCGAATTGGCTAGGCGGACATGCCATTGAAGGTTATTTGTTTGTAGGATTTATCTTTTGGTTAAGCTGTTTCAGCATGTCTTTATTAGCTAGCTCGATTGAAAAGAAACTCGATACGAGTCACCAGAATTAGGAAATAAGTATGAACGACACTCATCAAATCAGCGACTCTCAAACCAAGCAAGACATCATTACGATTAAAGATATTAATAAGTGGTATGGCAACTTTCATGTTTTGAAGGATATCAACCTGACGGTAAAAAAAGGCGAGAAAATCGTGATTTGTGGACCGTCAGGCTCCGGAAAATCAACCATGATCCGTTGTATCAATCGTCTGGAAGAATTCCAGCGTGGCTCCTTGATCGTGAATGGTGTCGAAATGATTGAAAATGTGAAAAATATAGAAGCTATCAGGCGCGAAGTCGGTATGGTGTTTCAGCATTTTAATTTGTTTCCACACCTAAGTATTCTGGAGAACCTCACCTTAGGGCCGATTTGGGTACAAAAAAAGCCGAAAGAAGAAGCAGAAGCCATTGCAATGAAGTATTTGGAGCGCGTCAAAATACCTGATCAGGCGAACAAATACCCAGGGCAGTTATCTGGGGGACAACAGCAAAGGGTCGCTATAGCTAGGTCATTATGTATGTCTCCAGAAATTATGCTATTTGATGAACCGACCTCCGCACTAGACCCTGAGATGATCAAAGAAGTGTTAGACGTCATGGTTGAGTTGGCAGATGAAGGTATGACCATGCTGTGTGTTACGCATGAAATGGGATTTGCTAAAAAAGTCGCTGATCGAGTTATTTTCATGGATGGCGGTGAGATCGTTGAAGAAAATACACCCAATGAATTTTTCGATTCACCCGAAACAGATCGTCTACAACTGTTTTTGAGCCAGATACTTCAGCATTAAGCGTTAAGGATATCGTCTAAGGTATTTATGTTTTTAAATGACGGGTCGGATTTTGGAAACTCGAGCCAGTGCACTTTATTTTCTTCCATCCACTGCATGACGCGTTGATTGCCTGAATTTAAAAAATTCGCAATCGAGGTTTTATATTCCTTTGCTATACACAAATGCAGAGGCTGGTACTTGTCGCCAACCTTGGCCGCAAATAACGGCGGCGTATTCGAGTTTGCCATTAAAGCGTGTGACAAATGGCTACGCATCAGTTTTGCGAAACCAGAATCAAGTAAGGGGGTATCACAGGGGCTGATAAGCAAATAGTCAGCATCACTAAATTCTAACAAGCTGAGTATGCCTGCTAAGGGCCCTGGGTAGTCTGCTAAGGTATCGGGGACGACAAAGGGGGAGATTTTCTTATAGTCTGAAAGGTGTCGATTACAGTTAATAACGACATTTCTCACCTGCGGCGCTAAGGCCTTCGCAACCCAATAAGCCATGGCCTGATCTTGAAATAATTGAAGCCCCTTATCGAGACCATTCATGCGACGTGCTAAACCGCCAGCGAGAATGCCACCGTCAATAATGTAGGGAGAACAAGACATAGTGAGAAGTGTTTGAGATGAGGGAAGCTATAAAAATCTCCCAACTTTTTACAAAGTTGGGAGACCAAATTAACTCATTAAAGGTTACTGTCAACGAAAGCGGTTAACTGAGACTTAGATAGCGCGCCTACTTTTGTGGCATCAACATTGCCATTTTTGAACAGCATTAATGTAGGGATACCACGGATATTGAATTTAGGTGGCGTCTCTTCATTTTCATCAATGTTTAACTTACAAATTTTGATTTTTCCCGCATAATCATCAGCAATTTCTTCTAATACAGGTGCTATCATTTTGCAGGGACCACACCACTCAGCCCAATAATCTACAAGTACAGGAATGTCTGAATTTAACACTTCAGATTCGAAGTTGGCATCAGTTACATTAATAATGTTTTCGCTCATGATTTAATTCCAGATAAAGTTTGAGAAGCCTGAACGCTATTGATACGTTACAATAACGAATTCACCAATAAAAAAACAGACTATTCAAAATAATGAATAAAGGTAAACGAGTAATATATAGCCTTATCAGAGGATTTCAAGGACGTGTTGATCGAATCAAACGCTAATAATACTTCAAATGAGAGTCCAGAATATATTGCAGCTGTGGATCTCGGGTCAAATAGTTTTCATATGGTGGTCGCAAAACTTTCCCACGGGGAAGTCAGAGTGATTGATAAGCTTGGCGAGAAAGTTCAACTTGCCGCCGGTATTAATGAATTGGGCGAATTTAGTGAAGAGGCTAAAACCAGAGCGTTTGACTGTTTAAGCCGTTTTGGCCAACGGATAAAAGGCCTCGATAGTTCAGCTGTCCAGATCGTGGGTACGAATGCTCTTCGTGCCGCAAAACACAAAAAAAGCTTCTTAAGACAAGCGGAACAAATCACTGGTTATCCGATCGAAATTATATCTGGCCGTGAAGAAGCACGTTTAATTTATTTAGGTGTAGCGCACACCTTGTCGGATGATTTCGGTAACCGCTTAGTGATTGATATAGGTGGGGGAAGTACTGAGCTGATTATCGGCGAACGTTTCGAGAGTAAAGCACTTGAAAGCCTTCACATGGGTTGCGTTTCTTTTCGCGAAAAATACTTTCAGGATGGTCAACTGACGGAAAAGAATTTTTCCAAAGCAATTAAACATGCCTCCAGAGAACTATTAGGCATTAGTAAACATTATTCTCAATTAGGCTGGCAAAGTTGCGTCGGCTCTTCAGGTTCGATCAAAGCTGTTTTAAATAGTCTACATTTTTTGGGTTATGCACACGAAAAAATAGAGTTGTCTGCACTGAATAAGCTAAAACATAAAATGGTGAAGTTAGGGCACACAAACTTTCTTGAAGAACTAGGGGTAAAAAAGGATCGGGCAAGTATTTTCCCGGCCGGTTTGTCGATTCTCATCGCCTGTTTTGATGTCCTAGATATTTCAGAAATGACCTTTACAACTGGCGCGTTAAGAGAAGGTTTACTTTACGATATCATTGGCAGAATTCAGCATGAAGATGTCAGGGAACGGACGATCCAATCGATGCAATTACGCTATGAAATTGATCAAGTCCACGCCCAACAAGTCGAAGAAACAGCATTGTATGCTTATGAGTTGATTGCAGGGAAATGGGGCATAAAGACAGTCAATAATGAAAATCTATTGCGCTGGGCGAGCCGTATTTTTGAAGTAGGTTTATCTATCGCGCATGCGCAATATCACAAGCATGGTGCCTACTTGGTTTATTATTCAGAACTTCCCGGCTTTACCCGACTGACTCAGCTATACCTTTCAATACTTGTCAGGTCTCATCGGCGTAAGTTTTCTGATGAACCTTTCATTGCTTTGACAGAAAAGGAAACTTTAATTTTAAAAAAATTAAGTGTCATTTTTCGTTTAGCCATTGTACTAACCGTTGCCAGAAAGTCTTCTGAAACGCATTTTTCCTTAGACGTGAGTGAAAATAGCTTATCACTGGATATGGGGCAGGGCTGGCTAAAAGACAACCCATTAAATGAAGCCAACCTCGAGATGGAAAAAGAGTTGTTACTAAAGCAAGGCTTTGACCTACAGATAAGCTAATTCTTATGAATAATGAAACAAATACTATGCTGGTACTCGGTATCGAAACATCATGTGATGAAACGGGTGTCGCGCTCTACGATTCACAAAAAGGCCTGTTAGCACATCGACTTTATTCTCAAGTAAAAATGCATGCAGATTATGGCGGTGTAGTTCCGGAGCTGGCATCGCGCGATCATGTCAGAAAAACGATTCCTTTAATTGAGGAAATTCTGGCTGAATCCCAACTTAGCCGAACAGATATTGATGCCATTGCCTACACGGCAGGGCCGGGCCTAGTGGGCGCATTAATGGTGGGCGCGTCGATAGCAAATGCACTTGCTATCGCGTTGAATGTTCCCATTATCGGTGTTCATCATATGGAAGGCCACTTGTTAGCGCCCATGCTAGAGTCGACCCCCCCGAATTTCCATTTTTAGGCTTATTGGTGTCGGGCGGCCATACACAACTGGTAAAAGTTGAAGGCATTGGTCAATACGAAATTCTGGGCGAGTCGGTAGATGATGCAGCGGGAGAAGCGTTCGATAAAGCCGCTAAAATGATGGGGCTTGATTACCCGGGCGGACCTAGAATTGCTAAGTTGGCTCAGCAAGCTAGAGATCAATTTAATGGAACACCCTATCGTTTTCCAAGGCCTATGACGGATAGACCGGGATTGGACTTCAGTTTTAGCGGCTTGAAAACCTTCACCTTAAATACCTTACAAAAAGCAAGAGACCAAGATCAGCAGCTTACTGAACAGCTTAAGGCACAGGTCGCCTTAGCGTTTGAGGAAGCTGTGGTGGATACTTTAAGAATAAAGTGTAAACGGGCCCTTGAACAAACAGGTCTTAAGACTCTGGTCATCGCTGGGGGCGTGAGTGCGAATACTCACTTACGTGAAACGCTTGAGAAAACCTTAAAGTCGATTAAGGCAGAGGTGTTTTATGCACGACCAGAGTTTTGTACCGATAATGGCGCCATGATTGCTTATGCGGGCACGCAACGTTTATTAGCAGGCCAAAAAAGTAGTGATGCGTTTTCTGTTAAACCCAGATGGCCCATGAATACCTTGGAGCCATTATGATGATTAACTTAGATGCCACGCAGAGCGATATCGTTTTGATAGATAATTTAGCGCTTGAAGCGTCAATTGGTGTGTTTGACTGGGAGAAGAAAGTCAAACAAGTCTTACAGTTTGACTTGGAGCTTTGTTGTGATTTTACAAAAGCGGCTCAGTCAGATGACATAGACGATGCGGTTAATTATGCCCAAGTCTGTGAAGAAGTGGCCGAGGTTTTAGGTCGACAACATTACCAATTATTGGAGTATCTGGCTGAGCAAATATGTCAGCACCTTTTTCAGGCTTTTCCAGTATCAGCGATCTCGCTAAGCATCCATAAACCAAATGCGGTGCCAAAGACCAGTCGAGTCGGCGTCAGAGTGATTCGACAACGACCTGAACATGTCCACTTCGTTAGCAAAACCAATAGCGAGTCATAACGCGTGAAAAAGCATCATGTTTTTCTAAGCCTAGGCTCAAATATAGATAGAAGTAACAATATTCGTCGTTGTTTAACGACCCTTGCTGATCTGTTTGGCGAGGTACTCTCCTCACCGGTCTATGAGTCAGAACCTGTTGGTTTTCAGGGCGCGTGTTTTTACAATCTTACCGTTAAAATTGAAACGAGTCTGAGCTTAAAGCAATTGACTAAGGTGCTAAAAGAGGTCGAAGATCAACAAGGTCGACTCAGAGGTGGTGAGCGATTTTCCTCTCGGACGCTCGATATTGACGTGCTAACCTATGATAGTTTATGTGGTGTTTATGAAGGTATAGAGCTACCGCGACCAGAACTGTTCTATAACGCTTTTGTATTATTACCGATGGCGATGCTAGCGGCTCAGCAAATCGAAACTAAATCAAATAAGAGCTATTCTGCTTTATGGCAGGAACATCAAGATCAGATACTGAGAAAGCAAAAGCTATGGGTTGTCGATTTTGCATTTCCGAATAAAGTAAAAGTCGTCGGTCATTCATCTTGATAGAGCTTAATCAGCCCTTTAGTCGACGCATCTAATTGATCCAGCAAAATCGGGTCTTTCATTGCTTTGAAAATATCTTTGCTCATGGCTTTACCCAACTCTACGCCCCACTGATCGAAGGGGTTAATGCCCCAAATCGCACTCTGTACAAACGTTCGATGTTCGTAGAGAGCAGTCAGTGCACCCAGGCTTTCAGGGGTAAGTTTGTTTAATACCAAGGTATTGCTTGGTTGGTTTCCTTTATTTTCTTTATGAACAGCTAAGTCAGTCGCTTCCTCATGACTTAAGCCTTGGCTGATCAACTCCTGGGTTGCTTCAGCGTGTGTTTTACCCATCATCAAGGCTTTTGCTTGGCTCAGACAGTTGCTGAATAGGTGCTGATGATGAGAGGCGATAGGGTGGTGGGTGTCTAAGCAAGTGATAAAGTCTGCGGGTAATAAGTGAGTACCTTGATGCAGCAGTTGATGGTAAGCATGCTGCCCGTTACAGCCAATTCCTCCCCATATTACAGAACCTGTAGAGTAAGTAAGTGCTTGCCCATCTCGAGATACATGCTTGCCATTACTTTCCATATCTAATTGTTGTAAGTGGTCTGGAAAGGTTTTTAAGTATTGTTCATACGCTAGAATGGTATGACAAGCGCTGTGAAAATAATTTTGATACCAAATTCCCAGCAAACCCATGATGACCGGCGCATTTTCTTCAAAAGGGCTATTCAGGAAATGTTCGTCCATTTCATTGGCGCCGGATAATAGTTTCTTGAAGTTTTCCATGCCTAAGACAAAGGCAATGGGAAAACCAATCGCTGACCACAGTGAATAACGGCCACCGACCCAGTCCCACATCGGGAAAATTCTCTCGTCGGGAATGCCAAGATCCAAAGCCGCTTGGGTTTTACTGGTTACGGCCGCTAAATGACGTGCAATATCTTCTTTGCTAAATCCTCGCTCGCCCAAATATGCTTTGACTGCATTGGCATTTTCAAGGGTCTCAAGCGTGGTAAATGATTTCGATTGAATAAGAAATAAGGTCTGTTCAGGGTCGATTTTTGAAAGGGTTTCAAATAGATCCGTACTATCAATATTGGCCACATAATGGCAGCTGAAGTTTGCTATTTTATAGGGAGAAAGTGCATCCGTGACCATTTTAGGGCCGAGGAAGGAGCCACCAATGCCAATACTCACTAGTGTGTTGATAGGTTTGCCTTTTGCACCCAGGTAGTGATTGGCATGAACGATGTCTAGAAAGTCGGCCATTTTTTCATGACACTGTTTGACGGCTTGACTAATGTTGTCGTTCTGGTGAAACAGATCCTGGCTTTTATCCGTATAAGGTCGACGCAACGCCGTATGCAAAGCGGGTCGTTTTTCAGTGTTGTTTAATTCTTGTTGTTGGAAGGGCGAACCGGAAAATAGGCTGTCTATCTGATCGGGTAATTGCGCTTCATGAGCCAGCTTAATTAATAGATCGAGAGTGGTTTTGCTGATTCTATTTTTGGAATAATCCAAAAAAATATAGGGAGCCTGTAAAGATAAATCATCAAAACGGTGGGGCTCGTTATCGAACAGTGAGCGCATATGGATATCTTTCATATGGTCATAATGTTTGAGCAGAGCTTTGTGTGAAGCTAAGGATGTCAACATCAAAATTATTCCTTTTCACTAGTTGAAATGATTAAACTAATCCATTTTTTCAGGCGCTATCCGTTGGACGTGATTTGCTAGGCTTAGATTGTCAATTAGTCGGGTATTACCAAGCTTGGCTGCCGTTAATAAAACAAATTCCGTATCTGATGTTTTTGAGGCTTCGAGCGTCATCGGGTGAGCGATATTAAAATAATCTGGCTCGAAGCCTAACGCAGTCAGTGCTTGCTTGGCTTTATCTGATAATAATGAAAAGTCCCGCTCGCCATCGATAATGGCTTGCTTTGTTTCCTGCAACACTCGGTATAGGTTTGCTGCAGTTTCTTTTTCTGCGGGTGACAAATAGCCATTGCGAGAACTGCGTGCAAGTCCTGACGCTTCACGTGAAGTTGGTATGCCCACGATATCTACAGGGAAGCAAAGATCTGTCGCCATTTTTTTAATGATGGCGAGTTGTTGGAAGTCTTTCTCACCGAAAAAAGCGACATCTGCTTGCACCATATTAAATAGCTTTGCGACGACCGTAGCGACACCAACAAAGTGCCCAGGACGGCTAGCGCCACAATGAAAATTTCCGAGTACGGGAACATCAACTCGAGTTTGTTCAGCCAAGCCTTTGGGGTAAACCTCATTGGCATTAGGCGCGAACAGTAAGTCACAGCCTTTTGAAATGAGCGCCTGTGAATCGGCTTCCAATGTGCGAGGGTAGGAGTCTAGGTCTTCGTTGGCGCCAAACTGCATTGGGTTGACAAAGATACTGCAAATCACAATATCTGATTGCCGCTTTGCTTCTGTAATCAGCGTTAGGTGACCATCATGCAAGTTGCCCATCGTGGGAACAAAGCCAACCCGGTGTCCTTTCATTTTATGAACGTTTACAAAGGCTCTTAGCTCTGAGATCGTATGCACCGTTTGCATGACTACTTCCTTAGGTATTGAAATTTATTGGATGGTGAGACCTAACCGGAAAAACTGTACTCTTCAGAGGGAAAGTCACCTGATTTGACCGCTTGATCGTAAAGCTTGAAGGCTTCAGGAATAGAGTTAGCCTCTGTCATAAAGTTCTTAACAAACTTGGGTAAATGCCCGGTATTAAGGCCTAACATGTCATGCATTACCAAGACTTGGCCATCGGTTACATTTCCTGCGCCAATGCCAATCACGGGGACATCAAGTTCTTCCGTAATCATTTTTGCCAGAGAAGTCGGCACGCATTCTAGCAGTATAATATCGGCTCCGGCTTCTACTAAGCTTTTTGCTGTTGCAATCATATGCTTGGCCGCCGCACTTTCTTTACCTTGAACTTTATAGCCGCCTAGTTTGTTGACAGCTTGAGGGGTAAGTCCTAAATGTGCGCAAACAGGGATGCCTCGTTGGCTCAATGCAGTGATATAGGGCGCTAACCAGCTATCCCCTTCTAATTTGACTAAGTGTGCACCGGCTTGCATTAATTGACCCGCATGGTTCAAGGTATCGGTTTCTGAGTTCAGGCTGTTAAATGGCATGTCCGCCATAATTAAGGAGTTCTCGTTACCGCGACGGACACAGCGAGTGTGGTAGAGCATGTCTTCAAGGCTAACAGGTAAGGTTGAGTCACGCCCTTGAAGAACCATTCCTAATGAGTCGCCTACTAAAAGCACATCAATACCCGCATCTGAAGCATGCTTAGCAAACGTTGCATCATAGCTTGTTAAACAAGAAAACTTTTGGTTCTTCGCTTTTAGGGATTTTAGGCTGAGCGTCGTAACAGGCATAATGTTTTCCTTAAAAACAGATTGGATGAATGCGTAACTGAGTTCAGGCTTTGGCCTGGAAGCCTCATCGCCTTTCAGAGTAATCTTGAATTAATTGATAGGCTTAGAGTAACCACTTGTGCACCTTGACTCAAGAAAATGTTATTGGTCAAGATTCGTTAGGGCAGGATGCGTAAATCATGTTTTGCGCAGCTGTCTAAATAACGATGAAGTTTATCGCCGTTTGGAAGTCGCCACTCCGGCTCAATTTCAAGTGATGGAATAACAACAAAATCACGTGTTAGGGCTTGCGGATGAGGGATGATCAGCTTAGGTTCGTTTAAGGTTATCTGATCAATAAATAAAATATCGAGATCGATACAACGTTCTCCCCAGTGCCTCACTTTTACTTTACCTTGCTGAGCCTCGATAGCCTGAAGTTTATTAAGTAGCGAGTTTGGTGCGAGTGTCGTTTCAATGGAAATAACTGCATTGACAAACAAGTCTTGGTCTTGAGGCCCTTGTGGCAAACTTTGATAATATGAAGAGCAGCGTTTCACTTGGATGTCTGGTTGCTCTGAAAGACTTTGAACGGCTGTATTTAACTGTTGAATCGGCTGGTTAAGATTACTGCCTAAACCGATGAGGGCGCTGGAAATCATCGTTTAGGCTCGTTTTGGCCGACGTCTTCGTTTGCTAGGTGCCGCTTTATCTTTATCACGGGCTGGGCCACTACTTTGTCTGGGAATTTTTCGATGCACTGGAACGGGGTGTTTGACCTGAAATTCGGTCCACCATTTACCTAAACCCTGACAATCCTCGCCCGCTAATTCTCGTAAGAGTAGGAAGTCGTAAGACGCCCTAAATCTAGGTTCTTGGATCAATTGAAGTGGTTTTTTACCTTGTATGCGACGCAGCCGAATTTGAAATTCCCAAATCTCTTTCATCATCAAGGAAAAACGTTTTGGAATGGAAATATGTTTGACCTGAGCGCTGAGTGTTTGCTGCGAGGCTTGTTGTAGTGCCGGGAAATCGGCCACGCCCTGCTCTCGGTAATGTTGCCAGAGCCGATCAACTTCGGGCCAGAGTAGGGTGGCATAAAGAAATGCCGGCGTCACAGGTTTTTCTATGCGAATACGCTCGTCTGTATTATTCAAACCATGCTCGATTAGAGCAAGATAAAAAGACTTTTTAGGGTCGTCGTTGAGCGTTTTATCGATGTGTGGGAAAAGCGGCTGAAATAACGAGAAGTGTCTTAAATCTTTAAAAAGCGACACCGCATTGCCCGATAAGAAAAGTTTTAGGACTTCGTCAAACAGTCTGGCTGGTGCAATATTGCCAAGCAATCCTGCTAAATCATAAATTGGTGATTTACTCGCGGGTTCGATCTCAAAGTTTAGTTTTGCCGCAAAGCGAATTGCTCGAAGCATGCGCACGGGATCTTCACGATAGCGTGTTTCTGGGTCGCCGATTAAGCGAATTAACTTATTCTGTATATCAGAAAGACTGTCTACGAAGTCATAGATATTAAAGTTTTTTGGGCTGTAATAAAGCGCATTAACCGTAAAATCTCTGCGGACTGCATCTTCCTCTATCGTGCCGTAGACATTATCCCGAAGAAGCATGCCGTGTTCGGATTGCTTTTCTTGATTAGGGTCGGCTTGGCCCCTAAAGGTTGCCACTTCAATCGTTTCTCTGCCGAATAAAATATGTACCAATTTAAAGCGGCGCCCTATCAGGCGAGAATTTTTAAATAAGGAATGTACTTGTTCAGGGTGGGCATTCGTCGAAATATCAAAATCTTTGGGCTGCTGATTCAGCAGGATATCCCGCACACCGCCACCGACTAAATAGGCTTCATAACCATGATCATGCAAGCGCTGCATCACTTTTAAAGCCGAAGGACTAATTAAACGTCTTGATACAGGATGGTTGTCCCGGGAAATAATGTGCAATGACGTATCTGACATGAGAGGTCTTATATTGATAAAAGAATAAAGTTTACCTTGTTATACAGGGTAATTGAATACAAGTAGGGCTTAAGTTCTGACAAGTAGTGGGGAGATGTAAGGTCGGAGGGAAATGACTTAGCATGAAAAGATCAAACGCTCTCCGTGATTGATCTTCTCATGCTGAAAATAGCAGACTCATAAATTTTTTTTATTCTTACCTGTCCATGTCTGTACTTTAGGGCAAAAGCTAACACTTTTGCGTGCAAATAGAATAATTCGAATACTTAGAGCGGTAGTCATAAACAGGTGCTTTATCGGCAAGTAAGGCAGCTTTAGCTGTTCTTATTTACTTACAAACTAACATCTGATTTATTTTTTTGGCCGCTAAAAAGCTAGGCATTCAAATAAACCTATTCACCCCGCATTTTTTATTTTTATTTATTGCGGTTTCTACAACAGTAATAAACTTCTATTTTTATTTTTATTTTTCGCATTACTATTGGTTATTCTTATTATTGTGATTGTATATATAGCATTAGCTGTGCCAGAAAAATAAAATCTATATTTATCAGTTGTTTACCTAAAAACTATAGTCCTTTTGGCTTAGGGGGGCGTAGGGGGTGGGCTTAAAAGACTCAGGCTGACGTAGTGGTGCGTGTCTTATGGTAACACCGGGTAACAAATG
This sequence comes from Oleiphilus sp., assembly GCA_048058835.1. Lineage (GTDB taxonomy): Bacteria > Pseudomonadota > Gammaproteobacteria > Pseudomonadales > Oleiphilaceae > PZPK01. The sequence goes on from JBLLNS010000004.1 coordinate 162,646, forward strand.
TGAATAAATATTAAGGACTGTAAACAATTGTGAAATCTGTTGTGAGAAAAATACTCGCTTAGCGATGTGTTTAGCGCATGAAAGAACAGTAGAACTAGGAGTCTTGGCTTGATTTTTTTCTTGGGATGCCGAGTCGTTGACGGCGTTCCCAAAGGTTTTTCCGGCTTATGCCCAAGCGTTTGGCCAGCTCTGTTTCATTCATATGGTCTTGATTCTCTAAAACAAACTGCTGGAAGTAGTCTTCAATTGATAAGTTTTTATTGGTTTGTTTGTTAAAAGACATGTGACTTTGCGACGGAGTGATCAAACCTTGCGGAATATTAATATCATCGACTTCAGACTCTATATCTAATAAATCCGAGGTGATCATTTTGTTATCGCAAAGAATAGTGCCACGCTCGATGGCGTTTTCGAGCTCACGGACATTACCAGGCCAGTGGTAATCACGAATTGCTTTCATAGCATCTGGACTGAATTTGATATCATCTTGGCCAAGTTTTTTACAGGCTTTTTGGAGTAATGTATTGGCTAAGCCTAGAATGTCATCACCTCGATCTCGCAGTGGTGGCAGCTTTAATTGCACAACATTCAGGCGGTAATATAAATCTTCACGAAAATGCCCGGTTCTAGCCAAGGCTTTCAGGTTTCGGTGCGTGGCGGCAATCAGGCGAACATTGACTTGCTTGGATACTGTCGAGCCGACACGCCTTATTTCACCTTCTTGCAGCACTCTTAATAGCCGTGCTTGAGCCTCTAAGGGGAGTTCGCCAATTTCATCGAGGAACAGGGTTCCGCCATCAGCGGCTTCGATGAGACCATTTCGTGCGCTAACCGCACCGGTAAATGCGCCTTTTTCATGCCCGAATAATTCTGATTCAATGAGTGACTCAGGAATCGCCGCGCAGTTGATGCAGACATACTCTTCATTATTGCGATAACTCAAAGTATGAATGGCTCGTGCCGCTAGTTCTTTACCGCTGCCGGTTTCACCTTGAATCAACACAGTGGCTTCTGTTGGTGCGACTTTTTCCATTAAGCGAAATACCCGCTTCATGGCTTGGCATTGGCCAAAGATTAACTGACCGATTTTTTCTTCCGAGCTTTGTGCGCCAACAGAAATAATATCAACAGGGGCGATGGGGTGTTTGCCAAGAATACCTTGAACAATCTCGATAAAATCATCGAGATCAAAGGGCTTTGCTAAATAGTCGACAGCGCCCATTTTCATGGCTTCAACGGCCGAGCGTAAACTGGCAAAGTTAGTGGTGATCAATACCGGAACACCTTTTCCAAGTGCGATGATCTCACTGGCGGTATGGGAGGGTTTACTCAAATCGACGACAATCAAGTCAAAAGACGCTAAGGCATAATTCTCGGTAGCAATATGCACAGCAGACGCAACATCTACATGGAAGTTGTGCTCTTCAAGTGTATTTTGAAGGTTACTGCGGTGGTCAATTTCTTCTTCAATGATCAATATTCGGCGCATAGCCTAAACCCAAGATAATTCGATGTTCCGATGATAACGTATTAATGGGGCACTACTAAAGAGTTCACCGCAGAGTATCTTGGATGAGTTCACTTTTTCTGTGTAATAATTTTGGGTTCCAGCATTTAAGCGCAGCCTCTAGTGCTTGCGAACAGTTTTTTGGGCTGTTTTCTAGTGTTAAACCCAGTTGTGAAAATATGGCTAATAAGTTCTCTAAAGGCTGTGTTTCATTGATTGAGGGGGCTTTATTTTGTTTGCTGAGTTTTTGGCCATTCTTTGAGGTAATTACTGGGAAGTGCGCAAAATTGGGCGCTTGTCGGCCCAAAGACTGATAAAGAGCAATTTGCATAGGCGTTGATTCGAGTAAATCGTGGCCTCGCACCACATGTGAAATGCCTTGGCTTAGATCGTCTACTACCACCGCTAATTGGTAGGCATAAAAACCTTCTTTGCGCTTTAGAACAAAATCTTCCGTCAGCGCACGTGACTGAGGGCCTTGAAACCTGTCTTGCCACGAAAACCGTTGTTCTGGCATGGCTTTGAACTTATAAGCAGAACGCGGTAAGTTTTGTTGGCTTTGGCAAACATCACTATGTCTTCCCTGATGTGCTGACAAATATTTACGGCTACAAGGGCAAGCAAAAACAGCACCTTTTTTAATCAGCCAGTCTAGGGATTTTTGATACAGTGAATACCTCTGGGATTGATAGATCACCGCTTGAGTTGATATGAGTCCGTGATTGCTGAGCGACTCGAGAATGTTGGCAGAAGCTGAAGGGTCTTCTCGCAGAGGATCTATGTCTTCAATTCGGATTAGCCATTCGCCTTTGTGATGATGCGCATCAAGATAACTGATAACGGCGGCAAAGAGCGACCCATAATGGAGGGGGCCAGTCGGCGAAGGGGCAAAGCGTCCGCGATAGTTAGACATGGTAGATGCTGAGAGCGCCATAAAGAGCGAGCGTTAAGTCGCTCTTTACTAGACGTGAAATTAACTAAATGCCGGTTTGGCGTTCTTTGATTTCTGCAAGCGTTTTACAGTCAATACATAGGGTCGCAGTCGGTCGTGCTTCTAGGCGACGGACGCCGATCTCTACGCCACAAGAGTCACAAAAGCCATAATCATCATCTTCTATGCGATCAAGTGTTTTATCTATTTTCTTAATCAGTTTGCGCTCTCGATCTCGTGTTCGCAGCTCTAAACTGAACTCCTCTTCTTGAGTCGCTCGATCGCTTGGGTCTGCATAGTTCGATGCATCCTCTTTCATATGATGAACGGTACGATCGACTTCTTCCATTAATTCCTTTTTCCAAGAAAGTAAAATGGCTCTAAAGTGATCCAGTTGGGCAGCACTCATGTACTCTTCACCCTTTTTTTCAACGTAAGGAGTGAAGGTTGCAGTATTTGTTGTTTTATCTTGATTTACCGGCATATATGTCATCTCATGTTTGGTACTGATTGCTACTCGTTGGCAAGCCGGGACAACGAGATACCTTTTATTAGTGCTATTTATCGCTTGTCATGAACGGGAATCCATTTGAAAACCCATTACACTGCACTAAGCAGGAAAAATTAGCAGAAACAATGGGATTTAGCCAATAATTTATGACTTGTTTGTTGAGCTGATAACAAAACAAGGCATAAGTCATGATGATTTTGCTAAGGTGTTCATTAATTCTCCTACACAATTTTGTTTAAAAATGAAAAACTAGTCTATAGTTTTCAGAAGCAAAATGATCAGAATTAGACAGGTACCGTGCGGTATAGCTAAGGAAGCGCGATGGAAAATGATAAAAAAATATTATTAGTGGATGATAGTCGGATTTCCAGATTGATGTTGAAAGCGATTATCAAAGCAAATTTTCCGGACTGGGAAATTGCAGAAGCAGAAGACGGTGAGTCAGCGCTGAAACTTTGCCAATACACACAATTTGATTTTATTACCTTAGATATGAACATGCCAGGAAGAGATGGTTTGACTATTTCTCCTGAATTGCAGGACCTTTGTCCCGATGCCAAAATAGCCTTATTAACCGCCAACTTCCAAGAAAGAGTTAAGGATAAGGCAAAAGCTCAAGGGTTAAGCTTTATTCCCAAACCGATTACTGAAGAAAAAGTTGTAGAATATCTCGCAAAGCATATTGATGCTTAGTCTGTCTTTGATTAGATACCTTTTCAGCACTGGTAATTTCACATAAAAGACTTATCATCCCATTATTCGACTCAGTTTAGTCCGAGTGTAATTATTTTTACCCGTGACGTTTATTTTCTTCGTCGACTTTCGAATTAATTTCTACATCATGATGGATGATAAGTATGTTTACTGAAATATTTTCATTAGTTATCGATACCGTGTCTTCACTGTATCTAATGATTATTTTATTACGTTTTATTCTGCAAATTTCACGGGCCGACTTTTATAACCCCATTTCACAATTTGTTGTGAAGGCGACTAACCCATTATTAGTCCCGCTTAGGCGCATTGTGCCGAGTATCGGAGGCATTGATACCGCATCCATTGTATTGGCCATCCTCTTTCAAACGCTGGTGGTGGTTCTGAAAATGCTTGTTCTAGGCAGTGGCCTTAGCAATCCGCTTTTCTTGATTGCTTTTTCATCTGTGCTGGTACTTGGGCTCATATTGAAAATATATTTCTGGTCTTTAATTATCATGATCGTCGCCAGTTGGATAGCGCCGGGGAGCGGCCATCCTGCACTGGTATTAATCAATCAAATTGTTGAGCCTCTGATGCAGCCGTTTAGAAAAATACTGCCTCCCATGGGGGGCTTGGATTTATCCCCCATTTTGGCCTTCCTGGTCATTCAAGTGCTGGAAGTAGTGGTTAAAGGTTTGCAGTCACAAGTGCTGTCATTGGCCTAGAGACGTATCGATATGAATGCCAGCGAACTCTCGAATCAAGTCACAGGCTACTTCCAATGGAAGCAGCAACTTATTTCGAATATAGAGTTCTATCAAAACTGGTTAATCGAAAATAATCTGAACTCATTTGATATTGAACAGCGCCTCGAGCAGGGCAAAACATTATTGATTGAAGATCAGCTGACGATTGCCATGGTGGGAGAGTATTCGCGGGGTAAGACGGAATTAATTAATGCTTTGATATGCGATAGCTTTGGTCAGCGCATTTTACCTTCACAGGCGGGCAGAACGACCATGTGCCCCACAGAAATATATTACGACGCTCAAGAAGCACGAAACTTTCTGCGTTTGCTACCGATAGAAAGTCGTTTGAACCATCAGTCGATACATCAGCTTAAAGCAGATAAAAGCTTGTGGACTGCCGTGCATATCGATGTTGATAAGCCTGAAGCAATCACTGATGCGCTAAAACAGCTAGCCGCTACGAAGGAAATTGATCTGGCGGAAGCAGCAGAGTTAGGTTTTGATCAGCGAATGTTGGAAACCTCAGCCCAAACCCCCGGTAAAGTGATTGTTCCTGTGTGGCGACATGCTTTGCTGAGTCTAGATAATCCCTTACTAAAACAAGGTATTCGTTTCCTCGATACACCTGGGCTTAACGCACTAGGCTCTGAGCCTGAACTGACGATTAGCATGTTGCCTAAAGCGCAAGCAATCATTTTTTTGTTAAGTGCTGACACGGGGGTGACCGCGAGTGATATGGCAATTTGGGAGCATTATATCGACAGCCGTGATGCAGATCATCGTGCAGGCAGATTTGCTGTTCTTAATAAAATAGATGTGCTCTGGGATGACTTGCAAGGCGAAACACATGTTGCGGATTCCATCGCGGAAGTCCGAAAAAGTACGGCTGAGCAACTCGGCATTAACTTAGAAGATGTCATAGCCATCTCCGCGAAGCAAGCGTTGATCGGTAAGGTAAAGCAAGCGCCGGCACTGATCGAAAAAAGTGAGTTGCCTTTTTTGGAAAAGGTGATTGCGGAACGGATAGTGGCTCAAAAAGAGTCCTTGGTCTGTGATGAGTTTGTCACCGACTTACGGCAAATGTTGCATGGCTCAATGGCCATATTGAATCAGCGTTTAGCCTCGATGCATGAACGATTTGAAGCGCTAGAACAGCCTGCATCACAAAAGCAAATGATTGGTGAATTAGCCCGCCAATCTCATGAAGAGCATGAACAGTACTATAAGAAGCTGATCACCTTGAAATCGAGCCGTCGCTTATTGCATTCGCAGGGCGAAATTTTACAGCAACTTATTAGCCCACTCCGTTTCAAAGCGCTACTGAAAAAAACTAAACGTGCACTTCATGATAGTTGGAGCACGCTTGGCCTGATGCATACGATGAATCAATTTTTTCAGCAGATGGAAAAAGAGCTCGACAATATGGTGGTCGAAGCACGCCTCGCGGACAAAATGGTGGCTGCCATTTATCAACGATTTAAAGCAGATATTCAGGCGCAGCATCTTCAGCCAAAGGTATTTAGTATTACCACCCAGCGCCAGGCTTTGAGTGAGTTAAAGTCCAAGCTGATAAAATATTGCCGACAGCCCAAAGCTTTTATGACTGAACAGTCTCTATTAATTGAGCATTTTTTTAGTACTTTTGTGACAGAAGTGGAGGGGATTCAAAAAGAGGTTTACGAGATTACCCTGACTTGGCCTGATAGAGCACTGATGCCGTTGATGCAATATGCCCAAGAGCAGAAAAAAAACCTAGAGCGGCAATTGATAGAGTTGAAACGACTTGCTAATTCAAGCCGAGAATTAAAAGAGCAACAAGCTGAATTAGAGCAAGTGATCAACAAAACGCAGGAAGAATTAAGTTTTGCAAAAAGCCTTCAGGAATATCTCGCTTTTCCTGCGTCATAAGCGATTAGCAAGGGTTATAGCAAGGCCAAATATTGCCATTAAACTATAGGGCGTTTACACTCCGCATTCACTTGAACCCCAGAAACTACGGTCACGAATGTCTAATCAATCTAGCTCCAAAGCATCATCAAAGCACGTAGATAATGCAGCCATGCATTCGGTAGGTGTTGTCACACCACAGAAACAACACTTTGATCAACCTTTAGCCTTAGTGAGTGGTAAAACCCTCAAGCAGTATGACTTGGTTTATGAAACCTATGGTGAATTGAATTCAGCCGCCAATAACGCTGTTCTTATTTGTCATGCTCTAAGCGGTGACCATCATGCAGCTGGTTTTCACTCTGAGGCGGATAAAAAACCAGGTTGGTGGGATAGCTGCATCGGTCCAGGTAAACCCATTGATACCAATCATTTTTTTGTCGTTTGTTTAAATAACCTGGGAGGCTGTAATGGCTCGACCGGCCCGAATACCATCAACCCAGATACCAACGAACTATATGGCCCAGATTTCCCTATTATCACGGTGAAAGACTGGGTGGAAAGTCAGGTTCGCTTAGCAGACGTGCTGAACATTGATACATGGGCTGCAGTCGTTGGGGGCAGCCTCGGTGGTATGCAAGCATTGGCATGGTCACTCTATTATCCAGACAGGTTAAAGCATGCAGTGGTGATCGCATCGACGCCTAAACTGACCGCCCAAAACATTGCTTTCAACGAAATTTCCCGAAAAGCGATCACCTCTGACCCAGATTTCCACCAAGGTCACTACTACCGCTTTAACACGATTCCCAGTAAAGGCTTAATGCTAGCTCGAATGATCGGTCACATCACTTATTTATCCGATGCGGCTATGGGCGAAAAATTTGGCCGTGAACGCAAAACAGAAGCGTTTAATTTTGGTTACGATGTTGAGTTTGAAGTGGAAAGTTACTTGAACTATCAGGGGGAGCGGTTTTCTAAAACTTTCGATGCCAATACCTATCTGTTAATGACCCGTGTTCTTGACTACTTTGACCCCGCCTCGGAATTCGGTGGTTCCTTGGAAAAGGCGTTTGAAAAGGCGAGCTGTCAGTACTTTGTGGTGTCCTTCAGTACCGATTGGCGGTTTGCACCCGAACGTTCAGAACAGTTAGTAGAGTCGATGATCAAAGCAGGCAAGTCAGTCAGTTACGCAGAAGTGGACGCGCCTTACGGACATGATGCCTTTCTCATTCCAACCGAGCGCTACATGGCCATTTTTTCAGCCTATATGCACCGGATCATTAAGGAGATAGAAGGTGAGAGCTGATCTGAAATTGATTGAGCCTTGGGTCAAGCCGGGGTCTCAAGTATTAGACTTAGGTTGTGGTGATGGCACCTTGCTGGCTCACCTGCGTGATAAGAAAAAAGTACAAGGTTACGGGCTGGAAATAGACGAAGCCCAAATTACCCGTTGTATCGAAAAGGGCGTCAACGTCATTGAACATGACTTGGATGCTAAAGGCCTAAAAACCTTTGCTGATCATCAGTTCGATACCGTGATTATGACGCAAGCGTTACAAGCTGTCCGCCGACCCGATGAAATGTTAGAAGAAATGCTCCGGCTGGGACAGCAGGGCATTGTTACGTTTCCGAATTTTGGTTATTGGCGCTGCCGACATTATCTTTTGTGGTATGGCAAAATGCCGATGTCTAAAACCTTGCCACATACTTGGTATAACACACCGAATATACACCTTTGTACCTTTAAAGATTTTGAAATTTTGTGCCAGCAAAAAGGCATTAAAATTCTCAATCGAACGGTTGTCGACTCTCAGTTTTCGCAGAGCCGTTTTGCCAAGATGTGGCCGAACTTATTTGCAGAATTTGCGGTTTACCGGATCGCTCGATAATACCTAAAAGCCCTACATTCATTCGCCATAAGGAATACGCTTAAAATGATCTCAGCGATAAAAGTTTGCTTTTACCTTGTACTTTTTATGGTATCCGGCTTGAGCCAAGTGGCGCATGCTGAGCAGAAAAAAGTCTTTGACGGACCCGATGGTAGTGAATATGAAGTTCACTACATTGCTTTTACCAGTACATTTTTGGACCCCGACATTGCTAAGCAATATGACCTGGTCCGAAGCCGGGCTCTGGGTATAATTAATCTCAGCGTGATCAAGATTGATAAGGATGGATCGCGAAAAGCGGTCGGTGCTGTTCTTCAAGCGAAGATGACTAATGACATCCAACAAAACCAGTTCCTCTCTTTCCAGCAAGTGGTTGAAGGGCCGGCCATCTATTATTTAGCACAGCTCCAATTCCGTGAAGGGGAAATACTGACCTTTGATGTGTCAGTTTATCCTGAAGGTAGTGTGAAACCCCTTCAATTTAGGTTCGTACAAAATTTTTATAATGATTAATGCGTTTTTCAGACAGGTGACAAGATGAAGGTAGTGTTGGCAAGTGGTAACAAGGGCAAGGTTAGTGAGCTGACAGAACTACTGAAGTCTGAGAATATTGAGGTGCTTGCGCAATCAGCATTCCATCTCGAATCGCCTGAAGAAACTGGGCTTACCTTTATCGAAAATGCGCTAATCAAAGCGCGTTTTGCAGCTGAAAAAACCGGCCTGCCTGCGATAGCCGATGACTCGGGAATTTCTGTCCCAGCCTTACAAGGTGCGCCTGGCATCTATTCCGCGCGTTATGCCGGTGAGGCAGCAACGGATCAGAACAATGTTCAGCACTTACTCGAGAACATGAAGGACATGGTGGGTGAACAGCGCCAAGCAGTGTTCAATTGTGTTTTGGTTTATTTACGGCATGCCGAGGATCCCACGCCAATCGTGTGTCACGGTCAATGGAAAGGCTACATTCTGGAACAGCAAAGTGGAGAAGGTGGTTTCGGTTATGATCCGGTCTTTTGGGCGCCAGAAACCCAGTGCTCCGCAGCACAGCTGAGCAAAGCAGAGAAAAACAACATTAGCCATCGCGGTAAGGCCTTAGCTTTGTTGTTATCCCAGTTAAAAGCTGAATTAGCTTAAATGTCCTTGGTATTGCCTCCTTTAAGCCTTTATGTTCATCTTCCGTGGTGCGTAAAAAAATGTCCTTACTGTGACTTCAATTCACACACCATCCAGTCGATTCCCGAGCAGGCTTATCTCGAACAATTAAAAAAAGACTTTCTCGCCGATTTAGTGTTTGCCAAGGGGCGTCCGCTAAGCAGTATTTTTTTTGGCGGTGGCACTCCCAGCTTAATGAGCCCACGTTTTTATCAGCAGCTCATTGCCTTTATCAAAGCGCATATTGCGTTTGCTCCCGACATTGAAATCACCCTTGAAGCCAATCCCGGCACAACTGAAGCCAGCAAGTTTTCGGGTTATCGTGATGCCGGCATTAATCGGCTTTCCATTGGTGTGCAAAGTTTCCAAGCAGCACAACTGAAAAACCTGGGACGTATTCATTCAGGGGGAAGCGATAACAGCGGTTCGTCAGGCAAAACAGGCTGGTTTTGATAACTTTAACCTTGATCTCATGCATGGTTTACCCGGTCAAGACCTGAGCTTAGCGATGGATGACTTGAAACAAGCGCTCGATTTAGAACCACCCCATATATCCTGGTATCAGTTAACGGTTGAACAGAATACTGAATTTTATCGGCATCCGCCGGTTCTGCCTGAAGATGACGCTTTATGGGCGATTCAACAAA
>JBLLNS010000005.1:0-95000 GCA_048058835.1 Oleiphilus sp.
ATTCAAATTGTGCCACTCTGGCTCGTTCGGATCTTTTGGTGGATTAGTCGGATCAAAAGCTACGTGACATTGAACGCAGGGATGACCAATGGCGAAGCGCTTGTTTTCTTTAATTTCATTTTCTTCGTAAGGTGCGGTCATCGGGTTGTAAACAATATTGCCTGACGCATCTTTGACGACTTCGTTATAGTATTTCCGATAACCTAAAACACCCGACGAGTGAGGGTCTTGACACTTATCATACCAATTGGTCGATGCATCACCTTGTTCACAATCAGGATCGTTAATTAACCCCCATTTGGTGAAACGGTAAGGGCGTGTTCGGGTGTCTAGCCAAGGGTAATTCATTCCTTCTTTACCTGTGATTCGCGCTTGGTGGATCAGGTTTTCATCCTGATTGCCAAAGGTACCTTTAAACCAAACATCACGACCACGGCGAGCTTGTTCACGCATCGCTTGTGCTTTTTCAGGATCAACAGCTTCGACATCCTTAAATAAAGCCATCACATAGCGACAGCCTTCTGCATCGTAGCCAGTGGGCTGCGGCTGATCACAAGGTGGTGGGGTGTATTGTGGGATGGGTTCGATTTCCCAGGTGACTGGGTCGCCACGTTCGTGGGTATCCATCGATTTGCCTTCGGGCCAGACTTTACGCGCGGCTAAGGTATTGTAGTAATTTTCTTCGAACCATTCTTTACGCTCCAACCAATAGGGCGTGCCTTTATAGACGCCTGTACCTAAGTCACGTTCGAGTAAGTGAGGAATGCCGACGCTTCGGAACGTTGCACGATAGGGTTCGTCAGAGACTTCAACTTGGCCTGTCGGTAAGTCGTAAAAAGTGAGCTCAGGAATTTCGGGAGTGGCAAATGTATCTGGAACGGGAGGAATAGAGGGTGGAGAAGGGGGAAGTGTTGCAAAATGAAAAACCGCAGCGGCTCCTGCAATAGATAAGCCGGCAAGGCCCCAAAACTTCTTACTCATACCTACAATCCTTATTTAGCGTGATTCGTTTTTGTCATTCTGAAGTGATCATGGCGACTGAAAACGACCATAAGTTGTGAATGCTCACTCAGTTTAGCCTAGCTATCACTTCTGTAATAATTCAATTGCTGGGAATTGTCATTCATACGGGGCAAGTGTTCAATCATTTATCAGAAAAAAAGAGCTTATCTACTGTTTAAGTCAAATTTGATCTAAAACAAGCGATAGGTAAGGTGTTTTTGAACTAACTAGGTGATGTGTTTGTGTTAGAAAGGCAAAAAAAACCGCGATATGTATCGCGGTTTGATAGATATAGTAAATTCAGTATTACTTTGCGCGGCGACGCGTCAATGACAGGCCAATTAAACCTAATCCGAATAAAGCAAGGGTTGCTGGCTCTGACACGCTAGCAGCAGTTGAAATATTAGCAATTTCCCAGCTATTAGTGCTTCTGTTCTTACCCCAAACGGCAACAGTAGCTGCACCGTGGTTTTCCCAGAAAAGAAGGTTAAAGGATTGAAGGCCAGCGCTTGCGCCTAAGTTTTTTTCACCGCTGTTACGAAAAGCTGTGTTTGCATTAAAGGTATACAAGTCTGAGCCATCTACATCAACATCGATGCCGTCATCGTGGCCAAACCAAAGTGCAGAGTAAAAAGACGTATCTACCATGCCTGAGGCTTGAAGTACAAATGTTGTTGTATGGCCGCCAGGGAATGTTGAAGCAGCAGTGCTGTTCCATGTATAACCGGCATCACTAAAAAAGATGGTGCTGCTATCGAATGAAGTGTCGGCACCGCTAGAGCCAGCGATGACCGCTTCTGCTTGTGCAATGCTGCCTAGGTTAGTGTTTGTCTCATAGATATTGATAAGCGCTGCGTTAGCATTGAATGCAAGGAATGAAGCGGCAATTCCTAGAAGAATCTTTTTCATTTTGTTGTTCCTTTGGTGGAAGATTTATTAAGTGCCTGTAATATTAGCAAGGCGCATACCTTTAAATAATAAAAACATATACAACAATGTGTTACGGGTTTTTTTTTGAAAAGAGTTTTTGCTGATTGTAAAATATTCTGACACTGCCGCAATCGATCAATACTGATGAAGATATCGGTGACGCAATTGATGTGGCTATGTTATGTCACAACAAAAACGGATCAGTGATATTGTCACGGATTTAAGACATTTTGCCCACGCCGCTTAAAAGAGATCCAAACTATTTGGGCTTCTCTAAAAAAGCAATATGCAGCCTTTTCTGGCAGCCTTTAATCAAGGCTTGGCAGAATGTAAAACCAGTGGCGAATATCAACTAATTCTAGATAAATATATGGGTGAATAGATAGATTATTAATTGCCCCTCTCTATGCAAAAAAGGCGGTTTCTGTGATGCTGTCATTTTTTATAGGCTTTAAATATCAGATACCGCGCATTATTCGACCAGACCGAGTCCATTCCTTTCCAAAATTCAAGCATCTCGTTAAAAAAGTCAGGGTTATTATCTTGGATGATTCGAGTTTTATTTGCTTCCGTTGCTTTAGCTAGTTTTCTCCAGGTGGGTTGAATGGCTCTTGTTAGATCAAGTGTTTCGATGCCTGTGAATCCTGTTGTTTCGAGTATTTCGAGACATTCAGCCTTTGTGGCTAAGGTTTTGGCGACAAAAGTATTTGATAAGCACTGCTTATTTTCAGGGCTGACTTTTTCTTTCAGTGCAACGCCGTCTGCTATCAGAATTTGGCCTCCGGGTTTTAGAACGCGCCAAGCTTCATCCAAAGCCTCTTGATGGCCAATATGGTGAATGGATTCCAGTAATAATGTGCAATCAAATTGTTGGTCCTGGTATGGGAGTTTCGCCGCATCACCGACTCGAAACCTGGCTTTTTGTGAAAGCCCTGTTTTCAAAGCTAAGGCATTGGCTTTCTGTTGTTGCTGGGGATTGATGGTAATTCCTTCTACCCAGCAGCCTCTCTCTTGAATAATATCTATCGCTGGCATACCACAACCGCAGCCGATATCTAATAAGTGTGAATCCTGAGTTACATCGAGTTGACTGATGATCACCGTGGATAATCGTTTAGCGGCGTTCGCAAAAGAGACATTCGGGTATTTATCATCCCAATAACCCAAATGAATTTGCTGTTGCGCCAGTTGTTCGAAAAATGCGACGGCAGGTGAATCGTAGTAATTATTTATGTTTTTATGGTGCGCGAATTGTTCGCTCGAGCTTAGTGTATGCTCTATTGTCTCGGTCATGCCCGAATCTAAAATGACTGAACTTTCTGGTTCTGATGTGGTGTTTGCTAGAGGGTTCATGAGCTCATCCTTCTTACAAGTAGTTTTCGTTAACTTAAGCGCTGAGAGAGTATTGTTTGGCTAATTTGAATGCTTGCTGACTGATTAAGCCGGCTTCCAAGTAATGTTCCAGCCAACGTTCAAAAAGTGCAGGATCATTCAAACCAATATCAATACCTGATCCTTCGAGAGCGGCGATTAGATTGGAACAGTCGAAGCGCGTATTACGTTCGTAAAGTTCCGGCAAGCTTAGAGAATGATTCGGTGCTGCGTGGATGTGCAAGCTGAGTAAGGGATAAAGCGGGTTAGACGATGGCGCCATTTTTAAGCGCTCTTTCCATAGGGAATAAGGCATGAGTTCTAATGGGAAGCCAAAGTTCTGAATTTTCCGGTAAATGTCATTGACCGTAACGAAATTAGGGTTGCACAGATGGTAGGTTGTTCCTTGAGTCTGGACATTAAGTGCAACATGACAAAAAGCACGGCTCAACTGATCAACCGGTGCTAGCGAGGCGCATTCTTGCAGAATAGGCGCACAGCGCATTTCAATACAGCCAGCAATGTACCGGGCTATATGGTCTGTGGTATTGGACACGCCGGTTTGTGAGTGGCCCATAATATAACCACTTCGGTAAATGTTGATGGGCAGCCCTTTGTGTCGGGCATTTTCCATCAGTTTTTCAGCGACCCATTTACTCTGGCTGTAGCCGAGTTGAACCCGGTGTTCACTTAAGTCGACGCTTTCATTTTCAAAAATTACTTCTCGACCAGTAAAAAAGCCGACTGTTTCAAAGACGGATACGCTAGAAATATAATGCACCGGAATAACGCGACGGTAGCAAGCCAGTTTGAGCACTTGCTGGCTGCCAAACACATTCGGGCCTTTCAAGGTTTGGTAAGTGTCGACATAATTCACCGATGCACCATTATGAAAGATAATATCGACTGAGTTGGCCAGATCGGTAAATTCGTCAAGTGTTAAGCCGAAGTTTGGCTGAGTCAGGTCGCCTGGAATAGGGATGATTCGGGCTAAGTCATGTTCAGATACCTCAATTCTATATTTCTTTAAAATATCGCTAAGTCGCTGCGCACCATGGGCCTGGTTATCGGCACGAACCAAACAATGAATCTGAGCGTTAGTCGTTTTCAGTAACTCATTCAGTATAAAGGCGCCAAAAAAACCTGTTGCACCGGTGAGGAAAATAGATGCCCGTGCCTCGTCAATTTTGGGAATAAGGTGAATGCTGCGCCCCGCTAGTTGAATGTCGTCGTCGAGCTGAGCTTCTTTTCTAAGAGAGAAGTAGGTTTCATTTCCGGGTGAGACTTTTCCTCCTGTCAGCAAGCCTTCTATGTGAGAGGCTAAGTCCGACAGAATCGGTTTTTCATAAAGTACTTGTAAGGGAAGGCTGATATTAAGCTGCTGTTCAAGCTCGACTATTAGTCGTGTGCCTAATAAGGAATCTCCCCCAAGATCAAAAAAACTTTGATCCAGTTCAATCAAATCCAAGGCTAAAATGTCCTGGCAGCACTTAATAAGCGTGTGTCTGAAGTTCTGTTGGTTATTCCCGAAAATCGCGCTTTTTTGCGTGTCCCAGATAGATAGTACTTTCCTGTCTATTTTTCCATTCACTGTGAGCGGAAAAGTCTCGATAGCCTCAAAGTAAGTCGGAACCATATAATGTGGCAGCTTGCTAGAAATCTGCCGTTTAACCGCTTCCAGGTCTTCATCTGCAAAATGGATATAGGCGGCTAAACCTTTAAGGTTATGGCTAATGTGCTTAACCAAAACAATCGCCTGTTTCACTTGCGGGCAGCTTTGCAGCACTGTTTCTATTTCACTCAGCTCAATGCGATGTCCCGATATTTTCACTTGATTATCCATGCGCCCTAGAAATTCTATATTGCCTTCTATGTTGTATTGGCACCTATCACCGGTGGCATACATCAGTTCACCAGGAAAGAAAGGGTCAGGAATAAACTTGGCTTGTGTTTCAGTATCGAGATTGAGATAGCCACGGGAAAGTCCTTCACCGGCAACAAATAGCTCCCCAGCAGTTTCGGCTGCTACAGTTTCCTGGTTTTGGTCAAGAATATAGGCGCGTTTATGCGAGATCGCCTGACCAATCGGAATATTGTCTTGATAGTCCTTGTCGATAAGAAAGCTGGTAGAGAAGATCGTGTTTTCAGTCGGGCCATAATTATTACGCATTCTGAGATGAGGAAAGCGCGACCTGATTTGATTCACATGCCGGGGCGATAAAGCCTCACCACCAATCAACAGTAGTGACAGTTGGCTAAAAAATTCCGGCTTAATATCGACAATAAGATTAAATAGAGCTGAAGTCAGCCAGGCTGTTGAGATAGGGTAGCTAGCCATAAACGTGCTAAAGGCTTCTATATTGTGCACCATCGATTCCGGCGCAATGTATAGGCTTTTCCCATTGAGCAATGCGCCCCAAATCTCAAAGGTAGCAGCATCGAAGGAGATGGGCGCCGCGTGCAATATGCCATCATGATTGCTCTGTTTATTGTCGTCGCTCTGGCCTGTCTCTAGGTAATTTGTGCCCTGCACGGAGCGAATGATGTTTTGATGGCTAATCATCACGCCTTTGGGTTTGCCGGTAGATCCCGAGGTGTACATCACATAGGCTAATCGTTCTGGCGGGATTTGTGAGTAATGCGCAGCAATTTCTTTGTTTGAGACAGCGGTTTGTGTGGGTTCATCAATAAAATAACAGCTTAGTGAACGCTTAAGTTTTAATTGTATGATGCTGACCAGCGGTTGGTAGCGTTTGCTGGTGACAATGGTTTCGACTTGAGCGTCTTCAAAAATAGCGCAGATTCTATCGAGCGGGAAATCTTCAGGAGCCATAGGAAGATAGGCCGCGCCGGCTTTCAATATGCCTAGTTTGGCGAGAATGGCATCGATTGAACGGTTCATTAAAACACAGACGAGTGCCTCAGCTTTTATCTCCTGGGTGAGTAAAAACGAGGCTAAGGGATTCGACCTTTCATCTAGTTGCATGAAAGACACGCTTTCATTGTTAAACACCACCTTGGCAGAGGTGTTTATATTTTCAGACTGTTTGTTAAACACGCAAAGTAGGTTTGAACACTGTCTGCTTGGTGTGGCTTGCAAATTTGATGTATTCATCTTAATGCCCGGAAGTTTATGTCATAAAAAGAGCAGCACACTTCAATTTAAGATTGGGGGCCTAAAGTAAAATGTGTTGCTAAAGTAATGCGTTTGTCTTAGCTGTCCTTTGCTTAGCTTCTAATGCTGTTAGTTGATTTAATGTGCTGAAATCACCAAGGAGGTGTCACTAATATGGAAGTCGGTTAGATAGACTTTTCCGATGCTGGTGTTGGTATCACCATAAGAAATATGCGGTAAGTCCCAATCCCATTTCACATTGATGTCGTAAATAGCTTGGCCGTCTACATGCGTTTCGGTACCGGATAGCTGGCCTATTTCATTAAGAATGCCTGAGGCAGCACCAATTTTGCTTTGGACGCTGGCAAAGCCAAAGCTGCCCAGCGTATCTGCGCCACGTTCGTTATGAATTCGCATATCCCGAATAGTTAAATATGGATTTTGAACGTTTTGAGGCACGATCGGGTTCGATACATTATTGGTGCTATCTATATCCAAGTCCTCGACTCGGAATTTTAAATCCAGTTCGACATAAGAGTCGCCGAGTAAAATATTTTGCGGTTCGCCTGCTTTGCCAGATGTATTGGTGTCATGAAAGCCGTTGCCATTATTGGTAAGCAAAATATCCAAATAGCCGAGATACGCTTCAACGGAAAAGTGCTGGGTTAGTACTGTTTCAACAGATTTGTCTGAACTACGAATACCAAACTCACCATGCTGAAAATGTAAATCAACCGCGTTTTTTAAAGCCGATAGATTGCTGTTATGGTCAGTAGAATTAGGGGCTTGAGTAAAGTCGATGCCAAAATCTTGAGACGTAATGTGAATAAGCAGGTCGCCATCATCCAGCTGCTTTCCGTATTGATTGAGGCCGACGCGATATTCGGCAATGGCCCATGCCACATCGGTTTCGCTTGCGTTCAGATAGCCCATATCCGCTAAACGGGCTATATCCGAAAAGCCAGTGTCCAATATTTCAACGCCATCAGTGATATCAATTTTGGCTCTTACATTATCGACGATGCCACCGCCAATGCCTGTTAAGGAATAGTCTTTCCAGAACAGCGAGCCGGCGTCGACATATTCAATTTCCCCTATGGAAACCTGTGTTTCGACATCAATGGTTAAACCGGACTGGCCAACCACGCTTGCTAGGGCTGCTTCATCTAATAGATGTAATTCAGCCTGCAATAAGCTGGGAAAAAGTATGGCAATAAAACAACTAAAGCTTAGTTGCTTAGCCTTTTTTAGTCTGAAGCGTTGGCTGTGTGTTGAGCTGGTCATACCCGTTTCCTTGAATGGTCTCTTTAAATGATGTCACCTATAGTGACATGAAAATGATTGGAGTCAATATTGGTGTCACTATATGTGACTCAAAATATGAGGTTTGTCACAGATTCGGTATGAATCGAGATGATTTGAAATAAAGAGATAGTCAATCTTTATCTTGCAAGAGGACTTGATGAACTCTGAATATAAGATTCTTTCGGTATTTTTTGACGCTTATCCCACATTCAACATCGTTAGCAAAAAAGGGGCTTGCCATCTAAAATATTCATGTCATTATATGTGCCATGAAAAAAACTGAAGAAAAACGACCTTATCAAATGTCTAAGCGGGCAGAAACTGCAGCTCAAACCGAGCGTGGCATTTTTGCTGTCACGGTGGCTTTGTGGCGAGAGCGCCCGTTAGGCGATATTACCCTTGAAGAAATTGCTGAGCGCGCTGGCGTTTCAACTCGAACGATTATTCGTCGTTATGGGTCCAAAGAAGGGCTTTTTGAAACCTGTGTGAAGCGCAGCTCTTCGGATATGGAAAATAACCGTGACCAAGCCACGGTGGGGGATGTCGAAGATATCATTCATTGCTTGCTTACTGATTACGAAATTCATGGTGACGCCATGGTCAGAACTCTCGCGGCGGAAGATCAACTCGATGTTGCTAAAAGAGTTTTGGTGTCCGGAAGAGAGCAGCATAGAGCGTGGTGTGAACGCATGTTTTCACCGTTTTTGCCAGAGCCAGCTGATGCTACTTATGAGCAAGAACTTATTGGATTTATTGCGGCCACAGAATTGTATTTATGGAAACTTCTGCGTCGCGATTTAGGGCATAGTTTTAGTGATACGCGACGTACCTTTATGCGTTTGGTTAATGGATTAATCGCGAGTGGTTTAAATTAAAATGAATGCATCATTATCCTTTTTATTCGTTACCTGGAATGGGGGTGGTAATGTTCCTCCCGTATTGGGCTTGGCTGCGCGATTAATTAAACGAGGCCATCGCGTGCGTATTTTAACCGAGCCTTGTCTGAAAGAAGCTGTCCTGAAAATTGGTGCTGACTATGTTGCGTTTGATCAGCATTTTACCCGCACAGACGCCTCAATTGATTTAATCCAAGACTGGAATGCTAAGCCATTAACGATTCCCTCTGTTGATAATATTCTTGTGCGTCCTGCCTTCGATGTGGCAAAGGAAACGCAATCTTTGCTTGTTGAGCAGCATTGCGATGTCCTGGTGGCTGATTTTATGATGCTCGGTGCTTTAATGGCAGCCGAAGCTTTGGGTATCAAGCGGGTGGCACTGTTTCATATGCCAGAATATCTGCCAGGGCCGGGGCGACCGCCGGGTGGCTTAGGCTTATTGCCTAGTAATACGCCGCTCGGGCGTATTCGAGATGCTATCTTAACTCGCGTATTTAATAAGGTGATCAACCAGTATTTACCGGCATTGAATCGGGCCCGAGAAGCGTTAAGCCTATCTGCGCTTGAGGCATTTACAGATATTTTTCATCAAGCCGATTTAAGACTCATTCAAACATCGAAAGCGTTTGATGCGCCGATCGACCCAGCGCCAGAAAATGTACGTTATGTTGGGCCAGTCTTGGATGATCCTAGTTGGCCAGACTCACCGATAGCTTTATGGCCAGAAGCAGATAAACGCCCCTTGCTTGTTGTTAGTTTATCCACCACTTTCCAAAATCAGCAGAATGCCTTAGAAAATATTATCCAATCGGTGAGCAGTCTGGATGTTCGTTGTTTGGTTACTCTTGGGCCGGCGATAACTAAAGACGCCTTTATCTTGCCGGATAATGTGATCGCTTTGGAAGGGGTTCCGCACAGTCAGGTTTTTCCGATGGCAAGTGCGGTGATTACCCATGCAGGGCACGGCACGGTGATGAGGGCGTTAGCGCATGGTTTGCCCTTGGTTTGTTTGCCGATGGGAAGAGATCAGCTAGATAATGCCACCTTAGTTGCATATCACGGAGCGGGCTTGAGGTTGAGTCAAAAGGCTGGTGTCAGAACAATAAGAAGAGCGATATGCCAAGTGCTTGAAGATACGCGCTTCAAAGAAAATGCTGGCGTTTTACAAGTAAAAATACAGAAAGAAGCGTCTGCCTTTACTGCGGAAATGTGTTTAGAAAATTTAGCCGCTCAGGGTGACCGAAATGAATAACTATCAGGAGCTGGTATGAATATTATTATCTTTGGTGCAACTGGCGGCACTGGTATCAAATTAATCTATCAAGGGCTTGAAGCGGGGCATAATGTCACAGCATTTTGCCGGACACCTTCAAAAATAACGAAATTGCATCCGAATTTAAGAGTCGTTCAGGGGGATGCGCTTGATATTGGTAGTGTGACTGACGCGCTTGCTGGTCAAGATGCAGTTTTTTGCGCGCTCGGCAAAGCGGATATTAGAGATAAAAGCCAACTGCGTGCCAAGGCGACATCGATCATCGTTAAGGCTGTGAATAGTACTAAGGTTAAGCGTTTGATTTGTTTATCAGCCTTTGGTGCGGGCGAGAGCCTGCATGATATGCCCTGGCATTACCGCTACTTGATAATGCCATTAGTCATGAAACACTTGTATATCGACCATAACTTACAAGAAAGCGCCCTAGAAAAAAGTGGCTTAGATTGGACAATTATCCGCCCCGCCATATTAACCGATGGCCCTTTTACAGGGCGATATTTGCATGGCAGTAAACTGCCAAAAAGCGCCCGCCTAAAAATTTCGCGAGCCGATGTTGCAGGCTTCATGCTGACGCAATTGGACAGTTCCGAGTATCTTCATAAAGCCCCTTCTATTTCTTATTAGATCTAATATAGAGATGAAAGAAACTAAGAAATAATTGAGTACTTTATTGCTTATTCTACTGAGTCTTTGTCTACTGTTCTGCTATCTAGCTCTTTTAGGTATTCTTTTCGATATTGTTCAGCAGGCATGATCCGGTAATTATCGGCAATCTCTTTGCTGGTTGTCCCAAGTTTGCCTACTTGTTTCATGCAATAAGCAGAGACGACAAACAAAGCGATAGCCAATAAGCTTAAGCCAACTGGAGTGATGATTAGCCATAGTTGAAATGCTGGGGTTTGTGCTTCTTTAATTGTAGAAGGAATATGGGTGACAGACTGATTCAGCTTGCCGGTAATATTCTTCATCGTATGTCTTAGCTTAGTATCAACAATGATAAGTCGACTCAACTTCTCTTACTCAGAATCAAAGAGCTTCAAGTTATCTTTATTAATGAATGATACTGGTGTGTCGATATTGAGGGGAATGTCTTTGCCTTCTAATAAGTTCAGTACACTTTTAACGCCGAGATAGCCCATTTGGAAAGGTTTTTGTATGACCACGCCAAGTAATTCTTGGTTCGAAAGGCTGGTCTGAAACCATGGGTGTGTATCAAAACCATGGGTGTGTATCAAAACCAACATGGATAATGCCTTTTGCAGAAAGTAGTTTTCTGCGCATATTTAGCACGACAAGAGTCGAAGATTCATTAGGTGTAAATACGCCGTCAATATTCGGGTTTTGTTTCAAAATAGTATAAGCCTTCAGTGACGCTTGAGAGAGGTCTGTGCCAATATATTCATCGACGATGATATCTAATCCAGCTGTGCGAATTTCGTTAATAAATCCCGTTTCTCTTTGGCTGGTTGATTGAATGTGCTTATCTAATCTAAATACCGCTATTTTAGCGTTAGCAGGTAAATGTGGAATGAGTTCTTTAGCCGCTAAAGCGCCGGCTGCAATATTATTAGTTTTGATGGTATGAATTTGATTGTTGTCATAGTTGCGGTCAATAAAAACGGCTTTAATACCACTTTTTTCTAATTGGTGAATTTGCTTAACTCTGTCAATTGAATTTGGCGCTACCACCAAACCGATACAGCCTAACGATACCATTTGCTCTATGATTAGCTTTTGGCTTTCGATGTCGGTCTCATTTTTAGGGCCGCGAACGATTACTTTATAACGACTTTCTTTACCAGCATGAACTGCGCCTTTTTCTACATGCTGCCAGAAATCAACACCACCGCCGGCAGTAATCACGCCAATGCAGTTTCCAAAAGACTCAAGGCTAAAAAGCAAAAGACAAATGCCGATGACTTTTAACGTTAAGTATTTTATTAAAATAGCTTTGGCCATACTGAGTTCTTCTTATTAACGGAGCCAGTATTAACTATAGCTTAGAAAGCACTCAATGGCTTAGATGGAATCGTTCTTTTTACGTCTATGTTTATTCATTTAGAACGACGAATACTGTGCAATATAATATGAGATTTACTGATAATGGCATTCCCATGTACGAGGCAGATAAACTGTTTTCATTAAGCACAATGCCTAGATCTGAGCGGGGGGCTTTTCTGGTTTTATCTTCTATTGTCGATGACATTTTTTCTGAGTGTCGTCGTAAAATACTTTTGATTCGAGCGACGACTTCTCTTGGGCTAAATGGCTTACAGACATAATCATCCGCACCAATTTCAAAGCCTTTTAATCTGTCTTCTTCACTAATTCGAGCCGTAACCATAATGATAGGGACGTCAGACCGTAATCTGATAGCACGACAAACGTCGTAGCCATCCATTCCAGGAAGCATGACGTCTAACAATATAAGTTCAGGAGTCGTCGAATCGAGGTATGTTATGACGTCGTGCCCATTACTGAACATGTCTTATTAACAGCAAGGCGCTCAAACAAAGTCATGCTTACGCCGATATTTATGAGCAGGATAAGAGCCTAAAATTCGAATATCTTTGCCGAAAAAATCTAGCTCTGCCAATGCATTTTGAACAGCTTGTTGTTGAAAATGGCCGGCTATATCAATATGAAAATGACTCGCTTCCATGGTTCCGCCATCCATATAGCTCTCAAGCTTGATCATGTTAATACCATTCGTTGCAAAACCTCCTAATGCTTTATAAAGGGCGGCAGGAATGTTTCGCACTGAAAATAATATACTGGTTAGGTAATGCAGCTCAGGCTCATAGTCTGCAGTTAAGGCGTCTCGGGCTAGAATAACAAAACGGGTGGTGTTGCCTAGCACGTCCTGGAAATTTTCCGCGAGCACATCTAAGCCATATAATTCGGCTGCTAGGGTCGATGCAATAGCGCCGTGGCTTCCGTATATTGAAATGGCGTCTTTTTTACTCGCTAAGTCTTTGGCGGATAAGGCCGTATCCATTGCCACTAACGGTGTAATGTTTAAGTCATCTAGGCGATGAAAGCATTGTGCTAAGGCTTGGGGGTGAGAGGAAACGGTTTTGATTTGTTGAAGTTGAATGCCTGGCAGCGCGAGTAAGCAGTGGTTCACCGGCTCAAAATGTTCACCCACAATATGTAGATGGGTTTTAGGTAGTAAGCGATATATTTCTTCAACTCGTCCAGCCGTCGAGTTTTCGAGAGGAATCATGGTAGCATCAGCTTTTCCTTGCTCTACCCATTTAATTGCAGTTTGAAAGTTTTCACAGGCGATATTCGTCGAATCGGGAAAAACTTTGGTGCACGCAAGGTGAGAGTAGGCGCCTTCGATTCCCTGATAGGCAATTCGTTTTGAGGGGGGTAACTTGGTAGACATGTGTTGGGTACTTTTAATCAAGCAAGGAGTGGCGTAGTTTAACATTCTGCTTCAGTCAGGAATTTATCAAGGATGTTAGGCAGATGGTTTTGTTTGTGTTGGAGCATAACATGCCATATTTCCTTGGTGATTTCTTTAAACTATTCACACTATTTCTAATATACCAATCTTAGGTTAATCGCTGGGTCTCGAAATAAACTCGGTATAAGCAACATCATCTTTTGGGTTTGTTTTTACATCATAGAGCGTGGAATCAGCCATATCTAAGGTTATGCCAAGTAAAGCTTGTTCTTTATGTGCTGGCTTGGAGAGACATACCCCTAAAGAAATCGTAACCGAAATATCATCATGTTCATTAATCGGGCAGTTTAAATTCCTTACTTGCGTTATTAACCTTGTGCAGAGTGTTTTGATATGTTCGGGTTCATTGGCGAGGATGACAAAGGCAAACTCCTCACCACCATAGCGACAAAAAGCATCTTCTTGTCTGAACAGGCTTTGCAGGCTGTTTGCTAGCGTATGCAGCACCATGTCTCCAGCTTTATGGCCATACTGATCATTAATACACTTGAAGTTATCGATATCTGCTAAGCCCGTCGCAATGAAGCAATCCTGTCTTCAATAGTAGCTAAATAAACGTTCAGCTTGTTCCATAAAATAGCGACGGTTGGGTATTTCAGTTAACTGATCGTAGAAGGCCATGCGACCAAGCTTATCGTTTAGTACGCGTAATTTTTTGGTACGTTCTTCGACCAGTGATTCCAGGTTTTCTTTGACATCTTTTAGGTCTTGATTTCGTTTTTCTAGTTGGTCTTGATAGAAGCGTTGTTTAGTGACATCTCGCTCAATAGCAGCAAAATGGGTGACGTCGCCATAGTTATTTAACAATGGAAATATATTCATTTCGAGCCAATAAGGCACCCCTAACTTGGTATAGTTCAATACTGTTTCTGTAATGGACTTTTTATTGAGCATGGCTTGGCGAATTCGATGAAGCGCGCTTTTGTCAGTCATACTGCCTTGTAATATCCTTGGCGTTTCACCTATGACTTCATCGACGGAGTACCCGGTCGTTTTTTCAAATGCGGTATTAACGTAGATTATTCTCGGGCCTAGAGGGGCGTCAATATTTTCTGCTTCTGTGACAATAACAATGTCTTGTGTATTTTCCATGAGTTTTGCAAATGAAAACTGTTTTTTCTCATCTGAAATATCATTAAATGTGACGACGATAAAGCCTTCATCATTCTCTGACTCATATTCAGTATACGCATTGACCATCAGCCAAGTGATGGTTGGCGATGAGCTGTCGACCAAACCAACCACTTCGTTTCTTAAGGGCTCAGGGTTATTTTTTGCTTTGTTGACTGGGTATTCATCGACCTTTAAGCGTTGATGGTCTTCATCAATAATATTCCATTGCGGGTCTTTGGCGTCTTTACCAATAATTTGTTTATAACTAAGACGGAGAAGTTCTAAAGCTGTCGGGTTGGCGTATACGATGGATGTGTCCCATCTATGAATCACAATCCCTATGTGCGCAGATTCAAGAAACTTAAGCAAATTGAGATCGTTTATATCTCTCATTATCAGCTCCCATCTAGTTTTTTTATTTATTAGCTTAGTCCAATTGCTGACTATAAGCTACTGCTAAGGATAGAGATGCCTGAGAGCACTTCTAAATTTTGCGACGCTGTTTAACCGAGTGTCCGGGTTTTTCTTCTAGCGGGTTCTCTGGCCAGCGGTGTCTTGGATATCGTCCACGCATTTCTTTGGCAACCTCAAAATAAGAACTCTTCCAAAAATTGGCGAGATCACTGGTGGTTTGAATGGGGCGTTGAGCGGGTGAGAGTAATTCAAATCTTAAAGGAACCGTATTTTCGCCAACTTTGGGCGACTCAATCTCACCAAACATTTCTTGTAGCCTGACAGAAACAGTTGGCCCTTGGTTGAGGTCGTAGCGAATGGGGACTTTTCTATCGCTCGGTGTGACATAAAATGAGGGAGCGTGTTGTTCCAAATATTGTTGCTCATCCCAGCTTAACGATGCTTGAAGAAGCTCAAACACATTCACTTTTTTCAGTTGCGCCAAACTATTTATTTTAGAAAGATAGGGCAATAACCATGTGCCGGAATGTTGAACGAGTGATTCTTTAGTGATCGTGGGGAATTTTTCCGACACGCGGCTTAACCAAGCGGCTCTGTTAAACCATGTATCGCATTTTTCAGACCAGTTGAGAATGGCAAGGCCTTCGGCGCTTAAAAGGCTCGATAAGCATTTTTGAAATTCTTCAGCAGGAATATGGGATAAGGGTTGAGAGTTTAAGGCGATGGATTGAAAGTAAGATGTTCTGCGACCAATAATGGCTTGTTGTTTGTCATCCAACTTGTATTCATCTTTCTCTATTATCTGGTGGCCGACACCCTCATGTATATCTTCAAGCGAAATACTCGCTGCGCTAAAAATATGGCCTTCTTTTTTCAGTGCATTACAGTCGCTAATCACGAGCCATTCCGAGCCGAACAGTGGATCATCCTCAAATAACTGAACGCCTTTGCCGTTGGCTAGCTGGTAGCGAGCAGAATTTGTAGATCGACATTTTGCCAGCCGATCAGGATACGCCAGTAATAACAGTTTTCCGACATGGCTTTGAAGTTCGCTAAGTGAATAACGGGTGTTATTTGTCGCACAGTTGATGCTCTTTTTTAATGACCTTGAGGCACTCAGGACATGTTCTGTTATCGCGGATTTTAATGGCCAAGACTGAAGTGCTGAGTTTTTCTGAGTTTTATAATCTTGTAGCGCAAGCAAGCGTTCCATGATGTCGACACTTCTATGCTGGTGAAAAATATCATTCTCTGACAGTAAGGCGGCGAGTTCGCAGGCAATCGCTTTTTCTAATGTTGAGTCGGTTTGAAGGAGCATAGCGGCTAATCTGGGCGCTAGTCCTAATCGCGAGACCTCAGTACCTAGCGGGGTGATTTTGGCTTCGAGATCAACTAAGTTTAAGGTCATCAGTAACTGTTGTGCCGAATTAAAGTGAGCAAGCGGCGGTGGTGTGAGCCAATTGATCGAGTGGTAGTCAGTTAAGCCCCAAGCAGAAAGATCGAGTATCAGGCTAGCAAGGTCTGCTTGTAAAACTTCTTCGCTTTGAAACTCCTTTAACGCGCGATGTTTGGATTCAGACCATAAACGAATGCATCTGCCTGCTTGTAGCCGGCCCGCTCGGCCTTTACGTTGTTCGGCTGATGCTTTGGAGATATAGCTGGTTTCCAATCGGCTCATACCGCTTGAAGGGTCATATACCGATACTTTTTCTAAGCCACTATCAATAACACATGTGACACCCTCTATCGTTAAGCTGGTTTCTGCAATATTTGTGGTAAACACTACGCGACGTTTGCCGTTTGCATCTGGCCGTAAAGCAAGTTCTTGTTGGTCGAGGGACAAACCACCGTATAGCGGAAGAAAGACGAGATTGTCGATTCCCTGAAATGCGGCTTGTGCTTCCGATAAGCACCGTTTGATATCCGATTGCCCCGGGAGGAAAACGAGCACATCGCCGTTTTCTTTAGCATCCTCTTTATCTTTAGACGAGAGTGCGGCCTTCAACGCTCTCACTATCTTTGTACTGAGAAATCTAAATTCGTGAGCATTGCCAAACTCCATATAGTCAACACTGACGGGATAAGCCCTACCTTGGCATTCAATAATTTCAGCGTTATCTAAATACTGAGCCATCATCTGTGTATCGATGGTGGCAGACATCACCAGTAATTTTAGATCGTCACGTATTGTTTGTTGAACTTCTAGCGCCAACATCAAGGCTAAGTCGGAATGAATGGAACGTTCATGAAATTCATCAAATATGATGAGCGCTGTATCTCTTAATTCTGGGTCATTTTGGAGCCGCTTGGTCAGGATGCCTTCGGTCACGATTTCTAACATAGTGTTTGAGGAACTTTTTCGCTCATTCTTAATGTGATAAGCAATTCGTTCCCCCACCTTTTCGCCTAATTGCGTTGCAAGATAGTGTGCGATGGACTTGGCCGCGACACGGCGTGGTTCCAGCATGACAATTTTCCTATTGCCTAACCACTCAGCATTGATAAGGCTTAAGGGCAAAGCCGTTGATTTGCCGGCACCGGGTTCGGCTTGAAGGACAAGGTTATTATTGCGCGCAAGGCTGTTAGAAATTTGCGCTAAGAATTGAGTGATGGGTAGCACGTTTAACTCTATTTTTAGTTATCAAAGATGATTAAAGGCCAGTTTATATGATCCAAATGATTAAAGACCTAAGAATTTTTTATTCCATATCTGTTTAAGCTCCATGTTTAGATATGACTAAGTGATCAATTTTATCTATTCATTCTTTCCTAATTAGGGTTTGTCGAACTAAGTTTTTGTTATTAGGTTAACTATTTAGATAACTCAAAATATCGCTATCTAAATAGTTATTATTGAGCATTAATTATTTGGATTTAGATATTTGCTAATCCCCCATCCAATAAAATGTTTTCACCAAGCATGTAAGCAGAGTCATCTGAGGCCATAAAAAGGGCTGCCTTTGCTACTTCATCGGCTTGACCAAAACGTGCAGCTGGAACGCTCGCTAATAATTGACCTGCCCATGCTGAAACGGCTTCTTCAGACATGCCAAGCTTTCCATATATAGGTGTTTCGATTAGACCAGGGCTTAATGTGTTTACTCTAATTCCTTGATCTAATAATTCTGCAGAAAGAGTGCGGGCAAGAGATCTAACTGCTGCTTTTGTTGCAGCATAAACGCTCATGCCTGCTACACCTTTTTCGATTATCGTAGTTGAAGTAATTACAACGCTTGAAGGATTATTTAAAATTGGCAACATGCTTTGAATGGAATAGATGACACCTTTGAAGTTAACATTAATTTGACTATCAATGTTTGCATCATCAACGTCTGAAAAAGGCGATGGCTTTGCGATACCTGCATTGGCAAACAAGACATCTAATTTGCCAAACTCAGCTTCTAATCGCTTGGCTACTGTTGTCATATCCTTTATGGATGAAACATCTGCACACATAGCAATTACTCCTGCACCTAGACTCTCTTGAGCATCTGCAATTCGCGCTGCGTTCTGTCCTGTGATTGCCACTTTTGCGCCTTCAGCTAAGAATAGCTTAGCTGTGGCGTAACCAATACCAGTCGTACCACCTGTTATTAATGCTGTTTTCCCTGTAAGTCTACCCATGGTATTTCTCCTTTATTTTGCGCTTAAAAGCGAATACTAATTCAAGTTATGATCATTTGTGTACCGATCGGTATAGAATATATGATGTGCTACAATAACTGTCAATGAATTTCTTTTTTAGGGGTTTTTATGGCAAGTGAAAGAGGTCGACCTCGTGGTTTTGATATTGATATAGCTTTAGAAAGTGCGCTTCATATTTTCTGGAAAAACGGATATCAAAGCGCTTCAATGCAAGAGCTAACAGCAGCTATGTGTTTAAGTAAGCCAAGTCTATATGCGGCTTTTGGTAGCAAGAAAACATTGTATTTAAAATCTTTAGCTCGTTATCTGAATTTATTGGTTGAGGATTGTGGCGTTGCGTTAACCAGTGAGCCTGATGCCTATAAAGCGGTACAAAACTTTTTACTCGCGATTTCAAAACTGTTGACTAATCCGAACTTTCCAGGTGGCTGCTTTATTATTAACGGAATTGCCGATTTGGGAGGTAGTGCAACACCTGAAGATGTAAATATTCAGTTACGTGCTGCTTTGAAAGGAAGCGAAACTATGTTGCAGGAGCGTTTATTGAGAGCAAAAAATGAGGGACAGTTATCAACATTGAATGCACATACAGATCTTGCAATGTTATATAGCGCACTAATATCTGGATTGGCTGTTCAAGCTAAAAGTGGTGCGAGTGAGGAAAGGTTGAATGACATTATAAGAATGGCAATGGCGGCTTGGCCAAAAACTTAGGATATATTGTTACCTTCTAAGGTGAAGGTTGTAGGCTTCTTTTAGGGTAATTTACAGAAACTGGCGCTAAGAATTGAGTGATGGGTAACACCTTAAAGCTCGAATAGTGAAAGGGTGTGGATCGATTGATAACAGGGAGAAACCCTAATCGTCACCAAATAAATGGTAGCGGTCTTCAGGATCATCGCATGTAATTAAGTAGGCCTCAATTTCTTCAAGGGCTTTTTTATCGGCTTCTGATAATTCATTTAATGTAAATGCAGTTCCGCAATGCGAGCCTACTTCGGTTTGGTTGCAGTAGACGATTGAACATGGGAGTTTAGTAAATGTATGGCTAAGAGGTGGATTCTTGTATTGCAGAGATAAGCTAAGGGAAGCCATTTCAGGTATATGTTCATTTGAAAAAAAGCCCATGCCTTCTTGGTTGAAATCGATAGCGGTGATGCACAAATCACCCTCAGGAGTATGGAGGACGATGTGAACAAAAAAATCGTCACAGAGATAGCGTTTGGATAGACGTTTTTCTTCAAAGAAATGCTTGCTCATGATTCGTTGCTCATTATATCCATCATGCTTCCCATCGATAGGTAATCGCGAGAATGCACATCGTAAGAACCGTCTGGAAGTTCGCGTGCAATTTTGATTTTACCTTGATATTCCGCACTGCTTAGGTCAACCGGTGTTTCACTGATTAGTTTTTTATCTTTATTTCTCACTAAGAGAATTTTAGGCCGTAACTTATTATTAGCATTCGCTGAGATGACAATGCCCACTTGGCCAGAATTGAGTTCGACAATCGCTCCGGGCGGGAAAATACCAATACATTTGATAAATTCAATGGCTAGTTCGGTATCGAATTGAACGCCTTTACATTTATAGATAATGTCCAAGGCTTCCATTGACGCACGAGCACCATCATAGCAGCGGCTACTTGTGATGGCATCATAACAGTCAGCTAAGGCAATGACTTTTGAATAATAAGGGATTTGTGAGCTTATTAAGCCTCGCGGGTAACCTTTACCATCAAGGCGTTCGTGATGGGTATGTGCGACATCGACCGCTATTCTGTCTTCGTGACCGATTGATAAAAGCAAGTCTTTTCCAAAGGTTGTATGCTCCTTCATGATATTCAGTTCATCGACCGTTAGCCGGCCATGCTTATTGAGAATATCGATCGGTACTTGAGATTTGCCAACATCATGCAGCAGGCCGCTAATCGCGATTCGTCTGATCTCGGCTTCATCATGCCCTAAGAATCGAGCAAAGGTCGCAGATAAAATACAGACATTAATGGAATGCTCCGCGGTGTAAGCGTCCTGATGCTTTATCTTGGTTAGCCAACGAAGCGCATCTTGATTACGAATCACGCTATCAACGATATGATCAACCGCCTGACTGCTTTCCATAACATTCGCTGATCGGCCAAGGCGTATATTTTCCATTAATTGATTAACGCTCGTTTTGGCGTCACCGTAGGTGATTTTTGCCGTGGATAGTTCTTTACCCGTACCCACCGTGTCGGTATAGATAATGCGTTTTTCGGGAACCGGTGGGGCATTCATGACACCAGTATAAATGGAGACTTTTTTGGCTTTCTTGGCGGGTTCTTCTCTAGAAAATATCCTGGCAAATAGACCTTGTTTTTTGATGCGTCTTTCATTGATGTTAGGAAGTTTGGCCGACTTAGATTGAATGACCACGAAGTCGCATTGATCGGCTAAACGCTTTATTTGCGTAGGATCCTTAATCACAAAGCCTTGCAGTTTAAAATCCGTTTCTAGCCATGGGCGATCCAAGCGAATCACATGCATACCCAATTTTAATTGGCTAACCGGAATTTCTATTTCATTGAGTTGATATGCTGACACTTGAAATATCTCGTGCGTTTAAGATGACCTCTATGTTACTTCAGTATAGACAGGTGTTAACGGCAGTGCTGAGTGATTTTTGAACGCTTTAAGTGTATTAGGTCTCAAAAGCAAGTTGAAAGGCAAATCAGTTGACTGAGCCTGCCCTTAGCGGTTCGAGTTTCTAGAGGTTTTAGAGAGACTTTTGTCGTCAAATACCTCGTCTGAATTGACCGGTCGGCTAAAATAATACCCCTGATACACATCGCAGCCATTATTGTTGAGAAACTGCAGTTGTTGTTCATTCTCAACACCCTCGGCAACAACTTTCATACCTAACTCTTTGGCAAGTAAGATGATGATTTTGGTAATGAGTTGATCTTCGCCATCTTCGGCGACGCCATCTATAAATGATTTGTCTATTTTTAGGGTTGAAACAGGGAAGCGTTTCAGGTGGCTCAAGCTTGAGTACCCAGTACCAAAATCATCTATCGATAAGCTAATGCCGCGCTGATTCAAGGCTTGCATGACTTTGAATGCTTCGTCTAGGTCAGACATGAGCATACTTTCGGTGATTTCAAGTTCGAGGTACTCCGGAGCAAGACCTGATACAGCCAAGGCATCATCTACGCTATCAAGAAAATCAGATCGGGTGAACTGTGAAGCGGATACATTCACAGCAACAGAGATGGGAGGGTGGCCTTTATCTTGCCAAAGTTTATTTATGCAGCAGGCTTTTTTTAGTACCCAAGAACCGATATTAATAATATGTCCGGTCTCTTCGGCCAGCCCAATAAAACGGTCAGGAGGCACGAACCCTAAGGTCGGATGGTGCCAGCGTATTAATGCCTCAACAGCGACTTTTTGTCTGCTTTGTTTATCTATGAGTGGTTGGTACTGAAGGTAAAACTCATTTCGTTCAAGTGCATGATTTAATCCTTCTATTATTTGTGATCGTTCTTGAAACATTCGACTCAAATCTTCGGAATAGAACCTAAAGCCGTTTTTGCCCTTTATCTTGCTTTGATACATCGCAGTATCGGCGGCCTTGATGAGCGCGTTGGCATCGCTAGCATCATCAGGAAACTTTGCTAAACCAATACTAGAGGTTATCTTGAGCTCACGTGGCCCAATTTTGACTGGTGATGCGAGTATATTCCGAATGTTGGATGCAAGTTCATTCGTATCATCTACGTCACCAGAAAGTTGCGAGAAAAAAATAACAAACTCATCGCCCCCAAATCTGGAAACCGTATCTGATTTGCGTATATTTTTATTTAAACGATCAGCTAATGCGACCAGCAATTCGTCACCGACTTGATGACCTAAAGAGTCATTAATATGCTTGAAGTTGTCTAGGTCAATAAACATGAGCAGCAAGGATGTCTTATTCCTGCGTGCCTGAGCGATTGTAATTTCTAGCCGGTGCATGAATTTTGTGCGATTAGCCAAGCCTGTCAAAGCATCATGGCTTGCCATTTTTTGTAAGGATCGATAAGACGATTGTAAGGCTCTATGTGGTACCGTACCGAGTGCGTAGGCCACATACAGTGAAAACAGAAAGCTGATTAAAGCGATCCAGGCCGTATTGATAAGCAAATTCATTAGTGAGACTTCTACACGGAAGTAGCCCACGCTTTCTGTAGAGTCATAAAGCTTTGTATCGTGATGAATCATAAAAGGGCCCAGGTTTTCGCCGTTTTTAGCGAGCACTTTGCCATCGTTAAGCACGATACTGAACTTATATTGAAGATTTTTGTTGTTGCCTTTATGTGCGCGATCCTCCACCAAGGCTCTGAGTTTGTGTTCTTCAAACTGCCACATAGAGGGGTTTTTGTTGATGGCATCATTGACGAATGACGCATGAATTTTACTGATGGTTTCTATTTCTGCTTGGCTATGTTTGTAATTGACGGTAAAAAAGATAGAGGGCAAGCCAAGTGCAATTGCGATGGCAATCAGAATCGGAGAAAGGCGGAGTACCCAGCTCAGCTTAAGGTTGAGGTCATCGCTATTAGGCATGACTATTGGACAGGCAAACTGGCGAGTTTGAGGATCTGTTGTTGAGTCTCCTGAGCTTTCAGGAATTTGATAAATTGCTTGGCCAGTGGCTTAGTCGTCTCTGGTGTGACTGCATAAATAGATTTGCCATAGGGGTAGCGTCCCGAAGTGAAATTTTCAAGGTTGGGTGCAACCTTATCAAGTGCCAATATATTTAAGCGACGATTTTCGGCGCGAATGAGCAGCATAGTAGTTGTACCAATGGAGCCGTTGATACGTTCCAGCTCGTTGGCGCTGTCATAGTCGGTTGCGGCGATATTTTTTCCGGAGCGCTGATGTGCAATCTTAAGTGACTCAGCTAGCGAAGGTGAGATGTTCATGACAATTTTGCTGTCTGCATCGTATAGTGGTCTCAGCACTGGCCTGACCAACGTGCCATCTGCCCATTGTTTTGTTTGGCCGCTTAGCAGTAAGGCAATTTCGTCTAAGCTAAGGCTGTCGACGTTAATATCAGGGTGGGTCACAAAAACAAAAGGCGTACGAATAATTTCAGTAGCTAGAAGTCCCTGTTTTTGTTCATCTTCTTTTAATGGTCGCGATGTAAATGCAACACTTAGCTTGTTAGCTTGCAATGCGCGAATACCGCCTCCGCTGCCAAGGCTAGGATATACAGTAATACTCACATTGGGGTGGCTTTCTTCAAACAGCTTTCCAAAAATCTTCAGGGCCCCGATTGCAGCGCCAGTACCTCCTAAGAAAAGCTGACCTTGGGTTTCTGGCTTGTCTTGACCTGAACTGTAAGCAGAAATAGATAGTGTTGAAAGTATAAGACAGTTTATTGCAAACAGAACGCTAGATTTTAGTGAGCTCAAAATGGCTTCCTCTGGTCTGTATGTTTTTTGGGGGCATGTTATATATAGCCGTCAGTGTTCGGTAATTCAATTTATCCGCTGGCTTTTTATGAACAGAATAGGATGACTGTTTTTGACGCTAAAAAAGGCTCGCAGTTCAGAGTGCTAACAGTTGGGCCGCAAGCGCAAGAAGCGGCTGATGTTGTTCATCTTTTCGATAGCTAAACCACTTTCAAAATTAATGACTTTGTTGAGAAAGTACTTAGTTGTTAGCCGAAAGTGTCATGCTATCGTCTGGTGACTCAATTATTTGGCGAGATCCATCGGGTCTTGAAATAATGACTTGCTTCACTTTTTCGGCGTCTTTTAGGCCGAAGACAAGATTGGGGCTTTGGTCTGTTAACATCCCTGTACTGGTCATGACTTCTTTGGTGTAGCTAGTCCCGGCATTCGTGACAATATGTACACGAGTACCAAGTAAACTGGCTTGTTCCTGCACCTTAACCTGGAAGACCTTTCCACTCGAACGATTCAAAAAAGCCCGAACGGGGCCGTTCATATTCAGCCAAAGCAGGTCTAGTTTATTATCGTTATTCAGATCAACACTGATGGGGGACTGGCCATAATAAGAGTTTTCTAGGCCGAGTGCTTCGACATGTTCAAACTTGCCTCCCTGATCTGTTTGAAGATAGCTTCGGCCGGACAGTTTGAATAGTTTGTGTATTGGCCACTTAATATAATTTTGCGCAACGAGAAGGTCTAAGCGCCCGTCGAGGTTCAGATCTTCAAATATTGCGCCCCAAGCAAAGCCTTCGCCGCTGATTCCAAACTCTTCGGTGATCTCAGTAAACGTGAAGTCACCTTCATTCCTCAGTAACAACCATTCAAGGTTATGCCGTTGATCTTCTTGAATATCGCCCCTAGTTAGAAACTCGGGTATTGAGCTGCCGACATTACTGAAAAACAAATCCTGATCACCATCATTGTCGATATCGCCAACGGCCAGACCCATCCAAAAGCCATAACCTGAATTGCTAGGGATCGCGGTAAATGTGCGGTTCTGGTTATTCCGAAAAATTTCGACCTCCCCCGTATTTTGTGACACGACGAGATCCTGCCAGCCATCTTTGTCGAGATCGGTGAAAACGGAAAGGAAGCTATTTTGTTTACCCGAAGTGCCTGAACTTTCTGTGATGTCGGTGAAGCTTAAGTCACCATTATTCAATAGCATAATGTTGGGTTTAGCATGTTTTGGGTCATTAAATACGCCACTTTGGAATGCGGCAAAATCGACAAAGACACTTAAATACAAATCGGCATCGCCATCATGATCAATATCAGAAATCGCGATACCGAACACGACAGCGTCTTCAGCTAAATTTAAGGGGATGCGCCGTGCGGTGAATTTTCCGAGATTATTTACATACAGATAAAGCCCATTTTCTCTCGCAACGATCAGGTCGATATCAGCGTCATTATCGATATCTATCGATGCAGAACCATAAGTGGCTGACAAACTAGACAGGCCAGTTTGCGCAATTACATTTTTTAAGCCTCCATCCTGGTAACTTAACAGCGCATCTGCTTGGTTATTGCTGCCACCAACGAAAACTTCCAGCTTGCCATCGCCGTCTACGTCGATCACTGCTGCACCGCTAAAAGGGTGAACCGTTTCATCCCATCGATGCTCAAAAGCCGGCCCCGGTACTTCTTCAAAAGCAACGACTTTATCTAGCTGTCGGGAATCGCTAGCACAAGCTGTAGTCAAGATGCTGGCAATAACAAAAAAAATAACGTGAAGAGTACCTTGGTTGCGTTCATGCATGAGCCTGTTTCCCTGTTTAAATTTAGTCACCGCCGCCATCGCCGATATCAAAAAAACTTCCGCCGTCTCGCTTAGATGTTCTTCGATCAAAGCCCGCTTTAGTGACAAGCCAAAGCGCCGCAGATATTAAGAAAAGAATGAATAGAATAGGGCAGAGAGCAGCATACAGAGCATGTTCAGAAGAAATGTCCATAAAGTGCCAAGAGCCGTAAAGCCCTATCATGATAATAATTAACGATTTCATTTCTAGGCACCTCGCAGATATCAGTGAGAACTGAACAAATTTAGAGATAAAACCTGATTGCCTGGATCAATTAATGTGAGTTTGTTCTTGGAAATAACAAAGACTTTTACTATCTGAGCAACTTTTGTCAAGCGATAGCAATAAGTTTGATACCATAGGGTATACCAATTAAATTCAATCTATTATTGCATGGAGGCAGTTTTGCCGTCGCTTACTTCAATAAAATTTACTTTTCTCATTCTTTTCATTTCTCTTTTATTATCAGCATGTGGCTCTGGTGGAAATAGTTCGAACGCCAAACCACCTACTAATAATGATAAGAATACTTTTTCTTCTACAGCTGTATTTACAAGTAACCTTCAGAGCTCGGCCTTGTGCCCAAGTGGCGGGATCGAAATACATTCGGGTATTGATGTAAATCAAAATGGTTTACTGGATGAAGATGAAATAAATAATACGCAAGAATTATGTCATGCAGATAGTAGCCAAATACTCACCTCAGTAGAGGTGCTTGAGCTGGATTCAGAGTGTTTATATGGCGGAAACAAGCTTCGAATTGGCTATGATGAAGATAGCAATGGCTTACTTGAAAACTCTGAAGTCATTCAAACTAACCTTTTCTGTGCCCAGCAACAAACCATTAATCTTGCGCTCTTAGTTTACAAAAGCGTATTTATTGAACCTGGAGAAATGTGCTCTGCTGGGGGAAGAAAGATAAGTTCGGGTATTGATCTCAATGCGAATCAGGTTTTGGACTTAGATGAAGTCTCTGACGTGCAATATTATTGTGACTATGATGGGCCCATTAGACCTTATGAATATAGTGGTGCATGTGACAATACTTCCTGTGATTTAATCGAAGCGGGAAGTGCTAAAGTTATTGTCCCGGAAGTCAATGAGTCTACTTATATCGGAAAAGTGTTTGACGATGGCTTTGGGCTCGTAACGCTTACGGCAGATGCATCGTTACCTTCGTGGCTAAGCGTTGAACTCAGTGAGTTTGCTAAAAGTTATTACTATAACCAAGGCTTCTATAGCATTATTGCAGCAGCGACAAATATTCCTTCAGAGGCATTCGGTCAAACCTTTGATTCAAAAGTAAATGTAACGGACGGTCAACGTTCGTTTGATATCGCATTTTCGATAAAAGTAGTTGAGCCAATTCGAATTTCACTAGATACAACAGAATTTGATGTCGTTGAGCCTAGTAGTGATGAAAACGCTGTGCACTTCATAAAAGTTACTTTTGATAAGCCTTTACCTAATACGCTCATTTCAGAATCTAGTAGCTCATATGGTGGCACAACATACTATATGTTAGATGTTCTCTTCGAAGAGGATGGGGAAGAGGTCAACCGTTCGAACGATAACTCGGATTTCTCTGTAGAATGGATTGGTAATTCGCTGTTTCGTGGGCAGACAGAAGGCACAATTATGCTCACGATTAAAGATGACCATCTTCCTGAGGATATAGAAAACTACACAATCGTGGTTGGCCAAAATAGCTATCAAGCATCAAAAGGTGTTGTATTTAAACCAGAAAGGATCAGCTTACAATTGACCGATGATGGCGATCTACCAATTATCGGGACGCTAGCATTGGACAGAGAGTCTGTGAATGAGTCAACGACATCAGAAAACCCTGAAGAGCTGGGCTTTACGATAAACTTTGATAAACCCCTGCCTTCTGATGCCTCTTTAACTCTAAGACTCCGACCTACCGATAATTCTTATGCATTAGAGGGGAAAGACGTAGGCTTCAATGAGCGTTGTTCAGTTTCATCACACTATACTTATTATTGTGATGACTATATGACGATTTCCTTATTAAAAGGTCAAAGTGAATATAATGGCTCGATAAAAGTTAAGCCAGACGTCCTGAAAGAGGGTGATGAAGTTTTTAGTTTATTAGTCGAACAAAGTTCTATTGGCTTTATTATGGCTGGTTTAGAGAGTTCATTTACTGTTATTGATGATGACCAAACACCCGCCATTAATTTCGTAGATAAAAAAGTCGAAACCTACTACACCACCTCTGTCATCAACATACCTTTGAAATTGACGAATCCAAGCATAGATGATGTCGCGTTGAGTTTTTCCGTGGGTGAGGGTGGTAGTTTGATAGAAGGCACGCACTTCGATTTTGCTGTTTCCTTCCCGATGGTTTTTAGTGGAAGGGCGGATGAGCTTTATCTCCCCATTATCATATATCAAAGTGAGTTTGATGCAGATTTTCTTAGCACCACGATTCATGTTAATGCAGTTGAAGGCGCTATTAATGGTAATTCAACAAGTCTGGAACTGGTGTTAGATAAAATATCGTCACTTTATATAAATGCTTCCAGCCTAAATATTCCGGTAACACAAGGGGCATATCTTTATGGCAACCACTTGGTCGTCAGCGAAGACGGTTATATATATAAACTTGGTGAAATTCGTGATGGAAATGTCATAGGTCAAGACGTTGTTGGGGATAGAGATATTTTTGTGGCGAAATTTAATACACAAGGGGGGCTCATCTGGGCACGCCAGTTTGGCACCACTTCTTGGGATAGCTTATCATCTTCATCAGTCAGCTCTATTAATAATGATAACGGTATTCTCGTTCGGTCTAATAAAGATTTTTATATTAGTGAGTTTGGAGAGGTCACACCCTTAAGTGACTTGATTAGTGGGTATGTTTTAAACGTATCCGACTTACAAAAAGACAGTGAAGGTAATATTTTCCTACTGGCGACGAAGGGTTATTATTACGACGATGGTGACTTAGATAGAGATGGTTCCACTAGCGATTTTATTGTTGCTAAGTATGATAGTGAGTGGAATCAGCAATGGTTCACAGAAGACTTCACCGATATTGAGCCCGGCCACTCTGATTTTGATTTCAACGTTAGGTTTTTGAAAGTAACTAAGTCGGGCATACCTTACATTTTGGGCAATGCCTATCAAAGCAACATTGATCGCATTTTCTCAAGCATATCAGGATTAGGGGGTGATGACTTAATGCTTGCCTCCTTCAACACAATCGATGGAAGTACACGCTCTTTGCAAAACTTTGGCAGCGATCAGAATGATTCCTCATCCTATGTTCACTTTCAGCCAATAGAGGAAGATCAACTGATAGGGTTTTATCGGGTATTGGCTGGCGCAGTGGTTGATGGGGAAACAGTGAGTAGCTCAGGGTCTGTTAGAGTGCTTGTCGATAGCGAAGGAGTCTTGAGCCAAGAACTATATAAGTTCGAGGGTGAAGATAGATTTGTTGAATCCTTAGTAAAAGGTAGCAATGGTTACTTCTTTATGATCGATGTTCATCCTTTGTCTTCAAACGTAAAAAACTATTCGATTCTAGATAAAGAGTTCAATCAAGAGTCGAGTATCACCGAGTCAGGTTATTCATCAAGCGGCATGGCATCTTATTTCAGACATACCCCAGCCTATCTTGAAGATGGGGCCTACCTGGTTACAAATACCGATCACGTAACTAAACTTACCTCAACAATTAAGACTCGTTCTTCGAATTGATCAATACACTGGGGCGGTATCGCTATCGCCCTGGCTTTATAGTTCTAATGTTTGTCTGTTTGATTTAAGGGGTTAGTTGTAATCATTCTTGGGGCCTGCCCCCTGCCCCATGAGCACTTTAATAAAACGACCCTATTCATGCATACCCCCCGAAAAAAAATACGGTTTGCGCCACTGGTAAATCGATTTTTGACCGCAGTTCCAAAAAACCTTAGTGAGCTTATGCTCAAATATGGAGGCGGTGGGCATCAAGCAGCGGGAACCTGTCAGGTGCCGCATGAAGAAGCGGAGTCGACCTTAAAAGCATTAATTAAGCAGATTAATGAAGATGGCTAGCACCTTATTGAGGTCGTGATCGAAAGTATTAAATAGCCCTGCACAAACTACAAACTTTCCCCAGCAGCTACTCCAGAGGCCCAAGCCCACTGAAAGTTGAATCCACCTAGCCAGCCAGTGACATCCATGGCCTCGCCGATAAAATACAAGCCTTTCTGAGTTTTACATTCCATAGTTTTTGATGAAATGCAGTCTGTATCCACGCCACCTAAGGTGACTTCGGCTGTTCGGTAGCCTTCTGTGCCGGATGGTTTGAGTTTCCAGTTTGATAGTTTTTCAGCAATGGCTTTTAACTTTTGATCGGAAAAATCAGCAAGTACTTTTTCACTCTCTGCCTGCCACCATAATTTTTGTAGCTCTAGGCAAAAACTTTTGGAGAATTTATCGGAAAGGGCATTTCTGAGTAAGGATTTTGGATGGCTGTGTTTTAGTGATAAAAGATACGCTTCGGCATTGTCGTCGGGTAGCAGGTTGATGCTGATGCTGTCGCCTTGTTTCCAGTAGTTGGATATTTGTAATGCCGTTGGCCCGCTAATGCCGCGATGGGTGAACAGCATGTTTTCTCGAAAGCTAATGTTATTCACGCTCATGGCAACGTCAACGGCTAAGCCAGAGAGGCTCTCTGTCAGGGCTTTTGTTTGGTCGGTGAAGGTGAAGGGGACAAGCCCGGCTGTTCTAGGCAATAAAGGCAGTTTAAATTGTTCGGCGACTTCATAAGCAAAACCACTTGAGCCTAAAGTTGGTATGGATAAACCACCGCTGGCGATAACCACAGCATCACTTGTGAAATCACCTAAGTTAGTGACGAGTGTGTATGCAGCTTTGCTTTCTTTAGTTGAGGTCTGAATTTTCTCGACTGAGCACTTTGTTTTAATAGTAACCTTAGCATTGGCACATTCATCGAGAAGCATCTTTAAGATATCTTTCGCGGATTCGTTACAGAATAACTCACCATGTTTGCGTTCATGATACGGGATGCCGTGCTTCTCGACTAAGGCGATGAAGTCCCATTGGGTGTAACGGCTTAAGGCAGATTTACAAAAATGCGGGTTTTTCGAAATGTAGCAGCTGGGTTCAATAAAATAATTTGTGAAGTTACAACGACCGCCACCCGACATGAGGATTTTTTTGCCGACTTTGTTGCTGCTGTCTAAAACGAGGACATTGAGGCCGCGATTCCCCGCAACCTGAGCACACATTAAGCCCGATGCACCGCCGCCAATAATAATGGCATCGTAATGAGAGGTTGTCGTAGACATCGACGGTTTAAACTTGAGGTGTGTCTGTAAGAGGATAGTGTTTCAGCTCTCTCTTACCTTGATCGCTGACTTTCAAATACCAGACATCTTTATCCCAATCACCTAAGACAATACGTACTTTATCGTTGGCGCGTTGCTCTATTTCCGGTCGATGAGTATGGCCATGAATAAGGGTGGTGACGTCATGCTTTTCCATTTCGGCGGTGACTTCATCTTGGGTTACATCCATAATGTCCATGCTTTTGCCTTGGTTGTTTGCTTGGCTCATCGCGCGGAGTTGTTGGGCGGTAATTTTGCGCTCTTCGATAGGGCGTTTTAAGAACGGTTCAAGAAATGCGGGGTTTCGAATCGTCGCTCGGAATTTCATATAGCCTGTATCGGCTGTACATAAACTATCGCCATGCATGAGTAAAACCTGTTCACCGGCTAAGTCGACCAAGCAAGGGTCGTCTAGAATCGTGCAATTGGTTTCTTGTGCGAACAGGTTTCCGATCAAAAAATCTCGATTACCATGCATGAAAAATAAATCGGCACCTTGGTCTGTAAAGGCTTTTAGTCTCTGCTTTATCTTGACTTGAAGTGCCGTGTTTTCATCGTCACCTATCCAGCTTTCAAAAAAATCACCTAGAATATAAAGCGTTTTCGCTTTGCCTTGAATGGCATCCATAAAAGCCATAAAAGCCTTTGTGATATCCGGGCGTGATTCTTCTAGGTGTAAATCAGAAATGAAATAGGTGCTCATTCTTAAGTTAGTCCGTGTCAGAAATTGTTATTCCGCGTCAGCAATCTTGGTCGCTGACTCAATGATGACATCTTCTGCTGGCACATCCTGATGACCCGCTTTCATGGTTGTTTTAACCGCTTTGATTTTTTCTACCACATCCATGCCGTCGACCACTTCACCAAATACTGCATAGCCCCAGCCTTCCATGGTTTCTGCGGTATGGTCTAGGAAACCATTGTCTTTAACGTTGATGAAGAACTGGCCAGACGCTGAGTGAGGGTCCATGGTGCGCGCCATAGCGACGGTGCCATTTTTGTTGCTTAG
Source organism: Oleiphilus sp. (assembly GCA_048058835.1). Taxonomy (GTDB): domain Bacteria; phylum Pseudomonadota; class Gammaproteobacteria; order Pseudomonadales; family Oleiphilaceae; genus PZPK01. The sequence goes on from JBLLNS010000005.1 coordinate 32,184, forward strand.
GCCGTTGTTCGCTTCATTTTTGATAGACTCGCGAGTTGCGCGTTGAGTCATGCCAGGCTCAAAACCACCACCTTGAATCATGAAGTTGCTGATGACGCGGTGGAAAATCAGACCATTGTAAAAACCTTCTTCCACATATTGTTCAAAGTTTTTTGCCGTAATGGGGGCTTTCTCGTGGTCTAGTTTAAGTGTGATATCACCAAAGTTGGTTTTTAATAAAATCATGGTAGGCATTTCCTGAGTAAGGTTAACATCCAGCGTTTGCTGGAATATGGTCTTATAAAAGTGGCGGCTATTGTAGCTAAAAAGCCGGTTGAAAACGACATCTGATGAGTGTGAATCGAAAACTTACGCAAAACGGCTGTGTCATGTCGTTTGCTTGCTGTTTATGTGTATCTGCGATAGCGTGTTTTGTCGAAAAATGGCATGGGCTGAACACCAAGTTTCTGATAAATATTGTAAATTTTGGTCGCGAAACGGTACTGAGTTGCGTTGAGTGATTGTCGAAACAAGATTATCAGCCTATTGTTAAGACTATAAAACTAACCGTTTTTGAGTGGTTAGCGTTTCTTACAATTTATAAAGTAGCGTGGTTTAAAAATGAGTGTGAGTTTGGATGCCGGTAAATGGTTAAAGGAAAGCCCATTGAGTGGCAAGTTTGTAAAGCAAGGATTGCGCAAGAATGTTAGTCATTTAGTTGATTTACCGCGCTCGTTTAGCTCTGTTTCGACATTAGACTTGAGTCAAGAAGTTGACCCTGAAAGTGTTGGTATGGCGAAAGAAGGGGTCGAGGCGATCTGGAAGTCGATCGAAGGCGTGTATCAAACAGCGACGCATCCCGGTATTTCGATCCATATGCGGCGCCGGGGAGAAGTGATTCTTGATCGCGCGATCGGTCATGCGCGTGGAAATGGCCCGCAGTCTTCATCTTCAGAAGAAAAAGTTTTAATGCGTCCGGCCACGCCCGTTTGTTATTTCTCAGCCTCTAAAGCGGTAACCGCTTTTTTAATGCATTTGTTGAGTGAAGATAAACTGATTCATTTGCATGATCCGGTTAGCTTCTATGCGCCGGAGTTTGGTCAGAAAGGTAAGAAAAACGTCACCATTCATCAAGTGCTTTCACATCGAGCGGGTGTGCCAGGGCTGCCCGCGGGTGCGCCTGTTGAAGCACTTTGGGACAATAACGAAATCTGGCGCTTATTGTGTAACACGCCACCAAAATCAACGAAAGGTCATCGCTTGGCTTACCATGCTTTAACCGGTGGTTATATTTTGGAAAGGGTGCTTCAGAAGGTGACGGGCATGTCCATTCAGGACTTTCTTGACCAAAGGCTGCGTAAGCCAATGGGCATGAAGTATTTCCGTTATGGTATCGAAGATAAGTACGCAGACAGATTGGCGGATAATCATGCAACGGGTGTGACGCCATTTTTTCCTGTGTCGAAATTGATCGAAAGAGCACTGGGTGGTTCTTTGTCGATGGTCGAGCAAGTCAGTAACGACCCTCGCTTCAAAAAAGCGGTGATTCCAGCGGGAAATATGATGGGCACCGCCGAAGAAATGAACAGCTTCTATCAAATGTTATTGAATGGTGGCACTTGGAAAGGCAAGAAAATTTGTGAGCCGATGACGATTAAGCGCTTCACCCAAGAGTTTTCGAGTATTCAGTTTGACCAAACCTTAATGATTCCGATGCGTTATAGTGCGGGTTTGATGTTGGGTGGCGAACCTTTTGGCATGTGGGGCAAGCATAGTTCGTCTGCCTACGGTCATATCGGATTAATCAATAAACTCTGCTGGGCCGACCCAGATAGAGACATTTCTGTGTCGTTGTTAACCACGGGCGTTCCCATTGTGGCTAACAATATTCCGTCGTTAGTGAGATTTATGAATCAAATCGACAAGCATTGTCCGCGAGATGGTTTGCCGCAGGCTTAATCGCTTATTGGGTAAAAAGAAAGGCGTTCGATAGATAAATATCGAGCGTCTTTTTTGCTTTTGGGGCAGTAAAAAGAGGTGTTGAATTCTGGTTTAACGGTTCGCTATTACAAATGATTCCGATATAATGCTGGCCTTTCTTTTCGCGGTGGAAATTGTCTTAGCATGTCTGAATCTCATTCAAACAATAATCTGAAAAATGAAAAATCAACGCACTTTCTTCAGCAAGTGATCTCTCAAGACCTGGCCGAAAACAAAAATGGCGGCAAGGTACTGACGCGATTTCCCCCTGAGCCAAATGGTTATTTGCACATCGGCCATGCACGCTCAATTTGGTTGAATTTTGGTCTTGCGCAAGAGTTTGGTGGCGCATGCAACCTGCGTTTCGATGATACCAATCCAGAAAAAGAGAATCAGGTTTATGTGGATGCGATTCAGGAAGATGTGAAGTGGTTAGGTTATGACTGGTCCGGTGAGGTGAAATATGCTTCCAGTTATTTTGATCAGCTGTATCAGTGGGCGCTGGATCTGATCAAGCAAGGTCTCGCTTATGTGTGCCACTTGTCGCCAGAACAAGCCAAAGAATATCGCGGTTGGGCAACCCGACCAGGTAAAGACAGCCCTTTCCGAAACCGAAGTGTTGAGGAGAATTTAAGCGAATTCGAAAAGATGAGAGCGGGCGACTATAACGAAGGCGAGTGTGTGCTTCGTGCAAAAATCGATATGGCCTCACCGAATATGAATTTGCGCGATCCAATTCTCTATCGAATTCGAAAAATTACGCATCATCAAACTGGGGACAAATGGTGTATTTACCCTAGTTATGACTTTGCGCATGGTCAGGAAGATGCCATCGAGGGTGTGACGCACTCAATATGTACTCTGGAGTTTCAGGCGCATCGTCCTTTGTATGAGTGGTTTGTTGAAAACTTACCGGTGCCAAGCCAGCCAAGACAATATGAGTTTGGCCGTTTAAACCTAAACTACACGGTGACCAGTAAGCGAAAGCTTAAGCAGCTGGTGGATGAAAATATTGTACAAGGTTGGGATGACCCAAGAATGCCGACTATTTCAGGGATGCGTCGTCGTGGTTTTACCCCTGCGGCGCTTAAAAAATTCTGCGATATGGTGCCGGTCTCCAGCAAGAATAACAGTGATATCGATGTCGCGGTTCTTGAGCGTGCGATTCGTGATGACTTGAATGATAAGGCTTCGCGATTAATGTGCGTCATGGATCCGCTGAAGATTACTGTCCAGAATATGGATGAAAGTAACTCGGAATATTCTGATGAGGTACTGGGCGCGCCGCGTCACCAGAAAATGCCGGAAAGAGGTGAGCGAAAGCTGCCTTTTACCAAAACCCTGTATATCGATAAGTCTGATTTTACTGAAGATCAGACTCTCTCGCGCAAAAAATTCCAGCGTTTGGTCTTGGGTGATTACGTCCGTTTGCGAGGCGCTTACATCATTAAGGCCGATGCTGTCGTGAAAGACTCTGCAGGTGATATTGTCGAAGTGCTGGTGAGTTTGGTGCCAGACTCTGTGGGCAATAATATTGAAGGCATCAAACCAAGAGGCGTGATTCATTGGGTTTCAGCAAGTAAAAGCGTTGATGCAGAAGTTCGTTTATACGATCGTTTATTTAATCACCCAAACCCGGATTCGGGTGAGGAAGATTTCCTGACACACATTAATCCTGACAGTTTTTCGGTGATTTCAGCGCGAATTGAGCCGGATGCGGCGACTGCGTCACCCGAAGAAATTTTTCAGTTTGAGCGTGAGGGTTATTTTGTCGCAGATCGTTACGATCATAAACCCGAAGAAGGTCGCTTGGTTTTCAATCGTACGATTGGCCTAAGAGACACTTGGTCTTCAAAGTAAGCTGGTTAGAAGAGGCAAACCATGTCGTTAAAAATTTATAATACGCTAAGCGCCAAGAAAGAACTCTTTCAGCCGATTGAAGCCAATAAAGTAAAAATGTACGTCTGTGGGATGACGGTTTATGACTACTGTCATATCGGACATGCACGGGTGTTGGTCAGCTTTGATGTGATCACGCGTTACTTGCGTCATATTGGTTATGACGTGACCTATATTCGAAATATTACGGACGTCGATGACAAAATCTTTGCGCGAGCAGCTGAAAATGGCGAAGCCTACGATGTGTTAACACAGCGCTTTATCGATGCGATGCATGAGGATGAGGCGGCGCTTTCGGTGATTTCTCCCGATCAAGAGCCCCGAGCGACGGCGCATATTCAAGACATTATTAATATGATTCAGCGTTTGATCGACAATGATCACGCCTATGCGGCTGATAATGGTGATGTCTATTACGCTATCGATAAATTTAAGGATTACGGCAAGCTAAGCAAACGAAATGTTGATGATTTGCTTGCCGGTGCGCGTGTTGATGTGGATAAGCATAAACGAAATCCTCTCGACTTTGTTTTGTGGAAAGCGGCCAAGGCAGATGAAGCAAGCTGGGAGTCGCCTTGGGGTGCTGGCCGCCCAGGTTGGCATATCGAATGTTCTGCGATGTCGACCTGTTGTTTAGGAGATACTTTCGATATCCACGGTGGTGGGCCGGACTTAAAATTTCCGCATCATGAAAATGAAATTGCGCAATCAGAAGGTGCGACCGGTCAAAAGTATGTGAATTACTGGATGCACGCGGGCGCTGTTCGCGTTAACAAAGAAAAGATGTCTAAGTCTCTTGGCAACTTCTTTACGATTCGTGAGGTTTTGGAAAAGTACCCTGCTGAGGTAATTCGTTACTTTTTAGTTTCCAGTCATTACCGTAGCCAGGTGGATTATTCTGAAGATAATTTAGTCGAGGCGAACGCGACGCTTGATCGTTTATATCAGTCTTTGCGAGGTTTGAGTGACAGCGATTTTTCTTCGACAGAGCTAGAGCAATCTTATATTGATAGATTCAAAGTCGCGATGGATGATGACTTTAATACGCCAGAAGCGTTAGCGGTCATGTTTGATTTAGTGCGTGAACTGAATGTTGCTCGTAAAGATCAGAGCGCTGATGTGGCAACATTGGCAAGCACACTAAAGGCGCTGGGCGAAGCCTTAGGTATTCTTCAATTAGATCCTGAAGCGTACTTTAAAGGTGAATCCTCTGAGGGCTTATCTAATGCTGAAATTGATCAATTAGTACAAGACCGAACCGATGCGAGAGCGAATAAGGATTGGGCAGAGTCGGATCGTATTCGGGATCTATTGTTAGCGCAGGGGATTACGCTAGATGACAGTAAAGACGGCACGAGCTGGCGTCGATCTTAAAATAGTTATTTAATATCAATGGGTTAATTTTAAATTGACCGTCTTTGACCGACATTGACATGGGTTCAGTGTCGGTCCCTTTCTACACTGACTGCGCTGTAAAAAATATCCAAAGCAAATTCTTAGTTTTCTTGATTGGCCTTATATCTGGTTTGTCTTGTGCTGTTTAGAGCTGTATTGCAAGCGATAACAATAAAAAAATAAGCAACTTCCAGGATGCACATAAAATGAAAAAAACGATTAACCTCCATAAAAGGACGGGGGAGGTTTTACCGTACCTCGCTTTTACCTTTTTAACACTCTTCTGCCAACAATTGATGGCAGCTACCTTAGAAAATGGTGTTGCCTCAACAAATTTGGCAAGTTCAAGTTCTAATTTGACGTTTACGATTGATGTTCCCGCTGGCTCGACTAATTTAAGTTTTACGATGTCGGGTGGTACCGGTGATGCTGACTTGTATGTCAGATATGGCGCTGCGCCGACATCTTCGACGTATGATTGCCGGCCGTATCAGTCGGGTAATAATGAGTCTTGCCCTATTGGGAATGTTCAAACAGGCACCTATCACGTGATGCTGAGCCCTTATTCTGCGTTTACAGGGGTTAGTTTGCTCGCTAGCTTTACTGAAGATGGTGGTGGCTCAGGTGGCGGCACTGGTGGCGCGGAATTAAATGAGTCTAATCTCTCCGGAGCACAAGGCAGCTCAACGTATTTCACCTTGGATGTACCAGCAGGCGCAACTAATCTTGCATTTAATATGTCAGGTGGAACGGGCGATGCCGACATGTATGTACGCTTTGGTTCTCAGCCAACGTCATCATCTTATGATTGTCGTCCTTATCAGTCAGGCAATAATGAATCCTGTCCGATTACGAATGCGCAAGAAGGCATTTACCACATCATGCTTCAAGGGTATTCGGCTTATTCTGGCGTGGCGCTGACCGGCACCTATGATGAAGGTTCTGATCCAGGGAATACATCACCAAATGCGGTGATTGCAAATGGACCGTTTTCAGCAATTGAAGGCAATGCCATCTCTTTCAGTAGTGCAGGTTCAAATGACCCTGATGGCTCGATAGCATCTTTTAATTGGAATTTTGGTGATGGTCAAACAAGTACCCAGGCAAACCCAAGTCATACCTATAATAACGCGGGCAATTACACCGTTACTTTATCGGTAACAGATAATGAAGGCGCAACCGGTAGTGATTCTGCTGCCGTTGAGGTGAGTAATCCCGCTAATACCTCTCCTAATGCGGTGATCGCTAATGGGCCCTTCTCAGCGGACGTGGCGGAAAGTATTTCATTTAGTTCAGCGGGATCAAATGATCCTGATGGTGCAATTTCTTCCTACGCCTGGAGTTTTGGTGACGGCGCGAGCAGTACGACATCTAACCCTAGTCACAGCTATGCTTCTGCAGGAAATTATACGGTGACACTGACTGTGACCGATAATCAGGGTGCCAGTGACGCTGTCGCTGAAAATGTCACTATTTCTACTATTACTGGCCCGGGCGGTGAACAGCTTGATGAAACGAACTTGTCAGGCGGCAGTAATTCTACCCAGTATTTCACCTTAGATGTGCCTGCTGGTGCGACCAATTTGGTGTTTGCGACCTCGGGTGGCTCAGGCGATGCTGATCTGTATGTTCGATTTGCTGCGCAGCCAACTACCTCATCTTACGATTGTCGTCCGTATCAGTCTGGAAATAATGAATCATGCCCTATCTCTCCAGCGCAATCAGGTACTTACTATGTGATGATTCGCGGTTATTCAGCCTACTCAGGTCTGAGCTTGAGTGGCACTTATGATGGTGGTTCGACGGGCGGTAATAATGCACCGCAAGCTGTCATTGCTAATGGGCCATTTTCAGCGCTGGAAGGTCAGAGCATCTCTTTCAGTAGTGCGGGTTCAACAGACTCTGATGGTTCCATCGCTTCGTATGCTTGGAGTTTTGGCGATGGCGCTAGCAATGCTTCGGCAAACCCGTCGCATGTCTATCAGAATGCTGGCACGTATACTGTGAGCTTAACGGTGACGGACAACGAAGGTGCGACTGATCAAGTGAGCTCTGTGGCAACGATAAGTGTCGCTAATTCAGGTTTTGTGGTCTCATCACATTACTATGATAAAGGGGAATTTGATTACAACTATACCGATTATGAAGCCGCTTTTAGTGATGATTATGATGACGCTGATATCGAAATTCATGCTTATATCGTGGTGAATTTTAATGAAAATGTGAAAGCATCCACGATCAATTCAAATAACATTACTGTTAAGCGCTTAAATGTGCCTGATACTGCGAGCAATAAGCAAAACATTATTACCGGTAGCTTTGAGTTGGTGTCTTCCAAGCAGGCGATCTTCAAACCCGATGTTGAATATTATATGAATGAGGGTGGGGTGTTTGATTGGAATAACCCTAACTGGAATGGTTTGAAGCCAAACTATGAATATTCTGTCGAGCTATCAAGTGCGATTCAAAACACGTCTAATGAGAGTTTGGCTCAAAATGAAAATTCTTCTTGGGTGTTTGAAACGATAGATAATGATTATGGTTTGTATTGGTTTAAAGATGGCTTTACAGCAATGAAGTATGTGCCAGGAAGACCCGTTCCTTTAGATTTCTATAACCCAAATAAACCGACGCATATTTATGGTCATGGTTGGGCGAAAACTTCTGTTCATGTGCAAGAAGGGCAGTTAAGGGATTACCGTCGTGAGCCGATGACAATGAAGCCGGGTGAGATGTATCCAGCTCAAGAAGCCGTCGATATGATCGAAATCTGGAAGGATCCAAGCAAAAACTATGAAGGTAAAGCATGGAGCTATGGCATTGTTTATTGGAATCAGTTTGCCGATGACGATTATGCCAACTTGTCCAAACCGCAAATGGCAGAGGCGAAAATCTGGAGCACGGATGGCAAAAATGATATGAGTTATGCTATTCGCAAATGGAATGGTTCGAGCTGGTCGCAAGATCATGTCGAAACCAACGCGCCAATGAAACCTGTCACCGTGATTCTTGCTGATGCGGTTATTTCGGCGACTGATGATGCGAATGTCGGAGGGATGCGCTTATCCGGAAATTCGCTGGGCAATCAGATTGTCACCGGTATCAGTTATATTCTGAAAAAAGAATATGTTGAAGGTCGTGTCAGTGCGAATTTATTCCCTTCGCGAATAGCCTTGCTTGATCCTTACTGGCGCGGTGGTGCCTTACAGGATAATTGGACGAACAATCACCCGGCTTATGTTGATTTGGGTGCGTCGAATGATTCGTCTGGTGATATGACTTTCAAGATCGTTACCGACCTCATTGAGTATGCCGATAGTGACCCTGCGGTCTCGTTCGTCGGTGAATACTACGATACCTCTCGCACCACAGATGGTAGTTTCTTCGGGCAATCATTTGGTGATCGAAATAGCCAGCAGCGCGATATTATGGCAATCGCTTATCAGCAAGCTAGTTGGATAGATGGTAGTGAAAGTGATCGGAATTACTATGGTCATCGGCATGTTTATGGCCGCTACTGGTATCAGTGGACTTATGCGTTTGCACCGCCTGCCACCGGTTTTTCGGCTAGCTCACCTGACTCGGTGATTCGGAATAATATGAATTACTATAAGAGTACTAAGATACGCTATTCGATCAGCGCAGGTGGTAACACGCCGAGTCCGGTTGATGATAACTATTCTTTGATCTCAGGAAGTAGTTGGCAACAATAAGGCGTGAAAAACTGACGTAATAAAAAAGCTCGATGTAAAAGTCGGGCTTTTTTATTGGAGAGGGAATAGGAAAAAATTAATGAAGATTGTCTGCCGCGTACAGGGTGTTTTCCATCAGAGTTGCCACTGTCATTGGGCCGACGCCTCCTGGTACAGGGGTAATCCAACCAGCGCGTTCAAACGCGCGGTCAAATTCAATATCGCCTACGAGTTTGCCGCTCTCTAATCGGTTGATGCCGACATCAATGACGATGGCGCCAGGTTTAATCCATTCGCCTTTTACCAAACCAGGTTTGCCAGCGGCGACGACAAGAATGTCAGCTTGTGCCACTTTTTCAGGAAGGTTTTGGGTAAATCGGTGTGTGGTGGTAACAGTGCAGCCCGCTAGCAATAGTTCAAGCCCCATTGGTCGACCAACAATATTAGAGGCGCCGACGATCACGGCATCTTTGCCTTTGATAATTTGCCCAGTGCTTTCAAGCAGTGTCATGATACCTTTGGGCGTACAAGAACGCAGTAAAGGCATGCGTTGCGCGAGTCTTCCTATATTAAAAGGGTGGAAGCCGTCGACATCTTTGTCTGGAAGGATTCTTTCCAATAAGCGATCGCTGTTCAGGTGCTTAGGTAAGGGGAGTTGAACCAGTATGCCGTCTATCTCAGCGTCTGCATTATATTGGTCTATTAATACTTCGAGTTCTTCCTGGGTCGTGTGCTCAGGAAGCGTTAAGGTTTCAGATTTGAAGCCGACTTCTTTACAGGAATTGGTTTTATTTCGCACATAGACTTCGGAGGCAGGATCTGCACCGACAAGAATAACGACTAATCCGGGTGGGCGTTTACCATCGTTGAGCCTTTTTTTAACGCCTTCAGCAACTCGCTGTTTGAGTTGAGTGGAGATAATTTTGCCATCAATTAATGTTGCAGACATGCTGTATTTCTCTAGCCAATATAATAAAGGCGCGCATTTTCTCATGCTCGAGAATGAATAAAAAGCAATATGAAAAAAAATTGCCATAAATTTTAATTTAAAAAAGATTATCTGTTGACGATAGTAAAAACCGACTGTATTATTCGCGCCATCTTTTGAAGGGCTGGTCACTTGTTGTCGGTGATTCGAAAGGCTTGTCGGGGTATAGCGCAGTCTGGTAGCGCGCCTGCTTTGGGAGCAGGATGTCGGGAGTTCGAATCTCTCTACCCCGACCACTTTTATATCTTATAGATTTCTATTTTATGTAAAAGGTAAACCTTAGGGTTCGAGCGCCCGTAGCTCAGTTGGATAGAGCAACGGCCTTCTAAGCCGTGGGTCGCAGGTTCGAATCCTGCCGGGCGCGCCATTTGTTAAATGGATTGTTGTCCCTGATTATGGTGGGCGTAGCTCAGTCGGTAGAGCTCAGGATTGTGATTCCTGCGGTCGAGGGTTCGATCCCCTTCGCCCACCCCATTTTGCACATTGTAGTGTTTACAAAGTTGCAGAATGATTTACAATTCGAAAGAAAATTGACGCATGCGAGAGTGGCGGAATTGGTAGACGCGCTGGATTTAGGTTCCAGTATCTTAGGATGTGAGAGTTCGAGTCTCTCCTTTCGCACCATGTCAATTTAATCAATATCTGATTCTATAGTCAGGCTTCCACGTTTTTTCTAAAAATCATTGTTTACTATAAAAACTGTATTTTTTCGTTCCATATAGCGTGTTTATGCGATTTGTTACGCAATTACTACGCAAAAAACTTGCTATCTTCCTGTGGTGCTCTTAATATTCCTCCCCCATTATTTCTATGGCTAGCTATTCGCCTGTTTTTTCTAAATCTAGGCTGTTGTTGGCTTCTTATTAAACAACTGTACAAAAATTGAGGAATGTCCATGCAAGTTTCTGTTGAAACCACGTCTCCTATTGAACGTCGAATGACGATTGGTGTCCCGGCTGAAAAAGTAGACCGAGAAGTGGCTCAGCGTCTTCAGAAGACAGCTAAAACGGTTCGTATAAACGGTTTTAGACCGGGTAAAGTGCCTGTCAATGTAGTTAAGAAACGCTATGGACTTTCAGTTCGCCAAGAAGTTATTGGCGAAGTTATGCGTGATGCATATATCGAAGCATTAACACAAGAGAAAGAAAATCCGATTGGTTACCCTAAATTTGAGCCAAAAACAGTTGAAGAAGGTAAAGATTTAGAATTCGTTGCGATCTTTGAGGTTTATCCAGAGCTTGAAATTACTGACTTCACAGGGATGAAGTTAGATAAGCCGGAAGCAGAGATCAAAGAAAAAGATATCAAGGAAATGATCGAGGTCTTGAGAAAGCAGCACGGTACGCCAAAATCAGTTAAGCGTAAGTCGAAGAAAAAAGACCAGTTGACGCTAGATTTTGTGGGCTATATGGATGGTGAAGCATTCCAAGGTGGTACAGGTAAAGATCAAAAAATTACCTTGGGTTCTGGTCAAATGATCCCCGGATTTGAAGAAGGCTTGATCGGCTCTAAAGCAGGTGAGAGCGTTGTACTTGAGTTGACCTTCCCAGAAGATTACAGCAAGGAAGAGTTAGCGGGTAAGCCAGTTAAGTTCGAAGTGGATGTGAAAGAAGTTGAAGACACTGTGCTACCTGAAATGAATGAAGAGTTTTTCACTAAGTATGGCGTTGACTGTAAAACAGAAGAAGATTTCCGTGCAGAAGTGATTAAAAATATGGAGCGCGAATTGAATCAGGCGATCTCCAATAAAATTAAAACTCAGTTAGTGGCTGCTTTGAGTGAGCAAAATGATGTTGCTGTCCCTGCTTCGATGGTAGAGCAAGAAATTAATCGAATGAAGCAAGAGGCTGTTCAGCAGTTTGGTGGTGGTCAGCAGCTAGACCCTTCTAAGCTTCCATCTGAGCTTTTCAAGGATCAGGCTGAGTCTAGAGTTAAGACAGGGCTTATTTTCGCTGCAATCGTTAAGGGTAATGATTTAAAAGCGGATGCGGCTAAAGTGGATGCGAAGATTCAAGAGCTTGCAACCGCTTATGAAAGCCCAGAAGAAGTCGTTGAGTACTACTCTCAGCCAGATAATCGTGCTCAAGTTGAGGCGGTTGTTTTGGAAGATGCGGTTGTAGAGCTGGTGACGTCTAAGGCGAAAGTGAAAAAACAAAAGATGTCCTACCAAGACGCGGTAAAACCTGAAGGTAACGCTTAGTGGTCACTCTCTAAGCTAAAAAAATACCATTTAAAGCCGGAATGAATTAATTTTTCGGCTACACTAAAAACAGCCAGCATTTAACTGGCTGTTTTTAATTTAGGCGCACACAAAAATAATTCATACGCCAAAAATGGACTTTTTTTACAGTGAGCTTGAATTTGTAAAAAAAGGCATCATATTGATGTATGCGATCAAGTTGGATAGAGGAAAAGGTTGAGTATGAAACACCAGAATATGATGGGACAAGGTTCAGAAATTATTACAAGTAGTGGCTTGGTTCCGATGGTTATCGAACAGACTGCACGTGGGGAGCGATCATTCGATATTTACTCGCGACTCCTTAAAGAGCGTGTGATCTTTTTAGTGGGTCAGGTAGAAGACCATATGGCTAATCTTGTTGTTGCTCAGCTTCTATTTTTAGAATCGGAAAATCCAGATAAAGATATCCATTTATACATTAATTCGCCAGGTGGTTCTGTAACTGCTGGCATGTCTATTTACGATACGATGCAGTTCATCAAGCCTGATGTGTCAACCTTATGTATTGGTCAGGCATGCAGTATGGGTGCTTTGTTGCTTACTGGTGGTGCTAAGGGTAAGCGTCATTGTTTGCCGCATTCTCGTATGATGATTCACCAGCCTCTTGGTGGTTATCAGGGGCAGGCGTCGGATATAGAAATTCATACGCGTGAAATCCTAACAATAAGAGATAAGCTGAATAAGGTTATGTCAGAGCACACAGGGCGAGACCTTAAAGAAGTGGCAAAAGATACTGACCGAGATAACTTTATGGATGGTAAAGAAGCGGTTGAGTATGGATTGATCGACTCGGTAATTGAAAAACGCCCAACAGCAGAATAAGTGTCTGTTACAAATAACTGCGATAAAGTTAGTTAAGTTTTTTGTTTTTTGAGTGTTTGATTTATAGACTAGATGCTAAGATCTAGTTATAAAGTTTAGATAAAAAGATTCAAGACTCTCCAGATACACTGGAGAGCTGTAAAAGTTATAGGAAGTCCAATGGCTGATGATAAAAACGGTAAGAGTGGTGATAACGGAAAGCTGCTTTACTGCTCTTTTTGTGGGAAGAGTCAACACGAAGTTCGCAAGCTGATTGCTGGTCCTTCAGTCTTTATTTGTGATGAATGTGTCGATCTCTGTAATGACATCATCAGGGAAGAGGTTCAGGAAGCTGCTTCTGAGTCTGGAAGCGATCGTTTGCCAGTGCCTCATGAGATAAAGTCTACGCTGGATGATTATGTCATTGGTCAAGAGCGTGCGAAGGTTGTTCTCTCTGTTGCTGTTTATAATCACTATAAACGCTTGAAGTTTGAATCGCCCAAAGCAGATATTGAGTTGGGTAAAAGTAATATTCTCCTGATTGGCCCAACAGGTAGTGGTAAAACGCTATTAGCTGAAACGCTGGCTCGCTTGTTGAATGTGCCTTTCACCATCGCAGATGCAACCACCTTGACTGAGGCTGGTTATGTTGGCGAAGACGTAGAAAATATTATTCAGAAATTGCTGCAAAAATGTGATTACGATGTTGAAAAAGCTCAGCGTGGTATCGTTTATATTGATGAAATTGACAAGATTTCTCGAAAGTCAGACAACCCATCTATCACCCGCGACGTATCGGGTGAAGGTGTTCAGCAAGCATTATTGAAGCTGATAGAAGGTACTGTGGCGTCTGTACCGCCTCAAGGTGGCAGAAAGCATCCGCAGCAAGAGTTTTTGCAAGTGGATACCAAAAACATGTTGTTTATATGTGGCGGTGCATTTGCGGGGCTGGATAAAGTCATTAGTGATCGTTCCGAAAAGTCTGGAATTGGTTTTGGTGCCAGCGTGAAGAGTAAAGACTCTAGCCGAAAGGTAGGGGATACGCTTAAAGATGTTGAGACCGAAGACTTGGTTAAGTACGGTTTGATTCCTGAGTTTGTTGGTCGTTTGCCTGTTATTGCAACGCTCAATGAGTTGGATGAAGAAGCGTTGATGCAAATTCTGACAGAACCTAAGAATTCACTTTCTAAGCAGTATCAGAAATTATTTGAAATGGAAGGTGTTGAGATTGACTTTAGAGATGAGGCGCTTCGTGCCGTAGCTCGCAAGGCGATGGAGCGGAAAACGGGTGCTAGGGGGCTACGCTCAATACTTGAGAATGTTCTGCTCGACACTATGTATCATATCCCATCAGATAAAGGTGTCAGTAAGGTGGTGATTGATGAAGGTTGTATCAAGGGTGAGTCTGATCCAATTAAAATTTATGAATCAAATGAGAAGCCTGCGAAAGCGCTACCTGAAAAGTAAATATTTGCTGAAATAGTTAAGGTGTTTATTTTTATACATACCTAAACTTAGATCGTCAAAAGCTATGAGTATCATGTTCATAGCTTTTTTTTGTCTGGCGCTTGGGGTGTGGCTTGTATTTCAAAAATAAAGCCCCAATTAAGTGAAAAGAATTTTATTGTAGGAGAAGCTGGTATGACAGATAAAAAACAAGATGATGATAATACAAAGGGTAATGTACCTGAGTCTCATACGCCGAGTTCAAGCTTATCGTCCACGCCTCTGCTTCCGTTAAGGGATGTGGTGGTTTTTCCAAATATGGTAATTCCTTTATTCGTTGGACGTGAAAAGTCAATTTTAGCGCTCGAAGCCGCAATGGCGGCTGATAAAAAAATATTACTTTTGACCCAAAAAAATGCTGTGCATGATGACCCGAGTATTGATGAGCTTTATACCGTCGGTACCATCGCTAATATTTTACAGATGCTCAAGCTTCCTGATGGCACGGTAAAAGTTCTAATAGAGGGGGAAGTAAGGGTTAACGTGGAGAAAGTAATTTCGGGTGATTATTTATCCGCAAATTCAAGTGCTGTAGAGGAAGAACTTCCCACGGCAAAAGAGCTGCAAGAATTAGTGCAAACCTTATTGGGGCAGTTTGAGAAACTAAGTAAGTTGAGCAAGAAAGTGCCTAGCGAAATTGTGCAGTCTTTATCGAGTATACAAGACCCTGTTCGCTTAATTGATACAATCGCTGCGCATCTCGAGCTGAAAATT
This sequence comes from Oleiphilus sp., assembly GCA_048058835.1. Taxonomy (GTDB): domain Bacteria; phylum Pseudomonadota; class Gammaproteobacteria; order Pseudomonadales; family Oleiphilaceae; genus PZPK01. Next base: position 47,380 of record JBLLNS010000005.1, read on the forward strand.
GCTGACAAGCAGGATGTTTTAGAAGAGTTTAATATTGCTCAACGCACGGAAATGCTGCTGGCTGTAATAGAAGGTGAATTAGATCTTATTCAGGTCGAAAAACGGATTCGTGGTCGTGTCAAAAAGCAGATGGAAAAAAGTCAGCGTGAATATTATTTGAATGAGCAAATGAAGGCTATTCAAAAAGAGATGGGCGCAATTAATGACAGCGGTAATGAGTTCGAGGAACTTGAAAATAAAATCAACACTGTCGGCTTAAGCGAGGAAGCGAAAAAGAAAGTTGAAACAGAGCTCAAAAAGTTAAAAATGATGTCGCCCATGTCATCTGAGGCCTCGGTAGTTAGAGGCTATATCGATTGGGTTGTGAGTTTGCCTTGGAAGAAGAAAAGTAAAGTTAGGCATGACATCGTTAAGGCTCGTGAAATTCTTGATAGTGATCACTATGGTTTGGAAGAGATTAAAGACCGAATTGTAGAATATTTGGCTGTTCAAAGCCGAGTGAAAAAATTAAAAGGGCCAGTACTGTGTTTGGTTGGGCCGCCGGGGGTGGGTAAGACGTCCTTAGGTCAGTCGATCGCGAAAGCAACCAATAGGCAATATACTAGGGTTGCCCTGGGTGGCATGCGTGATGAAGCTGAAATTCGTGGTCATCGAAGAACTTATATTGGGTCGATGCCGGGCAAATTATTGCAAAAGTTAGCAAAGGTTAAAGTAAAAAACCCGCTTTTCTTGTTGGATGAAATCGATAAGCTCGGCATGGATCATCGTGGTGATCCGGCATCAGCGTTGCTCGAGGTCTTAGATCCAGCGCAAAATCATACCTTTAATGACCATTATTTAGAAGTCGACTATGACCTCTCAGATGTGATGTTTGTGTGTACCTCTAATTCAATGAATATCCCTCCCGCCTTGCTAGATAGAATGGAAATAATTCGAATTCCAGGGTACACGGAAGATGAGAAACTCAATATAGCGACGCGTTATCTCTTGCCAAAACAAGTACAAGACAATGGTTTAAAACCCTCTGAGTTGAAGGTTGAAGATCATGCAATAAGAGATATGGTGAGATATTACACACGAGAAGCGGGTGTCAGAGGCTTAGAAAGGGAAATCGCAAAAGTTTGTCGCAAGGTTGTTAAGGAAGTGATGGAGGATAAAGCGGTGAAGGGTGTCACTGTCAATGCCGATAACCTAGAGGCTTATTTGGGGGTAAGAAAGTTTAGCTTCGGTGTGGCTGATGTCGAAAATCGCATTGGTCAGGTTACTGGCTTAGCGTGGACACAAGTCGGGGGTGAGCTGCTCTCCATAGAGTGTGTGGCTGTTAAAGGTAAAGGCAAGGTTGTTAGAACTGGGTCTTTAGGTGATGTGATGCTCGAGTCCATTCAGGCAGCCATGACGGTCGTTAGAAGCCGGGCAAGTGGCTACTATATCGATGAAGAGTTTCATGAAAAGCATGATATCCACGTCCATGTACCAGAAGGTGCAACGCCGAAAGACGGACCAAGTGCTGGTATAGCTATGTGTACCGCGATGGTGTCGTCATTTACTGGGATTCCTGTCAGGTCTGATGTTGCAATGACAGGAGAAATAACGCTGCGAGGACAAGTTTTAGCCATTGGTGGCTTAAAAGAAAAGTTGTTAGCGGCGCATCGTGGGGGTATCAAAAAGGTCATTATTCCTAGTGAGAATGAAAAAGATTTGAAGGAAATTCCAGATAATATTAAGGCGGATTTAGATATTGTTCCCGTTAAGTGGATAGATGATGTGCTGGATCAGGCTTTGGCATATTCGCCGGACAGTGAGGAGCATAAGGAAATTATGGCAGAGAATGCCAAAAAAAGTGCTTCAGACTCGACTGAAGACGCGTCAGAGAGAATAAATACGCATTAGTAGATAAGGTTGCTTGACATGCCTTTAACTGAGTTGGTATAAAACACACTGACGTCAGGTAGCAGTATTTTAGGGGGCTCCGAGCGATCACATTATTTTTTATTACAAGAATAAAAATGACAAAATCAAGTAAAAAGTGATTGCATTACTTATTTAGCTTGAGTTGTTTGTCTCATATTCTTAAGAAAGATAGTGGTAATGTGCTAATGTTTTTTTAAACAGTGATCACATAATTATAAATCAGGCGTCATTAATAATTTCCGGGTTATTGGGCGTGATACTTAGAAAATTAAAAGGGGTTTAGTGTGAATAAGTCTGAACTAATTGAAGCAATTGCAGAGTCTGCAGACATTTCTAAAGCAGCAGCTGGTCGAGCAATCGATGCTGTTGTTGAATCAGTAACAAGTGCTTTGAAAAAAGGCGATCAAGTAACATTGATCGGTTTCGGTACTTTCTCTGTTAAAGATCGTGCGGCAAGAACAGGTCGTAACCCACAAACAGGCGCTGAAATTCAAATCGCTGCAGCTAAAATACCAAGCTTCAAAGCTGGTAAAGGCTTGAAGGATGCGGTTAACGGCTAATCGTTATATTGCATTCTAAATGAATGCGCCTTTTTGTATTACTTTAAGAATGTTTATCAGCGTAGATTATCAAAAAGACAATTTATATCTTTTGCCATAAAGTAAAAAAAGAATTCGGTAAAAGTCACTAAAAAACTATCTCAAAAAAAGATTAGGAATAAAAAGGCATGCTTCAGGATATTCGTAAAAACTCACAAGGTACTGCAGCGAAAATAGTCGTGGGTTTAATTGTTGTTGTTTTTGCACTTTTTGGTGTTGAGTCGATAGTGGGTGGCATCGGTGGTGAGCCTGAAGTGGCAACGGTAAATGGCGAAGAAATCGCACAGTCTGAGTTTTTGCGCGCTGTTGAAGGAAAGCGCCGACAAATACTAAGTCAAATGGGAGAAAATGCAGATCCCGATTTAATTGATGAAGGTTTATTAAGAAGCTCTGTGCTTGAGGGAATGATTAACGAAGAAATTCTGACTCAAGATGCTAATGCAAAAGGCTTGTTTGTGTCAGACCTAGCGATTGATAATTATATTCGTGGGATTGAACAATTTCAGGTGGATGGTGAATTCAGTAATGAGCGTATGCAGGGCTTGTTGAGGAATGCTGGATTAACTCTGCAGGCATATCGTGAGTCGTTAAAATCTCAATTTGTGCTAGGGCAGGCTCGGTCTGGAATGATTGCATCGGCCTTTGTTCTTGATTCTGAAAGAAATGAAATAGTCGCTTTGGACCGCCAAACGCGTAGCTTTGGTATGGCCACCGTCTTCAAAAGCGATTACTTGGATTCAATCGGTGTGACTGATGATGAGGTGGCTGATTATTATGAGGAAAATAAAGAATCCTACAAAAAACCTCAAAATGTTGATGTCTCTTATTTGGTTCTAAGTAAATCTGACTTGGAAGATTCGATCGATGTGCAAGAAGAAGATGTTCTTAAGCTCTACGAGTCAGAGAAATTAAACTTTGAAGGTGAAGAGCAGCGTGCCGCTTCACATATTTTGATCAAGATTACCGACGAAGTGTCAGAATCTCAAGCGCTTGAAAAAATTACCGGTCTGTACGAAAGGATTAAATCTGGAGAAGCCTTTGATGCTTTGGCAAAAGAATTTTCTGAAGATGAAGGTTCTGCGCAGTCTGGTGGTAGTCTCGGCTTGTCGGCTAAAGGTGTATATGTATCAGACTTTGAAGATGCGTTGTTTGGATTGACGGTGGGTGAGGTATCTCAGCCGGTTAAAACAGAGTTTGGTTATCATCTCATAAAACTGGATAGCATAGAGTCAAACGATGTGCCTTCATTCGATGAGTTAAAGGCAATGCTTGAAGAACGTTTAGTTAATCAAGAGGTCGATACTTTGTATGCTGAAATGACAGAAAGGTTGGCGGATATTTCCTATTCATCATCAGATCTTGCTGAAGCATCAGAAGTGCTTGAGTTGGAGATTAAATCTCTTGTTGGTGTGTCGAGTGAAACTGAAAACGATATTTTTTCTAATCGAAAAATACAGCGTGTTCTATTCTCAAATGAACTGGTTTCTGAAGGACATAATAGTGAGCTTATTGAGATTGATAATGATCGGGCAGTCGTATTTAGAGTAGAGAAGTATCAAGACGAAAGTATTCAAGCCCTAGCCAATGTAAAAGAAAAAATCCGTACAGAGTTAAAGCTGGCAAAATCGGCTGAGTTTGCCCAAAGTGTTGGTCAATCGTTTATTGAGCGTGTTCAGGCTGGCGAAGAGGCTCAGTCAGTGTCAGATAATATGGGGCTTAATTGGAAAGAATATACAGATATCCGACGCGATAACGTCATGTTGAATCGAGAAGTGCTAACCAGAATATTCACTCTGCCTGAAAGCAAAGTAGAGGATGATCCGTGGGTTGGCTTTGAAGTATTAGATGGTGACTACGCCGTTGTGAAGTTAACTAAAGTCAATAGTGGTGATGTCTCTGAAGTGACGGCGTTAGAAAAGTCCTCAATATCAAATATGCTGGGTGATACTTTTGGTGCAAGTGATTATCAGTCATATCAACAGCGTGCGATTGACACTGCAGAAATCGAACGACGAAATAAACAGAATCAATAAGCAAACGAAAAACAGAGGCTTCGGCCTCTTTTTTTTATCTAATACTTATACAACCTCTTGTAGTTTTAAGATGAAATTGTCTTCTAAGTATTATGCTGTTTATGTCTGGGCGGTATTTTGAGTACTGGTTATCTTTACCTAAAGGCTATTTAATGTATCTTTACGTAACTTCAGTTAGGTTCGGCAGAGCCTATATATTAGCGTGATTTAAACACCGGCTTTAGTGCCTAAATCACCTATTTAATAAGATGGAAATTCAAGGCAAACGGAAACTATGGTTCTTGTAACAGCAGCGTCATTATTACTGGTAAATCTGTTGCATCAGTTTAAAGAAATTGAGCCTCAGCCTCCGGGTATAATTCATTATACTGTTGCGCTTAATAACGGAGAATCATACCTGTATGAAAGAGCCGTTGTTCAGCCTTTCTCGGACATCAAATACCGTAATATCGTTCGGCAGGCCTATGATTACAGTTGCGGCTCTGCGGCCTTAACAACAGTGTTACAGCATTATTTAGGGCGAAACTTTCAAGAGCGTCAGGTGATGGAAGGTTTGCTTCACTATGGCGAAAGTGACCGGATTGTAGATAGGCGTGGGTTTTCAATGCTTGATATGAAACGTTTGGTCACTGCGTTAGGTTTTCCAGCAGGTGGTTTTAAAGCTGAGCTGAAAGACCTTATGGAACTGGATCACCCCGCTATTGTTCCCATTCATTACGCCGGCTTTAAACACTTCGTCGTTGTAAAAACAATTAAAGATGGTCGCGTATTTATAGCAGATCCCTCACAAGGAAATTTGACATTTACTATCGAGCGCTTTAAAGAAGCTTGGGATCAAAATGTACTGTTTGTTGTCTTTCCTGGGAACAGTAAACCAATTGATGGGCTCGAGCTAAGAGAAGAAGACCTTAGATATATAGATGACCAGACGCTGGCGCTTCAAGCTTTTCAACATATTCCAGACTATCAGAATATGTTGCAATACCGCTTACAGAATGAACTTGAAAGACAAAAAAATACCAACCCGGATGAAACAACGTCAGGTGCGGGCAATACAACCAAATTTTTACATTATCGTCGTAACTAGAAATTAGGTTTATTTGTTAATTAAGGACCTAGTTGAGAACGTGCAAAGAGCGAACAATTAGCAATGACTTTTGGAAAGAAGGAAAAAATAATGCATTCTTGGATCTTTAGAGTAGTCATGTTGGTATCTGCGGTACTCTTTTTTTCGAGTGCTCATGCAGAAACGAATGTAGATAAGGCGCGAGAAGCCTTAACTAAGCAATCTGATGATGCAGACACCACTCGACAGTTGGAGGAAGTTTTCCAAGCAGCAGAGAAAAATTATTCTTTGTTGAAAGCCGGTGCTAAGTCATTAAATTACTCACTAGATTATTCTTATATTTCAGATTCACGAATCGATATTGATATCCAAAATAATATTGTTAGAAACCTCGATATTAACCCTTCTGCTACTCATTCTTTTACAAACTCCTTCAGTTTCGATTACGGTATCCTCAATAACCTGACTGTCAATGCGCGCCTTCCTTTGTCTACCCGTTACGATACTCAGCAGTCTTTGTCGGTAACAGATTGGGGGGATGCTACATTCGGTTTGCGCTGGCAGCCTTTTCCATACATTCCAGGTAAGGCTACGGTTACCTTGAATAGTACCTTGAGTACAAAAACGGGGGTCAGTCCTTATGAGATTGATAACCGTTTACGGCTTTCAACCGGTAGTGGCACGTATTCGATCTCAACCGGTTTAAGTGTGTCAAAAGTACTCGACCCCATTGTGCTTTTTGGCTCTGTTAGTTCAAGTTATACCTTTGAGCAAAATGGACTGAATCAAGTACGAGGCGGTCGTATTCTGAAAACGGTGCAGCAGGGGCAAAGCTTTTCTTTCTCTAGTGGTTTTTCTTACTCATTGTCTTACGATACCTCTTTGAGTATCTCAACCCAAATTGGCTATAGCACGGAAACAACTCTATTTTTCCAAAACGGCACATCAGCATCTTCACCTGACTCTGTAAATGGTTCCATGAACTTTTCACTAGGTATTCGAGTTGACCCTAAAACCATTATGAATGTGAGTTTTGGCTTTGGTCTGACAGAAGATGCCTCGGATCTGAATATGGGTATTTCATATCCAATCAATATCGGTGCCTTTACTTGGTAATCATGGGTTAATTCTGAAAGGATATGTGTTGTGAAGTTGCTTCCTAGGAAGATTAAGAAACTAACCGTATTAGTGCTGGTCGGAACACTCGTATTTCCACCTCAGCTTTTAGCGCAGTTAGCTAATGGTATTTCTGTCGATGTTAGAGCCATGGCAATGGGTAACGCGATGGTTGCTGATATAAACCCAGGACTGTCTGCGGTTTATCATAACCCTGCTAGTTTGACTTATTTAAAAGAACGTCACTTTGAAGTTGATCAATTCGTTATTGGTGCCGACTTGGATGCTGATTTTTATGCGCCAGACGACTACCAGTTATTCGGTCTAGAAGGGACGGGGTTTAACACCTATGATCCAACTGTGCCGCGTGACCCTGTTGTGGGTGGTGACGGTTTTGGTCAAAGCCATACGAATAAGTTATCCATCTATTTACCTGGTTTTGGCCTCCAGCAGTGGGTATGGAATGGTCCTACTTTACTTCCGCCTCAAATCGGTTTTTCTGTGAACCCGCCAGGTTCAAAATTTACGTTCGCTCATAAAAACTACATGTCATTTGCGGGTAACTTCTTTAAGGACGCTGAAGACCCTGGGATCTTCCTTGCCAAAGAGGCGGCGGTTCAGCGTTATACCTATTTCTCCCCAGCGGTAGGTTATGAAATTAATGATGAGTGGTCGATTGGTGCGGGTATTCAATTGAGTCACCAAGGTTTTTATATTGCTCAGCATAACCGCGCACCGAACTTGCTGATTGCGGTTGTCGAAATTCTTCAGGATGCATTCGCATGTGAGTTCGATAAGCCGATCGGTCAACGGCGAGATCCACTGCAGCCCTTTTTATCCTTATGTCAGGGTAACCTTGGCCCTTGGGATGATGTTGGTCGTATCGATATTGATATGCAGGAGACGCTCTCACCTACCTATAATTTAGGTGTTCTCTGGGAGCCAACTGACTGGTTCTCTTGGGGTGCTTCTTATACTAGTGAAGCAGAGATGCAGTTGAAGGGTACGTTCTTAATGGACTATACCGATGAGTGGACTGCTTTCTGGAACGGTTTTAACGCCTCTATTATTGGTGCGATTACCGCCGCTATTTTGGGTCTACCGCGAGGTGTTCCGTTTGAAGCCGGTAATATCTCCATGGAATTAACGATGCCCCAAATGTTTAAATCGGGTTTTCGAGTTCGTTTAACGCCTGACTACACATTAAGTATGGATGCCACATGGACTGACTGGAGTCAGTGGGATGAGTTTCAGTTCTTTTTTGACCGCCGCTTAGAGCTATTATCAACGGCTAAGCTGCTATCTGGTTTTGTAACAGATACCACTTTAAGACTGCCAATTGGCCTCAGAGATACCTGGCACTATGGCATAGGCTTAATTCATCATGTTAACTCACGTTTAGATGTCCGTTTCGGCTTGGAGTTAAGAACTTCACCAGTTGGAAAAGATGTTTTTGGACCGATTCCCTTAGGCGACATGAAAATGTGGGGGACAGGCTTTGGTTATAAGTGGGATAAGCAAACCGATGTTAGTGCCAGTTTGTTTTATATGCAGTCAGTCGACTATATTCCTTCAAACACCAGTTGTAACTTAAACTGTACAAATTTGACTAACGTTATCTATAACCCATATGCAGGGCTAGACGTGAAATTTTCAAGCCGTATCTTTGGCTTTGGTGTTTCCTTCAACCGTAAATTTTAGGCAATTCGGTTATGTATAGTAATGGTAAAGCCCTGCGCTGGTTTAGCGTGTTGCTATCTGCTCTGATGTTCAATATCTCCTATGTCCAAGCGGAACGTTATTCGGTTGAGCAAGATAGCTTCGGCAACTATTCCGCTAAAAAAGTAGAGTCCTCAGAGGCCCATCAAGACATGACTGTGTCAAAAGGTCAGGCTAAAGCGGAACAAGTAATACCTGAACAAAGCGCTGAACTAAGTTCAGCCACTGATGAAAACCCTGATCAAGTCGAAACGCCTGAACAAGAACCGAAAGAGCTCAGTATTTTTGAAATGAAGTACCTTGAAGCCGAATTAGCTGAGAGGGAACGGGTGTTAAAAGCACTGAAGGGAAATTTTGGTGAATCGTCAGATTATGATGCGACAGCTGTCAATCCAGAAGACTTCGTAGATTCTGAAGCCGCGCTTCGTTCTGCGAATAAAGTCGATATAGAAAAGTCTCCTTACTATGTGACGGTCGGAGCGGATGGTATTCCACAGACTGTTTTCTACGATCCTGCCGTCGTCAAAGAAATTCTTTTCAAACAGCGCAATGAGAAAATTCAGTTTACCGACACCCAAGTCTATAAAAAAATGACATCAAACATTGCCTTGCCTGAAGAAGCAGATCCGCTCGCTGTCGGTATTCTTCGAGGGACGAATAAAGAATTTGAAAGTTACTTCGATATTTTTGCCAAAAGGTGCTGTGATGATTTACCAAACATCAATACGCCTAAAATTCAGTTTGGTGAGTCATACTACTTCACCTTAAATGACGATGACTTACCTTATCGTTTTTCAGAGGGCGATAGCCGTTTTATTTTAATGCGTCTGCCTGATCTTGAGAAAGATATTATTCCTATTCGTTTGAAAACCTTTATTAGGAAGTATTCGAAGCGTAACATCGACAAGGGTGTTTTTTTCCCACAGTTAGTCACGCTTAACAGCGAAAGAGAGCCCGTTAGGGTTATGACAGGGCCATTGCTGAAGTATCAAGACGAAACTTGGACGACGCACGCCTACCTGAAAGGCATTTTTCCAATTAGCCAATCTCCCGAGCTGGATGAACGTTATTTACTGGTGAATACGACAAAAGAAACACTTAATTCATCTTCAACAATAGAGCTGCCAGAAAGCGAAGATGAAGAAGCAAGAACGGTATTCATCAAGCATATGAATGAAGGCTCGTTTGAAATAGAAATTCTGGAATATAAATAGTTTCCGCTTGATCATTCTAATGAATTGCGTATAATTCGCGCCATCTGTGCCAGTGTGATGAAATTGGTAGACATGAGGGATTCAAAATCCCTTGCTCGCAAGAGCGTGGCGGTTCGAGTCCGCCCACTGGTACCATGTCTTTTTTATTCTTTTCAAGATATAAACCCAAGCAAAAAACAGTCGTTATCTTTCTCTTAATTTCTATATGAAATAACAAGCCCACTTTGTTTACTGTACGTCTCACACGAATGTGGTTTGTTTTTTAAGTCGATTTCTTTATATTGTCAGCAGCTGAAGCATGCTGATTGAAAGAGTGTCAGCCTTCTAGATATTTAATCCTTCGTTTAATGACGAAAGTTAGAGTGCCGTATTTTGAAATCACTTGGAAAACTTTGCTTCTGCTTGTTAATGCTATCTATGCTTTGTTTCAATAAGGTATTTGCAGGCGAACTCCTCGTGGCGACGGCGTCAAATTTTGCGACCGTGTTAAAAGAGCTTATTGCTGATTTCGAAGCACGAACAACAGAGGATGTCTCTTTAGTGATGTCATCTTCTGGTAAGATCTATGCGCAGATAGTGCAAGGCGCGCCATACGATATCTTCCTGTCAGCCGATACCGATAAACCTGAACGATTAGAGCGTGCGGGTTTAGTCGTGCCTAAAAGTCGTTTCACCTATGCTCGCGGCAGTTTAGTGTTGTGGAGTGTGAATCCGACTTTGTTGTCGAATAGTCCCCAATCATTGATCGATGCCGAGTTTAGTAAAATAGCTTTGGCGAACGCAAAACTTGCGCCATATGGCCAAGCCGCGGAAGAGGTTCTATCTGCCTTAGGTTTATCAGATTCCACTAAGCATAAATGGGTTCGAGGAGATAATGTCGCGCAGGTGTATCAATTTATCGAAAGCGGAAATGCGGAGCTGGGCTTTGTGGCCAAGTCGCAAATCTTGCAAGAAGGTCGTTTGAAGAAAGGCTCAGTTTGGTATATTCCATCCTCGTTTTATTCGGCTATTGAGCAAGATGCTGTAATTTTGAAGCAAAGTAAAAACCCGGCATTGGCGGCTCAGTTTATGGCTTTTTTGGCGAGTGATCATGCCAAGCAAATAATAATGAATTACGGATATGCCCACTTTGACGGGGCGGCTTTGAACTCTATGCAGGGCGAAAATTAATGCTCTTATCATCAGCCGATTGGCAGGCCATTTTGCTGACATTAAAGTTGGCAAGTACAGTGACGTTTATTTTATTGCTCATTAGCACGCCTTTGGCTTGGTGGCTAGCAAGAACCCAGTCAATCTGGCGCGCACCTATATCCGCTGTGGTGGCCTTACCGATCGTATTACCACCTACGGTGATTGGTTTTTATTTGTTGCTTGCGATGGGCCCGTCTGGTTTGATTGGGCAAACGACTACTGCGCTTGGTTTGGGGTCTTTAGTGTTTAGTTTTTGGGGCTTGGTGTTTGGCTCCGTTCTGTATTCGTTACCCTTTGTCGTTCAGCCAATCCAGAATGCGATCGAAGCGGTAGGCGAAAGACCAATGGAAGCCGCTTTATCCTTGGGGGCCAGCCCCTTAGATGCATTTTTTTCCGTGGTTGTTCCCTTGGCCAAGCCAGGCTTTATTACCGCAGCAATCTTGGGTTTTGCGCACACAGTGGGTGAGTTTGGTGTCATTTTGATGATAGGCGGCAATATTCCAGGCGAAACCCGGGTTGTCTCCGTTCAGATATATGAACATGTGGAAACCTTGGCTTATGCCAACGCGCATGCTTTATCTATTGTTATGCTCGTGTTTTCTTTTATTGTCCTGTTACTGTTGTATTCAATGAAGACAAAGCCATTTTTGATGTCGAATAATGGTAAGGTCTAGAACATGATGGAAAGCAATGCTATTCATGCCGAATTCAATTTAAGCTACCCGAGTGCTCAGGGTCATGCTTTCTCTTTAGATGTGAACTTTTCAATCCCTAATACCGGTGTGACCGCAATTTTCGGGCCCTCGGGTTCGGGTAAAACCAGCTTGTTAAGAGCAATGGTAGGTCTGGACAGAATCGAGCGTGCACGTTTTCAGGTAGGTAAGGAGGTTTGGCAGGATAACTATTATTTCTTGGCAGTTCATAAGCGGCAGCTAGGCTATATTTTTCAGGAAGCGAGCTTGTTTAGTCATTTGACTGTCCAAGGAAACCTCGATTATGCCTTAACTCGAGCAAGCAAACGTGCGAGAAGAAACCTTAGCGAGCACCAAGATGCTTCGGCCAAGGCGCGAGTGATTGATGTCAATCAGCTTATTCCATTGCTTAAATTGGCTCCGTTATTAAAGCAATATCCATCGTCACTTTCCGGTGGTGAAAGGCAACGTGTTGCGATTGCACGTTCGCTACTATCACAACCCAAAATTTTGTTTATGGATGAGCCTTTGGCCGCGCTAGATTACAAATTAAAGCAGGATATCCTGCCTTATTTAGAAACAATCTCGCAGACCTTTGGTATCCCGATTGTTTACGTCACCCACTCGTTAGGCGAAGTTGCCCGTCTGGCAGATTATCTGTTGGTGATGGACGCAGGTCGAATCATTGCTCGGGGCACATTATCGCAAGTGTTGTCTCAGGTCGATTTACCGATCTACCCGGAGAATGAACAAAGTGTGGTCTTGACTGCACAGGTGATAGAAAAGGATGTTAATTGGCACTTAATGAAAGTCAGTTTCGACGGCGGTGAACTATGGCTGAAAGATAGCTCAGCGGATGTTGGCAGTCATTTGAGGGTGAGGGTGTTGGCAAAAGACGTTAGCTTGGCCTTACATCATCACGACAGTAGTATTCTGAACTGTTTACCAGCTATCGTGGTTGATATTATTGCTGACCAAGATAAAGCGATGGTTATTGTAGAGCTTAAGTTGGGAGGGGTGTGTATTATGGCGAAATTGACCAAGCGATCGGTTGCGCACCTTTCGCTTGCCCCCGGAAAGCAGGTTTGGGCTCAAATTAAATCGGTTGCTATTCTTTCTTAAAGCTGATCAGTATCGGCGCGAAGGTGCCGACTTATACTATCCAACCCACAACGGCTAATTCGTCCGCAAAGAGGACGTTCATAATTCTTTAGCCACCGAAATTCAGCCATACTACTACGTCATTCCCGCGTAGGCGGGAATCCACTGTCTTTGCTTCACGAAGCCTCAATGATCGATTTCCACAGGTCTTGCCAGTCTGGGTTAGTCTTGAAAATTAAATCTAATTTCCATTGGCGGCGCCATTTCTTTATTTGCTTTTCTCTTAGAATTGCCGACTCCATAGATTCATGTTGTTCAAAGTAAACAAGACTCTTAGTCCCATATCTATGAGAAAAGCCTTCTGCTAGGCCTTGCTTGTGCTGCCAAGCTCTTTGGATCAAGTCACCAGTGACACCAACATAAAGCGTGCCACGCTTTTCACTAGCCATGATATAAACTGTTGGTTGCATATATTCTTCCTTGAATAATGTGCAGATTGGTACTTTTAAACAATGGATTCCCGCCTGCGCGGGAATGACGACAGTGGGGTATTATAGCGTAAGGGGTCAACTTCTATAAAACGTTTATCCCCTACAGAGATGTATGGTCCACTCCTCGAAGGGGTAGACCTATGAGTCTGCTCTGACTCCATTTGGCACATTCATGATTATGTCTTGCTAAGAATTTGTTCGCTTTAGTGGGTTGGGTCTTCATTTTAAAAGCTCAGGTTGAGAGCTGGCTTTTACAACTTATCCGACCAAGGACTCTTCCACTTCTTGCTCACCTTCTGTTTCTATCTCGACAAAGTCAGACAGATAATCCCAGACCAAACGTCTATGCATATTGGATGAAGGAATCGCCTCAAGCCCGCCAAGCAGCTTCATAATATCGCTGCCAGTTTTAGTGAAGGATTGTTGATAGAAGCCTACATTCTGACCAAATGATCCGGATTCATGATCGATAAAATGTTTTTTCTTGTTGTAAAAGAAATGGAAGCCCACTACCAAGTCTTTTGGTTCCGCTGCAATCATACCTGCATTGATACAGTGAGAGAGCAGTCGGCTTTCAGTGAAAATATCATCTTTTTGAGCGAGATCTTTTTTGCTTCTGAAAATGAATGGGTGGCCATTACCGCCAATGAAGGCATAGTTCGCTACTTTCTTGAAGGCAGTGATTTCCCAAATATCGCAATGATAAAGAAAACTTAAGCTCCGTTTTGAAATCGAGCTGGGATGTTTTAACTCGCATACCATCGCTCTGGCCCAAAGGCTTTGCATATTCTTGTTGCTCACATTTTGAGCATAGTGAAAGAAAATATTTGCCCAGTCTGGGTCGATGGCTTGAACAGAAACTTTTTCACCAATCAGGCTGGAAACAATGGACAGAATCGTTTCGATATTTTCCTGTCGCTGGGTTTCTTGGTGACGAATTCTGGCATGAGTGCGTTCTGTGATGTTGGCAAATTCGACATTGGTTTCAACAAAGATAGACTCATCTTCTTCGTCAGAGGTTTTGCCTGCCGCTATATTTCTGACCACTGTGCCATTTGACCGGTAATAACCGCCCATAGAGCGCGTGCACACTGCAACTAGTTTCGACCACGTGCCAACTTTCTTTTTCCTTTTGAACTGTGTAAGCTCACGCCCTTGAAACTCCCTGTGTTAATCGTATTTGTTATTATGTTTAAAGATCTGTTATTTCTAAGGAAATATTATTTTTATGAAAATATATTCATTTGTTTATACGAACTCAAGTAATGGTTTGAGTTCGCTATTTAATTGTGAAGATGTTCAAAAACTGGGTGGAAAGCCGAAAATAAACAATGCATTTTCAACAAGAGTTTGTTAGCGGAAAGTGTAGTTTGATCTGAAAAATGGTAATAATATCAATAATTAAGCACTTAGGTGTGATGAGTTAATGTGAACTCTTAAGTGCGGTCTCTAAGTAAGTGAAATTGGCCGACAAAGCAGATGAAACTCTCCGGCTTTTGGTTTAACGTACTCGGCACGGTTTAGCTAAATCCGCTACTTATTTGGAACCAATGGCTTTTCAAGGGCACCCTTGCTGACATGATGCAATTATATCCATCCAACAAAACTGAATCTCTGGCCTATCTGATCGCCGAAATTATCGACAAGCACCCTTTGTCATCTGTGTTTGCTGAAGAAACCATATTGATACAAAGCCAAGGCATGGGCACTTGGCTACAGCAAGAGTTATCGGCACATTCGGGTATTTCTGCTTTGATCGACTGCAAAATGCCGGCATCCTTCATCTGGACTTTAGCGGAACAACTAATGCCAGAACATCAACATATTCCCTTGTTCGAAAAAAATAATGTGCGTTGGGAAATCTTCCGGCGTTTACCAGAAAAACTGCATCTAGCCGCTTTTCATCCTCTTCAGCGTTATCTGAATGCGCAAAGCCAAATTGAACAAAAGCGCGATGAAGCGGTTCCAGCTCATCCAATTAAACCGAGCCAGCAAAAGGTGTTATTCGAGCTGAGTTGTGTGATTGCAGATGTGTTTGATGCTTACCAGAATTATCGCCCAGATTGGATAGAAAAATGGGAACGCAGTGAGACGATTCTAGATAATTCACAAGCTGATCTTAAAGACACAGAGCGCTGGCAATCTGAACTTTGGCGGAGTTTATATCCCGATATATCCCTTAAAGATCGCTTACATCGAAGCCGTTTGCTGACCCAGTTAATGGAGAAATTGCGCCACCCCTCAGCATCGTTAAAAGCTGCGTTACCTGAACGCTTATTCATCTTTGGCTTATCTGCTTTGCCACCACAATGGTTGCCTTTTATGTCTGCCCTGGGCAAACATATTGATATTCATTTTATGGTTCATAATCCTTGCCAATACTACTGGGGGGACGTGCTCACAGATATTCAACAGTTAAAGCTGGAACAGTCTCTGATCAGTAAAGGGGTGAGTGAAAAAACAGCGGCGGACAGCTTTTTGGAAAACAATGCCTTACTCGCTTCATGGGGAAAGCTTGGGCGTGATTATATTTCTTTGTTGAGTGTTTTTCCGGGAATTGAAGAAGTACCTGCTAACCTCTTTGATCAACTGGATGAAGCGGATACCGAGCAATCCTATACCGCTTTGCAATGGCTGCAGAATGACATCTTGAACCTTCAAAGTACGCATCATCAGGTTGAAGATGATGATTATTCAATTCGCTTCGCCAGCTGTCATAGCCACCTTCGCGAAGTGGAAGCACTACAGGACTATTTATTTGCATTGCTGAATCAAAATCCCGATTTAAACCCAAAAGACATTATTGTGATGATGCCGGATGTGCAGGACTTTGCCGCTTTGATCGATGCGGTGTTCTCACGTCCCGCATTTGATCAGGCTGGCTTGGCGCACTACCTGCCTTACGGTATTTCCGATCAGTTGTTATCGATGGACCAACCACTATTGGATACCTTATCAGCGTTGCTAGCATTATCGAGTTCAAGAGTGACGGGGTCGGATGTATTAGATTGGCTCGAGATGCCTGCCATTCGTAGTCGCTTTGGTATTTCAGAAAGTGACTTAGAGGTCATTAAAGAGTGGATAGAGCACTTAAATATTCGATGGGGCTTGTCAGAAACGCATAAAGACAGTGTGCTTCAGGGTCAGCGCAGTGGTGCTTTCAATACTTGGCTAAATGCCAGCCGGCGATTACTAGCAGGGTATGTGTTCGGGCAGGAGAAAGTAGTCGGCGATATGGCAGGCTTGAACACGTCGCCAAGGGAAGGAGCCGGTACGGCTGCCATGTTGGCATTTCCTCAACGAAGCCCTGAAAGGCAAGAGCTGGCTGGTAAACTGATGCGTTTTCTCGATGTTATTGCGACGACCCTGTCGACTCAATCAAAGCAGCTCATACTAAGCGAATGGCTTGTTGAGCTGTCGGCCCTTTGGCAATCCTGGTTAGACTTTGAATGGGTGTCATCAGACATTCAGCAATTGCTGAACAGCATTGAAACAGCGCTTGAAAAGGAGTTGTCTTATACTCAATTTGACTTGCCCGTGAATTTTTCTGTCGTGGCGGCTGTCGTCAAAACGCACATTGAAAACCAGCGAATAAGTCAGCGATTTTTAGCTGGTCGCATCAATTTTTGTACGCTAATGCCCATGCGCAGTATTCCATTCAAACTGGTCTGCATGTTAGGTATGAATGAAGGCGCCTATCCACGACCTGTTCAGGGCCAGAGTTTTGATTTGTTGACAGTAACGCCATCCAGAACCGGCGATCGATCTCGACGAGAAGACGACCGCTACTTATTTCTTGAAGCGCTGTGCAGTGCTCGCTCGCATCTTTATATCAGCTATTGTGGGAAGGATATTCAAGACAATAGCGAGCGTTATCCCTCCATCCTCGTGAGTGAATTACAAACATACTGTACCGAGCACTTTTCCAAAGCGCCCCCTGCGACAGATGACGTGAGTCATGACCTGTTTTCGGATGAACATAACCAAGTTAAGGAAACAGAAAATATTCTGGAAACGTGGCTGATAGAGCATTATCTACAGCCCTTTCATCCTGAATACTATTTCCAAGACAGCCACAAGCATGAGTCTTTAGGAAAACGTGTTCATCCGTCACAAGGGCAGTTCAGCAAAACGTTTGCAAGTGAGTGGCTGCCACTGATTAACCTAGACCTTGATAAGTCAGATGTTGTCATAGAGCAGGGCGACTTATCTCATGGCGCTCCAAACGAAGGGTTCAACTCGATTGTTCCTGATTCTACTGTTTCTGACTCTACTGTGCCTATGGATCTGGATCGTCTGATAGCATGTGTTAGTCACCCTTTACGTTATTATTACCAGTTTGTGCTCAACCTTAGCTTTAGCGAAATAGGCGATGAAATGCAGGCCAGTGAACCTTTTTCGGTTCTCGGGCTGTCTGCCTATGATTTGAAAAAAGAACTGGTTGCCAATTGGTTTGAACGACAGCATGCGCAAACAGCTGAAGATGCATTATTCACTCGATGGCAATTATCTGGAAAGTTACCGAGTGCACCTTTAGATGGGGTTTATGTTGATCAGGTAAAACAGAGTTTACAGCCCATGTACGCGCAGTTGATGCCCTGTTTAGATGAAACGGTGCAGCAGCATACCTTGGCATTCCAGCTAGAACAGTACCACCTTAGCGGCTCACTCCTTACCTTGGGTAATCAACTGATTGACTTGAGTCTGAGTAAAAATATGGGCATGCAGTTTTTTAGTTTTTGGGTAAAACATGTTTTTTGGTCACTACATTGCGCTCAAACAGGCCTTGATCAAAAGGCTAAGCAGGCAGTACCAACGAGTCGTCTGATCGGCCCAGAAAAAGAATTCAGCCTGCCTTTATTGGCCCAAGATGTCGCCCAGACATTTGCCTTAGAAATATGCACGCTTTTCCAGCAAGCATTAGCGTCACCACAGGTGTTCTTACCAAAAACAGCATATGCCATGTTGTTTGAAACGGAGTCCAAGGCACGAACTGCCTTTAACGGTACCCAGTTTTTTTCAGGTGAAAATACCGACCCCTATTGGCAACGCTACTGTTTAATGCATCAAGCAAACCTATCTGATGAAGAGGCAATTTCGGCGGAACAGAAAGAACGATGCTCGGATGACATTGTGACACGAACTCCCCAGGACATGCCTGAGCTCAATCAGGCCGTGTTATATCAACAAGTCGAGCAGTTCAAAGATAGTATAAACATCAGTAAAGTCGATGCCAGCTCCGGCACCGAGGTAAATTCAAGTCAGGCCAGTATGCAGGGGGCAAAGGGTAAAGTATGAAAACACTTGAATTGACCGAATTTCCCTTAGACGGTTTATCGCTAATAGAGGCCAGTGCAGGAACCGGAAAAACCTACGCATTAGCCAACTTATATCTTCGCTATTTGCTTGAAAGTCGCTTTAGCGTTGAGCAGATATTGGTGGTGACATTTACCGAAGCGGCCACCCAAGAACTCAAAGATAGAATCCGTCTGCGTATCAAAGATTTACGCAAAGTGTTTGCCGGAGAAGCCACGTCGGATCCAATTCTGCTGCATTTAGTAAAGAGTTCGACCAAGCCAGACGAAGACCAGTTAATACTTCGTTTAGCGGAGCGCCAGATAGATCAAGCGCAAATTCACACCATTCATGGTTTTTGTCAGCAAGTACTCAAGCGTTATGCGCTCGATTCAAATGTACCATTGAAGCAAAACTTGCTGGAAGATCAGAGTTTGCTGAATCAACAAGTGGTGGAGGATTTCTGGCGCAGCGATGTGCTGGCACTCGACCCGGAAGCACTGAGCTTTATTGTACAAACCTGGCCGGAACCGGGAAATTTATTACAGGCTTTATCCCCCTTATTAAACCGTCCGCCAGAAGCGCTTATTCCTGCGCCGGAAGGCGAAGGCTTAGCATATTGGCAGAATCAATTTGCGGTTTACCGGGAATGGTTTGTTAGCTTAAAAATGGCCACCCTAGACATGATCGATGATGTCTATCAGCTGCTGATTGAAACGCCGTTGAAAAACAATAAAACCAAGCTCGATTGGCTCAATAAAATGAAAGCTTGGGCGCAAGCCGATAAGCTGGATTTTAAATTACCAATGACCAGTAAAGAGTCGTTGTTCGAACGGTTTACTCAGAGCCGGGTAAATCTGGAAACTCCCAAAAACAAGCCTTCCCCTGGTCACCCCTATTTTGATTTTTTGGAAACGCATTTAGCCTCCACATTACCTGATATCTACCCTTTATTTTTGTCGCAAAGTTATCCGGCTGTGCGTAAGGGGATTGAGCAGGCAAAACAGCAAGAACATGTTTTCAGTTTTGATGATTTAATCAGCCGAGTTGCGAATGCCTTGAAGCCGGTGTCCAATCATCAGGCAGCTCAGGTCGACACGGCTCAGGCTGCGAATTATTTAGCTGCAATGATTTCTGCGCCGTATCAGGTGGCATTAATTGATGAGTTTCAAGATACCGACCCCTCTCAATACCTGATCTTTGATCGTTTGTTTGGTACACAATCAGTTAAAACTCAGCCAAGGCTGGTGTTAATCGGAGACCCTAAGCAGGCTATTTATGGCTTTCGAGGTGGCGACATTCAAACCTACCTCAAAGCCAAAAGAGATATAGCCAGACACCCTCAGGGCTATCTTTTTACCATGGATACCAACTGGCGCTCATCCAAGGCCTTGGTGGGTGCAGTAAATGCAATATTTTCCTATCCGGATAATGCCTTCATGGCCGAGGATATCCCTTTCCAAGCGGTTAACGCTGTGCAGAAGGCTCCAGCATACTTGCCTTCACAAGCGCTGCAAGTCGCGCAGCTGGAAACCTATAAAGGTATCACAAAAGCTGAAATTGAAACGTCACTCGCCAGCTATTGTGTAGCTCAGATTAAACACGTAATTGAGCAGTCAGTCTCTTCTTCAAACTCGAATGCGTCGGGCTTTAAATACTCTGATATTGCTGTGTTGGTGCGATCTGGAAAAGAAGGGGCGCTGATGAAAGCGGCGCTGGCTGAACAAGGTTTGACGGCCACGCTAGATAGTCAAGACAGCATCTATCAGTCTGCTGAAGCACAAGCTTTATACTTTTTACTCGCTGCCGTTGCCGACCCTAAAGATGAGCGGGCTTTACGGCGATGTCTAGCAGAGCCATTCTTTGGTATCGATGATCAACAGATTCGTGAGTTTAACGAACAGTCGCGCATTTTTACCGACTATCTTCGACAGTTTGAACGCTTACATCTGCTTTGGCAGCGTGCTGGCGTATTAGCCATGATTCGTGAATCTCTTCGTTGTTTGGGCGTGTTTGATTATTGGCATTCACAACTGAGTTGTTTGAATCAAACGGAAAAATCACGCTTCTGGGAGCGCAGCTTAACCAATTGGAATCAACTTGCTGAGATACTGCAAAAACAATCGCGTATCCACAAAGGGCATTTTGCGCTATTCAGGTGGTTTAAAGACAGCCTGGCAGCTTCCTTGGCGGGTAATACAAAAGGCAATGATGACACAAAATTGCGTTTGGAAAGCGATGCACAACTTATTCGCATCGTCACTATCCATAAGAGTAAAGGGTTGGAATACCCCTTTGTCTTTATTCCCTTTATGTTTTCCTGTCGTGGCGCGATGGAAGCATGGTTTTATGATGCTCAGGGAAAGCTAACGCTTGATTTAAGTGGCGCAGAAGCAAGCTTGGTTGCAGCTGAACAGGAACGTTTGGCAGAAGATATTCGTTTACTCTATGTCGCCTTAACCCGTGCAAAGTACCAATGCTATATTGGTACCACGGCTTATCAAAGTCGTGTTCAATTATCCTTGGGACTGCCCCAAACGGCATGGGCCTACCTGGTGTTTCAAGGCAATGTGCCCGACAAAATCGATGATGACAGTTACGCCCTTAACTTAAATAAGCTTGAACAGGCCTACCCGGATTTAATTAAGGTGACTGGGTTTACCGTCGAAGAGGCAAGCTTGGCTCAAGGTGAGTTGTTTGAGGAAGCGCCGGATATTTCGGTAGAGCAAGCGGTCACTGTTTTATCTACGAACCTGTTAAAACGCGCCATTTATGATGACTGGAAAGTGCATAGTTTTACCGGATTAATGAATGAATCCCATCATCGCTCTCAGGGGCCAAATGCATCTAGCCTGAGTGTTCAGCATACCTTGGCACGTCCGATGGCAAGAGAGCCAAACCTGGCAGCCTTGTCGATTTTTGATTTCCCGAAAGGCAGTCAAGCCGGTATCTTTTTGCATACTTTGTTTGAGCACATCAATTTTGAAGAAGGTGAGTTATTGGCTGACTCGCAACAACAATATGGTGGCATAAGACAGTTTATTCATACCAAATTAAAGTTTGCGAAATTAGTCGAAGACGATGCCTTAGACGTATGGGCGGACTATCTGTCGACGTGGCTGAAAAGTGTCCTACAAAGCCCCTTGGCTTCCGGTATTAGTTTGTCTTGTTTGAACACCCAGCAGTATTTTTCAGAAATGCAGTTTTATTTTTCTGTCGAAAATATGCACTCAGCAGGTTTTAATGCCTTGTTAAAAGAGTACCTTGGAACGCGAGCTGATATTGATTTTTCACGATTCAAAGGACACCTCAAAGGGGCAATTGATTTAGTGTTCGAAGCGCAGGGTAAGTTTTATATCCTTGACTACAAATCCAATTACTTGGGTGACCAGATACAAGATTACCAAGCAGAAGCACTGGCGCTTGCCATGCAGGATCACCGTTATGATGTTCAGTATCTGATTTATACTCTGGCGCTGCATCGTTTCTTAAAACAGCGTTTGAAAAACCGCTATGATTATTCGCAGCATTTTGGTGGTGTTATTTATCTTTTTTTGCGTGGCTTGAATATTGAACACGATGCTAGCCAACGTTCCGATTCAGGCGTGCATTTCACTTGTCCACCGACAGCGCTAATTCATGCTTTAGACGAGTTGGTGGGGCAATGATGAGTTTAGCGAAACACCCTTTGTTGAAAGCCTTATCTGGCTTGATTGAACAACAGAAAACCAGCCTTCGTTGGATAGATCTCTATGCAGCTCAATTTATTGCTGAAGCATTTTCAAACCCTAATCTAGCACTGAAAACCTCAACGCTACAAGCAGAGAAGGCGGTCAAGTCAGCGCGCACTGTAAAGCGGCAGGCTGTCAATTTGGATTTGTTTGATGATTTAAGCAATGAGCCATCTAGTGAGTTTGTGGTATCTCAAATAGATGTATTCGTACTTGCCTTGATGTGTTCTTACCAGATTAACCAAGGCAAGACTTACTTGGATTTAACGTCCTTGCCTCAAGACGTACTGAAAACGGTGAAACGCTGTGGCTTCGTGCCAGGCTTTACTTCTATTGAGCAATTGCTCTCTGGCTTAAAAGCATTAAATCAGCCTGATTTTCTGAAGTGTGTTGAAAGCCCGGAACCGCTGGATGTCTGGCAGCTCCCTTTGGATGAGGAGCCTGCCTCTAACAAATCGGCTCTGGTCCTATGGCAGAAACGTTTGTATTTAGCGAAATACTGGTTGCTTCATCAACGCTTTGAAGGCTGGTTGCAGTCTCGACAGGCGCAACTTCAGCAATTGGATGAAGCAACACTGGCCCCCTTGTCAGTAGAGCTAAAGCGTTTATTTCAGCTTGATTCAGCAAATATTGATGAGATTAATTGGCAGGCCGTTGCCGCAGCGCACACATTAATCAAACCACTTTGTATGATCACTGGCGGCCCGGGAACGGGAAAAACAACCACTGCTGCGAGTTTGCTTTACCTGCAAATGTATAAGCGTAAGCTGGTGAATCAGGCTTCAGAAAACAAGGGCTTAGCATCCAGCAATAAATCGCTGCAAATTCGCTTGTTGGCGCCAACAGGGAAAGCGGCGGTTAAGTTGGCTGATTCTATTCGCTTTCAGCTACAGCAAATTGAATCACGACTGATTGAACATCAGGAACCTGAAGAGCGGCTAAGCAATTGTTTGCCTGAAACGGGTGAAACCATTCATCGCTTTCTCTATGAACGCGGCGGGCTTCAGGATTCGTTTTCCGGCTTCAAAGCCTTTAGAACTGATTCACTCTTACAAGGTCGGCAACTATCTGAAGATGGCGTGGCGGCAGACCTAAGCCAACAAGCGCTGGATATTATTATTGTGGACGAATCTTCCATGATCGATTTGGCCTTAATGGTTGAGTTGATCAGCCTGATTCCTAGCCATACTCAGGTTATTCTTTTGGGCGATCACTTCCAATTACCGGCAGTGGATCCAGGTCAGGTCTTTACTGACTGTATTCATCGCTTTGCTCATGCCACTGACAAACCAGAGCATCTTGGGGTTTTATCGCGTTTAACCGCTTATCCTGAAAAGTATCTGACACAATTTGATACCCCAAAACCTGATGAGGCCTCCATTGGCTATCACCCACTGTGCTATTTAAGAAAAACCTACCGATTTGATGGTGACCTGAAAACTGCAGCCGATCAAATAAAGGCCGGAGAGTTCGCTGCGTTCAAGGCTCGGTTTTATGCAGAATCTGATCAGGCTGAACAAAGGCAAGCGGTATGTTGGTTCGATCTGGCTGCTGATCATCAAGCTGCATTAAAGCAAATGACTCAACCCTATGATGCTTATTTTAAATTAGTGTCTGAAAGGGCAGTGCTTTCGGATTTAGTCAGCGTCTTTGAACAATATCAATTATTATGTTCTACCTTGGAAGGGCCGCTCGGCGTTCATTTTTTTAATCAGTATATTGAACAACGTTATGCGAATTGGTGTTTTCCACAAGGCAAAGCCTATGGCGAGTTTTATCATGGCAAGGCAATTTTAGTGACTCGAAATCATCCGCACCTAGGTATCTATAACGGCGATATTGGTTTTGTGGTACAAGAAGCTAATAGTGATAATTTCAATGTCTGTTTTCCGGTAAAAAATCAGCAAGCCATCATGGTGCCGCCTGCGCGTATTAAACAATGGCAGACAGCTTATGCGATGACGGTACATAAAAGCCAAGGCTCGGAATACGAACATGTCGGCGTGGTTTTGCCGGGTTACGCGAAAGAGTTATTATCAAGAGCGATGCTTTACACAGCCTTAACCCGCAGTAAGCAACGTTGTGCAGTTTGGTCGGAGCGTGCTGCTTTGGAAAAAGTATTCGAACAAGATTTACCCTGATAAATAATCAATGAGAGTGCTGTGATAAAACAGAATATGCCAAATCGTCATTCCTTGAGCCTGGTCATGTTTGACCTTGATGGAACCCTGGTCGACTCAGTTCCCGATCTTGCTTTTGCTATTGATGACATGCTGATTCATCTGGGAGAAGAGCCGGTTGGTTCAGAGCACGTGAGGCTTTGGGTGGGGAACGGCGCGCAAATGTTAGTGAAAAGAGCATTAAGCCGGGCGATGCTACCCAAGGAGATTGACCTGACCTTGTTAGACAAGGCGATGACTTTGTTTTTCGACAGTTATCAAAAGGTCAATGGTAGCAAAAGTCAGCTTTATCCCTATGTGCGGGAAACGCTTATTTATCTGCGTCAGCGTGTGCCTTATTTAGCGCTAGTAACGAATAAGCCCGAACAATTTACCCAAGCATTGTTGGATGCGCATCATTTGCCCAAGTTTGACCTGGTCGTCTGTGGCGATACTTTAGCTAAACGAAAGCCAGCGCCTGATCAACTTCTGCATTGTCTTGGAACTTTTCGTTGTGAGCCTGCAGAGTCAATCATGGTTGGTGATTCGAGTAGTGATATCAAAGCCGCCAAGCAAGCAGGTGTTCCCATTCTTTGCGTTCGATACGGTTACAATCAGGGCGAAGATTTAAGGTTTTATCAACCTGACAGAATGATTGATAGCTTTGATCAATTACGAACCATTATTTTGGAAAACTAACTCCAAGTGTGGAACGTCATTTTTTCTACGCTTGTCTTGAACACGGGTGAATCGATGTTAATTTCAAAGTCAAAAGTCGCTTTTCTTGTTCCTGTTTTTACTCTTCGCTCTTGTTGAACTGAATCCTCATCCATAAAAATAATGTAGAAAGATACCCTGGGGCGCATTCCGCCGACGATATCCATATTTAAATCGACGTTGCCTGAGACGCGATAGGTGTTCAAACCCGTTTGTGATACAGAATACGTTATGTAGCCGCTGTCTACATAACGTATTGTGCAGTCCTCTTGTGCAATTGGGCAGCTAATGTGCGAATAGGTATTAGCACTTTTACCGATGAACTTAGGTGTAGAACAGGCACTTAAGCAGAATAAAATAAATGCGAGCGGTAGGTGTTTTAGCATGATTGTCCTTAGTAATTTAGCGTGTTTAATGGGTAATTGTTAAAAGTTAATTGTCCAGCCTGAATCCAGTCCGGTATCGATTGAATAGACATGTTTCTTAATGCTTGGAGTGACTAATCGCTTCTTATCGTTAACTGGGCCAAGGTGTTTAACTGAATTTTCAAATGAGTTGACTAACTTTGTCCCTTAGATATCTATTGACGATGTTAGCGCTGTTTTTTGTTTCTAAATACTCGGCGGCAAAGCCATTCATATCGTCAATTTCTGTTTTACGGGAAGCTCTTATATCCTGAAGCATGGACGAGATATTGGTTTTGGTGTTGTGAATCACCGAGTACACTTTTTGTTCTAGTTGATGGCGGTCTATTTCTACTCCGGCTGCATTTAACATCTGTGTTAATTCAACGTTTAAAGCTGGCCAGTTCTCCTTAAAAAGTGTGGAGTTTGTTATCTCGCCATTCGGGCAGTCTAGTATTGCGGTAAATGGATTAATAGCACAGTTGATCGCGAGTTTTTCCCATAATGCCTGCCAGATGTGATCGACTCGTTCTGTCGTTAAACCAGCTTGAGATAAAGCCGCTAGGCACTGTTGATAGCATGAGCCTCTCTTAGCAGCTTCATTCAGAGGCCCAATCCGCGTCAGTCCTTTCCCGGCATGAACGAGTGTGCCGTCAGCTTGCCGGTTAACACCTTCTGTCGAAACGGCGGCAAAAATCGCTGTGTTGGCAAAGCATTCAACAATCTTGTTTTGGCTTCCCAAACCATTCTGAAACAACACTAAATAGCACTGCTCGTTTAGAAATGGTTTTAAGGCTAAACAGGCGGTGAGTGCATCATAGCTTTTGGTACAAACAAGGATGATGTTTGGAGAGTTTGAAGATGCGGTTAAAAGTGACGCCGCAGGGAAGCAGGCTAAACTTAGCTTCAAACGGCTTGAAGTTTTACTTTGCTCGCTTAGGAAAGGGCTGTCTAGAGAGATATTGATGGTCGAAGGTGGCTGTTTTCTGGTGCTAAGAAACTGAACAGAATGCTGAGCGCTTTGACTGAAAGCCAAGTGCAAATGGCTTGCCCAAAGACAACCCATTGCACCTGCGCCGAGGATATACACTGAAGCCATTAGTGTGGCGTTCTCATTCTGCTCAGATGATTACATTTCACTTATTTTAGTCAGCTGTTCGTTCAGTTTGACATGTTGTGATTGTGCACTGGCCAATTTAGCTTTTTCTTTTTCGACTACGTCATCTGGTGCATTGCTGACAAACTTATCATTATTCAGCTTTCCTTCCAGTCGTGCTATTTCTTTTGCTGACTTGTCGAGCTCTTTGTTTAGGCGTGCTACTTCAGCTTCAACATTAATCAGACCGGCCATCGGTACCAATACTTCCATACCACCTACTAACTGCGTAGCACTCATTGGCGCTTCTTGATCGGCTAACCATTCCATTGATTCCAGTTTAGCCAGTGAGCTGATGAAACCAGCATTTTCTTCGAAACGGCGTTTATCTTCAGCATTGCCCTCACGTAAAAGAACGGGGATGGCTTTAGCAGGCGAGATATCCATTTCGCCGCGAATATTACGAATCGCTAAAATAACACCCTTTAACCATTCAACATCGCCTAAGGCTAAAGTATCGATTTTAGAGGTATCCTGAACCGGGTACGCCTGGTTCATTATGGTGTCGCCAGACTTTCCGGCTAATGGCGCGATGCGTTGCCAGATTTCTTCCGTGATAAACGGAATGAACGGATGTGCCAAACGAAGAACGGCTTCTAAAACGCGTACCAGGGTTCTTCTTGTCCCCAGTTTTAATGCTTCTGCACTTTGTTCGCTGGTGAGTATCGGCTTTGATAATTCCAGATACCAATCACAATATTCATTCCAGATGAAGTCATACAGGGCCTGCGAAGCGAGATCTAAACGGAAATCGGCAACGTGTTTTTCGATAGCGGCTTCCGTCTGTTGAAGGCGGGAGATAATCCACTTATCGGCAAGCGATAATTCAAAAGCTTCGTCATTTTGGCCGCAGTTATGCTCTTCAGTATTCATCAATACATAGCGAGCTGCATTCCATATTTTATTACAGAAATTACGGTAGCCTTCTAGACGTTTCATATCCCAGTTGATGTCTCGGCCTGTTGATGCAAGCGAGAATAAGGTAAAACGCAAGGCATCGGTGCCATGCGCACTAATTCCATCACTGAAAGCTTTCCGGGTCCGCTTTGCAATCTTCTCAGCTAGCTGAGGCTGCATCATGTTCCCCGTTCGTTTTTCGACAAGCGTCTCGAGTTCGATGCCGTCAATCATGTCTAAAGGATCGAGCACGTTACCTTTTGATTTAGACATTTTGTCGCCATTTTCATCGCGAATTAGGCCGGTGACGTAAACATATTTAAATGGAACCTGCGGTTTGCCATCTTCATCTTTCATGAAGTGCATGGTCATCATGATCATTCTGGCGACCCAGAAGAAAATGATATCAAAACCTGTGACTAGCACATCGGTAGGGTGGAAGGTTTTCAATCGCTCTGTGATTTCTGGCCAACCCAGTGTGCCAAATGTCCAAAGGGCAGAGGAGAACCAAGTGTCGAGCACGTCGTCATCCTGATTCAAAGTTACAGAGTCATCAAGCTGGTTTTCTTCTCGTACTTCCGCTTCTGTTCTGCCGACATAGACATTGCCTTCAGCATCGTACCAAGCAGGGATACGGTGTCCCCACCATAGCTGACGGGAGATACACCAGTCTTGAATGTCGCGCATCCAGGAGAAGTACATGTTTTCATACTGTTTAGGAACAAATTGAATTTCACCATCTTCAACTGCTTTGATCGCCGGTTCAGCTAAAGGTGCTGCACGTACGAACCATTGATCTGTAAGTAAAGGCTCGATAACAACGCCTGAGCGATCACCATACGGGGCGACCAAGTCATGTTCTTTGATCTCAGCTAACAAACCCAATTCTTCCAGTTTGGCGACAATGGCTTTACGCGCTTCGAAACGATCCATGCCCGCAAACTCTTTCGGTAAGCTAGTGTCGAAAGCCTGTGAAGGGTTGCCGTTAGCATCATAGACTTCGGCTTCAGCCAGAATCGCTGCATTCTTGTCGAAAATATTGATCATGGCTAGGTTGCAGCGCTTGCCAACCAAGTTGTCATTAAAGTCGTGAGCAGGGGTTATTTTGACACAACCTGTGCCTTTCTCCATGTCGGCGTGATCATCCGCGACCACCGGAATACGACGATTAACGAGTGGTAGTAATACGTCTTTACCAATGATGTCTTGGTAGCGTGGGTCTTTTGCATTCACTGCGACACCGGTATCACCAAGCATGGTTTCAGGTCGGGTTGTGGCGACCACAATATAGTTTTTACCTTCCGCGGTCTTCAAGCCGTCTGCTAAAGGATAACGGAAATGCCACATGTGACCTTTCTTGTCTTTATTTTCAACTTCGAGATCCGAAATAGCGGTATGCAGTTTCGGGTCCCAGTTGACTAGACGCTTGCCTCGATAAATTAAGTCATCTTTGTATAGGCGAACAAAGACTTCTTGGACTGCTTTATAAAAACCATCGTCCATGGTGAAGCGTTCATGGTCCCAGTCAACTGATGCGCCAAGGCGTCGTAGTTGGCGCGTAATAGTGCCTCCGGATTCTTCTTTCCATTCCCAAATTTTATCCAGAAACGCATCACGGCCTAAGTCGTGCCGTGTTTTGTCTTCCTCGGCCGCAAGTTTTCTTTCGACCACCATTTGCGTGGCAATACCTGCATGGTCTGTACCGACCTGCCAAAGCGTATTATGTCCCTTCATGCGATGATATCGGGTCAGTGCATCCATGATAGAGTCTTGAAATGCGTGACCCATATGCAAGCTGCCAGTGACGTTAGGCGGCGGGATCATGATGGAGTAGGAAGGCCCCTGATTTGACGGCTTAAAATAACCGTTTTTTTCCCACGTTTGATACCAAGATTGCTCTATTTCACTAGGTTGATAGGTCTTTTCCATAGTCGATCTTACTTGCCGAAGAGTGAATGATTGAATGTGTATGAGAATACGACAAAGACCTTAGTGTAATTGGCGCAAACATACAGCGTAAAAAAGTGCTGCATTATAGCGTTTTCGTAGCCAAAAATGCATCTTGTCTGGGGGAAGACTTCAAAGAAATTTTCAAAGAGGAGTCACGTTCAGCGCATATCGTGAATGTGTACGTCTACACCCTGTTGTTTCAATGTTTTATAAAGTGTGCGGGCGTGCTGTATTTCAGCATCATCGTTGGGAACGAGAATGCACATTCTGTCGAAATTAACGGCGTTACTGGGTAGGGTTGTCGCTAGAAGAATCAGCAGGTTTTTCGATTTGAATAAACCTTCCTGTAAATTTTTACTGTCAATAATGATGGGAGGGGCGGGCTCAATAGCCTGACCGATATCGTGTGGCAAAAAACTCTCTGGCTTGAATGTCCAAAGCGCGGTATCCAGTGCTTCATTTTGAACGCTTTCAGAGGTTTGAATATGGATTCTATCAAACTCATCAAAGGCTTTTTCGGTCAACCTGCAGCAGAATGAAACCTGTTCAGAAAGAGCGGGTGTGTTTAATAAGTACAGGTCAGCACGATTCATGATTAGGATCTATTAAATGTAGAATAGATTTCCTCTTCTTAAGTTGTTCACTTGAAAGAGGAAATCTTATAAGAGTATGCTTTTAGCTTATGATGCTTTGCTTAATAAATAGTTAAGCAAAAGTGGCACGGGGCGGCCGGTGGCGCCTTTGTTTTTTCCACCAGATACCCATGCTGTTCCTGCGATATCCAGGTGAGCCCAAGGGTAAGATTTAGTATAGCGGGACAAGAAACAGGCTGCGGTAATACTGCCGGCACCTTTTCCGCCAATATTTTGCATATCTGCAAATGGGCTATCTATTTGTTCTTGGTATTCATCCCACAAGGGTAATTGCCAGGCTTTATCGTTAGCCTCTTGTCCGGCTTCAAGTAGCGCATTGACGACATCATCATTGTTGCCCATGACTGCTGAGGCAGCGTCACCTAAGGCAACGATACATGCACCGGTAAGTGTAGCGATATCAATTACAGACGCCGGTTTGAACTGCTCCGCATAGGTTAGGGTGTCGCAAAGAACCAAACGACCTTCTGCGTCTGTGTTTAAAATTTCAACGGTTTGACCTGACATAGTGGTGACAATATCACCAGGTTTAGACGCATGCCCAGCAGGCATATTTTCTGCACATGCCAAAAGACAAACCAAGTTGATTTTGGTGTTTAGCTGCGTGATCGCTTTAAGCGTACCTAATACGCTGGCTGCACCGCACATGTCATACTTCATTTCATCCATCAATGGCCCTGGTTTCAGGCTGATGCCGCCAGTATCAAAGGTAATCCCTTTGCCGACTAATATGTGTGGTGCTTCGTTTTCATCGTCAGCGCCTTTGTATTCGAGGACTACAAGCTTGCCAGACTCAATGCTGCCTTTTGCCACAGAAACAAAAGCGCCCATGTTAAGTTCTTCCAGTTCTGCTTCATCCAATACCTTGACGGATAACTTATCGCAACCGTTAGCAAGTGCTTCGGATTGTTCAGCCAAGTAGATAGGTGTACAAACATTACCAGGCATGTTGCCTAAGTCTTTTGTAAAACTCATGCCAGCACTTAAGGCAACGGCTTTATTGATCTCCAGCTCAGCAGCTGCTATTTCAGATGCGCTGTGAAAGGTGGTTTCTGTTAATGCTGGCTCGGTCGACTTTTTGGTTTTGAATTGATCAAATGCGTAGCGGCTCTCTTCTATCGCAAGAATGATTTCAGAAATCGTCTTTAAATTATCTTTGCTGTCAGAGAGTGACACATCAGAGAAATCTAGTGCTAAACGTTCGATGTTGCTGTCTTTGAGAGCTGCTGCAATGGCTTTCGCCGCTTTTCTAAAGGAGGCTTTTGAGAGTTTTTCTGCGTCACCCATTCCAACAAGTAATACCCGCTGACAAGATGGGTTATGTTGTGGCAGCGTATGTGTTTTGCCTAGTTCGCCCGAGAGCTTGAATTTGGTGACTAAATCGGAGAGACCATTCGAAAGCTGCTCGTCTACTTTTTTTCCTTGATCGCTGAGACCGCCATCTGAAAATAAAGGTAGGCAAATACAATCGGTTGGTGTTGTGAGTAACGAGTCTTGGCTGGCACGGTAAATCATGGGCATCTCTTTATTTTTGGTCGATCATGTCAGCCTTGATTCGTTTCGGGCTTAACATGTTATGGGTGGTTTGAATGACTATATCAGCATAGAATAGCAAGTCATTAGCTTCGCTGCATATTACATGGTGATTTTAATTTATTTTTAAAGGGCTTTTTCTTGATAATTTTTCGATATCTTGGCCGGCAAGTCATGGTCTCTATGTTGGCGGTAACGCTAGTATTGCTTTTAATATTTATGAGTGGCCGTTTTGTTAAATATCTTGCAAAAGCAGCCGCGGGCGGTATTTCTCCGGATATTCTTTTTTCAATCATGCTCTATCGTTTGCCTGGATTTTTAGAGCTGATTCTTCCCCTTGGCTTCTTTATCGGTATTCTGCTGGCCTACGGCCGAATGTATTTGGAAAGTGAGATGACGGTGCTGCATGCCTGTGGTTATAGCCAAAAGCGGCTGGTGGTCACAAGCTTGATCTACTCATTATTCGTTGCCTTTATTGTTGGTTTGATGAGTTTGGTGTTGTCGCCGTGGGGCTTTCAGAATGTAGACCGGTTGTTGGCTGAGCAATCCAAGAAAACTGAGTTTGAGATGCTGCTTCCGGGGCGATTTCAGAGTTTTGATTCGGTTGATAGTGTGGTTTACACCGAAGCGATCAGCGATGATAAGAAAACCATGAAAAATGTATTTATTGCTGCGAAAACAGATAACGAGCAGTTGCTGAATCTGGTTTATGCGGAATCCGGTATTCAGGAGGTTGATGCGGATGGCGAACGCTTCTTGATTCTGAAAAATGGTACCCGATATCTGGGTAAGCCGGGCGAGTTAAAATATCAAAGCATTGCATTTGAAAGCTACGGTATGCGAATCGAAGACAGTGATGCTCAAGAGTCCTCTATTGATCTTGAGTCTATGTCCTCTCAAGAATTATGGGAAAAAGATACGCTGAAGGCGCGTTCTCTTTTGCAATGGCGCATATCTTTACCGTTAATACTACCGGTCATGACTTTGCTTGCGGTTTCAATCAGTCGAGTGAATCCACGTCAGGGTCGCTTTGCGCATCTCTTTCCAGCCATGTTGGTTTATATCGCTTATTTGGGGTTATTAATTGTGGCGCGAAAAAATCTTGCAAAAGGTGACCTTCCAGAATGGCTTGGGTTATGGAGCGTCCATGTACTTTTCTTAGGCTTGTCAGTATTGCTGCTTAAAAAAGAGCAAATAAAACAAGGTGTTGCTCTGTTGTTTTCTCGAGATAAATCAACTCGGGAGCAGAATCATGCGTAGGATTGATCGCTATATCGTGTCCAATGTCGCGGCCGCTATGATGCTGGTGATGGCGATTGTCTTATCCTTGGATGTGATGTTCGCCTTCATTGGCGAAATGGATGACCTTAAAAGAAACTACCAAGTCTTTGAGGCGTTTTTATATGTGTTAACAACGCTTCCGCGAAGAATTTATGACTATCTTCCTTTAGGTGCCTTTATGGGGTGTTTAGTTGGTTTGGGGGCGATGGCTAAAAATAGTGAATTGGTGGTGCTTCGGGCGGCAGGTGTTTCTACCGGAAGAATAGTCTATTCGACAATGAAACCAGCTTTGGTTCTGGTGCTCATATCGCTCATGATCGGTGAATTTGTCGCGCCGCTAACAGAACGAATTGCGCAAAGTCAGAAGGCCATTCATCAGGGAGCCAGCTCGAATGTTGTCGTACATAGTGGTTTATGGCATCGCGAGGGCAAGGTGTTTATGCATTTCAATGCAGTTGAGCCAAATGGTGTTTTGCACGGGGTGTCGATGCAGTTTTATGATGAAGAGAAGCGTTTAACGATGTCACGTTTTGCAACTAGGGCAATCTATCAGCGAGAGAGTTGGCAGCTTGAGCAAGTCGTTGAAACCCACTTTCTAGAAGATCAGATTGTATCGAAACAATATCCGACTATGGGCTGGGCGACGGAGTTGTCGCCATCTGTGCTATCGGTGTTGATTCTTAAACCAGATGACTTGTCTATTTCCGGTTTGTACTCTTACTCTCGCTATTTAGCAGAGCAAGAACTTAATGCTTCTGTGTACATGATGGCTTTCTGGAAAAAAATACTCCAGCCCTTAACAACTGGCGTCCTCGTATTCGTTGCTATTTCTTTTGTATTTGGGCCGCTACGCTCAGTGACAATGGGCTTTAGAGTGTTTTCAGGCGTCATTGTTGGCTTGTTATTCAAATATGCCCAGGACCTACTGGGGCCATCGAGCCTAGTGTTTGGCTTCAATCCCATTTATGCGACTTTAATACCTGTATTTATTTGCTTGCTAGTAGGTATCTTCCTGCTGAGACGCGCTAGCTAAGTGCTATTGAGACAGGCTTCTCAGTATGGTGGGGCGCTTGTTGAAAGTGCCGTATACTTATCGTACTATCGAGGCGCAACTAGTGTGATTTATTTACGTTAGTGGTGAACTTTTTTTCCAAAAGTGAACGCTTGTAGGGACGCTTGTTTTCTAGGCTTGAATTCACTCGATGTGATTGAAGTTTAGGTAAACGCTTAAGCGCGAAGAATAATATATTTGGGAGAATATCATAATGAAAGGCTTGAAAAGGTTAGCCCTGGCGACGGCAGTTTCTGCTGCGTCAACAGGTGTGATGGCCGAACTCCAGCTTCTCGACGAAGCAGATTTGCAAGTCGTGACTGGTCAAGCTGGTTTAACTATTGATGTTGAAAGTCAATGGGAAATCGGCGAGTTCGCTTATCAGGATGCGGGTTATCTCTTAATTCAAGGTATCCGGATGGGGGGTAACTCTCTCGGAAATGGTACTGGTTCAGCTGGTTCTATGTTGGATAACTTGCGATTGGAGATCGACATCGCAGGCGATGGCACAGACGGAGACAATGAGTTAGCTTATGGCTTCTCAAACATGCGCGATATCGCACAAATGTATGTTGACGAAGGTAACGTCGATACACGTTTTGCTGACATTGCGGGTGGTGTCGATTCGACTCGTGGCAACGCTGCAATTGATGACAAAAAAATCTATGGTGATGGCGATTTAGTTATTCACTTTGATTTTACAGATGGTTGGGCCAATGAAGGTGGTTTCGCTGGTTACAGCGCAGCTAACCGTTTTGCGACTGACGGTTATGATGCGGCAGAAGAAATATTAGAGC
Organism: Oleiphilus sp.; assembly: GCA_048058835.1. GTDB lineage: Bacteria > Pseudomonadota > Gammaproteobacteria > Pseudomonadales > Oleiphilaceae > PZPK01. The sequence goes on from JBLLNS010000005.1 coordinate 82,137, forward strand.
ACTCTGTGGATTTCCGTTTGGAAATTGACGGTATTGGTCTTGCTAATTCTTCTTATACTGTTGGTGATGCAGGACTAGATGTTGACTCAAACCACGTTTCAGGTTTGCATGAAGGTGCAGTTGGAACGACTACCTTGATCAGTCAATTAGGTATTCAGGGTTATTTAGGTCCTGAAGATCTTCATATTCAAAACAATGGTAATGGTTTTGGCGCTGATGGTTCTGGTCGAAGTGATGGTGCTGGTGGCACGGTTGCTGGTACGGGTAATGCTGACTCCAAGATTTACTGGGGTGCTTACTTCTTAATCACAGACTTGGATGTTTACTTGGATATTGCGGGTGTTCAGATCTCTGATATGAAAATCCATAATAAACGTGGTGATCTAACAGGTCTTGATGGAACATCATCTTTCAACTTTGCACACTCTATCCGTGAAATTTATGCGGTTAAAGATGCAGTATTGAAATTGGATGCTGTTGCGGGTGCCAATGGATCTGCTAACGTGGATTATTGGGTCGATGGTATTGCCATCAATACTCGTTTTAAGGGTGATATTGATATCGGTGCACTTTCTTTTGGTGATACGGGTACTTCAATCGGCTCAATTTATATTACTGATATGCAATCAACAACGAACTGGACGATTTCTGCCAATTAAGTTGATAAATGATGCATTAAAAAGCCCTCTTTATGAGGGCTTTTTTTTGTGTTTCATGATAACGCTTTCATTTCTTTATCTTTTTCGGGATTTTGACAAGTTCAGTACCTGAAAAAATACATTGCCAACTGCGCTTTTCGTTATCAATCAAGGGCCAAAGGTGGCCTATGCCTAGGGCTAGCCAAGATATGCCGCCCATAAAAAATCTCATCAGAGCTTGTCGCCAGCTAATAGAGGTGTTGTTCCTATTCTGAACGCGTATATGCCAGACTTGCATGCCTAATGTTTGGCCGTTTTTGGTCCAGAAAAAACCGAAAAATACGTAAAGCGTGATGAATAAGGTGGAGGAAAGAAACGGGTCGTGAATACTTTGCCCGGAGTCATTCATATTTTTATAGGTGTCGCCACCCAAGATTAAGTTAGCCATGATCATATAACAACCGGTGGTGACCATCATAAGTGAGATGCACAATATGAAGTCATAAAACATCGCGGCAAGTCGTCTGATGACGCTAACAGGCTCTAGATCATCTCTGGATTCAGTAAATTTAAGCATAGTTTTTAAATTGTGGTCTTAAGAAAGTCGCAGCAGAATACCACCAGATTATCTGAAGTGCATCTTTAGTAAACAAGTTGAGAGGCACTTAATTAGGTATTTACATGGAGCTTAATTCTGATCTTAACAATTATTCGTCACGATTGTGATGGTGCAGTCTGGGTCGCCAAATGAATCATAGACGACATAACAGCCTGTAGGTGGGGGAGGGCCGCCGGACAAGCCATAACCTACTTGGGTATATCGATTGTCGACTAAAATTGATAAGTCGCCTTCTGCACTTAAGCCGATATGATCAGGCATGTCGAGAGAATCGCTTAGCTCAGCGCTGCTCTCGGGGCACAAATTACGCCAGTCAACTTCCGATGTTCCTGCCTCTGTCGTGACAAGATAGGCTGACTGATCTCCCGGATTTGAGGCGCTGACCGAAAGACCTTGAACGTAGGCTTTACTGCGAATTATTCCAACGGTAGAGCGCATTGAGCCTGCAATAGACTCAATAGATGCAGCTTTGGATGCGCTGCTTAAATCAGAAAACCGAGGGAATGCTAAGGCGGCCAAAATACTCAAAATCACTAATACCATGACAAGTTCAATGAGAGTGAAGCCTTTAACTTTTGTGTGTATGAAATGCATATAAAGCAATTTTGTTGATTTGATTGGGATGTTGTTGAACCGAAAAAATTACGTCTACTTAGGAAGTAAGTATAAGTTAACTCCTCTACTTAGCAATATTGCTTTTACTAGTAACTTCAAGCCCAAAGTGCATCAAAATTACGTTAGATTTGTGAATAAGGCAATGTAAAACAAAAGAATGATATTGAATAAAAGCGTATAATGCGTGTCTTTTAAAATCAAAATTTTTAGGGAAGTAAAGTTATGCGCATGTCTCGCGTGGTTGTTATTTTTGTATTACCAATTTTAATGTCTGCTTGTACATCTGGACCAAGTGAGAAAGAGTTTTCGCCTAAGATAGGTGATATTTATACAAATATCACTCAATTCCGATCAGGCTCGTCAGTTGATGATCCTGCTACGGATGCAAATTTCTTGTCTATAGATATTTCTGTCAATGTGACGGATCCAGATGGTTTAGACGATATAACTGATATATATTTTCGTGATAAAGAGAATGATTTACGAGGCTCTCTATTAAATACGTCTATTCCTGGTGATTTTGCCCGATGCAATGAAGGTGGTGATTTATTTAATTGTACTTTTTGGCTGCCCGGCAATAGCCAAACTTTTAATTTAAAAAATTATGAGGTGGTAGCTATCGATAGGCATGGTTACACAACAAAGAAGCCATTTGATTTTAAACTTCCCGCTGGAGAGGCCTTAGAAAGTGAGTCCTTTACTTATACTTCAGACTTCACTGGAGAGATGGGTGAGGGTTTAGAAGCCTTGGAGTCCCTATCAGTACAAAGCAATGATATAGCATTTTATTTGGATCAAGGCTCTCAAACCATGCATGTCGAGTTTGAGTCTAAAGATCCAAGGGTCGATAGATATTCTTTCACCCTGTATAAAACTGAAGATAAGTTAATTGAGGTGGGTAGTGTGTCATTCTTGAACTCTAATATTCAAGATAACCCTATCATCAGTGGGTTCAAAACAAGCGTAGATATTCCGTTTACAGAAATTACATTTAACCCTAAATCTATTGAAGAAAATTTTGATGAAACTGATATCGAGGGTTTAAGAATAAAGCTTTATGATCAGCCGACTGATTGGATGCAAGCTTCTGAAGGAAGTCTCTGGTTTAATTATGTCGGTGTTTCCGAATATATTGAACTTGATATTTAATGGCGCAATTCAATAGTTGTATATTTATTCGTAGTTTAGGGCTCAAGTAAACGATGCAACTCACTATTACATCGAATTTGTATATCAACGACTCAGAAGTTCAGCTTGAGGCTATCCGTGCGCAAGGTGCGGGTGGTCAAAATGTCAATAAAGTTTCGTCTGCTATGCATTTGAGGTTTGATATTCAAGCCTCTTCACTTCCAGATATCTATAAAAGCCGCTTATTAGCCTTAAAAGATAAGCGCATCTCGTCTGATGGTATTGTTGTCATTAAAGCACAGCAGTTTCGGACACAACTCAAGAATAAAGAAGATGCTTTAGCTCGCTTAATTGAATTGATCCAGCATGTCACAAAAGTCGCTAAACCACGAAGAGCGACTAAGCCAAGCTTGAATGCTAGAAAGAAACGAATGGATTCGAAAACAAAGCAAGCGCACACTAAACGGCTAAGGCGAGATAATAATTATTTCAATTAGCGTGGTTTATGTTAGTTGAATAGGGTGTGTTTTTTAGGGTCTTCCGCTGCTATGTCCTCCTACTTTGATCGAACTAGATTGATTTATTTCGGTTCTACTCTTATCGTTGATAGCGATACTTCTTATCTATCCGAATGACTATAAGGTTACTTTATGACGGTTGAACAAACACGACTCGAGATTTGTAATTTATCGATGGATCTCTATCCGCAGGTAAAAAAACTCATGGATGAAGTTTATTCTGAGCTGGGTGGCGCTTGGCCAAGCCATACCATTGAACATTTAATTAACGAGTTTCCTGAAGGTCAGATCGGTATTAGCGATGGTGATAACTTAGTCGGTATCGCCTTGAGTGTTCAGGTTGACTATACCCGGTTTTCAAACCCCCATACTTATGAAGATATTGTTGATGCTAACGATCGAGTCAATAACGATAGAGAAGGGGATGCGCTCTATGGTTTAGATGTGGTGATAGCGCATACGCATAGAGGCTTGCGCCTTGGTCGTCGCTTGTATGATGCGCGAAAAGAGCTATGTCGACAGTATAACCTTCGCGCTATTTTAGCGGGGGGCCGTATTCCTAATTATCACCAACACCGTTCTGAATTTTCACCGGCGCAATATATTCATGAAGTGGACCAAAAACGAATTTACGATCCCATCCTGAGTTTTCAGTTGTCGAATGATTTTCAAGTTAAACGCCTGTTAAAGAAATATTTGCCAGAGGATGAGCAGTCTGTTGGCTATGCCACTCTATTGGAGTGGAATAATATATTATTTGAGCCGGAAGAAAGTGTGTTGGATACGCCCAAAAGTATTGTCCGAGTTGGTGCGGTGCAATGGCAGATGCGTTCCGTTGCCTCTTATGAAGATATGCTTTACCAAATTGAATTTTTTGTCGATACCGTGTCGGACTACCAAAGTGACTTTATTGTTTTTCCAGAATTCTTTAATGCGCCTTTAATGGCCTTAACTGAAAAAACCTCGCAGACTGAAGCGATTAGATATTTAGCGGGTTACACCGATCAGCTAAAAGAGGATATGTCTCGTTTGGCCTTGGAATACAATGCCAATATTATCACCGGATCGATGCCCTTAGCAGAAAATGGCTTGGTCTATAATGTCTCATACCTGTGTCATCGAAACGGTAAAGTGGATGAGCAACGAAAAATTCATATCACGCCTCATGAAGCGAACGACTGGGTTATTCAAGGCGGGGATCAGGTTAAGGTTTTTGAAACTGACGCGGGCCGAGTCGGTATTCTTATTTGTTATGATGTGGAGTTTCCAGAATTGTCGAGAATGTTGGCAGACCAGGGCTTAGATATCCTGTTTGTGCCATTTTGGACTGATACAAAAAACAGCTATTTACGCGTAAGGCATTGTGCTCAGGCGAGAGCGATTGAAAATGAATGCTATGTGGTGATCGCAGGAAGCGTGGGTAACTTACCAAAGGTTGAAAGCTTGGATGTGCAGTACTCTCAATCAGCCGTATTGACGCCTTCTGATTTTCCATTTCCTCATGATGCCGTCTTAAACGAGGCAACGCCCAATACTGAGATGCTTCTTTTTTCTGATTTGGATATGACGAAATTAAAAATATTGCATAGCGAAGGGTCGGTGAGAAACCTTAAAGATAGACGTCTAGACCTTTATGATGTCACCGTTAAAAAATAAAGGTGAAAAGTTACGAGTAATGGTGAATAAGGGTTCCTCTCGCCATTACTCGTTTGTTTGTCTATCGTTAATTTGTCTATAATGTATTGGCAATATCATCCCAGATGCTTTCAAGAATAGCTGGTTGTATATCAGCTTCCCATGTTTTATCAACAACGCCATTACCATCACTGTCTTCCAACATACGAATTCTATTGCCGTTTACATCATAAAAATATTGCGCCATGAAGTCCCAGCGACCATCAGCATTATCATCTCTGCGGTACTGAGTTCGTTGTTTGTTCTGGTTATATTTGTAACTTTCAATATAGTCCGGTTTGCCATCAAGGTCCTTATCCAACTCATAACGTTGAAGGTTGTTTGCACCATCGTATGAAAACTTGGCGTTGGTAAACGGCGTTGCATCGTTATCTGCGGACTGAATGTTTTGAGATTTAATTTTGCCATTAGCATTGTAGGCATACGCAATATCTAGGGATGTGCTATCGGGCGTGCTTTCGGTAAAGCGCTGGACTTTGCCGTTCTGAACAGAAAGGTTAACTGTTTTATCAGCTAGGTCATCACCGTCGGAATCAATTTCATAGCCAGTCAGGATATTGTCTGTGTTGTAGTTATAGGTGGTGTTGAAGTCGCTTGTTCCATCTGAGCTGGTATCAATCGAAAACCGTTCTAGTCGCTCGTTGGTGTAAACAAATGACTCGTCAGTACTCATCGAGCTTTCATCAACTGTAATTCGAGAAATCAGTCGGTTGTTGTCGTCATATGTCAGCGTTTGTGTGGTGTTATTTGCTGAATTGAAAATTGTATGAACCCGGCCAGCAGAGTCATATGTGAAAGATTGCGAGGTGTCGATCTCGCCATCATTGTTTTTGTCAAACTTCAGTAAAGATACTCTGCCTTCATCATCGTATTCAAAATCGATCGTTTCAAAAAAAGCATTGTTAATGTTGCTGGTTTGTCTTGCGGTCAAATTGGATTCAATGGTGATCCCAATGCTGTCATACATATTTTTTGCTGCATCGACAAAACGAAGTGAGTGGTTTCTGAGCATGGTGTTTCTTGCTTCAGTGTATTGTGCATTGTTTTCGAATGCTGTTGCTTTGACGAGTAATGGAATGCTTAATGAGGCTAACTGGGTATGCGCATTTTCCAAGTCGATCCCGTTAGACTCATCTCCATCAGCATCCAAACCTTGTAAAAGTGTGGCGATGTTGATGGCTTTCTCAAAGCTATTGGGTGATTGGCTAAGAAATGCATTTGTGATTTCTTTTTGCTTTACCAGTGGCTTTACACCAGACAGTGTAAAAGGCGTAATTAGTTCGCTGGCTTGGGTCACCCCAAGTGTGGTTGCGCCTAGCTTAAAGGTGATCGCTTCCCCTTCAATATAATTAAACTCTCCCAAGTCGTTTGTGAGGCCTGATTGGGTCTCGGTTTCATAGTAAAGGCCTGCAACGGGGCTATCTTTAAATACGCCCGTTTGGATTTCTGGCGAAGATTTTTTAGACGAGTCGCCACCGCCACCACAGCCAGTTAGGGCTGAAGTGGTAATAGCGGCGATCAATAGTTGTGTTTTCATATTTCCAATACCCTTTAGGTTAACCAATTTCATCTTTATTAAGTTACTGTGGTGTAAAGATAAGTTGGTCAATATTGGCGCCACTTGATCCGGTTGTTTGTAGTCTAATTGTATTGGCGCCAGAATTAGGCGTGATACTGAACGTTGCTGTGCTGCCCCATGTCGTGAAACTACCCGTCGCTGGGAAAGCCAAGTTTCCGAGAGATACGCTGTTTAGAATGACCTCAAGCGGACGGTCTCCCGTGTCTAGCGCAAATCTAACGGTGAGATCATAAGGAACGGCAAACGCATTGAAAGTATATTCAACATAGCCCTCTCCAGAGTGTTCTATATAACCTGAGCCAGTGAAACCGGCATTTGTGGTAGAAACGATATGCGCGCCACCAATTGTCGCTGTTTCGGCTTCAACAGAAACAGTTACAGGGCTAACAACATTCACTGTTCTGGTAATAGCGGTGGCGGGATTGCCGCCAGAGTCCGACACATTATAGGTCAGAACATAAGCGCCTTCGGTATTGATGTCGATAGAGCCAGATGTGGTGACATCAGCAGAAATATCGCCATCAATATTGTCGGTAGCGGTCACGCCTGGATCAACAAAAAGAGAACCAATCGTGTGATCCATCGGGCTGTCACCAACCAAACTCATGACTGGCGGGATCGTGTCACCCACATTCACTGTTCTAGTCACTGCGCTAGCGGGGTTGCCTGCTGTGTCAACAACATTATAGGTGAGGGTGTAGCTTCCTGCTGCTGCAGTATTAACCGAGCCTGTGACGACGATTGCACCGCTAATATCTCCATCTATATTATCGCTGGCAGTGGCTCCAGCATCAGTATACGTTGTGCCTTGTTGATGGTTAATCGGCGTGCTGCCGCTCAACGTGATGACAGGTGCTGTGTTATCGGCGACGTTGACTGTACGCGAAACGGACGAAGCAGGGTTGCCCGCAGTATCGCTGACATTGTAGGTAAGGGTGTAGGAGCCAGTTGTGTTGATATCTACTGAGCCAGTAACAACTATGCTGCCAGAGATATCACCATCAATGTTGTCGCTAGCCGTGGCGCCTGCATCAGTGTAAGTAGAGCCTTGCTCATGGCTGATTGGTGAGCTGCCTAGCAAACTAAGAACGGGAGCAATACTGTCTGCAACGGTCACGGTTCTGGTGACGGTAACGGCATCATTTCCAGTGCTATCAGTTACATTATAGTTTAGTTCATAGACGCCTGCTGCATTCGAATTGACGAAGCCTGTCACGGTAATGCTGCTAGTCAGGTCGCCATCTATGTTATCGCTAGCGGTGGCGCCGGCATCGCCATAAACAGTTCCTTGTTGATGAGTAATGTTAGCTGAACCATTCAATGAAATGACAGGAATGGTTTGATCCTGAACGATTACTGTGCGTGTCACTTGCGTTGCATTATTGCCAGCTGCGTCTGCTACGTTATAGCTGAGAGTATAACTTCCAGCAGAAGAAATATTAACTGAACCTGATGTGGTGATGTTCGCGCTGATGTCACCATCAATGTTGTCCGTTGCGGTGGCGCCTGCATCAGTGTAGCTATCACCTAGATTAGTGTAAGTCGGGGAGGTGCCAATAAGTGTGATAACGGGATTAGTAAAATCGTTAACGTTGACTGTGCGTGTTTGTTGGATAGCCGGATTGCTACCTGAGTCGGTGACGTCATACGTGATTATGTATGTGCCGGCTACAGAAGTGTTTACGGTATCGCCACCGACCACAATGCTGCTAGTCAAGTCTCCATCCGCTGCGTCAGAAGCTGTAGCACCAGGATCGACAAAGGCGGTATTGAGTTCATGATTGATCACTGAAGCGCCATTAATTGCGATAGAAGGAGCGCCGGTATCGGCTACATTGACGGTTCTTGTAACCGTAGCTGCTGGGTTGCCGGAGCTGTCTGAGACATTATAAGAAAGCGTATAGTTTCCGATAATATTTGGATTAACCGAGCCCGTGACATTGATGTTGCTAGAGATGTTGCCATCAAGGTTGTCAGTGGCGGTTGCTCCTGGGTCAACGAACACCGTACCAACTTCGTGGTTAAGAGGGTTGTTACCAATCAGGGTGATGACGGGGGCAGTGGTATCTCCAACGATAACCGTTCTGGATACTTGAGTCGCTGCGTTGCCGGCTGCATCAGAAACGTTATAGGTGAGCGTATATGCTCCTGCAACGGTGGTGTTGACTGAACCGCCAACGGTTATATTACCCGTGATGTTGCCATCTATAATGTCGCTCGCAGTTGCACCCGCATCTGTATATGACGAGCCTTGTTCTACGTTAACCGTTGCACTGCCAGTTAGTGTAATAACGGGTGCTGTTCTATCCGCCACAATGACTGTTCTGGATACAGTTGGAGCTGGGTTGCTCTGAGAGTCACTGACGTTGTAATTTAAGGTGTACGTACCAGCCACGTTGCTATTAACAGAGCCTGTTATGGCTATGCTGCTTGTTAAGTCGCCATCGGCTGCATCGCTTGCTGTCGCGCCCGCATCTGTATACGTCGTTTGTAATTCATGAAGCACGGTTGCGCTGCCAAGTAGTGTTATCGAAGGCGCGCCAGTATCTTGTACATTAACGGTTCGGGTAACTGGAATGGCGCTACTTCCTGACGAGTCAGTCACACGATAAGTTAATGTGTAGGATCCTTGTACATTCGCGTTTACCGTGCCTGATACGCTGATGCTACTGGTTATATCACCATCGATATTATCAAAAGCTGTGGCGCCAGGATCGACGAATATGGTGCCCACTTCATGGTTCAATGGGGAGCTGCCAAGGAGGGTGATAACTGGCAGATCTCTATCTGCGACATCAACGACCCGAGTAATAGGCGCAGCAGGATTTCCCGACGCATCTGAAACGTTATATGTAATGGTGTAGGTGCCAGTAGTGTTGACATCGACAGTGTCGCCACCAACCACAATATTGGCAGTGATATCACCATCGGTATTGTCTGAAGCTGTGGCGCCAGCGTCGGTATACGCTGCTTGTAGGTCGTGCTGAATAGTTGCGGCACCCAAAAGCGTTAAAGTAGGAGGCGTGGTATCGCTAACATTAACCACTCGTGTTTGTGTTGGGGCTGGATTGCTGGCTGAGTCGACAACGTCGTAGGTGATAGTGTATGTGCCGGTTAAGTTTTCATTTACGGTATCGCCGCCAATCACAATATTGGCTGAAATATCACCATCAATAGCGTCAGAAGCTGTTGCTCCAGGATCTGTAAAGGTGTTGCCCAGCTCATGCTCAATAGGGTTGTTTCCAAGAAGTGTAATAGAAGGAGTGCCGGTATCGGACACTATGACTTGGCGAGTCACGCTAGTTGCAGGGTTGCCATCGGCATCAGTCACGTTATAGGTTAGATTATATGTGCCGGCAAGATTTTCATTGACTGACCCAGTGACGACAATTGAACTGCTTATATCTTGTGAAGGCGTGTCAATGGCTGTTGCGCCAGGATCCGTAAACGGAGTATTAAGTTCGTGGTTGATGGGTGAACTGCCGATCAAGGTAATGACCGGCGCAGTATTGTCAGACACTTGAACTGAGCGGGTAACTGTTGTTGCAGGGTTTCCGCCAGCATCTGATACATCGTAGGTCAGGATGTATGTGCCTGTAGTGTCGGTTGTGACTGAGCCTGTTTTAACAATGCTGGACGTGATGTCGCCATCTGTATTGTCAGATGCGGTAGCGCCAGGGTCGGTAAAGGTATCGCCTTTTTCTAAAGAGATCGAACTTGCGCCTACCAAGGTGATGGTTGGGGCAGTGGTGTCGGAGACGTTTATAGTGCGCGTTACAGATGTTGGGTTGCCTGTCTCGTCTGATACGTCATAGGTAAGAGTGTACGAGCCAGTGGTATTGGTATCCACAGAACCGCTCACCGTTATGTTAGCGGTGATGTCGCCATCGCGATCGTCTAAAGCTGTTGCGCCTGGCTCTACATAACTTCCACCTAACTCAACTGCCATAGGGTTGTCACCTAGAAGTGTAATAACAGGAGGTGTTGTGTCAGCAAGTAGAACGTAAACGGTACGATATACGCGATCAGCAAGATTGCCGGCTGAGTCAACCACGTCGTAATAAACTTCTACGCCAGTTGTATTTGGGGAGGAGGTATCTATTAATGTAGGAGCGTTGATGACATCCGGTGTTGCTACAACGCTTGAGCTAATATCTCCGTCTTCTGTATCTGCTGCTGTAAACCCGGGTTCGCTATAAGTGTCGCCAACAATAAGTGTTACGTCTGTGCTGCCGGGCTTAGGTTCAACAAGGGTGATAACGGGTTTTTCATCGACACCGCTTTCAGAAACCTTCACTTGAATGGGGACGCCTGAGGTGAAAGACGGGAAAATAAAACAGCCGTCTGTGCTTGTAGTACTACTTTGATCGGGAATCGCAGTTTGAGAAAGCAGCACGTCACCATTAACTGCTTTGCCGTTCTTTTCAATGCAGCCAATAATACCAAAAGGAATAACGCCGCTTTCAAGTTTGTAAATAGTCTGAGTAGCTTGATCGACGTGCCATAAGAACTCGCCATCCCATGTTAGGCCTTTAGGGTCGGTGCCTGGAGATGGGAAAGCGCTCAGAGGTGTACCGTCTACAGGATCGATTCTGTAGATCATTAAGTCGCTTTGGTCACTTACCCATAGGTGTTGGCCATCCCAAGCGATACCAAAAGGTTTTGCATTATATGAGCCGGTACCTGGATCGGAAGTATAAGAGGGTTTCGTGGAGGGGCCGGGGATTGATGAAATTAATGTGCCGTCTTCAGGTAGTACCTTGTTAATGGTGTTTGTTTGCCAATCCACGATCCAGAAATAGGTGCCATCGTAAGTCATATCAGTTGGGGCAGGGAAGGCAAGGCTAGCTAGTGCATTCTCTGTTTCCAAGTTATCACCATCAACTGGGTCGATTTTAATAATGTCGTCAGTAATAGGACTGGCATTCCAAAGAAAGTTCTCCGCAAAGGTGATGCCGCCACCGCCACAATACTGACCTGCCGGTGTGGCACTAGAACATGTTCCTATTGCGATGCCGTCACTGTTGATGGGTGGGTTGTCTGCATCAGTGAGGGGGATGTTGAAGTCGCTGTCGCCAGCTTCGAATAAAACAGTGACTTCGTCAGCGTCCAGCACTTGGCTTGGAAACGTTCTATATATACGGTCAGAAGCGAAATCAACAATATAAAGCTGACCGTTATAGTAGGTAATGCCTTGTGGTGTAGATGGCAGCCTGCCATCGGTTAATGTGTTGTTGATCGTGAATGAAGATAATATGTCACCTGGTGCGGCGTGAGCTTGAAATGGCAACGAGAAGAAAAGAAGGGCAAAAAAGAGGACTTTGGGTAATCGTTGCATTCGAGGCACCTGATTTATTATAAATTTGATAAGAAGCATAGATAAAACGTTAGCTGGGTATTTTAGTGAAATAACGCTATGTAAAACCAATAACCAGTGCTCAAAATCATGAGTAACACTGTTAATTAAGGTGAATTATCTGGAAGACTGATTTTGTTTTACTAGTATTGGTTGAGATAAGTAATTTCTTATGTGTGTTGTCTTCAGGTTTATCTTGTTAATTAGCTACGGAGTTACCGCTTTTACAAAGCAAAACAAAAAAGTTTTCAGTAAAAGCAAAAAGGGTGTTGACGCAGGAAATGATCTCTATATAATGCGCACCTCTTCAACGGGAACCGGACTTAAATGAACGGATTAGTTGAGGAGAGTGAGATAAGAAAGTGGTTTTAAATTAGTTACTTATCTCATATTGTTGATTGTTTAGGTTTTTCAGATTTGCAGTAAATAATTTGGAAAATAACTTAAAAAAATGATTGACAATAAATTGAGTCGCTGTAGAATACGCGCCTCGTTTGAGGGAACTCAGACAAGCTCTTTAAAAATTAACCAAGCAATTCGTGTGGGCGCTGACTGAAATAGTTTCGCGATAAGAGGCACTCTTTTTACTTTTAGAAAGATGTTGTTTCATTAAGAAATTATCAAGTCAACGACCTGTACAATTTATTTGAACAGTGATTTTAGATCTTCGGATCTAAAGATAACGACTTGAGCAAAAATTAGAATTCTACGGAATT
>JBLLNS010000005.1:97500-175288 GCA_048058835.1 Oleiphilus sp.
ATACATAGGTGTAAGAGGCAAACCCGGAGAACTGAAACATCTAAGTACCCGGAGGAAAAGAAATCAACCGAGATTCCCCTAGTAGCGGCGAGCGAACGGGGACCAGCCGATGATTAATGTATTAGTAGAACAAGCTGGGAAGCTTGGCCATAGTGGGTGATAGCCCCGTATACGAAGATGCATTAGTCACATATTAAGTAGGGCGGGACACGTGTTATCCTGTCTGAAGATGGGGGGACCATCCTCCAAGGCTAAATACTCCTGACTGACCGATAGTGAACCAGTACCGTGAGGGAAAGGCGAAAAGAACCCCTGTGAGGGGAGTGAAATAGATCCTGAAACCGTATGCGTACAAGCAGTGGGAGCAGACTTGTTCTGTGACTGCGTACCTTTTGTATAATGGGTCAGCGACTTAATTTTAGTAGCAAGGTTAACCGTTTAGGGGAGCCGTAGGGAAACCGAGTCTTAATAGGGCGCATAGTTGCTAGGATTAGACCCGAAACCGAGTGATCTATCCATGAGCAGGTTGAAGGTACCGTAACAGGTACTGGAGGACCGAACCCACTTATGTTGAAAAATGAGGGGATGACTTGTGGATAGGAGTGAAAGGCTAATCAAACTCGGAGATAGCTGGTTCTCCTCGAAAGCTATTTAGGTAGCGCCTCGTGTATCACCATAGGGGGTAGAGCACTGTTTGGGCTAGGGGGTCATCTCGACTTACCAACCCCATGCAAACTCCGAATACCTATGAGTGCGAGCACGGGAGACACACGGCGGGTGCTAACGTCCGTCGTGAAGAGGGCAACAACCCAGACCGCCAGCTAAGGTCCCAAATTCATAGTTAAGTGGGAAACGATGTGGGAAGGCTCAGACAGCTAGGAGGTTGGCTTAGAAGCAGCCATCCTTTAAAGAAAGCGTAATAGCTCACTAGTCGAGTCGGCCTGCGCGGAAGATTTAACGGGGCTCAAACTATGAACCGAAGCTGCGGATATTAATTTATTAATATGGTAGAGGAGCGTTCTGTAAGCTGATGAAGCTCAATTGAGAAGTTGGGTGGAGGTATCAGAAGTGCGAATGCTGACATGAGTAACGACAAGGGGAGTGAAAAACTCCCCCGCCGGAAGACCAAGGGTTCCTGCGCAACGCTAATCGGCGCAGGGTGAGTCGGCCCCTAAGGCGAGGCTGAGAAGCGTAGTCGATGGGAAACAGGTTAATATTCCTGTACTTGTTTATATTGCGATGGGGAGACGGAGAAAGCTAGGCCAGCATGGCGATGGTTGTCCATGTTTAAGGTAGTAGGCTGAGCGTTTAGGCAAATCCGGACGCTTAAGGCTGAGAACTGATGACGAGATTCTTTTTAAGAATTGAAGTGGTCGATGCTCTGCTTCCAGGAAAATCCTCTAAGCTTCAGATATAAACGAACCGTACCCCAAACCGACACAGGTGGTCAGGTAGAGAATACCAAGGCGCTTGAGAGAACTCGGGTGAAGGAACTAGGCAAAATGGTACCGTAACTTCGGGAGAAGGTACGCCCTTTTTGGTGATCGGACTTGCTCCGTAAGCTAGAGAGGGCCGAAGATACCAGTTAGCTGCGACTGTTTATTAAAAACACAGTACTCTGCAAACACGAAAGTGGACGTATAGGGTATGACACCTGCCCGGTGCTCGAAGGTTAATTGATGGGGTTAGCTTAGGCGAAGCTCTTGATCGAAGCCCGAGTAAACGGCGGCCGTAACTATAACGGTCCTAAGGTAGCGAAATTCCTTGTCGGGTAAGTTCCGACCTGCACGAATGGTGTAACGATGGCTAAGCTGTCTCCACCCGAGACTCAGTGAAATTGAAATCGCTGTTAAGATGCAGCGTATCCGCGGCTAGACGGAAAGACCCCGTGAACCTTTACTATAGCTTCACAGTGAACTTTGAACCTATTTGTGTAGGATAGGTGGGAGGCTTTGAAACTTGGACGCCAGTTCAGGTGGAGCCATCCTTGAAATACCACCCTGGTATGTTTGAGGTTCTAACTTGGGTCCCTTATCGGGATCGAGGACACTGTGTGGTGGGTAGTTTGACTGGGGCGGTCTCCTCCCAAAGAGTAACGGAGGAGCACGAAGGTGCGCTAAGCATGGTCGGACATCATGCGGTTAGTGTAATGGCATAAGCGCGCTTAACTGCGAGACAGACACGTCGAGCAGGTACGAAAGTAGGTCATAGTGATCCGGTGGTTCTGTATGGAAGGGCCATCGCTCAACGGATAAAAGGTACTCCGGGGATAACAGGCTGATACCGCCCAAGAGTTCACATCGACGGCGGTGTTTGGCACCTCGATGTCGGCTCATCACATCCTGGGGCTGAAGCCGGTCCCAAGGGTATGGCTGTTCGCCATTTAAAGTGGTACGCGAGCTGGGTTTAGAACGTCGTGAGACAGTTCGGTCCCTATCTGCCGTGGACGTTGGAAAATTGAGAAGAGTTGCTCCTAGTACGAGAGGACCGGAGTGAACGAACCCCTGGTGTTCGGGTTGTGTCGCCAGACGCATTGCCCGGTAGCTACGTTCGGACAGGATAACCGCTGAAAGCATCTAAGCGGGAAGCCCCCTTCAAGATTAATTTTCCCTGGGACTTTAAGTCCCCTGAAGAGCCGTTAAAGACTATGACGTTGATAGGCTGGGTGTGTAAGTGCGGTAACGTATTGAGCTAACCAGTACTAATTGCTCGTGAGGCTTGACTATATAACGCCCAAGTGGTTTTTATAGCATAGATTATTCGTATAACGACGGATAACCTTGGTATGATCGAAGCTTACAGAGATTAAAAATACTATTACTTATCAAATAGCGTTTACGCTATGTTAAAGACACAAATGTGTATAAGACAGAATTGCGGCAAGGTGAATAAATACCTCATCTTGCTCACGGTTTTGCCTGACGACCATAGAGCTTTGGAACCACCTGATCCCATCCCGAACTCAGAAGTGAAACGAAGCATCGCCGATGGTAGTGTGGGAGGTCCCATGTGAGAGTAGGTCATCGTCAGGCTTCTAAATAGAAAGGCCCAGCTAAATAGCTGGGCCTTTTTTTTATGTGTAAATAATTCTCAGCTCAACATTAACTAGGCCCATTTCTATTTATTGTTGTCGTTGTCGCCTTCTTTATACCCGTCTTTACTGTTCAAAATTAATGGGCCAAGTGGCGAGCTAATCTTCATTACATTTATACCGTCCCTTTCCAGAAAAAGTCTTTTTTCAATTGTAAACAACTGTCAAAGCGCCATTTAAGTCCAACAGTTTGTACTTAAGCCAGATTATAATGTGTTGTTATTTCGTTGCTTCTAATACTGTTATCAAGCGAACTTAATAGGCTTGTGAGCTTAGTCACAGCAATGATTGAAACATAAAAGTACAATCTCTTAACAATATGACACATTGTGTATTTCTACTTTCTTTATGGATTTCATAGGTAGTAACTCAGGCATGGAAAAACGTTACACTCAGCTAGCATCTTTATTGGCGCTTACCTTGACTGCATCGATCTCGGTTGCAGAAATGCGTCCCATGGAAGATGAAGAGTTAAGTGCGCATGTTGGCCAGGCTGCTGTCGCATTTGATATTGACCAGCTTGGTGCAAATAGCTATACCCGTGTTACTTTAGGTATGGAAGCCGACGTACAAATGAATATCAATAATGTAGAGCTAGGTAACTATAATCGCGCGGGTGAAACCTTAGCGGCTGACTTTTCAGCAACGAACCTCGCATTCGGTTCTATCTCTACAGATGCAAGTAAAACTCAACTTGATGGCCAGAACTATGCCGTCAATGATATCGTTCCCTTTGAGTTAAATGACCCATACTTTGAAATTGCGCAAAATGCCTCAGAGGAACTGATTGGCTTCCGTTTAGGCTTTGGTGAAGCGAGGGGGCAGCTGAGTGGTGACTTTACTAGTATGTCTGGTAATATCGGCGTAGATATTACGGACTTCTTTGGTGATGACTACCGTGCTACTTTACTCGATGCAGGCGGTAACGCGGACCCTACTCGTTCACAATATTTCGGTGTAGATGGTGCTGAAGTTGGTGGCGCAACGAACTGTAGTTCTGGTTTTTATTGCTATAACTTAGCTGATTATAAAACTTTGGACGTCGGGCAACGTAACACCACAACCAATCAAATCGATTACACAAATGACTTCTTCATTTCTTTCCAGAAAGAAGCGACTGATTGGGCAACCAGTGAAGGGACAATCAACGCCGGCATGGGCGCTTATATCAACATCCCAACCTCTCTTCATATCGATATGAATACAGGCAGAAATGCTTCAGGAACCGACCGTGTACGGGTCGAATATATCAACCGTGGAAACGATCTGTTCTAATAAAATTGAATTCGCGTCAGTCTTCTTCGCTCCAGTCTAAAACTTCCAAATAAGTATTTGTCTCCCCTTGGTCTAAGCCATTACAATTTGTGTTCATTTTAGGGAGCACAAGATGCAAAGTATTTTTTGGCACGATTATGAAACATTTGGCGCTGACACACGAAAAGATCGTCCCTGTCAATTTGCCGGCGTCAGAACAGATCTAGACCTAAATATTATAGAAGAACCGATCACCCTCTACTGCAAGCCGAGTGACGACTTCCTACCTGCTCCTGAAGCTTGCTTAATTACAGGAATTACTCCTCAGGTTGCTTATAAAGAAGGCTTGATAGAAGCAGACTTTGCCAAACAGATCCATAACATCTTTTCGGTACCAGAAACATGTGTTGCCGGATATAACAGCATCAGGTTTGACGATGAGGTTTCTCGAAATTTATTTTACCGAAACTTCTACGACCCTTACGAGCGTGAATGGAAAAATGGTAACTCTCGTTGGGATATTATCGACTTAGTTAGGCTCACCTATGCTCTGAGACCGGAAGGCATAAATTGGCCAGCGGATGAGCAAGGCATACCTAGCTTTCGTTTGGAAAAACTCACTGAAGCGAATGGCATTCAACACGAAGCAGCCCACGACGCGATGAGTGATGTTTACGCTACGATTGCGGTAGCTAAGCTAATCAAAGAAAAACAACCTCAGCTTTACGATTATGTGTTCAATCACCGAATCAAGCAATCACTGATTCCCATGCTTGATATCGATAACTTAAAGCCCGTTTTTCATGTCTCCTCTAAATTTCCGGCAAGCTTAGGGTGTAGTGCACTAGTCGTTCCATTATTTAAACACCCAACTAATAACAATGCTTTTGTTAGTTTTGATTTAAGACAAGACCCTGCATCACTTTCTGAATTGACGGTTGATGAAATCCACTCGCGTTTATACAGTTCAAATGCTGCTTTGCAAGAAGCAAATAAATTTCGCCCTGCGCTTAAGGCAATACATGTGAATAAGTGCCCTATGCTAAGTCCTGCTTCGGTGATTAAATCTATTCCAGAAGAGCGTTTGGCTCAGTGGGACTTAAATCCAGAACGTATGCAGGAACATTTAAATTGGATCAGAACTAATCCTGACTTCATTGCTAAAATTCATGCCGTATTTAATAAGCCTAATGAGCTGCCTAAAGACACAGACCCAGATTTGATGATCTACAGTGGTTTTCTCGGGGGAGTGGATAAACAACTTTCAGCAGAGGTGCGAGCAGCGAATGAGTGGGAATTGGCCGAGAATCAATATAACTTTGTAGATCCAAGATTAAGTGAGTTGCTTCTCAGATATAAAGCGCGAAATTACCCAAGTAGTTTGAATGATGAAGAGCAAGATCAGTGGGAAAAATATAAAGCCTTCAAACTGCTAGATGATAATTCATCGTATCTCACTTTTAGAAAGTTCTTTGAGACTATGCAAACAATTGCTGAGTCTGACGGTGTTTCAAAACGCGATTTAGCTATCCTTGAAGACCTTAAATACTATGCTGAGTCGATTGTCCCCTATCATTAAAACACCTCTGAGCACCCTTAAAAAAGTTGCTCGAGGGTGTTTTATCTCGACTGCCTTAGTGTAAGGGCAGGCTAGATTTTTGTTCCTTTGATAAATGCCTTAAAGAAAACGATGGCTCATCTAGTTTGTCTCCTCCCTGTGACTGGGTATAAACCAATAAACTTTTTCCCTTTTCCGCTATCAAACGTTCCATTAACTCGATCAAGTCTTTTTGTTGAACTTTCTCAACTTCATCTGCAAGGCTTTGCTTGGTGTTAAACGAGAAATTTTCCCTATCTATGTCCTGCCAGTATTTGTTAGAGCGGCTGTAAAGCGTATTTTCTTGTTTTAGAAGTCGGCTAATCACGGCTTGTTTATAGCGATTTAACTCAGCGTCACTAAGCGTAGACATATTTTCTCTTTGGGAGATTAAAAACTCGATATTTTCCTCATATAACACATCAGCTTTAGCGGATGGTGATTGGATAATGAAGGCAATAGCAGGCAGGTCGAGTAAATCAAAATTTGTCGAGAATACAATGTAACCCAGTTGTTTATCTGTTCGGATGCTGCCGTAAAATTCAGTAGACAGAATTTGATTCAATACTCTGAACTTCGCTTGTTCAGAATGAGATTTGACCTTGCCTTGCAAGTAATACACAAAGCCTGTATCAGAATGATCCACTTCTAAAGCGCTACTCCATACTTGGTCGCCTACTAACTTAGTGATATTGGCTCTAGGAACCTTTACTTTTTGTGCGGGTTTTAACACAATTTTAGCAATTTGGTTCGCCATGTTTAATGTTGATGCCCGGGAAACATTACCATTGACGAATAGCACGGCTTCTAATTGACTGAGAAACTCATCTCTAAACGAAGGCATCGCGTTAAACTCAATATGGGTGAGTGCTGCAAGTTTTTCTTGTTCATTCCAAGAAGGGTTAATGAGTAAGTTTTGAGTTTGTGAGATAGCCTGTTCAAAAGGTTTCTTGTCTTTTGCATTATCCAGCTCACGCCTTAGTCGTTCTTTAATAATGTCAAAGCGGTCAGGGTTCAGGTGAGCGAACTTCAGAGTGTTTAGTATTTTAATCAACAAGTTACTTTGTTTATCGTTATAGCCGCTGATTTTTATGGTTGCGCCACGTAAATGTTTATAGAGCTCAAACTGAAGGCCGGCCAGATAAGCGGGATAGCTAAACTCTGTAAGCGAATCGTTAATTAGGGAAATGAGAAGGTCAGTTTTGTTTGCATTTTCAGGCGAATTATTGGCGACCGGGGAACGCAAAGTTAAGTAGATATTGGCTTTTGGCGTACCAAAAGAGGCATCCAATGCATACCACGCTTCAAAACCTTCCGATTTCTTGAGCAGTTCTGGCTCAGAGTTTGTATTACCCAACAACACGGTATTTTCCGGGATAAATATATTGGGTTTGGGTAAATGAAGGTCATCATGTGATAGGGTCGCTTCCAATTCACTGATTAACTCCGCTTTAAGTTTGGTGGCCTTGTAAGGCGCATTGTACCAGTCTGATTCTTGATCAACGTCAACATCTTGAGCGTGTAATATCATGAGCATATTCGTTGGCTTAAGTTTATCAATAAACGTCAAATAGAGTTCAGGATTAAAGTCAGTGAGCTGGTAATCTTTTACTAAGACATCAGAGGCAGGGTTTTCGTGCAAGGCCATCGCCAGTGCACTGGTTAAATGAATCGCTTCGGTCTTTTCCTGAAACTTGAATGCAATATCCAGTAGTGTCGCTTGTTCATCAAAGTAGCGTTTTTTGATCCCTTCTTTTTTAAGTAAAGCCAAGTAATCAAACACGATATTCAAAATGTCTTGATAATTGCTGAGACCTTTCTGAGTCAAAGACATACTTATCATGAACATGGACTTCTCATGGGAATCAAACTGAGCCCCTGCCGATAAACTGTCCACTAAGTCCATTGATTTCAGCTTAGATAACAAACTGCCTTTGCCTTCATGGCCGACCAAGTTTGCAATATAGTTTAGCGGTTTAGATTCAGGATAGTTTGCACCAGATGGAATGGGGAAAGCGAGTGTAAGACTTCGCTTATCCATCACGGATTGGATATTAAGCTGAAGCGGTAGCGCATCTGGGGCAAAAAAGTCTTGGGTTACGTTTTTATGTTCAAGGTTTTTATTTGGAATATTTTGGAACTTGTTTACAACCCACGATTTTAATGTCTCGATCGGCTCTTTTCCGAGCACGACTAAGCGCATGTTGTTTGCCGAATAATGCGCATCATAAAACTCTAGTAGCGCTTCTCTTAAGGTTTTATTTGGCCTGTCTGTTAAGGTGTCGAGATTCCCAACTGAAAACTTACTATAGGGGTGATCCTTGGCTAAGGTGGTTTTGAGTGCAGAAAAAAAACGTCTGCTATCGTCCTTCACTTTCGCGGTGTACTCAGAATGAACAGCGTTTACTTCGCGTTCAACATACGCTTCGTTAAACAGTGGTGAGGTGAATTGTTCAGAAAAGCGATCAAGCGCTTCTTCCAGATGGTTTGCGTTAATATCAAAGAAGTAGTTAGTGTGGTCGAGTGAAGTAAATGCATTATGGGAGCCGCCATGGTTACTGATGAATTTCTGGTACTCATCGGGTGTCGGGTATTTTTTTGTCCCTAAAAAAAGCATATGTTCCAAAAAGTGCGCTAAGCCTAAAAACTCACTCGGGTCATCTGCACTGCCCACATATACGTCGAGTGCAGCTGATGCTTTATCTGAAGTTGGGTCGGAAATTAATACCACTTGCAATTGGTTGTCTAAGGTAAGGGTATAATAATCACGCTGATCATTTGGGCTTTTTGGAATGTAGCCAAGTTCACTTTTTATCGAACTTGCCGCAACCGAAATACTCCATAAATAAACGCTAAAAACCAAGACATATCTAATCACAAAATACTCACTTTGTTGATGTTAGAAAAAAAACCTAAAAGTAAATTCGTAGTGGTAGCAGATTCAAATAAACTTACTTTTAAAAATAACTTGAACGGTATCATAAATTTAACCGGATAATAGAGCAAAACATCTATTTTTTAATAAGTTTTTATTAGCGGTATTCTAGCCATAAAGTAGAGCCTAAGCGGCTTCCCACGGTTGCTCTCCGCTCATTTGGCTATATACTATCGTAATCTTTGAATGTAACTGAAGAGACATTCGAGGTGGTTGAATAATTGCAGGGATTATCTACTTAACCATAAAAGTTGGTAAGCGAATTCTTAGCGAAGCGCAGTCAATTTAATAATTTTGGGGTATGAAGTAATGAGCTATTTTGTGACCGGCGGAACCGGTTTTATTGGTCGTTTTTTAGTGGAAAAACTACTAGAGCGAAAAGAAAAAATTTATTTACTGGTTCAAGAGACCAGTATGGAACGCTACGAAAAGCTACTTGGGCGTTTAGGGGTAACCAATAAAGAAGTTGAAGCTGTTACGGGTGATTTAACCAAACCAAATTTAGGTATTTCTGATAAGACGATTGCAAGCTTAAAAGGCGAAATTAAGCATTTTTACCATCTGGCTGCCATATACGATTTGTATGCGCCAGCTGACGTACAGAAAGCGGTAAATGTTCAAGGTACTCGCAATGCGATCGACGCTGCAGCAGCGATGGATGCGGGGTGCTTCAATCACGTTAGCTCAATCGCAGCAGCGGGTCTGTATAAGGGCACTTTCCGTGAAGATATGTTTGAAGAGGCGGAAAAACTAGATAACCCTTATTTGCAGACCAAGCATGAATCCGAAGGTGTAGTTCGGGAAGAATGCAAAGTACCATTTCGAATTTATCGACCCGGTATGGTTGTTGGTCATTCTAAAACTGGTGAAATTGATAAGGTTGATGGCCCTTATTACTTCTTCAAAATGCTTCAAAAAATTCGCAGCATGATACCTCAGTGGATGCCTACGATTGGTATTGAAGGTGGCCGAATAAATATTGTGCCGGTTGATTTTATCGTTAATGCTATCGATTATATTTCTCACGTCGAAGGGGAAGATGGCGGCTGTTTCCACTTAACGGACCCTGATCCACACAAGGTGGGTGAAGTACTTAATATCTTTGCAAAAGCGGGTCATGCACCAACCATGACAATGCGTATCGATTCGCAAATGTTTGGTTTTATTCCTTCGATGGTTCGTAATGGTCTGAAAAATCTGCCGCCAGTGAAACGTATTACCGGTGCGATTCTTAATGACCTTGGTATCCCTGATTCAGCTCTTGGTTTTATTAATTATCCGACCAAGTTCGATTCGCGTGAGACGGAACGAGTATTGAAAGATTCTGGTATCGAAGTGCCACGTCTTGAAACCTACGCACCGGCAATCTGGGATTTCTGGGAGCGTAATTTAGATCCAGACCTTTACAAAGATCGAACCCTGAAAGGTACAGTAGAGAACAAAGTGTGTGTTGTTACGGGTGCAACATCCGGTATCGGTTTAGCGACCGCAACTAAGTTGGTCGAAGCGGGCGCTATTGTCTGCATTGCAGCGCGTACCCAAGAAACGCTCGATGAAGTAAAACACGAACTGGAACAGATGAAAAAAGGAGAAGTTCATGCTTACAAGTGTGACTTCGCTAACATGGATGATTGTGATGCTTTCGTCGCTGCAGTCCTTAAAGACCACGGTGGCGTGGATTACCTGATCAACAATGCGGGTCGTTCAATTCGTCGCTCAATCAGTCATGCATTCGATCGTTTCCATGATTACGAAAGAACGATGCAATTGAATTACTTCGGATCATTGCGCTTGATTATGGGCTTTGCGCCATCCATGTTGTCGCGTCGTAAGGGACATATAGTCAATATATCCTCGATTGGCGTATTAACGAATGCGCCGAGATTTTCAGCATATGTGGCCTCCAAAGCAGCCTTGGATGCATTTTCTCGCTGTGCTGCTGCGGAGTTCTCCGATAGCAATGTTACCTTTACCACGATCAATATGCCTTTGGTTCGAACCCCGATGATTGGGCCAACCAAAATATATGATTCCGTGCCAACACTTTCGCCAGATGATGCGGCTGACTTAATTGCTGACGCGATTGTCAATAGGCCGAAGCGTATCGCGACCAGGCTCGGTACATTTGCAGCGGTTCTTCATTCTTTAGCGCCAAAACTAGGCGAAATCATTATGAATACCGGCTTTAAAATGTTCCCTGACTCCGCTGCTTCTCAAGGTAAAGATAGCAAAGAAGAAAAACCCAAAGTGTCGACTGAGCAAATCGCCTTTGCGGCAATTATGCGTGGCATTCATTGGTAAGCGATTAGTCATGTTGAATTGACTAAAAAAGGAGCAGTTTGCTCCTTTTTTAGTCTGGCTGGACGCTTTAGCTATTTATCTTTATCTAGACAGTAGCTTTGCTATTGAAAATTGATTGAATCAAGGTTTTAATGGCAATCGATTTAGGCTCTGGGCTTGTAAACGCAAGCCAGAAATTCCATAGAATGAACTCAAAATTCGGTAGTGTTTCTTAATCAGAAGAAACGTGTTTTTAACGAGACATTCTACCGGAACATACTTAATCCACTTTCAAATATAAAAGGAATGCAATAATGAGCGTTTTAGTAGGCAAACAAGCACCTGACTTTACCGTACCCGCCGTATTGGCCGATGGCACAATCGTTGATGAGTTTACTTTTTCTGAAGCAGTAAAAGGTAAATTGGCTATCGTATTTTTCTATCCTCTAGATTTCACTTTTGTATGTCCTTCAGAATTGATCGCACTTGATCACAGAATTCCAGACTTCAAAGAGCGTGGCGTAGAAGTGATTGCTGTTTCTATCGATTCTCACTTTACGCACAATGCGTGGAGAAATACGCCAGTAAACAACGGTGGTATTGGTCAAGTTTCTTACACAATGGCTGCAGATATGAATCATGATATCTGTAAAGCGTATGACGTAGAATCAGACGGCGGCGTTGCTTTCCGTGGTGCTTTCCTTGTCGACAAAGAAGGTCTTGTACGTTCACAGATCGTAAACGATCTTCCTCTTGGTCGTAACATGGATGAGCTTATCCGTTTAGTTGATGCACTACAATTCCACGAAGAGCATGGTGAAGTTTGTCCTGCAGGTTGGAAGAAAGGTGATAAAGGTATGGATGCATCTCCAGAAGGTGTGGCAGCATACTTGGCAGAAAACTCTGAAGGTCTATAAGATATTCAGGCTCGCTTAGTTATCTAAGCGACTCGCAAAAAAAAACCGGATGACATCAGTTATCCGGTTTTTTTGTTTCTATTAAAGGTAAAAAAGAAGTCCGTCATTAACTCGAGGAAGCAGGCCAGCCACCTAAGTTTTGCCATTTGTTGACGATACGACAAAACAATTCAGCGGTTTTTTCTGTGTCGTATTTGGCGGAGTGGGCTTCTTTTCCATCGAAATCTATACTCGCCATGGCACAAGCTTTTGCTAAAACTGTTTGGCCATAGGCTAAACCCGATAGGGTAGCCGTATCAAAAGAAGAGAAAGGGTGGAAAGGGTTTCGTTTGATGCCGGTTCTTTCAGCAGCAGCAAAAACAAAGCCATGATCAAACGACGCGTTATGACCCACTAACACAGCACGGGTGCAGCCAGTTTCTTTAATGGCTTTGCGAATTGGCGTGAATATTTTGTCCAGCGCCATTTTTTCAGATAATGCATTTCGAAACGGGCTGTTTGGGTCGATGCCGGTAAATTGTAGTGCTGAGGCTTCCATGTTCGCACCGCGAAAGGGTTCAACATTACAATGGATGGTTTCCTTTAGATATAAATCACCACAGGACTTCATGTCGATAATAACGGCCGCAATTTCAAGAAGGGCATCCGTTTGTGCATTGAAACCGCCTGTCTCGACATCTATGACTACGGGCAAATAACCTCTGAAACGATTAGAGATGGCGTGAGAATTGCTTTTATCAGGTTGGTTTGGCACGGTTTGTCCTTAATTGATTCCGTATGTCACTAAACAAGCTTGGTAAACCAAACTATCGCGCCAAGTATATCAGAGCTTTTTTATAAAAAGGGCAAACAATTGCCATGTTTTAAAAGGTTAATGAAAATATGATTCAATCTGTTTGGCTAAGCAAGGTGTTATGGCTAAAGCCCTGCGTCATGCTTGTGCTGCTTTTGTGTGTCGAGGTTCAAGCAAAAACCTATACAGCGAAACTGGATCAGAGCCAGTGGTACTTATCTTCATCTATTTTTGAATGTTCACTGGTGCATGATATTCCAGAATATGGCAAAGGTGTATTTTTCCACGAAGCAGGCGAAGAGTTGATGTTCTGGACCAGCGCAATTCAAAACCCTATGCGCCCAGGCAAAGCAGCGCTAGTCGTCGAAGCTTCTTCATGGCGTCCTGGTAATCAGGTTCAGAACCTCGGTTATGTGTCAGTGGAAGATTCCACTAAACCTCTGACGGTAGAAAGGAAGCGCGCAACAATCATGATGCAGGGCTTGTTAGCAGGCATGACACCAACCTTCACCCGAAAGGCCTGGTATTCCGATGAGCCGATTCGGGTTCAAGTGAACAGCATTAATTTTGCCTCTATTTATAACGGCTATTTGGATTGTGTGGCTGGTTTGTTACCCGTTAATTTCCGCCAAGTTGAACGTTCAAAAGTGTATTTTGAATCCGACAAAGCAGATATGACAGAAGATGATATTAAGCTACTGGAAATGGTTGTGCTCTATGTCAATGCCGATTCGAGTGTGAATGCCATCTATATAGACGGTCATACAGATAATACCGGTCGCCGAATTTACAACCGACGCTTGTCAAAAGAACGGGCAGAAGCCGTGCGGGATTACTTGGTTTCTCAGGGTATTCCGGATGTGATTATCAGAACTCGTTATCATGGCGAGCGATTTCCCGTTGCCGATAACGATACTGCGAAAAATAAATCGTTGAATCGACGAACAACGGTCAGACTAGAGAGGGCGCAATGAATTAAGGCTGCTTGTTGTGTTTGTGTGCTAGGTGCAAGTAAAATGCACACCTTTAAAAGTTGAACATTTTCTACACGACAAAACACGATAATTTGGAGCTGCTTTATGTCAGAAGTTAACAAAGTTGTTTTAGCCTACTCTGGTGGACTAGACACGTCTGTGATCGTTAAATGGTTACAGGAAACTTATCAATGTGAAGTGGTGACCTATACCGCAGATTTGGGTCAAGGTGAAGAAGTAGAACCAGCCCGCGCTAAAGCAGAAGCGCTTGGCGTAAAAGAAATCTATATTGAAGATGTCCGTGAAGAGTTTGTAAAAGACTACGTTTTTCCTATGTTTCGGGCGAACACCATTTACGAAGGTGAATACCTGCTCGGCACCTCAATTGCTCGCCCGCTGATTGCAAAGCGAATGATCGAAATAGCGAATGAAACCGGTGCAGATGCGATCTCTCATGGCGCAACGGGTAAAGGTAATGATCAAGTACGTTTCGAACTCGGCGCCTATGCACTGAAACCAGGTGTGCATGTCATCGCCCCTTGGAGAGAGTGGGATCTGAGCTCGCGTGAAAGTTTGTTAGCCTACTGCGATAAGCATAATATTCATGTGGAAAAGAAAAAAGGCAAGTCGCCGTACTCAATGGACGCGAACTTACTGCATATTTCTTACGAAGGCGACATTCTGGAAGATCCATGGCAAGAGCCTGAAGAAGATATGTGGCGCTGGTCTGTATCTCCTGAAAATGCACCAGATGAACCGACTTACCTAGAACTGACTTACGAAAAAGGCGACATAGTTGCCATTAATGGTGAAACCCTTAGCCCCGCAACGATTCTAGCTAACTTAAATGAAGTGGGTGGTGCAAATGGCGTCGGTCGTTTAGATATTGTCGAAAACCGTTATGTGGGCATGAAGTCTCGTGGTTGTTACGAAACACCCGGGGGCACAATCATGATGAAAGCGCACAGAGCAATTGAATCCATTACCTTGGACAAAGAATCAGCGCATCTAAAAGACAGCGTCATGCCTAAGTATGCTGAATTAGTGTATAACGGCTACTGGTGGTCACCAGAACGCAAAGCGCTTCAAGCCTTAATCGATGAAACTCAACACTATGTAAACGGTGTGGTGCGAATCAAGCTCTATAAGGGTAATGTGATTGTTGTTGGTCGTAAGTCCGATGATTCCTTGTTTGACGAAAAGATTGCGACTTTCGAAGATGATCAGGGCTCCTATGACCAGAAAGATGCAGCTGGTTTTATCAAGTTGAATGCTTTGAGATTAAGAATTGCAGCAGGTAAGGGAAGAGACCAGGGTTAAGTCACGGTTTACTGCTTTCTAAAACAAAAAATCCTCACTCTTTAGTGGGGGTTTTTTTATGGCTGACGACTAACTAAAAAATGGCCAAAAAAAAGCCCGCGATGGCGGGCTTTGTTGAATCAGATGAGAGTATTAATCAGCATCTTCAATTAACGCCGTATTAGAAACTGCCACTGATGCGCCATCTGACGCGACCATGCTAAGAGCCGATTCCACGATTTGACCAAATACAGCCGGTGAACCGACAACAGGTGAGCCATGCGTAGCACCGCTATCATCTGCGAAGCGAAGGAAGTTGATGCCAAGTGCTGCAGATGAATCAATGGCGACCGCGCCAGAAACCGTTTCTAAAGGTGATGTACCTGCTAGCGGTGCATCTGTACCAGGACCAAATGAAACACCTGCAACCGGATTAGCAATCACATTCTTCGTCACCGAAAAGTCACCGTTAACTGTGAGCAGAATTAACTCATCAGGTTGTACGATATCTAAAGCAGGGTCTGCAGAGTTCGGTATGGTGCTATCACCAACCACTTCGGTGAACAATGCTTTAGTTGTCGATGTGGTTGAGCTCATGTTACCCACAAAGTTAATGGGGTCAAAAGAGTCAAATGCAATTTGGAACACATTTAAGAAGGCCTCTAAGTCTGCATCGCCACGCTCTAAGCCTGCTGCTGAATTTAGCCCAAGAAAGATGCTCGGTGCAAATGCTTCAGAGTTCTCAGCCAAACGCGCGATATTACCACCGGGTGTTAGGAAGTTCGCTGTCACAATATCATCAGCCGTTGTAGCGGTTTGGTTGGCGATTTCAACAAAAGGTATGCCATTTAGTGTGCCTAAAGAATGCCCGATAAAGTGAACATTATCGGCATCTAAGTCGGCGACTGTGTCACCATCTACATCCATATTGCCAACAGACAAGCGGAGTGTTAACAAGTCAACAATTTGCTGTCTGAAGTTATCACGGCTAGTAAGGAAGTTAGCGATGTTAATGCTCATGGAGCCAGAGCCAGTATTAGGCTGGTCTAAAGCTGTATTCGTAGACGTACCCACGGTGCCGCCATCAAAGTCCATTGGAACGGGTTGAAGGTTAACACCTGCGAAATCAAAATGACGTTCGTTGTCTTCATCTCGCGCTAAGCCTGGAATGGTACTCGCGCTGTTAGCAACCGTATTCTGAATAAGCTCTGCACCTGCATAGGTAGCAGCAGCGCCGGCACCACAATTGCCAGCTTGAACTTCTCCAATCGCTGTCACAATATCAGCAGGTGACGTACCTGTTAAATCTAGCCCGTCTAGCGCTGGGCAAGGTGCCGCTTGAATTTGCTGTAGCGCGCCAATTGTGAAAGTGCCTGCAACGACTGCATCAATAGCGTCCTGATCAGCGGGATCTGCATCCTCACCATCAAACACCCCATCTGGCGTAGTAATAATACCTGCGCCTGCCAAAAAGGTTTCGGCCCAAATAGCTTTATCACCGTCAGACGCTGCGTCGACACCGTGAAGCGGTTGGTCGATAGCGATAACGGCAATCTTGCCACCACTATTCGCAACAATTGCGCTACCCAGTGTTAAAGCCACACTTCTGTCTGTCGTTATACCATGTTGATAAATGATAGTTTTATAACCATCATCTGGTTTATTTGTATCATCCGCTGGGTAGATTGCTAAGACAGGTATTTCCACGTCGCCATTATTGACCGGGAATGGGAAAAAGGCGTTCACAATATTTGACTGAACTAAAGCAGAGCCCTCAGCTGGAACAGCTTGAGGAAGTGTGCTGTCTAATGCATCAAGGTTGAATATAGTATTAATACTGGTCGCCAGTGCAGCATCTGCTTTCCACCAACCCATTACTAGGTTCGCGATAGATGCATCGATAGTGCCTCTGTTATTTGGTTTTTCGAGGTAGTAAGGAACAGTTAATGTCGCTTCAGACACATTAACTACGCCAGCTGCTGCAATCGAATCGGTAATAGCAGCAGACACAGCGCGTAAATCACGTTGCCCAGCGAAGGTCATGCTTGTATCAGCGGCAGGTTTTGGAAATGATAAGCCAAAGGTACCCGTTAAACTTCCTTCTAAGGCCGTACCGGCACAAGCAAATCTAGCAGCACCGGCTGGGTTCGCGTCACAACCGGCTAGTGCCGCATTGAAGCTTTCTGCTGTCCAACCATTGTAGGCTGCATCAACCGCCGTTTTAATCGTCGCATAGTCGCTAGCACCTGCTTCAATTGCCGCTTCAGCAGCGCTTGTTTTTACAAGGCTTTCTAATGTGTCTGTTATCCAGGTATTAGGTTCCGCCATATAGTCAATGACTTTGGTGTCATTGCTGGTGGTAAAGCTGTAAGAGAAAACAATATTTTCTTCAGATAATAGGGGTAGGCTGGCACCGGCTCTAGATGAGTTTGTCAGGCCAAAATAGGTTTCTGTTACCGTTTCCCATAAGCCGTTAACTAAGGCTTGAATGGGTAGTAATGCTGAATTGGCCACGCCGGTATCTTCATCACTGAGTGTTTCGTAGGCGGCAGCACCTGGGTGTCTGATGAGGGATTCACCGTTTAAGTCTTTTACCCCATCTGTGATTGCAACAACATAACGTTTTGCTGGGTTAAGCGGTTTTAATGGGTTAATGCGAATGAAATTGGTTTCGACACCATCGCCATTTGTTCGCTGGATGACTTCAGCATCATATTTCGGTGCTTCAGCTAAGGCTTGAATTTCAGCAATAGCCGCTAAGCCTACAGCTTGTTCATCCAGGTCAGCAGAGGTTGCAAGCGCCATAGATTGTGCCGTAGTGGCTTCCTCAATGGTAGGCGCTTCTCCGGCGGATAAGGCTGCAAGAGGGTTGTCACTGGCATAATCGAGCTCTATTAAAAATACAGTTTGATTAGGGTTAGGGACTACTGGGGGGGCTGGCAGAGCTGCGCCGGTTAAAATAAAGCTGGTGCCGTTTACGGTAGTCGGGTCAACACTGGCTAAGCCTAAAGCATTGCCAATTTCAATATCGATTGGTGCGGTTAGTGAGGCACCGCTTAAGTTTTCAAGTGCAAAAACGGGTGGGCTTGCGTCTTCAGCATCAGAGCCTGGTATGGCAAAGCTGCCATCAGATTGCTCAATAGCAGGTGTTGCAGTGCTATCTTTTTGAATTAATATGTCATTCGGCGTAGGAAAGTCTCCAGTGGCAGGACTAAAAATTGGATAGCTTAACTGAAGCTTCGCTTGAAGTTCTGCTGTCAGTTCCCCTGATGGCGGGTTGGTGACATCTCCGGCATTTTCATCATTGACTTTGTTGTTTTCAAAACAACCGGTAAGCATCAAGCTTGATGCAATAGCGACACTTAATATGGATTTTTTATACATGAATAAGACCTTTTCCTAAGTAGTTCTGTATTTGTCTCAATAAGCAAGGCTAGATGCCGGTCGTTCGATTCATCCGATTTCATTTACTTCAGAAACGCACACCACCAAGCCGAATTTTTTTGACCTAGATTAAACGTAGACAGGAAACTAATATTTGTCGAATTTTTTATTGAAAATTAAACCGCTAAGTATTCCTGCTCAAGCCTCTTTATCAAGCTAATTTCAGGCACTTTTAAGGTGCATCATAAGATTAAAATAAAAGAAGTTTTTTCGTGACTACCTTCTATTATATAGAAGGGGTACAATTCGCCGCACATTAATGTCCGAAAAAGCTTCACCCAGGGGATATTGAAAACTCTCCCGCTTTCTCGGTGCGTAATCATTACAACTCAAGAATGAGAGAGAGATCATGACCATCATCCGTCAAGACGACCTTATCGACAGTGTAGCTGACGCTCTGCAGTTCATTTCCTACTATCACCCTAAAGATTTCATTGACGCAGTCCATGAGTCTTATTTAAAAGAAGAGTCGCAAGCGGCAAAAGATGCCATGGCTCAAATCCTGATCAACTCCAGAATGTGTGCAGAAGGTAAGCGGCCAATTTGTCAGGACACAGGCATCGTCACTGTATTTGTTAAAGTCGGAATGGATGTGCAGTGGGATGCCAAAATGAATCTCACTGATATGATTAATGAAGGTGTTCGTCGGGCTTATACGCACCCCGACAATGTGTTAAGGGCATCCATATTGGCTGATCCAGCAGGCGCTCGAAAAAATACCAAAGATAATACGCCAGCCGTGATTCATTATGAAATTGTGGAAGGCAATACCGTTGATGTGCAAGTCGCTGCAAAGGGCGGCGGTTCTGAAAATAAATCGAAAATGGCGATGCTGAACCCAAGTGATAGTATCGTTGATTGGGTTTTAAAAACGGTTCCCACCATGGGAGCAGGTTGGTGCCCGCCTGGTATGTTGGGCATAGGTATTGGTGGAACGGCAGAAAAAGCCGCAGTCATGGCCAAAGAAGCCTTGATGGAGCCAATCGACATTCACGAGTTACGCGCTCGTGGCCCTCAAAATCGGGTCGAAGAATTACGCCTCGAAATTATGGATAAAGTAAACGACTTGGGCATTGGCGCTCAGGGTTTGGGTGGGTTAACGACCGTCATGGACGTCAAGATTAATGATTACCCAACACATGCCGCATCTTTACCTGTGGTGATGATTCCAAACTGTGCGGCAACACGTCATGCGCATTTTGTTTTAGATGGCAGTGGTCCTTCACTTCAAACACCGCCAAATTTAAGTGATTGGCCAGAGATTACGTGGGAAGCGGGAGCCAGTGCAAAGCGTTTGAACCTGAACACAGTAACGAAAGAAGACATCGCCGCCCTCAAGCCGGGCGATACCGTTTTGTTGAGTGGCAAAATGCTTACTGGCCGCGATGCAGCGCATAAGAAAATGACAGAAATGCTCGCAGCAGGTGAAAAACTACCCGTCGATTTAGAAGGCCGTTTCATTTACTACGTAGGCCCGGTTGATCCAGTGCGCGAAGAAGTCGTTGGTCCTGCTGGCCCAACTACAGCAACCCGCATGGATAAATTTACCCATACCATTCTTAAAGAAACCGGCCTATATGGCATGATTGGTAAAGCAGAGCGTGGTCAGGTGGCGATTGACGCGATTAAAGAGTTTGGCTCTATCTACTTAATGGCAGTGGGTGGCGCGGCGTATTTGGTGTCAAAAGCGATCAAGAATGCCGAAGTCGTGGCTTTCCCAGAATTGGGTATGGAAGCGATTTATGAGTTTGATGTGGTTGATATGCCGGTCTCGGTTGCGGTTGATAGTTCGGGTATCTCGGTTCACCAAACGGCTCCAAAAATTTGGCAAGAAAAAATTATTGCAGCCAAGTCTGTATAACTAAATCGTTGTCTATTTGTATTTTATAGGGTGCGCTTGCGCACCTTTGTTAAATGCAAAATTTGTTCGGTGCGCAGGCGCACCCTATAAATAGCGAAAAGCTTTTAAGGAACATCATGGAACGTACGTATCGTCTAGTTGTCTCTTGTCCGGATAGAACGGGCATTGTAGCGAAAGTCAGTAACTTTTTAGCGACATATAATGGTTGGATAACGGAAGCAAGCTACCATGCTGACCAGAAAAATGGTTGGTTCTTTATGCGAAACGAAATCAAAGCCAGCTCGATTCCGTTCAGTGTGGATGATTTTAAAATTGCTTTTCAGCCTATCGCAAAAGAATACTCAATGAACTGGTCGATCAGTGACTCAGACACCAAAAAACGTGTTGTGTTGATGGTCTCGAAAGAATCGCACTGCTTAGCCGACTTACTGCATCGCTGGCATAGCAATGAATTAGATGCCGAAATAGTCGCTGTGATCTCAAATCACGATGACTTAAGGCGGATGGTCGAATGGCACGATATTCCTTATCATCACGTCCCGGTTGACCCTAAAGATAAAACCCCCGCCTTTGATGAAGTGAACCAGCTTGTCGATAGTTACCAAACAGACTTGGTGGTGCTAGCAAGGTATATGCAAATATTACCTGCTGAGCTATGTGAACTTTACGCTGGACGCGTTATCAATATTCATCATAGCTTTTTGCCATCTTTTGCTGGTGCGAAACCTTACCATCAAGCCTATGATCGTGGCGTTAAACTGATTGGTGCAACCTGCCATTACGTGACTCAGGATTTAGACGAAGGCCCAATCATCGACCAAGATGTGATTCGAATCAGTCACAGTGACGCGATAGAAGATATGGTGCGCTTAGGCAAAGATGCCGAGAAAAACGTCTTGGCGCGGGGCCTACGCTTACACTTGGAAGATCGGGTGATCATTCACGAAAACAAGACAGTTGTTTTTTAATATAGAATCTAAAGGGGTCAGAGTCGCGACTCTGACCCCTTTAGATTTACCCCTTTAGATTCTTTGGAAGGCCCCTTCGACGGGGCTCAGGGAACGCCAAATCACTCCCCAATAAAGCCGCCGGATTGCCGAGCCCATAATTGCGCATATAAGCCATTTTGGCTCAGTAATTCCTGATGCGAACCTTGCTCCAGAATTTCACCTTCATCCAGTACAATCAAACGATCCAAGGCCGCAATGGTGGACAACCTATGGGCAATTGCGATGACCGTTTTTCCTTCCATCAGCTTGAATAAGCTGGCTTGAATCGCCGCTTCAACTTCCGAATCCAGTGCCGACGTGGCTTCATCTAAAATCAGAATGGGCGCATCCTTTAATAACACACGGGCAATCGCGATTCTCTGGCGTTGGCCGCCGGAAAGCTTCACGCCACGTTCGCCTACTTGCGCATCGTAGCCTGTATTGCCCAGTGGGTCGCTTAATCCCAAAATGAACTGATGCGCTTCGGCTTGTTTGGCTGCGGCAATCATCTCTTCTTCGCTGGCATCAGGTTTGCCGTATAAAATATTTTCTCTAACAGAGCGATGAAGTAGGGCTGTGTCTTGCGTCACCATGCCAATTTCAGCACGTAAACTTTCTTGCTTTACTTGGGAAATATCTTGCTGATCAACAATAATGCTGCCTTGTTGAATGTCGTGAAAACGCATCAGAATATTAACCAAAGTCGACTTACCCGCGCCAGACCGGCCGACTAAGCCAATTTTTTCACCCGGCTGAATGGTAAAGCTCAAGTCACGAAAAACCGGATGCTCCTCGCTATAAGCAAAGTGAACATGCTTGAACTCGATTAAACCTTTCACCGGTTGGATTTTTTTAGCCTGAGACACGTCCTGAACATCGCGCGATTTTGATAAGGTTGAAATGCCATCCTGAACCGAACCAATATTTTCAAATAGGCTAGAAACCTCCCACATAATCCATTGCGACATGCCGTTTAGCCTTAACGATAAGGCAATCGCAACCGCGATAGAGCCGGTCGAAATAGCTTCTTCTGTCCATAACCATAAGGATAATGACGAAATACTGAATAGCAGAAGCACATTTAAAATCCAAACACTGACGTTTAACTTGGTGGCTAAACGCATCTGAGGATGAACTGTTTCGAGAAACTGGTTCATGCTGTCCTGGGCATAGTCCGACTCACGCTGGCTGTGCGAAAACAATTTCACCGTCTGAATATTACTGTAGCTATCCACCACTGCGCCGACCATAGAAGAACGTGCATCTGCCTGCTTGCTGGAGATGTCTCGAAGCTTTGGAATAAAGTAAAATAAGGTGAAAATATAGCCGCTTAACCAGAACAGTAAGGGGATACTGAGCCTGAAGTCCGATGTTGAAACCACCAAGGTCATGCCAATGAAATAGATGCTAATGAAGAGTAAAACATCCAGCAGCTTCATCACGGTTTCACGAACCGACAGCGCGGTTTGCATCACTTTTGTGGCGATGCGGCCGGCAAACTCATTCTGATAAAAGGACAAACTCTGGCCAAGCAGGTAGCGGTGAGCTTGCCAGCGAATACGCATGGGGAAGTTCCCCAACAAGGCTTGATGGATCACACTGGCGTGAAGTAATACGGCCAGCGGCAGGCCAAGCAGAATAATCGTCGCCATGAAAGCAAGTGTGCCACCTTCTTCTTGCCATAAGGTCTCTGGTTCTTTGCTGGAAAGCCAATCGACAAGCTCACCTAAAAAGCCAAATAAGGTCACTTCCATTATGGCAATACACGCAGTCAGAAACGCCATAATCATCAATAAAGGGCTTACCCCTTTCGTATAATGTAGGCAAAAAGCCAGTAAACTATTGGGTGGTTGAGAAGGGGCTTGAGGTGGAAACGGATTGATCAAGCGTTCAAAAAAAGCAAACATAAAATTCTCAGCTTCCTGAAAAAAGTGACGGACTAATATACCAGAAACTTACCCTACCTGATGGAACAATTCTTTGCTACGCTTAATAGCTTAACCACCTGTTTACCCAAACAGCTGTTTTGCTATTTGACTAAAAAGTGTAAAGGGAAGTAAAGCATGAGTTCAGTCAATCAATCTGAAACCGTTCTCAACCTAGCCAAACTCAATGAAGCCTTCATGAATGACTTGAGTATTATTAAACAAATTCTGACCGCTTATCAGGAAACTGTCATAGATTTTGAACAGCGATTTAAAACGCTTGAACGTGAAGGCAACAAGGAAAATCTGTCTCGACTAGTGCATGGTTTAAAAGGCTCTTCAGCAAATATACGAGCAGAACAAGTCGCGACTCAAGCAGCGAAACTGCAATTGATGATCGATCAAGGTGAAAACTATAGCAATGAAGTAGACCCGCTGATGATGTCTCTCAACACCTTAGAACAAGAAATAAATAAACTAAAATCCTAATACCACGAGGCAATTATGCCGAACAGAATCAATACCCAAGTAAGGTATGTTAGAGGTCAATCTTGAGTAAGCTACAAGAATCATGGGCAAGTTTTGAAACCTGGTTGCTGGATCCGCCTTCCAACAACTTAAGCGATTTTCAGCGCCAATACCGACGGGTGTGCCGAATTGCATACGCGGTGATTCGTGACTTGGTGAATGGCCAGATTTCCTTACACGCCATGAGCCTTGTCTATACCACCATTCTCTCTATTGTGCCTTTGCTCGCCTTGAGTTTTTCAGTACTGAAAGCCTTTAATGTGCATGACAAATTCACCCCGATGCTATCCAGCTTTTTGGAACCTATGGGCGAAAAGGGGGTGCAAATTCAGCAAAACATAATGAATTTTGTGGATAACATCAAAGTCGGCGTTTTAGGCATCGTCGGCTTTGTGTTGTTATTCTATACCGCGATTGCGCTGGTACAGAAAATAGAAAGAGCCTTTAATACTATTTGGTTGGCACCTCAACTTCGGTCGATTGGTGATCGCTTCAGTCAGTATTTAAGCGTCATTTTGGTGGGACCGGTGCTAGTCGTCGCCGCTATTAGCGTCACGGCATCGACCATGAACTCGAGCATTATTTTATCCCTAGCGGCAATAGAACCTTTCGGTAGCCTGATTCTATTACTCACCAAGTTAATGCCATTCTTGATGATAATTGGCGCATTTACGTTCTTTTACGCGATGATGCCGAATACCAAAGTAAACCTTGGCAGTGCATTCTGGGGAGGTATCGTTGGAGGTAGTGCTTGGCAGGCGAGTAGCTTGGTATTTACCGCATTTGTAGTGAATTCTGCAAAGTATGATGCGATTTATTCTGGTTTCGCCGTGGGTATTTTGCTGCTGATTTGGATCTACATGAATTGGTTAATCCTGTTATTAGGGTCAAGTATTGCCTTTTATCATCAGCATGGTAACCACATTACGCGCCACGCGGCATTTGAATCGTCGCCGGTGTTACTTGAAAAAGTGGGGCTGGACATCATGGTGCAAATTGCCAAGCATTTCGAAAAGGGTGAATCTCCTATACAGCAAAGTGAACTAGAGCAACGGCGTTTTGTTCCGCCAGTATTGACGCGACAAATTATTGATAAATTATCGAAAGAAAACCTCGTGGTCACCGCTGGTGAAAATGCAGAATGCTTAGTGCCGGGCAGATCAACTGACCAAATTACCGTCGCCGATGTGTTAAACGCTTTAAGACGCGACCATTCTGAGTTATCGCAAAAATTATTTTTCCCTTCCTGTCTAGATAAATTGTCGAGCGATTATCAAGAAAATCTAGATAAGCAATTTAGTCACTTATTGTTACGTGACCTTATCAAACAGACACAAAATTAAGCCTCTTTGGGGTGGAGCTTTCCCGAGCTTGTACTAAGCTATCTTGTTAATCACTTAGAGAACAGGCTGTCTTTTGACGGCCTGTTTTGTTTTCAAGTATTTAAAAAACTGACCCGATACTCTCTAATTCAGGATAGGTAAGATGAAACGAACTCTTTTAGTCAGCTCAATTCTTATGGCATCTCAAGCCTTTGCAAACAGTGGCGCTGTCAACCCCGGCTCAAGTATGACAACAGGGCCGTCTTCTAACTCATATTCAGTCGCAGCAGGTTTTAATAACCCTGCCATGACTTCTTTGTTAATTGATAAAGACGAAAATGTCCGCACATCTTATTTCCCTAGCTTTGGCTTTAACCTTGAAGTGGGTGATGCAAATAACTTGGTAGATGAACTTGAAGAGTTAACAGACCTTCTGGATGATCCAGATTCATCAGGTTTATCAACTCAAGAAGCCCTAGATCGCTTCAATGAGTTATTAATAAAATTTGGTGAGGACGGTTATGTCAAAAACAGTATCAGTTTGACTGCCCCTTTTTTCCCTTTACTTATTCAATCTGACATGCTCGGAGGCGCCGTGGGGATTAGCGTTGCCGCAAATGCGACGGCCGCATTTAGCGTCTTAGATGCGCCTCTGGAGTACAGTAATCAAAATGATTCATTCAATACCGCGACGTCGTTGTATCTAAAGTCGGGTGTTGAAAAATCGGTGGCCTTAACATACAGCAGAGATGTACCTTTAAATGACTGGTTCAATGACAAAGGTAATTTACATGCGGGTGTTAAACTTAAAGTCATGAACCTCGAGCTAAGCAAACAAGTTATTCCCTTAGAAAACCTAGAGAGTGATGATATTTCGGATATTATTGTTGATGAGTACGACCAAAACCAAGTGAGTTCCACTGAGTTCGGTATTGATCTAGGGCTGGTTTGGGATGCAGGTGATTATCGCTTGGGCCTGACACTCGAAAACTTAAATTCGCCTGAGTTTGAATATGGCGCTGTCGGTGTGGGTTGTAGCGGTATCGATCAAAACTCGCCGTCAAGAAACGCCTGTGAAGTGGCGGCTTATTTCGCAAATGAAACAGGTGACATTCAAGCCAAAGAAACGCATGTTAAAGATGCGATGTTCCGAGCTGACGTTCTCTATAAATTAACTGATAGATGGCAGTTAACCTCAGCACTTGACTTGGCTGAGTACAACGATGTGATCGGTTTTGAAAACCAATGGTTTCATGCAGCGACATCTTATGATGCAGATAGCTGGATTATTCCCTCCCTTCGTTTCGGCTACCATAAAAATTTAGTTGGCTCAGAGCTTTCTAGTGCGAGTGTCGGTTTTACGCTTTTTAATACTTTGGCTCTTGATATTGAATATGGTTTAGAAACGATTGAAGTCGATGGTACCAAAGCGCCACGACGAGCAGGATTTGCGCTAAGTATCGAAGAAAGCTTCTAATTTTAGGCATAGATATATACAAATCGAAATTATTGAATGGGTAGAAAGAATATGAAATTACATCAAATGAAAACAAGGTTTTCTAAGTCAAAACTAGCAATCGCATTATCCGCTTCTATCGCACTCGTGGGGTGCGGTGGTTCAGGGCAGGACGAAGGTTCGCCAGCGTCTAAAAAACAAGTTTCAGGCCTTGCGATTGATGGCCAGTTAGCTCGTGCCACCGTATTTGCAGACTCAAATAATAACGGTACACGTGACGCTTGGGAAACTTTTGCGTTTACAGACAACGAAGGTTATTACTCTTACAATCCGAACACCCAAACCAATTATTGTGCATCTAATGCAACGCCACAGCAGGAACAGTATTGTCTTCGCTTAAGTTCTGATTTTAATAATGTTGTTATTAGAATAGATGGTGGTTACGACATACTAACGGGCGAACCTTTTGTGGGGCAAATGAGTCGGCGAGTCGATTTAGAAACGACTTCAGATACCGATATTCATGTTGTATCGCCTATTACCTCATTACTGTCTAATGTGGATTCAACAACAGATCAGCAGTCTTTGCTCACATCTCTAGGTTTGGAGGAGTCTGACTTAGATGTGAATTATTTAGATACGGAGGGGGCAGGAGCCATTGATTCAAACCTGCTGAATACGGCATTGAAAATTCATAAAACAGTTAGCCTTCTATCGGATAGATTAACCGACACCTATACAGAAATTGGAGATAACGTCGGCACCCCTAATGATGCTACTTCTAGTATTTACCCTAACTTGGCACAGAAAATCATAAGTTCAGAAAGTACTTTAAATGCTACGCTAGCAAATACAAATTTCTTAGCGACGGTGTTGGATAATGCAGAAAATGAGATGCGTGCTATATATGAGCGTAAAGAATTCACCCTTCCGCAGGACTTAGGTTCACCATCATCTCTTGGTGGTTTAGAACGCGTTGTGAATATCGCTACTAGGATACCTGATGT
Organism: Oleiphilus sp.; assembly: GCA_048058835.1. Lineage (GTDB taxonomy): Bacteria > Pseudomonadota > Gammaproteobacteria > Pseudomonadales > Oleiphilaceae > PZPK01. The sequence goes on from JBLLNS010000005.1 coordinate 125,173, forward strand.
TGTTGATAACTTGATTGATCCTAGTGATTTAACGCTGACTCAAAATGAAGCTAAAGGCGGAGCGAGTGCACTTGAAACGCTTGTCATTAAAACCGTTAATGAGGAAAGTGATGATTCCTCAATCGATAATGCAATCAATTTCTTCACGGATGATGGAAATGATACGTTAATTCAGGCATTAACAGATTCCTTATCTCAAGGTGCGAGGGATCTTAGCTCTATTGTGAGTAATGACTTTACAGGTGATGATTTTGATACTGTCGAAGAGATTCAAGCGGCTTCAACTCTCCCCTTAGATGCGACGCCGTTTTCAGATGTAAGTGGGAAACAAATCAAAGTATCTGTACTGGATCTTGGGTCTGCGGGTGATTTGAAAGACATTGAAGTAGAGATATATTTTGAAGGTGATGCAGGTGATTTGGACGGATCACTTACTTCTTGTGTTAAATATATAGATGAAGCTTCTAGAGATGAAACATCACAGGAGATAACGTTAGGGGATGGTAATACACGAGGTGAACTTGTATCAGGTTTCTGGAGCCTACTTGGCACATCTGATACTGTTACTGAAAGCTACTCTTTAGTATTGACGATTAGCTTCTTAGGTACGACTTATTCAGCCATTATGAAACCGACTGGTGAAGAGACAATAGATGCGACTCTATATCAGAAAATTCGATTTGATTTTGATGGTGATTTTGAAACGTATCATAGTGAAGATGGGTTGGTCGATCAGGATAGTGTGCCCACAACGAATGAGGCGTGTGAAACCCAACTTCCTTTGAGAGTGTAATTGCAATAAGTATAACCTTTAAAAAAACCGAGCCACTCTAACGGGTAGCTCGGTTTTTTTATGCCTGTTGTGCCTCTAAACGCTCAAGTTTTCGTTGCGCCTTCTTCTCAGCCCGCTCTTCAATCAATGAGAGTATCGCAGGTATGACAAATAAGATGAGAACCGTTGCATAGGCTAAACCAAAGGAAATACTCACTGCCATTGGGATTAAAAACTGGGCTTGTAAGGAGGTTTCAAATAATAAGGGCAGTAAGCCCGCTACAGTGGTTAAAGATGTCAGCATCACGGCTCGTAAACGCAAGCAGGATGCATCGACAATGGCTTGTTTAGCAGGGTGGCCTTTTTCGCGTAATTCCCGGTAGAACGTAACTAGAATGATCGCGTCATTAATCACGATACCGGATAGCCCAAAGAAGCCAAACCACGACAGCATGGTCAGGTTTAAACCTAATAACCAGTGACCAATAATTGCACCCGAAATACCCAAAGGAATGGCGATTAGTACCGCCACAGGCCAACTATAGGAGCCAAACACCCAGGCCAGAATGATATAAATCAGTGAGAAGCCAATCAGTGCGCCCAAGGCCATATCTTTACCGGTTTGTGCTTGTTCTTCGGCACGCCCTTTCAATTCGATTTTAATGCCATATTCGCTGCTCAATTCTGCTAGGAAAGATTCGCTTAATTCCGCGACGATCTCATTGGCATTATTCTCATCTGTGTTGACACTGGCCGTGATGTGCAGACCCAATTTACCTTCAGTATGCCTGACCAAATCGAGGCCTTTCTGGTCTTTCAGGTTAACCACATTGCTTAACTGAACCATTTCACCTTGTGCGGTGATAATAGGAAAGTTATCCAGTGTTCGGGTGTAATTTCGTTGGCCATCCGGTAATAAAATACGCACTTCGATTTCTTCATTTTCATCATAAAAGCTTGTAGAAGCTGGCCGTCGAAGGCGGCTCTTAATTGGCTGCCAATATCAGAAACCGTTAAGCCAAGCGATTCGCCAAGTGGTGTCAGGCTATACAGGTACTGATCTTTGCCGAAGGGTAGGTCATCCTGAATGTCACGAACGCCAACATAGGTTTTTAATTTATTGGCTAATGCTTCACCCGCTTGCTTCAAGACTGCCGGTTCTTGTCCGGTTAGGAAAAGGTCGATATCTTTACCCGGAGGGCCGCCTCTCGGGCTGGATATACTAAATTGTTCAACCCCATCTGGTTGAGTAATGTGTTTGGTCCAGGCTTTGATAAATTCCGGGTTGCGTACACTGCGCGCATCGGGGGTGAGTAGTTCTACATGGACAGAGGCATATTGCTCGCCCGTGGTGAAGTTTTTGCCGCCATCGAAGCTTGCTTGGTTGATTCTGAGAACGCTGTGCACCACCAAACTTCCATAGTCGCCGGTTTTACCTTGTTCGACTAACTCTCTGTCTGCTGAGTGCAGTGCATGCTCCATCGCTAAACCAAATTCTTTGACGACTTCGGGGGGCGTACCGGAGGCAAATTTCACATTACCTAATAATATATGGCTTTCAGGTTGAGGGAAGAAGTCGGTTTGAATTCGGCCAGACGAAATTAAGGTAATGCAGACGGCTAAAATACCGAAGGCCAGTGCTAAGGTTGCGCCGCGGTTTCGGATAGAGCGTTCTGCCATGGGGCGAAAAATATTGTCGCGGAAATGATTAAAGCCTTTATCGAGTTTGTCCCGATAGGAGCCAGGCTTAACGGTTTTAAAGTTTTTCTGGAACGAGTGGTGTAGATGACCAGGCAGAATTAAAAAGCTCTCAATTAGAGAGGCGATAATCACGCAAATAATGACCAAAGGAATATCAAATAAAATATTACCGATGATCCCGCTGATCAGCATGAGCGGTAAAAATGCAGAAACCGTGGTAAGCGACGATGACATCACCGGCACGAACATCCGGCGCGCGCCGCCTTCAGCCGCCCTCAAGGGGTTATCTCCTCTCGCATAATGGGTGAGGGCATCTTCGCCGACGACAATGGCATCGTCGACAATGATCCCGAGTGCCATGATCAAGGCAAACATGCTCACCATATTGATGCTGCCACCCATTAAATATAAAACGGCCAATGTTCCCATAAAGGACACAGGAATACCTATTGCCACCCAAAAGGCGACTCGGCCGTTCAGAAAAATAAACAGAATACCGACCACCAGAATCAAACCGCCGATACCGTTGGTGATTAATAAGTTGATACGGTCTTCAATCAGTTCATAGCGTTCGTCATAGGTATCTAAGCTAATAGAAGGGGCGAGAGTGGGGCGGGTTTCTTCAAGCCAGTTATGTAGGGTCTCGGCTGCTTTTAGTGTGTCGGCAGCCTGTGTACGTAACACGCTCATTAAAATGGCGGGTCGGTCTTTGTAGAAAACCTCAACTTGATTGTCTTTGTTACGCTGCTCGATCTCTGCAATGTTATCAAGACTAAGGCGGCTACCGGTTTCCTGATGAATAATGGATAAGGCTTTAAAACCTTCTTCGTCGCGTCGTTGCTCCGTACTTCTTAGCTCTTTGGCGACTTCATTTTTGCCGCTGGTGCCGGCCGGAATGTCTTGGCTGGCATTGCGGATTTGCTGACCAATTTCAGGTAAAGAGAGTTTGAGGTTATTAATTTGATCGGTACTGACCTGAATGGCAATTTCCTGATCAGGTAGACCGGTAAACTTGACTTTCGCGACGCCGCGATCCAGCAACTCTCTTTCGAAGCGATAGGCTAAAGGGCGCAATTCCTCCAATGAACCTTCTGATGACAGAATCAAGGTGGCCACATCTTCGTTCAGAGACACTTTGGAGATGACTGGCGTTTCAGCATCGGACGGCAAGTTACGCACAGCATCGACAAACTCTTTGACTTGATCGAGCGCCAAGCCCATATCACTGCCTTCATCGTACTCCAATACGATAACTGCAGAGCTGCGAGTCGAGGTGGAACTCATTTCTTTCACGTGATCGAGGTTTCTGAGTTCTTGTTCGAGAGGCGTCACAATAGATTTGGCAACATCTTCTGCAGGCGCACCCGGCCAGGCCACTCTGACGGTAATAAAGTCTGGCTCGAAGTTGGGTAAGAATTGTGTGTTCAACTTAAGCAAAGACACAATGCCGGCCATGAGCATAATAATCATTAACAGATTAGCGGCCACTTTATGCTGAGCAAAACGCCCGATTAAGTCTGAACGGTGATCCGACGGGTTGGTATCTTGAGCAGTCGCTTGCATAGCTTAATCTCTCACCTTAACTTTTAATCCAGAAATGGCATTGGGTAATTGGGTGGTGGCGATCACATCTCCGCGACTCAATAACTTACTTTGTATAATGGCTTTGTCGGCTTTTCCTAAGGGGTCGAGTTCTTTGCCCAAAATAGAAATATTGATAGCTTGCAGTCGACCTTCTTCAACCCGATAAACACGATCAGCGCCGTAAATGGCAGATAACGGCAGCGTGAACGCATTGTCGATGGCAGGTAAATCGACGTTAATTTCAATCGCGCTGTTAAGGATTAATTGTTGTGTATTGTCATCGGGGGTGAAGATGGCATTAATGCCGCCGCTACCGGTTTGAACTTGGCCTGCTAGGCGTTGCAAACGTAAGTCGTAGGTTGCGCCAAAACGGCTTGCTTGGGCTTTTATGTGCTTGTCCTGTTGAAGTGCGCTTTTGATTTGGTCGACATAGCGATCAGGAATTTGAGCATGCAGTTCCATGCTGTTGTTGTCGTATATGGACACCAAAGCCTGACCGATTTGTACACGCTCACCCGGAGATACGCTGACTGAGGTGATCACGCCATCAAAGGGGGCACGTATTGTGCTGCGTTCGGCATCGAGCTTGGCGTCTGCCAATAAGGTTTTAGTGCGCGTCAGCCGAGCTTCCAGTTGGGCCAAGCGGCTAGGGTGGTCGGCCAATAATAATTGACGCGAATTGACGCTTAAGGCTGCTTGGGCTCGTTGTGATTCGGCCGCATCATAGCGTTCTTGGGCAACCAGTTTAGAGGCTTGCAAGGTCGCTTGTCGTTTTACGCCATTTTCAGCAATGGTGAGGAGTTGCTGTTCTTCTTTTAAAGCGGTTTTATCGGATGCATAACGGTTCTTTTCGGCAACCAATTGAGCATTTAATTCGGCGACATCTGCCTCACGCTGGGCAACGGTGAGTTTGATTTCCGTGTCATCGAGTTGAATTAAGGTGTCGCCCTCACTCACCAGCATGCCTTCTCTGACCGGAACCTTTGCGACATCGGCGACAATACCGGCGCTGAGTATCGAATCGAAAGGGTTCTTAACGCGTCCCAATAAATTAATTTGCGGAATAGCACGTTTAAATTCCAGTGTCTCTGTTGAGACTAGCCATTCTTTTTCGGGCGTTTGTTGCTTGGGTGGAACGGGTTTGGTCGACACAAGATAGGTAATGATCAGCACGACGGCTAAAAGAATCATCAGAGGAGTGAACCAAGTGTGCTTCTGGTGGAGGGCTTTAAATTTATTCATGTTGCTATCCGCATAAGTTTGTCTGAATCACTAAGGTTAAAAGTTTGTGTCTGTAGAGAATGACGACTTTAAACATGGGTCTTAAGGTGCGTTGAAGTCTCCCCACAACCATTGGAGTACACTTAAGCATGCGACGGGTGCTGTTTCAGTACGCATGACCCTAGGGCCAAAGGTACAGGCTTGAAAGTTGGCACGTCTGGCGCGATCAATTTCATCCGCAGACAAACCGCCTTCTGGCCCAATTAAAAGGTTTACGTGTTCCGGGGCAGATTGGATTTGCGTTAAGTTCTGGGTATCGCGGTGGTGGAAAACTAAGGATAAGCCTTTAGAAGACTGTTGGGTGAGCCAATCTTCGAGACAACGAACAGGGTGTATGGTCGGCACGCTGGCTCTGCCGCATTGTTCGGCAGCACTAATCGCGACTTGCTTCCAGTGTTCTAGGCGCTTGTTTTCTCGGTCAGCCTTGAGCTTCAATTCGCATCGCTCACTCATCAATGGCGTGATCTCATTGACGCCCATCTCAGTACTTTTTTGAATCGCGTAATCCATGCGATCACCACGCGACATGACTTGCCCTAAATGGGTATGTAAGCGTGATTCAGTGGTGGCTGCCTCAGCATGATCGATTCGAACTTGAACCGACTTTTTTGAACAGCTGAGCAGGGTGGCGGAATAAAAATAGCCACTGTTATTGATCAGACGGACCGAGTCACTTGCTTTCATTCTTAATACATTGGCGATGTGGTGAGCGGCTGAACGGCTTAGTTCAGCGACTTGATCGACCGCGAGTTCGGTGTCGTTATATATGGTAGGGATTCGCATAATAAATAATTAACTGGGCCCGTTGTTTAGTGGAACATGGTTTTAGCGAGGCTCATTATCGATAAATATACTGGAATCGTCTATGAACTCAGGTGTAAATAATCTGTAAAACACAGTTTTAGGAAGAGCGTTCAGCCATGCCTCGTTTAATCGAGTCGCTTATCTTCTGCCTGCTGGAAACTGACTTGGGAAGATCTTAAATGCAAATCGCGTTGTGGGAAGGGGATCTCAATACCGTGTTTACGGAACGCATCATCAATAGCCCATAAATAGTCCGAAGTGAGTGCAGTGGGACGCTTCACATGTGAGGGCATCACCCAGACGCCGAGGACAAAATTGAGTGCGCTATCGCCAAAGCCGGTCATCCAGACTGTCGGTTCTCTACCCGGTTTATCGAGGGTGTAGCTCACTTGTTTCGCCGCTTCTAAGGTGGCTTTTTTCACCAGTTCTTTATCGCTTCCGTAGGCGACGCTGAACGAAATTCTGAAGCGCCGAATATTATCTTCAAGCGTCCAGTTGGTTACCATGCCACCGATGAGTTCGGCATTGGGAATCAGAATGTCGACATTGTCATTGGTCCGAATCAAGGTCGAGCGCATATTGATCTCCCGAACTTCGCCAAAAACGCCGGCTTGTATCTCGATAAAGTCTCCGACTTTTAAACTTTTTTCCAACAGAATGACTAAGCCGGAAACAAAGTTATTCACGATATTTTGCAAGCCTAAACCAATACCGATACCTAAGGCTCCGGCTAGCAGAGTGAGTTTGCTGACGTCTATACCGATGACGCTGAGAGAAAACATTAAGCCGACAACCAAGATGGCGTAATGAACAAAGCGACTCATGGTGTAAATGTGTGCGCTGGTGAGGGAATTTGAGCGCTTGTTCAGCCTGGTTAGGCCTCGGCGAATTATCCTGGAAACAATCAGCGTTAAAATGAGCACTAAAAAGAAAGTAAGCAGCTGGCCAACTGTTAAGGAAAAGGTTTCTAAATCAAGTACCTTGTAAGATAGCCAAGATGTATCCATCGGGTGTGGCTCCAGATAGTTTGTTTGCTTTGCTGTTTCGCAAAAATGAGGGTGTTTAACGCGCAACCCTAAACTAAAAAATAATGTTCGGAGAAGTGTGTATCTGCTACTAAGCTTATAGCAAATCCAGCATTTTACTATATTCTAGTCATTATCTTACTGGTGGCTTTCGCCACCTCTACACGTCTGTATCGACTAAGGTTTGCAGTATGAATGAAGAGCTGAAGGATATGATCCGGGAAGTATCGGACGACAACCTTGACCGAGCCAAGTTAATCAATAATATGCAAGACGCCGAAAGCATTGCCTTGCTGTTGGAATCTTTTCCGATAGAAGAGCGTTTGGCTATTTGGCAAGAAGTTGAACCTGAGCGTCGCTTATCTGTATTGCTGAATCTGCGTCATGACCCTCGTGAAACGATCATTGACGCCATGGCCTTGCAGGAACTCGATGCCCTGTTCGATAACATGTACGCTGACGAATTGGTCGAGTTATCGGAAACCTTACCGGATAGGCTCGTGGGTCGTGCTCTCAAGCGCATGGATGACCAGCAGATTCGCTACTTCGAACTTGCTAAAGAGTATGACGAAGATGAAACTGGCCATTGGGTCAATCATAAATTGCTCATGCTGCCTGCTACTGCCAAAGTTCAGGATTGCCTACGCTTATTACGCCGTGAGGTGCCACGTTATACCGATGCGATATTCCTAACCAACCGAATTGGCCATTATCAAGGGGCGGTGCTGATCAATGACATCATTGGACTGCCGAACCATATACCCTTAACAGATTTGATCGACGCGGATTATCCTATTCTGGATGCCGAAGAAAATGTGTTTGAGTCGTCCAGAAAATTACAAAACTGCGGTTACTCTTCTTTACCCGTGGTTGATGATGAAAAAGAATTAGTCGGCCGTTTGGATATGATGACTGCAAATGATGTGGTGCGCGAAGAGTTTGAATCCAAACTGATGGCGGGTGCCGGTATGGATGAGCAAGAAGATTTGTTTTCGCCCGTCAAAAAAAGCATTCAAGGTCGCTCAATCTGGTTGGGTATTAACTTATTAACGGCGTTATTGGCATCGTGGTTTATTGGTTTGTTTGAAGCAACCTTGGCTTCTGTTGTGGCGCTAGCCGTGCTAATGCCCGTCGTGGCAAGTATGGGGGGCATCGCCGGTAGCCAGACACTGGCTCTGTTAATCAGAGGTCTCGCATTAGGCCAAGTGAATGAAACCAACTCTAAATTACTTTTGGATAAAGAATTAAGAGTCGGCATATTAAGTGGTTTAATCTGGTCCGTCGTCATTGCCGTGGTGGCAGCCTTCTGGTTTGATAATATTTTGATCGCGGTAGTGATTGCTCTGGCTATCTTACTGAATATTATTACCGCCTCTGTGGCAGGTCTATTTGTACCGATAGTATTGAAAAAGTTGGGTTATGACCCTGCATTATCCGGCGCGGTTATTCTCACCACCATTACCGATATTGTGGGTTTTGTGGTGTTTCTGGGCTTGGGAACTTTGTTGTTGCTCTGATCTTTTCGCTAGAGCTGAGTGATTAATGCGCGAAACTCACTTTGCTCTGCTAAACTTAAAGTTAATTTTCTGGATAAAGCTGTAAATTAATGATTTATTTCGATATATAGCTGATATGCCTCTACGGTTTTTACAGCACAAATGCTATATTTGCCCGCAACCTTTCCCCAAACATGAATGTCTTATGAAGTATTTAAAACAATTTAATCAACGACTCCGAACCATGCGTGAGAACCGACGTTTTTCGCAGCAGGATATTGCTGCCTTTTGCTTGGTTGATGCGTCGGTTGTTGAAAGCTGGGAATCCGATCAGTTAGACAGCCGCTGCTATCCCAGTTTGGCGAACTTGCTGGACCTTTGTTTCAAAACCGGCACGGCGCTGGAAAACTATGTGGATATGCCCGAAGCGCCGATTGAGAAGCAGTTAGCTTTACCGGGGATCAACTTGGGCGAAGAGTCCGACTTGGCTGATTCATTAGCCGAATTAGGCGAGCAGATAGAAAAGTTAATACCGGCAGATGATGAATATGAATTGTTGCGCCGTTATCGTAAATCTGACGAACAAACCAAAGAACTTATTCTTCAGCTTATCGCAAATTAGTCAGTGCTAGTGCATAACTAGCGTTTGGCTAAGTTGTATCGGCTCGACCCCCATCTCTCTATATTAATGTGCATAAACTCTCAGCATCGTCATCCCGTATTTATTACGTGATCCAGTGTTTGAATTCTTCGAAGCCCGAAGGTTTCAAGTCTGGCGCACAACTGAATATGTTCAGATAAGATCGACTCAACTGTTCAGACAATAGATTACCGCCTGCGCGGTAATGACGAGGCGGGGGTTGCGGTAATGACCAAGCGGGTATTGCGGTAATGACGATGCTGAGATTGCCGTAATCACTCGGCGGAGTTTATGGTAATAACGATGTGGAAATTACGCTAAATCCGGGTTATACACATTCTTATAGACATAGTTGGTGGCTTCGACAAAACCATCTACGCTACCGCAATCAAAACGTTTCCCCTTAAACTTATACGCTAACACGCAACCTTTCTTGGCTTGGGTCATTAGGGCATCTGTAATTTGCACTTCACCATTTTTTCCGGGTGGGGTGTTTTCAATAATATCGAAAATATCCGGTGTTAGAATGTATCGACCAATAATGGCTAAGTTGGAAGGCGCATCTTCAGGGGCTGGCTTTTCCACCATGTCATTAATTCGGTATAAGCCTTCTTTCATTTCTTCACCGGCAATGACGCCATATTTGTGAGTTTCATTTTCAGGGACTTCTTGAATCGCGACAATGCTGCAACGGAACTGTTTGTAGAGTTCAGCCATTTGTTTCAGTACGCCATTTCCGGCTTCTTCACCAATACAAAAGTCATCTGCCAACACTACGGCAAAGGCATTATCACCTACCAAGGTTTTACCGGATAAAATCGCATGACCCAAGCCTTTCATTTCATGCTGCGGTGTGAATGAAAAGGTATTATTTTCGATTAAGCCGCGAATCGAGGTTAACAACTCTTCTTTACCTGAACCTTTGATCTGGTGTTCCAGTTCATAACTAATATCAAAATGATCGGCAATGGCTCGTTTCCCGCGACCAGTCACAAAGCCAATATTGTTCATGCCAGCTTCTTGTGCTTCTTCAACCCCATATTGCACTAGGGGTTTGTTGACCAAAGGCAGCATCTCTTTCGGCATGGCTTTGGTGGCAGGTAAAAATCGCGTGCCATAGCCCGCGACGGGAAATAAACAGTTTTTTATCATTGCGTATTCCTTACTATTGAATAAATTAACTATAAAGATTAGACGAACTTAATGACAAGAAAGTGTATATCACTGAAAGAATAATGACAGATAGGGCGGCCATCTTTTTCCTGCTTTTCGACAAACAGTCACTAAATTGCACTGAAACTGATAGGTAAAAGGCGCGATGCACTATCTTGGCATGAAAACTCCAGGGTTGGCACATAACTTGTAGTATCTTGGCTAGTCTCTTTGAAGGAGGAAGTGATGCGTGCTTGATCGGTGCGCCGCTTCGTTTCAGAATTATGCGAATGACATCATCCATTAAGTTACAAATCAAGCTTGGGCTTTGAGCAGTTTGTGCTATTACTTAATGTAAGATTTTACCGAATTTAGTCTGCTTGAGAGGGCGGTGTTTTGTCACAAAATTATGATGATCTGAGTTTACTATCGGTACGTTCGGCCTTCGATCATTTGCAGTCGACGATTAATCGTGCACTGGATCGTATCGAACGACAGAGCCAGCTTAGTCATAGCGACGTATTTTCGGCGATAAAAGAACGTCGAAAATTGGCAAAAGTGCTGCGTCTTGATCAGCGGCTTATTCACCTATACAAAGAGTTGTCTAGCCGCGCTAATTTACGCATTTCAGAACCCGAAAGCCTTATTCATTGTGAAATTACCTCATCCATTATTGTTCATGAAGGTGATGAAAAAACCATACAGTTCAAATTGAACGGCAATGTGTATACTTTGCAATTTGCAGATAGAGCGGGGGCATGCATTGCCTATTATGGCGAGACCTTCAAAAGTTCCAATTTGTCACTACGATTAGCGGATGGTCAGGAAGCTTTAACGCTGCATCTGGATTTGAAAGGTGACAGCGAAACCATTACTGAACAACAGATCACCGCCTTCGTTCCCGGCAAATGGATTTATGACATCATTCACGCCTATGAAACCTTAGTGACCGCAGAAAATCTTAAGTCCATCGGCTATGCTTACAGCGATGAAAAGCTAGAAGTGTTGAAACAAAAGTTTGGTTTATAAGGCAGGTCTTCCATCAAAGCTTCACAGCCATTCTTTCCAAGAATCGCTCTTGTTAGCTGGAGTAACTCTCTGCAGTCAGTGTTTTTTCACAAATGGCTTTGTTTCTTCCCTGCGATTTTGCCATATATAAACAGTTGTCTGCCCGCGCAATCATTTTCTCCGCACTGTCGTTATAGTGACGGCTGGCGACCCCCATTGAAAGCGTTAGTCTGCCAAGTTGTTCATCATTAGAACTGTCATATAGTTTTTGCTTTGCTAAATAGCTACGAATATTGTTGGCCACACATAAGGCGCTCTCAAGCGTCGTTTCGGGCAGGATGATGACAAACTCTTCACCACCGAATCGGGCCAGAAAGTCTTGGCCTCGAATATTCTTGGCGATCAATGAGGCGACAAATTTCAATACTTTATCGCCCGTTAAATGACCATAAGAGTCGTTTAGTCGTTTAAAGTGGTCGATGTCGATCATAATAATCGACATCTTGTGCTGTTTATTGCTTAGCGATTCGCTTAGCTTTTGGTTAAATGCACGGCGATTATGAATGCCCGTTAAAGCGTCTGTATTGGCATCAATCGCAACACGCTTCAAACGTTTGTCCAAGTCTTCGACTTCCTTGGACATGGCCTTGATCTTATCTTGAAATACCTTGTTTTCTTTATTTCGTAAATGCGCTTCAGAGACTAACTGGCCGATCAGGTTTTCAAGGTCGGAGAGCTGCGAAATGTTAGACACCTGTTTAGTTAGCTTTTCTAGAGACTGACTGTAGCCATCCAAACCTTGGTCTTCGCGATGCATTTGCGCGAGCAGGTTATCAATAACGTTTTTAACACTGGCGTTTAGTTGGTTAATAGAAAGTTGCGGACGTTTGGCAATAAAAATCTCAAACAAGTTGTCATTGATTGTCTGGGTGAACTCTCGGCCTTGCGCTTTTAAGGCATCTATCTTCTTCACCAGTGCTGGATTCTTGCCGCTGGTGTATTCATACCAGACTGCATAATTCTCTGGGGTGGTGGGTATTTTTAACTGCGCCATGGCAGGTAAAACCATTTTTAAATATTTAATCGCTTGTGCGTAGTCGTCGTAATGTATTGCTGAATCCATGTAAGGGTTACCAAGGCTAACGAAAAAAATAAAACCTGATGTTACGACTACGGTCTCAGGTGCCGGAATTATAGCGTTTTCTGTTTTCATAGATGTGAGGTGTGTCACATTAAGTCCGGTGATTTCTGAATGAAGCTAGAGCATCAGGCGGCAGAGAAACTGTGATGATTGTTGGTGTTTATTGCCAATTTGTTGACATATGGCTATAAAATGATCAGATTGTCTGTATGGAGTCGGTTTTGACAATCTTTAACAATTGATTTGTTTATTTTAATAACAAAAAGATATAAAAATGCCCTCCATGTAAAACATATTAACAAAACGTAACGAATTCTATCGAGGAGACCGTTGTGATTGAGAATGGTGATTTAATTTTAAATTACCTTGATCGATTAGGAATAAAGTATGTATTTGGTGTACCGGGTGGCAGTATCGAACCCTTATACAATGCTTTAGCGAGAAGTGAGCGGAAAGGAGGCCCCAAGGCAATTTTAGCAAGGCACGAAGCAGGTGCTGCATTTATGGCAGATGGCTATGCACGTGCAACGGGTAAAGTTGGGGTTTGTTGTTCAACATCTGGCCCAGGGGCAACCAATTTAATTACCGGTGTGGCGAATGCTTATGCCGATAGTGTACCTCTATTAGTGATTACGGCGCAGCCCGCGATTGAAAAGTTTGGCTTAGGTGCTTTCCAAGAAGGTTCATGTACCGGTATTAACACGGTCAGCATGTTTGAATCTTGCACGCGCTATAACACTTTGGTCTCTCATCCAGCACAGCTCGAAAACAAGTTACTTCAAGCGATAAGTTATACCAAAAGTAACTGTCCCGGCCCGGCGCATTTAAGTATTCCTCTGGATATTATGCGCGCCAAAGTAGAGCCCCGATACGGTATGCAGCAACTACGTGCTTTTATTAATCATGATGTTGTGACCAGCGAAAAAGGTTTAGATCTGTTACTGAGCTATTTATCCGATGCTAAAAAAGTCACTTTTGTGATTGGTGAAGGTTGTTCCGGCGCCATCAACCAGCTCTTGGAGTTAGCCGAACTGCAAAACTGGCTAATGGTCACTACGCCGATGGCTAAAGGCCTGATCTCTGACTTCCATCCTTTATATCGTGGCGTATTCGGCTTAGGCGGCCATGAAAGCGCACGCGAAGCATTATTGCCAGAAAGTGCCGATTACGTCATTGTGGTTGGCACTGCCTTGGATGAGATCACCACGGGTGGCTGGGATACCGAGGCCGTATTATCGAATCGGATGATTCATATCTCTCAAAACTCAGAACACTTGAGCCGTTCCATTTTGGCAAAAATTTGTATTCTCGGTTCGCCTAAACTACTTTTGGAACAACTATTTAATTGGATAGAGAAACCCAAAGAGCGCAAAAAGGTGGAATATCTCCCGGGTTCTGATGGCTTTCCAAAATACGTTAAATACCGCGAAAAAGAAGTTTGTTTCCAGAATACCTCGCCGGTTAAACCACAAGCGTTGTATTGGAGCTTATCGCAATTATGTCCGCCGAACACCTATGTGTTAATGGATACCGGCAACAGCTTTTTATGGGGAATTCATTACTGGCAAACCCATAACAAAGCAGGGGTTGAAGATAATTTATTCCATATCGGGATGGGCTTTGCCTCAATGGGTTGGGCGATAGGCGCTTCAATTGGCATGGCCTTGGGCGATAAGGCTCCGGTCATTTGTTTTACCGGTGATGGCAGTGTCTTGATGAGTGGTCAGGAAATGACCGTCGCTCGTGAGCACAATTTGAATGTTTTATTTGTGATATTAAATGACTCTCACTTGGGAATGATCAAGCATGGCCAACAATTGGGTGGTGCAGAAAATATTGGCAATGAACTACCAACCGTTGATTTTGCAGCGATGGCCAAAGCCATGGGGCTGGAAGCGCATCGAATATCCAAAATAACTGATCTCGATACGATTGGTATTGATGAAATATTTAAGAAGAAAGGCCCCTGTGTGCTCGATGTCATTATTGATGCCAATGAAGTTCCTCCTATGGGGAGCCGAATGAAAGTGCTCGCGGGCGGTGGCGGTGCTGAAAATGGAGGTCAATCATGAGTAAACGACAAGTTTATCATTCCGATTTTTGGGAAGAAGTCGCTGAAGATGACAACCCTTTTGCGACCAAAGAAGCCTTCTGTCATGGCTACAATGTCTATGAAGATATCCTGCAAAAGGCCACGTGGTTTGAGTATTTATATGTCATGTTTAAAGGTGAAAAGCCGACCAAAGCACAAGCAGCTTTATTAGAAAAATTAGCGATTGCCTTGGCTAATCCTGGCCCGCGTGAGGCGAGTGTGCGTGCTGCCATGAATGGTGGGGTAGGTGGCTCGACCCATGCGGCATCACTTATGGCCGCTTTAGCGGTGGGCGCAGGGCAATACGGTGGCGCGCAGGAAGTTAGTGTGTGTGTATCTCTGTGGACTACAAATGGGTGTGACCTTGCCAAATGGAAGCACAGCCTGTTAAACCCAAATGAACACTACCAAGAAGATATTTGGCTTCCGTTCGAGCATGCACCGGGCTTTGATCCGAATGGTATCGCTTTCGCAAGTGTCAATGCAGAGATTTTGACTGTATTAAGTAGTTTGTCTGTAGATGGAGCCTTAGCGTGGTTAAGTCAGAATAGAACAGCCTTAGAAACAGAAACTGGTTACCCTTTGTCTTTAGCGGGTATTGCCGCGGCTGCTTTTTATGACTTAGGCCTGGATGAGAAAGTGGCCGCCTATCTATACCTTATTTTGCGCCTTCCAGGTGCGGCTGCGCATGCGATTGAACAAGAAGGTATGGGTTGGAAGAAATTTCCTTTCTTTGCTGAAAACATCGTGTTGAAGAATGACCCTGGTTTTATGGGCGTTCCTGAGATTCGAGGCTTGAATATATGAACCTAGCGCAATTGGAAGAACTAGAAACCCGTTGGGAAACTGAAATGGGCAAGGCTTTCTTATGCGAGCGAGCCGTGATGCGGGGTAAAGATATTCATCATGAGTTGACTAAACTCGACTGGTTTCGAATGAATTTATTTAGCATTACGGGGCGCGAATTTTCTGATGCCCAAATGAGGCTACTAAATTTCTTTTGGGTAGCAACCAGTTATCCAGATCCGAGTATATGGCCAAATCATGTTGCGTCACTTGCGGGGACGTCCCGAACAACGGTTTCATTGGCAATGATGGCAGGCATGGCTATTTCAGAGGCCAGTATTTATGGCAGGAAGCCAGAGCGCAAAGCCTTAGACTTTTTTTACCGTGCCCAAGCAAAAATAGAAGAAGGTCAGTCTTTAGATCAAATTCTTCAAAAAGAACTTGATGAGCGAGGTGTGATTTATGGATACGGGCGTCCATTAGCCAAAATCGATGAGCGAATTCCTCATACAATTAAATTAGTAGAAGAGCTCGGCTTGAATCAAGGAAAGCATTATCTACTGGCATTAGATATCTTCAAATATTTGAAAGAACATAAAGGCTTATCAATGAATATTGCAGCAATTAATACGGCTTTAGTTGCAGACATTGGCCTTACTACGGAAGAGTACCAACAGTTCTTAACGCCATGTTTTGTGACAGGTATGGCACCGTGTTATATCGAAGCGAGAGACAGGCCAGAAGGTTCTTTTTTTCCTGTGAGGTGTGAAAGTATTGTTTGTTCAGAACATAGTCGTAGAAGTTGGGATTGAAATTTAAGGTGGTTGAAATGAAACAGTTTAAAAATAAAGTTGTTATGGTAACAGGTGCTAATTCAGGTATTGGCCGTGCAACAGCACTGTCTTTTGCGAAGCAAGGGGCGAAAGTAGCATTAGTTGCTAGAAGAAAGGAAGAAGGTTTGGCTGTTCTTGAGGAGATCAAAGCTGATGGTGGAGAAGCTATGTTTATCTCCGCAGATATTGCGATAGAAGCTGATGTTATTCGGTCAATCGATGCCATTATTGCTGAGTTCGGTTCGTTGGATCTTGCATTTAATAATGCGGGTGCAGCTGAAGTGCCTTGCTCTGTGATTGATCTAGAAGAGTCTGAGTGGGACAGGGTGTTAAATGTTAATTTGAAAGGCACATGGTTATGCATGAAGCATCAAATCCCCAAGCTATTAGAAAGCGGCTCTGGTGCAATTGTTAATATGGCCTCTATTTATGGTTTGGTTGGAACGGGGATGGGTTTGCCAGCCTATGTGGCCAGTAAACATGGTGTGATAGGTCTAACGAAAGCGGCATCATTAGAAAATGCGCAAAACGCATTGAGAATTAATACCATCGCGCCGGGCTGGATTCCCACGCCGGGCAATGAGCAGGGCTTGAGTAACCCAGATATTAAAGCTTATGCTGAAAGCTTGCACCCAATGAATCGTTTGGGTACCCAAGAGGAAGTGGCGAATACGGTGCTGTGGTTGTGCTCAGAACAAGCTTCTTTTATTACCGGCCAGACGATTAATATTGATGGAGGCTATACCTCTCAATAAAGTAAAAAAGGCGCAATCAATGCGCCTTTTTACTAACAATTTTGTTAGAAGCTATATGCTATCTCACCATAAATGCTTCTGCCTGCCATAGGGAAGTCATTCGGTATACTGGGTGCCGGTAAGCCATCTGGACTAGGTTCAAATACGTCTCTGTCGAACATATTCCGAATAGATAAGGCAATATCTAAGTTACTAATCACGTTTAACTGTCTAATCGTTAAATCTACGGTTGTATAATGAGGCGTGGGGGGTCTGCTATCACCATCAACACGCAATTGCTTTCCTACCCAGTTAAGTTGCGGCGAAATAATCCATTTATCATCAGTTCGCCATTCAGCGCGAACATAGAACTGATGATTGGGTGACTCACCCGCATCTTCATTGGTATTTTTATTTTTGGCTTTTTGGTAGGCGTAATTAGCAAAGTATTTGCTGGAGCTGGATGGACTATACTCCATTTCCAGCTCTACACCTTTACCTGTCCGTTTGCCTGTGTTTTGTGCTTGAGCAGCCACATATTCAATATAATCTTTTATTTTGTAGGCAAATAGATTTGCTCTATATAAAAAATGTGAATTTAATTGATGGGATAGCGCGAGTTCATAACTGTCTATTATTTCTGGGTCTAAATCACTGTTACCGAGAATGACAGGGTTTCCTGTTGCAAAGAGCTCTAAAATGGCAGGAGCTCTAAAAGCCCGGCCATAAAGTAATTTTGAGGTAATGCTATCCGTGGTAGCCCAGACTAAGGCTACTCTCGGGTTAGTGGTATCGCCAAAATCAGAGTAATGGTCGTAACGCACGCCGGATGTTAGTGCCCAGTTATCTGCAAACTGCCATTCATCTTGAATAAATGCATGATAGTTTGTACGGTCTTTTTCGGGGAGGAAGACCTCAGCAGTATCACTCACATCAACCAAGCTACCTTTAGGTACAAATGGGAATGGTTGTGATAAATCTAGGTCAAAGTTTTTCTTTTCGGTTGTTTCAAATAGATCCCCCCAGTATGCGCCAACACCAAATCTAATTAAATGTTGCTTGAGGCCATCAAAAATGCCATTGATATTAAAGCGTACTTGTTGTTCTTTAAAACCAGGGGTGCCGATGACTCCTTCTGGAAAGCCAGGCACTCCAGCAGGAAGAAGAACGGGGTTCTCTGCGACTTCTTGAGTGTTGTAATAATAAGAAAACTGGCCTTCTATATCCAAATTAGGTGCGGCGTCTTTAAGTCTATAGCTTGCATCAGCATTAATACGATCGCTGTCGTATCTGCCCTGCGGATCAAGAAATTGGGCTATACCTGCTGCAACGCCTATATCTCGACGCCCTTGGTAACCTAAGCGCAAGTTCCAATCATCTTTTGCAATAGCTAAGCGTAACTCGGTTGATTTTACGCCAGTACTCACAGGTCCAGATGCGCCGATACCATCAGCCTCTACTTCTTCCTTCCAACCGTCAGTTTTTTGATACTCTAATGACACTCCTACCTCATAACCATTGAAAGTTTCTCCGTGCTCCATCCAAGCAGCACGGGTATCAAAGCTACCCGCTCTTGAGCCGACTTGTGTGCCATTAATATCTTTTCGGCTTTTCGTGATAATGTTAATGACCCCAGAAAAAGCATCTGCTCCATATAAAGCAGAACCGGGGCCGCGGATCACTTCGATTTGCTTGATAGCTTTCACTGGCATGCCACCCCAAACCTGGCTTCTATTCCCAATATATAGGTTGGTTATCGGAATGCCGTTTATTAGTAACAGGGTTTGTGGGTTGTAGGAAGATGTGATTCCTCTAAATGTATAATTTGGAGAGAAGGCTTGAGTTGATCGATTGACATGCAAGCCCGGCACCGTCTCTAACACCTGATCAATATCCGTTGCCCCCATCGCAATAATATCTTCTTCGGTAATGACCGTTGCTACGGCTGCTGCCTTATCTAAAGGTGTAGCGGTACCCGTAGCCAGTGTTGTAACACGAATTTGGCCTAGCTCTTCTAAAGACATTTCCCATAATGACTCATCATTTGCCAGTGCAAAGTTCGGTTGCAAAAAACTGAGAAATACGAAGGGCATGGTAAGTTTTAAAGTAGTTTGAATAGCTGTTTTTGTTTTTATGCTCACAAATGTCTCCGTGGGGGAGTTGGTTGCTACGGGGTGATTCTAAGAACTTACATCTCTTTACAAATTTTAGTATAGACAGCATTAAATGCTTGTCATTTTTTTCTTAATGTTAAGCGGAATAAATAGTTCGAAAACCCCGTTCCATAGTAATTTGCTGGTAAATTGAATTTTTAAAGTAATCCACCCTAAGATATAACTGGAGTGTCGTAGGGGGATGACAATACCCGTTTCTATCTTACTTTTCTTGCGCTCTAATCGCTTAATTTTACGCGCTATCTTACTAGCAGCCTTCGCAACAGAATCATCCGTAGGGTGCAAGCCGTCACCTCTGTGCACAAACTTCTTCCACATATTGATGACAACCGCACCGCTTAGTTCAGACCCTATTCTTAACGAGTGAATTTCACGTAAAGTGTTGTAATCCGACTCGCTAATCATCCACTGCAGACCAAATGCTGCTTGTGTAATACCAAAATCAAATGCGTCAAACTCTGGATACATATCAAATATCGGCGTTAGGCCAAGATCGATAGCTCTTTGACCTACAGCGATAAGTCTATCAACATAAGTATTCATTTCTCCTGCTGAGCACGGTACAGCATCAGATTGTGGTATGCCGAAGGCATCTGAATGTAGGCAGTCATTCCCGATAGTAATGACAACATAATCAGCATTGATCTCACCTATAAAGGGATTATTGACTCTCGCCAAAGCTTTAGTTAACTGCTTATCATAACCCTGCCAGCCAATATCATCAGAACAGCTTGGATTACAGGCTCTTCGATCAAAGGATGTTGCACCAGCTTGTGCTTCATTAATAACGTATCCAGGTAGCTTAGGGTTGCGAACAAGCGCGTTACCTAAAGATAGGTATGAGCCAAAATCGACTGCTATACCACCTAGAGGGCCTACCAGATTATCGTTGATAGGAATATTTGCATTCGAAAAAGACGCACCAATCACCAAAATAGGCTTTTCAGCTGGTTTTTCTATTGCGATAGAAGCAACTGACCACAATAAAACAAATGCTGAAATTATTAATTTCTTCATAAAACAATCCAATTAAATATTAATGAAAAATAAAGTTCGAAATAGCTACTTTTAGCTAATCGAATTTATAGATTAGATTATAAATGAGAGCCTGCACGATAGGGTCTGAAGAGAATAGTAAAGCGCCTGACCTGCATTGGTTCTGCCTTATCGTCATTCCCGCTATTGTTTTTTTTTGGGGGGGGGCTTAGCTAAGGCAATGAATCCCTGCCTACACAGGAATGATTAAGGTGGAAACAGGAATAACTCTCGCCGAGTACAAGAATGACTGATTCTGAATAGCGGCATGACAAGGGCGATAAACGTTTTTACTTTAGCGGCCCTGGTCGTTCAATGCCATAACCTTGAGCAAAGTCGACACCTATTTGCTTTAGGGCATCGGCGATTTCTTGGTTTTCAACAAACTCTGCAATGGTCTGGAGGCCAGCTGCATGGCTGATGCCGTTGCATGCTTCAACGATGCCTCTGTCTATTGGGTCGTTTAATAGGTTTAGCACAAAGCTGCCATCAATTTTCAAGTAGTCGACGGGAATGCTTTTCAGGTACGAGAACGAACTCATACCGGCACCAAAGTCATCTAAGGCAAACTTAAAGCCTTCGTCACGTATTTCAGTGATAAATTCTACCGCAGAGTGGAAGTTGTCTATGGCTGAGGTTTCGGTAATTTCTAGGCAGATACGTTCAGGTTTGAGTTGATATTTTGTAAGTAGTTCGCGCACATCATTGAAGAATGCTTTGTCGCTTAATGAGCTACCCGATAAGTTAATGAAGAAGGTGCCTTCATCGCGTTGCCCTAATCCAGAACGAGAGAGGTATTTGAATGCGTTTTCTACCACCCACCTGTCGAGCTTTGGCATGAGCTTGTAGCGTTCAGCGGCCGGAATAAATTCACCCGGAAAGACTAATCGGTCTGCTTCATTTAAACGGACTAAAAATTCACCATGTAGTCCGGCGCAGTGAGACTGGAGTCCCGCCATGGTTTGGAAGTGCAAGACAAACTGATCTTCGCTAATTGCTTGTTTAATTTTACTGACCCAGTGCATTTCACTGCGTCGTTTGAGGTACTCAGGGTCTTGTTCATCAAACCATTGAATACCATCATGACCTTTTTCTTTAGCGGTGTTGCAGGCTAAGTCTGCACAGCTTAATGCACTGAGCACTGAAGATGTTGATTTGGATATACCAATCACGCCAATACTAATACTGGTGCCAAATAACTTTTGATCCCACGTGAAGGCCAGTTCGCGCACTGAGGCTTGAATGCTCTGTGCGACGTGAATGGCTGATTCTTGAGACGTGTGGCTGAGAAGAATGGCAAACTCATCAGCGCCCATTCGAGCAACTTTATCTTTGTTTTTGGTTTGTCGGATTAAAATCAGTGCGATTTGCTTTAAAAGCTCATCGCCTGCAAAGTGACCGCAGGTGTCGTTGATGATCTTGAATTGATCAAGGTCGAGTGACAGTAAGGCATGTTCTGTTTGGTTCTTCTTGGCATTTTCTATGGAGGTTTCCAAAAAGTGCTCGAAGTGCTCTCGATTGGCTAAACCGGTAAGTTGGTCGTGGTAGGCGAGGTGTTCTAAGTCCTGTTCGACCAAACGCTTTTCATGACGGACTTCACTTTCCTTGATTTCTCGTTCGATTGCCGGGATCAAACGCGCAAGGTTGTCTTTCATGACATAATCTTGTGCGCCATTACGCATACTCTGGACGGCGTCAATTTCAGATATTTCACCTGATACGATAATAACAGGGATATCATTATTCAGTTCGCGTATGGTTTTCAGCGCTTCGCTAGAGGAGTAACCGGGTAGGTTGTGATCGGAGATGACGAGATCCCATTCAGCGTTTTTAAGGGCATCTCTTAACGAATTGTCGGATTCGACTCTCTTTGACTGAATGTTCAAGCCATTTTTTTTTAGCTCTCGCAACAGCAATACTGCATCGTCTTCGGAATCATCAACGATTAAAATATTATACATACGAATCTTTCTTAAAGTGTTCGGCTTAGCTGCTAAAAAGCCAGCGTGGATAAATGAGTATAGTCGCTGACCTATGAGTGGCTAATTATTAGCCTTTTTTTGCTGCAAAGCTGGATGAATTTCATCCGCTTTTGCGCGTTGTTTAGTCAGTCTTTTTGTGAGTTTAGAATAAAAACACACAAATACAATCAAGCACTTAGATTTTTTTGTGCTTGTTCACTGTTTTTCTTTCAAGTTCGAATTGATTAGCGCTTTTAGGGAAAAGTGTAAAGTAGAATGTGGCGCCTTTTTTCGGTTGTGAGTCCACCCATATTTTGCCGTGGTGCCGTTCAATGATTCTCGCTACAGTGGCTAGACCTATGCCTGTGCCATCAAACTCTTCAGCAGAATGGAGTCGATTAAAGGGTTTGAATAGTTGGTGTGCATATTTCATATCAAAACCCGCGCCATTATCTTTGATATAAAAGACGGTGTTGCCAAGGTGAGCATGGCTGCCAATTTCAATTTTAGCGTCGGGGTTTCTTTGGCTGTATTTCCATGCATTTGAGATGAGGTTGTCTAGCAATATTTCAATGAGCGCGGGATCGCCGACAGACTTAAGCTCGTGGTGGATGAAAATGTCGACTGAACGATCGGGTGCCTCATTTTTTAGATCAGCCACAATTTTGTGGGCGATTAAGCTTAGGTTAAAGCTTTGTTTCTTAAGTTCAAGACGAGTTACCCGTGAGAGCTGCAGTAAATTGCTAATAAGTTGTGACATTTTAGCACTGCCGGCGCGAACACGGCTGAGATAATGCAGGGCTGTTTCGTCTAAGAGATGTCCGTAATCTTCTTCTAAGGCTTGACTAAATCCATCGATAGTTCTGAGAGGCGCTTTCAGGTCATGTGATACGGAATAACTAAATGCTTCCAGTTCTTTATTGGCTAATGCTAGCTCTTTGGTTCGTTCACTCACTTCTTGTTCTAGGTTGTCGGTGTGCGCCAAGATGATGCTGTTTTGTTGAGCGATGGTGTTGATCATCTTGTTGAAGGCGTCGACGAGTGAGCCTATTTCATCATTATTTCGTTTGTTGAGTTGCGGCATTTGATCGCGTTCAAGACTGACGTTCTCGGTTGCTTGTTGAAGCTCAATCAGCGGGTTAGAAATGAAGCCTTGGATGTACCTGGCAAAACTAAAAGCCAGAAAAATAACCAACGTCGAGAAGGCAATAGCCGATAGCGCCGTGGTTGACACTTCATTAATTAGTTTCTCTGTGGATGCTTGGATATAAACATAGCCACTGATCTCTTGGTTGACGTAAATGGGTTCCGAAATATGAAAATAACCTTCGTTAAAATGATTTAGTACGATTTTAGGTTGCTCAGGGCACAGGGCTTTATTTGTGTTTTCAATGGATGCTTCGGTTTTTGCTTGTTGAGCGTATTCTGCTAATAGCTCGTTCTGTGCGTTGTAGGTGCAGGCAAACACCACCTGAGGATGTAAGGATAAACTGGATAAGGTTTCGCTGAGCGCGCGAGCATCTTCAAACAGAATCGCCGCATTACTTCTATCTGCAATAATTTGTGTAATCGCTGAGAATTCATCGGTTATTTGGACTTTAAAGGAATTATATCGCTGCGCAACAAACACCGAACTTAGCACCAAAACGCTTAGCAAGGTACTGAGCATAATAAATGAAATGAGCTTGGTTCTTATAGGTAAGTCTCTGAATTTAAACATATTATTTTTCAACCCGATTGGCAAGCTCGAGTAGCTTAGAGCTAATCGATAGGTGGGTTTGTCTAGCTTGCTTCAAGTTAATATCGAAGCGAATAATATTTCCGAGCGTGATGAAACCAATTATGCCTCCTTGGACGACGAAGTCTTCCACGCTGCTGACGGTTAAAACTGCCCCTTCTTGATTATTGTTGACGATCGTATTGATGAACTTTTTTTCAGACTCGCCAATAAA
The DNA here is from genome assembly GCA_048058835.1 of Oleiphilus sp. Lineage (GTDB taxonomy): Bacteria > Pseudomonadota > Gammaproteobacteria > Pseudomonadales > Oleiphilaceae > PZPK01. The sequence continues at coordinate 149,344 of JBLLNS010000005.1, forward strand.
GAGCACTTGGCAGTGCTCATTGGCGTTAATCTGGGGAATTTTCTTAACGTATAGCTTTGCTTGTCGTACAGGCCGGTTGTTCAGTAAATGGAGTTTTTCATTGATAGGGTCTTCGCCCAATATACATAAATTAAAGACATCACGACTTTCTGAGTCGGGCCAGTTGATGAATTTAATAAAGTTATATAAATACGCAGCCTTGATGTCTTGTATCGTTTTGGCGACTGTTAACGATGAAAAAAATAGAATGGGGATGCAAAGAAGTGATGCAAGTACCAGCATCTTGTTGCGATTCCGTTTGCGATATAAAGGTGTTTGCATGTATAGATGAGCACTTCTTGTCATTTTGCTTCAGTCTGGTTCGCAATTACTCGTAGCTTACCGAAGCAGGATTGAGTTTTATTATTTTGAGTTGATTTGAATGTAACGCAGACTCTAAGCCTGCGTCAACGTAATGAATAACAAGTCTAGCAGCGATCCGAGAGGCTGCTAGAAAAATGTTAATGGATGGATGAAATCTTAGGCATTTGCTGCTTTTTTACCTTGTTGTTTAAGAAGGCTTAAATGCTTTTTGCTCAGGTTCATGAATTTAGGCGTTGGCCCGATATCTTCATAAAGTGGGTCGCCCATTTCGTCGTGCGCAATCACTTTATTACCCGAAACATAAGGCATGGATGTTTCAAGCTCTTCCAGTGCAGCAGAGATTAATTCGCCTAATATTTCGCTGCGGTTTCTTTTTGGGTACATTTCTGTAAGGGCGTTGATTTTTGCTGCATCTTCGAGGGGAAGTCGAAGTGCGAACTCTTCTGCTGTTAAGGTGGCTTTGGCTTGTTTTTCCCAACAATTAGCAAGGGATTTAATTTTCATAAGTGCTGTCCTTTCCTTTTTTAGCGTTTGACTGATTCGAAAAATCAGTTCAGAAAAGGTGCTTTTATTAAAAAAACCATGGAAAACAAAATGGATCTGTGTCAAAAAACACCTTATACATTCATAGTTTAGTGAAAACTACTCTGTTTGACGTGCATAGAATTGTGTGGAATTGTTACTAAACAGCGGGTGAATAATCTTCTTATTATTATCATGCATAAAAGAACAATCTTAAATTCCTCAAAGCAATAACAAACGTATGCATCTAGATGCTAATGAGCGATGTTAGACGTAACTTGGGTTAACTGAATTGAATAACGGTAATTAGCGAGTATGAACGAATCAGTCATAAATAAAGGAGAAGCTATGAGCGAACTGCATCCGGAGCTACGTGAAAATGTGCGACTGCTAGGTGAGTTGCTTGGGCAAAATATCAAAGAACATCTAGGGCAGGATTTCTTGGATAAGGTCGAAAAAATTAGAGCGACTGCAAAACTGGATAGAGAAGAGTTGTCAGGTGACGCCAGCCCTGAACTCGTTAAAATTCTTCAGGACTTGGGCGATGATGAAGTGTTTTTCGTTGCGCGCGCATTTAATCAGTTTTTGAATTTGGCCAATATTGCCGAGCAGTATCATAACGTTCGCCGACATCGGACTGATCAGGAAAGTGGTTTGGAAACATTTGACCAGTTATTGGATCGCCTCAAAGACAGCGGGAGCAGTAAGCAGGATTTGGCTTCGCTGCTCGAAGACTTGTCCATCGAGTTTGTTCTCACGGCGCACCCGACCGAAGTGACGCGCCGCACACTCATCATGAAGTACGATGCGATGAGTGAATGTTTGGCGCAAAAAGATAGGCAGGATTTAACTGACTATGAACGAAAAAATATATTAGAAAGACTAAATAGGCTGGTGTGCGAAGCCTGGCATTCTGACGAAATACGTCAAGATCGTCCCAGCGCGGTTGATGAAGCCAAGTGGGGCTTTGCGGTTGTCGAGAATAGTTTATGGCAAGCCTTGCCAGCATTCCTCCGGGATTTTGATGTTGCGTTAAAAGACAAGTTTGGTCATAGCTTACCGCCCGATTTTAGCCCGATGAAGTTTACCTCGTGGATGGGCGGTGACCGGGATGGCAACCCAAATGTGACCGCGAGTTTGACGCGGGAAGTCTTAAGCCTAAGCCGTTGGATGGCGGCGGATCTTTATCTCAGAGATGTTCGCGAGCTAATGAACGAATTGTCGATGTGGGATGCGTCTGATGAGCTGGTGCAGGCCGCCGCTGACTTCAGAGATGATTTTTCGCGCAATCGGGATGAGCCATATCGGCTTATCCTGGCGAATCTTCGCAAACGCCTGCAAACCACACTTGAGTGGTCGGCCAAGCAGGCAAAAGGCGAGCTAGCTGAGCCTGGTGATGCTTTGCTTCGTAATGAAGAACTTATTGCGCCATTAATGATGTGCTACCGATCCCTCAGTGAAAAAGGCATGCACAGTGTGGCAAACGGCTTGTTGCTAGATACATTGCGCCGAGCCAGTTGTTTCGGTCTACAGCTTTTAAAGTTAGATATTCGACAAGACTCGGAGCGTCATTTGAATGTGATGTCTGAGCTAACTCAGTATTTGGGTCTGGGCGACTTTGCGGCATGGAGCGAAGCAGAGAAGCAAGCCTTCCTCATTAAAGAATTACAAAGTAAGCGACCTTTGATCCCGAATCATTGGTCTTGCAGTGACGAGGTGGCAGAAGTGATTGCGACCTGCAAAGTCGTGGCAGCGCAACCAGCCGAGGCCTTGGGTTCGTATGTCATTTCTATGGCGAGTTTACCTTCAGACGTGCTGACCGTTATTTTATTGCTCAAAGAAGCGGGTATCTCACACAACATGGGCGTCGTGCCGCTTTTCGAAACATTAAATGATTTGTCGGGCGCATCGAAAGCGATTGATGCTTTGCTATCTATTCCCTGGTATTTGGATTACTGCCAGAATGCCCAGCAAGTGATGATTGGTTATTCCGACTCAGCAAAAGATGCGGGTCAAATGGCTGCGGCTTGGGCGCAATATCAAGCGCAGGAAGCACTGGTTTCTATCGCTGAAAAACATGGTGTGAAACTGACCTTGTTTCATGGCCGAGGCGGCACAGTGGGGCGGGGCGGTGGCCCTGCGAATCGTGCAATCTTGTCTCAGCCGCCGGGCTCAGTCGCCGGTAGCTTCAGAATTACCGAGCAAGGTGAAATGATTCGATTCAAGTTTGGTATGCCTTCGGTCGCCAAGCAAAGCCTCAAGCTTTATTTAAATGCCGTACTTGAAGCAAGCTTGTTGCCGCCGCCTGTGCCTAAGCCTAGCTGGCGAGAATTAATGAACGATATGACCGCGACTTCCTTGAAATCCTACCGTCAAATAGTAAGAGAAAACCCAGACTTCGTTTCGTATTTCAGAGCGGTGACGCCTGAACAGGAATTAGGGAAGCTGGCATTGGGCAGCCGACCTGCGCGACGTAAGGCGACCGGTGGCGTTGAAAGTCTTCGCGCGATTCCTTGGATTTTCGCCTGGACGCAAATTCGCCTTATGCTGCCTGCATGGCTAGGTAGTGATGAGGCTTTAGCTCATATCCTGAACTCAGATAAAGCCGACATCTTGGAAGAAATGTTCGCCGAGTGGCCATTCTTTAATACCCATATCGATATGTTGGAAATGGTGGTGGCTAAAGGTGATGCGCGTATTGCGCGTTATTATGACCAACTTTTGGTGCCAGAAAATTTGAAGCCCTTAGGCCATACGCTGCGACATCGTTTTCTGGACATGATAGAGCGAGTCAACGAGGTGAAAAAACAACCTCAATTGCAAATGGCGACTCCGCAGTTGAGAGGCTCGCTCAATGTCAGGAATCCATATACGGACCCGCTTCATTACTTGCAGGCTGAGTTGTTAAGGCGAGACCGTCAGTCAGAAGATACACCGGATACAGCAGATCAAGATGGCCGTAAAAATCGTGTCGAGATGGCCTTGAAAGTCACCATGGCAGGTATTGCAGCAGGGATTCGAAATACCGGCTAAAGCATTTGGAAATAGCACCATGCCGAGGCAGAGTAAATTGCTGCCTCGGTATTACAAAACGTTACTCAGCCTCACAAATCTCTTACTAATATAACGACAGAATGTGACCAATCCCTGTGTCAAACTCTCTGAAAGGACTACACTAGATTGAAGAAGATATTTTATACACCCAGATATTGATTCAAGAGTGAAACGCCGTGCCCATAGCAGCTAAATTAAGCCAATTCATTAATCGTAAAGGGATATTGTGCCAACCGGTACATCATCCGCGGAGCAATGATTTTGCGCAAGCAATAGAACAAGCGAATGCTGTTCCCGAACTCTGTGCGAAATGCGTGGCCATTATCGATAGGAATGGGCCTGCTGTGGCGATTATTCCATTCTTGGCAGATTTAAATTTGGATGTATTGAACAAAACGCTTGGTCGGAACTTTCAAACCTTATCCAAGGAAATGACCTGTAAGTTATTTCCAGATTGTGAGCCGGGCGCATTTCCTGCCTTGGCAATGGCCTATGGTTTGCCCGTGGTGATAGATACAGAGATGCTGGAAAATGAAACCGTTTTCTCAGCCAGTGGTTGCTCAAGTACTTTGCTGAAAATACCCGGTACTGCGTTTCGATTAGCGATGCGCGGCGCGGTCAAAGGGCATATCGCAATTTGGCCCGATCCAGTGGCGTGTTTACCATCAGCATCAGCATCCGCAGATAGCGTCCCTAATTCGCTTGATGGTGTTATGCGTAAACTTCAGCGAGTTCATCAATTACCGCCGATGCCTGAAACGGCTGTGCGCATAATGCACCTCACCTCTGATCCTGAATCCGATGTGTTCCAGTTAGCACAACTGATTGAACGTGACCCCAGCTTGGCGGCTCAGGTCATGCGCTATGCTCGCTCAGCCTTATTCGCTTATCGAGGCGAATTGAGTTCGGTAAAGGATGCGGTGAATATCGTGCTGGGCTTCGACCGAGTTGCCCAGATTGCGATGGGTATTTCGGCTTCTAAAGCGTTTAAGATTCCTCAAGACGGGCCTTTCGGACTCACAAAATTTTGGCAGCATGCGCTCTATAATGGTGTCTTATCTCAAGCATTAGCCTTACTGGCCAACCCCGATTTATTAATTGATGATAAACAGGCTTATCTTGCTGGCCTGTTGCATAACTTTGGTTTATTGCTGCTGGGGCATTTATTTCCACCTGAATTCAAAATGTTGAATCGTTTGCGCGAAACCAATCCAGATCTGAGTATGCAGGACATCGAGCGTCAGGTTTTTGGAATGGGGGCAGCACAAGAAATTATGGCGATTGGCCATGCATCGGTTGGAGGCAGCTTATTAAAAATGTGGGGCTTACCGGAAACCAGTATTATGGTTGCCTCTAAGCATACCCATCAAAACTATCAGGGTGCACATGCTAATTATGTGAGTCTAATTCAACTGGCAAATTATTATTTGGCTCAGCATGGTGTCGGTGATGAGCCGGTGACTATTGATCCTGCTCCTTTACTAGAAAGCCTTGGTATCAATCCCGATCAGGCACAGCAGTTAATGGATACCTGCATTGAGCAGTGTCATAGTCTAGATGCCATGATTGCCAATATGGCGGCCTGATTTCGAGCGTTTTTCCTATCAGCGGAAGGCTCCCTTTGAATGCGCTGTATTGAGTTGAAAATTTCCTTAATTGTTCACAATCGTTTACCTGCTTTTGCTGCCGGTTATTAATTGGACGCCGGCCAGCGAGACCGGTCATCGTTGCTAAACTTAGCAGCTGCCATATGACTAGGCTTCCACTCACCCCCTCTAAGACGTATAATGCCGCGGTTCAATTATTCGTATAGGGTGGTTTTACGCCTTGTTTTGATAGGGCTTTCAAATACGGATCAAGACACTAGGTATGTTTGACGGTGGAGCCCCCAAGCGGCGAGCCTGTTTCAATCGTCTCTGATATCGCTGTGGTATAAGTGATATCGTTTTTTGAAGAGCGCAAATAGCAGTATACCGAGAAGGTCTCATGACCTTTTTTCATGAGAGTCATAGATTGATGTGGTCTTTGCCGCCACTCAAGACAAGAATTTTTTCGTTTTTAACCATTTTTTGGGAGCAATCCAGTTATGAAATTAATTTTATTAGGTGCGCCGGGCGCAGGTAAGGGAACACAAGCCCAGTTTCTGACGCAAAAGTATGGCATTCCGCAGATTTCTACCGGCGACATGCTACGCGCAGCGGTCAAAGCAGGTACACCTCTTGGCGTTAAAGTTAAAGAAGTCATGGCTTCGGGTGGCTTAGTGTCAGATGAAACGATCATAGAATTAATTGAAGAACGCATTAAAGAAGACGATTGCAAGCAAGGTTATTTATTTGATGGCTTCCCACGCACCATTCCGCAGGCAGAAGCGCTTAAGAAACGTCATATCAATATTGACGCTGTTGTCGAAATTGATGTGCCAGATGAAGAAATTGTGAAGCGTTTAAGCGGTCGACGTGTTCATGAAGCGAGTGGTCGTATTTATCATGTTGACCACAATCCACCCACCGTTCCAGGTAAAGATGACGACACGGGTGAACCTTTGATCCAACGTGAAGACGATCAGGAAGAAACAGTTCGTAAGCGTTTAGGTGTTTATCACTCTCAAACCTCACCTTTGGTTGAGTACTATTCTGCTGAAGCAGAAAAAGGTGGAGAAAATTCACCACGTTATGTCAAAGTGAACGGTGTGGGTGAAATGGCCAATATCCGTGCGCAGATCGTTAACGGTCTGGATGCATAATTAGTTTTACTTCAGTTAGTTGAATGTTAGCCATACTCGAAAATACCAGTCAAGCAACTGTCTTGGCTGGTATTTTTTCTAAAGGCGACACAATTTAATATCTGCCTAAATTTTATGACGAATTGGCCCATGACCTCCATTCTTGCATTAGATAGCTCGTCCGAAAATTGCTCCGTTGCTTTGTATCATCAGCAAACTATGTTTGAACTGAGTGAGCATGCCCCACGCAAACATACTCAGTTGATATTGCCACTGGCTCAATCATTGCTTGCGCGGCAAGAAACCGCTTTGTCTGATTTAGGCGCGATTGCGTTTGGTGCTGGTCCAGGTTCCTTTACCGGTATTCGAATAGCGGCTGGTGTTGCGCAAGGCTTGGCTTACGGTTTGGATGTGCCTATTTACGCTATCTCAAATCTAAAGGCCTTGGCTTTACAGAGTTACCTTAAGCATGGTGTTTCTTGTGTGCTAAGTTGTCTGGATGCCCGGATGAGTGAAGTTTATTGGGGGTTGTTTAAGGTTTCAATCGATCAAGATGATACAGGTCCACAAGCTGACACTACATTGAAACGTTACCGTGTGGATGCACTCGGCCCGGAGCGTGTTGGCGCGCCAGAGACGGTTAATTTGTCTTTATTGGACCAAGACAATGCCGATATTGGTATAGCTGGGGTGGGGAGTGGCCTTGATTTGCTCAATGAAAGCGTGCTTGAAAGGTTAAACGTGGTTGATTCCCAAATGCAACCATCGGCAGACGCCATCGCCTATTTGGCAGATACCGCTATTTTTAATGGCGAGGCTGGCCAGTTGAGTGAGGCATTACCCAGTTATGTGCGTGATACGGTGACTTGGAATAAACTGCCGGGAAGAGACTAAGCTTCAGCCAGCTCAATATTTTATCGGCATCAATGTGAACATTGGTTATTTCTTAGGCAAAAGAAAGAGAATTTACTAGACTATCAATAATAACTTTCACTAAACTGAGAGTCTGGTTTAACGAGGTGCGTCCGAAATGGATCTATCAAACTCACTAGCGTCGACTGTTTTGCAATCAGCCGCCCCAAAACCGGCCAGTCAAACTGAACGTCGGCCAGCCTTGCCGCCGCCTGGCGATCTGGCTAAGCAAAACAATAATTCGTCTACCCCGAATGCCCCTCAAAATGACTCTCGTTCAGGACAATCTGCTCAAGCGACCTTAGGCGTTAATCAAGCCGACTATATAAAAAAAGGGGAAGCGGTTCAGGCAGAACGTTTCCTACGCGATAATTCACTAGAAAATGCCCCTTTAAAAAGCCAGCAAGCTGTTAGCTCTTATCAGCAAACCATTGAGGCTGCTAAACAGTATGAAGAAGGCGAATTAGTCGGTATCGATTTATTTGTTTAATCCTATACCCTTTATTGATTCCTCATTTTTATGAACCTCGCTGCTTCTTTTGTACCGCCTAATCTTTCCGACTTTCTAAGTGTTTATGCTGGTGACGCAGTTGCGCTTGAACAAGCTGAAAGGTTTGCTAAGGCTTTACAGTTGCCTTTATTTTCTTATCAGCAAACGTCATTAAAGCATGTTGATGCACCTTATGTGTTTCAGTTTGAAGGCGCACGTGCTCAAATTGTACAAACCGGAAAGTCGGCGCCGGGACCGGTCACTGCTTCTTTTTTGCAGGGTAAAACAGCGCATCGCCTTAAATTTGGCGGCGGCAAAGGTCAAATGATTGCAAAGGCTGTCGGATTAAATAAAGGGGTCAAACCCAGTATTTTGGATGCCACCGCAGGATTGGCGCAAGATGCCTTTGTCTTGGCTTCTTTAGGCTGCCAAATGACTCTGTTAGAACGGTCTCCGATTATTGCTCAGCTTGTGGCGTCAGCATTGCTTGAGGCGCGTGGCACGGATATCGATGATATTATTTCTCGGATGACGCTCTTGTCGGTAAATGCCTGTGATTGGCTCAGCGCTCAGTCGGAAAAAGTGGCTGATGTTATTTATCTAGACCCAATGTATCCGCATAACGATAAAAGCGCTTTGGTAAAAAAAGAAATGCGTTTGTTCCATACCTTGGTTGGACAGACAGAAGACGATGCAAAGCTATTAGCGCTTGCCTTGGAAAAAGCCCGTTATCGCGTGGTGGTGAAAAGACCACGAAAAGGCGTCACCATTGTTGGACAGCAGCCAGCACATCAAATATTGGGTAAAAGCTGTCGTTACGACATCTATCCATTGCAGCGTCTAGAAAATTTGAAATAAACCGGTCACAATCCTTCCCTAAATTAATTACACTTCGATTGCGTGAAGAAACACTTAGCTTCTTCTTTCTCATGCAATGTGCTCAGAAAAACGCCGAACTCGACGATTACCCGATACGTCTTCGCTTCAAGGAATAAACGATATGAAACTTAATCCCTTTAATCGCAAAATCGGTTTAGCACTTGGTGGCGGAGCTGCAAAAGGTATCGCTCATATTGGGGTGCTTAAAGCGATAGAAGAAAATGGCTTGGAAGTGGAATATATTTCCGGCACCAGTATCGGTGCATTAGTCGCAAGTTACTATGCCTTTGGCAAAAGTACCGATGCCCTGAAAAGTATTTCTTCTAATATGAATTTTAAATCGCTGATAGGTTTTTCATTGCAGAAGAAAGGCTTATTTTCCACCAAGGCTATTCGAGAAATGGTGGTTAAAGATTTGGGTGATGTCTATATCGAACAAGCTAAAATTCCCTTAGCGATTTCTGCGACGAACATTGCAACAGGTGAGCGCGTTGTTCTAACCGAAGGTAAGTTAGCTGATGCGATATGTGCGTCCATGGCCGTACCGGGTATTTTTATCCCTGTTGAAATTCACGGTAAAACTTTAGTAGATGGGGGTATCACCGAAAATGTGCCGGTGTCCGTCTTAGATAAAATGGGGGCGGGGATCACCATCGCAGTTGACTTGAACGGTTGTCCGCATTATCAGGAACCGAAAGATATGATCGCGATTATGGGCAATGCAATGGATATCGCCATCGACTTGCGAACTCGAGAACAGTTGAAAGCTGCGGATCTTGTCCTTTCTTTGGATTTGGCTGATTTCAGCCGTTTGGGTGATGAAAAAGAGTTTGAAGAATTGTTTAACCTTGGCTACAGCAGTATGAAGAAAAAGCTTAATCAATATTTTTGGTATCGCAAAACGCGATACGTATTTTATATCAAGAAGTTATTCTTGCTATTGGCTCCGGTAAAAGTGCCCGAGTTTATTAAGTCTCTTGATTCGATTAAAAAACTGTTGGCTAAGTTTAGGGCTTCGTAACAAAATCGTAAAATTTCGCATCGTTAAGCAGCATTGATTATAAAATAGTCTATAGTAAAACCATGCGAAAAAACCCAAATAAAGCCTTATGGCGGACCTACATTTTTATTGTTGGCATTTCCTTGCTGGTGGCCTGTGCTTTTTGGTTCTTGACCTGGCAGGGCATCAAACAAGATGCTGAAAACCAGCAAACCTACTCCAACCGGCTGATCTCGCATTCCATTTCGAATTACCTGAATAAATATGAAGCGTTCCTGCAAGTTGTTGGAGAGCATATTTTGGGTGAACTAGCCGAATCCGATCAGCAGGGTGCACAAGCTTTTCTTGATCATCAAAACCGAAAAAATCCTGAGCTGGTGTCCATCCAATTAGCGGATGCGGCAGGTCGAATCTTGTTAAAAAGCAAAGATTTTAGAAACAATAAAACCTTGTACTTGGGACAAGGGCAGGGCAATGATGCGATTATTGCCTCATTACGAAATGAAAAAAATATCGTCATGGGACGAACCTATTTTGCGGCTCAGTTAGACGATTGGCTTATTCCGTTGAGCCTCGGTCTAAAAAATGACAAGCATGAACTTATCGGGATTATTTCAATTGACTTAAAGTACAGCCAAGTGCATGAAACCTGGTTTGGCGGATCGGCTCATGGTTTTAATATGCGACGTTTAATTATGCGAAAAGACCTGTACCGTCAATATGTTTCATTTGCTGAAAAGCTTGGTTACGAAAAATGGCTAAGCAAGCCTTTAGCTCGAGATCGCTATGAGCTGATTCTCACTTTATTGGATTTTCAGCTGGGTGTGTCAGAAGAAGAGTTATTCAGTGGCAAAAAGTTAGTAACGTTTACGGTACCTGATTTAGAAAATGTTCTAAACCTGGTGACAGTTTCTTATGATCCCAGGGCTGGCCTTTTCACCATCTCAGCAACGGCTTATTCAGAACTAATAAACCGCTTGTTGCCGCCGGCGATCTGGTTTTTAGTATTTCTTTCTCTGTTCAACCTTGGTTTGTATTTATTATTTCGTCGAATCTCAACAAGAGACCTCGAAGCCAAGCAGTCCCTGCAACATCAAGTTGAGCACGACCCGTTAACCAAACTTCCAAATAGGCGCTATTTGGTTAACCATTTTCAAAAATGGTCGGCGTCGCATGATGGCAAGTTGACCTTGTTATACCTGGATTTGAATAACTTCAAAACCTGTAATGATATCTACGGACATAGCGTCGGCGATAGAATTCTCTTTGAAGCGGCAATTCGAATAAGTAACAGTTTCGAGTCTTGCCTTTGTATTCGCCAAGGAGGAGACGAGTTTATTATCTTGAGCCCGGTGATCAATGAGTCTGTGCTTAAAAAGCAATGCGATACTTTTTTGCAGTCTCTCGGTGAAAAGATTTGCGTGAATCATCTGGAATTTTCCATTCAGGCTTCTATAGGCGCTGCCTTTGCGCCAGAGGATGGACAAACACTGGATGAGTTGCTTAGAAAAGCCGACATGGCGATGTACGAAGCGAAACGTAAACAACGTGCGCTTTCGTTTTATACCGAAGAAATGGAAATCAAAACCAAACAGTCTTCTGAGATCGAAAAACAATTACGTTCAGCGCTTGCAAATAATGAGCTTTCGGTGGTTTATCAGCCGCAAGTGGATGCTTATTCTCATAATGTATTGGGGATAGAAGCGTTGGTTAGATGGACTAACCCTAGTTTGGGATTTGTGCCGCCAGATGTGTTTATTCCTGTGGCAGAAGCTAGTGGTTTGATCCACGAAATCGGACGGTTTGTGATGGAAACAGCCTTGATCGACAGCAAAGAAGTATGTGCTGACTGTAACTTGAAGCACAAGCTCAGAGTCTCTGTTAACTTATCCGTTTCACAGCTATTAAATGACGACTTTGTTCAAATCCTAAAAGACTTGCTTAACGAGCATAAAGGTCACTCCATCACCTTTATGTTGGAAGTCACGGAAAGCTTATTTATTGATGATTTGATTCGTGCGAAAGCGATCTTGGAACAAATAAAGGAAAGCGGCGTTTTTATTTCATTGGACGATTTCGGAACAGGCTACTCTTCTTTGAGTGTGTTAAGCAAATTACCGATTAATGAACTAAAAATAGACCGTAGTTTCGTGAACGACATTCTCACTGATGAACACGATTGGCTCTTGGCCAAGAGCATCATTTATTTGTGTAAAAGTTTATCGATTCCTGTGGTCGCTGAAGGGGTTGAAAACAAAGCTCAAGCGGATCGCTTAGCAGCTCACGGTTGCGATATTTTCCAAGGCTACTACTTTGCCAAACCACTTACCAAGTCTGACTTACGCGATTACTTGAGCAAGCATAATCAAATTTAACGCACACACCTAAGCGCTAGTTTCTCGCACACAGTTTAAAAAGCTGGTCTACACTTAATTCATCCAAGTTGTTGCATTAACAATAAATACACTCTCTCTTCTTAAATGGAAATCAAATACGTGGAAAATCAATCCGTTCACCACTCGGTGACTAGTGAAGATATTCAAGCATTGAGCCCGACAGGGAAAAAGCTAGCTGGCGTTTTAACAGAGCTGTTAACCAATAAATCCTTCGACGTGCCGATGTTGCCGGACGTCGCTAGTCAAGTGTTGTCGCTATCAAACGACCCAGATTCGGATGCCGCACAACTGGCTAAGCTGATTCAAGGTGATCAGGCGTTATCCGCACACGTCATGCGAATTGCTAACTCGGCAGCTTATACGCCAAACGCCTCGATGGTGTCCCTTCAACAAGCAATCGCACGATTAGGTATGTCGCTAATCACCGAGATTGCTTTAGCTGCGTCGATTAATAGCAAAATGTTTAAAGCGCCCCAGTTTGCAAAACGCCTTTCTGCGATTTGGGATCACGCCCTTGCGACGGCACATTGGGGAAAGGAGGTGGCCCGTATCAGCAAGAAAAATGTTGAAGCCTCTTTTCTTTGTGGTTTGCTGCATAGCATTGGCCGGCCTGTCGTACTGCAGGCATTGTCTGAACAATTAACGAAAAATGCCGAGACCATTACGCAAGAAGAAGCCTTTATCCTAGAACAATATTTCCATGTCGACTTTGGTCGTATTATCGTCGACAACTGGAAAATGCCGCATATCGTTCAAGAGTCTGTGGTGTTTTATCAACAATACCAAGATGCCAAACAATACCGTGATCAGGCAGCGGTGATCCATGCAGCAAGTTTATTAGCTTGGGACACCTTGGTCTGTAAAGCCCAAGGTGTGTGTGAAATAGAGCAGGTATTAGCTGCTGATGTGTTTGCAGATCTCAATTTGTACGCCGATGAGATCGAGGTGCTAAAAGCCCAGAATGAAAAAGTAATTGCCGGAATGGAGGCCATGAGACAATGAGCCAGCGAATAGAGATTGATGTATTGGTCATTGGAAGTGGCCCGGCAGGACAGAAAGCCGCCGTACAGGCAGCCAAGGCCGGAAAAACCGTTGCCTTGGTAGAACGTGACCAAAGCCTTGGCGGCGCTTGTGTCCATCGTGGCACGATTCCGAGTAAAACACTTCGAGAGAATGCTTTGCGCGTAAAAAATATGCGTAAGAACGCGTCCTTATGTAACTTCGAATTAGCTGAAGATACAGAAATGTCGACCCTGATAGACCGCCTGAATCGCGTGTTAAAAGCTCATGATGGTTTTATGGTGAATCAGATAGAGCGCAACAATATTATCCGTGTCCATGGCAGAGCCAAGTTTGTCTCGCCGAACGAGATTGAAGTGACTAAAGTTCGGGGCGAACCTGAACGCTATTACGCCAAGTCTATCGTGATAGCGTCTGGCTCTATTCCGCGTCAGCCAGATAACATTCCCGTTGATCATGAAAACATCTTCGACAGCGACTCCGTTCTGACCATGCTTTACTTGCCACGTAGTATGACGGTATTGGGTGGCGGCGTAATCGCCAGCGAATATGCGTCCATCTTTCAAGCATTGGGCGTGAAAGTCACCATGATAGACCGTTACCCCTTACCCTTAGGCTTTATGGATGCCGATCTCACCAGTACCTTTGTTGAATCGTTTACCGAAATGGGCGGGACTTGGCTAGGTGAAAAGAATGTGACCAAAGTAGAGTGGGATGGCTTATCGCAAGTCATCACGCACTGCGACGATGGCACCATTGTTAAATCAGCCAAGTTGCTATGCGCTGCTGGGCGAATGGCCAATGTGCAAGACCTTCAGCTAGAAAATGCCGGCCTTGCAGTAAATGAAATGGGTCACATCAGTGTCGATGAAATGCTGCAAACAGCCGTGCCACACATCTATGCAGCGGGCGATGTGATTGGGCCACCCTCACTGGCGTCCGCATCAATGGAGCAAGGTCGACGTGCCAGCTGTAATGCGCTCGGCATAGAAGTCGGCCCGATGAGCAAAATGATTCCCTCAGGGATTTATGGTATTCCCGAATTATCTGCAGTGGGTATGACAGAAGGCCAGGCAAGAAAATCCCACGAAGATGTGCTGATCGGCAAAGCCAAATTTGAAGAAATATCTCGCGGTCAGATAAACGGCATCCGTGACGGCATGCTGAAAATTATTTGTGACGCGAAAGGCGAAAAAGTACTTGGCGTACAAATTGTCGGCGAAGGCGCAACCGAACTGATCCACATCGGCCAAATGGCTATGCTATCGAATGCCGATGTTGATATCTTCGTCGAAAGCATCTTCAACTTCCCCACCTTAGCAGAAGCCTATCGCGTCGCTGCATTAGCCGTAATAGGCCAACGCGCCAAACATTCGGATAAGTATTAACTCGTAGGGGCGCACCTGCGTGTGCGCCCTGATGGTTGGTGTACGCCCCTATAAATTTAGTCAAAAAAATATCTTCAAGGATGAGTAATGAAAGCAACGGAAGCGCAGCGTAAATACCAATTTATTGAAGTGGTTTTACAGTGGGAAGGCGCGTTAACCAGCAATAAGCTACAAACATATTTTTCGATTGCATCACGTACTACCGCACAAAGTTTGATAAACAAATACCGCTCAGACTTTCCAAACAACCTGCTTCCTTACGACCCAAAAGCGAAAAGTCACCAACCCTCAAAATACTTCCAGCCGCATTATACTCAGGGCACTTTAGAAGAATATTTAAGCTTCTTTGGTGAAAGTACCAGCCACGATTATCTGGACCTTATTTCTGCGCCTATCCGAAACATCAACCCAGAATTAGTCCGCCAAATCATACAAGCATGTCACCACAAGAAACGGCTGGATATTGAATATTACTCGCTTTCAAGTGGCGATTATGAAGGGCGAATAATAAGCCCGCATACGCTTGTTAATGATGGTATGCGTTGGCACGTTCGTGCCTATTGTGAAAAAAACCAAGCTTACCGTGACTTTGTCTTATCCCGCTTTATGGGCTCGCCGGAAGAAGAAGGCAGTGCACAATTTACTTCAGAACATGACCAAGATTGGAACACATGGCTCACTGTTACTCTTCAAGCAGATCCTCGCTTAAGTAAAGAAAGTCAACGTGCCATAGAGCTCGACTATCTAATGGAAAACGGCAAAAAAGAACTTCAATGCAGAGCCGCCCTCGTCAAATACCTACTCCAAAGATTGCGTGTCGATAACTATCATCACAAACCTGAAGGCCAGCAAATTATTATCGACAGCCAATGTTGGGAAACCTTAAAACCCTACCGTATGGACTGATATGTTCAATAACTGTACATGTGTAAATTTACAGTATTGAGCAGATAGGGCGTTGGGAGGTATCGTAGATCCAGATTTAAGGTGTAGGGGCGGACCTATGTGTCCGCCCAGCTGTCCACCTAATTAAGAAAGCTTAATTGCAAATGACAAACAGAAAAAGGAACAAAAAGCATGGATCAGCTTACGGATCTAAAAGCCATACTGCATTCGAAACGAGCCAATATATACTATCTCGAATATTGTCGAGTGATGTAAAAAGATGGTCGTGTGCTCTATCTAACAGAAGCCGAAAAACAAAACCAATATTTTAATATCCCCATAGCCAATACGACTGTTTTACTCTTGGGGAGCGGAACCTCTATCACCCAAGCAGCCATGAGAATGTTGGCTCAAGCTAGTGTCTTGGTCGGCTTCTGTGGTGGCGGTGGAACACCTCTTTTAATGGCAAACGAAGTTGAATGGATGACGCCACAAAGTGAGTATCGCCCAACAGAATATCTGCAAGCTTGGTTAGGCTTTTGGTTTGATGAAGAAAAGCGCTTTGCCGCAGGTATTACAATTCAACAATCACGAATTACCTATCTCGAAAAAGTCTGGAGCAGGGATCGTGACCTCAAAAACGAAGGCATTAGCCTACAACACACTGATCTACAAAACGCCCTAACTCGTTATCATGATCGTTTGAACAAAGCAGAAAAACATGCTGATTTACTGCTAAGTGAAGCTGAACTCACGAAATCACTTTATAAGTATATTGTTAGGTCAACAGACTTTGGCGATTTCAAACGTGAACGAGAAGGGGCTGACAAGGCCAATGCTTTTCTCAATCATGGCAACTATCTAGCCTATGGCTTAGCCGCCACCACACTTTGGGTATTAGGTATTCCGCATGGCTTTGCCGTTATGCATGGCAAAACTCGGCGTGGCGCCTTGGTGTTCGATATTGCTGACCTAATCAAAGATGCCATTATCCTGCCTTGGGCCTTTATCTGCGCCAAAGAAAATGCCACCGAGCAGGAATTCCGTCAGCAATGCCTACAAGCCTTTACCGATCATAAAGCACTGGAATATATGTTTAATGAAGTGAAAACGTTGGCACTAAATGAACATAGCAACAAGCAAGGATAGCAACTATGACTTACCAATCTGATGTACATCACAGGCGCTCAATTCGCCTGAAAACCTATGATTATTCACAGCCAAATACCTACTTTGTCACTATCTGTTCTCAGCATCGGGCCTGCCTGTTCGGCGGCATTCAAGACGGTAAAATGTTTCTGAATAACCCAGGCCTAATGACGATAAAGTGGTTTCAAAAACTGCCAATTAAATTTTTAAACCTGCAATGCGATGAGTTCATCTGCATGCCTAATCACATACATTTGATTATCCATATCACCGAACTGGATACACAACTTTGCGTAGGGACGCACCCACGTGTGCGCCCAATTAAGAAATGTGAACTTCCCTATAATGATCAAACGAATACAAACACCAATATACCAACCATTGTCCAATGGTATAAAACCATGACCACAAATGAATATATTTGTGGCGTAAAACAAAATGGTTGGCCCTCGTTTAACGGGAAATTATGGCAACGAAATTATTGGGAACATGTTATTCGCAACGAAAACGAATTAAACCAAATACGTGAATACATCCAAACCAATCCCATTAGCTGGGAACAGGACAAATTATTTACCAACGAAAACATCGGATTAACTTCATTCCCTAAGGAATCCACTCGTCAAAAAACACAAAACCCGATGGAAATGCAAAACACTTTAGGGGCGGACCCACGTGTCCGCCCGATTAAGAAACGTGAACAACTCGGAAAGGCACAAACAAATTCAGAAAGCAAAACCGAGGTAACATCATCCGCCAGCAACCCGAATCCGAATACCGTAGGGGCAGACCCACGTGTCTGCCCGGTCGTTTGCACAGGGACATCGTATTTTGAATGGGTTTTTCCAATTCCGGGTTGTTTACGTTTCTTAATCGGGCGCACACGTGGGTCCGCCCCTACAGAAACATCGCCACAAACAACCGAGGTGCTTTCCTCATGATGGTCACCTTCGTTTCCCAGTGTGAAAAAAATGCCCTGAAGAAAACCCGCCGGGTACTCGATGCCTTTGCCGACCGTATTGGCGACAACACTTGGCAAACGCTTATTACCCAAGAAGGACTATTGGCGGTTAAAAAATTATTGCGTAAAACAGCAAGTAAAAGTACAGCGGTTAGTTGTCATTGGATACGTTCGCGTTCCAGAAGTGAATTGTTGTGGGTAGTGGGGAAGAGAGATAGGTTTGATGAAGTGGGAAGAGTGGCTGTGAATATAACTGAGAAGGAAGTTTTTATGGATGTGACAACAGAAAAACCTAAAGCGGGCGTATTGTACGCGAACACAAAATTGCAACCGTTAGCAGAACACTTGTTTGCGGTTGGTTATATTGCTGAACTATTGCATAGCAAATTAATTCCTGATCAGGTGAGTTTTACGTCAGCTAATTTTATTGCAGGGTGTTTACATGATGTCGGAAAAGTTGACCCAGAATTTCAGAATTGGGTAAAGAACCCAAAGCAAAAAAGTTATATCGCTGAAGATGGGCAGCATATCGATAACTCAAAATTTAGTTTTGATAAGCACCCAAGACATAATGAAATTTCATTGTTGTTATTTCACTTATTGGATAGTGCAGAACTAAAATTTATTAATACACCAAATAAGTGGTCAATTAAGCACGCCATTTATTGGCACCATGCTAAGCCTTTCAGAAAGGACAAAAATAGCTTCTTAACATACAAAGACATCTATAAGAAATTCAAAACCAATGAAAAAAATATCGATTTCTCGATTGTTTTAGAAGCAGCCATTAGCATGATGAATCAAGTGTGCGGTATCGATAAAAAGTATCGTGAGCAGAATGATTCGACACTTAGTCGTGCATATCAAAGTTCAATTGATATTGATATAGAAAATCTTTTGCCAAGTGCTCTGTCATTGCCTGCTTATAAAGAATATGAGATCGAAGAAAGTGTTTCAGCAAATAGAAAGCAAATTAAAGTTAATACCCTGAATAATGTTATTCGCTCTTGTGTCATCACAGCAGATCGTCTTGTTTCTGCTCTTACCGCTGCAGAACTCCACGATGCAATTTTATATCGCACTTTAGATGAGCTAGTCACTAAGACGCTAACAACAGAAACAAGTCTTGTTTCACACATCGAAACTTGCCTGAACTCATTTTTTCCAAATAGTGAAAGAAGTTTAAAGCAAAAAGAAAAGGCGGAAGAGTTAGCGAAAGTGGAAGGTGTGGCTGTACTCGCTGGTGCGGCTGGCTGTGGCAAAACGAAAATCGCGTTGGAATGGGCTAAGTTAAAACGTGCCCAGCGCATAATCTGGGTATGCCCAAGAGTACAGGTTTGTCAGGGCTTGTTTTATGAACTCACCTCACAGCAGTACTTAGCAGATGCGACGATAGA
Source organism: Oleiphilus sp. (assembly GCA_048058835.1). Classification (GTDB taxonomy): domain Bacteria; phylum Pseudomonadota; class Gammaproteobacteria; order Pseudomonadales; family Oleiphilaceae; genus PZPK01. Next base: position 168,482 of record JBLLNS010000005.1, read on the forward strand.
AATTAATACCGGCGAATTTAAGTTTCACAATGCGTGGGATAACCCAATAAAGGAAGGTGATTACTTTTCAGGTGATGTGGTGATTACCACGATTGATCAGATACTCGGTTCAGTCATTAGTCACACTAAAGCAAACACTTTGATCGATTTTCTTAATGTTCATGTGGTTTTTGATGAGTTTCACGAATACGTCAACATGTCAGCATTTAATCTCCTATTTGCAGAACTTATTGCCGCTAAGAAAATGCGTGAAACCGGTGCTAATACTTTATTGGTTTCAGCAACGCCGCATTATGTATTTGTTGAGGAATTATTAGACATAGATAAAGACGATATTGTTGTTATGCCCTCGTTTAATAAGAGCAAATATAAACTAGATTTCAGAATGTTTAATGATTCCGATCTTGGCGCTGGCAACCCCTTATTTGTACCGCAAAAAGATTTTACTTTTGTGATTAGCAATATGGCTTTAACGGCTCAGAATAGTTTTATTACAAATCAAAAATCTGAAAACGCTGTTCTATTGCATTCCAAGTTTAAGAAAAGTGATAAGCAAATATGGTTTGAAGAAGTGTATGAGGCATTTTGTCGAAATGGCACACGGAAATTCGAAGTGCTACGAAGTGGTCCTATCGTTCAAGCGTCTCTCAATATCACCTGCGATAATATGATTGCAGAAATTACCAGTGCCGAAGACACGTTACAGCGTTTAGGTAGACTAGACCGTTTTGGTGAGAATGAGTTTATAAATATATACGCTTTAGCGGTGCCAGAGACTATTGCTAATGGGAAAGGAAGTAGCCCAGCCTCTCGATTTTTATCAAAAATGAATATACTAAGTTCAGTGCGTTCTTGGTATCAATTTTTGTTGAATGAACTTGAAAATAAAGAGTTCACCTTGCCAGAAATATACGCTTTATATGAACAATTTCACCGACAAGAAAACTCTAGAAATCTGATCGAAAGTGACTTGGTTGCGTCATTAAAAAATAGTGTGAATGCTATTAATGCTAAAATACTCGACCCAATCGTAATACCGTCAAAGAAAAATAAAGATAAAAAACGCACGAAGATAAGTAAGAATTCACTTCGAGGTGATAACCGTTTTGTTCAACTAGCTCTAGTGGATGTCACCGACCCCAATGATCTCAAATTTGTTGATGAGTATGCTTATTCCGAGCCACTTGATGACAATAGTGATATCGACAATCTTACTTATTCCACAAATGCTATCCGGGGTTATGGCCAAAGTGACAAAGACCTGTTAGCGCATATGTTTAAAAAACACCACAACATTATGGGTGGCACAAAGTCATTCAATGACAACATTATGTTGAATGAAGCGAGAGAGCCAGAGTCACCGATTTATCTTAGTTATACAGATAAAGATTTGCTTCAGGTTGGTGGTGAGACCGCCAAGCACCCACACGCAATTTATTACGCCACATGTGAAAAACAGCCTATCGGCGCAATATCCATTACGCAATTAAATACAACAACAGAAGATGAGGAATAAATCATGGAAAAAGTAACAGGAATTAAAAGTGTTGATTTTAAAATTAAGGCATTAGGGCATGGAGTAGTGAATTGGAATGGCTCACCGAATCTGACAATCATCAATGATGGTAAGTTTAAAGATATAACAAATCATTCAATGCCAAAGTTGAGGGGCTATAGCAATGTAAAAGAATACAACGAAGACGGTACGGCAAAGTTTTATAAGCACCCAGAGGATGTAGATCTATCAAAAGTAAATTTATACATCAGTCAGAATTGCATTAGGCATCACCTGTTCAGAGGGGAGCATTTTAATTTAAATTCGCCTCAATTGGCCGAGAATATAATAAAGGTTTTGTGTTCAACAACTGGATTGTTAAGAGGTTATGTAAATCCAAAGAATGAAAATAAAAGAACTAGCCCTTTACTGTTAACAGACTTTGTTGATCAGTTAGGTAATGGGAACTTTGAACAGCTAGGCCGCTCAGGAAGTAAAGAAAAAGAAACGAATAAATCTGGAAAAGATTCAAGTAACTCTCTTTTTTCTAAGTTTACATTTGGTGATACAAAGTATATCGCTTACGGGTCAATTAGTATCGAGCAGTTACAGTTTATTCCGTTGTGTGCAGACTTTGGCCGTGAAGCCATGAAAATTAACAACCATAAGGAGGGAGAAGAGGTAGCAGAGAAATTAACCAATTTTCTGCAATCTTTATCTGAAAACAAAGAAGCCAAGGCGGTTTACCATAAAAATTACGTACGCGTAGGCTCAATCTTTGGTGAAGGTGAACAAGGTGTTTTGCTTAATGAAGCCGCAATAGATGTATTAGTAAACCAGATGATAGATCTTTTAGAACAATTATCTATCAGACAAGCAAAGAGTTATATGTATGTAGATTCAGTCCTTGTTGATTATAACGACAGTACTAAAGGAAAAAATATGTTTCGCATAAAAAAGGATGAGAGCGAAATAAATGAGGTAAAAGAAACCCCATATGCTGTTTATTATAAAGGCATTTAGTTATGAAGCTTTTAATAGAGTTCGATTCTTGCTGGCAAACTAGCTTCCTGGGGGGCGATCCAAATAAACGGGTCAGTAAAAAAGAAAATTCGAGACCGTTTGTAGCGACAACAAAAACGCGAGGTGAAAAGTATCAACCTATTACTCTAGATACGGTAATGGGGGTTTTGTTGCGCTTAATTGGTGAGCAAAGAAAGCTCTACCAAGTTAGAGAAAGCGATACTTATTATTTTAGGGATATAGAAGGGGTAGTATCTTGGAGTGAAAAAAATGAACAAGCTAGAAAAATTAATGAATTAATGTATTTAACAAATAAATCGGATGATAGGTGTGCCCAGTCATCTTATTTAGGGGTGTTAGACGATGATAACCCTTGGTTTTTTTCGCAGAATTCAAGTTTACTCTGGTCAGTGTTGTTTCTGAACATTGAACAGCTAGTTGACTTTATTAATAGTAGGAAAACCAATAACAACAACCTGCAAGATTGTTCACCAAAAGATTTGATTTCTAGGGTTAACACTTTAACAAACTCAAAGAGCCAACCAGGACAAGTTATTAAGACAAGAGATAAACTGATAAATGATATGTTGGCTGAAATATCAAAAAAAGAAAAAGCTCTTGCTGAGTTTGAGGAAAAAACCATTAAAACTCCACCTAAAAACAATGCACAAAAGACTAAGAAGATTGATCGATATAATTTTCTAGTTAATGAAGTAGAGTTTGCGAGAAAAGAGCTTGAAAGCTTCAAAGGTAGCCAGTCAATCGCTTTATTCGATACAAAATTAATAGGAATGATTAAGTTTTTATCGAATAAGTTTCCAGATGAAAAAAAACCTGGGGAAGAATATTGCAAAAACGGAATTATATATCCCTCGAGTCTCTATTCTGCTGCACTCTATTTGCAGGCTGAGCATTTACTAAATGCTGGCTATGATATGCCATTTCTTAAAAACAAGAAAAATCAAATTCAGATTCAGGGCTTTTCAAAACGCGGTTTTAATGGAATCCGAGATTGGATGAATTCTTTGACAGGTGGGAAAAAAAGCTGTTGGTACTCCATGTATTGTTAATAAGCATTCCGGGAAACTAGAAATCGAATTTGATTTAGATAACTCTAGAGACATGGGAATAATAAACTCCGGCCTTAGTAGAGCAGAGGAAATTAAAACCCTAATCGAAAATGCCGGCGTATCCTCTTTTTATCTCGGCAAAAAAGGCCTTGCCTATGTATCGAACATTAGAGTGTAGGAGAGCTTATGAATTCTTATATTGATATTGAAGTAAAACCTGATGCCGAAATGCGTGAAAATGTTTTGATGAATAAAGTTTATACAAAACTGCACAAAACACTTTGTGATAGTAAAGCGATAGATATTGGGGTGAGTTTTCCCCGTTACAAAGTGATGTTAGGTAAAATCTTAAGAGTGCATTCGACAGCTGAGCGCTTAAGCCAATTGCAAGAATCAAACTGGCTTGGTGGATTAAGTGGCTATTGTGAAGTTAGTGGAGTTCAAACCGTTCCTGATTCAGCAAAGTACAGAATAGTTTCTCGTATTCAGTCAAATATGAGCAAGTCAAAATTGAACCGTTTAATAAAAAGAAGGTCAATATCGGAATCCGAAATTAAGTCTTACAAAGCTAAGATGTTTTCAGTCGGTTTAGATAACCCCTATCTTGAATTAGAAAGTGGTTCGAATGGTTTTGTGCATCGGCGTTATATTAAATTTGGAGTATTGATGGAAACCCCTATTACGGGAAGCTTTGATCAATTTGGCTTAAGCAAAGATGCAACGATACCTTGGTTTTAAAAATGTCGAATTCGATGGGTTTAAAATAACAGGCATATGCTTTACATATGTTTGGTGCGGACTTAAGCTAAAGCTATCTTAGAGGTTGTGGAGGTGTAAATGCGAACCGTATCTATTTTCAAAAATGGTAATAATCAGGCGGTACGTCTTCCTAAAGACATGGAGTTTGAAGGAGTGAGTGATCTGGAAATCATCAAAGAAGGGGATGCCATTATTCTTCGCCCCCCGAAACCTAGTTGGTTGTCCTTAGCTGAAGCTGAAAAAGCGAATGATGACTTTTTAATTGAACGAGAAAATGTTGTCGAAGACCAGGGAAGGTTCTGAAATGAAGAAAAGGTATATGTTAGATACCTGTATTTGCAGTTTCATCATGCGTGAGCAGCCCATCGAGATTTTAGAGAAATTACAAATCATCGCTAAGCATCATCAAATTGTTATTTCAGCAATTACCTATGCAGAGATGCGTTACGGTGCAATTGGGAAAAAAGCCTCTCCAAAGCATAATGAATGGGTGGATAATTTTGTTACGCGATTGGATGCAATATTGCAATGGGATGTAAAAGCAATTGACGAGGCTACCCGAATAAAAAAAGAATTGAACGATAAAGGGTATTCGATTGGCCCAAATGATAGTGCTATTGCTGGTCATGCAATATCTGCAAAATGCATATTGGTAACCAATAATGCCAGAGAGTTCAAACGTGTTTCTGGGCTCAGTTGGGAAGATTGGGTGAATTCAGAATAAGCATCAATAAATACCAAAAAAATTTGGCTCTTTAACAATTTAATGAAATCAGATAGTTACAGTGAAGGTAAAGTTTTTGGTAAATGAGCCCAAAAACCAATAATCCTTTGTTGTAACTTATTTTTTTGGAATTAGACTATAGTTCACTGCCGCACAGGCAGCTTAGAATCACAAAAGATGGGGCCGTTGGTGGCTCATCTGTTCACTGCCGCACAGGCAGCTTAGAAATATAGCGCGAAAATATCACAAGCAGGATGGTAGTTCACTGCCGCACAGGCAGCTTAGAAATGAAAAGCTTGCAAAATATCTAGGGGCGCAATGTTCACTGCCGCACAGGCAGCTTAGAAATGTTTTGAAACGCAATGAAATCGGAGTTGCATGTTCACTGCCGCACAGGCAGCTTAGAAAAATCTCTTTAACTGGTTTTGGTGAAACGATACGTTCACTGCCGCACAGGCAGCTTAGAAATCAGAAGGCGGCGCTTGGCTTGGGCGCTCTATGTTCACTGCCGCACAGGCAGCTTAGAAATTCTTTACTGACTTAGCCCCTTGGTAGGGGCTGTTCACTGCCGCACAGGCAGCTTAGAAACATAAAGGCCACCATTAAATGAATATCTTTCAGTTCACTGCCGCACAGGCAGCTTAGAAATTGGATGTGCGCAATCATGTTCAACGCTTATTGTTCACTGCCGCACAGGCAGCTTAGAAAGATCCAAGGGGCGAGCGCCTTCACCACCGGAAGTTCACTGCCGCACAGGCAGCTTAGAAAATTTCTATAGCGTACACGGATGATAACGGCGAGTTCACTGCCGCACAGGCAGCTTAGAAAACATCAATAGCGTGTGCGTAGCCATCGTCTTGGTTCACTGCCGCACAGGCAGCTTAGAAATCCAGCCTCACCTGTGTTTATAGTAAATTTACGTTCACTGCCGCACAGGCAGCTTAGAAAATTAAGCGCCTTGATTATTTTTTATAAGATAAGTTCACTGCCGCACAGGCAGCTTAGAAAAAGACGCATAGCGGTCTCTATAGCAAACAAAAGTTCACTGCCGCACAGGCAGCTTAGAAATTCATTCGTGACGTGATGCCACTGATGGATGCGTTCACTGCCGCACAGGCAGCTTAGAAATGGTGGCGACACGGTCAATAATGTGGTTCGTGGTTCACTGCCGCACAGGCAGCTTAGAAAATCATCGTCAGTCATAGTACAGTCTACGCTTGGTTCACTGCCGCACAGGCAGCTTAGAAAATAGCGGGGCCGGTGGTGAAGGCCGCAAACTCGTTCACTGCCGCACAGGCAGCTTAGAAAATTAATCTCGAAAAAATCACCCGCTTTAAACAGTTCACTGCCGCACAGGCAGCTTAGAAAAGATGGGAAAAATGCTATGAAACTAAATGATTGTTCACTGCCGCACAGGCAGCTTAGAAATAGTGGAGTCGTCCAGCAGCTGGTCGCCCCTGTTCACTGCCGCACAGGCAGCTTAGAAAAAACTATCCCCGGCGATCATGGCAGCAACGAGGTTCACTGCCGCACAGGCAGCTTAGAAATATAAAAAGATGGTCGGCATGAAGCTGTACAAGTTCACTGCCGCACAGGCAGCTTAGAAATAACAGAAATCGCTACCGATCATTATAAAGTGGTTCACTGCCGCACAGGCAGCTTAGAAAAGCCAACTGCCGGACGCCAACCAGCCACAAATGTTCACTGCCGCACAGGCAGCTTAGAAATACGTGTTA
>JBLLNS010000006.1:0-162206 GCA_048058835.1 Oleiphilus sp.
GCAGAGCTCTGGTGCCACCGAGGTGATCAATCCTTTGATCGAGTTTCTCACTGTCGGTGGCCCGGTCGTTTGGATCCTTTTGGTCTTTTCCGTTGTCGCACTCAGTATCACATTGTTGAAGTTATATCAGTTTTCTAGGAGTCAGCTGGTTGAGAGTGAAGACGTCGAAGCCAGTTTGCGAGCCTGGCAAGAAGGCAATATTGGCAAGGCCGCTGATTTAATTGATATGAACGCGCCCTTATCGCGTATCGTTTTACAGGCCCAGCAAGCATGTTGCGATACCTATAGCGGACAGAACTTGAGTCAACATGAACGCGGCAATTTATTAAGCAAACATAGGGAAGAGTTAAGCCGGCAAGCGGCATCGTTGATGCAGCGTTTGCAAAGTTTGCTTCGTCCTCTGGAAATGATAGCGATGCTTAGCCCCTTATTAGGCTTGCTGGGAACGGTACTTGGTATGATCGAAGCGTTCCAGCGAATGGAGTCCGCCGGTAGCCAAGTTGACCCATCCATATTATCGGGGGGAATTTGGCAAGCCTTGTTAACAACGGCCGTCGGTCTTGCTGTCGCGATTCCCGTGGTGATGGTGCATGGCTACTTTGAACGAAAGTGTGAGCACGTTGCTTTTTTGCTGAATGATTCCGTCACTCGGGTATTTACGATGATGCCGGAGGTGTTAACGAAGCGGGCTGAACAAAAGCCAAGTGGCGTTAGTCATGTTGCTTGATATTGCTCCAGTAAGAAGAGGCAAAGCAATCAGTTTGACGCCTTTAATTGATGTGGTTTTCATTTTGTTGCTGTTTTTTATGTTGTCATCAAGCTTTAGTCGATGGTTTGCAGTGGATGTTTCCCTCCCAATGCCTTCAGACGAACCACCCGGTGATTTAGCACGGTTCGAGTTGATCAACAATCAAGGCGCGCTTTTGTTTAACCAGCACGTTTTGCCACTGGGTTCGCAGGTACTCTTAGAGCAGGTCAAAACCTTACAGCAAGAGACCAAGCAGCCGAGGGTCGTGCTTGACGCAGAAAACTCGGTTAGCACTCAAGCTATCGTGAGGGTGATGGATTACTTTAAGGCTCAAGGTTTGGAGCAGGTATCACTTGGTAAAACCTTTCTTGCAAAGGGGAAAACTCAATGAACTTTGTCCAGCAGGAGCGAGTCAAAAAAAAGGCAAATGAAGATAACCTAATTCCATTGATCAATGTGGTTTTTTTGATGTTAATTTTTTTTATGGTGGCGGGTGTGATACGAGAAACCGATACCTCGGATATTGTCCATCCTGAATCGGTATCGAAGAAAATGCTTGCCCAAAATACGGTAGACTTGTTGGTGCATCCAGACCTGTCACTCGAAATGGGTGAAGAGCGATTCAGCACAGCACAGCTGACTAAAAAGCTGAAGGTTTTACTTGAAAGCTATCAATCTATTGAAGACCTCCACCTAGTATTACGTGTTGATAACCAGCTTCAAGCAAAACAATTACATCAAGTTCTTCATTCGATCCGTAAAGCGGGTTTGCTAAAAGTGCAATTGTTAACCGAGCAACTCTCATATAATCAACCTGCTACAAAGAAACTGTCTGTTAATCCAAGGCGCTTCTCACAGAAGGAGGCAGCATGAATTTACGTTTACCGCACGGTTTAGTGGCTGCGTTCATCGCATTGCTCTTTCATGCCTTGATCTTGATTTTTCTACTTAATCAGAATAGCCAAGGCGCCTTAGCTGAAGGGAAACAAGGTATTGAGATTGGCTTAGGCATGTTAGGCAATTATGGTGAAAAACCAGAGGCGACAGACGCTGACGTAGCACCCGAAAAACCTGTGCTTGACCAGCCTGAACAGAATACAAAAACACCTGAAATAGTTGAAGCCTTAGCCGATACGCCGGTTGAAAAAGTGAGCGAGACACCAGTCGTAAAGGAAACGACCCACCCCAGTGAAGAAGTCATAGAGCCACTTCAAGACTCAGAGCTTCTGACGAGTAAATTACCGACGGCATTACCCGAAGAGCCAGCACAAGAAAATAGTGAGGAAGAGACCATTCTGGTCGATGACATACCAGAACGACAAGCCAAAATAGAGCCAGAAAAAGTAGAGCTAGAAAAAGTAGAACCAGAACAAATAGCGCGTGATCTGGACGAGGAACCGAGCAAACAGCTAAGCCAGCAGAAACAGACGCAAACCTTGCAAACCACTGGTGAGGCAAATGAATTATCAAATGGTGGTCAAGCGGGTATCGATCAAAGTTATCTAGCCAAGTTAGCCGCCCGTTTATCAGAGCATAAACGCTATCCTTTTTCATCGCGAAAAAAAGCGGAAGAGGGCGTGGCGGTATTAGATTTTGAGATCAATCGCAACGGCCGGGTATTGGCTTCGCATATTCAGAAAAGTTCAGGGTTTCAGGCTCTGGATAAAGCGGTTCTTGTTATGCTCAAGAGACCGAGCCCTTTCCACCGGTGCCTCCGGATATCAAAGGCGACCCTATCCGTTTTAGTTTGCCAATCTCGTTCAAACTAAACGGTTAACTAGTTCAAACCGGCTTAGCTGCCTACACGTCATGAAGTGTTCATCTAAGCCACCCTAAACCTTCTTACGCGAAAAAAGACACTCGGCTTTGGCCAAGCGTGAGCGCGCGCGTGTAGAAAGTAAAAAAACTTTAATCCCGCACATTTTAGGAGTACACGATGTCGAACGAATATAAAGAGAGTGTTGTTCATTCTCAAATTACGGAACTGAACACAAAGCCAAAGGTGATGTCTAATGCCTTAGCGATGAGTACCTTGGCTATGAGTATTTCAACGGCGATGGTTGCACAGGTTCATGCCCAAGAAGAGCAAGCCGAAGCGAGTAAAGTAAAGATGGATACCTTGCTGGTTGAAGGTGCTGGCGCAGCAGTAAGTGACAATCCTTATGCTGAAAAAGATGCGCCTTATAAAGCTAAAAAGGTATCAGATGTTAGGCGTACGCGAGATATTGCCGATACGCCTCAAACCATGTCTGTCTTGACGAAAGCTCAGATCGAAGAATCGGGTAAAACCGAACTGAAAGATATTCTGAGTGCCCAACCGGGCATCACCCTTGGCACTGGTGAAGGCGGAAACTCATTTGGTGATCGATACATTATTCGTGGCTATGAAGCCAGAAGTGATGTCTATACGGATGGTCTGAGAGAGCCGGGCTTGATCACCCGAGAAACATTTGCTTTAGAACAAGTTGAAATAAGCAAGGGCCCAAGTTCAACTTTTGCGGGTCGTGGTTCGACAGGTGGTGCGGTAAACAGCGTAACGAAAAAAGCGTCGACACTCGACAATATGACCGAGGTTTCAGCGACCTTAGGCCGTGGTGGTGCACAGCGTTATACCTTTGATAATAACCATGTCGTTAACGATGATCTTGCGGTGCGAGTGAACGGGTTATTTAGTGAAGCGGATATTCCAAATCGAAGCCCAGCAAGTGAAAAACGCTTTGGTGGCTTACTCTCGACGGTTTATCAAGTAAGCGACGATGTGGTATTAAGTGCCGATTATTATTCTTTCCGAAGCGATGATATGACCGATCCTGGCACCTATCTGGTTGATGGGGCGCCGGATAAAAATGTTCAGTATGTCGGGCAAAACGGTTTAGATTTTCAACAGTCTGAAGCTGATGTAGCGACCATTAAATTGGATGTCGATTTGGGTGGCGGCTTACGCTTAGAAAATAAACTTCGTTATGGTACGACGGCTAATGATTATATTGTTTCTGCATACAGCACTAGGCGAGGAGGTATTAGATCTTTTACCGGCTGGCAGGATAATGAATATATCGGCAACCAAACGAACGTTATTTTAGATACCGATATTGCGGATATGCGCCATACCTTTGTTGCAGGTATTGAGTACGGCCAAGAAAACGTCAAGATGGGTAATTATGCCGTGACAACCGACAGTATTGGTACGATTAATCCCTATGCGCCAGACAACAATTCATGGCAGGGTAGTGTTTCTAAAAATGATAAACGCAACGATTTAGAACTGACCACCATTTCCGCTTATCTGATGGATACCATCACGATTAATGAAGATTGGGAAGTCTTCACCGGTATTCGTTTCGATCAGTTTGATTATGAACTATGGGCAGCAGAACGAAGCAATAGAGATGGTTCCATCACGCCTGAAACAGTGTATGAATACGATGATAGCTTTACCAATGGTCACTTTGGCGTGGTTTATTCGCCTTGGGAAAACGGCAATGTCTACGCAAGTTGGAGCACCTCGTCGAATATTAATGGTGGTGAAGCCGATGCAGGCACAAGCTGTGGTTACGGTGGTTTATGTAGTGATACCGATGGCAATTATAAAGCCGATCCAGAACATTCTACTAACCTTGAAATAGGCACAAAGTGGAACTTGATGGATGAAAAACTGTTAGCGACCGCGGCTATTTTTCAAATAACCAAAGACGATGTGATTGAAAGTGGTGTTGATTCATATTCAACAGGTGGCACATTCAATACAGGTAAAAACAGAGTAGAAGGTATTGAGTTGGGTTTAAGCGGAAATATAACGGACAGGCTAAGTGGCCATGTCGGTGTTGCGGTGATGGATTCGGAAACGCTTAAGTCTTACGATGAAGAAAATGTTGGTAAGCCAAAAGCAAACTTTGCTGATGAAAGCGCTAACCTACAAATGCGATATCAGTTTGATGCCGGTTTTGCTGTAGGTGGTGTGCTGACCTACTCAAGTGAAATATTCGGTGGTCAACCGGATAGTGCAGCCATTGAAAGCATTGAACTACCGAGTTATAGCGTCGTGGACTTGTTTGCAAGTTATCAGCTTAGTGACAAGCTCGATGTACGTGCAAACTTGAATAACGTCACCGACAAACGTTATTACACGGCGGTTTATCGTGGTGGTGCGATTGTTTATATTGGTGATGCACGTTCCGCTGATCTGACACTGAGCTATCGTTTCTAAACACACACTTGCTTAGTGCAGGTCATTCCAGAGAGGGATAGCTGGAATGACCTTTCAGGCAAGCATAAATATTCGAACAAGGACTTAAACACCTAATTTGGGTGACAGACACGCCATGATTATTCCTATTAAAAATGTGTTGAGCCAAGAACAGCTGGTTCATATCCAAAATTTATTAGCCGAAGCAGAATGGCAGGATGGCCTACAAACGGCTGGCCAGCAATCCGCTTCGGTGAAAGCAAATCATCAGTTAGCGGAACAGAGTGAACTTGCTCAGTACTTGGGTGATCAGGTGCTTGACGCTTTATCGACGCACCCTCTGTTTATTTCAGCGGCACTGCCTTTGAAAATTTATCCACCCATGTTTAATCGTTATCAACGTCATGAAACATATGGCCTGCATGTAGATAATGCCATGCGTGTGGTACCGGGTACGCCGGTTCGCGTGCGCACTGATTTGTCTGCCACATTATTTTTAAGTGAACCCGATGAATATGAAGGTGGGGAACTCAGAATAGAAGATTATTGTGGTGCAAAGGAAATCAAACTCTCGGCCGGTGACCTCATTCTGTATCCTGCAACCTTGCTGCATACCGTTAAACCAGTAGTGTCAGGCTGTCGTCTAGCCAGTTTCTTTTGGATCCAAAGCATGGTGAGACAACATGAACATAGGTCAATATTGTTTGAGTTGGATCAAAGTATCCAATCCCTAAGCCAAGAAAATGGCCATGAACATCCAGACACGCTGCGCTTAAGTGGTGTTTATCAAAATTTAATTCGCCAATGGTCTGATACATGAAGCAATTGCCTTTCGATTTAGTCAGCGTGGCTGATTTTGAGCGTTATGCGCGACAAAGTTTGCCCGTGCCCATTTATGAATATATCGCGGGTGGCGGCGCTGATGAGGTGTCTATTCAGCGAAATCGGGCTAGTTTTGATCAGTGGATGATTTTGCCACGGGTATTAAGAGATGTGACAAAAGGCGGCACACAACTTTCAATATTGGATGAAAATTTAAGGCATCCTATTATGCTCGCGCCAGTCGCTTTTCAGAAAATGGTCCATCCTGCCGGCGAATTAGCCACCTTAGAAGCAGCTGATTGTCTTAATACCAAAATGGTGTTGAGCACACTATCAAGCACAGCACTTGAAACCGTGGCCGAATCCAGCGAGCAAAAGCATTGGTTTCAGTTATATTTTCAGGAAAGCAGAGCCTTTACGCTCAGCTTAGTGAAACGTGCTGAAGCAGCAGGTTATAGCAAATTGATGGTGACCATTGACGCACCCTTGCACGGTATTCGTAATCGGGCCCAGCGCGCGGGTTTCGAATTACCTGCTGATATTTCGGCCGTCAATTTAGTTGATCGGCCTCCCTTGCCGAGAAAGACCTTGGAACCTAGCGAAAGTGTGGTCTTGCAAGGCATGATGAGTGAGGCGCCCACTTGGGCAGACCTTGAGTGGTTACTCAGCCAAACCGATTTACCGGTCTTTCTGAAAGGTATTCTGCATCCCGAAGATGCGCATCTGGCAAAAGAAAAAGGGGTGGCGGGTATCGTGGTCTCTAACCACGGTGGTCGTGCCTTAGATTGTGTGCCTTCCGCCTTAGATATGTTGCCTGAGATTAGGCGTCGTGTCGGTCAACACTTTCCAGTGCTCTTGGATGGAGGGATAACGCGCGGTACCGATATATTTAAGGCACTTGCCTTAGGTGCGAACGCGGTGATGATTGGTCGACCACAACTGTATGCGCTCGCCGTCGCGGGCGCCTTGGGGGTGGCGAGTTTATTACGGATACTGCGTGAAGAGCTGGAGGTAACCATGGCGTTAGCGGGTGTGTCTGATGTCTCTGAAATAGGCTCAGAGCATCTAAGGCATGTTATGAGTTCAACGCTTTAAGGAATCTTATCTATACTGCAATAAGGTTTCTTAATTCAGGTCTTTAATGTATGTCTCTTTTTAAGCTGATAGCTGCCCGATGTGCAGTTGTATTGCTTTGTTTTACCAGCTTGCAGGTGTTCGCGAAGAGTGAAATTAATTTTGCTTTATTGGTTCTCAATGGGCAGCAGCGCAATGCCTATTTTGATTTGGTACAGAAGTTTGAACGGCATTACCCATCGATCAAAGTCAATATTCAGGCGATAGAGCAAGAGCATTATAAACAACAGATTGAGCTCTGGTTAAAGTCAGCCTCGCGCAGTGATGTGATGTTCTGGTTTGGTGGTGAGCGCTTGAACCAGTTTGTTAGTCAGGATTTGATTGAGCCAATTGATGAACTCTGGCAGCGCTACAATTGGCAAGATCGGATTACCGAATCGGCTCAATCCGCGGCGCAAGTGAAGGGGGTGAATTATGGGCTGCCTATTCATTATTACAATTGGGGCATCTATTACAATAAACGCTTGTTCGACAAGTTTGGTTTGGTGGAACCACAAACCTGGCAACAGTTTTTAGAGATCTGCGAGAAACTGCAAACCCACGGTGTGACGCCACTGGCATTAGGCTCAAAAGATGATTGGCCTGTGGCAGGTTGGTTCGACTATCTCAATCTTCGAATGAATGGCCTGGCTTTCCATCAATCACTTATGAACGGTGATGTGTCCTACTTGGATGATCGAGTCAGGTCAGTGTTTGAACAGCTTGCTGTGTTGGTGAATGAGGATTACTTCCTGAAGGCCCATGAGGATAAAAACTGGAAGGCTGCATTTCCGTATCTATACCGAAATATGGCGGCGATGGTATTAATGGGAAACTTTTGGACCTCGCAAATACCGGAGGCATTAAAGCAGGATTTTTCGCTTTTCAGGTTTCCTCAAGTTGTTGAAAACATGCCTTATTACGAAGAAGCACCCACCGACTTATTGTTCATTCCCCGCAATGCTGTTAATAAAAAAGATGCGGCCATTTTCTTGAACTTCCTTTCCTCGGAAGCGGTTCAATTTGAACTCAATGATGCTTTAGGTATGTTGGCTCCTCAAAAGAAACCGCGTTTTGAAGAAGACCATTTCTTAGGCATTGGCGCCGATATTTTACGGGCATCGAAAGGTCTGTCTCAATATTATGACCGAGATAACCCCACGCCGATTGCGCTAGAAGGAATGAAGCAAATGAAGCGCTTCCTCATTAACCCCAGCCAGCTGGATGAGGTTTTATTTGAACTAGAGCGGCTTAGAAATTTATCTTTTCATCATCCCGTCATGAACTAAAAACAAGAATCACGCCTGTCCAAACACTTAAGTGCTTCGTTTAATTTACTTTTTGGTCTAGGCAAAGAAAACGCTATCAGGAATTCAAGCAAATGAGCGATCACACACACTTAGTTAACCGTTTTTACAGCGCATTTCAAAACAGAGATGCGGCGATCATGGCAGCTTTATACCATCCTGAAGCACAGTTTCAAGACGAAGTGTTCATCCTAAAAGGTGAGGATATCGGGCATATGTGGACCATGCTCTGCGAGCGCGGCAAAGATATGACGCTAACTTTCACCAATGTTGAGTCTAGTGCACCAGAGCAAGTGACTTGCCATTGGGAGCCCATTTATACCTTTTCCGGAACCGGTAGAAAAGTACACAACAAAGTCGACACCACCATGGTCTTCAAGGATGGAAAAATCTGGCAACAGAGAGATGTCTTTAGTTTCTGGCGATGGGCCTCGCAGGCCCTAGGTGTTACGGGAATGCTACTAGGCTGGACCCCATGGCTAAAAAACAAAGTACAAAAAACAGCTCAGCAAAATCTTGATGCGTTTAAGAAGCATGCGCTTCAAAATAGGGTATGACTCGAATGGCGCTTACTTAAGCTTGATTTCGCCCCGAAACTCGTCATTCCCGCGCAGGCGGGAATCCATTGTTTTTCAGCCGTTTGGCTGACCTAGAGAGTTAAAAAAGACTAGAAATCTTTAGGTTAGCGATAGTCATGGTCCTTCAATTTCATTGAGTTAGCCTCAAAACAATGGATTCCCTTGTTCAAGGGAATGACGCCATTTTCTCCTTAAGTAAGTGCCATTCGGGTATGACTCTGCTTGTTGAGCTCACCAGGATCAATGCTTAAACCGATAAACTAACTGTTTCGGGTTAGTGGAAGTAATCGCATCGTTGGCTTTATTACAAATCACCCTTGGCTTTGGTTGATTTTGAATAGGCGATTAATCCCGGGCCAATTTGTGGAATCACTTCTTTAGGGTTAATGATTTCGCCGCACTCGGAGCAACATAAATTCATCTGTATTTTGTGATTGCAGTTGGCATGTTTGTATTCAACCGGTGCGCCCAAGCCACCACTCATCCAATCGTCTCCCCACTTTGCCAGCGTCATTAACACCGGATATAAGGACACTCCTTTTTTGGTGAGTTTGTATTCATACCTTGGTGGTTTGTTTTGATAGGCCACTTTTTTAAGGACTTCATGTTCGACCAGTTTGTTGAGTCTGTCTGTCAGCCGATGTCGTGATAGTCCGATATGTTTTTGGAACTTGTCGAAGCGCTTCGTGCCGAGAAAGCAGTCTCGCAGAATCAGCATTGTCCAGCGGTCGCCAACAATAGATAGGGCTCTGGCAATAGAGCAAGGTAGTTCTTGTATGTTATCCCACTTCATTTCATGACTACTTTTGGAAAATATAATTCCATAGTATAACTTTACAAGTTCTATTTTGGAACTTACTATGCGGTAAGTTTCAAAATAGAACGGACCTAATTCCTGAATCTGACGAGTTCGATATTGATATAAAAATAAACAGAAGGTGATGAGATGGCGACGATAATTGACCCTAAAACAACCTCGGCAGAGCAGGATTGGAAATCGACCGCTTGTATGCTTTGCAGTATTGGTTGTGCTTTGGAAGTTCAGGTAAACGATACGCATATTACCAAGATAAGAGGCGATAAAAGCGCTGCCTCCTCACAAGGTTACTTGTGCCAAAAAGCTGGGCGCATAGATCACTACCAAAACCATTCTGAACGCTTGAGCAAACCACTTCGAAAAAATGGCCAAGGCACATTTGAAGAAGTTGAATGGTCAGACATCATTCCCGAAATTGCCACGAAAATGAACACCATCAAAGCAGATCATGGCGGTCATGCCTTTGCTTATTATGGTGGTGGCGGTCAGGGCAATCATTTGGGCGGTACTTATAGTTCCGCGTTGCGTGCTGCCTTAGATACACCTTATGTGTATACAGCCTTAGCGCAGGAAAAGACGGGCGATTTCTGGATTAACGGACAACTCTTTGGGCGGCAAAGTTGTTTTGTGGTCGAGGGCATGGAGGATGCAGATTATTCGATTGTGCTGGGAGCCAACCCTTGGGCTGCGCATGGTATACCGAAAACTCGCGAGATGTTGAAAGGGTACCAAAAAAATGCTGAGCGAACGCTTGTTGTCATTGATCCAAGACTGAGTGAAACAGCAAAAATGGCGGATATCCATTTAGCGGTTAAACCCGGTCAAGATGCCTTTTTATTGTCGGCAATGATCGCAGTGATTCTTCAAGAAGGTCTGGAAGATAAAGACTTCATTGCCAGGCATACGCATGGCTTTGAGACTCTAAAAGAGCAGTTTATTTCGATCAATGTGGCTGACTATGCAAAGCAGTCAGGCGTTGAGGAAACACTGATTCGTCAAGTGGCAATGGGCTTTGCTAAAGCTAAGAAAGCCACGGTGAGAGCAGATTTAGGGATTCAGCAAAGCCTGCATAGCACCTTGAATTCCTATTTGGAAAAGCTGCTGTTTCTGGTAACGGGAAATTTTAATAAGAAAGGAGGCAACCACTTAATGTCGCAGTTTGCGCCCTTGATTGGTCACTCCAAGGAACCTGAAGAGGGTGGGCCAGTGACTCGAGTGACCGGGATGAAGGGTATTAGTAAGTTGTTTCCACCCAATATTCTGCCGCTTGAGGTTGACACAGACCACCCTGAACGGGTACGAGCACTCATTGTAGATAGTGCTAACCCGGTGCTGTCTGCAGCCAATAAACAGGCGTACGAACGCGCTTTCAAGAAGCTTGAACTGTCTGTCGTGATTGATGTGGCATTAACCGAAACAGCAAGACTGGCCGATTACGTGTTGCCTGCCTCAAGCCAATTCGAAAAAGTCGAATGTGCTTTTTTTACCTTTGGTTTCCCCACACCGTATTTTCATCTTAGAAAACCTTTGTTTAATCCAACCGGCGATACCCTGCCAGAAGCTGAAATTTACCGACGTTTAGTGGTGGCAATGGGTGAACTTCCCGATCGCTTTCCGGCATTAGAGAAACTCGCCAAACTCGATAAGGCGCTTCCTTTTACCAAAGCATTTCCACTGGCTTTGGCCGCGAGTATCAAGCTGAATCCTAAATGGGCAAACTATGCGCCTTTGATCCTGTATTCAACCATAGGCAAACAATTACCTGAATCGATGCAATCTGCTGCGACGCTATGGGCAGTGAGTCAATTCTATGCGGCGAAGTTTTCTAAGCAAATCGCGCGAGCTGGAATTCATGGCAAGCCTTATCAACAGGGTAAAGCCTTGTTTGCGAAGATGCTTGAATCGGATAAGCCCATCGCGCTTGCCACCTTCGACTATGAAGATACTTGGCAGTGGATGAAAACCAAGGATAAAAAAGTGCGCTTGGCAGTTCCCGAAATGTTTGCTGAATTATCCGCGCTAGAAAACGAGCTTACACAGCAGAATGAAAAAAGTGATTTTCCCTTTGTTCTGATGGCAGGGGAGCGAAGGGCTTACAACGCCAACCAGATTTTCCGGACACCCGATTGGCGCAAAACGGATAAAGACGGTGCCATGCATATTCATCCTGCCGATTTAGCTAAACTCAGCCTGAATGATGGTGATAAAGCATTGTGCCGTTCCAAGGTAGGCCAAGTCGAAGTCCTGTTAAAAGCAGATGATACCGTGCAGGAAGGCATGCTGACCTTACCACATGGTTATGGCCAGCTATACACCAATGCCGAGGGCGTCTTACAGCAAAATGGGCCAGCGATTAATGAGCTCACGGCAACAGAGCATTGCGACCCCATCGCAAAAACACCCTATCATAAGCATGTGTCGGTGGCGCTGTCGGCGGTTGCTTGAGTTTACTAGGGCGGTAATAAAGGAAAACTATGTTGTCTGCCGATTTAATTCAAATCGGCAGCGTAGGAACGTAATAGTTCTAGTGGAACGATGTCTAAGGCTTTTTTGTGGGTGCGAGTGAGGTGGACCCGCGGTGCCATACCTTGTTCGTGCGCTTCAAGCCATCGGCTGGCGCATAAACACCAACGATCACCTGCTTTTAAACCTGGAAAACCATACTCAGGGATGGGCGTAGATAGGTCATTGCCTTTGAAGCGGGAAAACTCTAAGAACGCGTCACTGGTTTCGATGCACACTGTGTGTGAACCAATATCCTGATCATGGGTATTACAGCAACCATCTCTGAAAAAACCGGTCATGGGGGCTTGGCTACAGGCTATTAATGCTTCATCAAAGACATTGACGGATGGATCCATTTCAATTGAGTTCATGATTATCCTTTTACTGTTTGTTTATATGGCCATATTCGATACGAGGTGGCACGGGGGTGAGACCTTTATAAGGTTTTTCATCCCTTGCGCCATCGCCATGATAATCGATATAAATTTCGCCAATGGAAAGCTTGAACTCTAGGTCAAGCGTGATGCCTTCTTTGCCCGTTTGCTCATGAAGTGTTTCATCATCTAACTCTTCAAGTTCCGCATGAAGGCTGCTAGAGATAGCGAAACAGGAAACGAAAAAGACACTCTGTGCGAACAGCCAAATATTTGATTTTGTTTTTGCTAATGCTTGCATGGTGCTGGTCTCATATTGCCAATACAGTGCTGGAAAGCAGACTCAGCATTATAGCCCTATCTTCTTCAATGCTGCCAGACATGCGTGGCGGGAGTAGTGCCTATTTTTGTAATCTGTCAAACTAGGCAGGATATCGAACTTAAAACTCTCAGCCCAGTTCAGGGTGTGCGCTATCAATATGTCTGCCATAGTAAATTGTGTGCCTATGGCGTATTCAGGCTTCTCACCTATTAAGTTGATGAGTGCTTTTTGTGATTTGTTGAATTCCCAAAGGGTTGTGGGTAGCACTTCGGCAACGCGATGTTCTTTAGGAATGGCAAAACGGTGCTTGCCATTCGTCCATAAGGGTTGCTCTAGGTCTGACAGCACAAAGAAGCAAAGTTCGTCATAACGGGCGCGTTCAGGGCTTAGATCGTCGGGAATGAGAGTTTGATCAGCTGATTGTTTGGCAAGGTAATTAACAATCGCAGCACTTTCGGTCAAGATGATCTTGCCATCCGTTAAGGCGGGTACCTTTCCCTGAAAGTGAATCTTTCTATAGTCTGCTGTTAGGCTGCCATTTGCTTCGGTGCTACCGAGTGCGACAGGAACGTACTCGATATCCAGACCGGCTTCTTCTGCCGCCCAGACACAACGAAATGATCTTGATTTTGCCGTACCGTAAAGCTTCATAGGTGAAAATCCTGTTTAATTGTTTTGCTTTCAACTGTATCCGATGTTCTGGTAAATTTCGATCTTTGTGTCAGTATTTTTGAATGAGAATTAATGGCTGAAATAGCTTTTAGATTGCCTAAAAACTGCTAGTGTTAAAGCATCACCGTCGTTGAGAAGGCTGTTCGCTCCTATTTAAGGCAGGGTGAATAAGATTCGTTTGATCATTTAAAAAAACGCTCTAGCTCACTGATGACCTGTTCGAATTGAATGGGTTTTGTTAAGTGGCTGTCCATACCAGCTTCTAAGCTTTTTTCTTTATCATCTGACATCGCGTTAGCGGTCATGGCGATAATCGGGGTATCTTTATATTCGGGGTAGCCGCGTATGATTTTGGTCGCTTCAAAACCATCCATCACTGGCATTTGAATATCCATGACAATTAAGTCGTATTGCGTGGCTTGGGCTTTTTCAGTTGCCTCTAAACCATCGCCTGCCCAATCCACATGAAGTCCGGCTTGCTCTAGTAAGCTTTGTGCAATTAAACGGTTTAAGGGGACATCTTCAACCAATAGGACGTGTTTATTCAGTAGTAGAGGCGAGATGAAGTCGGTCGTTTTGGGCTCTGTTTTTTGTTCGGAATGTTTTTGTTCAGTGAGTGTTTGTTCAGATTGCTGTCGGTCAAAGTGTGCGTCTGCCGTAGGCGTTTTTTCAGCTAAGGGAAGGAATAAGTTAAAGCTGAATGTGCTTCCTTTGCCTGGGGTGCTGTCGAGTTTTATTTCTCCATTCATTAAAGTGACCAAGTGCTTGCAGATGACTAGGCCTAAGCCTGTGCCGCCATACTTCCTAGAGGTTGATTCATCGGCTTGGGTAAAAGCCGAAAAAAGTTTTTCTTGGTGCTCTTCGCTAATACCAACCCCTGTGTCTGAAATGCTAATGTCGACATAATCGCTTTCTGCTGCTCGTTCAATATCAATGTCGATACTACCTTTGTCGGTAAATTTTACTGCATTTATCAGTAGATTTGAGATGACTTGAGCGCAACGCACTGAGTCACCTAACACCGTTGGAGAAAAGTGTTTATCAATAGTTAGATTCAATGCCAGCCCTTTTTCATTGGCTTTCAGTTTAGCGGTATGGATAACAGACTCGAGCATTTCCAAAAAGTTAAATTCGGTATGCTCAATAGAAAACTTGCCTGCTTCGATCTTCGAAAAGTCGAGTATGTCATTGATGATGTGCAATAAATGCTTTGATGAATATCGTAATTTTTCAAGGTAATCATGTTGTTCTTTATTAAGCTTTGTGCGCATTAATAATTCAGTTAAGCCAATGACGCCGTTCATTGGCGTACGTATTTCATGGCTCATATTGGCTAAAAATAAACTCTTTGCTTTGCTTGCACTATCTGCAGCTTTGTTGGCCTCCACTAATTGTTCGTTGATGCTTTTTAACTCTTTGGTGCGAGAGTGGACTTTATCTTCAAGACTGAGGTTCGATTCCTTCAGCAATTGTTCTGATCTAAGTAGTTGCTGCTGGATGGTCTTCAGTTCTGAGTTGGCGCGTTCTGATAGTTCTTTAGCCATCCATGATTTTCGTACTAAATAAACAAGTAGTAGGGTTAATAAAGTAAACAGACTGATTTGAAATACTTCTTGAAGAATGATTTTATTCAGTTCAGCCTTGTGAGCATCGTAAGAATAGTAAACCTCAACATGGCCTATTGTCATGCTTCCCTGTTTCACTGGTGTTCTTATCGAGACTAAAGCTTGCAGTTTATCGCTGGTACTGGCGTCGACTTGTTTTAGTTCGCCTTGTGCCGTCTTATATTTTCCCATGAACAAATGACCAAAGTTACCAAACACTTTTACTGCGCTGATAAAACTGGTGGCGAGTTCGGCATCCAAAATAGCGGAGGCTGTTTCTTCGGTAAAACGTCTTTGGGTAGATTTTTGCAAGATGTTATAGACAAGTGGCTGGACGCTGTTTGAAATTCTCAAGCTGGCACTGTTCACCCGATCATCAATATTTCGATGCACCTGTTCTATGTCTACACTAATCCGCCAGAAAAGCAGACTACACATAAGGCAGGTTACAAAGAAACAGATGACCAAAAATACTTTTTTTGATGCGAGGTCAATACTGATCATTTATTTTTCATAAGGCCCAAATAGCTCATAATAGGCGTTGTATTCTTTTTTAAACGCTTGTTTTGACTCAATCAGTTGCTTTGTGAACGGATTGTCTTGCTTATATTCGTCCAAAATTTTATCCGACTTTATCCGCCACTTCGCAATATCCTCTTCAGACCATTGGCTTATTTGGGTGTTATTTTCTCGGAATGATTTCAAAGCCTCAAAGTCTTCCACTTTGGCGATGGCTGTGGTGGTGAGAGTGTAAGATTTGATTGCCGTTTCGAGAATGGCTTTCAGGTCTGCCGGAAGCGCATCATATGCCTTTTGATTAATTAAAAAATCGGCCAGAACAGAGGGCTGCCAAATAGCGGGGACTATCGCGTGTTTGGTAATTTCATTTAAGCCAAGATTCCAAGCCCCGGAAACCGTTGTCCATTCAACCGCATCTAATTCATCTTTTTCAAGCGACGGCCTTATTTCGTCCGGCACAAGTGGTATAGCGTAGGCTCCCGTGGTCGCGGCTAGCACTTCACTGGGTAAACCAGGGCCGATTCGGATTTTCATTTCTTTCATGTCGGCGATGCCTGAAATCGGCTTTTTCGACAATAAACCGAATTCCATGCCCGGCCACCAAGCAGCGCGCCAAAGAATACCTTCGGGGTTGGCTAGCTCGTTGGCAAGTTTAGTGCCTTCTCCGGCGAGAAAATACATCAGTGACGCATCGATATTCATAAAATCGAAAGGTCCGGCATTTAGAACAGACCAAGCAGGGTGCTGGCCAGACCACCAATTGGGCCAGCCGCTGCCCATTTCAACTTTACCCGTTTTAACGGCATTGAAAATATCAGGGCCGCCGGTGATCTCACCGCCAGGGTGAGGTTTGATGACGAAGCGACCGCCACTCATCACCTTAATATTCTCCGTCATTTTGACCAGCTCTTTGTAGTCGGTACTTGATGCCGTCGCTTGAGACTGGATACGCCATTGAACGGTTTGTGTTTGTTGTTCACAGCCTTGAAGCGTGAGTATCAGGAATACAGCGGCGAGAATACCTAGGTGCTTATTCGAAGAAGAAATAGTTTTAAACATAAGTGCTTACCGTATGGTGTACTTGGTAGGGGATAATGCTAAAGCTGGCCTTCAAGTATAGCCCATAAATTCCAGCTTGCGTGGCGCTAAATTTTGAAGCGTAAGTGTCAGATAGCTTTACAGTTGTCTAAGTGTGAGTGGTTTTTTATAAATAAAAACATTGGCTTATTTGTTGGCCTGAAAAATGCATATAGTTAGGTAAGAATTCAGGACAGTATTTATTCCCCGTATTAATTTCATTTTATCTTAGGAGTTCTAATGAAAAAGTTAATCTCATTATGTGCCGCTGCATTCATCGCCACGGGTGCTCAAGCTAATTTAATCGATAATGGTAGTTTTGAAGATGTCGGTTCATCTACTGCGATTGGCGGCTATGGTTCTGCTTCAACTTGGCAGATTTATTCTTCAATCCCCGATTGGGATGCATCACAAAACGTTGAAATCTGGACGAATGATTTTATCGTCCCTGCCTATCATGGTGATAACGTTTTAGAATTGAATGCGCACCCAGGTCGATCGGGCGGAACATTTTCAATTTATCAGTCTTTTGCTACCAACGTGGGTCAGACCTACGAATTGACTTTTGCGGGTCGTCGTCGTCAAGCAAACTCAGATGAAAGCTTTTCTGTCGCTGTGGGTGATTTAGTTGATTCTGTTTATAACCAAGCGTGGGGACACTGGAATGAATACTCTTACCAGTTCACTGCGACTTCAGCGATCTCGACTTTAACCTTCACCTCATTAGACGGTGGAAGAGATACCACAGGTAATATCTTCGATGATGTTCGAGTCGTTACTGCTGTTTCAGAGCCTGCGTCACTGGCTTTATTTATGCTTGGTTTAGCCGGACTTGTTTATACCCGTAAAAAAGTAAAATAAGTTCTCAGTTATCCTTGTTATTCGAGCAGCGCGCTTGATGAGCGTGCTTAGCCATCCCTCCTGATCAATCTATTTGGAGGGATGACTCAACAGGCTTCCTCGTTCTCTCCCTAAGTGACACCTTCCCTCGTTTACCCATTAAAATGAACAACCGACCACATAGCCGATAGAAACCGATGGTGATAGGGTTTTATGGTTTGCGGCATGTTTGATCTCAAAAAGCGTTCTATGGCTTGGCAGCTTTTTCGCGAATAATCATCTTACTGGCGGTAAGCCAAGCGATGCTGAACGAGATAAGCATGATGGTTTCTGCCCAGTATACATAACGCTCGCCCAATAAAGACATCAGCCAGGGAATCCGTGCAGAAATGATCACACCAAGAATGATACCGCCCATACAGCCAACATAAATGTGCGCGCGCAACCTTGAGGTGGGCGTATTCTTTTCGAGTGCATGCTTACGAAAAATAATGCATAAGATAAATAAGGCGACAAAGACTAAAATAGACGCCGCTAGATGGATGCTGCCATTAGTGCTGTTACAAGCAACATCAATAAAACAATCAAAGGGCTGGATGATATTGCCTAACTCATCCAGTTTACAATCCATCGGAACCAAACCCACTAGCATCGCTGAGATTCCACCAATTTTGGGGACCCAAAACTCAATGGGTTCTTGGCCATTCTTGCCTTGATAAGGAATCATTAATGCGCCGACGGCATAAATATTGGCGACGAACATATCTCGCGCGGTGCTGTGATAAGAAATACTCAAAGAACTGAGCTCATCGCAGCCAAAAATAATGACCAGAACAGGTAGCAATAGTGCCACGAGGCCAATCATTAAACGTTGATATTGATAGTTAAAAGCATGGGGAATAGGTGATGTAGTCATGGCATCTTCCTTTGATTAGAGGGTGAATATCCAATGGGGCTGAGCAGCTCAGCATTTAAAATATAGTTAAGTTTCTAGGTGCGTGCACAAAAAATAAAAAGCACGGTAGAGAGGTTTAAAGTAAACCGAAACTAGGGATTGGCTTGATTAAGAAGGGAGCTAGGGTGAATTTATTAAATTTATCTGCTTTGAAAGCTCGCAAAAACAGCGATTTATCTTACGCTTACTATATCTTAAATTTTATGGTGAATGGATAAAGTTCATTGTGACAGAAAGAGGAGCGGGTGTGGCGAAACGTTGGGTTGGTTGGCAAAGCATGACTTGCTTAGTATTCACTCTCTTGGCTTCACTGTTTTTTTCGGCAAATGCACATAGCGCTGTGACGTCGTCAAACGCGATTAGGACTGTTAGCCCTAGCGATGTCTATCGTGTAGTGGATGATGTTTATGCTGAACTCCTATTAATGCAGGCCGCTAATTTTTCTACGCTTCCGCCCATTCAAACACGAAGCATCAGGAATCGCTTTCCACGACATGTGTTTCAAAAAGGGCGCGAAGTTTTCATCAAAGTTCAGCAACTTCGTTATATCAACGGCCTGAGTGTCAATGAGGTGCCAGCGATTCCCACTCAGCAAGTCATGCCGAAAAATGTAAAAGTGATGATGGAGCATATTTTACAAGATATTCGCGAATTACGAAGCGCTTACGCTGTCATGAAGGAGATCGAGCCCGCAGCAAAAGTATCAGGTAAGTCGCCCACCAAGGTTTATGAAAACATTTCCAGAGTCAATACACTGGTTTCTTCCCTAAATATTCCATCTATTGTGCCGAATGACGTCTATCGATTAATTACAACGGTTAATAATGTCATCCGAGATATTTTAACAACGCAGAAAGTCACAGTAGCCGGTATCAGTATTTCACCATCGGAAAACAAACAACCAAAAGATGTGTTTCAAGAAACTTTGAAGCTGATTTCTCAGGTGAATGGTTTGTGTCAGCTAAAGGATATCTTTTGCATCAGCGGTGGCGTGGTTGCCCCGATTCAGCTAAGTGGCCGGATTAGACCGGCCGAGGTGCTGGAGCTGATGAACAACCTTCTTGCCGATGTCGTTCAAATAAAGATCAACTTGGGTGACCAGTCAGCCAACCCCTTAGCCCCGGATCCTTCAGGTAAAACACCTAGCAATGTATTTGATGAAGTCAGCAGAGCACGTGCACTTATTCGTTTACTAGATCAATCCGAGCCAGTCGGCCGGGCAGTGTCGCAATCTAAATAGGTCAGATTCATGCTTGAAAAAAACAAAATCGGTCTTGGCACGAAACTCACCCTGCTTACTCTCGTGCCTATTTTATTTTTATCCGCCATCAATATTATTAGCGTGGAACAGGCCAACGATCGAGTCGAAATCGCGGCAAAGAACCGGCAGTTAATGGATGATAAAGATGAGTATCGCTCTTCGTTGGCACTTCAGGTCAGAGAGTCAATGGCCGCGTTGAATGTGTCGGCTGGTGTCTTGTCAGAAGATTTGCAGTCGATGCTGCTTTCCCAATATGCCTCTAATTTAGGCAGTATAAAACAATCCCATATTCACGTAGCGGAGAAAATTTCGCAGTTTATCGATTTCCTGGATCAGCTACAGGTTCAACTTTTAGCTGATGGCTATCTACTGCCGGTGAATGAATTGGCCACCATAGTGAATGAAGGATCAAAAAATAAGGCTTATTCGGAAGATTTTATTTTAAATAATCAGCGGTTTATTGCCGTGGTGAATCGAGCTGAGCGCTTGCCGAGGCAGTTCGCTTTGTTTGTTAAAACGAATAAAGCCACGCTGGAATTTATCTTGGCGGGTAAAGAGAGTTCCGCCATCAACAATTTTGTTTATGAAGGAAAAGCTAGATTAGCCAGTGTCTTAGAGAGTGTTCGACAGCTGGATAGTTTATTACAGGAAAGCATTCAGTATTTTGACGTATTACAAAAACAACGCATCAGGGAGACGGTCGATTCAGTAGCACAAGATTTAGCCTCGAAACAGAATATCACTACGTTTTTAATCGTGCTGACGAGTATTATTTTGGCCTTAACTGCCTTTTGGTTTGCAAGTCGAAAGTTGGTGTTGCCTTTGAATCAACTGACGCAGTCAATGACGGATGCCAGTGCCGGAAAGCAAAATGTGATGATTTCCGGGCAAGATAGACAGGATGAAATCGGCGAGATGAGTAAGGCCTTAGGGATCTTCGTCGATGTCTATGCCAGTAATAAACAGATCAGTGCAGAAGCCGCTCGGCTTGCTTCAATAGTAAAAGCCTCGACAACCAATATTATGATGGCCGATGTCGATGGCAATATTATCTACATCAATGCGGCTGCTGAAGCGCTTATGCGAAGTCGCGAAGAAACCATTAAAACGGTGTTTCCAGATTTTTCTGTCGATACACTGGTGAATTCAAACATCGACCAATTTCATCGGAATCCAGAACATCAGAGACATTTGCTTAAACCTGAAAACCTACCTCATAAAGCGCGTATCCAAATCGCCGATTTGGTGTTTGACCTCACGTCCGTGGCATTACTTGATCAGGATAATAATTTCTTAGGTTCCGCGGTTGAATGGGATGACCAGACAGAGCATGTCCAAGCAGAAGAGCAAATTGCTGCTTTGATTCATAATGCCGCTAAAGGTGAACTGGATCAGCGGCTTGATGTTGAAGCATTTCAGGGTTTTATGAAAACTTTGGCGCTTGGAGTGAACACAATGTTGGACACTGTCATCGAACCCATTGATAAATGTTGTACAGTCTTGCAGAGTTTGGCAGAAGGTGAATTGAGCGAGACGATGCAGGGGGATTATCAAGGGCTGTTCAAGCAGCTTCAGGAATCGATTAATACCAGTAAAAATAATCTGAAACATATGGTGGGTGATATCTCAGAAGCCTCTATCAGTGTTTCAGGCGTTGCCCAAGAAATTTTACAAGGTAATCAGGAACTCAGCTTACGTACCGAAAACCAGGCCGCTAATATCGAAGAGACGGCTGCTAGTCTGGAGCAACTAACCTCGACAGTGAAATTGAACTCGCAGTCGGCACAAGAAGCAGAATCTTTATCAAGTGATACCATGGTTCTGGCAGAGCAGGGCGGTAAAGTACTGGAAGCAACTATTCAGGCGATGCAGGAGATTGATCAGTCCTCACGGCGTATATCCGACATCATTGGGGTCATCGATGAAATTGCTTTCCAAACAAATTTATTGGCCTTGAATGCGGCGGTCGAAGCGGCCCGAGCAGGAGAGCAAGGTCGTGGTTTCGGTGTCGTGGCGACAGAAGTGAGAAACCTTGCACAACGAAGTGCAAGTGCGGCTAAAGAGATTAAACTGCTGATTAAGGATAGTGGCAATAAAGTTTCTCAGGGCAATGTGTTGGTCAATGAGTCCGGTACTAAGCTAAAAGAAATCGCACACTCTGTGACGAATGTGAGCGCTTTGGTTCAGGAAATCAGCTTAGCAAGCAGGGAACAGGCCATCGGGATAGAGGAAATCAATAAATCGATGGCACATATGGATAGCATGACTCAACAAAACGCAGCCTCTGCTGAAGAGGCGACAACATCAGCAGACTTATTAAACGAACAGTCAGAAAACCTGATGAAGTTGATTGGTTTTTTTAAGGTTTGAATCATCTAAGCTATTGGATGATTCCGTTACTGTCTGCTGTTCAAGGCTCGAATCAGTTCAACCCAGTCCGGCTCAGTAGAAAAAATGACGCCGCTTTGGTTCATAAACGTGGTATCTGGCCGATTAAGGTCAAGTTCTTTACCCTCAAAGTCGCAGCACAAGGCCCCCATTTCATGATAGATGCAGGCCGTGGCTGCAAAATCCCAAAAACTGCCGCCACCTTGCTGTTTTTTGGGTAACTTGAAATAGCACGCTGGCGGTGTTTCTAAGGCCCAGCAGGCATTCATGACGGCTCCCGCATGATGAATTTCATTCAGATAGCGCATACCCTTTTGTTTCACACTGTCCATCAAGGTCTGTCGAATGTGAGTAAAGTCGCAACGTTGCAATAAACTTCGATCCAAGGGAAGGCTGAGTGTTTGTGAATCGTTGGTGTCGGGTAAGCGCCAGTGGCGTCCGTTTCGCTTGGCACCAAGGCCTCTTATAGCTGAATACAGAACCTGATTGACTGGATCATAAATAACACCAATTTGTGGCGTACCGGATTGTGAGACAAGTGCAATCGAGACCGCATAACCGGGTTTAGATTCTGTAAAGGCTAAGGTTCCATCCAAGGGATCAATGCACCAAAACGCCTGTTTTCTCAGGCGCTGTCGGTCATCCTCTAGCTCTTCACTTAATACGGCCAAATCATATTGTTCTACACTGGCTGCCAAGTGACTCAGGATCAAACTTTGGCATGCTAGGTCGACTTCGGTAACGACTTGGGACGCTTTAGTGTTTCCGCCTTGCTTTGTTTGAACAACGACCTCACGTTGGTGATAGCTATTGATCAGCTTCCCGGCTGCTTTAGCTGCTGTTTCAGCAACCAGGCATAGATCACGTAACTGAAGCTCAGAAAAACTCATCGTGTTGCCTCTTCTTTGGCTAATGTGCCATTTTTTAGGGAGTCCACAACCTGTTTTGCTAAGCCTTCGCTATATCCATGAATTTTCCAGTGACCGGGATTCCAGCCTTTCACAAAGCGGTGAAAATCTGTCCAAGCAAACGGATATAACTGCCGCCAAGAGGCTTCTATCTTGTCGGTATTCATGGCTTTATTTTTCGATAAGAGTGCGAGTTTGAGTGCCGAAAAATAATGATCCAGCAGCGCTTTTTCATAGCGCTGACAGGCATCTTCATCTAAACAACTACCGATAAAATAGGCGACATCCTTCATGCCGCAACCTCCGCCGACATATTGAAAATCGACCGCGGCTACCTCATCGGAATATGGAGAAAAACAAAAGTTGGCGAGTTTAGCATCGCCATGAACCAATGTTTGATACGGGCAGTCCTGCAACACTTGGTCAATCTGCTTGGCGGCCGCTTTCAACTCATTATCTGTCAACGCTGCCAGCTCATCGGGCCGTGTTGCTAAATGCCAATAGGTGCCCACTTCCCAAAGTCCGTCGCTTGGTGAGCCCAGGAAGGTCGCATGGAAATTCGCCAGCCATCGAAGGCAAGCGAGCATCTGAGTCATACTCGCGTGTTTTGTTGTGATGCTAAAACCACTGGCATGCAGATCCTCCATGAGGATAAGTGTTTCGCCATCTGACTGCTTTTCTGCCAAGAATTCAGGTACACGACAAGCAGCGCTGCAAGATTGGCTGTATTCTCGATACCATGTGCTTTCAACTTGGTAAGAGTAAACTTTTCGCCGGTGAGATAAATCGCTATGCCAACCGAGTGGGTGAGCATGCTCGTCAGGAAGTTTTACATGCTTTACGACGAGGCTTTTACGTGCGTGGTCGTGAAGTTGATAACGACTGATCTCGCCATAGCCGCTCCAAAGCGTCTGAATGACTTCAGTTTTTTCAAGGTGTTTCGCGTGGGTCGTGCTCTGGATAAGGCTGGAAAGAGATTTGTTCATAATGCTCTGGATCAAAAAGTAATAATCAGTTGAGAACTTAACTTGTTATATCGTTAGCAACACATTAAACAATCTTATCCTTGAAAGGGAGTCATAAGGCATAATATGGCGCAGGAAATTTTAACGATATTTTGGTAAATACACTAAATTGATCTAATATTGTACTAATCTTGATCAGATAAGCTGTAACGCAGTGCCTCAGTACAGGGATTTGTACCTCTCCTGGTAACCTATCGAAAAGACGACAAGTATTAATTTCTGACGCAAAGTGGGTTCATCTGAACTTGCTTGAGATTAGTGTTGTTCGACGACTTAATTGTTTTCCGCTGTCTCGGCGATTTCATTTGGCTGTTTATTTTGCTTTCAAATTAATGCAATACCAGTTGGTTCATATGCCAGCTAAAGTCATTAAGGAGGTTGCCATGGCCTATCATTTTAAAAACTTGGTGTTTGAAGGTGGCGGTGTGAAAGGCGTTGCTTACGTTGGCGCCATGGAAGTGTTAGAAAAGAAGCAGATTCTGACCGAGATAAAGCGAGTCGGCGGTACCTCGGCGGGAGCCATAAACGCAGTACTGTTTGCTTTGGGTTACACAAATAAAGAAACATTGGCGATTCTTAAGAAGCTCGACTTCAATAACTTTCTTGATGATAGCTGGGGCGTAGCTCGCGACACCTCAAGACTGATCAATGAGTTTGGTTGGTACAAAGGAGACTACTTTCATGAATGGATTAGTAAACGAATCGCAAAAAAAACCGGTAACCCTTTCACTACCTTCAAAGACTTGGTCGTCGCCGGCCGGCCAGAGTTATATATCTACGGTACCAATCTCTCCACACGCTTCGGCGAGATTTTTTCAAACGAACATACACCGACAATGCGTATCGCCGACGCTGTTAGAATTTCTATGTCGATTCCCTTGTTTTTCACCGCGTATAGAAATGTTCGCCAAGACATCTATGTCGATGGTGGCGTGCTGAACAATTATCCCGTAAAGCTGTTTGACCGGGAAAAGTACCTTAATGAAGAGGTCTCCGAATTAAATACCAAACCCAGTGAATATTATGCCGATGAAAACGCCAGATTCCTGCAAACCCACCCTAAATCCAGCCCCTATTGTTATAACAAAGAAACGCTTGGTTTTCGTCTAGACAGCAAACAGGAGATCGCCATTTTTCGGGATGGTTCTGAGCCGCCACAAGTAAAAATTGATGGTTTCTTTGATTATGCAAAAGCCTTAATTACCACGGTGATTGAAAGCCAAGGAAACCAGCATTTACATAGTGATGACTGGCATAGAACCATCTATATCGACACCCAAGGCGTGGGTGCCACAGACTTCAGTATCGCAGATGCAAAAAAAATGGCGTTGAAAAAATCAGGGGCGGCGTGCGCAGAAAGCTATTTTAAGTGGTTTGATGATGAAACCAATGAGGCGCATAACCGGCCAAAGCTTGGTTGACAAAGCGGTAAGGTATTCATGAATAACACCTTACTTCTTACACAATAAAAAATGGTCTGGAGAGAGAAATGGAAAGCCAAATAATTATGGATTTTGTTATCGCGTTATTGATCTTACTGTTTTTTTTCGGCTCAAAGTTTAATACCTGGCCAGAAGAGAAAAAGGAGCTATATTCGGATAAACCGAGTGACTATATCGACAAGGTTAGGTACGGATCGGCTTGTCTTTTATACGTATTTTTTTACACCTTAATTGCTTTCGCCTTTTACAATACTCCAGAATTACTCACCTTGCTCAGTAGTGTGTTGGGTGCCAGTGTTGAACAGTTAACCGCGGCGGCATTAAACCATAGGTCATTCATGATCAGTGCGATTGTAGTGGTGGCGGCTTTTTCGCATCGCTTCTTCTCGAAGTATGATCAGGAATTGAGGGATAAACTGCATGCTTGGGCCTTGATTCCAAATTATGTTCAACAGCTTAGGCAAAGCATCATCACGGCGAACTGTTATGAACCAAGTGCTGTGTATCGTCAAGAAACCAGAAGCGAGGTAAAAAAACTGCTGGAAGGAAGAGATAGCCAGCAAGTTGAAATGGATAGCGCTTTTCAGAATTTAGACGCTGAAAAGGCGGCAGATACCTTGAAATGGCAATTTATAAAATGCCTATCACTGCATCTAATTGTCAGAAAAGATTGTGAGCTTGTCAGCCGAAAGGCCATAGAAAAACATTATGCTCGCCTTAAAGAGTTAGCCGTTCTTGTCAGTATTAAACAAGAAGATGAGACCGCCAGTTTAGCGGGCTTAAGTTTGAAAGAAGAATTGGACCGGCTCTCGCAGAGTTATATAGAAAGTATTTGTAAACAAATTGTCCGAAACTATACCCAGAAAAGTCGACAGTACACGGTGTTTCACCATTATGGATTTTCGATTAAACAAAATGATGTAGTGACCACACGACTACGTGATGCTGTGGCGCTCTGTATTGTCCCTATCGCAGCAGTGGCATTTTTATCCAGTTATAGCATGTTAACGATTATCGACCATCGAAGTCCGATGGATTACTTTACCAACGAGAAACTCTTCCAATGGAGCTCGGGTGGAGCAGTGTCAATGTTTCTGGCATTGATCATCGCCATCGTGGCAGATTATGTGTTTCTCAAATCAAGCGATAAGCGCCCCTTTAATTATTTAGTGACCTTTATTGTGGCAACGCTGGTGTCCTTTGTGTTTTTTGCTTTCGCCAGAGATCTTAGCCAAGCAGTTCAAAACCTTTCCCCAGCACGTTTGATCTTAGTGTCTTCATTTGCTTCGTTAACCTTTGTGGTTTTAGCCTCTCTGGCTTCCACTAATTGCGATAAAAAGAGTTTGAAGTTATCGGCGATAAAGTATGGCGTGAATTATGGTTTGGTATTGATGATATGGCAGATCAGTATCTCTTCAGCATTTCGCTGGGAAGAGACAGACATGAGTTCATTCAGCGTTTTTTTGATGGCGAACGAACAGAAAATGCTTTGGGTCGGCTTAGTCGGTTTTCTTAAAGGCTTCTTCTTAGGCAGTATTATTTCTTTTGTTGTGAAAAGTACGGTCAGAAAACAGTTATTACAGGGTATGCGCGAAAACCCTCGTTTAGAAAAAGCCATCCCCATGAAACTGTTGAAAGGCTCAGAGCAAGCTATGATCAGTACTAAAAACTTATCTAAAAATGGCGTGAAAATTTATAGTCCAGTCGTGATGGAAATTGGTGAGCAGGTGAAGCTGAAATCACCGGATAAAGAAATTGGTGAACTTGAAGGTGTGGTACGTTGGATCAAGCGGAGAACTTTTGGTGCAAATATCATCGGCATCGAGTTTGCCAATGGTTCACT
Organism: Oleiphilus sp.; assembly: GCA_048058835.1. Lineage (GTDB taxonomy): Bacteria > Pseudomonadota > Gammaproteobacteria > Pseudomonadales > Oleiphilaceae > PZPK01. The sequence goes on from JBLLNS010000006.1 coordinate 27,307, forward strand.
CAACCTGACGCATTTCATGCGTAAAAATTTTGGTGATTTTTATACCAATTAGCCGCTAATGACAGGTATTGAAAACGGGGGCAAAGTTGCCCCCGTTGTTATTTAATGAAGCTTTAGCTTTGTCCGTAATGCTTTGGTGAACATGTCATTTAACCAAATTAAACCCGTTCGGGTAAAACCGAAAAGGGCTATTTGGTGCATGCGATAAAGCGAGATATAGAATAATCTAGCCAAGCGTCCTTCGATCATTAAGTTTTTACCCGCCAGTCTTCCCATTAGGTTACCTACCGCACTATAGCGGCTAAATGAAATAAATGACCCATAATCCCGGTAGCTGAAGGTGAGCGGCGCTTCGCCAGCCAATATCCCTTTGAGTGACTTCGATAATAAACTCGCTTGCTGATGCGCCGCTTGTGCTCTGGGTGGCACGCTTTGCGCGTGACCCGGGCGGGGGCAGCTGGCACAGTCGCCAATGGCAAAGATATTAGGGTCTTCCGTCGTTTGTAGTGTTTCCGTGACACAAAGCTGATTGATCCTGTTGTGTTCCAACCCATCTAGGTCAGCTAAAAATGTCGGTGCTTTTATCCCAGCCGCCCAGACGCTCAGAGAACTTTTTAGCGTCTCACCATTCTCAAATGAAATGCTGTCTTGCGAAATGCTGGTGACACGTTGGCCGGTTTTAATTTGAATACCCAAGGCGTCTAGTTCAAGTGTCGCCGCATCCGATAAGTATTTGGGCAAGGCGGGCAAAATAGTTGGCGCTGCTTCGATCAGATGAATCTGGATATCACCCTTCTTTAAATTACTCAAACCATAGTTGGGTAATTCCTTTGCTGAAAAATGCAACTCTGCAGCTAACTCAACTCCTGTTGCACCGGCACCGATAATGGCGATATTCAGGCTGTGCGATTCGTTATTTTCGGACTGGAATTCGGCCTTCAAGAAAGCGTTCAATAAAATATTGTGGAAGCGTTTGGCTTGGTCATGTGTGTCCAGAAAACGGCAATGTTCAGCAGCACCCGGCGTGCCAAAATCATTGGTATTCGAACCCACCGCGATGACCAAACTGTCATAAGGAATCTCCCTTTCATTGACAATTAAATCGCCAGTTTCATCGGTAATGGCAGCAACGCTGATGGTTTTGCTGGCTCTATTCAAACCTTTCATCGTGCCCAATTGAAAGTTGAAATGCGAACGCTTGGCATGTGCCCGAAAGTTTATTTCGTTAGCGCCCGAGTCTAGGGAGCCTGCCGCTACTTCATGAAGAAGAGGTTTCCAGATGTGTGTTAGGGAAGCGTCAATCAGGGTGATCTTTGCGCGTTTCTTTTTGCCTAATTTTCGACCCAAGGAGGTCGCGAGTTCCAATCCTCCTGCGCCACCACCGACGATAACAATATGATGTTTTAAACCTTCTTTCATTGCCTTACTCCTTAAGTAACTTAATGAATACTACATGACGATATTTAGGGAGCGTTTTATAGGAATATGCGAAGACAATCAATTAGAAAATAAAACAGACTATATGAAATGGCGACTTAAATGAGTATCGGAATGTATTTAGTTTAACGAAAATAGATGCATGTCATTTTCTACGTAGGGGCGAACCTATGTGTTCGCCCGAGGCAATGTAAAAGCAAGATTTAAATGCTGGGTAGTCAGTGCAGACACTTAGGTCATGCCTCTGGTTTTCCTCCTATCGATCATGAGGTGAATAACACGTTCACTTCAATTATTGTTTCCTTGGCAAATTAATGCCTCGGGTTGGTTTTCACAAACGGCTACTAAGTCATTTTCTGGTATGACATTGACCACGTCATTAATTACTTCCGAAACCGAAGTGGTCGTTTCTTTTTTTGGTTTGTCGCAAAGTATTGACTCAGAGTATTGTTTGCAGACTGATTTATGCAGGTCTTTTGGCAGCTCCTTGCTAATCATTTTAATCAGATCTTTCACTTTGAACTCGAAGCCTTTGCACAACTTAGAAAGCGGATTTTGCTGACAAATTTGTTTAAGGTTGTCTTCTGATAACGAAGCGATGAGCTGATCAAGTAGGGTGTTTTCTGCCTGAGTTAAATCCGCTTGATTGAATAAGTCGCAGCGTGAAGGGTCCATTGTGCACCAGCGCTTTCCATTATTATAACCTGTCACGAAGCTATTAGCGGCAGCTTGAATAACGTCATCACGATCGTAAAGATTACAACTGTTCGGGTCATCGATGCAGGCCTGTCTGCTCTCTGCCAGTCCGCTTTCATAGCCCGCTGAGAAGGCATTTTCTTCCGCTTGAACGAATTGAACTTGATTATAGAGACCGCAGCTGGCGGGGAAACTTTGACAGAATTGCTTACCTGCGCTCAACCCTTCATCACGACCTTCTTGCAAACCTAATAGTAAAGCTTGGTCAATACTACTCTGATCAAAGAGATTGCAACTTGAGGGTGAGTCTTTGCAGTTTTGCTCGCCCTGCTGGGTAGCGATCAATAATTCGTTATCCAAGCTTGCTTGATCAAATAATCCGTAATAGTTCGGATCTGCCTGACAAGCCGATTCACCTTCTGAAAATGCTAAGCCGATTGCTTGATCCAGTTGGCTTTCATTAAATAAACCGTAGTCGTTTGGGTTGTTGGTACATAGTGCAATCCCTTCAGATGGATCAGAGGATGCGGTATTAGAGATAAGCTGGTTGAGCCAGACTTCATTATTGGCTAAATAGATTGAACTGTTTTGGGGATGCTGTGCTTTGCCACCCAATGTCACGATATCGATATCACCATCTTTATCGACATCAACGAGTTTAAAGCTATCGGTTTTTTGTCCGGCGCCGAAGGTAAACGAGCTTTGGGTAAACTGGCCATCACCATCATTCAGCCAAACCTTATGGGAACTTGCGTAGCTAGCATTATGATTGGTCGTGACTACATCCAGATCGCCGTCACCATCCAAGTCTGCCATGGCGGTATTCATGCTGTTATCAGCGCCAAGCGCTTGACCAGATAAGGTAAAGACGCCTTGGCCATTATTAAACCAGACTTCATCCGCTTGGTTGCCGCTTCTGGCGAGGAAAGCATCTAAATCACCGTCATTGTCTAGATCGCCCAAGGCAATGTCTTCAGCATCGCTTAATGCTTGTTGATAGATCAACGTGCCTGAACCGTTGTTTAGAGTTAAGCTGCTGTAAGAGGTCGATGCTGTCCCTCTGGATGAGTTTAAGAAGATGACATCGGGCATACCGTCATTATTTACATCGCCGGTCACGACACCATTGGGCTTCATATTGGTAATATTGCCCAATAAAGGGGGCACATTCTGGTTAAAAGAAATGACGTTTTCGTAGCTGAAATAACCTTGGTTTGGCTGAGTTGGATCATACCTTACATTCATTAATAAATGCGTTGAGCCGTTGAACGAAGCATTCGCGCGATTAGCGCTAGTTAAGAACAGGTCGGGTGAGCCATTTTGGTCGAGATCCGTTGTCTGAATCTTGAAAAAGTCACCGTTTTGGGTAAAAGGGTGCGGTGACGGAATGCTGGGAAAGTGGCCCTGATGGTTATTAATGAGTATGCGAAATGGGTAGGTGATTAGATCCTGAAAACCATCATTATTCATATCTGCGACACTGATGTATTCGCTCGTATTGAACCCACTGCTGTTGAACCCTTCTAGTGAAGAATGGGTAAAGCTAGTTGTGTTGCCTTCAAAGATATTGACGTTTGATCGACTATAAGTCAGCGCATCCAGGAACTGATCATTCTCTTTATCAAAAAACTCAACATATTCATCATGAATAGTACCGATACTGTACCCAGCTTTTGTGAAATGAACATTAGCGAGGAGTGCTGGCGAGATGAGTGCGGATAAACTGCTGACTAAGAATAGTGTTTTTATCTTCATGGCGTTTCCATTTGTTGATAGTCGTTTTCAAATACAGCGTGCAAAACAATATCTGGAAATTTTTTTCGGATTTATGACTAGATGAAAAATTAGTTTAAAAGTGAAGTACCTAGGTCTCAATATCGTTTATGTAAGAGTCTGTCGCGACAGAGTGAAGGCCTGTAATGTCTTTAACATGAAGTAGCTAGATTGGAACGTAAAGTCTGTTAAAAAGAGCTTGTATGAAAAAAAAGACCGGTGATGAACGTAAAAGATTACCTTTAGTCACCGATCTCTTTTGGTAGAACTAGAACTACTCAACTGTAGATGGGGTGTGCGCAACACTTGAGCCTATCAACACGAACTTTATAGGCTGCTGATGCTCTTCTCACTTTTCAAAGTGTTTGATGACTCACTAATTGCTTTACGATCAAGTTCCTTTACGCTCAAGAAACGCGATGAAGTCGTTGACTGATTTTTCGGGGGTTTCTTCCATGGGTAAATGCCCAATATAGGGATAAACAATTAAATAGCTATCAGCGATGTCTCTATCAAAACGGTAGGCGTTTTCGGCAGGAAAATATAAGTCTTCCTCGCCCCACAATATTAAAGTGGGTAGCTGAATCTGTTTAATAAGACCTGAATCCTTGTCCAAGCGCGCTTTTACTCGGGCTGGAAAGGCCGCCAAATTGCCTGGATAGCGAGATAGCTCAAAGTAACGATCCACTAATGAATCATTCACCAAGGATTCATCGTAGTACACATCCTTTAAGCCAATGTCATACATAAATCTGGGTGAGTATCGTTTCATCATTTCATCAACTACTGGCCATTGCGCCATTTCGATGGGTGGGGGCCATTTTTCTTGTGGGTAGCCGAGCGCATTGATCAGGGTTAGTGTTTGCACCTTTTCTGAATGCATTAATGCATACTGCCAGGCAATGCGCCCGCCAAGAGAGCTTCCAACCAAGTGAGCCTCTTCGATCTCCAACTTACCCAAAAAAGCATTCAAAAACGCCACGTCATCACTGACTTCGTATCGGTTTGAATGGTCGGGTCCAGTCAAGCCGAACCCAGTCAGATCCATCCTGATAACACGATATTTCGTTGTTAAGCTTTCCGCCCATTGGTCCCACGTGTGCAATGACGATGCCGTGCCATGAATTAATACAATGACATCGCCGACACCTTCATCCCGATAGTGAATGCGGTTACCCTCTAGCATCATGAAGCGAGACGCCTCATTGGCATACTTTTTTTCGATCCATTTTGCATCAAGCTGTCCGTCGCATGCCGTTAGCAATGACAATGCAAAAAGCAGGCTAGCACATATTGTTTTTTTCATAGATAACACCTTGGTCATTCAAAAAAATCAGCTTAAGATAGAATAATTTTCTACAATAGGGCGTGTGGTAACAGCTTTTTGTCTCGCGGTAACATCTATGATTTTTAAACCCTCTAAAAATACCGTTTCTAGCGCAGCTGTTCGAGATGTTTATCAGGCCTGTCAGAGATTGTCGGTTCTTCCTGAAACGATAGAACTCGAACCTGAGACCTTAACTCAAGCAGATGTCCGTGTTCCTGAGTCGACGTTGATCAAGCTATGGTCATTACTTGATGAACAAAAAATATCGCCCGGAATAGGTTTGGCAATTGGTCAAACTATTGAAGCTGACTCTAAAGGGATTTTGGCAAGCTGGGTAAGCCAAGCAAATACTCTGGGAGAAGCATTCGATATTTTTATTAAAAATATCGAATTAATGAACCCATCAGAAGCTTGGCAGATAGCTGAGAAAGGTTCGCAAGTCACGCTGGTCCTGGAACACAGAAATACCCAAGGCTATCCAATCAGTGCAGTGGAGCGCAGTATGGCTGCTATGGTTACTTGGGCGAAAGCCTTGTGTGGACAGGCTTTCCCTTTAAGGCGCGTCACGTTTCATTTTTCTGAACCCGATTACGCAGATTTATTTATCCCTATCTTTGGAGAGCAGGTCTACTTTGAGGCAGAATCGAACAGTCTGACTTTTGACAAAGAGCTGCTTAACCTAGCTGTCATTAGCAGTAATCAGCTACTAAAAAACCTCATGGCAGAAAAAGCAAAGCAAGTACTGACTGAACTGTCTGACAGGGCAAGCGTGGCTGAAAAAGTGGCGTTGCTGATTCATAACGAGATGACTCAAGGGCGAGAGATTAATATAGAGCAGGTTTCCACCGCCTTAGCGAAGAGCCGTCAAACGCTTTACCGTCAACTTAAACAGGATGGTACTGACTTCAAAACCATTTATGATACGACAAGAAAGAAGCTGGCGTTTAGTTTACTGAGACAAGCAAACCTTAGTATTAGTTCCCTGAGTTTGCAGTTGGGATTCAAAGATACCAGTAGTTTCTATAAAGCATTTCGACGTTGGACTGGCATGTCACCCAAACAATTTTTAGCCGAAGCAGACAAACTCTAGTTTCAAAACCTAGATTCAAAAAAAGCTAAGGGCTTTTAAGTGCTTCGGTGCAAGTTTGTCACTTTTTTTGGCACCCCTATCAATGTGAATTGATCAAACGATGGGATGACGATGAGCGCGTTCACCGACACAAACCAGCCTGCGCCAATCATAAAAATACACTCCCCGTAGGGGCAGACCTGAGTGTCTGCCCTGTCGCCATATACGGCTTAGCCAACGTGAAAGAAATTTGCCTATCTTTGGTATCAAACGCATTTAACGATTGTGCTAGATTTATGTGTGTTCTATACTTTCAGAAAATATTGAAAGTTTAAAAGGTTGTTATGCAGATTAGCGAGAAGCAGCAAAAATTCGTTTTCCACTTTGGTGAAATGGGAAGTCGGTGGGGCGTGAATCGAACCGTTGGACAAATATATGCCTTGCTTGTGGTTAGCAAAGACCCTTTATATGCCGACCAAATTGCCGAAGCCTTAGCCATTTCCCGAGGCAACGTCAGCATGGGAATTAAAGAGTTGCAGTCCTGGCGGCTGGTTCATGTTCAGCATAAACCGGGTGATCGAAAAGATTACTACAGCGCGCTGGATAGTGTTTGGGCAATGGCTCGTGCGATTTTTGAAGAGCGCCGTAAACGCGAAATTGAACCCACCTTGTCGGTGTTAAGAGACTTACTATTAGATAGCCGCAGCGATAACACCGATGAACAACAGCGTTATGCTGAAAGTCGTATGACCGAAATATTAGAGCTATTGGAAATGGTGACCCAATGGTCGATTGATCTTCAGAAGGTCAAACCAGATAGCCTACGCAGCCTGATGAAAATGGGTGCAGGTGTGACCAAAATGCTAAAGAAATAATTTACTGGGGCCTGAAAAGTCCTGCCCCCACGATGACTCACAATAAAAATAACCACGAATCGTAACCCAATTTTTTTTACGAATAGAGAGGTTGTTATGTCAGATCCCGCCATACTCGAAACTGCCTTGGTGAATACGCTGGCGTTATCACGCATTCAGTTTGCCACCAATATTAGTTTTCATATTCTGTTTCCCTCCATCACGATTGCACTGTGTTGGCTATTATTTTATTTCAAATTGCGTTATCAGCTTTCTGGCGAGCCTGTCTGGATGCGTGCTTATCGTTTCTGGGTGAAGATATTCGCGCTTAGTTTTGCTTTGGGTGTTGTCAGCGGTATTACCATGTCGTTTCAGTTTGGCACGAACTGGCCTGGTTTTATGGAAACTGTCGGCAACATAGCTGGGCCCTTATTGGGCTATGAAGTGCTAACGGCTTTTTTCTTAGAGGCAACCTTTCTGGGCATTATGTTGTTTGGTATTAAACGGGTGCCTGGGTGGGTCCATACCTTGGCGACTGCGCTTGTTGCCATTGGCACTTCGATTTCTGCATTTTGGATTATTGCGCTAAATTCTTGGATGCAGACTCCGCAAGGCTTTGAAATGCGAGAAGGGGTTGCTTTTCCTTTAGACTGGTTTGCCATTATCTTTAATCCTTCCATGCCTTATCGTTTAAGCCATGTTTTGTTAGCGTCTGGTCTGACTGCTGCTTTCTTAGTCGCCGGCGTGTCGGCTTATCGACTGCTGAGAGGGGACAATAAAAAAGCCCCTTTTGTCGCTTTAAAAACAGCCTTAGTGTTGGCTGCGGTACTGATGCCTCTGCAAATATTCGTGGGCGACTTGCATGGCTTGAATACCCTAAAGCATCAACCACAAAAAATTGCTGCCATGGAAGGGATATGGGAAACACAACAAGGTGCACCGCTTTTGTTATTTGCGCTTCCGGATGAAGAGTCTCGTCGTAATCACTTTGAAATAGCCGTACCAAAGTTAGCCAGTTTGATTCTAACGCATGACAGAGAAGGCGAACTCCTTGGTTTGAATGACTTCGAAAATGCACACCCGCCCGTGGCACCTGTGTTCTTTTCCTTTCGAATTATGGTCGGCATTGGCTTGTTAATGTTGGTTTGCGCTTGGTTTGGCGTATGGCAACTAGTCAGGAAGAAAGCTTTTTCCAAAACGTATTTGAGGTGTTTAGTTGTGATGACTTTTAGTGGTTGGGTCGCGACTTTAGCCGGGTGGTATGTGACGGAAATAGGGCGGCAGCCATTTTTGGTGAGTGGCATATTGAGAACGAAAGATGCGGTTACCAGTCTACCAGCCGAGAATGTCGCCTTTTCATTGGCCGCTTATCTCATTGTTTATGGTGCGTTGCTGATTGCTTATATTAAAACCTTAAAATACATGGCTGAAAAAGCTGTCCTGATCGAAGAAGATGACAAGTATCTTACAGGAAAGAAGGATTTGGGCGATCAAGCTAAACAGGATCCAACAGTCATTTCGCCATCCGTTGTGACAGGTTAATAAGGAGAAAATGATGAACCCAGTAATAACAGAGCTTGTTGCAGAAACCTCTTGGTTGCCCATGGCATTTTTTCTAATGCTAGGCTTAGCGGTGATCCTATATGCTATTTTGGATGGTTATGATTTAGGTGTGGGAATGCTCCTACCGCGTCATTCAGAGGCGCAGCGAGATAGGATGATTGCGTCAATTGGGCCATTTTGGGATGCCAATGAAACTTGGCTTGTGCTTGCGGTAGGTTTGCTATTAATCGCCTTTCCCGTAGCGCATAACATTATTCTAAGGGAGCTTTATATACCGAGCGCCATCATGCTGATTGGCTTGATTTTACGGGGCGTGTCCTTCGACTTTCGAGCCAAAGCGATTCCACACCGAAAACGCTTATGGGATTGGAGTTTTAAAGCTGGGTCTATTGTGGCTGCATTGTCGCAAGGTTATATGTTAGGGCGGTTTACCACTGGTTTTGACGATTCAGTGTTTGCTTACAGTTTTTCCATGCTCAGTGCGTTTAGTGTCGCGGCAGCGTATGCCTTCATTGGAGCGTCATGGCTAATCATGAAAACAGAAGGCGAGTTGCAGATTCGCTCTATCTGGTGGGCTCGCCGCAGTGGCTGGTTAATGGCATTAGGCACGATCAGCATCTGTGTTGTGAATATTACCTTATATCCCAGCATCTATGCTAAATGGTTAGCGCAACCTTTAGGTATATTATTACTACCGGTGCCCCTGATCTGTGTGGTGCTGTTTATTATCAACGATCGGATGTTAAAACATATGCCTTTCGACAATGACGGTGCTTGCTGGTTACCCTTTTTCAGCGCTGTATCGATTTTCCTTATGTGTTTTATAGGTTTAGGGTTCAGTTACTACCCTTATGTGGTGCCAAATCAATTGACCATATGGCAAGCCGCCAGTGCTGATGAGTCCTTAGCATTTTTATTCTATGGCGCCGCATTTGTCGTACCGACTATTCTTGCTTACACCATTTTTTCGTATCGCGTCTTTTGGGGCAAAGCCGAAGCGCTTGAATATGTTTGATGACACGTTGAGTGACAAATGAGCGTGGCCAAATAACAGCAACAATTAAAAAAGCCGATTATATTTTCAATAATCGGCTTTTTTGCATTAGCGGTACTTGGCCCCAGAGCGGATCCAAGGACACAAGCAAATTTAATTATACAAGCCCAGATAATACTACCGTCACCAAATTTTTAATCACTTTAGCTAGTGGGTCAGATAGGAATTGCTTTCAGAACCATCAGATGGATAGCTGATAACATCACTTTCCTGCAAGCCCATGAGTTCCATAAATGCGCCATGGTCAACATGAACTAGGTTTTTGTGATCACCACTCTCAAAGTAAATATCTTGCACCTGCATTAAGCTTTGATCGAAAATAACCGGTAGACCATAAACCTGTCCTAAAGCAGGAACGGCACCAAATTCGCAGTCATCAAAAATCTGTTTTAATTCCGATTCAGGTACCAGACGAAATTTACCGTGCATGTGATCATTAAGCCAAGGAATCATTAATTTGTGATTGGCAGGAATAACACAAAGCCGATACGCATTACCATCGTGCGTCACAACGGCTTTGGCCATTTGGCTGCCAGGAATGTTAGCGGATTGAACTGAACCAAGACTACTTGAACTCTCTGAGTGTTCCACCAGATCGTAATATATGCCAGCCTTTGATAAATGTGCTTCAACTCTAGGGGCAATAGACATAATAGGCACCTCCTTTTTATTGTTTTCATCTAAATAGCATATGCCTGTGCTTACGCTTGGTCAAAGAACTGCTGTGACTTAGAAAGCGTCATTTTAGGACGAAATGGAATGAATCATCAGGATGCTACCGTCGTAAAATCTCTGGGTTGTCTTGGAACTAAGCTAATACACACCATAAGCCAACATTGCATCGGCGACTTTTTTAAAACCGGCGATATTTGCACCATTCACATAATTGACTCGATCGTTGCTTTTGCCGTGCTCGACACAACGTGAGTGTATCTCCTTCATAATATCTTTTAAGCGGGAATCGACCTCATCGTGAGACCAGCTGGTGCGAATAACATTCTGGCTAAGCTCTAATCCACTCACTGCGACGCCTCCCGCGTTGGATGCTTTGCCGGGTGCATGTAGAATTTTGTTCTCAGCGAACAATTTAGCCGCATCGGCAGATACGGGCATGTTCGCGCCTTCACAAACCGCCATGACACCATGATCAATTAGTGCTTTTGCATCGTCTTTGTGTAACTCATTTTGAGTTGCGCATGGCATGGCAATGTCACACTTTATCTTCCACGGGCTCGAACCTTCATGGAACTCGATGTGCTTATTTTTTTCAGCAAACTCCGATAAACGGCCACGTTGATTTTGTTTCAAGTCTTTGATCGATTCGAGCTGATCTTCTGATAGCCCGTCTTTACTATATATACTGCCATCAGAATCGCTTAATGTGATCACTTTTGCGCCTTTTTGAATGGCTTTCTCGGCAGCATGAAGAGCGACATTGCCACTACCACTTATGGCAATAGCCTTATCTTCCAAGCCTTCATTATGCTCGTTCAACATATGTTCGCAAAAGTAAATACAGCCATAGCCCGTCGCCTCGGTACGGACAGCACTGCCGCCGAACGAACAGCCTTTGCCTGTTAGCACGCCCGTCCAGCGGTTTTGCAGCCGCATATACTGGCCGAATAAATTACTGATTTCGCGAGCGCCGACCCCGATGTCGCCAGCCGGTATGTCGATATCTTCGCCAATATGACGATAAAGCTCTGTCATCATGGACTGACAGAAACGCATGACTTCGCGATCACTTTTGCCTTTCGGGTTGAAGTTGGAGCCGCCTTTGGCACCGCCCATTGGCAAACCGGTTAAGCTGTTTTTGAAAACTTGCTCGAAGCCCAGAAACTTAAGAATGCTTTGTGAAACGGAAGGATGAAAACGCAAGCCACCTTTGTAGGGGCCAATAGCATGGTTAAATTGAACCCGCCAAGCGCGATTCGCACGGATATCGCCAGCGTCAGTTTCCCAGGAAACACGGAACGTGATGATGCGGTCGGGCTCGGTCATGCGTTCGAGAATTTGGTTTTTCTTATAGTCATCATGATCTAGGTACCAAGGCATGATTGAATGGGCGACTTCTTCAACAGCTTGATGGAACTCAGGTTCGTGCGGATTTCGTTTTTCTAAACCTTTCATGAAGCAAGCTATTTCAGTTTCAAGAGCGGGCATCGGCTTGAGTCTCCTTGTCGATCATAGGAAATGCAGTACATCACCAAGCATAGTGATGACAACATGGCATAACGATTGATTGGTGATGAAGCGTAGTGATGAAAAAAGACAATAACAAGTATTACTATGGTGCTGCTACCTCATGGTATCAGCTTGCCGAGTCTACTTTTTATTATTTTCAGCATTACTCTTTGATATCAGCTGTGCACTCTGCTTTTTGGGGATCTAACTTACAGCGAACTTTTCGCATCAGCTTTAATGTCCGTTGATCGTAAATTCCCATTTCTCCAAGATCCAAGCGACTTTGACGGAAGTCTTCTTCCCAATAATCGTAGAGGTTGGGGGGAATATCTATCCAGTATTTATCGGGAATTGTGGCTTCAGGTTTCTTCAGAAAATCGACGAATTCTTTGTATCGTGACAGTACATATTCGCGTGTTTTTTGAGGAATGTCTTCAGGGAGTGCACGCCAACGGGCGACCAGCTGCATGCTGATATAGAGAAAGGGCTCAGAGTAGATACCGCCATTTGGCTCCAGGCCTTTGTAAAGCTCAAATGGTTCATAGACGATGGCAGGGCCGGCCGTTAAATCGACGCTGCCATTGTTAAATTTTAGGAAGGAGTTAAAGATGCTCGAATTGACCGGAGTGATGCCATATTTTTCCGACAGGTAGGCCGATTCCGGAATGTCATCCAATACCGCCATTCTTAGGCCCGCGAAGTCCTTTGGTTGAAGAATGCTTCGATCCCGAGTAAACATAAATATTGCCCCAGCGGGACCGATTCCGGTCACTTCAAAATCACCGACTCTCATAAGAGGTGCTGCCTTCTGGGAACTAAGCGATTTAATGATAACGCCAAGATGTTCATAGCTCGGTATCGCGCCTATCGCACCGAGGCTTCCTGTAAGGGTATTGAATTCACGGGCACGAAAACCCAACATATTCACCCCATCACAACGGCCAAGTTTGAATTCATTGATAGCAATTTTTTCATCACTGTAGACTGAAAAGCTCAGATCGATTCCCCAACGAAAAGCGACTGTTTTGGCTTCACGCATAATCTGTTCACCCGGCCCGTTTTTGCCTAAAGGGTCCCATACACAGGCATGAAAAGGGTGGAGTGTTGTCTCCTGTTTCAGGTCGCTAGCGAGAGCTTTAGAGGACAGTAAGACAGCGAATAAAAAAAGCAGTATAACGGATGAGGGTGGCGTTGTTACTCTTTTCATAATGCGAATGTGGTGTAGGCTGGAAGTGAGTGGGGTAAATGCTGCGCCGGTGTCATTTAAAGGTATTAGTCGCAGAACTAAACTCTGTGATTCTAATACTAAAAGCTTCAAGCGAACAACTCAGCTAGCGCATTCTTTTTCTGAACGCTAGGCGTGATGCGCTCTATCTGATGATGTCACTCGTCCGCTTTCGCGCCTTTTTAGATAAAATGAATCCGACAAATAAAGCGTTGTGTCTTCTGGTTTAAAGCTAATTGACCCGTATTCGCCGCCATCAGAAATAAAAATGCCCTCAAGGTCATTGTTATCACCTAAGAGATAGCTTGTATCGCAATCTGGTTCTTCTGTTACGCTGTTCGTTATAACTTTGTGTACCAAGAATTTCACGGTTATGATGAGAATATTAAAGACTATACGACACATCTATAACCTACTCAGAACAAAGAAAACTTCATCATGACCGACCCTAATGCTCAATCTGACAAAGCGAATAAAGTGACTCGATTCGATGAGTTTGCCCAGTTAGCTGATTATTCTTTGATGAATCGCTTACATGCCGACCCTGATGCCCGAGAAGATGGTCATGATCACCGTCCTCGTCAGGTATTTTCAGGCCACTTTGTGCCTGTCACGCCCACCCCCATTGCTCAGCCTGACTATATCAGCCATAGCCGAGTTTTTTTTGAAGAGCTTGGTTTGTGCGATGAACTCGCTCTTGATGAATCTTTTCTTCGCGTCTTTTCGGGAGACTTATCGGCCGCGCACCCCCCTATGCGTAAAGTTGGCTGGGCGACTGGCTATGCATTATCGATTTACGGTACCGAATATACCCAGCAGTGCCCCTTCCGCACCGGTAATGGTTATGGCGATGGTCGTGCCGTCTCAGTATTCGAAGGTGAATTAAATGGCCAGCGCTGGGAAATGCAGTTAAAAGGTGGCGGGCCAACACCTTATTGCCGTGGGGCGGATGGCCGTGCTGTGTTGCGCTCTAGCGTGCGTGAGTTTCTTGCCCAAGACTATATGCATGCCTTAGGTGTGCCGACTTCTCGCTCGCTGACTTTATACACCTCTAAGACCGAGAAGGTCGCTAGACCGTGGTACTCAGAAGGCTCGTATTCCGCTGATCCAGATATCATGATCGATAACCCCGTCGCTATTTCGACTCGTGTCGCCCCTTCTTTTTTACGTGTCGGGCAGCTGGAGTTATTTGCTCGCCGGGTTCGACATAATGCGCACCCCGCTGCCTTTGAAGAATTAAAAATGATAGTCGAGCACTTGATCGCACGTGAATACAAAAATGATATAGACCAAGACCTTGCTTTACCCGATCAATTCGTTGAATTAGCGAAGCAGTTTCGAGATCGCTTAACCGCTTTGGTCGCTAACTGGCTTCGCGTCGGTTATTGCCAAGGCAACTTCAATAGCGACAACTGCGCCGCAGGTGGCTTTACCTTAGATTATGGCCCCTTCGGTTTTTGCGAAGCATTTGACCCAGAATTTCAGCCCTGGACAGGCGGAGGCCAACACTTTTCGTTCTTCAACCAACCGCTTGCAGCAGAAGCGAATTTTCACATGTTCTGGAGCGCGCTTCGACCATTGCTACAGGAAAATGAGGTTCAGCTAGCACAGCTAGATAAAGTGCGACAGAGTTTTGCTGGCGTGATGAAAGCGCAAGTGGACAAGGTCTGGGCTGCTAAGTTGGGCCTACCTGAGTTTCAGCCAGAATTGTTTAAATCACTGATGTCATTAATGATGCGATCGACGGTAGACTTCACACTCTTTTTCCGCGAGTTATCGGCTTTACCCGTGCATATCTCAGCACTAAAAAATGCCTTCTATGATGAAAACGCTGAACAACTCAATGATGAATGGCAAGAATGGCTAAGCCAATGGCGAACTCAAGTTATCGCGCAAAATAACGATGAGCTAAAAACGGTTTCGGAAAAAATGAAACAAACCAACCCTAAATATACCTGGCGTGAATGGCTAGTCGCACCCGCCTATCAACAGGCCATGAAGGGCGATTATTCCTTAGTTCGAGAGCTACAAGACGTGTTTAGCCAACCCTATGCTGAACAGTCTGAAGAGGTCGAAGCGAAATATTATAAACTCAAGCCTAAAGAATTTTTTAATGCTGGTGGAGTGTCCCACTATAGTTGTTCTTCTTAAGTGATTTAATTCAAGGTGTTTCTAGACTGAAACGATCGACAATAAAAAAGCCGATTATTTTTCAATAATCGGCTTTTTCGTATAAGTGGTGCCCGGTCCCGGAATCGAACCAGGGATACGTGGATTTTCAATCTGGTTGTGGTACCTATAAAATTAATTAAATCAAGCTCTTAAGGTTTTTTCTCAAAACTTACGACCGTTTGAAATCCTTGGTGTAACTGGGTGGTATTTTTGTGGTGGACACAAAATGGTCACACTATTTATATTAGATTACCCTTTCCATGAACCATCCACGCTGCATGTTAAACCATTTACTTGAGAACCTGTTGGGTAGATAACACCGTTATACCAACAGTCCGCAAATGCAATATTAGAAGTGAAAGCTAGAATGAAAATTAGTACTCTCATTTGTGATACCTCATGTTTGGTAAGTTAGCGCTGAGCGATATCTGTGTTTGGGATTATTTGAGAAACTTTATCAAATAAGTAGCCATATTTTGATTGATCCAAATTTTTCATACTATTATGAAGCCGCTTTTGCATTGAGAGACTATTTGAAACCAATTTATTATCCATTAATATCGGGAAAAAGAATACGGCAGCTTTTCCATGACCGTAATAGTCTTTTATGAAAGCATTATCAATTTGATATAAAGCAGCAGACTCAGAAACATTTTCAACCCAAGTTGCAAAGCGAGGAAAAAGTTCGTAGTTAACCATAGTCTCATAATTGCTAAACAATCTAAGTAACTGAACCATCATTGTAACATTTGAGCGTTGTACGCTTACTCCAGGGTAATATACGTCAAGCATTGTTTCAGCTTCGCTTATTAGCTCTTCTGCACGATCTAACTTGTTTGGTTTTTGAGAGTTTATATAATCAAAAGCGTCTGAGAGAGTATTAATCAGCTTGCTGTTTAATTGATTTGGTGAAAGCTTCGTTGGAGTTATTTTAATGTATCCGCTTACTTTGTTTGTGTCAGTAAAATATTCACTACCGATAATCATATTCCCTAAATTTTTAACAATACCATCAGGTAAAACTACTTCATCATCCGAAAATGCAAGAGGTATTGATTTATCTGGTTCTAGAATTGGGTAAGACTTGACCTTGTCTTTTAGTTTTAGAAAATGATAAAAGTTATTTGGAACTTTAAATGATGCACTGAAATGGGCAGGTTTCACTGCGGAGTCATTAGGTGTTGGAAAGATATTTCTTAGAATTTCTATCGGTTCATATTTTGGAAGGGCAGTTTGAAGGAGTCCTGAAATATTGTTAAATAATTCGACATTACTACTAATTATCGGTCTGAGTTCAAAGTCAAGACTTATGCTTTCAATATTAGCTAAGGGGATTGAACTTATTATCTCATTGAAAGAATCAGGAATTGTTAATTTATTCTCACCTACCTCCATTAGAGCTTTCTGAACTGTTTTGAATGTTGAAACTTCATTGTCATGTGAGCTTAAGGTACAAGTAATTTCAATCAGTCGAGGTTCTTTCGAGTAGCTATCGTGAATGACTATCTCATTAATTAATATGGTTACGTTGTCACTGTTCGAAATAGTTCCTGAAATAGAGCTTCCTACTGCAGAATTTAATTCAGAAATACTTTCAAAGACAAGATTTGTATCAGAGTGAGAAAAAAAAGATAAAGAAAGTAGTGTCAGAACAGCAGTAAGCTTTGTGTGAAAGTCCATTTGATAAATCCCGTTTAGCTTATTTTAAATAGTTTTACTCAGACTACAGCTAAACGACCGAGAAAAATTATATTAGCAAGTTATTTAAGGGATTAAAATATTATCGATAAGTTTAATTTTCAAAATCATTTTTATGCATTATTTCTATGCTATGAATTACTTTACCAAGAACAGTGAAAAATATCCTTTTAACTTAACTGGACATCGTGTTTACTTAAGATAAAGAGTTAAACTTTTCTGATAAAGGTTCTATTAACTAACAAAACTAAAAGAAATTTATATGATAGACAAAACTGAACTGTCGCAGTTTATTGAAGTTTGTATCCAAACTTATCATGAAAAAATCCTTGCTAGGCTCTTAAAATTAAAATTGAAAGATGTTCTTAAGCGTAAAAACCCTTATCTCTTTCGTGTTAAGGCTTTTGATACTAGCGCTGATCTTGTGAAATCAATTCTTGAAGCACATTTATCTTCTCAGGAAGAAGGTATTTTTGGTAGTCTCTTAGAAGAGTTAGCTATATTTGTCTGTCAAAAAGAGAGTGGCGGTATTAAATCTTCAGCGGAGGGGATTGATTTAGAGTTTGAGCGAAGTGATATTCGTTATATTGTTTCAATAAAGTCAGGCCCGAACTGGGGAAATAGTTCCCAAATTTCTAAAATGAAAGACCATTTTAGAAAAGCAAAACGAATACTAGGCACAAATGCTCAGAAGCAAAATGTCGTTGCAGTTAATGGCTGCTGTTATGGAAAAGACGACACTCCTGATAAAGGAGAATACCTTAAGTTATGCGGACAGCGCTTTTGGGAATTAATGTCGGGAGAAAAGGATTTATATCTTGAGATTATTGAACCGTTAGGACATCATCGGTAAAGAGACAAAACCTAGCCGAATCAGTTTCAAAGGCTGTGTACAAGCAGTGAGGCAATGGGAGCCAAGCTTAAACCAAGCATGGCTAGGGAAAAGTGAGATCATTCGACTTATTAGTCTCCTTTTTGAGTCGATAATTGGCTACATTGTTCCTAAGAGGCCAGGAAGAAAAGAGCCAAGAGTCGTCAATCGAAGGCCCAAGCCAACCAGGGTTTAACTAAACCTAGGTATGAGATGAAAGAGATTGAAAATAGAGGAAAAAAGTTTGGTAAAAAGGCTTAACTTAGTGCGATTCGGCTTTGACCCGTTTAATTCCTGAACGGATAAAAAATCTTCTAAGCAAGTTCGACCTTACTGCACTCGGTAATCGCATGAATAACACTTATAGCACTTTCCTTAGAATAACCGCCGCCGCCCAGAATAACGCTAGGAATATTACGCTTTCGAAGCGCCTGGATAGTCAGTTTTTCCCGTTCAGCAATATCCTCAACACTAAGACATAAACCGCCTAATTTATCACTCAATAAGGTGTCTGTGCCGGCCACAACAAAGGCCATGCGATAATTATCTGCTAATTTGTCCAGCGCTTCGCTGTATTGCTTTAGGTAGGTTTGCCCTTCAGTACCGGGCATTAACGGAACTGGAATATCAACACGTTCTCGCGAGTAGCCGGAAGTAGGGTAGATGCCTGCATTATAAACATCCAGAATAGTAACCTGTTTATTTTCCATGAAGGTGTAGGCATTGCCATTACCATGGTGAGCATCCGTATCAATAATTAGTATCTTATCTTCAGGTGTTAACAAGCCGCTTTTAAGGGACTGTTGGTAACAGATACCAATATCATTATAGATACAAAACCCTTCCATATTCTGTGGCATCGCATGATGATAGCCACCTGAAAGGTTCCAGAAAATATCTCCCGTTTTAAGCGCCTGTGTCGCGCCTAAAATAGTACCCGCCACCCCCCATCGCATAGGGCTAAGAATTTTTCGGTCTAGAAAATTGAAACTGACAAAGGGGATTTTGGGTACTTCTAGTGCTTTGAAAATAAAAAAAGAATCTCTAATTTTCTTTCTCATGATGCTTGAGAGGAATTCATCCACAGTATCCATTTCTATAGAATCTGAAGGTTCTAAAAAAACGATACTCTTGTTTGCCTTGACGCCTTCATAAATAGTTTGAAATTTGGTGCCATCGAAAGGGTGCAAGTAATTTAACAATCCAAGATTGATGTTATAGTGCTTGTTGTAAATAACGTTCATATTAGATTCCTGAAGGCAATGAGAGTTCTCTTGCATAACGTAAAACTTCGTTTGGCGTCCATATTCCTCGGCCAAGTACTTTTCCGAATTTACCGTAATCATGCGCTGAAGGATTGAAGCTGGGTTCTTTCTCACAAGCAACTTTAAGGCAATCTGCAACGACATTTGAGCAATTAAATTTTGCTAGCTGATAACGAGGAATATTTTTCTGTAAAGCAAGAATAAAATCCTCTAACTTGTCCTCGTTGACCTTAGGTATGATAACCGTGATTGGTTGACGGCCACCCTCTGATTGAATGTCTTGATGTAACTCGTTCATAAAAGCCCCAGGATGGCTTCTTTTTATTTTGAGGTCTTTTTTTCCTGCTGCGTCTTCAGGCCAAAAGCTAACATAGTTAGTGCCGAATGATAATGAAGCGTGACCAACGAGGTTGCCGTGAGGGGGCCATACGTGAACTTTTAACAAAGTAATGTCCTTATCGTGAATCTGAGCTTCACTGCTCAAATATATCTTTATTAAACAGATTATTCGTGCTGAATAACCTTACACCCAATGTATTTCTTATCCAAGGCATACGTAATGCGCTTGTCTCCTAAAAAGTGTTTATCTGGTTAGGAATGAGACTTTATAATCAAATTAGATACAAAGGTAAAGCTACCAAATTCACAAATGTAATGTTTGGAGTCTTGCCCGAAAGGTAGTTACTTTAGTAAATGATGTCCGATCTATTTTTGCTATCCATACATAGTAATGAGCAAAATAGGTCTGTCACGAATGGCACTTACTTTAGGCTATCTAGCTTCAAAGCAGAATATATTCAATACCTTATAGGGTGCGCCATGCGCACCATGGGCTGGGTGATATACCTTTTGGTGCGCATGGCGCACCCTATTAATTTAACTAATTTGCCTTAAGTAAGCGCCATTCAGGTCTGTCACCTTTTTCTAAAATAGGAGTCACGTTATAGGGATAAAACTACCAAGGCAATACTTCGCCATTTGAATGCCAGAATGAGCCAGTATTTTCCAAGCTCAAGTCTTCTATGCGCTTAACTAGGCCGCTTGCCGACTCATTCGGCTCAATCATGCCACGATAGCCCACCATACGCGTTGAAACATAACCAGGGTGCAAAATCGTCACTGCAATGCCTCGTGGTTTAAGGTCGACCGCCAAAGACTTTCCAAAGGCATTCAATGCCGCCTTTGATGCACGATAGCCGTAGCGCCCACCGGATGTGTTATCTGCAATGGATCCCATGCGGCTAGTAATGAGCGCCACCTTGCTGCCAGATACTAAGTTTGGCAATAGTGCCTCGGTTACTTTCAGCGGCGCATAGGCATTAATTTCCATCATTGCCCGAATGCTGTCTAAATTAATGCTGCCAAGAATATTGTCGTCGAGTAAGCCTGCATTGTTGATTAACAAATCAACCTGCGCGCCTTTAAGCTCAGCAGCTGCCCGCTCGATACACGCTTGATCGCTTACATCAATGCCAGTAATTATTTGTGAAGCCAGAGCTTGCAACTCGTCACTCGATTCACGGCAAATGCCAATAATATAAAAGCCTTTTTGCTTTATTTCGGCTGCTAACGCCAAACCAATACCACGGTTGGCTCCGGTGATTACAGCTGTTTTAGTCATGGGCTGTCCTTTAAACAAAATGATTATAAATATTCCAGTGCAAAATCAGCAGCATTTTGCCCCTTCAGTATAGGGTTTAGCATTCCTTGTGGAAATAGCTATGGATAGTCGGTCTTGTGAGGGTAACCAGGGGAGGGTAATCAAAGAACTATTAGTAAATCTGTAAAGTCCCATGAATAGTGACTTAAACAACAGCCAATAAAAAAGCCGATTATTTTTCAATAATCGGCTTTTTCGTATAAGTGGTGCCCGGTCCCGGAATCGAACCAGGGACACGAGGATTTTCAATCCTCTGCTCTACCGACTGAGCTAACCGGGCACATCATTTTTTTATGTGCTTGATAGGCACGTGTTCTTGCGAACTTCGTTGCGACTCGGTATGCCTGCAACGGGGGCGTATTAAACCCGTTTCGAATGTTTGAGTCAATACCTTCTTTTAAAAAAATACGATTTATTTTTCAGGTTCTGGTGAAGGCGGAACATAGCCTTCTGCTTGTTCAAAGTCTTCATTATTAAAGAACTTTTCCATCTGACTTTTCAGGAATGCGCGGTCTTGTGCATTGATCATATTGAGTTGTTTTTCGTTGATCAACATGGTTTGGTGCTTTTGCCATTCTTTCCAAGCTTGTTCTGAAATGTTGTTATAAATATCTTGTCCGGCTTCGCTTGGCATCATGGGTCTATCTAAGCCTTTTAACTCTTTTTGATATTTTCGACAGAATACGGTGCGGCTCATGATTGTTCTCTCTGTTAGGTTTGTAAAATCTGTTGTTGGGAAACTGTTAACTACCCAGTGACTTTAAATATTTTGCGATTGGTGCGGGGAGACCTATGGTATGCAATTGTGATTTCTCTTGCCAGTGAAACCTCGGGGCTTCTTGTATTTCACCTGCTTGAATCGCCTTCTGCTGTTTTAAACTCAGTTTTAAGGGTTTCATTTCTAGTTTGAAATGGCTAAAGGTGTGATGAACAGAGTCATGCATTTCGTCTAGATTAAGTTTGAATTTGAAGCGGTTTTCAATCGACGACAGAGCCTCTGTAAAGCTTAGTTCGGCATCACATTCGGGTAAGCTATATAAGCCGCCCCAGATGCCTGTAGGTGGGCGCTTTTCCAGCAGAATTTTTTGGTCGTGCTGAATTAGAGCGAGCCATGTTTCTTTTTGCGGGATGGCTTTTTTAGGTTTCGATTTTGGTAATTCGCTTTGGCGTTGTTCTGCAAATGCTATGCAGCGAGGAGACAGCGGGCAGCTTTCGCATTTTGGTTTGCTTCGTGTGCAACAGGTGGCACCCAAGTCCATGATGGCTTGGGTGTAATCATCATTGCGTTTTTTGGGTGTGTGCTGTTCTGCTAATTGCCATAAGTGGTTTTCAGTCTTTTTTTCGCCCGACCAGCTATCGATGGCATGGAAACGACACAGGACGCGTTTGACGTTGCCATCTAAAATGCAGGCATTTTGTTTGAAGGCGATACTTAAAATTGCACCGGCTGTGGAACGGCCGATGCCGGGGAGTTGCATGATTTCTTCCAGTTTATCTGGGAACTGTCCACCCATGTTTTGGTGTAGCAACTTTGCGGTTTTGTGAAGGTTTCGGGCGCGCGCGTAATAGCCTAACCCTGCCCAATGTTCTAGCACGCTGTCTTCGTCTGCTTGTGCCAAACTTTCTATAGTAGGAAAGCTGTGCATGAAACGCTGATAATAAGCGATCACACTAGTGACTTGGGTTTGTTGTAGCATGATTTCAGATACCCAAACGCGATAGGGCGTTTTATTTTGTTGCCACGGAAGGTCTTTACGACCATGTTTGTCAAACCATGCTAATAATTGATTAGCAAAGAAACTGTCTTTTTTTTGCGCGCTTTGGGTCATTTTAAAAACTTATTCAGTAAAGATTTAATAGGATCTTTTTTGTCGCCAAGGTGTTTGTCCAGAGCACGATCGATTTCTTTGTTGGCTTTACGTTTTGCTTCTTCCATAGCCAATTCTTTTGCCATATCGCCTAGTCTGGATGTATCCAGAGTACAAAGCTCGGCTGGTGGCGTATCGAAGGCGCCTTGGCATATCACGGGAATACCGATCTTGGTGACTTTTTCGTTGACTCGACAAGCATTGTCGCCTAATTCGCCAATCACTTTTAGGTTCGCCAGCACCTTGAGGGTGTTGTCTTCAATATTGATCGACCCTTGGCTGTCTGCATGAATGCCAGAGGTGATGATGTCGAACTTGGTTTTTAACTCTTGCTCAGCAAGCTTTGCGTTGCCTTTTAATGTGTTGAATGGGGTTGCTTTGGGCCATGTTGAGGTATCCACGGATTCTCTGTTGATTAGGGCAAAACCTTTGCACGTTAGCGCGTTCAGACTTAAGCCTTCGAATGCGCCTTGATCGACATGAAAATTGATTTCGCTGGTGGCAGATGACTTGAGTTTTGCTAGGGTGTTGCCTTGCATATTAGCGTTGGCACTCAGGTTTAATAAACCAGCGATATTGCCATACTCTTCCAGCGCTTCAATGTTAAGTGTGTTGACGATGGGGGCAAGATCAACATCTTTAATGCTCTGTTCACTGCCCCAAAGCGGTTCCTTATTTTGCGTGTTAATGCTGATTTCGCTTGCATAGACACCATCATAAAGTTTGCCGTTTAGGCTTTGTGTGAGTTGTCCTTGTTTGGCCATCAGTGTGATGACTAGGTCGTTGGTTTCAATCTTTTTAGCGGTAAGACTGTCCTGTATTAACTCAATATCGAGGTTTAGTGCGTTTAAAGTGTCGATGGGAAGCAGTGCTTGCGCTGTTTGTGAGCTATCCGCAGGAGGTGCTTGTTCTGGCGCGGTGTCGGTTTGTGTTTCTTCTGCTGCTGGAGGCAGATAGTCGTCGACCGTCAATTTGTCGCCTCTGAGGCGTACTTTCGATGCCGAACTTTCAAGATTGTGGCTTATTGAACCAGTCCATTGACTCTCATCCAAACCCACACTTAGATCGTTTAAGCTGAACACGTCATTCTTAAGGCTAAGCTTGGAGGCAAGACTGAGCTTTTCCATGGCCTGTTTGTTTTGCATCTCAGGTAAAGTGATATTCAGGCTGCTGAGCAAGGCCTTTAGGGAAAAGCCTGGAATATGGATATCAGCATCAATGTCTGGTTCACTGCTGTAGTTTTTAATTTCTGCATCGGCTAACAGGGCTAAGTCGTTTAAAGATAGCATCAGAGAGGAAATACTGACTGATTCAGCGGCAGTATCAACCTCAACTTCGGCTAGTAGCTCAAGTTGGAGAGTTTCAGGGAAAACCGTTGCTGCGTTTATTTTATAGGTTGTTTCTAGCTGCGATAGGCTGAATTGTTTTAAGTCTTTAGAAGCGCGTAAAGTCGCCGTTAGGCTTGAATCGAGTTCAATTTGATTCTTTTTTTCGCTTAACGAATAAGAGAGCGAAATCGGAAAGTGTTCATCTAGGGTAATGTTGCTGAGCACTAGATTGAGTGGTGCGATGTTTACATCTAGTTCGTCAGCTAAGGATTGAAAACGGATCCGCGTGTTACTGAGCTGAAACGATTCCACTAAAAAATTCAGCTGGCTAGCAGGTTGTTCATTGACTGGTTCGGGTGATTCTTCCTTGGCGAGAGCTTCTGGAGGGGATGAGTTGTCTTCGGGAAGCACTGCTTTTTCCGGTAAGATGTTACTCCAATTATTCTTTGTCTCGCTGTGTTGAATTAAATGCAGGTCCAGCCCATCCAAAAGTACGCTTTGAATTTTGGGTTCACCACTGAAGATAGACCAGAAATCAATGCTGGCGTGAATTTGATCTGCCGAGGCAAAATGCTGCTGATCTTGGTCGAGAATGCTGAGTTTGTTTACGTCTATGCCAATAGGGATCAGTGACCAGCTTAATTCACCCTCAATACTGAGGTAGATGCCTACTGCCTTTTTCGCTTGTTGTTCAATGGTGGGCTTGAAGTCGTTTGCATCTTTGAAAAGGAATATGCCCACAACGGCTAATACTAATGTGAGGGGAATGCCCAAGATGAGCACTAAAAATAGTTTTAGAGCTTTACTCATGTATGTCTCCAAAAGTTTTAAAGCGAATTAGCCTGCTATCCTAACATGGCTTTTTCCTGACGAACTGTTTATTATTCCCTTCAGTTTATTTAAAGGCTTTGTGCGGACTAGAACGGGTAAATCGCTGCTTAAGTAATACGGATCTTACTAACGAAGTCTGGATAATTATAAAGTGTAGATAATAATAGTGAGGTAGGAAATGACCGTTAAAGTAAAAATTGAATTGGATCGTAAGTTTTCGGTATCAGCAGATAAAGAGACTGTTTTTGCCTTACTTGCCGATGTGCCAGCATCCGCAAGTCATTTCCCGAAAGTGGAAGCCCTAACAGATTTGGGTGACAACAGTTATAAGTGGGAAATGGAAAAAGTAGGTTTGGGTGATCACGCAATACAAACGGTTTACGCCTGTAACTATGTTCCTGATGAGTCGACCGGTGTTATTACTTGGTCACCGATTAAAGGCGAAGGTAACGGTGTCGTGTCCGGTTCGTGGAAAATTACAGAAGGTGCGAAAGGGACGGATGTTCATTTCAAAACGACCTCTGAATTAACCTTACCGCTTCCGGGTTTATTGAAACTGGCGATTAGCCCTGTGGTTAAACATGAGTTTAATGGCATGGTCGATGAGTATATTGATAACTTAAAAGGTGCGTTAGCGTAGTCTGACGCAGGCAGATTTTTTATTACCTATCCCGTGGAGGATTAGATGGCTGAACGTAAGGCCCAAGTAGAACGTAATACCTTAGAAACCCAAATTCAGGTGAGTATAAATCTGGATGGCAAGGGCGAAGCAAAATTTGATACGGGTGTGCCATTTCTCGAGCATATGATGGATCAAATTTGTCGTCATGGTTTAATCGATATAGATGCCGTTGCCAAAGGCGACTTGCATATTGATGACCATCATACGGTAGAAGATTTAGGTATTACCTTGGGGCAAGCTTTTGCAAAAGCAGTCGGCGACAAAAAAGGTATTCGTCGGTATGGCCATGCATATGTTCCACTGGATGAGGCATTGTCTCGCGTGGTCATCGACTTTTCCGGTCGGCCAGGATTGGAAATGGATATTCCCTTTGTAAAGGGCTCTGTCGGCGGTTTCGATTGCGATCTTTTCTATGAGTTCTTTCAAGGCTTTGTGAATCACGCACAAGTGACCTTGCACATTGATAACTTGAAAGGCAAAAATGCGCACCACCAAATTGAAACGGTTTTTAAAGCATTTGGCCGCGCCTTAAGGATGGCCTTAGAACTGGATGATCGAATGGCCGGTATGATGCCATCGACTAAAGGAACGCTCTGATCGTAGTGAGTTTCTTCACATTTCCTTAAGACCTCATTTTTATGGGGTCTTGTATTTTGTATGAGTCTATAAAATGAATACAATCGCCATTATTGATTATGGTATGGGTAACCTGCACTCCGTCTCGAAAGCCTTTGAGCATGTCGCACCTGATGCAAGGGTATTAGTGACATCGGACGCCGAGACAATTCGCCAAGCTGATAAAGTCGTATTGCCCGGTGTCGGCGCGATGCGTGATTGCATGGCAGAAATGCAGCGTCTTGAAGTCGATAGTTTGGTCAAGGAAGTCTCTCAGGATCGACCTTTTCTAGGAATCTGTGTCGGTATGCAGGCACTGCTGGAACGCAGCGAAGAAAATAACGGCGTGCAGAGTATTGGTTTATTTCCGGGCACAGTGAGCTATTTTGGTGATACTTTGTACGAAGGTGAGCAACGTTTGAAAGTACCGCATATGGGGTGGAACAAGGTGCAGCAAGTTATTGATCACCCTTTGTGGCAAGCCATTGACGACGAAGCACGATTTTATTTTGTGCATAGTTTCTTCCTGCCAGCTGATTCCAACGAGAAGTATATTGTCGGCCAAACCCAATATGGACGTCCGATTGCAGCCGCTATCGCGCGGGATAATATCTTTGCTGTGCAGTTCCACCCTGAAAAGAGCCAGCATTCAGGGCTTCAATTACTCAAGAACTTCGCACACTGGTCCGGAAAGGTCTAAAGAGCGAGTACCCCTTTATGCTGATCATTCCCGTTATATATATTAAGAATGGACGCTGCGTCAGCATGCAGGCTGAACAGGGTAAGCATCTTGTTTATTCAGATGATCCAACCGATATGGTGGGCCGCTGGTTTGATAGAGGCGTAACGCGAATCCATTTACATGACGTCGATGGTGCTGAGGCAGGCCGGGTAACTCAGGCTGAATTGATTTGCCAGATTGCCTTTCGGTTTCCAAACTTGAAGTTTCAAGTCAGTGGTGGCATTCAAACGCTGTCAGAGATCGAAGCGTATCTGAAAGCAGGCATTGCTTATCTAGTGATTGCGCCTAAAACCACGGAAGAGTCAGATTTCGTATTGCAAGCCGCCAAGGCTTTTCCGAAAAAATTGATGGTGGCTATAGAGCCACTTGGTAATCACCACGATGCCGATGCTAAGGTCATTACGCCAGCGAGCAAACAAGTGAGCGATTTGGATGTGTTCAATTTGGCGGCCAAATTTGATCAGCCGAGCATTGAAGGTATTGTTTATTCGGATGTGGTTTTTGATGGCGGCATTAATATTGACCGAGTAGTGAAGCTGGCGTCTTTAACGACCACGCCGGTGTTGGCCTTTAAGGGAATTAATGATTTAGATGATGTTCGCGCTCTGTATGCTGAATCTGATAAGGGAATTTGCGCGGCGATGATAGATGCAAGTCTTCAGGCAAAAAGCATCGATCTACTTGAGGCTCAGGCCTATTGTGATGAATTTGAAGAATAACTTTTGGAGTGCTTAAAATGGGCTTAGCGAAACGAATAATTCCATGTCTTGATGTCGATAATGGGCGAGTTGTTAAAGGTGTTCAGTTTGTCGATATACGCGATGCAGGTGATCCAGTTGAAGTCGCCAAAAAGTACGATGAACAAGGTGCGGATGAAATTACCTTTCTGGATATTACGGCGAGCCATGAAGGCCGCGACACAATGGTTCATACGGTTGAAAAAATGGCCAGCCAGGTCTTTATTCCGCTCACAGTAGGAGGCGGTATTCGCAAGGTTGAAGATATTCGCATGATGCTAAATGCAGGCGCAGATAAGGTCGCTATCAATACGGCTGCAGTATTCAACCCTGAATTTGTTAAAGAAGCGGCTGAGCGCTTCGGTAGCCAATGCATTGTGGTGGCGATAGATGCCAAAAAAGTTAGCAAAGACGGTGAGCCTGGTCGTTGGGAAATATTTACCCACGGTGGCAGAAAACCGACTGGCTTAGATGCGATTGAGTGGGCAAAGAAAATGGCGGAATACGGTGCCGGAGAAATTTTGCTCACCAGTATGGATCAGGATGGCATGAAAAATGGCTTTGATCTGGGCGTGACCAAAGCGATCACCGATGCGGTCTCTATTCCTGTTATTGCCTCCGGTGGCGTAGGTAATCTGCAACACCTAGCGGATGGCGTTAATATTGGTGGTGCCGACGCTGTATTGGCGGCCAGTATTTTTCATTTCGGAGAGTATTCGGTTCAGGAAGCCAAAGCGCATATGGCGTCATGTGGTATTGAAATGCGTACAGATTGATATTAACGCACACATTTGAACGGGTGAAAGCCCGTTTAGTGTTTGCTTTCCCTTTCCCATACTTTTCTAAATCGGTAATACGAACCGATATCTTGAAACCCTAATTGATCTGAAAGTTCCGCATGCTTAATGGTTTGAGCAAGACTTTTATCCAATCGCTTAAAACGCGCGAGCTTGACTATTTGGGTGAAATGTTTGTCTTCAGCTTTGAGTTTTCTATAGAGGGTCGAACGACTGGTATGTAGGGTGTTACAGACCTCATCGATGTGGCAATATTTGGCGAGATTCTTACTCAATAAGCGATTGATGGTATGACTCAGAGGATGAACAGCCGTTTCATAAGATTGGGCCTTCATCGCCATTGCCTGGCTTGCCAATAAACGCTTTAGATAAGTATTGGCACCTTGGATGCTTTGGTGGAAGTCGGTATTGACAAGCCAAATGGCATTTTCAGTTTGAGCAAACAGGACGTTTTTTCCAAACTGCCTGGTCCATGGTTCAGCATCTAGCGGTTTTGGTCTTTGCAGCGAAACTTTGCAGGGCTCGATGCTTTGTGATGAAAGCTCACGGCTCCATGCCAGCATGGCTGACATGCTTCGATCTATTGCAATGTTCGGGTAGTCTGCTGTTGTAAAGTGGAAGCTAAGTTTGACCATGTCTTTAGTCTGCACATTTGCCCAATTTTCAGAGGGGTTCAGCAAGCTGATGTTGTTGGAGAAAGTCTCAAAAGCTTCTGAGAGTGTATTGCAGTGAGAGATCCAATTCGCCAGTATTCCCTTGGAGTTTTTATTTATTTTGCTGCCTATGCTGATGCCAATGTCAGCTTGCGGGCTCCGTTGTTCGGCCAGTGTCCACAGTAAGATCAGCATGCCTTCTGGAAGCCTATGCTCTTGTATTGTTTCGCCGCGTTGCCACGCTTCATATAGCTGAATAAACGAGGGGCCCAGTTCGGTCAAGGCTGCTTCTTTTAAGCATTGCCTGATGATTAATTCGTTTGCTAAATCGATAACGGCAATGGCTGACACGCTGTGCTCTATTGACTGTGGGTGCACGCTAGCAATCTCTTTTACTAAAAATGAAACAAAATACCAAAAAGTTGAGGCGAAATGCTTTTCGGTATCCATGTTGTTGCGGTTAGAGTTTATATCAGACATTGATCGATATTAAGGGGCCGCGATGAATTACGCTACACAGCATGTAAAGAACCAGATCCACACTGAAAGAGAACTGAGGAAGGTGATTCCTGACTACCCTAAAATGCTTGATAAGCGTTTGTTAGATAGCTTAGATCAATATTGTTTAGAGTTCATTTCGCATTCAAGGCTAGTCGTGTCAGCTTTCTCAGAACCTGAACTGCCTATGGGGATGATAAGCGCAGATTCTATTGAGGTTGTGGATAGCCAAACCATTTCGTTTAAGCTGAATGAAGCAGAGAAGCAACCGTCATCCGGTAGCAAGCTGAGTTTGTTTTTTATGGTTGCCGGTGTCGGCCATGCTTTGCGAGTGAATGGAATCGTTAGGCGAGAAAATAAGGTTTTGAGCTTGCAATTAAAGATGGCTTATTTGCATTGTTCTCGAGCCGCCGCTAGGGCTGAGCTTTGGTCCAGCGAGAAACAGCCAAACCAACAAAATGAACCCGTTGATTGTGTGGATTTCATTAAGTCGAGTCCGTTCTTATTACTCAAAACAATGGATGAATCTGGAAATACCGAAATATCCCCGCGCGGGGATGGGGCAGGGTTTGTTAGCGCTTTAAGCGAAGAAAGCTTATTTATTCCGGAACGACCTGGTAATAAAGTGGCCGTGAGTATTCGAAATATGCTTAAAAACCCAAATGTGGAAATACTTTTCTTTGTGCCAGGACGTTATCGTATTTTACAGCTGTCTGCACGTGCTCGAATTTGCTCAGATGCATCCTTATTGGCATTATCGGCAGTGAATAAGAAAGTGCCAAAGCTGGGTATCTTGCTAGAAAACTGTCAATTTCATTTTATGACCTCAGAAGTGTTGAAACGTGTTGCTATTTGGGATGAAAGCAGATGGGTTGAGCCGAAAAGCCTGACGTCATTTTCAAAAGCGTTGTCGGCGCATTTGAATGGTGAAGGTTTAAAGGGAGCAATGATGTCTCCGGTTATCAATTTAGTGGTTAAAAACGATTTAAAAAATCTTTATTAACCGTGTTCAACTTGAGGGTTGGCAATTGATAAGCATAAACGGCGCAGTCTCTCCGTTTCGGAGGAAACCTTCGATTCTGAAGTCTAGACCTTTATTTTTGAATATACCTTCGTTTGAGTCATCTCGATTAAATTGAGCTTTGCTAAAGTTAGCGATGTCGTTAATTTTATCTAAACGAAGCGCGGTGATTTTGTCTTTTTCATGTTCAACGAAAATAATGATAGGTCGAATACTCGACAACGCCCGTTCGCGCATTAATTTAATCAGACTAATTAACTCTGGAAGAGTCTCCTGTCTGATGTGCGCAAGGTTAGCCATCGCTTGCTCAGGTTCCGTTGTATGAAGCTGGATCAGCTCTTTAGCTTTTGTATGTAAAGTGTCATGGGGTGGAGCGAAGCGTTTGAGTATATCGAGAAGCTCTTCATCTTCGGTATTGAACTCCTTATACCACTGCCCGAATAAGCATTTGTCTGGCTCCAGGTTCTGAGTGAAGGTGTTGCCTTGCTTTAACGCCAGCTCAAGGTCATCCAGCCACTGACTGTGGTGTCCTATCATGGTATCCAGTTCTTTTAACATCGTGGTAATGGATTGTTGATAGCTTTCTGTTCCCATTAATTTATTGAAATCGTAGAGTTGAACAGTTTTGTTTTGGAAGGTAATGACTTCGTGATTAAAGTCGACTAATTCGCCCACTTTAATATTACGTTGTACATCTTTCTCGATATAGAGTACTTGCTCAAGCGGAATGGCAAACGCGGCTTCAGTCGTTTCAAAGGTAATCGCCGATAACTGTCCACTGTGAAATAAGTCGTCGATTGATTTGCTTGGCATAGTCAGTTGGGCCTTGATGAATACAAATTGAGAGGGTGAAAAGGCTTGGAAAAAGCAGCTTATCTATGAGTATAGTCGGCAAGGCGAATCTGGCTAGCCCGATCTGAAGGCAGTTTGGCGAGTTCTTTTTGGAGGTCTTGTTGAGGGTGCCTGATTTGCCATAAGCCACTAACCGTTGCGATAGCGACCCCTTTTTCATCGAGTTTCCCCAGCGCCCAGCTGAGATACTCAACCGTCTCGCGATGAGGGTGGCCAATGGCAATGGCTGTGCCTTTCTCTTTAGCGATATCGATGAGCTTGAGGAATTGACCTTGAATGAAGTCTCTATCTTGCTGGTGGTCTAGGAATACATCTCGAGTTAGGTTGGGAATATTGAAAGCGGTGGCGGTGGCAGCAGCGACGGAGTCGGCCGAGGTTCGGCTATCAACGAAATAAAAAGGGTATTGTCTAACAATTTGCATCACCCATTTCATGGCTGCCGTATCTGTCGTTAAGGTGCTGCCCATATGGTTGTTGATACCAACCATGTAATTAATTTTTGAAAAGCTATTCACCAGTGTTTGCTTTAATGCTTTTTCCGACATGTTGCGGTTTAAGCCCCCGTAGCCCAGATCAAAGCCCATGCTATTTTGCATTGGGGCATGCAGCATAATTTCTTTTTTATGGAAGTTCGCCATCTCAACCAGGCGTTTGGTGAACGGCCGTTCGGGTAGGAATGCCAAAGTGAGAGGGTAGGGTAGGTTGATTAGCTCAACACCTTGTTCATAGCTATGGCCCATATCATCAATGATGATTGCGATAGTCGGTGTCTGTTTGATTTCAGCTAGAGCGCTATGACAGTGGCCGATTAGCAATGCGAATAGACAGAGCTTTTTAAGTAGTCTACGAGTCGAGAGTGAAGCGCAAGCGCTGTGCAAGACAACGCTGATACGCTTGAGCAAATTAGTGAAGCAAGACATATTAATCCGCAGACTTGTCAGACGTTTGCTGTGTATCGTCTTCTGCATTGGCCTGAACAGGTTTAGCCCCTTTAATGTTCAAAATATCAATGGCCTTTAACAAGCTTAATGCTTCTTGTAATTGGAAATCTTTAGCAAGAATCTGCTTTTGCTGGCTCAGTTCAGACTCTTCTTTAGTCTGTGTTTCTGATGCATTCTGTTCCGAGCCTTGATTGCCATTGCTTAAGTGGCCGGCTAGATCAGATTCTTTGTACATCTTAGATTGTTTTTCGTCGCTGAGTTTGGCACGGTTTACTTCGATATCTGGAATGATGCCTTGCGCTTGAATAGAGCGGCCGTTTGGCGTGAAGTAGCGTGCTGTAGTGAGTTTTAAACCATATTCTTCATCAATCGCCATGACATTTTGCACTGAGCCCTTACCGAAACTTTGCGTGCCCATAATGACTGCGCGGTTATGGTCTTGCAATGCGCCAGCGAGTATTTCAGACGCGGATGCAGAGCCGCCATCAATTAAGACAATAATAGGAATACCTTCAGCATCATCGCCCTTGTTCGCTTTATAGGAGATCTCGGCTGCTTTTGAACGGCCTTCGGTGTACACAATTAGCCCCTCATCGATCAGCTGGTCTGCGACCTCAACAGCGGCATTAAGGACACCGCCAGGGTTGTTTCTGACATCGATAATAAAACCGGACAAACCGTCAGTTTCTTGTTTCAGCTTATCCAATGCTTTAGCAAAATCTGACCCGGTTTGTGCCTGAAATTGCGTAATTCGGATGTAGCCGTATTTATTGTCGATAGGCAGTGATTTGATACTGGTTACTTGAATAATGGCGCGGG
This sequence comes from Oleiphilus sp., assembly GCA_048058835.1. GTDB lineage: Bacteria > Pseudomonadota > Gammaproteobacteria > Pseudomonadales > Oleiphilaceae > PZPK01. The sequence continues at coordinate 60,539 of JBLLNS010000006.1, forward strand.
TTAATTTTATTTCTAGCGGCTCACGTTCTCCGACTCGAACGACGGTGAGGGTGATATCGGTGCCTGCTTCGCCTCGCATCTTGTCTACTGCTTGATCGAGACTCATTCCTTTTACCGGCGTTTCATCAAGTTTAATGATTAAATCGCCAGCTTGAATTCCACCTTTTTGGGCGGGGGTGTCATCGATTGGGGCGATGACTTTCACAAAACCATTTTCCATGCCGACTTCAATACCCACACCGCCAAAGGTGCCGGAGGTATTTTCTTGAAGGTCACTGAAGGCACTTGGCTCTAGGTAGGCTGAGTGGGGGTCGAGACCGGAAAGCATGCCTCGAATGGCATATTTTAACAGTGTGGCATCATCGATTTCTTCGACATAATCGTTTTTGATTTTACCGAATATATCAGTGAACTTGCGTAAGTCATCCAGCGGCAACATTTCAAGCTCTGGCGCGGCCGCGTTTTCAGTGACGTTTGTTTCGACCGCGGGTTCTTCAGCATGTAAATAAGTGGTAGGTAAGATAAAACCAGACAGCAAGGTGCTTAGTAAACTAAAGCGAATAAGTTGATTGCGAGAAGCGCGAACGCGACGATGAATGGAGTGTGCTGCTGTTGATTTCATTAAAACGATCCCAAGAATTGATTAACGTAGCCAGTGGCGAGGATTGACTGGCTTTCCATTTTTTCTAATTTCAAAGTATAGCCCCGATTCCTGACTATTTGAGTGATCGGAAGAAAAGGCAATGGTTTCACCTACACGGACCCAGTCGCCGGTTTCTTTCGTTAGGCTTTTGTTGTTGCCGTAGAGGCTCATAAACTGATCGCCATGATCCACAATAATAAGTAAACCAAAGCCTCTTATCCAGTTGGAAAAAATCACTCTGCCTGAATAGATTGAGCTAACAGGGTCATTTTCCTGGCTGGCGATACGTATACCATTTAAACGTAACTTACCTTCTGCAATGCTCGAGCCATATTCGGCAATCACTTTACCATGGCTTGGCCAGGGAAGTTTAGACTTTTGTTGTTTGAAAGGCGCCGAGTCGCTGGGCATTGGAATGTTTGCCAGCTTAGCTTCTAACTCATTCAATAGGTTTTTTAAGCGTGTCTGATCGGCGCGCATTTTTTCCAGTCGTTGTGCATTGGTTTTAATAGTGCCTTCGAGTTTACTCAGTAGCACTTTTTTGTTTTTGATGGCAGCGATCAATTCATGTTGCTGAGACTCTCTCGCTCTGGTTTGCTTTGATAACGCTAAGGTTTGGTCATGAATTTTTTGTTTGGTTTTTTTTATTTTATCCAGCACCTGGTTTACTTCATCGATTTTGTTTTTTCTAGCGTCTTTAATAAATTCAAAATATTGCATTTGTCTGGCGATATCTTGAGGGTTGTCGGTATTCAGCAGAAGCTTTATTTGAGAGTGCTCTTCCTGAAAATAAGCGATCTGAATTTGTTTGCTTAAAAACGCTTTATGTTTTCCTAGGTCTGACTCCAATGCACTGAGTTTTGTTTTGAGTGTTTCAAGGGTTTGTTGGTTGTCTTTAATTTTAGAATTGCCCGAACGAATTTGCTTGCTTAGACGATTAATTTTGAGTTCGCTATTTTTTAACTCTTGGCTAAGGCCGGCTTTTTCATCGTTGGCTTGCAGAAGCCAGTTTGTCATTTTCTGGATGCCTGCTTTTAATTTATCTAAGCGGTCTTCTGACTCTGCTTGAGAAAGGTTTTCTAGCGATTCATCACTATGGGCCGCTTGGTAAGGTAGGCAGAGCGTTATGAGGATGCAAACACCAAATAGAATAGGGAAGCGGGAAGGCAGTTTGTGCAGAATCGTGAATAAATGTGTTGGGCGAAATGGATTCATTAATTCAACTTTGATTCTTAAGGAAAAGAATAACGGTCTGGGTTTAGCTTTTATTATAGTTGCACTATCGGCTAAATTGACTGTCTTTGCCATTAACATAAATTAAAAAGGCAAGCCGATCTTAGATCAAACTTGCCTAGCTTAACAGGTTTGCCGCTTGCTTAGCTTTCGATTAACGATTCTCCTGTCATTTCCTGCGGTATGCTGATCTCCATTAAATCGAGTAATGATGGTGCTATATCGCTCAACTTACCTTCACTTTTGAATTGGATGGCTTTTTCGCCGAGATAAACTAAGGGAACAGGGCAGGTTGTGTGAGATGTCAGCGCCTGACCCGTTTCTGCATTGAGCATCTGCTCGACATTGCCATGATCGGCTGTGATTAAACACTGACCACCCGTGTTTGAAATGGCCGATGCAATACGTTCAAGGCACTGATCTAGACACTCCGCCGCTTTAACGGCAGCATCAAACTTGCCAGTATGACCGACCATATCACCATTGGCAAAGTTACAAACGATTAGGTCGTAGGTGCCCATTTCGATGGCCTCGACTAGCTTGTCAGTGACTTCTGGGGCACTCATTTCAGGTTTTAAATCGTAGGTCGCCACATCCGGTGAGGGGATTAGTTCACGGGTTTCTCCTGGGTAAACCGCTTCTCTGCCACCACTGAAAAAGAAAGTGACGTGGGCGTATTTTTCAGTTTCCGCTATACGTAATTGCGTTTTATTCATATTGGCGAGGTATTCACCAAGGGTATTGACTAATGTGCTGGGCGGATAGGCGCAGCTGGTTTTTATGTCGTCTGCGTATTCGGTCAGCATCACGAAGTCAGCGAGTGCGGGCGTTGCTTTGCGGGTAAAACCTTGAAAGTCAGCTTCGACAAAGCAGCGGGTAAGTTCACGGGCTCGGTCGGCGCGGAAGTTCATGAAAATAACCGCATCACCGTCTTTGATTGAAGCATCGTCGTCGGTGTCAGCTTTTATCGTGGTGGCAGAAACGAACTCATCGTTTTCATCTCGATCGTAGGCGGCATTAAGCGCTTCAATCGGATCATTAAAGTGATGCTCTGCTTCACTCAGGGTGAGAAGGTTGTAAGCTTTCTCAACACGGTCCCAGCGATTATCGCGATCCATGGCGAAATAACGTCCTATCATGCTGGCAATGCGGCCTACTTTTAAGTCTTTTAGTTGTTGGTCAATTTTTTTAAGGGAGACTTCTGCACTGCGAGGCGGGGTGTCACGGCCATCCAGAAAAGCGTGGACGTAAATTTTTTGCGCGCCCCTGTTTTTTGCCATGGTAATCATCGCTTCGATATGGTCTTCATGGCTGTGAACACCGCCGGGTGAAAGAAGTCCAAGGATATGCACCGCTTTTTCTTTTTCGATGGCCTTGTCTAGTGATTCGGAAATGATGGTGTTTTCTTCGAAGCGGCCGTCTTCAATATCTTTGGTTATGCGAGTAAAGTTCTGATAGACAATTCGCCCAGCGCCTAAGTTCATGTGACCGACTTCTGAATTCCCCATTTGACCATCAGGTAAGCCCACAGCCATGCCGGAGGTTTGAATAAGAGTGCGAGGTTGTTGTGTCCAGATTTTATTCCAGAATGGGATGTTGGCATGTTTGATCGCATTTGAGTCAGCTTCTTCGCGGTGACCCCAGCCATCCAGAATAATCAACGCCATCGTTTGTTTACGCATCCGATTAAATACCTCTAGCAAAAATAAAAAGAGCAATATAGCCAAGCTTAATTCCGTGTGGATTTTAGCAGGCAAAAAGAAGACAGCGATTTTACCGTGAAAACGAAAGAATGGCGACTTTGTATTGTAAATCGTTAGCCTGTGGAAAATTATTACAGAGACTTATTTTGCTTTGGTTGTGGTCACTCTAGGGCCATGTGTATAATGCCCAACCTTTATATATTTGCGTCTGCTATGAGATTTAAGAATGGATCGTTTATTTGAGTTTATTGGTAATCATATTGAATTGTCGGTTTTATTTTTTGCGTTAATGATTGCGCTCTGGATGACCGAAAAGTCTCGTTCGGGTAAAGCCGTTAGCCCTCAAGGCGCTACACTGTTAATTAACAAAGATGAAGCCGTGATAGTCGATATTCGAGAAAAGAAAGAATTTAATGAAGGTCGAATTACCGGTTCTCTTCATATGCCTTTTGATAGCCTTAAAGAGCGCGCTGTCGAACTTAAGAAATTTGAAGGCAAGCAGATTATCCTTGTCGACAAAATGGGCCAGCATGCAGGCATGGCGGGTAAACTCTTGCAGGCTGAAGGCGTGGAAAATATATGCCGTATGACCGGTGGCATTAGTGAGTGGAAAGCGTCGAATTTACCTTTGGTGAAAAAGTAGCCATTAAATCTGTCAACTATTTCTGAACGTTAACTGGAGAACGGTGTGCCTGAAGTTGTTATTTATTCCTCAAATTACTGTCCTTTCTGTTTTAGGGCAAAAGCTATTTTCCAGCAGAAGTCAGTTGCCTTTAATGAGCTTAACGTCGATGCGAACTCCGAGTTACGAAAAGAAATGATGCATAAGTCGGGTCGTCGCACGGTGCCACAAATTTGGATTGGTGATACTCATGTTGGAGGCTGTGATGAGCTAATGGCCTTACAGCAAAATGGCGAGCTAGATAAGCTATTAGGGATGGCATCGTAAATTGTAAAAAAGAGAGCTGTGCACTCGCAATTTTTGCAGTCAGCACCTAGTATAAATTTTACATTTGAAAAAACTGATTATATTAATATTTTAGAACCTGATTAGGATACCCCATGTCTGAGAACGAACAACCAAACGAAGCGGCCCAGCCGGCGCAAGCTAACTTTGCACTTCAGCGTATTTATGTCAAAGATATTTCATTTGAATCACCCAACTCTCCGGCTGTTTTTCAGAAGCCTTGGAAGCCCGAAGTTAAAATGGATCTGAATACCAAGAATACGCAGCTTGGTGACAACCATTATGAAGTGGTGGTGTCTGTGACACTCACGGTGACTGTTGAAGGCATGACTGCTTATATTGTCGAGGTTCAGCAAGCTGGTATTTTTGCCATGCAAGGTATAGAAGGTGGGCACTTGGCCCAGGCGATTAATGCATTCTGTCCAAACTTACTGTTTCCTTATTTACGTGAAACCATCGATACGGTTGTCATTAAAGGAAGTTTCCCCGCGATGATGTTAGCGCCAGTTAACTTTGATGCAATCTTCGCGCAAGCCGTCATGAAAAAACAGAAAGAAGCAGCCGCTGCAGCGGAAGATCAGACTTCTCACTAGTCTCTACTTCTTTTATATACTGAATCCCGCTACTGTCTTAAAACACGGTGCTAGCGGGATTTTTTTTTAGGTCGAACGCTTTAGTTTTTTGCGTATAGCTCTAAGCGCTCTTTACATATTGAGAGCGGGGCAGTGTGGGATTTTTCGTTAATAATCTTTCAGCAAGGGTTATTCGCGAATCAACTCGTATATAATGCACAGCTAAATTCCACAGATTAAATATTGTCGTTAAACCTTATGTTTCAGATCGCCCTTTTTGAGCCTCGCATTGCTCCAAACACCGGTAATATTATTCGCTTGATTGCAAATAATGGTTGTTGCTTGCATTTAATTGAGCCGCTTGGCTTTGATTTTGAAGAAAAGAAATTACGTCGTGCGGGCTTGGATTACGCAGACTTAGAAAAGGTTTCTCGCCATAAGGATTATGCTGCATTTAGGCAAGCAATTGGCGACGCCAGAATTTTTGCGTGTACAACAAAAGGGAGTCGACCGCATGATCAAATTGCCTATCAGGAAGGCGATGTTCTCTTATTTGGGTCAGAAACAGCAGGCTTGCCTGATGAGGTCTTAGGTGCCTTTCCGCAGGAGCATCGCTTACGCATTCCAATGATAGGTGCAAGTAGAAGTATGAATCTATCCAACTCAGTTGCTGTTGTCGCTTATGAGGCTTGGCGCCAGCATGGCTTTAAGGGTGGCCACTAATTTTCATCAAGCTTGCGACGGTTTTTCCACTGTCTTAATTGCGTCCAGCCTTGCTTGATCGATTTTTTCGCCGAGCTCTTTGCCTTGAAAGCCTTCATCCAGAAATTTTTTCGCCTGAATGGTGCGCGTCACTTTTAGTAATTCGCTAAAGTAATTTGCTTGTAAATAGGGCACCTCTTCAAAGCCAGTTCTTCCTCTGGAATCCGCTTTTGCACAGATTAATATCGCTTCAAATCGTTCGGGTTTTCTATACGCATCGCATTGTTTAAGTACTTTCAGGGCAGTAGCAGGTTTCAGCTCTAAGGCTTTGTGTATGTGTGTATGGTATTCGCTGACCAGTAAGCTTAGTTCCCGAAAACTATTTGGCATGCGGGTTCGTTTGCAGAGGGTTTTAATTGCTTTCAGGCCCAGTTTTTCGTGGCCGTAGTGATGCGGCCAATTTTCGGCTGGCGTCAGCGCTTTACCTAAATCATGAGTCAGTGAGGCAAAGCGAACCGCTGGATCCTTTGAAAGTTTGCTTGCCTGCTCGAGCACCATGAGAGTATGAATGCCACAGTCTATTTCCGGGTGGTGCTTTTCTGGCTGGGGAATGCCGAATAAGGCGTCAACTTCTGGAAAGAGAACCTTTAGTGCACCAACGTTGCGTAGCACCTCAAAGTAAGCCTGAGGACTCGCTTCGCTGAGTGCTCGTGTGGTTTCTTGGCAGACTCTTTCGGCGACCAAATGATCCAGCTCGCCATTTGCGCTGATCGTCGACATTAGTTGCAATGTTTCAGGGGCAATTTTAAAGCCCAGTGTTTGGAATCGAGCAGCAAAGCGCGCCACTCTGAGCACGCGAAGCGGGTCCTCAACAAAAGCCGGCGAAACATGACGAAGAATTTTATTCTTCAAGTCGTTTTGTCCACCGTAAGGATCTATCAGGGAGCCATCTTCAGCCTGAGCCATTGCATTAATGGTGAGGTCCCGTCGGATAAGGTCTTCTTCAAGTGTGACTGAGGCTGAACTATCGCAGACAAAGCCTGTGTAGCCTTTTCCTTGCTTTCGTTCCGTTCTGGCAAGGGCAAACTCTTCGTGCGAATCAGGGTGTAGAAAAACAGGAAAATCTTGCCCAACCTGAGTAAAACCTTTCTCTAGCATTTCGTCGGGTGTTGCACCGACAATAACCCAGTCTTTGTCTTTACTAGGAAGCTTCAGAAGATTGTCGCGGACTGCGCCACCGACAAGATATGCTTGCATGGATGCCTACCTGATGTGAGGAAATAAGCCTTATGATCTTCACTTATTTCCTAGAACGCAAGCCCGAAACCAACCGTTCCGCCGACTTCGTACTCACTCACCATGGCGGCAGCTTCAATACTCAAGCCGTGAGGCTGATACATGAAACCGCCATGAAGGCTGGTTGACTCTTTTGCGCCACGTTCGGTTTGAGAAACATTCACCCGTAAACCACCGCGTAAGTGGAAATCATCGCGCCAATAATATTCGCCGCCGAAAGAGACAAAACGGCGGTTGCCTTCAAAGCCTTCGTAAACCTTATCTTCGGTCAGTTCGATATCGAGCGTTAGCATATATTTTTCACGATAATGGGCTAAACCCACTTGGTATAAGGCTTGAACTGAGGCTTTGTCTCCCGGAAAGTCCGGGTTAAAACGCGCAGGAGAATAGTTAGAAATATCGGTTGGGAGCATGTTCATCCCAGAAAATGCAAAGACCCATTCACCTTCAAGCCACCATCCGTCTAGGCCAAATTCTTCTCTGAGGAAATCATCGGTGAATAGCATGGCAAAGCCTACATCCAAGTTCCATTCGAGGTTGCTATCACCAGGGCGGGCATCTTCAGGATCGTTGACATTATATTCATTAATTCGTTTAGAAATATGGGATGCATTAAATTGAATCAACTTTGGGGTAAAGCCCCATGAAATAGGCATGTTGTAATCGATTACATTTGTGGTCGCGACGGTGGCGCCAAACTCCATGAAGTCAAAATGGGTGCTGTCGACAGAGGAGGTGAGGCCGCTCGATATATCGCCGACACCCTCACCATTTTCTAACTGTTCTAGCGCCAGTGTAATCAGTTCTTCATCTTGATTAAGGAAAACGGTTATTTCACGTATTTCACGGCGGGTAAACACATTGATGGTGACTGGCTCAGTATCAACAAGCAAGCTGAACGCATCCATTTCGTCAGAACGGTAAGAGCTGTAATTATGTTTTCTGAGTATTTTACGGAAGCGATCAGCCTCGACTCGGGCCTCATCAACGTTACTCGCGCCTTGTCGGACAGCGTCAATAAAGTCTTCTTCGATGCCGGAGTCTTGATAGTCAAGGATGTCGTCGTTCAGGCTTTCATTATAAATTTCCCGAGTACCCATCGAGGCGCTGACGTAAATTTTGTCGGGTTTGTCACCACGATTAAACGCGATCAGGGCAGGGTTATGGGATGAGGCGTTAAATTTTGTTGACGCTGCGACGCCGGTGCCGCCCATCGCCATGGAGCGTGGGTCCAGGTAAGCTTTATAGCCACTGAATACTTGGCTGCTATAGCAAAGGCAAAGCAAACAAGTGAAAAAGTATGGAATGGTTTTGTCTAGGTGGGTTGGCACTCTGACGCTCATGTTGTCGTTTTTCCCCAAACGTTTTATTAATAGTAACCCGATGACGATATCGATTAAGTCTTACAATATAGTTTGCGCGATATAGGCGCAGATGAATTTTTTTGTGACTTAAAATAACTTCTAATTTGCTCAAGTTTAACGGAAAGTTGATTTTGACAACGCTGGGCACGTCACGCTTTGTAACTTTATGTCGCAAGATTATTCAATTTCTGTCCCCGAATAAAGTCTTTGACTCAAAAATCCAGCTATCCCTTTAATTTAAACGTTTTGTAAGCATCGTCGTCATGCAATGATCTGAACTGACTAAGTTGGCATAACTTTTTCTAGGTATAAGGAAAACACCGTTTTCGTGATACTTTTCGGAAAAAAAGTGCCGCTCTTTTCGAACTAATTTGCTAAATGGGAAAGCTATGACCGTCTTGCTCGGGTTTCAAAAAGCTATTTGCATCATTGTGTTGTTATTCACTTCGTTTCTCAGTTATGCCGGTGGCGTGGCAGAACGTAAAAATGAGTCACGGGAACATCAGACTTTTTCGAAGCACACGCCTTATCGTTTATCTTTAGATGATGTGATGCCAGAAAAGCAATCTGTCTTGGTCCAAAACTCAAGTTCGCACACTCAGGCTAAGCCAGAACCTCTCTTGGTTCGGGTGACGGGATACAGTGCTTATGAAACAGCTGAAGATGCTAAATCTGAAGTCAAACGATTGAAAGCTCAGCGAGCATCTAAATTAGACGCTTATCGAGCTTTAGCGGAGCGGGTATATGGCTTGTCGATAAAAGGCCAATCCAGTATGAAAGATCATGGTTTACAAGAAGACCATTTTGCTATCGGTTTTGATTCTTATATTCGTGGTGCGCGTGTTGTCAGTGTCAATGAAAAAAAAGGCAAAGGCTTTGAAACCGTGCTTGAGCTGACATTGCCCGGAAACTTTGATGATTGTCTTAATAAGGTCGGTCAGTTCAAGAACGGCCTGAACTGTGTTCGACCATTACCGAACAGCGCCTTATATCTTGAGGGTGGAAATCATAAGAACCCATCTAGGGCCTCGCACTCAGCGCGATATGAGGGCTCGAAGTATTTTATTCAATAATGATGTGTCAAATCTGATCAATGTCGTTGTTATGTCGCATTTATTTAAACCCTGTTGAGCTTATGTGTGCAGTATACATTATGAAAAAAAGTAATCGGCCGCGAGAGAATCGCATGTGTTTTCGTACCGCCTTGTTAGCCACAATTTCATTATTTGTTACGGCTTTTTCTTCTTTTTCTTATGCAGAATGGATTCAGGTAACGGGAAAAGCGGCGCTAGATCATGGGCGATATGACTTGGCACGGGAACAAGCAATGAACGATGCTTTGCGTCAAGCTGTGTATCAGTATGGCGTTGATATTGATAGCCAGCAAACCCTGAAGAATGGGATGATTCAGTCTGATGAAATGAGTATGAGTGCTCGCGCTCAAGTGAAACAAAGTGTGATACATAGTGAAATTGAAAAAGATGGCTATTTGTTCTTGACCTTAAATGTCGATATGCAGCATCAGCCATTGTGTAAGCCTAGTCAGGCCAGTAATTACAAAAAGAAAGTGGCAGTGTTAGGGTTTTCCCTGCAAGTGCCTCAGCAGGCCAATTTAGGTGGTTTGTATGGTATTGAGCGCGGTTTGGCGAGTCAGCTTAGTCTGCGCTTAAAAAACCAAGATGAATTGGTGGTTTTTCAGCAAAGCCAAGTGGGCATTCATGCCGATTTGCAAAACGCACCAAGTCATTATTCGTCCCAATTGACGTTGAGTGATGCCGCTGACTACGCGAAACAAGCCGGTGTCCAGTTCGTCGTTTCGGGCGTGGTACGGAACCTTGATGTGGAGGATGCGAGTGCATATGAAACCAGTTATTGGGCAAAGTTAAAACGCTTGTCGGGGCAGGTAAATCAAAACAGACAGTTCACCGCCGATATTTTCGTACATGATGGTTTTAGTGGTGCGATTGTTTGGCAAAAGCAGTTTTCTGCAAGCGGTGCTTGGCAGGCCGACTTGGCTGAAAAAATGGCCTTTGAGTCACCCGCATTTTGGTCAGAGCCTTATGGTCAACAAGTGTCGAAGGTCTTAAATAGTATGGCCAGAAATGTCACAGAACAAATTCAGTGCCAGCCATTTATGACCCGTATTTCAAGAGTGGAAGGCAAAACCTTACATTTTTCAGCGGGCGCCAGTTCGGGTATTCGACCAGGTGATACCTTGGGGTTATATCGCACGATGAATTTTTATGATTCAGACAGGCTTTCAGGTGTGGATTTAGAAAATGTGAAAACGGCGCTGACGGTGTCTCAAGTTCATCCCGACTTTTCCAGTGGCCATATATCGGTGGAACCGGGACGTTTGAATATTCAGGAAGATGATTTATTGATCGCTTGGTAGCCTGCATGGCCACCTTGCGAGTGAGGTCTAGTTAAACCCATCGAGCCAGAAGAAATATCAGTAGGCCGCCAATCACTCTTTGCCAAAGCCGTGTCTGCTCAAACTCTTTCAAATCTAATTCTTTACAGTTTTTTTGATCATTTAAGAAATCGTCACGGAGCCGTTTTTTGCTCTCCGCTTTCTGCAGACTGTAATCCAATTCTAAGTCGTGATGAAGACTTCTCCGGTTCAGATTGCTTGAGCCGATGAGTGCCCAGTCATCAATAATCAAGGTCTTGGCATGTAAAACTCTATCTTGGAATTCGAATATGCGGACGCCTGACTTCACTAGGCGGTCATAAAAATAAGATGACGCCCAAGGTATAAAAAAGATATCTGAGTTTCGCGGTAGAATGATTTGCACATCGACGCCTTTGCGGCTTGCAAGGACTAGCGCATCTAATAAATGTTTATCAGGAATGAAATAAGCATTGGTAATCCAGATAGTATCTTTAGCTTGCTTGATTCGCTTCAGTAAGTCCTCTCTTTGCTTAACGCGTAGTGCTCGAGTGTAGTTGAAACGAAAAGGGCTGGGCGGAAGCGGAGAAGATATTTTTCGTTTTCGCTGTTTGAGCCATGCTGCGTTAAAGTTAATGTCTAGCACTTCTAGATCAGTATCACGAATTTCTATGGCAGTATCACGCCAGCTTTCGCCATCATCTGACCTTGGTAGATGCTTTTGCGAGACGTTAAAGCTGCCAAGCCAAGCTGCGTTTTTGTCTACCAAAAGGAGCTTTCGATGGTCTCGTTTATTGATAAATGTGAGGAGGTAGAAAAACTTGTTAATTCCCTTGTGTTTCGATAAAGCTAAGGGCCATTGTTCTAGATGCCATGGAAGTGGATGGTATATTTTAACCGCTACACCGGCGTTGATAAGGTCTTTAGCTAGTAAGTAAAACTCGGTACACGCACCCACCCCATCGACCAGTAATTTTACGTCAACGTTTCGACTCGCAGCCTGCTTCAATGCGCGAATGAGGCGCTTGCTGAGCGCATCATTCTCGAAAATATAGACTTCTAGACAGACGGATTGTTGCGCAATATTGATCGCTTCAATAAGACGATTAAAGTAGTCATTGGCATCGGTATAAATAATTTCTTTTAGCTGAGTTGAAGGCGTCATGGATAAGCTCAGTGATTCAGGTTGTGCTGATTTTATCGTATGCTCGTTCGACGACCGGATGTTAGTTGATACGCAAAGTGTATGATGGCCCGCGTTTAATTTGCCGAGTAGGCCTTTGCTGTCGTCTTAATGCGTTCAAGCATCGCCCTTAAGCCATTTCCACGGGTAGGGCTGATATGACGCATTAAATCCATTTTGGTAAACAAGGACTCAACATCTTCATTGATCACGTCTTTGGGTGTTTTGGCATTGAGCGCGGCCAGAACGATGGCAGCAAGCCCTTTCACGATGATGGCGTCACTATCCAGCAATACGTACATGATGCCCGAGCTTTCGTCAAAGCGGTGGCTTAGCCAGACTTGGCTCTGGCAGCCGTGGACAAGGTTTTCTTCAGTTTTTTCACTCTCAGGAAAATCGGGAAGAGATTTGCCAAGATCAATGATGTAGCTGTATCGCTCTTCCCAGTCATCCAGAAATTCAACCGTATCAAGGATGTCTTCGGTGCAAATTGAATGGCCGAAAGGGTTATCTTTATAGGTCGTTAAGGCGATGTCGTTCATGATAGGCTCGTACTGAAAAACATAATGAATGATGGGTGTAGTTTGGGTGTTTGAAACAGAGTTCGCAAGGCTTAAAGCATGCCCAGCTCTAGCTTTGCTTCATCACTTAGCTTTTCATTACTCCAAGGCGGATCAAACACTAATTCGATTACCACTTTATCTACATTCGGCACTTGCGCTACTTTACGTTCGATATCTGCAACCATGGAGGGGCCCATGCCGCAACCCGGCGCTGTGAGGGTCATGTCGATATGTACTTCTTGGTCGCCGGCTTCTGACTGGCGTGTCTCGCATTTATAAATCAAACCCAAATCAACAATATTTACCGGGATTTCAGGGTCATAGCATTGACGCAAGGCGGACCAAATGTGCTCTTCATTAATGCTGCCATCAGCTGGCACCTCGAACTCTTCCAGTTCAACGGTTTTGCCCAAGGCATCTGCATCTTTGCTATCTACGCGCGCAAGGTTGCCGTTTACCGCGACGGTGAAAGTACCGCCTAATGCCTGAGTGATTGTGACGAATGAGTCTTTTGGAATCATGATCTCTGTGCCGGCAGGCACTAATCGTGCTTCACATTCACGCTTGGTAATCACAACTTCTCTTTCGTGCATGATTTACTCTCTGTTTATTGAGGTGGATATCGAGGGGGAAACTTACTCTTCCGTTACGGTAAAGCTTTCACCACAACCACATTCCCCTTTAACGTTAGGGTTTGAAAACTGAAACATTGAATTTAAGCCGACTTTTATAAAATCGATTTGTGTGCCAAAAAGTAGTGGTAAATCCTTATTGGGTACAAAAACCTGAATGTTTTGGTCAAACTCAAACACACGGTCATCGTTGTCAGGTAGTTCGCATAATTGCGTTTCATACATGAAGCCGGAACAGCCGCTTTTTTCCAGAAATAGTTTGAAGCCTTTTTTGTCTGGTTGCTTGCTCAACTCTTTCTGGATATGTTTTTTAGCGTTTTCCGTTAAGGTGATCGCGGGTTGTGGGTCGTAATTTTCTAATGACATTTTAGTTCCTCTTAACCAGAATCAAACAAACAGTCGTTGAATTTTAGCAAGTGCAGCAAATAAGCTTTCGACTTCGTCCATTGTGTTATAAAAAGCAAAGGATGCCCGTGCCGTACCCGGTATAGAAAGGTGTTCCATTAAAGGCATGGCACAATGGTGGCCGGTTCGGATACCAATACCTTGCTGATCTAATAGGGTGCCAATATCGCTAGGGTGCAAGCCCTCAATTAAAAATGACATAACAGGAACTTTGTGGCTGGCGGTTCCAATAATGCGCATGCCGGGGATCTTACTGGCTAGCTCTTCGGCACGTTTTAGCAAGGACTGCTCATGCTCAGCAACGTTTGATTTATCTAATGTGTTCAAATATTCGATAGCCGATTTCAGTCCAATTGCTTCGCAAATCGGTGGCGTGCCGGCTTCAAATTTATAAGGTAATTGATTATAGGTGGTGCCGCTGAAGCTGACGCGTTCGATCATTTCACCGCCACCTTGATAGGGAGGCATGGCTTCAAGTCGTTCTGTTTTTCCATATAACACGCCCAGACCGGTAGGGCCAAAAAGCTTATGTGATGAAAAAACATAGAAGTCACAATCCAGATCTTGCACGTCTACACTGAAATGCGGAACAGCTTGAGCGCCATCGATAACGCTTATGATATTGTGGGCATTCGCTGTAGCGATAAAGTCTTTAACTGGGTTAATCGTGCCCAATACGTTAGAAACGTGTGTCATGGCTAGCACTTTCGTGCGTGCGGTGATCAAGTCAACAAATTGCGCATGACTCAGCTCACCTTGTTCATTGATCGTTAATACTTTAAGGCTTGCGCCCGTGCGTTCAGCAAGCATTTGCCAAGGAACGATATTCGCGTGATGCTCCATCGTGCTGACAATAATTTCATCACCAGATTGAAGTGAACCAGCCAAACCATTTGCAATTAAATTAATGGCTTCGGTGGTGCCTTTTGTCCAAATAATTTGTTGCCGAGAGGCCGCATTCAAAAAAGTTTTGACGGTATCACGCGCCGACTCGAAACCTTGCGTCGCTCTATCACCGAGAGTATGAGCGCCTCGATGGACATTCGCATTATCGTATTGATAGTAGTGTTGCATGCTATCAATCACGCACTGAGGTTTTTGAGCGCTGGCGGCGCTGTCCAAATAAACCAGTGGTTTGTTATTCACCTCTTGATTCAAGATCGGAAAGTCTTGGCGAATGTTTTCAAGCATAAAAGGTCTCATTGATAAAATAGTGTCTTGCTTAACAATAATAGTTTCTTGGTATCGATACTTTGGAAGAGTGCCTTAGACCTGATAGCTCAGAATGTCTGCCAAGGTTTTCTCCCAATAGTCAGCAATCTCAGCGATCGGACAAGCACGAACCACTTCTAAGACAAAGCCCAGGGTTAGCATCAGCTTGGCTTGTTCGTGAGAAATACCTCGGGTTTTCAGATAATACAACTCTGTCTCATCGAGCTGGCCAATGGTGGTGCCGTGAGCACACTTTACGTCATCAGCATAAATCTCCAGCTCTGGCTTGGAATCGATCTCAGCTTCAGAAGAGAGTAGCAAGTTTTTATTACTCATCGAACCAAGTGTTTTTTGTGCATCGGGAAGAATATGTATCCGGCCGTTAAAAACAATTTGTGACTGTTTATCTGCGATACAGCGATAAGTTTCATTGCTGGTGCAGTGAGGCGCAATATGTTCTATTGAGGTATGGCAATCGACATGCTGTTTATCTGTCGTGACACAAATACCATTCAAGTCACACTCGGCGCCGGGCTCCATCATTTTGACTAATAAGTCATGACGGTTCAGTTGGTTCCCAAGCGATAAACAGTAGCTGACAAAACGCGCATCTCGCATCAATGAAACCCCAGTGCTTGCGATGTGGCGAGCTGCCTGATGGTCAATATTCATTTTAAGAAAGCTTAGCTTTGCATTTGCTGAGACATGCATGTCAGTCACTGAGTTAAGCAGGGCTGCATTTGGCTTGCTGACGATGTCAGTATGATCTAAGCCTGTACGCGTCGCTGTTTCTTCAATTAAAGTCATTGAAGATGCTTTGCCTACGTGAACAAATACTCTCGGGAAGCTATTGCTATCACCTGATTGTTGAAAGACGATTTTCAGTGGTTTGTCTAGATGTTGATTATCTTTCAGTTCGATAAATACGCCATTCTGAAGGTAAGCGGTATTCAAGTCAGCAAACAGTAAGTTGTCAGAGCTAGCAATGGCTCCCGCTTGAACTAACTTGCTTTGCGCTTCATTCAGATCTGAAAAGGCGATGATGCTCAAGCCGTCAATATTGGGCAGTTGTGCAGGCAATTGACCGTTAGAGATAACCAAGGTGTCGCAATCTAGCGTGTAGCTAGTTTGATATTCCGCTTGTTGCCTATCATTCGAAGCCGGCGTGGCGGTATCGTTTACTGCCATGCCTAAACGTTTGGATGAGTACTTCCACGCTTCGGTTTTTCGAGTCGGAATGGGCCATTGCGCCAGTTTGGCGAATTTATTTTCGCTAAAGCTGTTAAGTGCTGATGGAAGTTGCTGGCACTTTTCGACACCAAAATTAATGTTTTCCAAGGTATTCATCATTGTTAACCTTAAGCTGTTGCTTCTTCCTCTATGCCCAACCATGCGTAACCTTTGGC
Source organism: Oleiphilus sp. (assembly GCA_048058835.1). Taxonomy (GTDB): domain Bacteria; phylum Pseudomonadota; class Gammaproteobacteria; order Pseudomonadales; family Oleiphilaceae; genus PZPK01. Next base: position 76,812 of record JBLLNS010000006.1, read on the forward strand.
TTCAAGTTCCAAGGCTAGCTCTTTGCCACCAGACTTAATAATCTGGCCTTTTGCAAGAACGTGCACATAGTCTGGGACGATGTAGTCTAATAGACGCTGGTAATGGGTGATCATCACGACGGATTTATCAGGAGCACGTAAGGCATTTACACCATCGGCCACCACTTTCAGAGCATCAATATCTAGACCTGAGTCAGTTTCATCTAGAATCGCCAATGAGGGTTCTAGCATGAGCATTTGCATGATTTCATTACGCTTCTTTTCGCCGCCAGAAAAGCCTTCGTTTACGCCCCGCTTTAAAAATGCAGGGTCGAGGTTGACTTGCGCGATTTTAGCTTTTGCCTGCTTCATGAATTCTGCAGCATTAATTTCATCCTGACCGCGGTGATGACGAATGTTATTAATGGCTGTTTTCATAAATTGAAGGTTGCTCACCCCAGGAATTTCGACTGGGTACTGAAACGCTAGGAATACGCCTTCGCGAGCACGCTCTTCAGTGGCCATCTCCGCCAAATCTTTACCTTGATAGGTGATTGAACCCGAGGTTATTTCGTAGGCGTCATTTCCTGCTAGGACCTGAGAAAGGGTGCTTTTTCCTGAACCATTCGGGCCCATGATTGCGTGGACTTCACCTGGGTTGATGCTTAGAGTCAGGCCTTTGAGAATTTCCTGACCGTCTACGCTTACATGTAAGTTTTTAATTTCTAACATTGTCATCTCTCTTTTTAGCCTACGGAACCTTCAAGGCTGACTTCTAGTAATTTAGTGGCTTCAACGGCGAATTCCATGGGGAGTTCTTTAAATACTTCTTTACAGAAACCGTTTACGATCATGGATACGGCATGTTCGGCATCGATACCGCGTTGTTGGCATAGGAATAATTGGTCATCGCTGACTTTAGATGTGGTGGCTTCATGTTCAACAACGGCCGATTTGTTCTTGCTCTCGATGTAGGGGAAGGTATGGGCACCACACTGGTCACCGATCAACAAGGAATCACATTGCGTGTAGTTTCGAGCGTTTTCTGCGCCGGGGCCTATTCTGACTAAACCGCGATAGCTGCTATCACTTTTCCCAGCTGAGATGCCTTTGGAAATAATGGTGCTTCGCGTGTTCTTGCCCATGTGAATCATCTTGGTGCCGGTATCAGCTTGTTGGAAATTGTTGGTCAGGGCGACCGAATAAAATTCGCCAACACTGTTGTCGCCGCGTAATACACAACTTGGGTATTTCCAGGTAATCGCAGAACCGGTTTCAACTTGGGTCCAGCTCACCTTAGAGTTTTTACCAATACAAGCCGCTCGCTTGGTGACAAAATTATAGATGCCGCCATGGCCATTCTCATCACCGGGATACCAATTTTGTACGGTAGAGTATTTGATCTCGGCGTCATCCAGTATCACTAACTCGACGACAGCAGCGTGGAGCTGGTTTTCGTCTCGCATCGGGGCTGTGCAGCCTTCCAGATAGCTCACGTGACTGCCTTCTTCGGCGACAATCAAGGTACGCTCAAATTGACCGGTATTGGCTTCGTTAATTCTAAAGTAAGTCGATAACTCCAGCGGACAACGCACACCTTTTGGTATAAACACGAAAGAGCCATCACTGAATACCGCTGAGTTGAGCGCGGCATAATAATTGTCCCGTTGAGGAACGACGCTGCCCAAGTATTTTTTTACCAGCTCAGGGTGTGAATGAACCGCTTCAGATATCGGGCAGAAAATGACACCGGCTTCGGTTAATTTTTCTTTGAAGGTGGTACCAATAGACACGCTGTCAAATACCGCATCGACGGCGACACCGGCGAGTCGTGCGCGTTCGTGCAGGGGAATCCCGAGTTTTTCGTAAGTTCGAAGTAATTCAGGGTCTACTTCGTCGATGCTTTTGGGGGCATCATCTTTTGATTTAGGTGCCGAGAAGTAAGCGATATCGTTGAAGTCGACTTTAGGGAATTTAACCTTGGCCCATTCGGGTTCATCCATTTCTTGCCAAGCTTTGTAGGCTTTTAAACGCCATTCTAATAACCACTCGGGCTCTTTCTTTTTGGCAGAAATACGGCGAATAATGGACTCGTTTAATCCCGGTTCGAAGGTTTCGGACTCGATGTCTGTCACGAAACCATGCTTATACTCGCGTTTTATCAGTTCTTTCACTGCTTTATCGGAGCTAGACATGCCGATGAGGTCTCCCATTGAATAAAAAATGTTTGTTGCGTCTGTGTCTTGGTTCGCAATTATATAATAACCAAGTAATTTAGTCAGGTATTTTTATGGAACTAATTTATCGAGTCACTGTTTGCCCGTTTAATGGTGCTGACGAGTGCGTTCCTAATATTTGGTTTAAAAAGCGACTGCGGGAAAAACGGCGCAATTGTACCGTTTTTTTAAACAAAAATCAGATTTCCGGTCTTTGCTTTCTTTTATTGCCTCGCACGCTAAGAAAATAATTAGGTTTCATTTAGTTATAGCGATGCTCAAGCTATGATACAAAAGTCATGCTTGGAAAAGTTGGATAAACCTTAAGGAATTACCCTATGGCGGTTTACACGCTTCTGAATAAAGAACAGATCAGTGCCATTCTTATGGAATACCCGTTGGGCTCTTTATCTCGCTTCGAGCCCATTGCGTCGGGTATTGAAAATACCAACTACTTTGTTTGGGTTGACCAGGGAGACTCCGAGGAACGGGTATTAGTTCTGACCATTTTTGAAAACCTGAGCGAAGATTCACTGCCTTTTTATAATGATTTAACCCGATTTTTAGCTCAACAAGGTTTTTTGGTCCCTGCGCCTTTTTGTAATCAGCGTGGTGTGGATGTTTTTAAAGTAAACGACGCAACAGCAAGCGCTAAGATGAAATTTGGTGTGTTGGTGCCCAAGTTTTCGGGCGTCTCGCTGGTTAAGCCGGATGCCTTAGCGTGCCAAAAAATAGCCCAATATGTGGCAAAAATGCACCTTGCTCTGGCTGACTATGAAGCTGAGCAGGAAGCTGAGCATACTCTTGATTGGTGTCGCCGCTGGGTTGGAGAGCTAGCATCATGTGTGACTTTTGAAGAGTCGAGCCTGTTAAGCTTAGCTTTAGAACGGTACCAGGGTTATGCTGCGCTGATTGAAAGCTGCCCAAAAACAGTAGTCCATGGCGACCTTTTTAGAGATAACGTGCTTTTTGATGGCGGTGAGATTACCGGCATCATCGACTTTTATCATGCAGGGCAAACAGCCAGTCTTTTTGATCTTGCTGTTATTGCCAATGACTGGGCCGTTAACTTTGACCAATTACCGGCCACGTTCGCGGCGTCTACTGATCAGACAACTATTTCGCAACAGACGCCTTCTGTCTATGACGAAGAAAAGTTAAGACTGCTGGTGAGTACTTACCACGCGATTAAACCATTATCAGATGCTGAAAAATCGGCTTGGCCAAAGCTTCTTGAACTGGCCGCTTTTCGATTTTGGCTCAGTCGCTTGAAAACGAAATATCTCGCGGGCTATCAAACAGAGGTAAAGCAAGGCGACGTAGTAAAATCACCTGAAGCGATGCAATTAATTTTAGCGTCGGCGATGAGGCGAGACCCGCTTAGTTAAATAGATCGTTTATGTTGGTGTTGGAGTTTATATCAATGAGTTTCCAGCCTTCACTTGGCTGGTAGTAGTTGATTTCCCAGACAATCGCAACGCTTTGGTATTTCAGTAGGTAGGTGAGTTTATGAAAGTGTTCGCCAACCGATTGCTTTTTCAATAGTGAATAAGATAAAGGTTTGCCCATCTTGGTATTGAGTTGATTTAGCGCTAGCTCGGCTTTTTTGCCGCTTTCTGCAAATGCCGTTGGGTCGACCGCTAAATAAGCTGAAATCAGTGAAAAGGCGGAAGAAACTTCGCCAGCCATAATTTGTGACATAAACAAGTCACTTGCCGCTTCAACTTTGTTTAGATCGCCCAGTGTTTTAGCGTGTGCAGGCGCGCCAAAAAAAATAAAGGCTGTGATTAGAATGGGTAAATAAATAGAAAGTGGTCGCATAGTTAATCTTTTAAGGCTTTGATGTGAGTGAACTGAATTTAGTCGATTTCCTCTGGCATAAAGTTGCTTATTTTTATGTCATAGTCATTGGGATCTTCATACTTAGTGATTTTAAAATCAAGTTTCGTTTTGCTCAGGTCGACCATTTTCGGTGCAATATAGGCCTTGCTTTTGCTGTTGTAAATTGCTTTCACCAAAGGCCTGATGGGTGAAGTTGCATTTTGTGCAATGACTACCGCTAAAATGCCATTGTTCAGGCGCACCAAGCTGCCCGTGGGATAGACGCCCATGCATTTTATGAATTGGTGAATCAATGCTTCGTCGAAATGTTTGTTGCTCAATTCGAGCAATGTACGCATACCGAACGAAGAAGGAATGGCTTCTTTATAGCAGCGCTTGTTTGTGACCGCATCATAAGTGTCGACGATGGCAAACATTTTTCCGTGCAAGGAAATGTCATCTGCTGATAAGCCCAGAGGATAGCCCGAGCCGTCTGCGCGTTCATGGTGTTGTTTGACGACATTAAGAGCAACCTTTGATATGCCCGGAAGGTCTTTGATCTGTTCGTGACCTATATCCACGTGACGTTGTACTTCGGCATATTCTTCTGGTGTTAAAGGGCCAGCTCGTTCGAAGTATTCGGGGTTGATTTGCGACTCACCCATGTCATGAAGTAACGCGCCAGTAATGCACTGTTCTACTTCAGCCTGTGGCAAGCCATAAGCATGGGCAAAGATCCCCATTAAGGTGGCGGAATTAACAGAATGTTCAAATAGATAGCTGACTTTTCCTCTTACTTTTCCTAGCCAAGTTAGGGCATCTTTGTTTCTAAGAATGGAGCGTGATATTGCTTTGGATGCTTCATTGAAATATTCCATGTTGATGGTTTTGCCATCACGGATTGACGCGCTGGTCTGGCTCACAATATTTGCAGACGTTTTAAAAATTTCTTTGGCATTGCCCCATTCAAGGGTAATCGCATGGCTTTCAGTTGAGAGCTGCTGGCCCAATTTCGAAATGTTTTTTTCGATCAGTTCGTCTACGAATTTTTTGGAAACATTCTCGTCGTTTGCTGGTGTAACGTCTAAGCCTTTTTCGGTATCAATGATGACTTGTTCAATACCTATTTCGATAAATTTGCTGATGATTCTGCTGTCTCGAATCATACCCCGTTTTTTCTTTGGCATCGGCTTGTTTGGCACTGCAATAATCTCGGCGACGAACATATCAACCGTTAGATTGCTGATGGGGATTTGTTTTAGCAAAAAAGGTACCTCTTAAAACGCACGTGCAAGCTTTGAGCATCAACTTGTTCAGATAAAATAAGCGGGTTCTGGCTTATTCATATCTAAACATATTTTTTATTGTCATAAGGTTGACTATAGCTCATTTTTTAACTAAGCCAAGTCATTAGTTTTATTCATTAAAATTTAACTAAGTGTACTGTGTGCGATTTCAAATTGAGTGTTCAGGAGGTGCTAGTTTTAGTCAATATGAGGCACCTAAGTGCGTGGATTGATTTAAGGCAGACAGATGGAAATAAAAGCTGATTCTGTGAGGACGCAGTGGTAGGATATCGGGAAAATTCTGTATCAATTTTGTCTATTGAGGTCTGTGTGAATATCCCGTCAAAAAAGCCTGATAACCCTAACTTTTCTTCTGGTCCTTGTAGTAAACGCCCTGGTTATGACGTATCTAAATTGGATATTAGCACCTTGGGGCGCTCTCATCGCGCGCCAATTGGTAAGCAGGCTTTGCAGTTGTGCTGCACCGAAACTGCACGTTTACTGGGGCTTCCGCAGGATTATCGAGTCGGTGTAGTGCCCGGGTCTGACACGGGAGCTATGGAGATGGCCATGTGGTCTCTTCTTGGTCAAACAACTGTAGATGTGTTTGCTTGGGAGTCATTTGGGGCAGGCTGGATAAGCGATATTCTGAAACAGCTAAAACTGACGGATGTTAATATACATGAGGCGGATTACGGTTTGCTGCCAGACTTTAGCCAAGCTAAAGCGACGAATGATATTGTGTTTACCTGGAATGGTACGACATCAGGTGTCATGGTTGAAAATGCCGATTGGATTTCGGATGATCGAACAGGCCTTACCATCTGTGATGCCACCTCAGCCGTTTTTGCGATGGATCTGCCTTGGGAAAAACTGGATGTGGTGACCTTTAGCTGGCAGAAAGTGTTAGGTGGTGAAGGTGCGCATGGCATGTTAATTCTCAGTCCTCGTGCTGTGGCTCGTTTGGAAAGTTACACTCCCGCATGGCCCATGCCGAAACTGTTCCGAATGACCTCTGGTGGAAAACTCAATGAGGGTATTTTCGAAGGGGCAACCATTAATACGCCTTCTATGTTATGTGTGGCTGATTACCTGGACGCCTTATCTTGGGTTGACTCATTAGGTGGGGTGTCTGCCTTGATCAAGCGTTCACAGGATAACTTGGCTGTGATAGAAGCTTTTGTCGAAAAACGAAGCTGGATTCGCTTCCTCGCTGAAAATAAGTCGACACGATCCAATACAAGCGTCTGTTTGGTGCTAGACTTATCAGCAACAGAATTAAAACAAATGATCAAACTGCTCGAGCAGGAATCAGTTGCCTTTGATATTGGCTCATATCGAGATGCACCCGATGGTTTGCGAATCTGGTGTGGTGGTACAGTTGAAACATCCGATCTGACAGATCTGATGCCTTGGCTGGATTGGGCTTATGAGCAGGTGAAGCGTTAAGGTCTTCATCTAGATTAACTCACATCGTGCTTCCGATGTGACGATAAACAAGGCAAACCTGGTTTCTATTGCAGCAGATATCTAAATTTTTAGGAGATGCATAAATGGAAACCAGTACGCTCATTTTTTTACTCATTGTTATCTTTGCCTTCTTTTATATCGTACGCATTTTTAATACGCTGGTCGCATTAAAAAACCGCTTTCAGAATGCATTCTCCCAAATTGAAGTACAATTAAAACGTCGCTACGAACTTATCCCGAATCTAGTCGAAACTGCGAAAGCATACATGCAGCATGAGCGTGAAACTCTCGAGGCGGTCATCTCAGCGCGTAATGAGGCTGCGGCAGGTTTAAAGGCTGCTTCTGAAAACCCTGCTAGCGCGTCAGCCCTAAAAAAATTAGCGTCAGGTGAGGGGATGCTGCAAGGCGCGCTTGGTCGGCTTAATGTGGCTGTTGAAGCCTATCCAGAGCTTAAGGCAAGTGACAACATGATGCAGCTGTCTGAAGAATTGACCAGTACAGAAAATCGTGTCGCATTTTCGCGTCAAGCGTTCAATGATGCAGTCACCGAGTACAACAGTTATCGGCAGAGTTTTCCGCAAAACTTTTTTGCCACCTCCTTTGGCCATAAGGAAGATGCCAGTCTTCTCGAATTTGAAGATTCTGCCGAAATCCAGTCTGCACCAAAAGTATCATTTTAATTTCTCGTGCTTTAAATGAACTTTTATCAAGCTCAGGATCAAGCTCGTAAGCAAAGTCGCCTTTTGGTGGCTTTGTTTGTTTTGGCTGTCGTTGTACTGCTCTTTGTGACCAATATCTGTGTTGCGTTATTCATTCTTTATAGTGATCCGTCCTATAGTTTTAGTGGTCAGGCAGATCCCAGTTTTTCAGCTAAGACTTTGCAAGACTGGCTGGGTCGTCTTGCCTCGGCGCTGGGTTGGAAAAAAGCCTTATGGACGTCTTTGCTGGTTTGCGGTGCGATTTTTATGGCGATGGGTTTTAAATGGATGTCGCTCAGGCAGGGTGGAAGAGTGGTGGCAGAGGCGCTAGGCGGTAGTTTAGTTCAGCCTTCTACTAAATTAGCCGAAGAAAAACGCCTTTTGAATGTCGTAGAGGAGATAGCACTTGCCTCCGGAACGCCTGTACCACAAGTCTATGTGTTAAAAAATGAGTTGGGGATTAATGCCTTTGCTGCTGGCTTGTCCGCAGAAGACGCAGTGATTGGGATTACCCAGGGAGCCTTATTGGCGTTCAATCGTGAGCAGCTTCAGGGGGTGATTGCGCATGAGTTTAGTCATATCCTGAATGGTGATATGCGGCTAAATATGAAATTAGTCGCCGTTTTGCATGGCATTCTCATGATTGCCGAAGCTGGGTATTTTTTCATGCGAATGAATTCATCTCGGCGTTATGTCGGTAGGCGAAGAGATAACCGTTTAACCGGTTTGTTTTTTGTTTTAGGTTTGAGTCTATGGTTGATAGGCTTGCTGGGCCAGCTTTTTGGCGCACTCATAAAAGCAGGCGTTAGCCGACAAAGAGAGTTTTTGGCGGATGCGTCTGCGGTACAGTTTACTCGAAACCCGGACGGTATTGCTCAGGCATTGAGTATTATCGGTGGCGCTAGTCGTCAATCTAAGCTTGAGCATCATGGTGCACATGAACTCAGTCATATGTTTTTTTCAAATGCGAATGTGACTGAGTTTGGTTCCAAGTTATTTCACCCATCACGATGGGCATGGTTTGCGACGCACCCACCTTTGCCAGATCGAATAAAGCGCATTCAACCAAGATGGGCAGGCCGATATATAAAGCCGGAGCGACCTTTAGAGGAAGCTCTGAATTATCAGCAGTCAGATCCTCGCTACCCTGCTTTTGCAGAAATGCAAAGCAACCTAGTCAACCAGACAGCGGTTTCGGGTGCTTCTCAAGGCATCACGGCGAATCACTTGTCAGAAGAAAGTACTTATCGCTTCATTGAATTTGAACCGGTTAGTGTGCCTGCGGCGGATTCTACTGCCGGAACCAATGAAGCAGTTTCTCTGCAAGAGAGCAACCTTTCTCCTGTAAACGCTTTTGATGAGCTCAGAACGCTGGCTCACGAAAGTTATGATGCCTCGCTGATGATTATCGCTATGTTGCTCAGTTCACGTGCTGACATAAAGGCAAAGCAGAATGGTTTGATTGAACAGGCCTATCCTAAAAACAGCCAAAATCGTGTGAAGTCTGTCGAATCGCTTTGCTCCAAAGTGAGGGCTTTAAATGCAAAACAATTAATCGATATTGTGGAATTGGCTTTACCAAGCTTAAAACAGATGTCTCTGAAGCAATATCACACAGAAAAAAAACTGTTAGTCCAGTTGATTAAGTGTGATCGAAAAGTAGGTGTGTTTGATTGGTTGATATTTCAGTTAGTCACACAATATTTGGATAGACACTTTGGTTTGAGTCGTCCCTTAAAACCAAAATATAAAAACCTCAATGCCGTAGGGCCAATGTTCGAAGTGGTGCTCTCACGAGTTGTGCATTATGGCTTTGAAGATAAGTCACCGGCGCAGATAGATGAGCAAGACAAGCGTTTAGCATTTGTTCGGGCGTGCGATGTGGCGGGTGTGCATGGGCTTAGTTTGTTAAGCATTGAAAAATGTGCCGGCAAACTGTTTAGCCAAGCGGTTTCTAGGCTTAGTCTTGCGTATCCCTTATTGAAACCTCGGCTGATTAAAGGCCTGCTTGAAGCAATTCACTTTGATGAAGAAATCACAGACAATGAGCGTTACGTGATAACAGCCATTGCGTTGGTCATGGATTGCCCCTTGGTTGGTTTGGATGTGGAGGAGTAAACAGTCGTTAGAGTTCAGCAATAAATAGAATATTAAAAAAGATGATCTAGGCTGAATAGAGTTAACACTTATTATGAAAGGAGAGTCGCGGAGTGGATGATATCGGAAATTCTCAGCACGATATTTTGTGGGATGAAGCGGATGCTTTGAATCGTGTTATGGGGCAGGAGGCGATCTTAATTTTATTAGTCGAAGCCTACATTCAGGATATGCCGGATATTGCGAATAGCCTGGAAGCGGCATTGCATCAGCATGATTTACCAGCAGCGGCCAAGCATGCACATGCTATTAAAGGTGGAGCGGGTAACCTAAGCACCTTTGCCGTGGCCGAGATAACCAGGGAAATTGAAACTTTATGCTTGGATAACGGAGATGAACAAGAGTTACTCCAACTATTTGGAGAATTTAAAGCGCTGCTTGAACAAACTGTTGCAAAAATGCGGGACTGGCAAAAGTTGAAAGCGTAGCGCCCTGCACCATATTTTCTGTGCTTCGCGTGTTTGCTTGTCCACTTCTCTCATTTAGCTAAACACTGGCCATTGCTCCGTTATTTCTTCCCCATTAAAAATGGCGATATCGCCGAATTGCCTAAATACAGCCTCGCTTTGAGTCGGTCGAAGAAAAACCCAATCATCCATCTCAAGCGGGTTTTGCAATGACGCATTAAGCATCTCCTGATTACTGGAGCGCCCATACACGGGGTTATAGCTTAGACCTTTGGGTGAGGTCGGTTGCGCTTTCCAGTTTCCGCCGTAGGTAAATAAACTTCTTTTTAGGTTTGGGTTCCACCAAGCCATCATATCTGCCAAACCCGGAATGCCTGGGATTTCTGCCGTATCCAGTGTTTTTAGAATAGGTGTGGCTATAAAGCTAGCGGCTTGATGATCATCAAGTGTAGCAATGTCAAAGTCTGTGGGTTTGACTAAGCAAGAACCAGCTGATAGCTCGGTACAGAACCTTTGATCAGCAGTCAGTCGAGTATGGAGTTGATAGCTTGGGCTGCCTGCGGTATTCAAGGTGACCTGTTTTGGGAAATCATCACCTAAGGTGTGCTTTGCTAAGTTTACGTAATGAGCATAAATAGAAAGTGCGTTTTCAAGGTGAGACTCGCTATTACCAGGAAGTTTGACAACATGCGGTTCATAGCCCATGAAACCATCGAAAGTCAGCAGTGGATGCTGATGGATGCGTTGTAATGAGTTGACAAGTGCGCTGTCGGAAGAGAACCCGCCTCGATGCAAACCTACATCTATTTCAAGATTCAGGCGCATCTTTTGCTGCTGTTGTTCTGCCAATTGTTGGTATTGTTGCAAGCGAGCAGGACTATCAATCAGCCAGCGGATGGTGCTGTCCCGATTACCTGCGCTTAGTTCAAGTACTTTCTGGGCGCTGCGTGCGGGTAAAGGTTTACCCAGTAAAAAGTCGCTCTTGGGAAAGTGCATCAACATTTGCTGTAGAAAATGCTCGTCAAATACCATAAATCGTCGACTATTCGTTTGTGACGCAATATGCTTTAGCAAAGGAAGAGAGGGTAGAGATTTAACCACGATACGGTAGTGGTATTTATCTGCAATGTGCTCGCGTAATGTCTGAATGTTGGTGTTCAATTTAGCTAGGTCGATCACTAGAGTCGGCCTGGAATAACGAGCTTGATCAAGTGCTTTACTTATCGTTTCAAAGTATGGACTGTGGCCAGCACCTAGATCATTCGGCTTAATTAACGCTAGACTCCCTAATGCGCCTAAACCAATACCACTTTTGATAAGTGAGCGTCTGGATATTTTCATGTGGAGCAAGCCTCTTTTATATTGAGAATAGGCGTTTCAGATAAGGATTTAGGAATTTCCCTTGGGGGTCTTGTTGCTGTCTTAGCTCAAGGAATTCATTCCATTTTGGGTACATTTCCCTGCATTGATCCGTCGTGAAGCTATTGATTTTTCCCCAGTGCGGGCGGCCTGAAAAACTCTGGAGAATAGGTTCAATAGCCTTAAATAAAGCGCTGTGGTCTTCGTCAAAGTAGCGATGAACTGCAATCGAAAAGCTGTCTCTCTGATAAAATGGGCTTAGCCAAGCATCATCGCCTTGTATGTATCGGCACTCAATTGGAAAGAAAACCTCCGGAAACTCTTTTTCAATTTTCTGAATGACGGCTTGTAGCGCCGCTAAACCATTCTCGATAGGTAAATGATATTCCATCTCGTTAAAGCGGACATTTCTATCATTTGCATATATTTTGTATGAAGCATCGACTCGGTTGACTTCAGACTGAGATTTTAAATACCCACCGACAATGAGTTTCCGTAATTTTGGCGACCAGGCCAAATAATCTCTTGCCGTTTTGAGATCCAATATGCCTTCATTTCCATCAATTTCATTGCTGCTTTGGATCGCATCTGTCGAGATATTTAAGGTGTCGATCAGTGTCATACCGGTAAAGGGGAAATAAAAAAACTCAAAGTGACGGTTATTCTTGGATAGGGCATCCGCAGTGCTAATGGTGTCTTCTATGGGCAGCCAATAACTCGACCTAGCCAGCTTGTAGGCGCTCCGGTTTTTCATTGTAATGTCGGTAATGACACCCAGCGTGCCTAAAGATACTTGCGCCGCTTTGAAGAGTTCAGGGTGTACTTGCGTGCTGCATGTAAGTTGCTCACCCTTTGCAGTAATGAGTGTTAATGATTCGACAAAACTGGATAGGCTGCCTAGGTCCCTGCCGGTGCCATGCGTCGCGGTGCTGATTGCGCCAGCCAGTGTTTGGTGATCGACATCGGGCATATTGGAGAGCGCTTGATTGTGTTCGGCTAACAGGGGGCCTGTTTCACCCAGCGTTGTACCCGCCTTAAAACGAGCCGTTTTCTGGCTTTCATCAGCGGAGGCCAGTCCTTTCAATCGATGAATGGAGATCAGTGTGTCATCTGTCGGTATCAGCTCTGAAAACGAGTGGCCGGAGCCGACTGTTCGAATGCTGCCTTTACTAGATTGAATAATATCTTGAAGTTCTGAAAGAGAAGAGGGTGCATGTTTCTTTTTCGGGAAGCAGTGTTGATTTCCTGACCAATTTTTCCAGGGATACACTTTGGCCTTGTTGGTGTTTGCAAGGCTTTGGCTAGAAAGCAATATTGAACTGGGTAGACTGCCGGCTAAGGTGGTAGCGACTAAACTTTTTATAAGATCGCGCCTTTTCATGACTCTACTCCTGAGGGGCTTGAAGTACTCATATATTGAATCAGTTGCGAGAGTTGTTCTGGCGTGCACTCAAAGCACTGGCCATTCGGAGGCATGCCACCGAAACCCTGAATGGCTCGATCCAAGGTCTCATCCATCCCTTTCGACAATATGTGGTTCCAGGTTTCAACATCGCCAGCCAAAGGCGCGCCTGTCTTTTCGTTCGTATGACAAAGCGCGCAGCTGTCGATAAATAAGGTATTAAGTTCAGGGGATAACACCGTCGGTGTTGAGGTATTGTTAGATGATAGATTGGCTGTTTCTGTTTCATCTGAGCAAGCAAAAAGCATCATGCTTGAAATGCTAATGAAACTAAAGCATATAAAAGAAGAGAAGGACGCTAGTCGTGATTTTAGTGTGAAAAAAATACGGATGATAGTTGGCATGGCATGGCTCCAGTAAACGAATACATGCATGCTAACACAAAACATGAATAAAATTCATGTTTTGTGTTATTTCGTGAACCGAAGCAAATTATCTTGCTAGAGGTAAGGCCTCTGGCGGAGTTCGCTTAGTTTCTTTGCTTATAGGTCGTAACCTTTTTCTTCATGAAGTGAGATATCTAAGCCCATGCTTTCTTGTTCTTCATCAACACGCAGACCGGTGATGACGTTAACTAGCTTGAGGATGACCCAGGAAATAAGTGCTGTGTAAGCGATGACGCTAGCAATAGCGATTACCTGGGTGGTTAGCTGGCTAGAAATTGTGACATTGTCGCCACCGAAACCGTAACCGCTAAAGGCACCTAGGCCGGACGCGCAGAATATGCCAACTAGCAAAGAGCCAAGCATGCCGCCAACGCCGTGAACAGGAAATACATCTAAAGAATCATCAATTTTGAGTTTCTGCTTCATGAACAAAGTGGCGTAAAAGCAGATGATACCCGCAAGGAAGCCAATAACAATCGCGGCAGCAGGGCTAACAGAGCCCGATGCGGGCGTAATGGTACCTAAGCCGGCGACCATGCCAGTAACGATGCCTAATGCAGATGGCTTGCCAAACTTCTTCCACTCAATGCCAGCCCAGGTTAATGCACCTGTTGCAGCGGCTAAATGTGTCACAATCAAGGCCATCGCAGCACTTTCGTTGGCGCCTAGTGCACTACCTGCGTTGAAGCCAAACCAGCCAACCCATAGCATACCTGCGCCTGTAATGGTCATGGTCATATTATGTGGAGGCATCGCTACTTGAGGCCAGCCTTTTCGATTACCTAGAACCAGTGCGCAAACAAGTGCCGCGACGCCAGCTGTGATATGGACAACGATACCGCCAGCGAAGTCGAGCGTGCCGAGTTCGCTCAACCAGCCGCCACCCCATACCCAATGACAAACTGGGATGTATACGGCAAATAGCCAGATGCTGCTGAATAAAAGCATCGCGGAAAACTTCATTCTTTCTGCAAAAGCACCGACGATAAGTGCGGGTGTGATGACTGCAAACGTCATTTGGAAGGCGGCAAAAAGTATTTCAGGAATGGTGCCGGAGAGAGACTCTTTGGATATGTTCGCCATAAAGAGGTTATCTAAATTACCAATAAAACCATTGCCTTCGCCAAAGGCAAGGCTATAACCCGCGACAAACCATAAAATGGACATCAGGCAAGTTAGAGCAAAACATTGCATTAATATCGATAGAACGTTTTTGCTACGTGCTAAGCCTGCATAAAAAAGAGATAAGCCAGGAATGGTCATAAATAGAACCAGTGCCGTAGCGGTTAATATCCATGCTGTGTCAGCAGCATTGATGCTGTCTTCAGCATATCCCAGAGAGGGAACCAGCAAACTCGTTGCTAGCAAGATGAGCTTGATCATGTTAAACATTCCTATCTTGATAAGGCGTGGCGAAAAAATGTATATACGCACCCAAAAAGGGCAAGTATTTTTATTGTTTGTTTTATGCACTATTTTAAGGCGGGATCAAATTAATCAATCGCTATTTAGATTTCAATAGTCAATTTAGAATTACTGACTGATCGCGACAAAATGCTGAAATTATGCACTTAATTAGCGCTAATTTTTGCTTGTCGCACTCAAATGGGGCTTTATGTCTGAAAACTTGTTTTTGAAGCTGTCATCTTTGTACTTCTGGTATTTTGCTTTATTAGGTGTCATGGCGCCGTACTTAGGTCTCTATCTTGAAGAGCAGGGATATAGCTTGCTAGAAATCTCGCAACTATTGTCTTTGTTGATGATGACTAAAATTGTCGCACCTATTTTGTGGGGTAGTCTGGCTGATAAGTATAATAAAAGTGTTTTATTGGTGCGCACAGGGTCATTTTTGACACTTATTTGTTACTTGGGTTTTTTTTGGGTGCATTCTTTTTGGACAACAGCGCTAGTGATTGTGTTGTTCAGTTTTTTTTGGAATGCCGTTTTACCTCAAATAGAAGTACTGACACTTTATAATTTGGCCGGTCAACAAAATCGTTATAGTCGGATCCGTTTATGGGGCTCGATTGGGTTTATTTTTAGTGTCGTTTTTTGTGGTTGGTTTTTTGATGCAGCAGGTTTGGCTTATTTTCCTTGGGTATTGTTGGTCATCGTGACAGCAATATTTTCGGTGAGTTTGTTTGGTTTTTCGGAAGTAAGGCCTTCGCAAGAAGCTAAGCAAGCCGGTCAAGCTTTCAACATTCAGGCTATGAAGCCTTGGGTCATCCTCTTCTTTATTGTTAGTTTCTTATTGCAAGTTTCGCATGGTGCTTACTATACCTATTTTAGTATTTACCTGGGCTCTCTCGATTATTCTAAAATTGAAATCGGAGGTTTGTGGGCGCTAGGCGTTGTCGCTGAAGTATTGATGTTTATTGTGATGCATCGCTGGCTACGCAAAAGTAGTATCGAAACTATTATGATCGTATCTTTGCTATTAACCTTTATTCGGTGGTTGGCAACAGCATCTTTTGCTGATGAGTTTTGGGTGATTGTTATCGTGCAATGCCTACATGCTTTTTCATTTGGAGCCATGCATGTCGCTTCTATACAGTTTGTCCATCGCCACTTTGAACAGCAAAACCAAGGTAGAGCGCAAGCCTTATATAGTAGTGTTGGGTTCGGTGCTGGTGGTGCGCTGGGCGCCAGTTTGTCTGGCTTCGTGGTTAGTTCTTTTAATTACTTTTATGCATTTTTATTTAGCGCTGTGGTGGGCTTGGTCGCCGCTTTTTTAGTTGGGCTGATTAAGAAACGTTACAAAAAGTACCTTGAAATAGCTTGATTGGCGTTCCAAAAAAATCGCAGAAACCCCGCTTAACTGCCCTTACAAATTCCCCTAAAAAAAATCCTTATTAAATTGGTTGATTGTGAAATTACGGTCTATGCTTTGTTTTAAGTATATTTATAAGTCTAGTATTTACCTTAATGGTAAATAGCCGGACTGATAAATTTAGCTAACAGTAGTCACTAATTTTAAAGTAACTCAAAATTTTAAATAGCGATTTAAATTAGGTTCGTTTTTTATTGTTAACACAATTAAAAAAATAATGTGTCTTGATTTGACGAGCCTATAAGCAAAAAATCTCAATGTAACGGAGTAGCGTTCGATGACGAAAAAAACACAGCGGTTGCATCAATTTGCAAAACTGCCTTTAGCAGTCGCAGTTGCTGCCACTATGTCAACACCTGCTAGTGCCTTCCAGTTTTATATGGGCGATCTTGAAGCGAGTTTGGATACAACATTAAGCGCAGGTGCCAGCTGGAGAGTCTCTGATAGAAAAGACCACCTTTATGGCAGCGGAAACGGTGGTGAAGGTGGTTCGATCAACAGTGATGACGGCAACCTAAACTTTGATAAAAATGACACCTATTCCAAAATTGTCAAAGGCAGCAGTGACTTTCTGATTCGTGGTGATGAATGGGGCCTATTTGCCCGCGCTAAGTATTGGTACGATTTTGAACTAAAAGATGAAAACCGAGCGACTGATGCAAACGGTTATCAACGGGAATTAAGTAAAGACGGAAAGGATAATGCCTCAGGTGCAGAATTCCTTGATGCTTATATCTACAAAGATTTCTATTTTGGCGATATGCCATTAAACCTGCGTATTGGTAAGCAGGTTGTGAGCTGGGGTGAAAGTACCTTTATCTTTAACGGTATCAACGTGATTAACCCAGTTGATGTCGGTGCGATCCGAGCACCAGGTGCTGAAGTAAAAGAAGCCTTGATTCCAGTCAATATGGTGTATGGTTCTTTAGGTTTAACCGATAACGTCACCTTAGAGGCCTTTGTACAGCTAGAACATGAAAATTCTCGTATCGATGATTGTGGCACGTTCTTCTCGACTAACGATTATGTTGCTGATGGTTGTGGCCCGGTTTATCTTCTTAACTACTTGAGTGAGGAACAAAACCAGGCAGGCCTAGATGGTTACGGCTCTTTACCTACGCAAGTCAGTCGGGTGGGTGACACAGAAGCGGATGATACAGACCAATTTGGTTTGGCAGTCAGATGGTATGCGCAAGAACTGAACGAAACGGAATTTGCCGCATTCTTCATTCAATACCATAGCCGACTTCCACTGGCCAGTGGTGTTATTGCTGCTGACAGTGATAATGATGGCGATATAGAAACTGCTGAATCAGTCCACCCAGTCTCTGGTGCAAAATATACCGTTGAATACCCAGAGAAAATTCAATTGTTGGGCTTGAGTTTCAACACAATGGGCCCAATGGGAATTTCCTTAGGAGGTGAATACAGCTTCAAGCATGATATGCCAATTCAGTTAAACTCAACTGATTTAGTATTGGGTGCTGCGGCTAGAGCTGAGTCGCCAATTCTTCAAAACCGTGTTGAAGATAGCAACGGTGATGATGTTATTGATGTGACTGATGCGATAGCTGGTGGCTTCACAGGTGCTTATCAGCCAGGTTATGACCTTTACGATGTTTCCCAGATTCAAATGACCGCCATTAAGTTTTGGGATCAGATCTTTGGTGCGAGCCGATTAAGTTTTGTTGGTGAAGTCGGTGCAACGTATGTGCATGATCTACCCGATGTCAGTGAAATTCGCTATGGTCGAATAGATCAGCTGAGTTTTGGTATCGCTCCAGACTGGAATCCAAATGATAGCTTATCCGCCTTAGACAACTGCCAAGCGGTTAACTTGGTGGGAGAATGTAATACCAAAGGCTATGTAACGTCCTTCTCATGGGGTTATCGCATGCGTGCAGCCCTTCAATACAACGATGTGTTCTCGGGTGTGAACCTGACACCGCAAGTCGCTTGGTCGCATGATGTTAAAGGTTTTGCGCCAGGCCCAGGTGCGAACTTCTCTGAAGGTAATAAATCAATTGGTGTATCTTTAACGGCTGATTATTTGAACCAATACAGAGCGACACTGGCCTATACCGGATACTTCGGTGGTGGCAAAACCAACTTTATTTCAGATCGAGATAATGTTGCGCTCAGTGTTTCATACTCATTCTAAGAACCCATTGGCACGCTTTTACGAGGTAGTCTAAATGAAAATGATTAAAACAATATGTGCCATTGGTGTTGTCGCAGCTAGTTTAAATGCGGGCAACGTCATGGCGAAAGTTTCGGCAGAGGAAGCAGCTAAATTAGGGGCAGAATTAACCCCGGTTGGCGCGGAAAAAGCAGGTAATGCTGATGGAACCATTCCTGAGTGGACAGGTGGATTAAAGGAAATTCCGGCGGGTTTTGAGTCTGGAAAACCCTATATCAACCCTTATGCGGATGACAAACCACTATTTGTTATTGATAAGAGCAATGCAGCGCAATACCAAGATAAGCTTTCTGAAGGTCAGAAAGCCATGCTATCTAAATACAATACTTATAAAATGAAAGTTTATCCTTCACGGCGATCAACTGGGTATTCCGACGAGCAAGTCGCTTTTGCTAAGAAAAATGCGCTGAATGCGGAAATGATTGATAACGGAAACGGTATTAAGGATATTGAAGGTTATGTGCCTTTTCCGATCGTTAAACAACCTATTGAGCTTATTTGGAACCACATCATGCGTAACCGTGGTGGTGGTTTTGAACGAACCTCTATTCAAGCAACACCAACGGAAAGTGGTGACTTTGCGGCGGTACAGTTTTACGAAGAGTTTTCGACACGTTTTAACCTAACTGACTTTGAAAGTAATACGGATGAAAACGTGTACTTTTACTTTAAGCAGATGGTAACCGCGCCAGCACGTTTGGCTGGTAACGTGTTACTTGTTCATGAAACTATTGACCAGGTAAAAGAGCCACGAAGAGCATGGATTTATAATGCCGGTCAGCGTCGTGTACGTCGTGCACCTCAGGTCGGTTACGATGGCCCAGGTACGGCATCTGATGGTTTGCGAACAGCGGATCAGTTTGATGGCTATAATGGTGCACCAGACAGATACAATTGGGAGTTGGAGGGCAAGCAAGAGCTTTATGTTCCCTATAATTCTTATGATCTGGATGACAAAAAGTATAGCTATTCTGACTTGATTATAGCTGGGCACCTTAACCCTGAGCCGCTTCGTTATGAGTTGCATAGAGTTTGGAAGTTAACCGGTACTTTGAAAGATGGTCAACGTCATATTTATTCTAAGCGTACCTTTTATATTGATGAAGATTCATGGGCAATCATCGTAGCTGATCATTATGATGGTCGTGGTGAATTATGGAGACACTACGAAGCGCATAATAAATATTTCTATGATGTGCAGGCGCCATTTACCACTGTTGAGTCTAGTCATGATTTATTATCAGGCCGGTATATTACGGGTGGTCTAGCGAACGAAATACCTCAGCGTATTAATTTCCAGAAGAAGTTTAAGAGCAGTGACTTTACACCAGCGGCTTTGAGGCGCTCCGGTAGACGCTAAGTACAACTTTACTTAGTTAATTTAAAACCGATCTATTCCAAGATCGGTTTTTTTGTTTCGGTTTACTAGTATTAATGTTTAGCATATGGAGTCGTGTTGAATGAAGAAATATGGAGTTATTGTTTTTAAACCTGGTTCAATTAGTGCGGTGATGCAGTCCCTTCAGTTGGATTTCAAACTGACACATTGTCAGACCTTTGAAAGCTTGCTAGTGCATGCATCGTTTCATCGTGACCACTTAGTGTTGATTGACACTCAAGAGCATGTTGAGAGTCAATTTGATGCCCTAAAGCGAATTAAGCAGGAGAATGCTGAGTTATTCAGTGAGTTGTCCGTTGCGCTGATAATAGAAGATTTAAGCCTAGACAAAAGGCTGAAAGCCTGTGAGCTGGGTGCAGATGATTGTATTTCACATCTCGTTGAACACGATGATCTTGTGTCTAGAGTTCAAAATACCATTTTCAATGCGATAGCCAACAAACAGCTTAAGGATAATCTGCACGTGGTTTCAAGTTCTGCGATGACAGCTATGTCTAAAGCAGATGATTTAAGCATAAATATCCGCTTTTTTATCGAAAGCTTCCATTGTGAAAATTTAGACCACTTGGGGCAGCTGTTATTTAAGATCTTAACTTACTATGGACTAAACTGTAGTCTGCAAATGCGTTCTAAGTTCTATGTAAAAAATATGGAAGCCAATGGCATGGAACGAACCATGGAGTCAAAATTATTGGCGGGGATGAAGGATTGTGGCTCGCTCTATGAATTTGGCTGTCGTTCTGTTGTAAATGAAGGCGCCGTTTCATTATTGATTAAAAACATGCCTGAAGAAGAGCCCGAGAAAAAAACAATAATCTATGAGACGGTGCTTACTCTACTGAAAGCAGTCAATCAACGGATTGAGCTATTGGATTTGAAGTTGCTTAACATAGGCGAGCAAGAAAAACGCGTCGACCTAAGCAACGGTTTTAACGCCGAGTTAAAAAAAATTGATAGTAAACGCAAAGAGTCGATTAATGAAGTAACTGGTGCATGGGATGCACTATTGCTCTCCATGGCTGCAGCAATGCATGAATTATCGCTAAGCGATAAACAAGAATCGATGTTGTTGGAGCTGCTCAAGCAAGGTCGACATAATATGACGACTATTCTTCAAGGCATGTTATTTGATGGCGGAGGCGATAAAGAGAGTTAATCGGAAATCACTAGATTAGACGCCAAAGGGCAGGGGCTACATTTACTGCTCATTAAACTGCTTGAGAGCTAAAAGCTAATATAAGTGGAGCCAATTGTGTGAACCAAAATTCTCTATGAATATTAGTTGTAAAAGTCAGCACTCAATCTGATAGATTAAAATGCATGAAGCGATTAGTGCGTAAAATGTCTAAGCAAGACATAGTCGCAAGAGTGCCAAATTAAGCCGCAAGCGTCCCCTCTAAAAGCAGAACTCTACCTTGTCGTCATTCCGTACTCGTTACGGAATCTATGGTTTTAGCTATTCGAGAGGTAAAGAGCTAGCTATTGAACTAGCGACCAAGACAATGGATTGACGCCTGCGCGTCAATGACGAGAATGACCCACTCCTCGTAGGGGCGAACCTGTGTGTTCGCCCGAGGTTATGCAAAGGCTCGTTTGTGCCAAATTAAGCCGCAGACACTACATCTGAAAATTGGCTAAATATGTTCCCGATAGCTGACAAATTCACGTATAGAGGCTTACCCCTTACATTATAATATCCCACCGTCGTCATTCCCGCGCAGGCGGGAATCCATTGTTTAAAAGTACCAATCTGCACATTATTCAAGGAAGAATATATGCAACCAACAGTTTATATCATGGCTAGTGAAAAGCGTGGCACGCTTTATGTTGGTGTCACTGGTGACTTGATCCAAAGAGCTTGGCAGCACAAGCAAGGCCTAGCAGAAGGCTTTTCTCATAGATATGGGACTAAGAGTCTTGTTTACTTTGAACAACATGAATCTATGGAGTCGGCAATTCTAAGAGAAAAGCAAATAAAGAAATGGCGCCGCCAATGGAAATTAGATTTAATCTTCAAGACTAACCCAGACTGGCAAGACCTGTGGAAATCGATCATTGAGGCTTCGTGAAGCAAAGACAGTGGATTCCCGCCTACGCGGGAATGACGTAGTAGTATGGCTGAATTTCGGTGGCTAAAGAATTATGAACGTCCTCTTTGCAAGACTAATAAGCCTTATAGGGTCGACTCAAGTCGAAACTTATATTCAAAACTGTAAAGATCTGGTTCGAGCCGAGACATATTAGTAAGGAATGTTGTACTCGGATTTAATGTCATCGATGAGTGCATCTTTGTTGAGCCAGAGTTCATTTAACCAGGCTTGAAACTGTTCCTTAAAAACGGGATCAGCACTATAGTCTTTTCCAATAAATTCACTGGGGATATCTATCTTTTTAATATTGATGATGACCTTATGGACCCTGCCACAAACTAAATCCCAGAACTCCTTGTCCTTGTCAGCATAAACAATAGTAATATCCAGCATTGTTTGCATTTTTTCGCCCATACTCCCTAAAACGAAAGCCGCGCCACCTGCTTTTGGTTTTAACAGGTTTCTGAAGGGGGATTGTTGTTTCTCATGTTTGGCTTTAGAGAAGCGCGTTCCTTCCATAAAATTGAATACTGAAACAGGTGTGGTTTTGAATTTTTCGCAGGCCTTGCGGGTTGTCTCTAAATCTTTCCCAGCAAGAGCCGGGTTTTTCTTAATTTGATCGGGCGAGGAACGTTTCATAAAAGGGAAATCTAGCGCCCACCAGCACACCCCGATAACGGGAACCCAAATTAATTCCTTTTTTAAAAAGAACTTCGGCATAGGGACTTTGCGATTTAATATTCGCTGGACGATTGGAATATCAGACCATGACTGATGGTTTGAATTGACTAAATACCATTCACGAGTGCTCAGCTCAGTTGTACCAGTCACATGCCAATCGATTTTAAGGAAAAGTAAGAAAAAGAAGTTGTTCAGCGAGGTCCAGTTATTTGCGCATGCGATTAATACAATGGTGACCCATTTTTGAATGATGGGGAGAGGGACGATTATTTTGAAAATGGCCCCGATGACCAGAATGGGCATCCAGATGAGCGTGTTCAATAGAAGCAATATAACGATCAAACTGCCCTTTAGTGGGCCAGGTAAAAAGCTTAGCATCATTGTTTCCTTGAGTAGTTTTTGAAAATTTTAACTATCTCATGAAGACAGTTCAAATGATGCCATTATCAAGCTTAGCTTTTTGGTTACTTGATCGTAGTTTACTGGCTGAAATTTACTTCTTAGGTATGTCTTTTTCGCCAAGAATGGCATTAGTTTTGTCCTGGGCTTTTTGTTTGATCTCCGGCGTAATATATTGAGCCACGGTTGCAATGGCAGCGGCCATCACTGAAATGTCGTCTGTGTACCCTAAGAAGGGAGTTAAATCGGGAATCCCATCAATCATACTGATGAAGTAAGCTAGGCTTCCTATAATAACGGTTCGACACCACATGGGGGTTTCCGGAGCACGCAAGGTATAGTAAAGCGTAAGTGCTTGTTTAACGGCATCACTACTCATGCTGTGAAGCGCAGAGCGAATTTTTTTGATAACTCGCTTTTCGCTTACTTTTTTATGTTTCACCGGCGGCAGTTCATTAGCTTGTTTCATAAAGTGTTGCATTGCATCTTCGGTTAAATCTTAATGGTTCTGTCTGCTTATTCCTCAAAGCTCGAACTAAGCCCTTGTTCTTTATTTGCGAAAACCAACCCAAGCTGACTATCTTGTCGCCAGATAAAGTTAATCAGGTTCCCTGGTTCAAATGAGTCTGAGTCATTTTTATCTGTGATGAACCCGCGCATTGTCAAAGTCTCACCAAATGTGGAGGGAAAGGTCAATTCGATTTGGCTGCTGTCAATACTACATGTCTCACTTTCGATATCACTTTGAGAAGAGACGCTAGGTTCGGTTAAGGTGTTTTCCAGTGAGCCAACAATGTGACTGACGGAGGCACGTTGGAGTGTTAGCACTGCATTGCAGTCTATTGAGCTTGGGTCATCTGCGCTGCGGTCATCAATCACCAAGCGGGAGCCATTTAAGTTGTGTAAGGTATTTTGTGTTGAGGTGATTTCAAAACTATTGCCTTGGAGTTGGTAAGTTTGGCCCGAAAACTCATAGTTAAAATTAGCCAGTTCGGAAGCTAGAATGATGCCTTGGCCTCGATCAAAAAGGTCATCTTTATCAAAGGTATTAAATACAAACGCTAAATACTTGCCGTTTTCAGAGGCATGGCCTTGTGGTTTTCCGGCCTCAATGCCACCAAAAGCAACCAAACCTTGCTCGCTGAATCCATTGCTATCATTGGTCTCGACCGTGGTGATATTGCGCGGTGAATCTAGTAAATTAAACTCTGTTCTTACTCCGCTGGTATTATTGTCATCGTCTCTGCTAAGTGAAAATGTTCGATAAAAACTTGTCGGTTGAGACATGGTGATTTGGCCAGAGTTAATCTCCCATCGAGCTGTTTCTGCAAGCAATTGCAGAATGTTATCGTCATTCTGGTCATTCAGTTTCAGGGAGTAGCTAATAGCACCATATTCTTTTCCATTCATTGCACTCGTCGAAAAGTTCTTGGTTTTATCGACTTGTAAACCATGCACTTCCCAAGAAAATAGAAATGAATCTTCCAGTTTCTCTTCGCGGACAGGATCCTCATCGGATGATAAAGCAAAGCTAGCGGCCTTGCTGAAGTTTGAGCTCACTAACCACGTCGGAGCGTCGCCATAATCTGGTGGCGGCATTGAGTCCAGTGCGCCATCAGAAGGCGGTTCATATTCGTTGGCTTGGAAGACACGAGCAAAGAGCGGTTCAAACTCCCAGCCAATGTCCTTGATGTCATTTTCTTCACCAGGAATCGTTTGTTCTATCACACGGCTATTCAACAAAAAACCTTCTGTACTTAACAAAGAGTCGGCGAGATTGGAGGTTAATGAATTAAGCTCTTCATTTTCAATAAGAGAAAAGTTATTGCTTTGCGTTATTTCGACGCTGGTTCGGTTGAAAGGCATATCCGAGCTCATTACATCTCGACGCATATCAAGCAATGAGGTTGTTTGGGTGAATAATGGGTAGATAGGCTTGCTATTGTCTAGCGCCCCAGCTGGGACAATGGTTGAACTAAAACTGTTTACTTTGACAGTATTTAGATTGTCATCAGGTCTAACATTGCTAAAGGATAAACCAAAAAGAAGTGAGTGAAAGGTGTTTGGAACGAATAGGTTGGCGCTGCTAAGATTGAAATTGCGGCGGGTGCCTTTGGCGAAAGGAGATTGGGTACGGCTGATTTCATTCACGCCCGATTCGATATGAAGTTTCAAGTCCAAACGATCATCCAGCGTGCTCATCGCTTGCGAAACCGTTGCATCTTCATCGATATCAACATTATAAGCCGTCACGGCTATATTAAGCTCTTCAAGTAGTTTTGATTTAGCAAAGGATTGGTTTTCACAGTCACTATCAGAGGTGGAACAAGGCAGTAGTTGATTCAGCTGATTCTCTGTGGAGATGGAGTCGAACATTTTTTTAAGAAGGTAATGTGACCGTGGGCTAACGGTGATCGAGTCGGTATCACTTTTCACTGTATAAAGTGGAGCATAGAGAAACTCTGCCGGAGTTCGGTTGCTGAATGTCACTTTCACTACTCGGTTTAAGGTTTCCACATAACTAGAGGAAAATTGAATTTCGTAGCCACCTGTCTCTCTTTCCAAAATTCGATGATCCGGCGTGTTGCCGCCTATTTCATTAAAATTTTGATCCAATGAAATAATCGAAATCTGACTCGTCTGAACTTCATTCACATCGCCGTTAATGCGTTCAACACGGATGCCTATCTTCTCTTTGATTTGAAAGACGCCTGTTTCGTCTTCATTTGAGCCACTTCCACTGCCACCACTGCCAGAGGAAGATCGTCCGCCAGTGCCCCCTCGGTCACCAGAAAGGCCACATGCAGTCGTGAAAACGAGAGCAAAGATGCACACGAATAAATAGGACAGTAGGTTGTTTGGTTTATTCGGCTCAGTGTTGGGCATATAGATAAAATCCGGAAAAGTTATTTCGATGCGTAGACATCACATCGAGACAAAGAGCGACACTTAAGGTGCAGCGATTCTTAAATATAAGTCAATATAGCGAAATCAGGAAGTATAAAAAAGGCTTTATGCTTCAGGGTGTGAAACATGCCAATTAAGAATTCTGTCAATTTCTGAGATTAATTGTTCAATGGCAGGTTCAGGGCTTGGGTGCTGAGTTTTTAGCTGATGTTCTGCCTGTTTTGCAGATTCTCGCAAGGCCGGCACGCCACAATAGTGGCACGCGCCATGTAGCTTATGAATGCACGCTTCTAACTCTGTATACATGTTCTGGGCATAGAATTCTTGTAGCTGCCTTTTTTCCTCTGGGAGTGCATCCAGAAATTTATTGAGAAAACTACACGCTAACTCTTCATTTCCATTACAGCGATGCACACCATCTTCAAAGTCGATGACTGCTTGAGTGTCTTCATTCGTTGCTGACTCGTTAAGGTCAGCGCGCTTATTTTTGCAGGTAGCGAGCGAATCTTCGTCTGTAATGGATGAACTCAGTTGATTCGTTTCCAGGGTCTTACTGGTTTCGGCTGTGGGCGGTGTGCCGAGTTGAACGAGGCTATCATGATCTTTATCTGGCTTCGTTAAGCTGGTATCAGAAAAATAAGGTAAATACTGACTCAGCGTAGAAATAAGCTTAGCTTCGTCAATGGGTTTGGTCAGTAAGGTTTGGAACCCTTGCGATAAAAAGACTTCTTTTTCTTCCGGGAGCGCATAAGCAGTTAAAGCAATAATCGCGGCGTCTCTGAATTGATTAGATATCTGCCTTATTTTCTTCATGCAGTTGGTGCCGTCCATGCCGGGCATCTGTATATCCATATAAATCAAGGGGTAATGCCGATTTTCACATTTTTTTAGTGCTTCAAAACCATCACTTGCGGTATCCGAATTCACCCCTAAGCTGCTTAGGATAGATTGGATCAGCATCAAGTTTATTTCGTTATCATCAACGATCAGCACCGCATCGGTTTGTCTTTCGAGGCTTGGTTTGTTGGGGCTGGTAAGTTTATTGAGCACGGTTTGCTTTTGGTATTGCTCTAGCGTTAGCGTGCACAATGCATTGTAGAACCGTTCTCGGGTAATCGGTTTAACCAGATGGGCACTCGCTTGTTGAATGACTTCGGTGTCATAGTCTTCCAGCGTGGGAGTCACGAGGAGAACCTGTTGTCCGAGCTTTCTAAGCACAACCACGGTTTGTGTATGTTGACTGGAATGCAACTGATGTTTGTCGAGACAGATCAGTGTGACTAGGTTTTGTGAGTTTTTATTGAGTGGGTCTGAACTTTGGTTCTGCTCTCGTGTTTGCGCTGCTCTAGCAAGAGTGAGTAATTGCTGAGTGGTATCTGCAAATTGAAAATCCACGCCCCAGGAATTGAATAAGTGTTCGATGGCCAAGCGCGAGATCTGGCGCGGTTCAAAGCATAAAATATGTTTGCTTTGCAGCTGATCTTGCTGAATCACATTATCTGATTTAAACATCGCTGAGTGGTCATAATCTTCGCTATGATGGGTAATCGGAATCGTAAACCAGAAGGTCGAGCCTTTGCCTAATTCACTTTCAAAACCTATTTCACCGTGCATTTTTTCTATCAGGTTTTTTGAAATGGCCAAGCCAAGTCCGGTTCCGCCAAAATTACGTGCGGTGGTGACATCACCTTGTGAGAATGCATTAAAAATCGTGTGCTGCTTGGCTCTGGAAAGGCCAACCCCCGTATCAGAGACGGACACTTTAATATAATCATGCGCTTCCACTTTATCGGAGTCGGCAAGCATGACTCTGACTAACACTTCGCCCTCATTGGTAAACTTAATAGCGTTGTTAACCAGATTTGTGATGACCTGTTTTATCCGTAATGAATCACCAATAATTTGTCTGGGTACATCTTGGTAATGTAAGTGGATCAACTCGAGGTTTTTCGCGTGAGCTGTCGGTGCGAGCATCATCACAACATCGTCAATAATTTCCCTGAATTCAAGTTTGCTTTTCTCGAGCACCAGCTTGCCGGCCTCGATTTTCGAGAAATCAAGAATGTCATTGATAATTAATAGTAATAGTTCGGAAGATTTCTTGATGGTAGTTAGGTGGTCGCGCTGCCGCTTTTCCAGATTCGTTTTGAGTATTAAGTTGGTAAAACCAATGATGCCATTTAACGGTGTTCGAATCTCATGACTCATATTGGCTAAAAATTCAGACTTAGTTCGGTTCGCCAACACGGCTTGTTTTCGAGCGATGTCCAGCTCAACATTTTGTATTTCAATGGTTTCAAGTGTTTCCCGTAAGTCTTCCGTAGTCTGTTTGATTTCTTGTGCCATATCCTCTTGCGTTTGTTTCAACCTATCCGCTAACAGGTTGGCGCAGTGAGTCAGCTGATCTAGCTCTTCGGAATGGTTTATATCGTCTATTCTGTGTTTTTCATTTTCACTAATGGCAATTAGCTGTTGATTAATAGTATTTAGTGGGTCGGAGATCGAAGATATGATTCTTTTAATAATAAACAGGTATAAAAAAATAAGCCCCGCAGAAAATAAAATGGCGGTGAAAAGTGCTTCTGCTAAATAACTATTCGACGGAGCTGGGTCGAGTGTGATCAATAACCAATGTGAACGGATGTTTTGATTATTTGCTGTTTGAACAATCGGTTTTACATAAACCCGATCCGACTTGGTGCTAATGATGATGCCTTGCTGGTCATTGAATAGTTTAGGGTTTAGTCTGCTTAACACCTGCCCGCCGACGTGCTGTACTACATTTAAACGGTTATCAAGCAAGGTAATCGCGGCGACAAGGGGGGAGTTGAGCAATGACTCAAAATAAGAGCGGATACTTTTTGAAACCTTGGTGCTCGAGTTGGTATGCAGATTATTGTTGGCATATAGATGTGTGTGGAGAATATGGTTACTAGCAAAGCTAAGGCTATTGAGAGTCTCTAGATCGGTCGTAGATTGGTGCTTAATGCTGGCATAAAAAAAGAAGCTCAGACAGAGTAACCAAATAGATAAAAAAGGTATGATCGAGCGAGAAATGAGTCTTCTTTTTAAGCTGGGTGAGTTCATGATGTTATTGGTCAACTTTGTTCTGAGATGAAAGGCCTTAGCAAAAACAGAAAGATACGCTCAATTTGTTATTATGGTTAAATGTAGTTAAAACGTCCATCGAAATGAAATTGCTGGCTCGCAGGAATGAAAAAAACTTATCAAGACTGGCGTTCAGGGTAATTCTTGTTTATAAAAGCTTGCTCGCTAAATTATCAGTACAGGATATCTTTATATGACATCGTCCCTCTCTTTTCCAACCATCGAAGATTATATTGGAAATACGCCGCTTGTCAGGCTTCAGCGACTCCCTGGAGAGACTAGCAATACGGTTCTTGTCAAATTGGAAGGTAATAATCCTGCTGGCTCTGTTAAAGATCGCCCGGCCTTGAGTATGATTCAGCAAGCTGAGCAAAAATGTGTCATCAAACCGGGTGATACCTTGATCGAAGCCACAAGTGGTAACACCGGTATTGCATTGGCGATGGCCGCGGCGATCAAAGGTTACAAAATGATCCTGATTATGCCAGATAATATGAGCATGGAGAGAAAGGCTTCTATGTCGGCATATGGTGCAGAAATGATTTTTGTTACTAAGCAGCAGAGTATGGAAGGCGCCCGAGATTTAGCCCAAAAAATGCAAGCGGAAGGTAAAGGAATCGTGCTGGATCAATTCTCGAATCAGGATAATCCGCTCGCCCATTATAACGGCACGGGCCCTGAAATTTGGCAGCAAACGCAAGGTGCGGTGACTCACTTCGTCAGCTCAATGGGCACGACAGGAACGATCATGGGTAACTCTCGTTACCTGAAAGAAAAAAATCCTGATATTCAGATTGTGGGTCTTCAGCCTAAAGAAGGCGCTTCTATTCCAGGAATTCGACGCTGGCCAGAGGCTTATTTACCCAGTATTTTTGATCGGGCCAGAGTGGACCGAATTATCGATATGGGTCAAGAAGAAGCAGAACAGACGATGAAAGATCTCGCCGCTAAAGAAGGTATTTTCTGTGGGGTTTCATCGGGTGGGAGTGTTGCAGCAGCCTTAAGGTTATCCCAAGAACTTGAAAATGCAGTGATTGTCGCCATTATATGCGACCGAGGCGATCGTTACTTGTCTACCGGTGTGTTTTCGAGTTAGGTGTTTTTCGAAATAGGTAGTTAGATTTTGTTATCTTGCTTATGTTAATTAGCTTATCTCTCGCGCAGAGTCGTTAAATTGCTAGAAGGCCTCAGAATATGGCTCAGAACTTATTTTCCAGAAGAAGACAGACCAAGCGTAAGCAAAAAGGCAAACGGCATAACAATGAATTTTTTGATGAATCAACTGATGCTTCCTTAGTTCGTCGTTGCGAGGTCAGTAAATTAAGCCACGAAGGCCGGGGCATAGCCAAGTACAAAGGTAAAACCCAGTTTATTGAAGGTGCACTCATCGGCGAAACGGTGTCGGCCAAGTTGTTGAATTCAGCGAATACCTATGATGAGTTACAAGTCATCGACGTATTGCTTGCCTCGCCTGATAGGGTCAAACCGTTTTGTCAGCACTTTTCACTCTGCGGCGGATGTAGTTTGCAAACCATGACCCCGGACTCTCAGCTGAACCATAAAGCCAGCGTGCTGAAAGAACAGCTGGCACATTTTGGGCAAATAGAATCAAGCGATACGCTCGACTCTATCAGTTCAGACTCACAACATTACAGAAGTAAAGCGCGTTTAGGGGTTTACTATGACTCGAGCCTCGATAGACTGATAATTGGTTTTAGAGAAAAGCAGTCGAAAAGGCTGACAGATATCGAAGCTTGCCCTATCTTAGTTGAGGCCATTGGTCGACTACTTCCAAGCTTGAGAGTATTATGCCAAGGTCTAGAGAATGCGCGTCACATCACGCACATTGAGTTAGCTGCCAGTGATTCTGAACAAGCCGTGGTTATTCGACATATGAAGCCGTTTTCAGAGCAAGATAAGGCTGCTTTGTTAGATTTCTCATCGCAACAATCAGTTCGCTTATTTCTCCAAGCAGAGGCTGGGCAGCAAGCTAAAGAACTTACACCTAGTACAAAAGATATGAGCTATTCCTTAGCGCTCAGTGGCGAAAAAGATCTGACACTGGCATTTCATCCGCAAGACTTTACCCAAGTTAATACCACGGTGAACCAGTCTTTGATCGACTTGGCACTGAAACAGCTTGAATTAAATGAAACTGACAAGGTGTTGGATCTTTTTTGCGGTTTAGGGAATTTTACCCTGCCGATCGCTTTAAAGTGCCAGTCGGTTGTCGGTGTTGAAGGTTCGAAAAGAATGGTCGACAAGGCCAGCATGAATGCCAAGGTGAATGGTATTGAGAATGCCAGCTTTTACAGTGCCGACCTACACGCAGACTTTCGGCATCAACCTTGGGCTAAACAGCAGTTCAACAAAATAGTAATCGACCCGCCTAGGGCTGGTGCCTTAGTCGTCGCCAATTACTTGCAGCACTTTAATGCCGAGCGGATTGTGTATATTTCATGCAATCCTGCTACTCTTTCAAGGGATGCGGGCGTGCTAGCGGCCCATGGTTATCGTTTAGAAGCGTCTGGCGTGATTGATATGTTTCCCAATACAGCGCATATCGAATCGATAGCCGTGTTTGTACGACAGACGAAGTGATAATTTAACCGAATCAGGAACAGTGATGGTAAAAGTTCGGGAAGACTATATTGAAGATGTGGAAGGTGAAGCAGCCATCGACCACTGGCTCGAAAATATTAGTCAAAATACAGATTTTGGTGATACTGCAAAAGTACGTAAGGCGTGCATCGCCAGCCTTCAGATAGAAGCCAAATCAGTCAGAGAAGATCGTATCTGGGCTAAAGGCCATAATAGTTTCAAAATTGGCCTAGAAATGGCGCAAATTCTGGTCGAGCTTGAACTCGACCAAAACGCCATCATCGCCGCTATTCTCTATCGAGCTGTCCGTGAAGGTAAAGCTGAACTTGAGCAAATACGGAAAGACTACGGTGATGAGACCGCAAAGTTGATAGAAGGCGTTGCACAAATGGCCGCCATCTCTGCGACGCACAGCCCTTTTAAAGGCTCGGTTCTGGGACAGACGCAAGGGCAGATCGATAATGTCCGAAAAATGCTAGTTACCATGATCGACGATGTTCGGGTGGTGCTGATTAAACTAGCAGAAAGAACCTGTGCCATTCGAGCGGTAAAAAATGCCACGTCTGAAAAACGACAAAGAGTTGCACGGGAAGTTTTCGATATATATGCGCCGTTGGCGCACCGTTTGGGTATTGGTTATCTCAAGTGGGAGCTCGAAGATCTATCGTTTCGCTACCTACACGATAGTGCGTATAAAAAGATTGCCAAACTGCTAGATGAAAAGCGCGTTGACAGAGACTCCTTTGTGAACCGAGTTGCTGAACGTTTAAAGCTTGAACTTGAAAACGCTCATATACAGGGTGAAGTGGTCGGTAGAAGTAAACACATTTATAGCATCTGGCGTAAAATGCGCCGAAAAAACCTCGATTTCTCAGAAATTTATGACATTCGTGCCTTCCGCATATTAGTGCCTTCTGTGCAGGATTGTTACGCAGTATTGGGTGTGGTTCACTCTTTGTGGCGACATATTCCCTATGAATTTGATGACTATATCGCTAACCCAAAAGAAAATGGTTATCGCTCTTTGCATACGGCTGTGATTGGCCCCGAAGGAAAGGTGATGGAAGTGCAGATCCGTACTCAGGAAATGCATGAAGAATCTGAGTTGGGCGTATGTGCGCACTGGCGCTATAAAGGCACCGATGTAAAAAGTCGTTCAAGTGGCTATGAAGAAAAAATTAATTGGCTGCGACAGGTTCTGGAGTGGCAAGAAGAAGTCGGGAATGCCTCTGAAATTGCTAGCCAACTGAGCTCCGACGTCGGTGAAGACCGTATTTACGTATTCACCCCAGAAGGCCATGTGGTTGACTTACCGAGCGGCGCAACGCCGGTAGATTTTGCTTATAGAGTGCATACTGAAGTAGGGCATGCGTGTCGCGGCGCAAAGGTGAATGGTCGAATCGTGCCACTGACATATCCCTTAAAAACCGGGGAGCAAATTCAAATATTAACGTCGAATACGCCTGCTCCAAGTCGCGACTGGTTGAACCCGAGTTTAGGTTATATTCAAACATCACGTTCGCGCGCTAAGATTGTCCACTGGTTTAAGTTGCAGGATCGCTCTCAAAATATTAATGATGGACGAATTCTCCTAGAAGATGAGATGAAGCGCTTATCGATTGGTGAAGTGAACTATCCGGAACTGCTTGAGCAAACGCATTTTAATTCAGTCGATGACCTATTCGCTGCGATTGGTGCAGGCGATGTTAAACCCACCCATATCGCGCATGTTGCACAAAAACTATTGCAACCGAAAGATGCGCAGTTAAGCTTGCGTCTAACCTCTCCGAAGGCAGGTAAGGCCAACACAGAAGGTAAAGATGATATACGCATTAAAGGTGTCGGTAGGCTGCTGACATCAATTGCCAACTGTTGTCAGCCCGTCAAGGGTGACCCCATCACTGGATACATCACCATTGGTCGAGGCGTGTCAATTCATCGACAAGATTGTATGAATTTGCTGCAACTTGAAGATATGGAGCCTAATCGTATTATTGAGGTATCGTGGGGGTTTGAATCGGATACCTCCTATGGGGTGAATATTGAAGTTCAAGCTTATGATAGGGAGGGCTTGCTCCGAGATATTACGACCGTACTGGCTAATGAGAAAGCGAATGTGACCGGAGTGAACTCTTTCTCTGATCAACATGAAAATACGGCGATCATCAACCTGTCAATGGAAGTTAACTCTTTAGATGCATTAGGCAAGGTCTTGGCAAAAATAAAACAACTGCCTAATGTCATTGAGGCGAAAAGAAAGCGTAATGCCTGAAAATGAGCCCCAAAAAGAACCGCGAGCCTCAGAATCAAACCGTTCTGAGGCCATTTTGTCGACAATATCGGCTGGCATTTCTTCGATGGAAAAGGCGATTCAACTTCAACAAAAAGCAGCCGAACATGGTTTTGATTGGCCTTCTATTTCCCCAGTTTTTGACAAATTGCAGGAAGAAATAAAAGAACTGCAACACGAGATAGCTCATGCTGCCCAGCCAAACGCCGTAAGTTCTGCGCAAGCAAAAATACAAGATGAGCTGGGTGATGTGATTTTTTGCTGCATGAACCTGGCGCGATGTTTAAAAATAAACCCTCATCAGGCGCTTGAAAGCACAAACAGTAAATTCGAAAGACGCTTCAACTTTATAGAGCAGACCTTTAAGGCAAAGGGGCAAACGCTCAAAGATGCATCGCTTGACGAATTGGATCAAGTTTGGGAACAAGCAAAACGTCGGGGTCTTTAGTTCAGCTTAGTCTTCGTCACCAAAGTCATAACTCATTTCTGTGCTTGGCGCTTGCAGGTAATATCCTTGTATGTAATTGACGCCCGCTTGCCATAATGTTGAAAGCATTGAGGCGCTTTCGACGAGCGGTACAATGGTTATTTTCCCCATAGACTGCAAGGTTTCGATCATTTCTTTGGCACTTTCTTTAGACTCATCATCCTTTTGCATGTCTTTCGTGAAGGAGCCTTCTAGTTTGATGTAATCTGGTTCAACATGTTTTAACAAGTTGAATGGGTTGAGAGCCCGTCCGAATTGGTTAACGGAAAGCTTGCAGTGCAGGGTGTTAATGTCTTTTGTGAACTCTTTGACTTGTTTGAGGTAACTGAGCGCGTTGTTTTCAGAAATCTGTAGGATAAGCGAATCACCTGGTAATCTAGCAGCTTTTAACGCCACATTGAGCCACGAGCTAAATGTCTTGTCCTGAAGGGTTTCCGCTGTCAGGTTGATAAATAATTTAGTTTCATGGCCTTTCGAGCGGTGTTCGCTTAAATGTTTAATGGTCTGAAGAATGACCCATTTATCAATTTTATTTGCCATTAAGCTTGGCCCGCTTGGCGGCAGGAAGTCATAAGGCGAAACTTCTTCTCCCTCCTCATTTACCAATCGGATAAAGGCTTCGTAGTGTTCGTCACTTTGCCCTCTCAAACTGATAATTGGCTGGAACAATAGTTTGAATTTATCTTTCTCTAAGGCATCTTCAATCAGGCTGATAGCGATGTCATGGTCATCCATTTTGCTATCTTTTTTCGGGGTGAATAGGTTAATTCTGTTGCCTTCTTGAATGGCTTCCTCGTTGGCTATTTCTTGAGCCGCTATTTGAGCGCGGCCTAATATATCGTTAATTGATGGGGCATTTTCTGTGATCAAGGTGACGCCGATACACTGAACTATTTGAATGGTTCTGCCACTCACTTCGAATAAATTATCTTCAATCGCTTGAGCGTAATGTTCAGCCGCATCAAGAGCCAGGTCGCTATTTTGGGTCGGTAAAATGACACCAAACACGTCGTCACTTAGCCTTGCTAAACTATGGCCATCTTTCTTGTTTTCATTAATGACATGTGCAATATCCCGTAAAATCAGATCGGCATCAGCAATACCAAATTCAGACTTGATGGCCTGAAAATTGTTGATTGATAAGTAGAGAATACCGTAATGCTGATGCTCATTAATGGCATTTTCTTTTGCGCTGTGCAGCTCTTCCATGAAGTGTTGGCGGTTAAATAAACCGGTCAATAAATCTTGTTGGCTTAGTTCTTTCAGTTTTTCAGCAAGCTCCGCATTATCATGTTCAGGGCGAATAATAATTTGTAAACATGACTCGCCGTCATAGGTCGCGGCAGACAGAGTCATGGTCGCGTCTAAATAAGAGCCATCTTCTCGTAACGAGCGACAGCTAGTTGCTTCAGTATCTGGTGCATTTGGGTTTTCAGAAAATGGCTTGGATAACTCTTTAAATTTCGCTTGAGAGGCTTCATCCATGGTATCCAGAACGGGGATACAGATCATATCATCAATATCGTCGTAGCCTAAAAACTGAAGATAAGAGCCGTTTGCATAAATATGCATACCTTCGCTGATATAGGCGATGGCATCTTTTGAACTATCCAAGAGTAATTCACAGCGATGTTCGGCATCGCGGATTTGCACCTCTAATCGATGCAATTTCTTTCTTTCAAATAAGTTTTGCAGCTCTCGTCGAATAGTCATGACAAGCAGCTTCTCTTCACTAAACGGAATACAGTCTTTCGCGCCGGCTTTTAAGTATTTGACGCCGGATTCGGCATCGTATTTTTCGTTAATAACAATGACGGGTATGTCACGGTCTTTAGCATGAATTTGTAAGAGGGCTTGGTTGATGTCGAAATCTAAGTCTTTTTCCCGGATCAAAAATAAATCCCATGCTTGGCTATTGATAGCTTCCAGCATGCCTTCTTCATCTTCTATGCGTTTGGCGCGCGTTGGTGTGCCTGAATTCCGGATCAGGCTAATGAGTTTCTCGGCATCATTTTCAGACTTATCGAGAATTAATAAAAATATTGTTTCGTTAACTTTGCTCATTGAATATCGCTTTGCTCTTAAAATACTTGATGTGATGAACCCATAACCCAAACTTTACGCTTGTTAGGTATCTACATTCATCCTCACAATGTTGGCCAGAGTGAGTCAAAGTCATCATCTGTATCGTGTGACCGTGTGTTATGCGTA
The DNA here is from genome assembly GCA_048058835.1 of Oleiphilus sp. GTDB lineage: Bacteria > Pseudomonadota > Gammaproteobacteria > Pseudomonadales > Oleiphilaceae > PZPK01. The sequence continues at coordinate 113,256 of JBLLNS010000006.1, forward strand.
ACTTTTTGTTCTGCTGCTTTGAAATTAGCTTGTTCAGACAATTCAAATTGACTGAAGCTGCCGGTTGCAGAGACCTTTTTCTCCAATTGGCATTTGCCTTCGGTGTTAGAAAACTTGATAGATACCTTTTGGCCAGAGCGAAAAGGAACCCTCGGTGTAATGAGTGTGGCAGATTGACCGATTGCGCTGATTTCCGGTAATAATAGGCCTCGCATGTATTCACTTGGGTCACCGGTTTTTTGTAGAAGCTGAACTCCACAAGGTTTCGCACTAGGCGCTAAAAGCTCGATACCTACTTGGGTGCCTGCTTGTTTGATATGCCTGATCCAGCGAATAACGGCAATTCTCCAAGGTTGTTTAATGCTTTCTCGAATGGATAAAATCTCACCAGCCTGAATGTTACTGGGTATCTCGCCATCCCATTCAAGGCAATAACCACCCGGACTGGTATTGACCAGAGGAACTTCATATTGCGGGTAGGCATCATTGCTATCGTCTGCACCCGGATGATTAAATGAAATGGGTGCATCAGAGTGAGGCGTGCCAACCCGACCGCCCGTATCATAACCATCAGACCAAGCATCTTGCCTTCTTAGGGCCTGGGTTAAAAAAATGTTGTCGTCACTTTCGGCGCTACCACTATTGTTCTGGAGCATTTGAGTGTGAAAAGCGACTTTGCCCGAAGAGAAGTAATGAGAGGCACTTAAGCCAATACATAAATTAAGCGCACCTTCATTGGCAATTCGTTTGAAGCTTCGTTTTGTTAAGACCCCAAAGGCTTGATTTAAATGATTGAGTAATATCTCATTAACGTTTTTTGGTACCGGCAATATTTCATCTGAAAGCGTATTTTTATTGATGGCATCATGCTGGCTTTGAGCATAAATCGCATTTAAATATTCGTGAATTCTCTCAACCAGGTCGGTTGTATCAAAACCATAATGGTGTGCACTATTGCTCGATATCAAGGTTTTATAGCGAGGGGTGTTGTCTTGATGCATATTGACGATAAAAACCGCGCTATCGGCATTATCTTCTGAGATGGTGACATAGTCTGACCAGAGCTCGAACAGGTCGAAAGCTATTTGGATATCATTTTGTCTTAGCTGATTTGGGCGTGCTGAAGCCAGTAACAGGTTGCGCTTATAGGCCTGCTCCAGAGAGGTTTCACTTTGATATTTATTTTGGTTGTCTTCAATCGTATAGTCTAACAAGTTTAAAGATTCAGCAAAGCTGAAGGTTCGATGCATTTCTAACCAAATGTTCTTTGGCGTTGCCGTATACAGTTGGCAAGATCTCAAAATGATCTGGCCATATTCAGAAAATAAACGGTGTGCGGCTTGCGTAAAGACCTTTTTTTGTTTTTCGTTCGAAAGTGTCTCAGAACCTTCCATGAGTACAATTTTATAACCCGTTGCTAAATGAAGCTGAATAGTCTGGGCTAGATTGGCAATTTTTTGTTGTTTAGCAGGAAGAACCACGGCTAGATTCAGAAAGTGCTTGGATAATTCTTTGCATGCATACTCAATAGGTGAGCGCATAATTTCGAGTAATTGCAGTCTAATGTGCGGGGCAATGCTGAGTTGGTTAAATTCAATGATGGCTTGATAAAGCTGTCGAGATATTTCCCCGACATTCGCTAGCGGCAAATTATCCACCCATACTTTAAATCCGGTGGGATTGGCATCCGCAAAGGATAAACTGACAAGTGTTTGTTCTGGAATGGATAAATCCAAGTTTAATTCTGAACCAAGCATTATTGCATCCTAATCATCTTTGGTAGCTTATTGGGCCGGTTGGACAAGTCATCACAATATGATGTTTTCAATGATGTCTAACAAAATCATACCCAGCAAAAGGGCTGAAAATCGTGCCCATAGATCGCTTATAAATAGCATAGCAGGGATTCTATTATTGTCTTGATTTAATGAGAAAAAGTAAGCGCTAGAATGTGAAACTACGTAACAACATTTATTTTGGATGCAGGTCAGGAAAATATAGAATCATTTTCAGAATGAAAGTTGACCAGTGTTTTTGATGGATAGCCTGGTATTTCAGCGCTTAATCGAGGAAGCAAATAGCCGGGGAGTGTCGCTTGAAGTGACCGGTATAATTGTTTTGCTTCTAAAATGGGAACTTGAAAGTGGCTAGCGCCGGAGACTTTGTCCAGTAGAAATAAGTAATACGGTAGTATACCCAGCGCAAAAAGTTGCTTGCTGAGTTGGTTCAGAATCTCGACCTTGTTGTTGATGTCTTTTAATAAAACGGACTGGTTTAGCAAAACGATATTGGCAGAGCGTAAGCGAGTAAATGTTTCTGCCAAGTCTTCTCCTAACTCATTGGGGTGGTTGCAGTGCGTCACCATAACAAGGTCTGTGTTCAAGTTACTTAAGCCACTAAAGAGTTCATCGTCTAGCCTTTCTGGCAGAGAGGTGAGTATTCGGGTATGGATGCGTAATCGGGTGACATGTCCAATGCTATCTAATTGGGTTAATAGCCAAAGTAGGGAGCGGTTACTTTGGATAAGCGGGTCGCCGCCACTCAGAATTACCTCATCCACGTCTTGGTTGCGACGAATATAGTCGATGGCTGCTTGCCAATCTTCTTTGGCCTGTCGATGTTCTTCGTAAGGGAAGGTCCGCCTGAAGCAATAACGACAATTTATGGCACAGGTCGCGCTGGCAATGAGTAAAACTCGGTTTTTGTATTTGTGGAATAAGCCTTGTACCGGGTTGTATTCACTTTCATCTAAAGGGTTATCACTAAATCCTGGCGCTTCAATGAACTCCTGTTTCTGGGGCAGAATTTGTAAGAGTAAGGGGTCATTCGGATCACCTTTTTTGATTTTACTCAAATAGCGGGGAGGGACTCTCAGTTCAAATAGTTTCTCTGCCTCAGAGCTGGCTAAAGGGTGCGATTCCAGTTCTAAATGCTTGAGAAGTGATGCACAGGTTATTCTGCTTTGACTTAATTGCGCTTTCCACTGCGAAGTTGTGGTGTAATTTTCGACAGAAGTTGTGGATAGTTGTATCATGTGCGCCTTTAAACGTCAGGAAATTGGTTGCGCGAAAAGTGTATCTAGCTATGTCTGTGTCAGGCAAGCAGTTTTTTCACGGTCTAAAGTACTGAAAGTTAAAACCGACTATAAATATATCAAGCATTGGAACGAGTCATGTTGTCAGTCAGCATGTTTCGAAAACACCATGCTGGCGTATTCAAACAGACCGCTTAGGTGAGGAAAAATGGGAAACTATTCTACCAGTGAATTTCGTTCAGGTTTAAAAGTAATGTTAGACGGTGATCCGTGTGCCGTTATTGAAAATGAGTTTGTTAAACCGGGAAAAGGCCAAGCCTTTAACCGGGTAAGATTGCGCAACTTAGCAACGGGTCGAGTATGGGATCGAACATTCAAGTCGGGTGAGAGCTTAGAAGCTGCCGATGTGATGGATCACGATATGGAGTATCTCTACACCGATGGCGAGTTCTGGCACTTCATGATGACAGATGGTTCCTTTGAGCAATTTGCCGCTGATGAAAAAGCTGTGGGTGACTCAGTTAAGTGGCTGAAAGAGCAAGAAAAATATGTGGTGACTTTGTATAACGGCGCACCGTTGTCGATCACGCCACCTAACTTCGTTGAATTGGAAGTGGTAGAAACCGATCCGGGTGTCAAAGGCGATACGGCACAAGGTGGCACTAAGCCGGCAACGTTCTCGACAGGTGCAACCGTCAACGTTCCTTTATTTGTGAATATCGGTGAAATTTTAAAAATCGATACGCGCTCCGGTGAATATGTTAGCCGCGCAAAATCTTGATCTGTTTTTGTTGGTCATTTAATTGGTGAATGACTCAATGAATAACCCTGCTAGCACTTGCCAGCCGACTTGGCAGACAAGTGCTAGCCTCTCTGCGATAAAAAGCCGCGCACAAACTTATGATGTGATAAGAGCATTTTTTGCTCGTCGACAGGTCTTAGAAGTTGAAACCCCTCTGTTGAGTCCTGCTTCAGCAACAGACCCGCACCTAGCGAGTATTCCTGTTCAGCTTAATCAATCGCCCGGCGAGCAAAGCCAGCGCTATTACCTCCATACCTCGCCTGAATTTCCTATGAAACGTTTATTGGCTTGCGGATTAGGAGCCATTTATCAAATATGTAAAACCTTTCGAAATACAGAAACGGGGCTGCGTCATAACCCGGAATTTACCATGCTGGAATGGTACCGTCCTGGTTTTGAGCTGGATGATTTAATCACTGAAGTCAGTGACTTGGTAGCGCAGGTTCTGTCTGAATATAGCTGTGCTTTTCAACGCTTATCCTATCGAGAAGCCTTCTTAAAATATTTACACATTGACCCGTTTACTGTCTCGGAACAAAGTTTAATAGCATTAGCGAAAGAAAAAGCAGGTTTTATCCTGAGCGACGATGACCAATCCACTGCCACCCGAGATGATTATTTGAATGTCTTGTTGAGTATGTGCATTGAGCCTCATCTGGGTGTGCAAGAGGGCGAGCGCATCTCGGCGGTGTTTTTGTATGCTTATCCTTCCTCTCAGGCATCGCTTGCAAAAATACGACAAGATGAGTTTGGTCAAGACGTCGCTGAACGCTTCGAGCTATATATAAATGGTTTGGAACTGGCTAATGGTTATTTTGAGTTAACCGATGCGGTAGAGCAAAAACTACGTTTTGAGCAAGATAATATGCAGCGTAAGCAAATGGACTTGCCTGAAATACCCATTGATACGAATTTGTTAATGGCGCTGGAATCTGGTCTACCGAGTTGTTCTGGTGTGGCACTTGGGCTTGATCGACTTTTAATGGTCAAACGCCAAGCAACGAGTATTGAAGAGGTGATTAGTTTTCCAATTACCCGTGCTTGACCAGGTTTTAGTGCTGATATTGGGTATCAACTCAGCTTTGAATTTTTCCGAATGTTTCACCCATTCGTACAGCGCTTCCGGCTTTAAGGCTTTCAACAAAATTGGTGGTGTTTTCAGGGAAGGCCAGTACCACAGTCGAGCCTAATTTAAAGCGACCCATCTCTGCGCCTTTTTCAATTGTAATAGGTTCTTTGGAGTGGTATTGAATGCTTTTCACTTCACGTTTCAATGGCGCGACTAAACCAGACCAAACCGTTTCTATGCTTGCAACAATCATCGCGCCGACTAAGACAACTGCCATTGGGCCGAGTTCAGTGTCAAAAATCGCCGCAACACGCTCATTACGGGCAAATAAACGCGGCACATTTTCTGCTGTTACCGGGTTTACTGAAAATAGCTTACCTGGAATATAAATCATTTCCTTCAAGGTGCCGGTGATTGGCATGTGGATACGATGATAATCTTTTGGAGACAGGTATATGGTTGCAAAGTCGCCCCCCATATAAGGTTGTGCTCGATCTACATCGCCACCCAATAACTCGACAAGGCTGAAACTTTGTCCCTTCGCTTGAAATATTTGCCCTTGTTGGATAGGGCCTAATTGGCTGATTGCACCATCTACCGGAGAAATAACAGCACGTTTGTCAGTATCAATGTGCCGCGCATCTGGTTTGAGGGAACGGGTAAAAAAGTCATTGAAATGCTTGAACTCTTCGGGTGACTGGCGTTCCGCTTCGCTCATGTTGACGCCATATTTTTTGATGAACCAAGCAATCAGGGCGTTTTTGAATCGAGGCACTTCACATTCGGCGACTTTACCTGCGCCTCGAGACAAGAGATGTTGCGGCGCTAAATATTGGCTGTATACAAAAAGGTCATTCAAATTCATAGGGGGTAGGTGCTCAAAGGGTAAAAAGAGACAAGCTTGTTTTAAGCTTGCGTCAGAGATTCCGTGGGTGTGGCTTCATGATTTCCCCACTCAGCCCAAGACCCGGGGTAAGCCTTAATCGACTTAAAATCTAGCAACTTGGCAATCAAGTAGGTTAGCCCAGAACGATGATGGCTTTGGCAGTGCGTAATCGTGTCTTTTTCAGGGGAAATGCCAGCCGCCGTTATTTCTTGTAGTAGCTGATCGAACGGTTTCAGACGCAGGTTTCTTGTCTGGTCCATCGCATTGGTCCATTCATAATTAAGTGCGCCTGGAATATGGCCCCCTTTTGCAGCATTTACTTTTTCCCCGGTATATTCTTTAGGAGATCGAGCATCCCAGACTTGAAGGCTATTATTGTCCAAAGAGGCAATAACTTGTTCTACGCTAACACTATGTGAGTGCATGTTCTGAACGATAATATTAGAAAGTTTGTTAGGCTTTGCCATTTGTTCAACCGTTAAGCCTGCTGCGATCCATGCGTGAATTCCACCATTCAGGTAGCTGTATTTTGTATGGCCAATCTCATCCAAAAGCCAGATGAACCGACCTGCCCAGCCACCGCCTTCATCATCATAGACAACGACATGGCTATTGGCCTGTAAACCGATGCGCTGCATCAATTCAGTGAGTTGTGCATCTGACGGCGCAAAGCCTGGTATGGGCGGACCCGCTTGAGTTTCGCTAGGTGTCACTAGTTGGGCATTGGGAATGTGAGCTTGTAGGAAGCGTTCTTGGCTACCTAGATCGACAATAATAATGTCGTCGTCAGTTGTCAGGTCGAGTGCGTTTTGAAGAGTGTCTGGCTCTATTAAGAGCGTCATGGTTTCAAGCAGATCCGACATTAGCACAGCTCCTTAGGCTAAAAGAAAAGGATCATACCAGATGCATTAGTCTCGCTCTATTCCCTGTGAAGAAAAACTCGCTTATGGGGCCTTTTTTTCAGCGGCTTGCCGAGAGGCTTTAGCTTGATATTGAAGCGCAGAGCTGACAGCGCCACATAAAAATTTGAATTGATGGTATTGTCTAGGTGTGATGGTTGAGTTATCGACATTATCCGCATAAAAAATCGCGACGGGTTTCTTACCCACAAAAACAGACATTAGTAAAAACTCATTCACTTCGATAGCCGTGGTAAAGTTCATCGGCATCAGGTCTTTTATTTTTTTCTCGCTAGAAGGTTTTACCCAGACGCTGGCAGGGCGCTCACAGAGTTTTTCAAAAATGGTATCTTGGATAATTCGACTTTCGAAGTTTTTCACTTCTTTATATTTAGAGCAGCCAACATTGTAATAGGTTTTGAGTCTGCTGTGATCTTTGCTAATGAGTGCAACAAAAGAGCGACTCAGGTTTATCCCATAGGCAATGCCCTGGGTGGCAGCATTCATGAGTTCATGAAAATCACTGAACTCTTCTGGTTGTTGCGCCATTAAATGTGTGAGTTCATCAAATAAGGCGCTGTCATGTGTCTTCTCGGACTGTTCAGCAGGTTTCGCCGATGTCGCTTGTGTTTGACTTGGCTTAGTTTGTTCTGGTGTTTTCTGGCTTTCGAGCTGTCTGTTATCCTCCAAGTTGGGTGTGCTTGGTTGAGCGGAGGGCTTGGCTTGCACGTCTGATTCTGTTGCGGCTGAAATAGTTTTTGGAAGCACAGAGGTATCGAAGGTACTTTCTTGGAATGCATCGATACTCTTTTGTTTTTTAGCTTTTGTGCGTTTGCGCGGAGGTACAAATAACTTCGCTGCCGGAAGCATTAAACCAGGAAGTGGGTGGTGTTGAGACATATCTGCAGCCACTTCATGGGAAAAACGGATGGCATCCTCTAAAGAGCAATCCAGATAAGTGGCCAAGATCCGCTGTGCTCTCAAGGTTGCGCGTGAATACCAACAGTACGACGAATAGTGGGCTAACAAATTGGCTAACATCACAATAAAATGCGGTTTTTGCATTTTAATTTTTAGGTCCCTGTCCTCAATTCGCTGTATGCCTCTATCCGGGTCGGCGCAATGTGCTATTTTGACCCAGTCCGACAAAGACGGTTGATTCTCTGTTAGGTAGCATTCCTGAGCCATTTTGGGTAATGCTAAGGTTTTGGATAGAACCCGTGTTACCTCATTTAAGTTGTCACCAAAAACTTCTGCTTCCGCTATTTTAGGTAATTTGAAATTAGAACGAATCGCATATCGAACTAAACGCATTTCCGGCGTGGCAAAACGCCATAAATACCAAATGGGTGCGCCGAGGAACAAACTCGACCAATACACATCTTCTGCGTTACCTTTTTTCTTTTTGATGGAGATGGCTCTGGCGAGATATCCCGCATATAAACTGGTACAGAGTGTTCTTAAATAATAAAAACTAGTGATGTTTTTTGGCGATATGGCTTTCTTTGGGAGTTTTTCAATACTCGCTTTCAGCTCTTCAATACCTAACATGCTGATCGCGTGAGCTAAGGTTTTACTGCCATCATTGTCAATGCTATCCGAGGCTTCGGCTTCTTGATTAACCCGAGAGAGGATGCCCAAGGATAAAATTGGATCACGATTAATAATGTTCGCTAGCTGAGGGTAGGAAAGCGTTTCCTTGCTTAATTTTCGTACAGCAAATTCGCCCACGCGAAACGGCGAAGGTAAGGATTTTTTTGCAAGAAAATCAGCCCACTCTTGGGCGCTATTGGGCATACTGCGATCAGTCATATAACAATCTAAGGTTCCACAATGGATAATTAAAATAGTTTGTTTTTTTTAGTTTGGCCTGCTTGATTGGGCCAATATCTCTCTTAAGAGAAACCTTTTGAAAAGCACTTTTGCGTCGATAGAAATTAGTATAGTTGGCTTTTTTAGATATGCAGTGAAGAAGTTTAGGTTGCTAGGCTTCGAAAGTTTCTTTGTCGTTAAGCGTGTCTAGTATGCGTCGATAACTGGCGATTCGTGCGGCACTGATTTCGCCCTTTTCAACGGCGTCTAAAATAGCGCATTTCGGCTCGCTTTTATGTTTGCAGTCTCGAAAACGGCAATAGCCTATATGAGGTCGAAGCTCGATAAAACCTTCCAGCAATTCACTTTCATTGATGTGCCACAGGCCGAATTCACGTATTCCAGGTGAGTCGACAAGCTGTCCTCCGCCGGGAATATGAAATAGTTTTGCTGTGGTTGTGGTGTGGGTACCTTTCCGGGAAAGTTCTGACAACGCGCCGACTTTAATAGTTTGATCGCCTAAAATACTTCGAATTAAAGACGATTTACCCACCCCCGATTGCCCGACAAACACGCTGGTATGGTGTTTTAGCCAATCCAGTAATTCACCTTCACAATGTGCGACTTCGTAAGCAGATGTCTTTAAAACTTCGTAGCCTAAATCTTCATAGGTTTGGCAAAGTTGATGAATCTCATCACGGTTTTCGTCCGTAATTAAGTCGCTTTTGTTGAACAATAAGGCAGGTTTAATATTTAGGGTTTCGGCAGCCACCAAATAGCGATCTATTAAGTTCGCATGCGGCGTGGGCTCGGTAGCGACGACAATTAAAATACGATCGATGTTGGCGGCCACAGGCTTAAGAAGACCATAATTATCAGGGCGCTGGAGCAAACTTTTCCGTTCAAGTCTGGTTTCGATGACGCCGCTCTGGTTGCTGCCGGGTCGCCAGACAACAACATCGCCGGTCACAAGTGCGTCGACATTTGCTCGGACATGGCAGCGGTGAATGGTTTTGTCTGCGCCCTCTGTGAGCGGTTCGATATCGAGCAGCTGCCCATAATGCGCGATGACCAGCCCGGTTTGCTCTTCGCCTAAATCGCTGGCTTGATAGTCTTCGCTTAACTTCTTATCAAGCTTGTTGGCTCGGGCAACTTTTTCAGCCTGTATTTTTTCAATACGCCATTTTTGTCGGCGATTTAATTTTCGTTTACTCATAGCTGTTTGCACAGGCCTGTATGGGAAAAAGCATAGTTGCTTGTCGTCAGGGTATGGGAAAGCATTCTAACAGCAAACTCCGTTTTTCCCTAAACCAAGGCACGGGTAAATCTATGTCTTTTTTTAAAGTTATCTAGATTGTGAAAACTGACAAGAAGCATTATGGTTAAATACAGCTTAATTAACCCCCTCAATTTTTATATCAATTTATATTTTTTTCCTAAGAAGGAACTTTTATGTCAGAACAACAAGATGAAAACACGCAACAAGATGCTAAAGCCAGAAAGCAAAATTTAATCTGGATCGATCTTGAAATGACAGGCCTAGATCCTGAAAAAGAGCGGATAATCGAAATTGCTACGATCGTGACAGATGGCGACTTAAACACCTTGGCAGAAGGCCCCGTCATCGCTGTTCACCAGAGCGATACATTGTTAGATGCGATGGACGAATGGTGCACCAAAACGCACAGTGAAAACGGCTTAACTGAACGCGTTAAAGCGAGCACTACCTCTGAAAGAGACGCAGAGTTACAAACAATCGAGTTTTTAAAGCAATATGTGGACGCGGGAGTGTCGCCAATTTGTGGTAATACCATCGGCCAAGATAGGCGGTTCCTGGTAAAGTATATGCCTGAACTAGAGGCTTACTTCCATTATCGAAACCTTGATGTCAGCACTTTAAAAGAACTCGCGCTGAGATGGAACCCGAAAGTCCTACGCGGTTTTTCCAAAAAAAATACCCACTTAGCGTTGGACGATATTCGGGAATCGATTGCAGAATTAAAGCATTTTAGAAAACATTTTTTGAATGTTTAAAGCCTCTATTTTCACCAACTGCCAACATTCTCCATCTCTGCCCAAGGTGACTTGGGTAGACGCTTCTCTCCCTTCTGTAGTAGTTCTATCGAAATACCATCGGGCGATTTGATAAACGCCATGTAACCATCGCGTGGTGGACGATTGATGACGACACCTTGATCAAGAAGTCGCTGACAGGTGTCGTAAATATCATCCACCCGAAATGCCAGGTGGCCAAAATTTCGGCCACCCGTATAGGTTTTTGGGTCCCAATTATAGGTCAGTTCAAGTAAAGGGCTTGAGCTGGTTTTGGCTCGCTCAGCATCGCCAGGTGCGGCTAAAAATATTAAAGTAAAGCGGCCCTTTTCTGAGTCTTTACGGCTGGTTTCCACTAAGCCGAGTTTGTTGCAATAAAAATCGAGTGAGGCCTCAAGGTTACTGACCCTGACCATGGTGTGTAAATATTCCATTTTCGCTCCGTGTCTAATTATGCTCGTTGTGTTCTTTCGGAATTGGGTGTCGTGGTGAACGGATAATATCGGTGACGTGCATGCCAAAACGACCTTGTTTCCGGTCTGCCAAAAATAGCTCAAGGGTTTTCTTGACTGTCGGAAAGGCAATCTCCTCCCAGGGTATTTCTTCTTCACTGAACAGTTCAACTTCAAGGCTTTCACTGCCCGCTGCATAGCTTGGTTGAGGCAGTTGAGCGAGAAAAAACATATGGACTTGATCAATTTGCGGCACATTGATCATCGTGAATAGCGCCTGAATATCGACCTTGGCTTCTGCTTCTTCCCAAGTTTCACGGATGGCTGCTTCGGTGGTGGTTTCTTGATTCTCCATAAAACCGGCAGGCAGCGTCCAGTAGCCATAACGAGGTTCAATGGCACGTTTACAGAGTAAAATTTTGTCGCCATAAACGGGGATGGTTCCCGCGACAATATTGGGGTTTTGATAATGGATTAGGTCGCAAGCAGCGCAGACAAAGCGCAGTCGATTATCTGCTTCCGGGATTTTGTGTTCGACAGCATTGCCGCATTGACTACAGAATTTCATAAAGTGCTCATTGCATTAATGGGAAAGTGAAATTTAAAAGAGGAGTGGCACGTCTTTCAATTTATGAACCTGTACCAGTATGCTAAAGTTTGCCCACTCAAACAACATGGCAAAATGACTTGAAAGACACGAGCATGCAAAACATGAATTTAATTGACGAGCTTAAGCGTGCTCTGGATGCTCACGAACCCAGAAAAATAGACTCAGAGATGCCGGATGCAGGTATATTGGTACCGGTGACTCGGGATCTAGAACAACCAAAAATAATTCTGACTCGCCGTGCCCAGCATATGAATACACATAAAGGTCAGGTCGCTTTTCCGGGTGGCAAGCGTGATGACACAGATGATTCATTAGAGTTTACCGCGTTAAGAGAATGCCATGAAGAAATCGGTATTCCACCCGATCAAGTCGAAATTATAGGGCCATTAAGTCAAGTTATTTCCTTGCATGGTATTCGGGTCAGCCCATTTGTTGGATTAGTCGATGACGACCATCCTCTGGTGCCTAACCCCGATGAATTGGATAGTATTTTCAAAGTGCCTGTGCAGTTCTTCCGCGAAGCCGAACCCATTCGAAGAGATAAAATGACCTATAAAGGTGTCGGGCTTTCTGTGCCGAGTTATCATTTTGAAGAGGCCGGAGAGGTGTACGAGATTTGGGGCTTATCGGCAGTCGTTTTAGTCGAGCTGATGAATATCGCCTACGGCATGGATATTCAAATATTTGATCAGCCCATTCAATACAAACCTACAACAGACTAAATAAAGAGGTGATATCACGTGATTTATCAATTAGGTGACCGGCAAGTGACATACAAGGGAACGCCCTCGTTCATTGCACCCAATGCCACCTTGATTGGGTCGATTGAAATTCATGAAAAAGCCAGTGTCTGGTTCAATGTCGTCATACGTGCTGATAATGATAAGGTAATTCTTGGTGAAGCCAGTAACATTCAAGATGGTTCGGTATTGCATATCGACCCAGGTTATCCGCTCACCATTGGCAAACATGTGACAGTGGGGCATAAGGTCATGCTTCATGGTTGCAGCATTGGCGATAACACTTTAATCGGAATCAATGCGGTGGTCTTGAATGGCGCTAAGATTGGTGAAAATTGTTTGATTGGTGCGAATACGCTGATCCCGGAAAATATGGAAGTGCCGGACGGTTCCATGGTGGTCGGTAGCCCAGGTAAAGTTAAGCGCGCCTTAAGTGAGCAAGAGATCCAAATGTTGAAAATGGGCGCGGCACATTATGTTCAAAATGGTCAGCGATATCAGGATGAGTTGACGCTAGAAACTGACCAATAGCCATTCCATCAAGGCTCATCATTTTACAAAATAGGTACGAAGTATGTCTGATAAAGATCAACAAGAAGAAGTCCGCTCACCCTGCGTCAGTATTTGTGCGCTTGATATGGATGATGTCTGCGTCGGCTGTCATCGTACTGGCGATGAAATTACTCGCTGGTGGGGGATGGATAAAACTGAAAAGTTGGCGACACTGGAAAAAGCCAAAGAGCGTGAAAAGAACGCGCTTATATAATTTTCGAGCATAAATTGAAAACTAAGAGACACAGTTCATGACAATGATTGGTACGCCGCTTTCCAAGTCGGCTAAGAAAGTATTATTTTGCGGTTCAGGTGAATTAGGTAAAGAAGTCGTGATTGAGTTGCAGCGCTTCGGTGTTGAAGTCATCGCTGTGGATCGTTATCCCAATGCACCGGCCATGCAAGTAGCGCATCGTTTCCATGTCGTGGATATGCTGGATGCTAAAGCCTTACGTGCTGTGATCGAGCTTGAGAAACCAGACTTTATCGTCCCGGAAATTGAAGCGATAGCGACAGCGGAATTAGTTGCCTTGGAGCAGGAAGGTTTTACCGTGATCCCTTCTGCCCGTGCAGTTAATCTCACCATGAATCGCGAAGGTATTCGTCGCTTAGCGGCTGAAACCTTAGGTTTGAAAACCTCTCCTTATCAGTTTGCCGACACGCATGAAGCGTATCTTAAGGCTATTGAGGTGATAGGCTTGCCTTGTGTGATTAAACCGATTATGAGCTCGTCCGGCAAAGGCCAGAGCACTATTATGAGCAACGATGATATCGAGCCAGCATGGGCTTACTCGCAAGAAGGTGGCAGAAGTGGCGCGGGTACTGTGATCATTGAAGGCTTCGTTGATTTTGATTATGAAATCACTTTACTCACGGTTCGACATAACGGGCAAACCACTTTTTGCGACCCCATTGGCCATATCCAAAAGAATGGTGATTACCAGCAGTCCTGGCAACCTCAAGCAATGTCTGAACAAGCCCTTAAAAATGCCCAAGATATCGCCCATAAAGTCACCGAAAACCTAGGTGGCAATGGTCTGTTTGGGGTTGAACTTTTTGTGAAAGGGGACGAGGTCTTATTCAGTGAAGTTTCACCCAGGCCGCACGACACCGGTTTAGTGACTCTGGTTTCACAAGATTTGTCGGAATTCGCTTTACATGCAAGAGCCATATTAGGCTTACCAATTCCTGCCATTACACAATATGGCCCCGCGGCATCGTCTGTTATTTTGGTTGAAGGTGAGTCCAAGCAGGTGAGCTTTTTCGCTTTGGACAAGGCTCTGGAAAAACCGAATACCCAGCTACGTTTATTTGGTAAACCTGAGGTTAGCGGTCAGCGAAGAATGGGAGTAGGTTTGGCGCTGGGTAAAACAATTGATGAGGCCATTGAGCAAGCTGTCTATGTTTCATCTACTGTGGAAATAAATCTGTAGTGTTGAGCTCGCGTTTACTATAGACCTCTGGTTTAGTGTAAGAGATTTGATGTCCGATTCGCCCATAAAAATTGAAAATGGCTTTGCTCCGATAATCGGCAACGCTCCCAAGGTATTGATCTTGGGCACCATGCCTAGTGTTCAATCACTTAAGTCTCAGCAATATTATGGTCACCCTAGAAACGCTTTTTGGTGGATCATGTCTGAGCTGTGTGGCTTTGACCCTTCTCTGGGGTACTCTGAAAAAGTTGATTTAATTAGCCGTAGGAAAATCGCTGTATGGGACGTGATCGCGTCTTGCTATCGTCCTGGTAGTTTAGATAGCAGAATTGACCAAGGCACGGTGACGCCAAACCCCATAGCCGCATTATTACAAGCAGAACCGACGATTGGCTTGCTGTGTTTTAATGGCCAAGCCGCAGAAAAGTTATTTAAAAAGTTTATTCAACTACCCAATTGGCAGGGTGAAAACGTTATCTTGCCATCAACGAGTCCGGCGAATGCAGCCATGACCAAAGAAGCAAAACGTGGTAAGTGGTCAATTATTAACGACTATCTTTCAATATGATTCCGCTCAGCAGCATGAAAAGAGATACCTAACAGATATGCAGGATTTAACAGAAATAAAGACCTTTTTAGGCAGTGAAACGCCGGATTTATGGCTTGAAAACGCCTTGGCGAATCAGTCAGATATGCTGATTGATCATGCACATTGCGAAAAGAAAGCAGCGACGACGGCGCTTAACCTGATCAACCGTTATCCGCATGACGGCGACTTGCTAATGAAAATGTCGCGACTGGCGCGAGAAGAATTAAGGCACTTTGAGCAAGTGTTAAAACTGTTAAAAAAGCGAAAAATCCGCTACACCAATTTTACAGCTTCTCGTTATGCCGCAAAAATGCGTGATCATGTGCGAAAAAATGAACCTGAGAAACTCGCTGATATTCTCATTGTTGGTGCCTTTATCGAAGCGAGGTCTTGCGAACGCTTCGCCAAGATTGCACCGCTTCTTGATGCAGAGCTCTCTGAGTTTTATCTCTCGTTATTGAAGTCCGAGGCGCGTCACTATCAAGATTATCTGACCTTGGCAGAAAAATACGCCAAACAAAATATTGATGAGCGTGTTGCCTATTTTCGTGCTATTGAAAATAGATTGATCGCAGAGCCGGACACAGAATTTCGGTTTCATAGCGGACCGGTAGCGACGCATCACTTAGAAAGTGCGTGATCTAATCAGTTTTTCCAAACGTAATACTAAGTACAGTGAGCTGTGACACACTGGCATCCTATTATGTGTTTAGAGGTCGGAAAAATGGAAAAACATATCGAACCACGCATTATCCTTCAGGCAGTAGATAAGATCAGGCAGCATGGTGAGCGGCGTGATTGGGATTACTTGTTCGAAGGTGTCAGTCTAATGATCAGTCAGGATGAATACACCATCGAATTGAAGAACTCAAAAGTCAGCCTGAGTTTATATTTCCATAATAAATTCAAAGTCGACGCGAACAAGCAAGCCGACCTAGAGGATTTTTACCAGCACTTGCAGCGTATCGCAGAAACCGAGTGTTAATACCATGTAGGTATTTTGCGAAATCAGATCAATCACACTTCTTTGGTCTTAACTCCCACTTTTTCTTGTTATTTCTTAAGCGCTTCGGCCAGTAAAAACGTTAAATCATTGTGTAAATCTTACATGCATGGTCCTGAAATTATTTCTTTCTTGTCTTCCGAATACATAAGTCCCCTTTAATAAAGTTGATAAATATCAATAAGCTACGTTTTTATTTTCAAGGCTGGCACGGTTCCTGATTACCCTTTAGGTGTCTTCAAATGATTAACTTGCCGCGAATCATAGAACATTCACATTGCAAAGCAGGTTAGGAAGACCTTAGAAATACTCATCTAATAAAGGAACAAATAGGAAGGGGAATCACATGAAAAACCTTAAGTTAAATCAACTAATGATACCCGTTACAGCGGGACTTTTGCTTTCATCAGCCTCAGTGCTGGCAGGTGATAATCAATCTCCAACTGCATCCAATGATGACATGCAAAGCTGGCAAGAAACTAAGCGAGATGCCAAACAATATTGGGGAGAGTTCAAACAAGACGCGAAACAAACGTGGGGGAACTCTAAAGAGGCATTCCGAGATGGCTGGATAGAAGGCAAACTCCAGTCGGTGTTGTTAATGAGTGAGCATATCGACGTCAATGCGATTGATATCGATGTGACAGATTACGTGGCTACACTCTCGGGTGAAGTGCAGAACCAGGTTTCTAAAGAATTGGCTGAAGAACTTGCTAAAGGCGTCGAAGGTATTAACGAGGTCGACAACCAAATCAAAGTGAACAAGGATAAAGGCCAAACTGCGAAAACCGAGAAAAAATCTGAATCGACCATTGGCGATTATATCAGTAACTCAATTCTCACCGCAGAATTGAAACTGGATTTAATTCAGTCTGACGCTGTTCCAGCAATGTCCATCGACGTCGATGTTACTGGTGATGTGGTACTACTTGAAGGTGAAGTTAGCGATGAGGGTATAAAAGAACTGGCTGAGAAAATTGTCAGCAATCACCCTAACGTACGTGACGTCATCAACCGTATTGAAATTAATTCTTAATAAAAGCCATTCGAATAGACGATAGGTTTTATAGAAAGAAGGAGACAGAATATGAGCTTACATGAATCATTAACCAATAAAATTGAAGCACAAATCCAAGTTTGGCAAGATCAGCTCGACTCATTGAAAAATGAAGCGAAAGAGGAATTAGCCAAGGCTAAAAAAGATCAGGCAGATGCTGAGATGAAAGAAGAGTTCGCCCAAAAAATGGAGACGATTCAGAATAAAATTGATGATGCCAAGGACAAAGCGTCTGAAGTCAAAGACGCGAGCTCTGACAAACTGCAACAAATTAAGTCAGATGTTCAAGGTTGGTTTCACTAGAGCTTGTCCTAGATCACATGTTGTTCTGAAATACTAGAATACTTGTTATATTGAATCGGGATACTCACGTAGCCCAATTAGTTGCCGCCAAGCCTATACCATGCTTGGCACATTTTAACAGTGAGGCTTTAGCCTCACTGGCCTTATCACACGTAGATGTGAACGTTCATGGAGTAAAGCATGGATTTAATGAAGTTCGAAGAGTTCTGGAAATTAATTAACGGAAAACTGCAAACCTGGATGGAGACGGGCGTTGAAACCATCCCTAATTTTGTGGTTGCCGTGGTGGTTATCTGTGTATTCGCGCTGATTGCAAAAATTGCCAGTTTTGCCTTGAAGCGGGTTTTCAGGCGTTCGATGGAGTCTCAGCAAATTGCAGACTTACTGGTGTCAATTCTTCGGGTCTTTATTCTAGGCGTTGGCTTATTTGTCGCCCTTGAAATACTCGGCCTGAAAGGGACGGTCACTTCTCTCCTTGCAGGTGCCGGTATCATCGGCTTGGCAATCGGCTTTGCCTTTCAGGATATGACAGAAAATTTGATTGCCGGTATTGCCATGGGGATACGCAAACCCTTTATGATTGGTGACATTATCTCTTCCGAGGGTGTATTTGGTGAAGTCACAGCGATTAATCTTCGTAATACGCTGGTTGAGACTTTCTCCGGCCAAATGGAAGTGATACCTAATAAAATTTTATTCAGAAATATTCTGACCAACTTCTCTCGTTACAATAAGCGTCGTATTGACGTGCCCGTCGGCATTTCTTATGCGGATGATCCTGAGAAAGCGCGCGAGAAAATTGTTGATGCGATTAATGAGTTCGACTTTGTTATACAAAAAGATCTCACCGCGGTTTATGCGGAAGGCTTCGGAGATTCAAGTGTAAACCTGCTAGCATGGTTCTGGATTGCTTATCCGGGTGATGAAACCGGTTACATGGAAGCAAGACACAAAGCGGTTGTAGCGATCAAACGGGCACTTGAAGATGCCGATATTCTGATTCCGTTTCCTATTCGTACGCTTGAGTTCGATGCCAAAGGTGGCACCAAATTAGAAACGATTGTCGCGGAACACATGCAAAGTGCGGAGTCTAAATCCGCTGATAATTGAGCCTTCAGCAAGCGTGTAGACTGAATAAAGTAAGATCAAACCTGGGCACCGTCGCGTGCCCTTTTTTATGTCAAAGTGTTCTGCATATTTCTGTACAAGCGAGCGTCTGAACCTATACTTAGTTCTTATTGATTTTGCGTAGCGATATCCTGTCGATATCCATGGTATGGAGATAATAATATGAAGGCCACACCGATTGATCAGTACCTCAAAATTCTCGCGTCTAAAGATGGTTCCGATCTGTATCTGAGTACGGGGGCACCTCCTTGTGCTAAATTTCAAGGTTCGCTCAAACCGTTATCAGAAAAAGCTTATAACGCAGGCGAATTAGAAGAGATTGCCATTGCTATAATGGACCCAGAACAGAGGAGGGCGTTTGAAGAAGACCTCGAAATGAATCTGGCTATTTCGATTCCCTCTGTTGGTCGGTTTCGAATCAATATTTTCAAACAACGCAATGAAGTGTCAATCGTGGCACGAAATATCAATACGGATATCCCCAACTTTGATGATTTGAAACTGCCGCCAATATTAAAAGAACTGGTGATGGAAAAACGTGGCTTGATTTTGTTTGTCGGTGGCACGGGCTCAGGTAAGTCGACCTCCTTAGCGGCCTTGATCGACCATCGAAATTCGACCTCTTCGGGGCATATCATCACGATTGAAGATCCGGTTGAATACGTGCATCGGCATAAAAAAAGCATCATTAACCAGCGAGAGGTTGGGGTGGATACGCGGTCTTTTCGTAATGCACTGAAGAACACCTTAAGGCAAGCACCCGATGTGATATTAATTGGTGAAATTCGTGACCGGGAAACCATGGAGCATGCGCTAGAGTTTGCAGAAACGGGGCACTTAGCTATTTCAACGCTGCATGCTAATAATGCTAACCAAGCCTTAGAAAGGATCATCAATTTATTTCCCGATGAAAAGCGCTCGCAGTTGTTAATGGGTCTCTCCCAAAACTTACGAGGCTTTGTCTCTCAGCGTTTAGTGCCAACCGTTGATGGAAAGCGTTGTGCCGCAGTGGAAGTGTTATTAGGGACGAAAAGCATTCAAGAGCTGGTGTTAAAAAATCGTCTGACCGAAATAAAACAGATTATGGAGAAATCTGAAAACCTGGGGATGCAAACTTTCGATGCCGCTTTATTTAAACTTTATAAGGCTGGCCGTATTACCTTGGATGAAGCCATCGCTAATGCCGATTCACCGAATAACCTCCGGCTGCGCATTAAACTTGACGCTGGCGATGCTGAAGAGGGAAGTCGTGCAGCTACAGCGCCTGATTCGGGGCCGGTAAAAAGTAGTTTCGGCGAGTTGTCTCTAGAGGAAATCGAGGAAAAGAAACCTGATGATGAGTACAAACCTTTTGGCTAAAATGTGTACAGAGTTAGATTTGTCGACTCAGACGTGAGTTTACTGTTTTGACCTTTAGTTTAGATCCGACCTGAAAGCCTAGCTTAGGCGCAAGTCTCCGAAAAGTGGCCATTCGGCTACTCTTTTCATTGAGGATAATGCAACTAATTTATTCATCTATACTCGCTGACTCTTCAGTATTAGTGGCCTTTGTCGAGATGCTGAATGAGTTATGGTTAAGCCAGCATGGGCGCTTGAATCCGATGAATTGTGAGTGACTTCGAGTTAGTATTTTAGTTCTCTAATTGAAGACACTCACGATTGTGGCCCAGTGGATTTTATACCGGTTATCGCTTACCTATCGGCTAATTGGCGAAGCTTCGTTACTTGATCGAAGCCAATGCCCCAGTTGTCGGTATTCACTTCCTCTATCACGACAAAAGTGCTTGCCGGATTTTTGTTGAGGACTTCGACTAAAAGTTGCGTGGTACCTTTAATCAGCGCTTGCTTTTGCTCGTTCGTCACACCTTCATCAGTTATTTTAATATTAACGTAGGGCATTGTATTTCCTCTCTTTTTAGTTAGTAGGGTAAGTATTGGCAGCGTTTAAAATATGCATGCATCAGCACCTCATTGATGGACTGTTGTAAATTAGCCTCTCCCATTGAACACCAAGATCAAGCTCTTCTTTGATCATTTCTAGCTTGAGTGTTTTCATGAATGATTTTCCTGTAAATCGGTGTACATTTTATTGACGATTAACCAGCGACCGTCTTCTTTCAGCAGCCCCAGATAATCGAAATAGAAGTGATCAAATAGTGGGCATTCCAGTTTCACCATGGCTTGATCTTTTATGATGTCAATTGAGAGTAGTTTGAATCCGTAAGACCTTCCTTCTTCATCAGGAACTGAGCGAGTCGCAACTGCGCTAAGCCATTCTTCAAGACTGCGCCGTAATCCAGGCGCTTTCAAAAATGCATCAGCGTGAAAAATAGCCCTCAACTTCGCCACATCGCCATAATGCAAACCGTCACAGTAGTCGGCTACTAGTGCCATTATTAACATGAATTCATTTGCACCAAAATCATCGGTAGGTGTTATATTTCCCATCCTAGTTTCCTCTAATCATTGCCCTTCTAAAGCAATGATTGAAATAGCGTATTAGTTGATGCCTTAGGCCGCGGAGTGTTGCTCTTCAGCCGCCAGCGCACGCTGAAAACTAGGTCTCAATAACACGGTTTTATCATTTTTTGGGTGTTCGCGCCTAGCTTAATGTCAACAGGAAAACTTGCTCCCCAGCGTGAATACACTGTGAGCAAAATATCAGCTGAGGAAGGTTGATCTCCGCCAAGAAAAGCTTGATTTGATAGTAGTTGTTCTACCACCTGCCATAGATCGTTTATAGCTTGTTCCGCTGCTTTAAAGGCTGACTGCTTAGTTTTCTCATCACTAATGTTTTGAGCAATAAAAAACAAACGACTATACGCAGGGTGCATGGTGGCATTGGCAAACATGATGTCTTGGATCGCTTGTTCACGCGCTGCGCCACTAGTTGGTAACATGGTATTTGGGTGCTTGTTAAGTAGATACAACAAAATAGCGGCACCTTCACGGCGCGTGCTGTTGTTATCAACCAGAACTGGAACCGTTCCGACAGGGTTTATTTCGGCAAAGTGTTCAACCTTTTGCTTATCAATAATTTCAACTTCTTGCTCTAGTTCATAGAGCACCACTTGGGTAGCCAGGGAACAAGCGCTTGGAAGGTAATATAGTGTGTACATGCTGTGAAGCCTCATTAAATGAATGGATGTGTTAGGTGCTTGCCGCCTTAAAGTTTTCTAATCACGACAAAACAAAGCTTATAGTTTCTATTTGTCATCATATATACTTACAATAAGAATCAAGTGTTTCCAGAATGAAGACAATTAAAGTGTATGATGACCTGCCTACCTTGGATGGCACTAGCCGATGACTAAGCTGTATGAATAAACTTAGAGCAATCCAACTTTTTGTACGCCTTGCGGATTTAGGCAGTTTTACTCGTGTGGCTGAGCAAACTAATTCCTCCAAGTCTATGATTAGTAAAGAAATCAGACGCCTTGAAGAAGAGTTGGGTGCACGCTTGTTGCATCGCTCAACACGTAATGTCCAGCTGACCCATGTTGGTGAGGGGTATTTGCAAAGAGCGCGAGAGATATTAGATAAGTTGGATGTTGCAGATAATTTTGTTCAGGATCTTCAGCAGCACCCCCGAGGTAAATTAAAGATCAATGCACCGATGGCGCTAGGTATTACCGATTTATCGACATTATTTTCCGACTTTATGAAGGCTTACCCTGATATTGAACTAGATATTCACCTGGGAGATGAAAGCGTTGATCTGGTCGAACAGGGTTTTGATTTGGGTTTTCGTGCATCCAGTCGCCCCATCGATTCAAACTATGTCGGCCGTCCTCTAACTCGTTTCCAGTACCGCGTCTGTGCGGGGCCAGAATATTTTAACAATCACCCAGCCATTAACTTGCCTCAAGACCTCACAGCGCATAATTGTTTTCTATACAGTTATTTCCAAGGAAAAAATATTTGGCCCATTGAGGATGGTGTAGCCGTTCAAGGAACATTGCGGGTGAATAATACGATGTTTATGATGGAGTCTATTAAGCGGGGTCTGGGTATTGGTTTTATTCCAGACTTTGTTTGCCGTGAAGCGCTAGAACAAGGCGAGGTGATAGAAGTTTTGCCCAATTCAAAGAAGCCTCATCTCACGCTTTATGCATTGTACCCGGCACGACATTTTGTGCCGTCAAAAATTGTTCAATGTATAGAGTTTCTTGAGCAGTGGTTCACCAACAAATAGCATTCGGTTATTTTTTAGTTATAGTTAAATAAGCTCAACTCTCGCAGAACCTTAAGCCTGTTGTTCTAGTTTATCCAAACCAATCTGAATAGACGCTGCCAATGATGATAACCAATGACGTATTGGCTGCCTATCCGAAGCAATCAGCAGCCATTTGACAAATTGTAAAATTCGTTGCTCAGTTAAAATAATATCCTCAAACACAATCGTTTGTTTATAGATTAAATTGTCTATCTCTTGATATAAGGCCGAGATTTTTTTCGAATAGGCTCGCTCCAGAATCAAGCTGTCTTGTTGGTTTTCTAAGTGCTGATCGACACATGTAATCAATGACTTCCTTTCAAGTGTGAAATGGTAAAGTACACTGCGTAATTGAGATGTTTCTGTATGTTCTAATAGTTGTTCGCATTGCTGTTTTGTCTCAAACAACGCAGTCTGCAGAAATAAGATACAGTCCTTATCCTTATATAACTTAGATTGAGTCGGTTTGATTGGTCTGTCTGAATATGTTGAATTTTTCACTGCATTCACCTAAGGCTTCGATTTATACATCCTAGACATTCAAGTTTTGTTCCAGCCGCCTATCGCTCTGTTATCGAGAAAAGTTAACGTTTAATAAGTAATAATTACACATGGGCTTGTTATAATTACAGATCAAACCTAAAGTGGCCTACTATGCCCTCCTTTTAAAAGTGACGCTTTTATGAATCAACCCAGATTATTTGTTTCTTGTCTGAATGCAGAACTTGAACAGAGTATCCTGATGCTGGAAACGCTTTCGGGTTATATCATCACGAAATGTAGTCGACATGTTTCCTGGGTAGAGCAACTGGAGGCGTGTGACCCCGATATCGCGATAATCGAAATCAGTGGTCCCGAAGATCTCGATGCTGAGTATTTTAAAGAGTCTGGCTTGTTACGACACATCGAGTTTATTTTTCTCAGTGATGGTAAGCCCAATGCCGAGCTTGATAAGCTAATACTGCGAGGTGGCGGTTATCACTTTAGACAGCCAATCGATCTTAAATTAGTGACTGAAACATTAAGTGATTTTTACGAACAATTGTCTATTAGCTCTATTTCTTCCCAAAAAGCCTTAAGCAGTGATTTGGATCAGTTCGGTTTGTTGGTTGGTTCGTCCAAGCCAATGCGAAAATTGTTTAGAACGATCAGACGTGTGGCGAATACTACAAGTAATGTATTGGTGATTGGAGAAAGTGGTGTGGGTAAAGAGCTTGTAGCGAATACCTTGCATTTATCCAGTGATCGGGTCGATAAGCCTTTTGTCGCAATCAATTGTGGCGCATTGAGCCCCGAACTCGTTGAGAGTGAACTATTTGGGCATATCAAAGGCGCGTTTACCGGTGCTGACCGTCATCATGAAGGCGTGTTTTCCCAAGCGGAAGGTGGTACGTTATTTTTAGATGAAGTCACGGAAATGCCTTTAGATCAGCAAGTTAAATTGTTAAGAGTCTTGGAAAGCAATGAATTCAGGCCGGTAGGTGCGAAAGATATAAAGAAATCGAATGTTCGTATTGTCGCTGCGAGTAACCGAGATCCGTCTGAGGCCATCGCAGAAGGGTTTTTCCGTGAAGATTTGTTCTTTCGTTTAGCTCAGTTTCCGATCCAGGTTCCACCGCTTCGAGATCGAGGCGATGACGCCATTGGTTTGGCGAAACACTTTCTAGCCTATCGCAACGATAAGGAATCCACTAATGTCAGAATTACCATGGAAGCGATGGATAAAATAGCTAAGCACTCCTGGCCGGGCAATGTTCGTGAATTAAAACATTCGATTGAGCGTGCATTCATTCTGGCGGATGATGTGATCACAGCAGAGCACTTGATTGTCGACCCGCTTTCCATTGCAAGCGACCAAGAGGCTGATTCAGTTGAAGTCCCAAGTGGGTTATCTTTGGAAGAGTTAGAACGTAATGCCATTTTGCAGGCTTTGGAAGAAAATTCCGGTAACAAGTCAGATACGGCGGCGCAATTAGGCATTAGTGTTAAAACCTTATATAACAAGCTTGAAAAGTACCAGCGTGAGGTATCGGATTAACTCGGCCGCATTGAAAAACTTACCACTCTATAGGTAAAACTTTCTATTTTTCCCGCCGCTTTAAGCGGCTATCAAACCCTTCCTTATGTTTTGTTTTATATATATTTTCTTTATAAATCAACATTATAGGGTTTTTATTCTTATTTTGGCACGCTCTTCGCTATATCCTCAGCAAGTATCCACTCGAATTTGGAAATTAATCTTTACCACGGTAGATACACAACACCCATTCAACAGATCAAGGAGAAGGAACATGTTACGTTGGGCACTCACATTTTTAGTCATTGCTATAGTAGCAGCGTTATTTGGGTTTACTGGCATTGCTGGTGCAGCGACAGAAATTGCTGAATTTATTTTCTTTATTTTTATAGTATTGGTGGTCATATCGCTGATTGCTCATGCTCTTCGCGGACAAGCGCCGAGACCGTGAAGTCTCTAATCGTATGATCGCTAGAATGAATTTAAAGGACTATCTAAATAATTAATGAAGGAACTTAGTTGAATTAAACGGAAAATTACCTAAAGAAAGCTAAAGGAGAAACACATGAAAATTACAGTCAAAATAGCCTTAATGATCCTGATTAGTGCACTGTCAATGATCACGTTACAAGCTTGTAGTGATGGCACGGCGGAAAATGCAGGCGAGAAAATAGACGAAGCAATGACTGACGCGGGAAACCAGATTGAAGACACCTGCGAGCAAGTTAAGTCAGACATGGATATGAAAGATAAAGACTGCTAATCACAAAACCATGACGAAATATGATTTAAAAATCGGATTAGTTTAACTCTGATAAAATTCAGGAAAAATCGTAAAGGAGCACAGTAATGAGTTTATTAGATTCGGCAAAAGAAAAGCTAGATGCACAGATTGATTCTTGGGAAAAACAGCTTGAAACTGAGAAAGCAAAACTCAAGGAAAAATATTCAGATGCAAAGAATGAAGAAGCAACTGATGACCTAAAGGACTCGGCAAAAGAAGCCATTGAAAGTAAGATTGAAGCATTGGAAGATAAAATTTCTGAAGCCAAAGAAAAAATAAATGATAAGCTAGATGCTTAAATTGCTAGCGTCTAAGCCGCTTTTAAAAAGCTAGGCTGAATTAGAACGCCACCTACCGATCAGATTCATTGATTATTAGGTGGCGTTTTTTTGTGCTTAAAATGTATCGGCTCAAACCCGATCTTAGAGTTTGTAATACAGAGCGCGATATTAGCAAACAAAACACTAAAGGTGTAAAAGTCCACAAGTCTGCCACTTAGATCATTTGTTTTTTGATGTGAGAGTGGCTTGATTCCGTTTCAAATGGAAACTTCCTATTTAACTATGAAGTGCACGTACAGCTGATTCAGGGTCTTTATCTAAAATACGCAATAAAGCTCTAGCTGGACCGGTGGGATGGCGTCGACCTTGTTCCCAATTTTCTAGGGTACGCTTACTCACTCCTATCAAACCAGCAAATCTGGTTTGAGACAACCCAATTTTATCTCGAATTGATTTAACTTCAGGTTCAGCAAACTCAGTAATCCGTGAAGGCTCAGCACTTTTTTTTACAATATTATCCATCTCTTGGACGCTGGCTAATAACTCATTAAAATCTTTATCGTCCATATCACCACCTCTCGATAATAGTTTTCAAAGCATTTAACTGTTCGGATGTTAAATTTTCCTGTTTACCCTTTGGGTATACATACAACATTCGAATATGATTATCGTCAACTACCCAATAGTAAATGACGCGAACACCACCGCTTTTACCAGTAGACTCTAATTTCCAACGAACTTTTCGTAATCCACCAGACCCCTTAATTATATCGCCTAGTTCTGGGCGATTAACGAGCGCTTCCTGCAACTCTCTGTACTGGTCATCAGACATAAGCTGATTAATCAGTTTGGTGAATATGCTTGTTTCAATAATAACCATACGACAAATATACGCCATTGGCGTAGTCAATAAAAGACTAAGTAAAAAAAGATATGATAAGTTTTGTGTTTACCGAGGTTTAAACCACACTTTACATGGTTCTTGTCTGTTTTTTCTGGTCTTTGTTGAGCGTTGAGTTATTGGCAGATGTAACAAAGCGGATGTTTTATACATCCCTGTAGGGGCAGACCTATGTGTCTGCCCTGACTCAATGGCACCTTCACGACTAAGTCTTGCTAGGCATTTGTATGCTATGGTCGCAACCTGTTTTTTAACAAGTCAGCTTGAGTGCTGACTTCTACGCTTAAAATTTCTGACTACCGCTAGTTAGCAATGATCTCGATAAGAATCGTGTCTTCAAAGGGACCAATATCGTCGTCAGTATCACGATAGAAAACTTTTAACCGAGTTATCCCGATTGCTGAAAACGAAATTTCACCTTCGTTATCTACCTCAACAGCCTGTCCTTCAACAGTTTCATCAATTGACCAAATAATGTCTTCACTGTCAGTAACATCTTCACCCAGGGCTCCATCGCTAAAGGTTAAGTTAGCGGTTAACTGTTCTGGGCTGTCGATCAATTTAAAGGTAAGTAGGTTGTCGCTATCTTCTATCGTAATGCCGTTGATCACAGGTTGAGGTTCGACCGTGATAGCAAGGTCAGGAGATACTTCATTGACAGTTGTTAAACAGGCAGCAGAAATATTGGCGACACCTTCAGCAACGCCGGTCGCTGTGCCTCTTGTTTCTGCCTCATTTGATATGCTTAGGAAGGCATTATTGCTGCTTGACCAAGTTACTGTGTTGGTAATATCACGTGTGCTTGAGTCGTCATAGGTGCCGGTAGCTGTGAACGTTAATGTGCTTCCGACATATACGGAATCTTCTTCCGCACTGATCGACACGGATTCAATATCGTCTTCAATGGTAATATCAGCAGACTTGTTAATGTCACCCTGTGAAGCGGTGACAGTGGTGCTTCCTTCTTTCAGCGCTGAAAAGATACCTTGGCTGTTAATGGTCATAGCGCTGCTATCATCAGGCGTCCAAGTGACTTTAGTGGTAATGGTTCTGAGTTCCGCTTCATCTTCATACTGACCTTCAGCGATCAGTGCGTTGTTTTCAGAGCAAACCGAAAAGGGTGAGTCATTGTTAGAGATAAATATTTCTTCTAGCGCTGCTGAGGAAAGCATCAGCTCTTTTGTCGCACTCAAATCGGCGAGTCTTGCTTTAACTTCAACTAAGCCATCCGCTTTACCGGTTAATTTACCCGAGTTATTGATCGTGGCTAAATCCGAATCTGAGACAGACCATTGGACTTTGCTAGATACATCTAGCGGGTCAGTGCTACCGTCTCCAATGATTGCTTGAGCGGTGAATTGCTCAGTGCCAGTGGTCTCAATGATGCTGCTTTCACTGATTAACTGTAATGAGGTGATATCTAATTTATTGACCTCTATTGCGTTTTTTACTTTTTCGGCGTCGTCACTATTGCCACAGGCGGATAATAAAAAAGTGAATACCATCGTGCAGAAACAAATCACCGTTCTAGCGTGCAGGTTGTGCTTAAAAGACATAGCGAACTCCTAGACTTCCGGTATCTAAACTTAAATCATCTTTATTCAGGAAACGTTGACCTCGAAGATTAACAAACCAGTGTTTGCTTTTACCTAAGCGCCATTCAAAACCAGCCCCATAATTGACATCATCAAAGTCGACTTTTCCGGGCTCACCGGTGTTGCTTCTAACCAAATCCCATTCAGACATACCGTAGCCAAGCAGGATAAATATTTTCATGCCATCTGACTCAGGCGATTCAAAGCGAAGGTTGACGCCAGCGATGGTTGAAAGAGACATGTCTATGTCTAGATGAGTGTCATCTACGACGCCCGTGCCAAGATATAGTTCTAGTCCGACTTGTGGTTCGAGATACGCACCTAAGCGAGCCTCAATCGCACTGGGGTTAAACTCCTCTTCATCCACCTTAGTGAAAAGGTGGGCGACGTTCATTTCACCGTAAAGTTCAATGGCGGAGGCTGAGCCAGCATATAAAAATATGAGGCACAGCAGCGGAATAAATTTCTTCACTTGATGCTCCCTTGCACTGCGAAAGTCGTATAAATAGATTAAGATCCCTAAACTGGTTAATCGATAGAAACCAGGTTCAGGTGAATGACAGAAGCTGAATTCTATCGACTAAAAAGCCCAGAAACACGCCTTTTTGTCTCAAATTGGAATAAAGCTTCCTTTTTTGCGTATTGTTGCCTGTTTGATCTTGATCGCATGTTTACCTGCATTGCTAGCTGGGCGCGTTCTTTTTGTATTGCTAACCACACTAATCGGAGTTTTATTTGTCTTATCAACATGTTTTGCCCAATTCTGATGATGAACAGCTTGGCTCAATTAAAGCGGTCTTATTTGACCTTGATGGCACGCTGGTTCATTCCCAATTGAATTTTCCACAAATCAGACAAGATCTTGGCTGCCCCGAAGGTGAAGATGTGCTTTCATTTGTGGCGAACTTGGCTTCAACAGAAAAACAGCAAGCTGAAAAGATTATTCGTAAGCATGAGATGGAAGACGCCCATTCGGCTCGCTTAATCTCGGGAGCCAATGCTTTATTGGATAGGTTGGCAGGCTTAGAGATTAAAACTGCGATTATTACTCGGAACTCATTTGATGCAACGCATATTAAACTGCGGCACTGCAAGATTCAGGTTTCGGATGTGTTAACAAGGGAAGATGCCCCCGCCAAGCCTGACCCTCAAGCTTTGCTCCATTTTAGTGAGCAGTGGAAGTTGTCACCGGATGAATGTGTCTATGTTGGCGATTATCTTTACGATCTGCAAGCGGCGAATAACGCGGGTATGCATGCGTGTCTGTTTATGGATGACAGAGCGCAGGAAAAACCTCCGAAATTCATTTCGTTGGCAGATTTTGTTTGCCATGATTATTCGCTGTTTGAAAGCCAATTACAGCATTATCTGAAGACAAAGTCCTAGAAAGGCATCAGGGCCAGTCTAGGTTTTCTATTGAAAACGTATCGGCTTTAAATTTTTGGACAATATTATATATTTGGCCGCTTTTATACATTTCCTGGAGTTCTTGTTGCATTCTGCTGACGGTGTTTTGAGCAACACTGAGATGGCAGCCAATAGCCCTCAATGTGGTAAAAAAATCTAGTTTGGAAGCCGATATTTCAATGCCGGATATTTTTGAGAAGTGTTCAGCGGTCAAAATGTCGCTTGACCACAAGTCGATCCTGTTCATTTTTAGTTTGAGAATATTGGCCTCGTTTTGAGTCGCAAGGTCGACTTGGTAGCCAAAGCTTTCCAAGTATTCACCCATACCGCTTCCTAAATAACTGCCAATTCTGTAGGGCCAAGCATCTTCTAGAACTTGCAGGAAAATTGGGTGATTCGGGTCAGAAAAAAAGCCTTGTTTGGAAACAATAATTGGGCTGACCCAAGAGAAAAAAACCTCTCTTTCTTGGCTTTTCTCAATCGGAAATACACAGGTGTTTTGATTGGTTTGAGCAAAAATTTCGGCGCGTTTGGCGGGCATGATCTGAATATCATACTTAATGTTGGTTCTTTGCATTAAGCTTTCAAAAATTATTTCTACCAAGCCTTTCGAGTCTGTTTCATTTGGGTCAAAAATGTAAGGGGGATCGATAAACGTGACAAAATTGAGCTGAGTTTGCTTGGTGTTTTGATGCACTTGATCATCAGCTTCATCCTTGGCCAGTATGTTGTTTGTCAGCAAGAGCAGCACAGAAAGAGAAAGTATCTTGGTCAGACTGGGACAGAGAATTTTATTGCCAAACATTGATAGCCTCCTTATAAAGGAGTGTTTTTGCTTTGGGGTTTTCGTCGATTTTTTGTTTGGGTGAGCCTGCCTGATTAAGCCACTTAGATCGATCAGACGCCGGGTTTAGTTTAGGCGCACAACTTGAGTCGCTCGTATTAGCGATGTATTCAAGCGTGTCATCAAATGACTTGGCCATTTGGCTCATCGCTTCAACCACTGTTAATTCATCTCTAACGGCTAAACCAACGTACTGCCACCAAAGGTTAGATAGTTTCGTATAATCGGGTACATTAGTGCCGGTAGGCGTCCAGTAATGTTTTCCGGTACTGCGGTAAAATTCGACCAAACCGCCTAGATAGGGTGCTTTCTTCGTCATTTCTTCTGACTGAATATCACTATGACGAAATGGTGTTAAACCCACCAGTGTTTTTTTCAGTGATGTCGTTTTTGAGGTTAAAAACTGGGCATAAAGCCATGCCGCTTTTAAACGATTGATGGGCGTGCTCTTTAAAAATGTCCAAGCCCCCGCATCCTGATAACCGAGTTTCATACCGTCTTCCCAGTAGGCGCCTTTGGGTGAAGGCGCCATTTTCCAACGGGGCCGGCCATCGTCATACATAATAGGTGTACCGGGTTTAGTCAGGTCTGCTGTGAATGCACTATACCACCAAATTTGTTGGGCAATATTGCCTTTGGCTAACCACTTGCCGGCCTCGGTAAAATTCATTTTTTTTGCTTCGGGTGGCGCGTATTTGTCGAGCCATTCTATGTATTTTGAAACCGAATAGATTGCAGCTGGACTGTCTAGCGCGCCACCGCGAGCCACACTAGCGCCCACAGGTCTACACCCTTCTACACGAATTCCCCATTCGTCAACGGGTAGGCCGTTAGGCAGGCCTTTATCTCCTGTGCCACCCAAAGATAGCCAGGCATCGGAGATCCGCCAGCCAAGTGAGGGGTCACGCTTTCCATAATCCATATGACCCCATACTGGCTCACCGTCGATTTCTTTAACATGTAGGGTGAAAAATTCGGCAATATCTTCGTAAGCTGACCAATTCTGGGGAACACCCAATTCGTAGCCGTAAATGGTTAAAAATCGGATTTTTAAATCTTCACGAGCAAACCAGTCTGCTCGATACCAATACAAGTTGGCGAACTGTTGATCCGGAAGTTGATAAAGATGCCCGTCTGGGCCAGTTGTGAAATTGATGCCGATGAAATCTGCAATATCCAGTGTAGGCAGGGTGACGTTTTTTCCTGCACCGAGCATAAATTCATCGAGCTTGATGATCTCGTTTGAGCGAAAATGGAAGCCGATTAAGTCGCTGTCGTTGATATAGGCGTCGTATAAATTTTCTCCGGTGTAAATTTGAGCTTGTAACTTCTTGATGACGTCATCTTCACCGGTTATTTCATGAACGACGTGAATGCCAGTAATGTC
Organism: Oleiphilus sp.; assembly: GCA_048058835.1. Taxonomy (GTDB): domain Bacteria; phylum Pseudomonadota; class Gammaproteobacteria; order Pseudomonadales; family Oleiphilaceae; genus PZPK01. Next base: position 145,109 of record JBLLNS010000006.1, read on the forward strand.
ATAAAATGCTTTGGCTAATGTGTTCGATTCATAATGGTGAGTGGCAATACGTTCAGAGACAACTCGAATCGTCAGGTCTCGAAATGGGGCTGCTTTATCTTGAAACCATTGGAGCTCTTGTCTTTGTTGTTCAAGAGATAGCGTGGAGGGCTGGAATTCAGTTTTCAGCCAGTGTTGAATCTGTTGTTCATTTGCCACAAACTTTTCGGGGTGATGGGCTAGAGCAGAGTCTACCCCAAAGAAGAGCAGCACTAGGAATAACCTTTTTGAGTCAGTTATTATTTTTTGCACAGCTTTATTATCCTGACAGAAACAACTAATGAATGTCAGTTGTTTAATTTTTAGTATAGACAAAACTATAAAAATTATGTAGCAAAAGTTTAATGGCGTATTTGATGCTGATTTAGTGGCCCTAGCGGTTTTAATGATGGGAGAGTGTCGACAAACTTTACATAAAAGTAATGTTTGGCTTGGGCCGTTTTCGCTAATTAGGTGAATTTGCTTGTTTTTCTTGAATTGCCATGAATATTGCTTAAATATAGCACAAACAATAACTAGTAAGGACATTGACGATGAAACTTTTATTAGCTCTGTTCACGCTCATACTGTCACTTCTCTCTTTTTCATCATCGGCTATGGTCATTGTTGAGGCGCGAGCCAATAGCAGCAGCGGTGGAGTAGGTGGAAGCACGGGGATTTTCTTTAACACGGGTGACTATTTTACCGCAACTGTGGCAAGCGATGATTTATGGAATGCAGGCGCTAGACCACGTTGGTCAAATGCCGATGGTTTAGTCGCAGACCTTTATGCGACAGGGTCGGATGAGTCGGGTTATGCGGCTGGCACATTAATCGGCCAAAACTTTGGTACCTGGATGCAACATGGTTTAACGGCGGCCTACGGTAGTTTAGTGGGCTCTATTGATGGACAGTACTTCCTGATGGGAACAAATTATTCAGGTACAGCTGTTGGAACCGGTGAACTATTGTTATGGTACTGGGATTCGAACAACGGTGATAACTCCGAGCAAATTTCGGTGAGTTTCGGCTCTGTGGCATCGGTGTCTGAACCTGAAATAATCACCTTGCTGGGAGTCGGCATCCTTGGTCTTATTTTGAGCCGACGTTTTCAGGCTTAAAATTTACCAATACGGCCATGCACTTAGAAAAGTTAGTTTTTAAGTGTTCCTAGGGTAATGGGGTATTGACCTTAGCTATACGCTATTATGGCCCTTTACTCAGGGCTATTTTGATTATGTTAATCGTAATTAAAAATTAAACCCTTTTGACCTGACATTAAACAATAATAAAATTACTTCGAAAAAAGTCCTTAGCTTTCTATGTGTCAACATAATGAACGCTAAAAGATTCCAATAGGTACAATAATGAAAATCCATTCTTACTCCAAACGATCTGTCGATTTCAATACGGCTACTTTATCAAGTGCTTTGGACTCGATAAAAACCTGTTACCCGGTAGCGCTTTCTTTATCACTAGCGGTTTTATTGTCGGCGTGTAGCTCGATGAAATGGCATGACTACAAAGTAAAAGACAGCTTGTTTGTTTGGTCGGATGAGGCGGAGCAAACGAATACGCAAAGCGAAACAGTTTCTGCCGAGAATCCGCGTAATAACTCAGAGGTCTTAGCGCAAGCAAATAGTGATGCTTCAGATCAACCCGTTCCAGCCTCTTCAACGCAGCAGACGACAGCAGCGCAAGTTGAGGGTGATGCGAAGCAAACCCTCATCTTGGAATCAGTCGTTAAGCAGGAAGACCTAGCAACAGAACGTCCTAATCAAACCAGTGAAACTGTGGAAGCATCAATGCATGCTGAAGTGCTAGCCGATTCAGCCTTGGAACCAATTCAGACTCAACCTGGCGAGGTTAAAAACGAAGCGCCTAGTACTCCGTTCACCATGGCAGAGAATGAAATGATCGCGGCATCTAGTATCGAAAGTGTGGATGACGTGAATAAACTGACTACGGAAAACCCTAGTGCGGCGGGCACGCCAGTGAGTGAGGTTTTACCAAGAGCTAATGCAACATTGACGGAAACTGACCTGCCAAAAGAGCTTTTTCTTTTGTCGAATTTAACCGAATACAAGAAAGGTGTTGAGGAATTTGGTATGTGGCAGCTTGTCAAAGAAGGCAGCCCAAGCCGTTATAATGAAGTGTGTACCCTGACATCGGGTACCGTGCAGCTTGATCAATATGATGATTACACTACGCAAGTTTGGTTCAATATCGTGGGTGACGACTTGCTGGTCAATTCGACGACTAATATTGATGTTCAACAAGCTCAAGTTGGTGTGCAGTTTGACCAGAAAAATATTCAACCTTTCACCAAAAATCACTTCCGAACCAGTGCAGTCTGGTCAGGTAATTTAATGGCTGCGCTTGAGAAAAATAAAACTTTGAGTATTCGCTTAGGCGGCAATGAATTAGGCAGAAAAACCCAAGAAGTGGCGATTAACTTGCAAGATTTAAAAAATGCTTATTCTGAATATCGAATCTGTAATCGCGGTACGCAAATCGGTTCGCTTTAAAAACCTTAGCAAAAAAAGGTCGTTAATTCTTATCAAGTTAACGACCTTTTTTGATTCAATGGCTAATGACAGATCATCCATGGCCGTTGCGATGGAAAAATCTTGCTGCCATCTGCTAGGTAGAGCATCTTGGACCGCTTCTCATTAGGCTGCTCACAGCCGCAGCCGCTACCATGTTTTTTATCTCGGCTTTCTGTTGTCGAAAATACCGGCTCATTTGCACTTTTTTCATTCATTTCATGTGCTTTTTTCTGCGCCTGATCCATAGGCGCAACATTCGGTGATAGAAGAATTACACGAGCACATATAGTGCCGCAAGTAGGGCAATTCTGTGCATGACCACTTTCGTTCATCGCGACCAATTCATGAAAAATACCGTGCTTTTCACACTTATAATCATATAAGGGCATCGTTTTGTCCTCATCATTTTAAACCTTAATAAGGGAATGACTCAGCTTTGGGTGGCTGAATCATTCCAACCCAGTACTATCTCGCTGTTACTTATCTGGTGCTAAGGGGATATCTACTTTTGAGGAATCCACTTTCTTAGTTGGGCCATCTGCATTTGGCTGCATATCAAAGTCAAAGATATCAGTTGGAAGCCAGAGTGTTGCGCAGGCATTCGGTATGTCGACGACGCCACTAATATGACCTTGCACCGGTGCACAACCCAGTATGGCGTAGGCTTGTGCTTTGGAGTAACCAAACTTGGTCATATATTCAATGGCGTTCAAACACGCTTGACGATACGCAACATGTACGTCTAGATAATGCTGTTTGCCTTTCTCATCAACTGAAATACCTTCAAAGATCAAGTAATCATCATATTTAGGCGCGATGGGGCTTGGCTTGAAGATAGGGTTTTTAATGCCGTATTGCGACATACCGTCTTTGATTAAATTGACTCTTAAATGAATCCAGCCTGCCATTTCGATTGCACCGCAGAAGGTGATTTCGCCATCACCTTGGCTGAAGTGTAAATCGCCGACACTGAGGCCGCCGTCTTTCACGTAAACAGGGAAGTAAATCTTAGAACCACGCGATAAATCTTTAATATCACAGTTACCACCATGCTCCCTTGGGGGAACCGTTCGTGCCCCTTCTGCACCGGCTTTTTTCGCTTCTTCGCCTTTTAGTTTGCCCATGTGTGCAGTTGAGCCATCAGGCAAGGTAGCTAAAGCAGGGATGCGTTCTGGCTCTGTGTCGTATAGCTTTTTCTCTCGCGTATTCCACTCTTCAAGCATTTCTTTTGAAGGTAGGCAGCCAATCAATCCTGGGTGGATTAAACCCGCAAATTCTACATTTGGAATATGCCGTGATTTGGTGAACATCCCGTTGAAATCCCAAATTGATTTTTGTGCTTCTGGGAAGTGTTCAGTTAAAAAGCCCCCTCCATTTTGCTTGGAGAAGAAACCGTTAAACCCCCATTGGCTTTCGTCAAAGGTACCAATATCCAGAATATCCACGACTAATAAATCACCCGGCTCAGCACCTTCCACACCAATCGGGCCTGAAAGGAAGTGGACCTGTGATAAGTCGACATCTCTCACGTCTTCAGCTGAATCATTATTCTTAATTTGTCCCCCTGTCCAGTCATAGCATTCAACAATAAAGTCATCTCCAGGCTTGACCATCTCAACCATTGGAATATCCGGGTGCCAGCGGTTATGGATCTTTTCATTGGTGTAGGGTGACTCTTTTAAATTTACTTTTATGATGGTATCTGTCATGTCAGGCTCCTCATTTCACCTAATGTGTTTTTCAGTTTTGGGTCGTGCTTTGCTTAGTATTTACTTGGCTTTTCAAATTCCCGATTCCAGCGAAACAGCTAGACCGAGAGGTACTTCTTGATTTGCTCGGTATCGACTTCTTCACGTAAATCTTCGTGAATAAAATTACCTTTATCGATCACGATGATTCTGTCTGCAACAGCCATGGTGAAACTTAAAACCTGCTCTGAAACAATAATGGTGATGTCTCTGAGCTTTTTAATTTCATTCAGGACGTTGGCAATATCTTTGATGATCGATGGTTGAATACCCTCAGTCGGTTCATCCAAGAGCAAGACTTTTGGGTTAGTAACCAGGGCTCTGGCAATGGCTAGCTGCTGTTGCTGACCACCGGATAGATTCCCACCTTTACGGTTACGCATCTCATGTAAAACAGGAAAAAGGGCGTAGATATCATCGGGAATGGTTTTTAGTTTTGAAACTTCCATGCCGGTTTCAATGTTCTCTTGAACCGTTAGGTTGGGAAAAATCATTCTGCCTTGTGGGACATAGGCAATGCCGTTTTCCACACGTTGATAGGGTTCGCACTTAGTGACGTTTACGCCATCGATAGAGATGTCTCCGCCTGAACTGGGCAGTATCCCAATGAGCGATTTGAAGAGCGTTGTTTTTCCCATCCCATTGCGGCCCATGATGGCCAGGGTTTCATTTTTCGGGACGGTAAAGTTCAAACCGTGAATCACTTCACTTTGCCCGTAGGCTACTTTTAATTCGGATACGTTTAACATATCTTCACCTGCTAATAGTTTGTTTCGCTAGAAAGCTTTTCGGCATGGTCTGAGCATGCCATCGAATAATTAGTGCCCGAGATACACCTCAACTACTTTTGGATCCTTTTGAACGGTTTCCATATCACCTGTTGCGAGTATTTTGCCTTGATGTAACACCGTCACTTTATGGGCAATACGTGCAACAAACTCCATGTCATGCTCAATAACCAAGACGGAACGCCCTTGACTGATCTTGTTTAATAAGTCCGCTGTTTGCTCTCGTTCTTTTACACTCATTCCCGCAACAGGCTCATCGAGCATCAGAAGTTGAGGGTCTTGAATCAGCAGCATGCCAATTTCCAGCCATTGTTTTTGTCCATGACTTAGCAAGCCCGATTCCGTATCAAGCTCATCTTCAAGCATGATCTCTTTGGCAATTTCTATAATTTTTTTGAGAACGACATCATCTCGTTTGAACATCAAAGAGCCAAATACGCCACGACCTCTTGGGTAAGACACCTCGAGGTTTTCAAGAACGGTTAGATTTTCGTATATGGAAGGGGTTTGGAATTTTCGGCCAACGCCTGCACGAACGATGGCGTGTTCGGATAAGTTGGTCAGTTCTTTATTTAAAAACTTAATGCTGCCTGAACTGGCTTTGGTTTTACCGCATATCAAGTCAAGCACGGTCGTTTTGCCAGCGCCATTGGGGCCGATGACCACATGAAGTTCATTTTTATCCAGATAGAAATTCAAGTCATCGACGGCCTTGAAACCATCAAAGGAGACAGTTAGGTCTTCAATGGATAAGGTGTAGTCAGTATTGGTTGTGATATTCATATTCGTCTCCAAAAATCAGCAGATGCGTGCTTTGTGAATCAAGCTATCGTTATCTATCAAGCAAATATCAGCCTGGGTTGCTTGCCTTTTCAGGACTCAGTTCACTTGAGACTGTTTTCTCAGCATTTAATGATTCAACGCTATGTGCTTTTGACTTTTTGTTAAATAGTTGGGTAATAAAGCGGAATTTGTTGGTGATATGGTGACCATAATCTTGCCAAAGTCCGGCGAGACCATTCGGGAAAAACATAACCACACCGATAAACAGAGCGCCCATCAGGAATAACCAAAGCTCAGGGAAAGATTCTGAAAAGGCAGTTTTGCCAAAGTTGATCAACAAGGTGCCGTAGACTGCACCAATTAAGGATAAGCGACCTCCGACAGCTGCGAAGATGACCATCTCGATGGACGGAACGATGCCCACAAACGACGGTGACATAAATCCAACCTGAAGGGTGAACATCGCGCCACCAATGGCGGATATCATGGCGGCAAAGCAGAAGATAAAAATCTTAAAGTTTGCTACGTCGTAACCTGAGAATCGAACTCGATCTTCTTTATCCCGAATAGCTAGCAATAATCGACCAAATTTACTGGTTAATATGTAGCGTGATGCGATGATCACACCAATTAATAAGGCACAATTGACGTAGTAGAAAATATATTTTGCACTATCTGAGGTGATATCCCAGCCGTTCATGGTACGTAAGTCAGTTATACCGTTTATACCGCCCGTCAGACCTTGTTGACCGACAATAAGCACAGTCAGTATAACGGCTATCACCTGGGTGATGATCGCAAAATAAACACCACCTACACGACGCTTAAACATGGCTGAACCAATAATATAAGCAAACAATGCAGGCAGAATTAAGATGGCTGCAATCGTAAACCCAAGGCTTGAGAAGGGTTCCCAGAACCAAGGTAGTTCTGTTAACTGGTTCCAGTCCATAAAGTCAGGGATACCAGGTGTCGATTGAATGGCTGTATTTTCTGGAGAAGATGCTTCTAACTTGAGAAACATGGCCATGCCATAGCCTCCGAGCCCAAAAAATACACCTTGGCCTAAACTCAGGGTACCGCCGTATCCCCAAAGCAAGACCAAGCTCACTGCGGCGAAGGCATAAGTAAGATACTTTCCGACCAGATTGAGACGAAATGCATCGAGACATAAAGGGAATATAACCAAAATGAGCGCCGCTAATATGAGCAACCCGACCATACCGCTCTTTCCACCCATTAGTTTTTCATATACGAAGCTCATAATTCTCTCCAAAAACTTTCATGACCAGTGTCAGAATGAATCTTTAACTGATGTGTCTTCTATTAATTCGTTTATGCAAGTTCCACAGTGTGTGCTGACGACAAGGCCCGCTTTAGCGGCGAACCTTGCTTGCGAATAAACCTTCTGGCTTGAACATCAAGATCAATACTAGGGCGAATAAGGTGTAGACCTTAGCCATCGAGCCACTGATAAAGAATTCCAAAATAGATTGCGCTTGCGCGATTGAGAAGGCTGAAGCAATCGTGCCGAATAGACTGGCGGCGCCGCCGAAAACCACCACCATAAAGGTGTCTACTATGTAGAGTGTTCCGGTTGTTGGGCCAGTTGACGCGATAGTCGTAAATGCTGCACCTGCGATACCCGCAATGCCACAACCCAAAGCAAATGTGTAGCGATCCACTTTTTTCGTGTTGATGCCTACTGCACCACTCATGACTCGATTCTGGGTTGTAGCTCTGACGCGAAGGCCCCATTTGGATTTGAACATGAGGTAGAACACACCTAAGGTAACGACGGTTGTTAGCCCAAGAACAAACATGCCGTTAATAGGAATGTCGATCATGTCAGTAGGTTGATAAGAGCCCATCAACCAGTCAGGTAAAGTTGGGCTAACTTCTCTCGCGCCGAAGAGTGAACGGAAAGATTGCTGCATAATGAGGCTTAACCCCCATGTTGCTAATAGTGTGTCTAGAGGTCTGGTATAAAGATGTCTTATCAGAAGAAATTCGGCGCAGTATCCGAGTATTCCTGCAATTAGAAATGCCGCCACAATGGCAAAGACAAAATAATAGGGCATCAAGGCCGGAAAATAGGTTTCTGTAATATATGATAAAAAGTAGGTGACATACGCACCGACTGCCATGAATTCACCATGGGCCATGTTAATTACGCCCATCTGTCCAAATATAATCGCTAAGCCTAAGGCCATTAGTAGGAGTACGCTGAATAAGCTGATACCCGCGAACCCTTGCATGGCGAATATCGAGACTAATTCGCTAGAGGTATATCCGTCCATATTAAATCTCCACAATGGGGGACAACGATCTAAAATCTGTTGCCATGAGATGATGAGCTATGTGTTTCTTTTGAATGGCTAGCGGATTTTTCAGGTCCGCTAGCATTTTCTTTCTATTGTCGATAGACGATTAGCTGTTTATTTAAGATTGCTAATTGCTTGTTTATTGATAACCCGCTGGGAATGGATCTGGCTCAATTAACTCAGAGGTATAAACAACCGTTGCCTGACCGTCTTTATTCCAACGACCGACACGTGCCTTACTCCATAAGTGATGGTTTTTGTGAAGCTTCACATAACCTTCTGGTGCCGTTGTGAGTTCGATGTCGCCTTTTTCAGATTCGGCTACAACTTTATCCACATCGAATGAGCCAGCGCGTTCAACTGCGGCCTTCCATAACCAAGGGCCCAAATAAGCTGCTTGAGTTACGTCACCAATTACGCTGTCTTCTCCCCACATTTCTTTAAACGCCTTAACGAAGGCTTTGTTGTTTGGATTATCCTGGCTTTGGAAGTACTTCATGATTGAGTAGAAGCCTTCAAGGTTTTCACCCCCAATACCCAACACTTCGTCTTCTGTTACCGAGATAGTGAGAAGTGTTTGCTTCTTAGAGGTAATCCCCGCTGCTTTGAGCTGCTTGAACCAGGCAACGTTACTTCCGCCCACGACGGCAGCGTAGATAACATCAGGTTTTTTAAGACGGATTTTGTTGATAACGGAACCGAACTGGGTATTGCCTAATGGCTTGTACTCTTCACCCACAACCTTGCCACCTAGGACGTTTTCGATATGCTTACGCGCAATTTTCATCGAAGTACGTGGCCAGATATAATCAGATCCGATCAGATAAAAGGTCTTGGCGTCCTTTTCCTTAGCCACCCAGTTCAAGCCATCAAGTATCTGTTGTGTTGCTTCCTGACCGGTGTAAATAACGTTTTTGGATTGCTCAAGTCCTTCATAGAAGGTTGGGTAGTAAAGCAAACCGTTTTCTTTTTCAAAGACTGGCAAGGCTGCTTTTCGCGATGCTGATGTCCAGCAACCAAATACCGCGGCGACTTTGTCTTTGACCAATAACTTACGGCTTTTCTCAGCAAAGGTTGGCCAGTCACTTGCACCATCTTCCTGAATGATCTTGATTTTGCGGCCTAAAACCCCGCCCATATCGTTGATCTGTTTAATCGCTAATTTTTCAGCTTCCTGCGCACCGGTTTCACTGATCGCCATTGTGCCCGTTAGAGAGTGAAGAATGCCGACAGTCACTTCTTTGTCAGTTACCGCTAGACCCGTTGTGTTGACCTCTGATGCCGCAGAAAGTGGGCTGTAAGAGAGCATCATCATGACAGGTAGCGCCGCGATGGTTTTCAGAAGAGATCTTCGTTTGGTGGGCATCTCAAGACCCAAGTTCTTCGTTTGCAATGATGTTGAATTATCGTGCGTCATGTCGCTTCCTCTTTACTGTTTTAGAAACATTGAGTCATTCACTTGTTCATATTTACTCGCTGCTAGCTGAGATCTAAAAGAGTCTGCAACGTAGCGTGAGGTTTTTTCAGACGGTTTTGAGAATGAAGCCAAGGCTTTCAATCACGAGATCAGTATCAGGATTTGAGGTAAATACAACAATGGAGTAATCGGCTCATAGGGGTAAGTCATTTGACTTATTCTGTCATGGTTTGTTCCGCGCTAAAGTCGTACGCATGAATATGAATGCAAGCTCTAGAGATCGCGTGTATTTTTATGAATGGCGAGGATATTGCTTTATTCAATAGTATTGAGTTTGTGTTCAATCACTTTCGAATAGAACAGAAGCGTTAATCAGTGGGTTTTCCTGTCGATTTCTGAAACAGGGATGTTGTCCAACTGCTTAGTAGAGAATAGTGAATGACAGCGAAGCAACAGGTTTTCCGTGTAAGGCGGAATTACAATCGGTGGGTTGCGAATCAAACACTTGAAGATTACGCCTTACGATTTACCGCTAAAAAAGCACGTACTTTTTCAGCTGCGAGAGTTTCCAATACCGCTTTGGGCGCTATTTCTTTTTTAGCGTTGGAAGCGATTGGGGGTGCCATTACCCTTAGCTATGGCTTCACCAATGCTGCCTTTGCCATCATGGTCGTAGCAGCCATTATCTTTTTGACGAGCATCCCCATCAGTTACTATGCTGCGCGCTATGGGATTGATATCGACTTACTGACCCGCGGTGCGGGTTTTGGTTATATTGGTTCGACGATTACGTCCTTAATCTACGCATCATTCACCTTTATATTTTTTGCTTTAGAAGCTGTCATTATGGCAATGGCTCTTGAGCTGACACTGGGCATACCTTTGTCAATTGGCTATGTCGTGTGTGCATTAGTGGTCATTCCTTTAGTGACCTACGGAATCACTTTGATTAGTCGCTTCCAGCTTTGGACGCAGCCGTTCTGGATTATCCTTCAGCTTTTACCTTTCATTTTCATTGCATATCAGGATATTAGCTCTGTCACTAGTTGGGTCGAATATGAGATAGAACCAAACCCTAATGCACTGACATTTAATTTGCTGCTTTTTGGTGCGGCGGCGTCTGTATTGTTCTCACTTGTAGCACAAATTGGTGAGCAAGTAGATTTTCTGCGGTTCCTACCAGACTATGATGAATCCTCTTTAAACAAACAGCAGCGCCGTCGCTGGTGGATATCTTTACTCGCTGGAGGGCCCGGTTGGATTGTGGTGGGGGCACTTAAAATACTGGCGGGTTCGTTTTTAGCCGTGCTGGCCTTAAGCCACGGCATTGAGCCGGAAAATGCGTCTGATCCTGCGCATATGTATTTGGTGGCATTCGGTTATATCTCAAACTCTCCGGATCTGGCGCTTGCCTTGGCGGGTATTTTCGTTATTTTGTCCCAGCTTAAAATTAATGTGACCAATGCATATGCGGGTTCGATTGCTTGGTCGAATTTCTTCTCACGCTTAACACATAGTCATCCGGGACGGGTCGTTTGGCTGGTGTTTAATGTCATGATTGCGTTGATGTTGATGGAGCTGGGAATTTACCGGGTTCTGGAAGATATACTGGGTAGCTATGCCATTATTGCTCTGGCTTGGGTAGGCGCATTGGTTGCCGACTTGGTGATTAATAAACCTTTGGGCTTGAGGCCCAAAAATATTGAATTTAAGCGGGCTCACCTTTTTGATGTAAATCCGGTCGGTGTGGGTTCCATGTTGATTGCTTCCATCATCGGTTTGAATGCCCACTTGGGTAGTTTTGGTGAAACAGCCGCTGCTTTATCATCTTTCATTACGTTGGCAACAACCTTTATTCTTGCACCCTTGATAGCATGGTATACCAAGGGTAAATATTACATTGCTCGTTCAAGCATTATCTATCCAGCAGACACAGCTGATGTTCAGTGTTGTATTTGCGAACATGCATTTGAAACGGAAGATATGGCACATTGCCCTGCGTATGAAGGCCATATTTGCTCGTTGTGTTGCTCCTTAGATGCCCGCTGTAATGATGTCTGTAAAACAAAGTCCAAATTTTCAGAACAACTTCTTAGCATCTTAGGGCGAATACTTCCTGAGCCGCTGGTGAATATGCTGAATACCAAAGTCAGTAATTTCCTGGGCTTGTTCTTTCTCATTCTTTTGGTCATCGCCAGCCTCTTGTTGCTGATTTACTTTCAGATTGTCTATGAAAGTAATGTCGATGGTGAACTGGTTGCCAGTGCACTGTGGAAGGTCTCTTTTATTCTCATTATTATCGGTGGCGTGATGGCCTGGTTGTTTGTATTGGTGAGTGATAGCAGACGAGTAGCTGAAGAAGAAACCAACAGGCAAACGCATCGATTGGAGGAAGAAATTGCAGCGCATGAAAAAACGGATCAAATGCTTCAGTCAGCCAAAGAAAATGCAGAAGCCGCGAATCAGGCAAAAAGCCGATATTTAACCGGTATCAGTCATGAATTGAGGACACCGCTGAATACGGTCCTTGGCTATGCCCAATTACTAGACAAGGATCCAAATATACCGGCTAATCGTCGCAATGCAGTCAGCACGATTAGACGCAGCGGCGAATATTTAGGCGATTTGATCGAAGGTCTCTTGGATATTTCCAAAATTGAAGCTGGCCGATTAGACCTCCATTCAAACCAAGTTCGAATAGAAACGTTATTGAACCAGATAGTGAATATGTTTGAACTGCAAGCAAAAGCCAAAGGTATTCGTTTTACTTATCAATGCTTGGACCGCTTGCCTGAATATGTAAAGGCAGATGAACAAAGGCTCAGACAGATTCTGATTAATCTACTTTCCAATGCTCTCAAATTTACCGAAGAAGGGGAGGTTAAGCTGTCTGTCCGATATCGAAGTCAGGTTGCGGAATTTGAAGTCTCGGACACTGGCCGAGGAATTGATCTAGAGGATCAGGAACGAATATTTTCTCCTTTTGAACGTGTTAGAAGGCCGGGTATGAATTACGTTTCTGGTACGGGGCTTGGTTTAACCATCACCCGCTTGTTAACAGAAATTATGGGGGGCGATATTTCGCTAAGCAGTATCCCCAATCTTGGTAGCACCTTTAAAGTCTCTTTGATGTTATCGCGCATAGAAGGCAAGGTAGATCTTCCACCCGTTAAGAAGGATATTCAAGGGTATAGAGGAGGCATTAAAACCATCTTGATTGTTGATGATGATCCTTCTGCAAGGGGCTTGATTACGGACATTCTTGCACCCATTGGTTTTTCTGTTATCGAAGCGCAAGATGGCTTTACCTGTTTGAAAATGCTGGCTGAATATATGCCAGATATGATTCTCATGGATATTGATATGCCAGGTATGAATGGCTGGGAGACAGTTTCATTGATTCGGAAAGGCCATTCTGCCGTACCAATTGTTATGGTATCAGCTGATGCTAGTGAGGACAGCGGTTTCGATGATTATGCCTTAGGGCATGATGACTATATTTTTAAGCCCATTCGTTTGCGTTCCTTACTCGAAATGATCGCTAAGCATTTGTTGCTTGACTGGGAGTACAAAAATGAGCCAACGCAAACCATTCAACAGACCAAAGATTTATCCAAGCTAGAAAGTCTGCCAGATTTACAGCATCTTCAAGAATTACTGCGCTTTTCCGAGATAGGGTATGCAAAGGGTATTCAAAATAAATTAGATGTTATGAAGGAGCATAAACAAGCTTCGCATGCGTTTATCGAACAGATTGAATCTCTGGCGAATAACTTTCAATTTGAACGAATTATAGAAGCACTGGGGCGGTTCAGATGACTACAAACAACGTACATGACAAGGATGTTGTATTGATAGTAGACGACAAGCCAGAAACATTGAGCATGTTGAATGATACCTTAGATGAGGCAGGGCTTAAGGTGCTCGTTGCACTTGAAGGAGAGCAAGCTTTGATGATAGCGGGTAATATTGTACCTGATGTGATTTTACTGGATGCAATCATGCCACACATGGATGGTTTTGAAACGTGTCGGCGACTAAAAGAGAACCCGGATTTAGCACAAATACCTGTGATTTTTATGACAGGCCTCAGTGACTCAGAAAGTGTGTTAAAGGGCTTCGAAGCAGGTGGTGTTGACTATGTCACCAAACCCATTGTGGCAGATCAACTCATTGCCAGAATCAAGGCCCATCTTTCTAATGCGCGACTGACATCAAGTGCTTATGCCGCTTTAGATTCGGCGGGACAATATTTGATTTCCTGTAATCGTAAGGGAGATTTCCTCTGGGCTACACCTATGGCATATCAGTTATTTCAGCAAACGGGCGCCTCGGCTAATTGGCTAGAGGAAACCTTGCCTAACTCATTACTGGCTATTTTGGATGAACGATACAACAAAGATAAAGCACTGGCTGTATCTACACCTCAGAAGGAGTTACATGTTAAATATATTGGTCAAACAGGTAACGATGAGTTTTTACTGAGAGTGATTGATCCCGAGAAACCAAGCGAAATAGATCTTCTGAAGAAGAGCTTCAATGTCACAGCACGAGAGTCTGAAGTATTGCTTTGGATCAGCAAGGGCAAGACGAATCGGGAAATTGGGATGATATTGTCAATGAGCCCGCGTACAGTCAATAAGCATCTAGAACAGATCTTTAACAAATTAGGGGTGGATAACAGAACATCTGCTGCGTTCGCAGCATTCAAAGTGCTTATGGCGGATATTGCATAAGCACTGTGTGATGTTTAGCTCATTACGAAACTGTGTTAGGTGTATTACACATCACCTTCACCTGACCCTTCCGGTAAGTCAGACGGCAAATCTGCAATATCTGGACGACGTCTTTTTCTCGTTTTAGCGGGAATCATTCCGCGCATTGAGTCTAATTTACCGAAACACAACAGTTTATCTTTTGCTTCTAGCACACGACTAGGCTTAGGGTTAGGAATGGTTTTATGGCCACGGTAGAGTGTTAGTACATTAATATCTTGTTCACGTAAGTTGGTACCTTCAATGGTGCTACCGACAAACCTGGAACCTTCCGGCACATAAATTTCACTGACGCCATAACCTTTGCTCACAGTGAGTCTTTGGCGCACATCAATTTCAGGGAAGTCTACCTGAGCGGCGATATACTCTATCACCGCGCCGGCAACATCTAAGCCGGTGCAGGATTCAATGCCTTCTAGTCCGGGGGACGAGTTGACTTCCATAATTTGCGGACCGCTAGCACTTTCTAGCATATCTACACCGGCGACTCGTAAGCCCATGATTTGTGTGGCCCTTACCGCTGTTTCAACATATTCGGGTGGTAATTCGACGGCTTCAGCAACACCACCTCGGTGAACATTGCTGCGGAATTCTTGGCCTTGTGCTACGCGTCGCATCGCAGCGACAACGCGATCGCCAACTACAAAAGCGCGAATATCTTTGCCTTTACTTTCAGCCACAAACTTTTGAATGAGCACGTTTTGTTTTTGGCTTTGAAGTAACTCGATGATGGATTCAGCCGCGGTGACTGACTCTGCCAGAAGTACGCCAATGCCTTGGGTGCCTTCAATTAATTTAATGATAACCGGCGCCCCGCCAACGCGTTGTATTGCGGGCAAAACATCGCGCTTATCTCTGACGAAGGTGGTTTCTGGAATACCGATATGGTGTCGGCTCAGAATTTGTAAGCTTCGTAATTTATCTCGTGAGTTGCTAATACCATGGGCGGTATTAGCACAAAAAACGTCCATTTCCTGAAACTGCCTAACGACAGCTGTACCATAGTAGGTGATTGATGCGCCTATTCTAGGTAGGACAGCATCATAGTGACTCAAGGGTTTTTGCCGATAGTAAAGATCGGGCGAGCCTTTTTGTAAGTCGATGGCAAACTTGAGTGTATTCAAAACTTTGACGGTATGGCCGCGTTGCGCTGCTGCTTCTTTCAAACGTTGTGTGCTGTATGAATTAGGGCCGCAAGATAAGATGGCTAGTTTCATAATGGTATCTCTCTGGTGTGACTTGCGTTAGAAAGCAAACGAGAACGTTTGCTGATGATTATGGGTTTTCAGATGCAATGAATTCGACGCTGGGGTCGACAATTATCCGGTCTTTCATGGCTTCACGCCCGAGCAACATTAAGTAAGACATGGAGGAGCGGTTAGTCAGTGTTAATTTTATTTTCCAGGTTTGCCCGCCTAGGCTAAACGCAGTTTTAATGACAGCACGTCTTTCTTTATCTGCAGTGGAACTTTTTACCGTTTTTCGACTACACAGCCTGGCGGTTGTGGTAACGATCGTTTCGACATTATGTATATCGGGGTGGATGTCAAAACGCACCCAGTTTTTGCCATCCTTCTCAAACTCTTCAATATTATCTACATGCAGCGAGGATGTGGTCGCACCGGTATCGACTCTTACTGGCATATTAACGATACCTAAGTCCGGAAGGTCGCAGCTTTCCAAGGCTCCAACCAGAAATTTACCCGTTTTTTTTGCCATGATCAGGTCACTCTGTCGTAGGGTATGATGAATAAACTAATAAACCAAATGGTGTTTGTTATTGTCGTTATTTAGGCTTAATAACCAAAGGTAATGACAGCTATACAGAAGATCTTCAATTAGTATTGCAGACTTTACTCTTTATTCCCAATGCCTTTTAGTAGCCTTCCTAAAATATCTGCACCCGTAATTACCCGTTGTTCTGTCGCTGTCCACACCAAAATTACGTCGGCGTGTAAGACTTCGTCAGACTCGGGGGCCAGATCATGAGCGATTTTTAAAGCATTCATGGCATCGCCCAACGAGCACTCATTATCATCAATAATCAAGGGGCGGTGGCAATAGGCGTAAGGGTCTTTATTGGCTTCTTCAGATAAGGTAGCACGAATAAAACCATCGGCATCCAGCATTAATAGAGGGGTGTTATTTTCATCGCTTAATAAAACCCACTTGTGACCTGAACGGTTCACCTTACGGGTAAACTCACCAAACTCGGGTGTACCAAAATCAGGCAATAAGGGGAGGTCTAGTTTGCAAGGGAGTTGCAATATACTATCTGGGTCTAATTTTTCACCTTCCTGATTGACAGTAATTTTATCCATTTGAAGAAAGTTAAGCGCGCCGACGCCTTGAACATGTTCCATATCGGTATCTTCCGATTCGATATGGGCGTTGATAATGGCGGTTAATTCTTTCTCTCGAAAATAGGTGATACCTTCGCGTCCCAACCAGCCATCGAGTACCAAGGCGGTTAGTTTGGCCACAGGGAAAAGTAGGATTTGATAAAACTTGATAACCGGTGTGAGCTTGGAGGCAACTCTGAGAGCATTCCTGGAAAAATAGGCTTGCGGAATAATTTCACCCAAAAAGGTAATCACAATGGTTGAAAACAGGAAAGAATACATGCCTGCTAAGACTGAATCAGATAAGAGGGTCAGCAACACGTTTATGGACACATTACCCCATAAAATCGTGGA
>JBLLNS010000007.1:0-123844 GCA_048058835.1 Oleiphilus sp.
AAACTACCGATTACTAATTCAAATAGAGCTCCACGCAAGTTATTTGCCGCGCCTTCAATTTTTGTTAGTTGAGACATTACCTTATCCAAGTGGTCAGGATTTACTGCCGCTGTTGCACCAGTGTCACTCAATAGTTTTATAAGATCATTAAGAGCTCTTGAGACATCTTCGCCAAATAAATTGCCGATAGTTACAGGAAGAATTCCAGCAGCCTTTGCCTTATCAAAAGCCGAAGGGGTAAACATATCCGCAACTAGGAAAGGCATAATCGGTGCGACATTGATAGGCGAAGCGGCCATATCATATTTTCTTAGGAAAAGATCAATTTGATCGTCATCAACGGTACTGCTTAAGTTTATATCGCAAACAAAGAAGCCAGGCTTCAGTTTTCCGCTGCGTGCACTAACCAAAGGTCTTATATAAGAGGGGGCCGAGATGTCCCAAGCAACCCCGGCCACAATAGGCAGTTCATTCTCACCTCTAATCCTAAACTTCCCATAACTTCCAAAACCTATTCGACGGGCCCAATTTCTTATGGCTTGTAATGCCACGTATTCTGCTAATAAAACCGCGTTAATTTTTGGTACTTGATCCTCTGGAAAGCTAAACGGTTTAAATGTAATGTAGCGCCCACCCAAAGCATCACTACTATTTTCTTCTAAGAGGTTTATCGCACACAAACGTTCCAACAAACGGTCAGGAGAAAGTTGACCGTTCCTACTTACCGGTGCCCCGCATATAATGGGGAAATGCGATTTCTTGCATACCCCACCTCGACTTCTTAATCCTACAACAGCCCCCCAGTAGGACTTCCCACTTTTACGAAAAGCCTTTTCTAAAGCCTTCCAAAACTGGGCATCACCAAACTGATCTTGTAAGTAGATAAATCGTGCATTTTTGGCAAACCTTAAACCTGCAAGCTTCACATATTCAGATTGAGCACGAGTTACACGTTGTCGAGCAGTCGCAGGAGCTACGCCCTCGTCCACCATTCGAGCAATTAAATCTGATGTTAAGCTCGGCCCATTACTCCGAAGCAAATTCCGAATATATCCCTTCAAAGCACCTCTCCAGAAAGATTTGTCACACTACTCTATTTATAACAACTTCTCTATACGCGAAGATAGTTTTTTCATTAAGACAACAAAA
Organism: Oleiphilus sp.; assembly: GCA_048058835.1. GTDB lineage: Bacteria > Pseudomonadota > Gammaproteobacteria > Pseudomonadales > Oleiphilaceae > PZPK01. Next base: position 1,150 of record JBLLNS010000007.1, read on the forward strand.
GCCATTTAATCCTTATTTATCAGATAGATAAGAAACAAGAAAACAGGCCAAGAACAGAACTCTGTCTTATCAACATTAAGAATAGAGGTCACAACTGGTCTTAAACAATATGAGCCCTAGCCACTCAGGTGAAAGTTCATTCCTGAAGCTTATTCCTTGTACGACTTTAGTTTGGCCTGATCTAGAAAATACAGATTTTTGTTTGCCCTGGTACAAGCAACATAGAGTTTATTTCGACTCGACGCCGGAAAACTAGAAAAATCCTCGCTCAAAAAAGCCTTTAGTGATGCAGGATAGAGGGCAACACATACATCAGTAAAATGGTCTAACCCTTTAGACTTTCCCCAATTAAGGGAATAACACGGATACTTTGAATGATTCTTAAAAAATAACTTTACCGTTTCGTTGCAGAGAAATTTTTCACGAATAACAGAGTCGTCCACCAACTGAACGACTTCTGAGGTTTCATCTTTATGGGACTCTATTTCAATACCAAGATATTCAGAAATAAAACGACAAACATCAGGGGTGCATCGCCAGCTATGAGACAACGTTTCAGTGTCGCATCGAACATCCACGACCTCAAAATGCTGCTTGTAGCGCTCAAAATCGTCATAAAGATTTCTATTTACATTACCGTCCTTGCTTGTATCAAACGTATGCTGATAAAAGTCACCAACTAGACAAATATCTATCTCAGCCTTGCATAATTCTTTGAGCAGATTGAAATCATGTCCACCAAAGTCTTGAACCTCATCAACAAAAAACTGATCGAAATACTTGCTCAATCTCTCTCGCACAAGACCAAGTACATTTTCCACCTCTACCAGTTTTGCGATGCGGTTGTTATAAAGCCTTGACGAGGAGTCCAAATAAAAACGCTTATCTGTTCTTCTTAATCTCAGCGTAAAAGACGGAGGCACGTCCCAGTTAATACCTTTCGAGCGGACTTTATAGTGAAGAAATGGCTTATAGCAAAAGGAGTACAAAAAAGTGAAGTACGTCTGAATCGTAATATTATCCGGCACATGCCCAAAGCGCTGAATAATCCTATTTCGTAAATGCTGATAATTATTCTCGGTATAGGTAATTATCAGTGACCGCCTATCAAGGCTTAAGCTGTTAATAATATGTGTTGTTTTACCTGAACCAGCAACGGCGAAAATTACTCTCTTATCCATTCGAAAGCCTGCGAAATGTATTCCGGTGCAGCCAAGCGGCTCATCCCTTCTTCAAGTATCTTGAGTGCTGCATCAGCCTTATTCTCAAGCATGTATTCCAACGCCGTTAACGTCCTCCTACCTGGAGAAAACAGCTCCTCACAAAGCGCCTCATTATCCTGATACAGACATTTTTCTAGCGTCGTACGGTTCTCATTGTCCTGATCATAAAAAATACTAACATTCTCGCCCGTATAGTCGGCATAATTTTCAATGCACTTCGCTTGATAATCACCGTCATTATCGCGAACAACTGCCGTTCTAATCCCAAGCAGGCTAGCTAAATCCAGATAACGCTTAAAGCTCGTCCCACCCACTGATATGACATGTACATTTTGATCTTCAAGCCGCTCGCCAAACTGCTGGGTATACATACCCTCGATCAACATAAATTCGGCATCACCCTCAACCAGCAATACTTTTTCTGAAAGAACAAATTCAAGTATTTTGTTATTTGGCGCTTTGACAAAATAGTTCGCCGTATCATCTGGTAAGTCTGCTAAAGATACAGGTGCCTGCTCCCTTGGGCTAATAAGAGAAGCATTATGCAAATCTAAACGCGAACATACGCTATTGCTGTGAGTAGCAATCATTATCTGTGTTTGCGTGGCTGCTTCGATCTGACTAATCAGCTTCTTCATATTCAGATGGCTAAGGTGATTTTCTGGTTCCTCAATTAGAATCAGGTCTATAGGGTGAGCCCCTTCTCTCTGCTGAAGCGCAAACTCTGTTTTTATGAAACATTGTTTGCCTTTACCCATTTGTGAAACAGGTATACCAGACTGAGTAATCATCAAGTCTTGCTCAAGGTTTGATTTATTATCGTTTTTTAAATCAAACTTGGCTGAATCCAAAGAAGAGTTCAATGACTCTAGCGTGTTGGTAGTGAAAACCGCCTTGCTTTGACGATAAGCATGTTTATTCTGATGACGCTCGACTAGATTAGTATTCGCCTCATACAAAGACTGTGTATATTGCCGAGTAGCATACTCCGTCCCAATCAGAGAACTATCGATCAAAATATGATTAATAAACCTTCGATTTTGTGTGTAGGACTGCCCCGAAAACGTAGAAAAGTTAATTCCGTAGTACTCATACGGAAACAAAGCTTCATCTTGAGCTAAAGCATTTTCGATCTCTGCACCGAACTCATCAACAAGAGGCTCACATACCAATTTCAAACCACAACACACTCGCCGCTCTGTGTTATTTAGACCATCAAGGACTATTTCTCCATGATCGTTCAGGTAAATTTCAATGACCAGTTGCGGTAAATCAGCGAGGCTCTTGTCTCCGCTCAAGAACTCTACCACTACATCTCTGTTAAACAACGACTCAAGTCCTAAGCCATCTACCTTGCTACGACTACCTGTTAATACAATATCTACCGCCTGCAAGATCGTACTCTTACCAGCCTCGTTATCGCCAATAAAAATATTACGCTTGCCTCTTGCGCAATATTCGAAACTAGAAAAGCGTTTGAAGTTGAATAGTTTTATTTTTTCTATGTATTTCATAAGCAGCCATCAATGTAAAAAACAGCAATTAGTCCATCAAAAGAACTCTACTAAGGCTAGCTTAACGATTATCACATTCTATACAAGAACAATTCTTGACCCATTGTGTTCATGCACCTTCGCTCACATTTAAAGACCGGCGGATGTAATGCTCACTTTCTTCACAAGCCAGGCATTAAATTATCTAGAAAATATTATTCAGTAGTAAGATAACAAACATTTTTGAACTAGCACTTTGTCCGCAAAGTTGCCGCTGGGCAGTCATATTAAGATAGGGATTATTCAGCCAAACTTTGCGTTTAGAGAACTAGTGAAAAGAGCACAAAGCGCTAGCTTCTATATCTCCGAAAATTGCAGTAATGTCTTTATGTTGCAAGAAATCGATATGCACTTGACCCTCTAGTAGCTATAGGTTTTATCCTTAAAATCTCTTCAAGTAAAAAGGATAGATTCATGAAAGCTAATATTACCTCAGAGTTTAATATTTCAGCTGACAACGCATGGCAGCTAGTTAAGAAAAGCAGTACGTTGACCTTCATAACAAAAGGACTCCTATCATTTTCTGACAGCGATCACTTTCCAGCTGAGTGGGTTGAGGGTACGACTGTCATCAGCCGCTTACGATTTTTTGGGCTAATTCCCGCGTGGAGTCATCAGACCCACTTTTTAAAGGTAAGCGATACTGAACTAGAAATCATAACTGAAGAGAAAGGTGGTATCGTTTCCAAATGGAAGCACCGGATCAAAATATCATCTATGAATAAAGGGGCCACCTGCTTATACACCGATGAGGTAGAAATAGAGGCTGGTCTTTTAACGCCCGGTGTTTGGTGGTATGCCAACTTGCTTTATCGTTATCGGCAATTTCGTTGGAAATCACTTATTTCATAACAAATAGACCTTTATAGCTCATATAAATAGAATGCCTTGTAAAAATTTTCTACTGAAGGCGGGCGCAAGATTCATCTCAGCTCTTAATCCAGGAGACTTAACGAACAACTGAAAAACAAAATTCACCAAAACCTGTATAAATATTAATCAGGCAGGTCTATACTGAGACTTATATCGCGCTTTAATAAGGAGGTTTGTTTTGCAAATCTCTCAGTTTAGTCAGTTCACAAAAGCCCCGTCTTCCGAAGCTAAGTCACAACAGCTAGCTAAAAAGGAACAAGCAGTCAATGCGCACATTCGCGCCCATAAAAGTGTAGGTGGAAGCATAACTGGTCCATCGAATATCCAGAAAACGATGTCTCCCGAAGGACAGCTTTACACATCAAGCGGTGATGTTGAGATAAGAACAAATATTGTAGACAACGACCCCGAGACTAAACTACTCAAAGCCAAGCTAATACAACGAGTTGCTTTAGCGCCTTCAGACCCAAGCCCTCAAGACTACCAAGTAGCCCAGATAGGGCAGCAAATAGAATCGAGTACATTGACAGAGAAATATCGGTCTATCGCCGCCACGGAGGAAAGTGAGAGAGCCGATAATGACTACAATACTTCTTCTTTTGACCTAGAATATCGCCCCGGTGGTTTAATTAATGTAACGGTTTGAGGCGCAACTCGAAAATAACTCTATGCTAATTGGCCTTATTAATTTCGTCGACAATAAGCTGGTATAGTTGATCTGGACCAAACGACTCCAGGGCCTTTTTATTTACAAAGAAGGTGGGTGTCTTGCTGACTTTTAGCGAGCGAATATCTGCGTTCTCTTGCTTCAAGAGTTGGTCGAACTTTCCTGACTTTATCGTTTCCTTGGCTTGTTGGATATCTAATCCAGCAGTTTTAGCCAATTCCCATGCCCGATCTATATTTGGGCTGTGGTGTGAGGCCCATTGGTTCTGATCTTTCAGTAAGGCTTCAAGCACTGGTTCAAATAGATTTTGAAGTCGTGCTGCTTCTAACATTTGAATAACTGTATCAGACCCTTCATGAAAAGCAGCATAGCGAAGCACTAAACGCACATCTTCTGGATGCCTCTTCAACATCTCCTTTACATATGGGTAAAAGGCTCTGCACGCTTCACAGGCGGGATCAAAAAATTCGACGACAGTTACTGCAGCATTGTCTGGGCCTATCGACGGCGAATAGCTCCGCTCATATGCATCACCATCCAAAGAAGCTACTATTGGAGCTTTTGTCTTCTGGGAAGCGTTGAATCCCAATACAGCGATTAGAGCAATAGCAACAGCCCCGATAGTCAACATAGCTTTCTTATTCACTTAACATTTCTCCAAACGTAGTAGGATGAGTTTTAAACCAGATTCGTTATTGTCCTAGATTCTAAGCGATTTACAACGCCACAACGCTAATTTTGTGGCGCATATATTATTTGCCATCTCTTATTCGCTTAACGTTCCAGTTCATTAGGTGCCGAAAGAAATACCGATACAACACTTTCTTTATACCCGACAAGTTTGTCCCATGTGCAGAGTAGAACTCGTCAGGGTTATCAAATACCCCAAAATCATCGTGAATCCCTTCTTTCTGGATATAGGTGCTTTCTCCCGTCCATTCTACAGCTGGGCGCTGAAGGCATTTGGTTGCTATCGCATAACCTTGATAAGGTTCTGGTCGATTACCGAACCTTTGTTGAACCGAACTCAAATATCCTTGATCCAGAATAAAGCCCTCTAAATCAACCCACTTTCCCGCGTAGTAGACTTCGACCCAGCTATGTAGAATATATTTCGGCGCTAGAAAGAATATATAGCTCGGAATAGCGCCTTTTTGCAAAAGGTTGTCAATCGTAAAACCATGGAAACGACAAGGTATGGACAAGGCACGAAGTAAGGCCATTAGAAGTGTTCCTTTGGTGTTACACTGGCCATATCCATCTGCCAGAACTTGGCTCGCCGTCAAATCATCTGACGCGTTATAACCGAAACTAATGTCGTTTCTTACAAAGTCATAGGCAGCGCCAATTCGTCCATACTCACTCAGGTTCATCCAACCTTTGCTCTCTATCAGGCTAGTGATGGCAGCATCTTGTAAATCTAGCATTCCTGTTGATTCAAGTAGATGGTCTTGTTTCATGTCTAATTTCCTCCTTTTGTGCTATTAGCCTTAGCTCGCAACCAGGTGGTCGCGTCTTTCTTTAATTGATTGACGAATGATTTGGATTGAAGAGTTGAAAAATAAGCCTGACATTAGAAAAGCCACAATCAAATCTGGCCAGCCAGACTGCGTATATGCGACGGTGACAGCCGCGACCATGACCGCAATATTACCTATCGCATCATTACGGCTACAGAGCCAAACAGAACGCACGTTTGCATCGCCATCTTTGTACGTCAATAAAAGCAATACGCTAAGAAGGTTGACGCCGAGTGCGCAAACAGCAATCCAGCCCATCGTAAACGGCTCAGGCGTATGCTCCGTAAATACTCGATAGATAGTAGAAAACAGAACCCACCCGCCCATTGCAGCCAAGCTTACGCCTTTTGCAATGGCTACGTTACTTCGTAAGGACAAAGAACGTCCTATTACCCATAAGCTCATTCCATACGTTAAGGAGTCTGCTAAAAAGTCCAAAGCATCAGCCTGTAATGCTTGAGACTGAGAAAAGATTCCGCCCGCTATCTCCACGCCAAACATCAGCGCATTTAAAGCAATCACAATCATTAAGATGCGTTTATATCTTTCTGACACGCCGTCAAATCGTTTGTCTGTACAGCAGTTCGCACTCATTTGAGATTCCTCTTTTAATTCAACATAAGTCTAGTATAAAATCTCTAGCCACTAGAGGTTCAAGAGGGGAAATGAAAAATGACAGATTTTTCTATCGGCATGTTATCCAAGAAAACGGGATGTAAAGTGCCTACAATCCGCTACTACGAGCAAGTGGGTCTACTTCCTGAGCCTTATCGTACTGAAGGACCAGAACAGGGAATCAAAGACGCTATCAAACTAAGCATCTGAACACCTTGCGTTTTATACTTCACTCTCGTGAGCTAGGGTTTACGCTAGATGACATCAGGGAGTTGATGATGCTATCGCATAGTGACGAGGGAAATGAGCATAAAGCAGATGATATTGCATCAAAGCATTTGAAAGAAATAGAGCTGAAAATTACGCGCTTGGTAGCGCTAAAGACTGAGCTATCAACAATGCTAAAAGGATGTAAACATGGGCAGGCAGATAGCTGTCGAGTTATCGAAGTGCTATCTGATCATACCTTATGTGGCGGTGATCATGAGTCGAAGCCTTGATCAAACAATGCAGTAGCTTGTGTTTGTCGCTATCCGATTCCGTGCCATGAAAACTGGCACAACGGTATTTTCACTGAGTAGCCCGTATGTGTAATCCTTCGATGACCTAAAGCAGTTTAGTCGTTTCGGCATGCTAAATATTGCCATGACTGCTCAGGTTAGAAAGAATGCCACATTGTTTGACCGTTCTCTGGTCAGAGCAGCTATTGCGTAACGACTTGAGTTGCTTTCGAAGGCTTTGCAAGTCGCTGATACGCTGCTCCACTTCGATTACATGACTATCAATCATTCTATTAATATCATCACAGCGTTCATCAGGTGAGTCACTTAGCTGCAACAGCTGTCGAATCTCAATAATAGAAAGGTCAAGGCTACGACAATGCTTGATAAACATGAGTCTTTCGACCGTGCTCTTATCATAAAGGCGAAAGTTACCTTCACTCCGTGCCGAAGCACAGATAAGCCCTTCTTTATCATAGTGGCGAATGGATTGGACTGTACAGTTAGTTTGTTTCGCAAGCTCTCCAATTTTCATATTTATTCTCACCCACTTGACTCTATTGTTAGTATAGAGTTTAAACTGATGAAAATTTTGGTACAAGGATAAATTATGACTGATAAATGTTGCGGCGGCTGCCAAAGCCAAAATCCCCCTGATGAAGAAAGTTACACACCTGATTTGACTGAATTGAGTCAGGATATTAGCCACATCAGTGAATTTACGGTACCAAAGATGGACTGCCCTGCTGAAGAGAACATGATCCGAATTGCGCTTGAACCTATTCAGCCAACAGTCATCCTAGACTTTGATACACCCAATCGCTATCTGAAAGTTTATCATTCTGATAATTTACAAGAAGTGGAGTCACGTCTAGCATCCCTTGGTTTGGGTGCCCGCTTGAATAGCACGCGACTTACTAAGGAAGACGAGCTGAGTAGAGCCTCGATATCAGCTATCGAGGCAGACGCCTCAGAGTCGCGAGTACTCAAACAATTACTAGCCATTAACGCCGTGATGTTCTTGATTGAGATAGTCGTTGGTTGGTGGGCTCAGTCTACTGGGTTGATCGCTGACTCTCTAGACATGTTCGCGGATGCCGCTGTTTATGGCGTAGCGTTGTACGCAGTGGGTCATAGTATCCGAATGAAAGTTCGCGCCGCTCATTTCGCGGGTTGGTTGCAGTTGATTTTAGCTTTCGGGGCCTTGTTCGAAGTGGGTAGGCGCTTCTTGTACGGGAGCGAACCCGTCTCAACGCTAATGATTAGTTTTGGTGTGGTTGCATTGGTTGCCAATACCGCTTGTTTATTGCTGATTGCAAAGAAGAAAGACAGTGGTGCACATATGAAAGCAAGCTGGATATTTTCAGCCAATGACGTCATAGCTAATCTAGGCGTTATCTTGGCAGGTGCATTGGTGGCATTTACCGGGTCAAGATACCCAGATTTAGTCATTGGTTTCCTGATAGGCTTGGTTGTTTTAAATGGAGCCCGCAAAATCTTAAAGCTGAAACATGACTAACGTGGTGCATAATTAAACGGTGGCAAGGCAAGGAGTAGTAATGCTTAAACATTTGTTCTTAATAGATAAACCAATCCAACGAGTCAGTGTATTTTTAATCGCTGCGTTTATGGTTTTATCAATTGATCAACTCAGTAAATTTATTATTGAAATAAAGGTCGTGTATGGAAGTGGTATAGAGATCACTAGCTTTTTTAATTTGGTGCATTTAAAGAACGAAGGCGCTGCATTTAGCTTTTTGTCTGAAGCAGGAGGATGGCAACGATACTTTTTTGTGTCCATTGCTTTCGTTGTTTCTTGTTGGTTGATCTGGAGCTTAATACAGAAACCGCATCGCAAGGAAGCGATAGGCTACGCTCTTATACTCGGCGGCGCACTCGCCAATATGACAGATCGAATAGTTCGTGGAGCCGTTGTTGATTTTCTCGACATACATTGGCAAGGAATGCATTGGCCAGCATTCAACTTTGCTGACATGTCGATCGTTATTGGTGTTTGCTTCATGCTGTGGAGCGGAATACAAAGAGACTCAACTCAAAAATCACGGTAATGCAGACTTATCCAAAGCCAGAGGTTCTTACTATGAAATTACTATTTCAATTTTTCGTCATGCTCGTCGTCACGCCACTGGTGTTTGCTGATGACTTACTTTCAAAAGATATTACGGTATACAAAAACCCCGAATGTGGATGTTGTTTTAAATGGGTCGATTATTTGAAGGGATATGACTACAACGTCAATGTCATTGATACCCGAGATGTATTGTCAATTAAAGCAAAGCATAAGATCCCGGAACAACTTGCGGCATGCCATACCGCGATGATTGATGGCTACATTATAGAAGGTCATGTTACTGAGCGGGATATCCGCAGACTGCTATTGTTCCGACCCAAGGTAAAAGGTATCGCAGTGCCAGGCATGCCTTTTGGAACACCTGGTATGGAAAGAGGTGATACGATTGAATCCTATAATGTGATGAGTTTCGATGAAGAAGGAAATATTGAAGTATTTGTTGAACACTGAATCTCGAAGCATTCTATAAGAAAAAATTGTCGAACTTAAAACCCCGAATTCACAATAGCAACTATGATCTACAGGATGAAGCGATAGCATGAATAGCTCTATTCACATGCGGTTAGTGTTATCTATTATTCTTATAATTCTAAACGGCGTAACACACGCATCGATATTCGCTAACAGCAAAGCTTTCGCAGTGGAGCAAGCTGAGTTATTACCCGTAGATGAGGCTTATGTCATGAGCTCATCTATTGACGGTGACAATCTGCTGATTCAGTGGAAAATTACAGACGGTTATTATTTGTACAAGGAGAGATTTAAATTCTCCTACGACGAAGCTGTGTTTGGCAATCCTATATTTGAATATAAGGGCGTGGCTAAAACAGACCCTATTTTTGGTGACGTGACTGTATTTTATAACCAGGCAAGCATTCGATTACCCCTTCTAGATAAGGGCGTAACAGAAAGTCTAGTGAGAGTTACTTACCAAGGCTGTGCAGAAGCTGGACTTTGTTACCCTCCTCAAACTAAAGATGCTTTTTTTCTAAAGGATTCGGCGCTGGATGACCATCGAATTTCCTCTTTAACTGATGGCAGTGATTCAATAGGTTTGGCGGCTAGTATTCTCTTCGCTTTCCTTGGCGGGCTTATTCTAAACTTAATGCCATGTGTGTTTCCTGTATTGTCGTTGAAAGCACTTAAGTTCTCTAAAGCTGGCACAAAATCAGCTCGAAAACTTAAAGAAGAGGCGCTGTTTTACACACTTGGAGTGGTGGCTCTGTTTATTGGGTTTGCTATTGCATTAATCGCTTTTAGAAGTGCAGGCGAAACCATTGGCTGGGGGTTCCAGTTACAAACTCCCTGGTTTGTGGGGTTGCTCGCCTATCTTTTGTTAATTTTGGGGCTAGCTCTTTTGGGGGTAATAGAAGTTGGTTCAGGTTTAATGGGAATTGGAGAGCAGGTCGTACATAAAGGGCAAAGGAGAGGAGCCTTTTTTACTGGAGTTTTAGCAGTGCTAGTAGCCAGTCCATGTACGGCACCTTTTATGGGGCCGGCTCTCGGCTATGCACTTACCCAACCAACCCTGTCAGCGATAAGCGTGTTTTTCGCGCTAGGCTTGGGAATGGCTTCACCGTTTTTAATCTTGGCTTTCATTCCTGTGACACGGACATGGATGCCTAAACCAGGTAGTTGGATGGAAAATCTAAAACAGTTTTTAGCTTTTCCAATGTTTCTTTCTGCTATATGGCTAGTATGGGTATTTGGAAGACAAACAAGCCAAACGGCCATGGCTGGACTGCTAGTGGGCATGTTAGCACTCGTTTTTGGTATTTGGGTTTATCAAAAAACTCGTGGCTTAAGTAGCTACAAAGGCAGACTTTTGAATGCAATAAATACGATTCTTTGCGCCATCGTTGCTTTGACTGCACTGAACATATTCGCGCCGAGCGACGAGAAACCACAAATATTGCAAAAAGATGTGGCTAACTTCAGTAAGGAAAATTTGCGAAAAGCGAGAGGTAAACACGATACAGTTTTGGTAAATATTACGGCCGATTGGTGTATTACTTGTCTTGTCAATGAACAGACAGTTTTAAGTCAGGAGCCCGTCCTGAGCTTACTAAAAACAGGTAAAGTGCATTATATGAAGGGAGACCTAACACATCCAAATGCTGAAATAACCCATTACTTGGAATCCTTTGGACGTCATGGGGTACCTCTATATGTGGTTTATCGTAATAATGAAGAACCAGACCTGCTACCACAAATTCTTACGACCGACCTTGTTATGAATTCATTGAATAGATAGAGAGCTCTCTATGGGGTCGGGAATATATTAGGGTTCAACGTAACCTACTTTTTTGCCCACCTTCGTTCTGACTTCCAAAGTATTTGGCGGGAGTCATCCCCATCGCTCGACGAAACATAGCAATGAACGCGCTCGGCGTATCAAAACCAACTTCCAGTGCTGCAGTAGTCACATTCTTACCTGCTGCCATAATTTCGAGCGCACGCAATAGACGCACTTGCCGTTGCCACGCGCCTAGCGTCATTCCAGTATCTTCTCGAAATAAACGTTCCAAAGTACGTGTACTTGATCCGGCGAATTTTGCCCAAGCAGATATTGGGCGTCTGTCAGTTATATTCTCTTGAAAAGTTTTGGCGACATGCCTCGCACGCTTGTCTTTGGGAATCGGCAAATTCAACGGTGCTATTGGAGCGGCAAAGATCTCATCAAGCATAACCGTAACAAGCCGTGCTTCTCGGCTATCCGCTGCATATGGCTGTTCAAATTCGATTACGCGAAGAATACAAGCTCTTAAAAGTGCTGAGATACTAACAATACAACACCTATCATGCTCGAAGGGGCTGAGAGAAGGCTCTAAATATAGGCTTCGCAAAGCAACGGCTCCGGTCATCCGAATGCAGTGGGGTTCAAAAGCAGGTACCCAAACCGCCCGCCCAGGTGGCACCACCCAAAGACCGCAATTTGTTTCCACAGTCATGACGCCTTCAGTCGCATGAATTAACTGTGCAAAATCATGAGAGTGCCATGGAATACGCGTGTCATGTTGATAATTTTCAGCACGCGCGAAAGCCGGCGACTCAGAATTAAATGCGATGAATATAGATGATTGACGTTTTTGCAACATAATTAGTCAGTATACGCGCAGAACTTCAAATAGAAAATCACTAAATTAGGTCATTCACTACTGTAATAGGATATGATCAATGACAACTCCTTCTTCGACAGCCTCATCCTGGCTTCGCAATTCGATTCGTTACGGATACTTTCCATTGATGGCTTTCGGTATCAATGGACTCGCTATTTGGGTGATTTTTTCGACTACCAATCCGATAACGCTGGCCAGCCAATTTGCCGGGCTAATGATAGTCGCACTATTTCTCTCATTTAGCACCGAACGAATATTGCCCTATAACAAAGCGTGGAATCAATCTCACGGTGATACCGGGCGTGACCTAATGCACTTTATAGTAAACCAGTGCATGAGCTTGGTTCCTTTGCTTATCGTCCCTATATTTATCATGACTACACCTAAACCCGAGTCACCATTATGGCCAAACGAATGGCCAATACTGCTTCAAGCGCTATTGTGCTTGTTAATTTTTGATCTTGGGAACAATCTACTTCATTGGCTTTCCCATACTTGGAAACCAATGTGGCAACTTCATGCAGTGCATCATGAAGTCAAACGGATGTACGGTTTGAACGGAATCTTAAAGCACCCTTTGTATCAGGTCATCGCGTCAATCGTCTGTACAGGGCCTTTAGTATTGCTAGGTATGCCTAAGGAGTATTCTCTAGTTTTGGTCTTTATGTCGTTCACGCAGTTATTGCTACAGCATTCAAATACTGATTATGTACTGGGCCCACTTCGTCGCGTGTTTGCTGTTGCGGAAGTACATCGTTTCCATCATCTGCGCGGTGTCGCAGGAGATGTGAATTTTTCGCTTTTCTTTTCCTTTTATGATCACCTGTTCGGCAATGCATATCACGAAATGAGAACCCTTAGCTCTGACGATATTGGTTTGAATTATAAGGGCTACCCCAAAAGTTGGTGGGGGCAAATGAAAGCCCCGTTTAAGAAATTTGGTAAGCAGAAAGGCGCTGAGGATTCATTAAGTGTTGTTGATATCTCTTGATGAGTCTGTTCGTAGTTTATTGGTTCACGAAGGTATCTATCGTCCATCGTGAATTCTTTGAACTTTTCATGGAGCACTCAATGTTGCGAGTAATATTTTCTGTGCGTCACAATAAACTTGTTAGTCATTGGAGTTTGAAAATATGAATATCCTTGTTATTAGTGGTAGCCCACGAGCGAATGCCAGTTCATTAAAGGTTGCCAAATACGTAAGTTGGCAATTGACTCAAGATGCAAATATCGGAACGCGGGTCCTCGACTTGAGTCAGTGCCATTTAGCATTATGGTCAGAGAGTGCACCCATAGATGAACAAACAAAAGAGTTGATACAAGAAGCGCAGGGATACGTGTTCATTGTCCCTGAATGGCATGGCATGGTTCCTCCCGCATTTAAAAACCTGTTTTATTATTTCAATAACCTGTTCGCTCATAAACCTTCTTACATCATCGGTGTCAGTTCTAGTTCTGGCGGCCGATATCCCATTACGGAGCTACGTAGCAGCACTTATAAAAATAGCTTTATCAATTATATTCCGATAAGCACGGTGATAGACCATGTTGACAATGCTATCAATGCCAAGGGGAAACTTATTGAAGGCAATGAATACATTGCACAAAGAATTGACGAAGGGCTAAGATTCTCATCCGCTTATACAAGAGCATTAGATATTGTCCGAAATACAGAAATATTTAATGAAAAGCGCTTACAAAATGGTATGTAATAAGGAATATCTACTATCTCTAAAGCTGAGTTTGATCTCGTTTTGCGTCAGGATCAGCGCGTAATTCATACTGGCTGAAACGAGTGTACCTGATATGCTATCGAGACGGGTGGCGATGCTTCAAGAACATGCGCCACCTGCTCGGACTGACGCATTCGGCGTCTATAAGAGCTTAGACTAAACGGTTTTTTGTTTAGCAACATGCATTAAAAAATCACCGCAGCAATTCTCTCGGCATAAGAGCCTTGTGATGTGATAACCTACGCGTATCATCTTGGGACTCTATCCAATAATATCGGATACATTAGTTGAGTTTTATTGACCAATTTAAGCAACTCTATCGTCATGCATTTGATATGATGATGCTGGGTCAGGATTGAGCAGGGAGAGTTTTTAGTATTGCCCTAAGCATAAATTGCGTGATTCATGTACATTTTATTTAAACAAACTGAGGGATTAGCTTATGCTAGAAATAAAAGCTGTTTTTAGGTTAAAGAAAACTGCGTTATTGGTCCAAGCAGCTATCATCTCATTGATGCTGGCTCCTTTTTCTTATGCCCATCCTGACCATAGTAAACAACAAGACCAGAACTCAACAAAGCAAGGTATGATGCACGGGCACCATTCTGGGATGATGTCTGGCCAAAGAGACATGTGGAACCCTCATTGGATGAAAAGAGGAATGTGGGGGCATGGCATGATGGGCCCCATGGAACGACAAAGAATGGAAAGGCATTGGACCTTTATGAATTCAGGTATTCCAAATGAATATCGTGGTCTCATTAATCCGGTCCCGTCTAGCATAAAGAGCTTACAGGAAGGTGCTTCACTCTATAAGCAACAATGTGCCAGTTGTCACGGAGTCGATGGCTTAGGTGATGGAGAGGCTGGTAAAGACTTGACTCCTTCTCCCGCGTTACTGGCTTACATGATCCAAATGCCGATGGCTGTAGATGAATACATGATGTGGTCCATCTCAGAAGGCGGTAAGCAGTTTGGAACGGCAATGCCTAGTTTCAAAGAACAACTGACCAGAGACGAAATATGGAAAATTGTAAGCTTTATGCGTGCGGGTTTCCCAGAACGTGCCAAGTAATGGAGGCTTAAATATGAGCGATTTATCTCGAGTTTTATCAACCTGTTTTGTTTCTGGACTACCATTGGTTTCTTTTGCGCATGAAGGCAATGATCATTATGGCCCGCATATGATGTGGCAAGGCTACGGAATGATGATGGGGCCGCTTATGATGATTCTTTCCATTGCAGTCATTACTGTGTTGGGCGTACTAATTTATAAATGGTTAACGGGCCATAGCTTTGGTTCGGGATCAAGTTCAGAAGAAGACCCGATTGAAATTCTCAAAGCCAGGTTTGCCAGGGGCGAAATAGAAAAAGAAGATTTCGAAGAACGTCTGCGAATGTTGCAAAAGTAGCAAGTAGAGCATCTGAGCCGCCTTGCGCCTAAGACGTTGTCAATCATTCTTTAAATTAGTGCTTTGTGCTCAAAGCCAAAATCCTGATATATCCTTAAATCCGGATAATGAGGCCATGTCGATAATGGCCTATTAGGTCTGCAATTGGCACAAGACTGCTATCTAGAGCTCTCTACGTCTCTATAAGGCTTCCAAAAGCAAGCCCTACTAAATGGCAGTAACGTGAAGAAAGTAAGCATCAGAGTCTCCAGACCTATATCTTCATGGGTGCAGGAACGACAATAAAAAATCTAACTCACTGCTCCTCGTTTAACATACGAATGATCTGTTGAACATCACTCAAGGCGCGATGAGCGACATACTCGTTTTCAATGGAGCGTTCCAAAAGTTCTAGTGAGCGACTATCTATAACATCATAAATAGAACCGAGGCGAAAGTTTGGAATGATACAGGAATCGAAAAACAGCTTATAAATCCACTTTTGGTCATAAGTAATAGCATCTGAATAGATCATTCTGCCAAGTAGCTTTTCGTTTAACCTTTCACACGCGTCCTTAGCAGTAACCCCGCTATCAAAAAGCACTTCTCTCGTAATATGATGAACATGCTTTTCAGCAACATTATCCCAATGGCTCCATGTTTCTGCAGGCTTGATTAAAAAGCTATCAAAGTCCTTTGGGTTATCGCTATCTTGCCAGGCGATTTCTATTGGGTAACTTTCATTCGACAGGCCGCTTGCTTCAATATCAAATATGATCATGTCGCTTTTTCTCTTTAGAGGAATTAACCCGCCGGGTTGCTACCTAAAAATAATTGCTGAATTATTCTCAATACTCAGCCTTGCAGCCTCGAATAATTCGAGCCAAGCAACAAGTTCATCGGTATGCTTCCTGTCATAATTCAATTCATCTAATAATTCATCAGTCAGTATTCCGTCTTCTAATGGAATATCTAGTGCTGGCGCAACCAATACCAACTCATTCATTAGTTCATAGCTAGAGCCTAACCAGTTACCTGGTATACGGTTTTCATCGGCTATGACACGGGCAAACCGAATTGGTAAATAGAACCCATTGTGGTCCGAGTGACAAACAAGGTGGCTTGCTAACCCACTGGCTAGAACGGATTCATTTTCTGAAGAATAATCTATATAGCATTCGCGCAAGCTGAAAAGGGCTGAGTATCTAATACTGCCATATAGTGCGCGGTTATCGAGTTGTTTCAGTTTTATGGGTTCATTGTGTTCTTCAATCCCACGCTCTCTTAACACGGAGTTTATAGAGGCCAATTGTATTTCAATCGATTCAGCTTCTTCTGGATCATCAACCAGTGCTCTCGCATAAGCCCCTACACAAAACATTACGCCCAATTGCATCTCCTTAGATAATTCATAGTAATATCAAAAACTAAGTAATAAATTCGGTTTGTAAGAATTCTCACACTCTCTACCATATCCTCTCTGATTACTAATTACTCTAGTTGAATGAAGCATAAGGTCTTGATTGAAATGGTTATGCCCGTACATCCAGTAATCAGGTTTGTGTCGTTCTATCAGTGAATCAAAGCCTGCATGAAAATACGCAGAAAGTTCATCAATAGGGTATTTGGGGTTAGCTACTTTTAACGAAGGGGCAAAATGCGTGATTACTACAGTTTTTACGCAGGGCGATGATTGATACAAAACACGGTTTAACCACTGGTGTTGCTTTTGCCCCAGATCAAAACAGTTCTGCGGAGTAAAACACTCACCGCGGTATCCAATTTTGTAGAAATCATTGATTGATGACCTTACCAGTCCAATCACGTCGCTTTGCTTTTCCTTTCCCAGGCAAAGCATCTGACTCCATCCTGTACATCCCACAAACCGGATACCCGCAATTTCAATTAAGTCGCACTGTAAAAAGTGAATATTGCTAAATTCTTCCAAACTTTTTCGTAGTGATTGCTCCTCTTGGAGTATATCTTTCACACCATAGTATTCGTGATTGCCAGCAACAAAAATGATATGGGAACTAGGTAACAGTTCAGCCAAATAAACAAGGAAATTCTTTGCGACCTCAATAGATATGATGTCGCCCGCAAGTACTAGAATATCAGGCTTATCCAAGAGCCAGCCATCTGGTCTCATCTGCAATTCAAGGTGCAGATCACTATGTAGAGCGATAGTTGTCATTTTTCCGCTTATCATTTATTCGGTTGAATACTTATAAAAGCACTTTTTAGTTAGGTTCTAGACTCAACTTATCTGCCATTGCGGCACGTTATAATTCAGATAAAGCTTTTCGTCCTCACTCAGGTACGCTATCTCTGTTTCAGCTTGTGATGCCAGAAGAGGGAATGGATACCTGTAGTACGAGGAGCCTAAACCAAATAGTTCTTCCATTAAAAGAAGCGTTATTGATGAAGTTGGCGTCTTAGCTTTTCTTATGAAAGGTTTGATCCGTTTTCCTGACTCTTTATATTCCAAGTGAAACTGAAAGGCTTTCTGGATCAACCTTTCTAGGTTAGTGGCTCCATTGCCTTTCAAATAGTAAAATCGCTCTTCAATTGGATCCGCATCGTTCACCGCACGCCATAACAGCATGTACGTCTCTGACATACTTCTGTAGCTTAAAATCTCAACCAGGTATCGATAGACTGAATCGATACTCCGATATTCTGAAATATCTAATGATGTAAGCTCAGATAAGAACATCATGCATTCATCGACAAGAACCTGCGCTAACAGCCCTTCAATATCTCCATTTCGACTCGAAGGATATTGCTTTAGGTTCAGTCCATCTATCAGCCTGTCAAAACATTCTTTGTCATTCTTGATAGTCAACCTTAGGTTGACACCTGGACTCAAGACACTGGACTGAGACGATACTGTATCTGCTCCTTTCGCATATATTTGAACAACACGTTTTTCTATCAACTGAAGTAGCAACTGATCTGATAAAACATGGCTCGGTGTATACGTATGAGGTCCGATCATTTTTCTTGTAAAAGAGCGCCCGTCAGGTGGAGATATAACCAGCAATGCAGCAAGAGCGATCTTTTCGGAGACCGTAAGCATATTTATCAGATCTGACATACAGATACACTTCCTGTTCTTATTCAACTATATAGGTTCGAATATGCCCTGCGGTAAGCCCATACCACTGTATAGACTCCCTCTCACTGCTCGGCTCTTTCTATAGTGAAAATACCGAACCTAAAATACGGATTATAATCCGTGGTTATTTAGTCCGCAAATTTAGATAGTACTGAAATTTAAAGCAGAGCTATTTAAATGGAAGACTTGGCAGAAAAATTTGGGAAACAGCTAAGAAAAAAGCGCAAAGAGTATGGCATATCTCAAGATGATTTGGCGCTTAAGTCTGGTATTGATCGAAGCTATGTAGGACGTATTGAGCGTGGTGAGGTAAACGTTACGCTTGATAAAGTTTATCAGCTGGCTAGTGTACTAAAGTGCCACGCGAGAGATCTTTTGCCTTAAAGAATATAGAGAATTCTGCGTCAGAGATAGCCATGAATCACACAAGAGTGGAAACTAGCGTGCTGTATACAGAGCTCTCTATCTCTGGATTGTTAGGTCATCAACATGTTTTTTAAAGTCTCATTTACAGACTCGCAATTTAGTCTAACGCCTATTTTTGGCTGGTAGTCCATCATCAATCGTTGCGGCTAGCTTATTCATATCAACGCCATCCATCTTTTGAAGGTTATGCTGCCATCGCGCAAATCTCTCAAGCAAAATATTATTTTGATCTTTTAGACGTTTCTTTTCAGAACTAAGCTTTTTGTTTTCGTCTTCAAGTTTTCCAATCCATTTTATTAGCTCAGAAATAGTCGCATCTTCAGAGCTCAAATTTGACAAGAAATCACTCAACTTATCGGGATTTTTATGTAAGGTCTGCGCTTCTGCAATTGCAGCTGATCTCTTGTTTCTTAGTTCTTCTTTCTTTAAACCAAATGCATGAGTAATCTCATCATGCTTTAGGTAAGTATGTCGAGATGGGGTTCTCTTCAGCCCCAAATCTGTTTGTAATTTTTCTGACAAAAGCTCGTAAGTGAGCTTGCCTTGCCATCCATCAATAATCTCAAGAATCTTTTCTTTATTATCCGCCACAAAGGCCATCCTCATTCCTCCATATCAGACAGCGCTAGTGCAGTAAGATCTATAGATGAAATTATATCCTTCTCATCGATATTTAACGATCGTTTAACAGGAGAGGGGTCTAACTCATCTGAGACTCGAATAGGAGTTCCGTCAGGTATATTTGGATCTTTCAACATTGCTACAATCGTCTTTATCTTGGCTAACCTAAAACCTGTAGCAGTGACCCATCTATCTGCACCAAAAACACCATCTTCCACATTTGCTTTTGCGTCCTCTAGCTGCTCCTCAAATAAACTCTCAAGATTTTTAAGTTCCTTCAGAGTATGAGGAATGCCTTTTAGGCACGCATGATCACTACACACAGCACAGTCACCATTTTTAATACAAGGACTCTCCGCATAGTTATGAACGCAAAAACCTAAGCCTGTAAACTGCGCAACACCTTCCCTATTTATTCCCAGTGATTTCAAAGAAACAGGCAATCCCAGGTCATGCAATACAAGTGGTGGTGGCGGTGATTCCGCGGTATACGGTGACAATAACTGACTAACTTTAGCGACAGTCATAACTTCAGTGCCATTTGCTACAAAGCCAATTCGCTTCGTTAAGCGTGTTTTTTGCTCTTGGGTTCTGCCATCATAATCTTTGTTTTGTTCAATATCTGCTCGACCTGACCACTTAGCAATAAGCCAATCGTCTTCTCCCGCCAACTTCAACTTGGTATTTAGCCAATGACGAAATTGATGGCTGTTTAATCTGAGTGCCCCGCCATCTTCATCGGTGATACCTAGTTCTTCAAATATGGATTGCACTTTCAGACCATCACTGACTCTCTCTGAACCGATTGCATCACTAAACATACCATGACCAACCATCATCCACGAGAAAGGCTTAACAGAAGCATCTTTATGAAACTCACAATCTCGGACTAGAGTAATACACTCCCAGAGATTCACATCGCCATACTTAGGAAAACCCTGCTTTTTGTATTGCTCATCAACTAACAAACGCAGATCATAGTAACAGGGAAATCTAACCGTAATCCCTGCAGTTTTATCAGAATTCCTCTTGTAGACTTCATTACCACGTAGGCTAAGATGGCGATTCAACAGATCTTTACGCCAATCTGATACATCATTCAAATTACTAATTAACCTATTTAACCATTGAGGATTTTGGTGCTGCCAGTTAAATTCTCCCCCCCGATGGTTCTTACCTACCTTCAATCCCAATGCTTTGGCAAACTGGTTGTATGTTAGCGGCTGCTCTTGGGATAACTCCCCAGGCGCAATACACTGATCATGCACCATAAAGGCATCTGGATACTCATACGCAAATTTAGCAGCTTCTCTAGCTGGGGCTGAAATCTCTACTAGTCGTTTGAACGCTTGTTGAGCTACATCCTCCAGCAGTTTAGGTATCCATTTTCGAACGGGATCCCCCCCTTTTGCTGGATGCCACATCAAATACCAACGCCCCTTAGCACTTTTTTGTAATGAATTGACCGTAAGACCACTTAGCTCAATGTCTCTACCAGGCTGACACATCGACATTACACACAAACTGCTGAAGTATTTTTGGCGAGGAGTATTGGCTTGATGAAATGCATCTGCTACTTGCAACATCTGATAATCAGATGGACATTTATCTTCCTCTTCTTCTCGACTCTCACGATCAAGCTTGATACTTGAATCAGATTGTCGAGGAAAGGGATTATTCCATTTTTGGAGATCTAGTTTAAAGCGCATATCCTTTATAAACTTCAGCACTTTTTCAAACGACAGACCGACGTTTCTCTTTCCGCCTGCACTTAATTCACTATCTTTAATTTTTTCCTCAACCCTATTTATCACTGAGTTATTCAGGTTCATGACATCAATTTCGGACAGTTCATTTAGTACCGAATGCTCTGCTAATGCCTCATAAAGCCTAGATAGAGAAGAAGCCCACATCGTAGAATCTTTATGAACGAGAGATTGTTGATAACGAACGTATGCTTTAGCGAAATCAGAAAAGGGAGGCTGAAAAGGTATATATTTTGAGTGGTTTTTACTAACTCCAAAGACAATAGTTAGCTTTTTTCCTCTAGAGGTAATCCAAGCCCATTTATCGCACTCCCAGCCCTTCTGAATGCCGTTCTCACTTACAAACTCATGATCAGAAAAAAGCGTTAATTTGTTCTTTGCAAACGCTATAAAATCATCATAATTCTTCTGGAATTTAAGCTTGTGTTTGGGTGTAAAAACCAATTCATTAGGCATTTACAGCGCTCTCCTTTTCCAACTCCTGCTTTCTCGATTTGCACTTCTGAATAACAACGCCAATTGCATCTATGCTTCTATTTTGCCCTTGCAAAACAAATTCACTTGCACCCATTTCACGTTTTCGATCACGCTCTGTAACAATACTTTTGAGCACTTCTGTGTGTGGTGCATTTAACCAAGGTTGGAATTTATTACATGTGTAGCAGTGAATCGTACCATTTGCGCAGAAACCAAATTTTCCGCAATTGCCAACAGGGTTTCCATCACTGTTATGAATTCGACTTCGAGGGTCATTGACTCGAATAGCGTCTTTTTCACTATCGATTAGCGTTCCAGAAAATGCTTGCGCCATTGGAATTAAACTTGGCGAAAGCGCCTCGTCGATTCTATCAGCTATTTCTTCGTTAAATTCTGTATAGACTGTAACATGCTGGATGTCTGAGTGTCCCAAGTCCTCGGCTATTGCATAAGGGCTAGCCCCAAGTAATGCCATATTTGTCGCATGAGTATAACGAAAACGTCGAGCATTAATATGTAAGTCTCCATACTCTCCATTAACTCTTATGCGAAACGTTTTTAAAGGGCACAATCTAGCCACGACACTTACGAGGTTACGAGCTTGTGCTTTTGTTAAGCAAAGTAGATCAGGGGTTGTAGTTTGCACCTGTTGAAATTGCTCGAACGTTGGCAACTTCACTAATTCATTTTCATTAAGGAAGATTGGTATTGTTTTCTTTTGCGACTCGGATAGTTTTAAGTTGAAGTGACGTTCAGCTTTTGAGATTGAACTTTCAGATTGCGCTTTTAAAACCAAAAATAAGTCTTCACCTATATCATCTTTAGCGTTGAATGATTCTCTAAACAAGGCTTTGCGCTTTTTAGCATCTGGAACATTGAGCCTATAACATGTAATGTTGCCATCATCCTCAGTTAAAATATCTTCATGATACAAATAGCGTAACTGTATCGGTCTAGCTCCCGTATTTTGAAGTCCCATGATAAATGCATACTGAGTTAACGATATCAGCTTTGAGCTAAAAGCATTGACATACCAGTCGATGAAAGCTATTTGCTCATCAAATGAATATGCTCCACTGTAAGGGCACCCTGTAGCAACAGCCTTTCCCTTCTCACAACCAGACAGCGTTAACGAAGTGAGCAAATCAACGACCGTTTTATCAACCCCATCAATATCTTTGTCATACCAACCCAATATAAACGCACATATAGCTCCAAGCTTATACTCAGTCTTTTTGTCTAGAGTAGCTTTGTAATTGATTATGTGCTCTTCTTTGATTTTGTCTGTCACACCAGTAGCGAATAAATGTCTAATATTTACGAATATATTTTCGACGTAACCAGCAGAGAATTCGGAGACATGGTCTGCAAAAGCAAGGCGAAAATTATCTTCAAACTTAGGGGTGAGCGTTAAATTATCAAGTAGTCTAAAGTTTAACGAATAATCGGCGCTTAATTTCCAGACATCTTCGTACACATCAAACTCATAGTTATATTTGCTTACCCGAGCGTCGTATCTTTTTTTAATTCTTCTTACTTGTTCGTTGTTTTTGACTTTATAGACCATCACTCAACACCTCCACTTTATGCTTTAGCTTCTCGTGCATTTTTTGACGTATTTTGTGCGCCTGCTTTCTAGCTGTTCGTTTGAGATAAGTTCGTCCTGAATCTAGTGACGAATGACCATTAAGGTTAGCTCTAATTTCAAGCTCTCTCTGCTCAGTAATCATATTTTCGTTTGCATACTGCTTGGCTTCCTCAACCTTTCCAGATGTTTCCAGCCGTATAACTTCTCTTTTAACAGCCTCTCTTTCTTCATCAATTCGATCAGACAGTTGATCATTGAAAAAGTGGCGATATAAATGCGGAGTAATTCCCCAGAATCGTTCAGAATTAACGTTTTTAATTCGGTTAAATAGGTCGTTTACCGTTTGTTGAACTATAGGTTCCCCCGATGTATAACTTCCTTTTTTATCTTTATGAGATACGAAAATAAATGGATGCGTTTTAGCCGATTTAGTCTGAGCTCGGTGAGACTTGATATATAAATTCAGCAACCCCCTCAATTCGGTTGATATAGGAACACTTCTTTCTAAAGTCTTGGCAGTTGGCTCTTTGGGCCTTGCATCTTCTTTACTATCATGCCTTCTATAAACTAAGATTTCTGGATTCTCAATATCAGTGCCAATATCACCAATACGTAAAGCAAGCAGCTCACTACATCGCAATCCTGCCTCATAGAACGTTTGTACGATCAAATAGTTTCGAAACTTAACATCTGGATCTTTGAAAGGATTGTATTCAGAGTCAGGTTTCGCAACTTCAACAAAATCCTCAAAAACATCATCAGAAATTCCAGACTTATCTAAGTTCCCTTTATTGAGTCTGCCTTTTGGCATGCCCTTTTTGAGCTTCCTTTTCATTACATCAAGGTCATCGAAAAGCTTTGCAGCGATTGGTCTATGTTTCACACGCTCTTTTCCAACGAAACATAAAAACTCAGCAATATGAGCAACACGAGTAACGTACTGGTTTTTACCAATTGTGGGCTTATCTTGTGTTCTAGATAAATGAAACTGCCCCATATCAACCACATTGGTCTCAGGTTTCTTTCTGAAAGCTAAGGCTTGATAGCAACAATGCTCTTTTAGAGCATTAATATCATCACGACTGGGTACTTTCCCATTGTATATTTCTTCTAGGAGATCTCTGCCGTTAATTGACTCCCAAAGTTTCAGATGCTTTATACTTTTGAGATGCTGTTCAATCGTAGTAGCTGCTTTACTCATTCTTAGATTTTGGGTAACAAAGTGAGTCACCCAAAAGTCGGGAACTCCATCATCTCCCAATAAAAAAACATAACGTTCCCCACTTTTAAATTTCTTCACTGCAACACGCATGAACCTTCCATAACTCAACATTTATTTTTGTCATAAAGTAATATAGAGGATATCAACTAGTTTTCAACATTATTTTTTAGCGCAAAAACAAGAAAAGCCGCTATATGCGGCTTTTCTATACTTTTTCTACAATTTTATTTTTTGTCTTAGGTCAAAAAGGAATATCGTCATCAAAGTCATCCGTCATCGGCACTGCGTTTGACGGTTGCTGTGGAGGTGCCTGCTGAGGTGAGTATTGCTGACCACGCCCTTGCTGAGGCGGTTGTTGTGGTGCTTGATGAGCAGGCTGCTGAGGCGCCGACTGATACTTTGGTTGATAGGATTGCTGCGGTGCAGGCTCGTACTGCGCATTATTATTTTGAGGCGCATATTGCCCATTTTGCTGATTAGCATCGTAATTGCCGGGCTTGCTATCTAACATCTGTAATTCGTTAGCAACAATCTCCGTTGTATATCGTTCCTGACCACTTTGATCCTGCCACTTTCGCGTCTGCAGCCGACCTTCTATATATATTTTTGAGCCTTTCTTTAAGTAGTCTTTTGCGATTTCTGCCAGACGATTAAACATCACCACTCGATGCCATTCTGTTTTCGGCACCATTTGTCCCGTGGCTTTATCTTTGTAGCTTTCGTCAGTCGCTATATTTAGGTTTGTCACTGCTGAGCCTTGCTGTGTCATTCTTGCATCTGGGTCAGCACCCAAGTTACCGATCAAAATTACTTTGTTAATACCTCTTGCCATTACCTCACCCTCTTCTATTCTTTACCGTTTAAAAACGCCCGTCTAAGTCGTCATGCTCTTTATTTTTTCTAGTAATTGGATTGTCGCACGACTATCGATAGCATGCTATCAGATGATCCAAATCCTGCTGATTCAACTCTGCTTTATTTACTTTTAAATAAGCGAGTTGGTCATCAACAACTAAGACAACTTCCTCAACACCTCCGATTTCCTTAAGTGCTTGGCTAAGCTCAGTTTGGTTGCCCTTTATTAGTTTAGAGAAGTGTAGCGTCATGCCCGCTTCATTGGTTGGATTTCTCATAGTACGCGCGATCAATAACCAAATAAAGCTCATACTTGCCACAAGGATATAGACGCCGGATTCCTGATATTGGCTTAATAACCAGCCGCCTAAAATACCACCGATAAAGGCACCCAAAAATTGAGAGGTTGAATACACGCCCATCGCTGTCCCTTTACTGGCCGCAGGCGAAAGTTTACTCACCAAGGAAGGCAAACTGGCTTCCAACAAATTGAAAGCCATAAAGTAGAAAAACAGGCTTGCCCAGAAAAAAGAAAATGTCACTTGAGTGGAAATAAAACTAAGCGATGCCAACATCAGCATTGAGATAGCAAATATGAATGTTTTCTTCATTTGCTGCTTTTTTTCACCATAGATAATAAAAGGCACCATGGCGATAAATGATAAGAACATAACCGTCAAATAGACCCACCAATGCTCTTCGGCAGCTAAGCCTAACCTTTGCTGAAGGGTAATGGGTACTGCAATAAACACCGCCGTCAAACATAGATGCAGCACAAAAATACCCAAATTCAAACGAAGCAACTCGGCATTTTTCAATACCTCACGCACTTGGTCTTTAAAGACACCCGAATTTCGGTCTTTAGTCGCACTTAATGGCGTAGGCACGACATAGTAAAGACACAACATGCCTAATACAGCTAAAAGTGCAGTTATCCAGAAAACACCTTGCAAGCCAAAACTAGCAGCAATGATGGGCCCTAAGATCAAAGCGACAGTAAATGAAACCCCAATGGACATACCGATTAAGGCCATGGCCTTGGTTCTACTTTCAAAACTGGTCAAATCACTCAGTAATGCCATCAGCACACTTGCTATCGCGCCAGCTCCCTGCAAAAAACGCCCCAAGATCACGCCATAAATATGATCCGAAGAGGCCGCCAAGACACTGCCAAGAAAAAAGATAACCAAGCCGGCAAAAATCAGTTTTTTCCGGCCAAAGCGATCTGATAAAGCGCCAAAAGGAATCTGAAATAGCGCCTGACTCAAGCCATAGGCACCAATTGCCAAGCCCATCAACACTTCGTTTGCTTGTTCAAGGTTTCGCCCGTAAATAAAAAAGACGGGTAACACCATAAACAAACCAAGCATTCTGCTGGCATATAGTAGGCCCAATGAAAAGACAGCTCGCCGCTCACTTGCATTCATATCAACTGTAACGCCATAGTTAAATAAAGCGTCGCATTCTATCACCATGTCGCTTTTCAAGGAATCCGTGAAGATAGTCTATTCAGGCATTCCTCTTCTCTCAGATGTAGGTATAATTGCCTGTTTTATTCAATTGCGGGAAGTTTAATGGATACCATCATCGTTCGTGGCGCCAAAACGCATAACCTAAAGAACATCGACTTGGATATTCCAAGAGACAAACTCATTGTAATCACAGGTCTGTCTGGCTCAGGAAAATCGTCTCTAGCTTTTGATACTTTGTACGCCGAAGGCCAACGACGTTATGTTGAATCTCTTTCAACCTATGCACGTCAATTTCTTTCCATGATGGATAAACCTGAAGTAGACCACATTGAAGGTCTTTCACCCGCTATTTCCATTGAACAAAAATCTACATCTCACAACCCCCGCTCCACAGTCGGCACGATCACAGAAATTTATGATTATCTTCGTCTACTGTTTGCCAGAGCAGGTGAACCGCGATGTCCAGATCATAACGTCCCACTGGATGCGCAAACTATCAGTCAAATGGTAGACAAAGTGCTGGAGCAGGAGGAAGGCACTAGGCTCATGATGCTGGCGCCGATTATTCAAAATAGAAAAGGTGAACATCTTCATGTTTTTCAGAACCTCAGCAGCCAAGGTTTTATCAGGGCGAGAATCGATGGCATCATTACCGATTTAGATGACACACCAAAACTAGAAAAAAATAAAAAGCATACAATTGAAGTAGTTGTCGATCGCTTTAAAGTCAGACCTGATATTCAGCAACGCATCGCGGAATCATTCGAAACCTGCCTGACACTGACTGATGGCATCGCCATCGTTGCTGATATGGATGAAGATTCAGACAACAAAGAGCTGGTTTTTTCCTCTAAGTTTGCTTGCGCCATTTGCGGCTATGCGATCAATGAACTTGAACCCAGAATGTTTTCCTTTAACAACCCCGCTGGTGCTTGTCCGTGTTGTGATGGCTTAGGCGTCAAACAGTTCTTTGATCCCGCCCGCATCGTCCATGATGAATCTTTAACCCTAGCTGAAGGCGCTATTCGTGGCTGGGATAGAAGAAGCATTTATTATTTTCAGCTTTTGAACAGCTTAGCCGAACATTTCTCTATTGATATCGACACACCTTTTGAGGCACTACCTCAATCCTTTAAAG
Organism: Oleiphilus sp.; assembly: GCA_048058835.1. Lineage (GTDB taxonomy): Bacteria > Pseudomonadota > Gammaproteobacteria > Pseudomonadales > Oleiphilaceae > PZPK01. Next base: position 29,119 of record JBLLNS010000007.1, read on the forward strand.
ACACAATTCTTTATGGTTCAGGCGAGACGGCAATTGGCTTTAATTATGTTAACAGCCGAGGCGACACCATACAAAGACTACACCCTTTTGAAGGTGTTATCCCGAATATTGAACGCCGCTACCACGAAACTGACTCAAATATGGTACGTGATGAGTTAGCCAAATATTTAAATAATCAGCCTTGCCCTGAATGTCATGGCACACGCCTAAAACAAGCATCGAGACATGTTTTTATCGATAATAAGACATTACCTGAATTAGCTAGTTTGCCGATTGGCGATGCATTGAGCTACTTTAACCAACTACATCTTGCTGGTAAACGCGGTGAAATAGCCGAAAAAGTATTAAAAGAAATACGCTTAAGATTAGAGTTTCTCGTCAATGTAGGTCTGGATTACTTGAGCCTTGAACGCAGCGCAGACACCTTGTCTGGTGGGGAGGCGCAACGTATTCGGCTTGCAAGCCAAATTGGTGCAGGCTTGGTAGGTGTAATGTATATTTTAGATGAACCATCCATAGGGCTTCATCAAAGAGATAATGACAGACTTCTTTCTACATTAACGCATCTTAGGAACTTGGGAAACACAGTCATCGTGGTTGAACATGATGAAGACGCAATTAGATTGGCTGACCACGTCATCGATATTGGCCCTGGTGCTGGCGTGCATGGTGGTGAGATTATTGCCCAAGGCACACCAAAACAGATTATGGACAATGTAAACTCACTAACAGGGCAGTATTTATCGGGCTCGAAGACCATAGAATATGACAGCAACAGACATACTAATAACCCCGACAAACAATTAACCTTGCATGGCGCTACAGGTAATAATCTGAACAATGTCACTCTCAACATACCCGTTGGCCTACTGACTTGTATCACAGGCGTATCAGGCTCAGGTAAATCAACCTTAATCAACGCCACACTCTATCCTCTTGCGGCAACAGCTTTAAACAATGCGACAACGCTGAATCCATCACCACACGATAAAATCACAGGCTTAGATCAATTCGATAAAGTGATCGACATAAACCAAAGCCCAATTGGTCGGACACCCAGATCTAACCCGGCAACCTACACAGGGTTGTTCACACCCATTAGAGACCTATTTGCAGGCACCCAAGAGGCTCGCTCTCGGGGCTACAAGGCAGGCAGATTTAGCTTTAATGTCAAAGGCGGCAGATGCGAGGCCTGCCAAGGCGATGGCGTCACAAAAGTAGAGATGCATTTTTTGCCTGATGTATACGTTCCATGCGATGTCTGTAAAAGCAAACGCTATAATCGCGAAACATTGGACATTGTCTACAAAGGAAAAAATATTCATGAAGTGCTGGAAATGACCATAGAAGACGCTCGAGAATTCTTTGACGCCGTCCCCTTTATTGCCAGAAAGCTACAAACCTTGATGGATGTTGGTCTTTCTTACATTCGCCTCGGCCAAAGTGCCATTACTTTATCGGGCGGTGAAGCGCAACGCGTTAAGCTGGCGAAAGAGCTATCTAAACGTGACACGGGTAAAACGTTATATATTTTAGATGAACCCACTACTGGCCTTCACTTCTACGACATTCAACAGCTACTCAATGTACTCTATCGTCTACGAGAGCACGGCAACACGATCGTCGTAATCGAACATAATTTAGATGTGATTAAGACAGCAGATTGGATCGTCGATTTGGGCCCTGAAGGTGGCAGTAAAGGCGGCTTAATTATTGGCGAAGGAACTCCCGAAACCATCGCTCAAAATACTGCATCATATACAGGGCAATTCCTTAAGCCAGTCTTAGAAAGAGATCAGTCGCTGAAAAGCTGAGACTGTTAATCACTAGATAACAAGCATAAAAAAACCCAGAAATAATCTGGGTTTTTTTATGAGAGTGTGAGCTCTTATTCGTCGTCTTGAGTTTCTAGAACGGGTCTATCAACTAATTCAACATAAGCCATAGGTGCAGCATCACCTGACCTAAAACCACACTTTAAGATTCGAACATAGCCACCTGGACGATCTTGATAACGAGGACCAAGCTCATTGAATAGCTTTGCAACAACTGCGTTGTCACGAGTTCTTGCGAACGCTAGACGACGGTTAGCAACTGAATCATTTTTAGCTAATGTAATTAACGGCTCTGCAACTCTTCTTAACTCTTTCGCTTTTGGCAAAGTCGTTTTTATAAGCTCGTGCTCAAGAAGAGAAACAGCCATATTTTTAAACATAGCTTTTCTATGTGAACTATTTCTATTTAATTTACGACCACTTTTACGATGACGCATTTTTTAATTCCTTACCAATTCAAACCGAGGAGACTAAGCACCTAGAACTCGGTCATCACCTTTTAAACTAGCCGGTGGCCAGTTTTCAAGACGCATACCCAATGAAAGACCTCGTGATGCCAATACATCTTTAATTTCAGTAAGAGACTTCTTACCAAGATTAGGTGTTTTTAGCAGTTCAACCTCAGTACGTTGAATTAGGTCGCCGATATAATAAATGTTTTCCGCTTTAAGACAGTTAGCAGAACGTACAGTCAGCTCTAGATCATCAACAGGACGAAGTAAAATAGGATCTACCTCTTCCTCTTCTTCCTCTTGAACTGGCTCTTTCTCATTATCGAAATCGACAAATACTGACAATTGCTGCTGAAGAATCGTCGCTGCACGACGAATTGAGTCCTCAGGATCAATTGTGCCATTTGTTTCTAGGTCGATAACTAGCTTATCGAGATCCGTTCGCTGCTCAACACGAGCATTTTCAACAGAATACGCTACGCGTGAAACCGGGCTATAAGATGCATCTAACTGCAATCGGCCTATCGCTCTGGTTTCGTCATCATTTGATCGTCTTTGATCAGCAGGCTCATAGCCACGACCACGTGCAATTTTAAGCGTCATGTTTATTTCGCCATTGTCGCTAAGATTGCAGATAATATGGTCTGGATTCATGATTTCAACATCGTGATCTAACTGAATATCACTCGCTAAAACTGGGCCAGGGCCTTTTTTAGAGAGTTTTAACGATGCTTCATCACGTGAATGCATCGTAATTGCTAGACCTTTAAGGTTCAAAAGAATCTCGATGACATCCTCTTGAACACCTTCAATAGCACTATACTCATGAAGAACACCGTCAATTTCCGTCTCAACCACAGCACAACCAGGCATTGATGACAAAAGAATACGACGTAAAGCACTGCCTAGAGTATGGCCAAAGCCACGCTCTAGAGGTTCTAAGATCACTTTTGCATGAGTTGCGCTTAGACCTTGAACTTCGATATTACGAGGATTCAAGAATTCATTAACTGAACGCTGCATATACGCCCCTATACGTTATGTTATTGTCTAAAGCTTACTTAGAGTAAAGCTCTACGATTAGATTTTCGTTGATATCTGCAGGCAGATCAGCTCGGTCAGGAACAGCTTTAAATGTTCCAGCCAATTTGGATGAATCAACATCAATCCATTCAACAGCGCCACGATTTGCCGCTAAGTCAATTGCATTTTTAACACGCAATTGATTTTTGGCTTTTTCTTTTACTGCTACCGTATCGCCAGCTTGTACTTGATAAGATGCGATGTTAACAACACCATCATTCACAAGTATTGCCTTATGGGAAACTAGCTGTCTTGCTTCGGCTCTAGTTGAACCAAAACCCATTCTGTAAACAACGTTATCAAGACGCTGTTCAAGAAGTTGTAGCAGGTTTTCACCAGTCGCACCTTTACGACGCGCAGCTTCTTTATAATAACCACGGAACTGCTTTTCCAATACACCGTATAAACGACGAACTTTCTGTTTTTCACGAAGCTGAGTGCCATATTCTGACAATCTGCCACGTCTTGCACCGTGTTGACCAGGTGCAGTTTCTAAATTACATTTTGAATCTAGCGCTTTAGCACCACTTTTCAAAAAAAGATCAGTACCTTCTCGACGAGAAAGTTTACATTTTGGTCCAATATAGCGAGCCATTTGATATTCCTCTAAACGCGACGTTTCTTAGGTGGACGACAACCATTATGTGGAATGGGTGTCACATCTGTAATATTTGTGATTTTATAACCACAAGCGTTTAAAGCTCGGACAGCAGACTCGCGTCCTGGTCCAGGACCCTTAACTTGAACTTCGAGGTTCTTAAGGCCGTATTCAGCAGCCGCATTACCGGCTCTTTCAGCTGCTACCTGCGCAGCAAAAGGTGTACTTTTACGTGAACCACGGAAACCTGAACCACCAGCAGTTGCCCATGAAAGAGCGTTGCCTTGACGGTCGGTAATGGTCACGATGGTGTTGTTGAATGATGCATGGATATGAGCCATACCATCAACAACGGTCTTTTTCACCTTTTTACGGGTACGTGTACCTGGCTTTGCCATTACGAATTCCTATTATTTACGAATGGGTTTACGAGGGCCCTTACGAGTGCGTGCATTCGTTTTGCTTCTTTGTCCACGTACAGGCAAGCTGTGACGATGACGAAGACCACGATAGCAGCCAAGGTCCTTCAACCGTTTAATGTTCATTTGAAGTTCGCGACGCAAATCACCTTCAACAATTAACTTACCAACTTCAGAACGAATTACTTCTAATTCATCTTCAGAAAGCGTGCTAATTTTTGCAGTTGGGCTAGTCCCAGTTGCATCACATATTTTTTTAGCAGTTGTTCTACCTACACCAAAAATGTAAGTTAAAGAAATTACCGCATGTTTATTGTCGGGTATATTGACACCGGCTATACGTGCCATTTATCTAACTCCGCTTATTTAGGTAGCTTTAAGAATAAATTCCAGCTACTTTTAGTTACCGTCTTTTAAAAAGGCGCGAATCATACAGCCTGATCATTTTTAAATCAAGTACGATCCGCTCTTTTTCAACAACAAGTTAACCTTGACGTTGTTTATGACGAGGTTCTTGGCAAATAACTCTTACAGAGCCATTTCGTTTTATAATCTTGCAATTACGGCAGATTTTCTTTACCGAAGCACGAACTTTCATATGCTACTCCAATTTATAAGGATAAATATTACTAACGCATTCCAGTTTTGCCGTAACCCTTAAGGTTAGACTTTTTCATTAGTGACTCATACTGATGAGACATTAAGTGAGATTGGACTTGCGCCATAAAATCCATGACGACTACGACCACAATCAGTAAGGATGTACCACCAAAGTAAAATGGAACATTAAACCAAACCACCATAAATTGAGGCAGCAATGATACAGCAGCAATATATGCAGCACCAAACATTGTTAATCTAGTCAAAACACTGTCTATATAATTTGCTGTCTGTTGCCCCGGTCTTATACCTGGGACAAATGCACCAGATTTTTTAAGGTTTTCAGCAACTTCTTTTGGGTTATACATCAAAGCTGTATAGAAATAACAAAAGAAGACCACTGCAGCAGCAAATAGAATAATGTATAAAGGCTGGCTTGGACCTAATGCTTGTGAAACATCAGCCAACCACTCTAAACCTTCGCTCTGACCAAACCATTGCCCCAAAGATGCGGGAAACAATAAGATACTAGAGGCGAATATAGGTGGAATAACACCTGCCATATTTACTTTTAAAGGAAGGTGACTGGATTGCTGAGAGTACCCACCTCTGGCTTGTTGTCGTTTAGCATAATTAACCGTAATTCGTCGTTGTCCACGCTCCATAAAGACAACAAAGGCAACGATTAGTACTGCCAGAAGACCAATTAATAACAAGGCCAGAATATGTAACTCGCCTTGACGCGCAGACTCGAAAGACTGACCAAACGCCCCTGGAAGTCCAGCGACGATACCTGCAAAAATCAGTAGTGAAATACCGTTACCAATACCACGCTCTGTAATTTGCTCGCCAAGCCACATCAAGAAAACTGCACCACACACAAAGGTAGAGACCGCTATAAAGTAGAAGCTGAATGTATCAGTAAAGGTTACCCCTTGTGAGGCCAAACCAACTGACATACCAGAGGCCTGGATCATTGCTAATAATACAGTACCGTAGCGTGTATATTGGCTAATTTTCCTTCGACCCGCTTCACCTTCTTTCTTAAGCTGCTCTAGACTCGGCGTCACTGCAGTCAATAACTGCATAATAATTGACGCCGAAATGTATGGCATAATTCCAAGTGCAAAGATACTCATCCGCTCTAAGGCACCACCAGAGAACATATTAAACAAACTCAGGATCGTACCCTGATTTTGCTCAAATAATGCCGCTAAACGGTCAGGATTAATTCCTGGAACTGGAATATGCGCTCCAATTCGATAGACAAGTATTGCAGCGAAGACAAACCACAAACGTGATTTTAATTCACCAAAACCTTTTCCTACTCCTGCGGGCATTGCTGCTGGCTTAGCCATAAGCTTTTAGTCCTCTACCTTACCACCGGCAGCTGTGATTGCATCACGAGCGCCTTTTGTTACTTTTAAACCTTGTACGGTGACTGCTTTAGACAATTCACCAGACAAAATAACTTTTGCTACTTTGGTATCTCTGCGAACTAAGTTTGCATTTTTCAAAGCATCAAGATCAACAACATCGGCATCAATCAAAGACAGCTCATTCAAACGAATCTCAGCAACATAGCGACCCACTCTTGAACTAAAACCAAATTTTGGCAGTCTTCTATGTAATGGCTGTTGACCACCCTCGAAGCCTGGCGCTACTGAACCACCAGATCTAGCCTTCAAACCTTTGTGACCGCGGCCACCAGTTTTACCAAGACCACTACCGATACCACGACCAACGCGCTTCGCAGACGGTTTTGAACCAGGAGCAGGACTTATTGTATTAAGACGCATCTTACTCTCCTTCAATCCGAACCATATAGTTAACTTTGTTAGCCATTCCACGAACAGAAGGTGTATCTTCAAGCTCTACGGTTTGACCAATTTTTCTTAGACCCAAGCCAGTTACACAGGCTTTGTGGGCAGGTATTCTGCCAATTGGGCTACGAAATAATGTAACCTGTATTGTTTTCTTAGCCATGATCTTATCCTGTTATTTCTTCAACGGATTTGCCACGCTTTGCAGCTACCGCATCAGGTGATTGCATTGCACTTAAACCTTTTACGGTCGCTCTTACAACGTTAACTGGATTGGTAGAACCGTAACATTTCGCTAGTACGTTCTGAATACCAGCAACTTCAAGTACTGCACGCATTGCACCACCAGCGATGATACCTGTACCTTCAGATGCAGGCTGCATATAAACTTTAGAGCCACTATGCTTAGCAGTAACAGGGTATTGGAGTGTTGTACCATTTAAAGGCACGTCTACCATGTTCTTTCTAGCAGCATCCATCGCTTTTTGGATAGCCGTTGGTACTTCACGTGCTTTACCACGACCAAAACCAACTTTACCCTGACCATCACCAACCACTGTCAAAGCAGTGAAACCGAAGATTCGACCACCTTTTACAACTTTTGCTACTCGATTGACCTGAACTAATTTTTCCTGAAGTTCTGGTCCATTTTTATCTTCTACGCTCATCGTCATGCCCCTTAGAATTCTAAACCGGCTTCACGCGCAGCGTCAGCCAATGCTTTGATTCGACCGTGGTATTTAAAACCAGCACGATCAAAAGCTACTCTGGATACTCCCGCTGTTTTAGCGCGCTCAGCAATTAATGCACCTACTTTTGTTGCGGCATCAACATTGCCAGTGCTGCCACTTCTTAGATCTTTGTCTAAAGTAGAAGCGCTCGCTAGAACTTTATTGCCTTCAGCTGAAATAACCTGTGCATAAATGTGTCTAGGTGTACGGTGAACTGTAAGACGTGTTTCACCTAAAGCTTTTAGCTTGAAACGTGTTTTTTTCGCTCTGCGAATTCTTGAATCTTTCTTTATGCTCATGGCTTCACCTATTTCTTCTTAGCTTCTTTACGTCTGACAACTTCGTCAGCCAGGCGCACACCTTTGCCTTTATATGGCTCAGGCGGACGAAAAGCGCGAATCTCAGCTGCAACTTGACCCAGTACTTGCTTGTCAGCCCCTGAAAGAACTATTTCAGTTTGTGAAGGTGCTTCTACCTTAATACCTTCAGGCAACTCATAAACAACTGGATGTGAAAAACCAAGTGAAAGATTTAGCTTAGTACCTTGGACTTGCACACGATAACCAACACCTACCAACTGTAGTTTCTTCTGAAAACCGGTACTGACACCCGTTACCATGTTGCTGACTAATGCACGAGTTGTACCCGACATAGCCTTAGAAAACTTAGTTGAGTTTTTAGCCGCAAATTTTAAAGTACCCTCTTCTTGAGTTACTTCAACTGCAGAATTAATATCCAAAGATAAAGAGCCTTTACCACCCTTTACTTGAATTTCTTGTTCGGTCAATTTGACTTCAACACCAGAAGGCAATACGACCGGATTACTAGCAACCCTTGACATACGCTACTCCTAGAATACAGTACAAATGACTTCGCCGCCGATACCTGCAGCACGAGCCGCTCTATCAGTCATAACACCTTGCGAAGTTGAGATGATTGAAACACCTAGACCGCCGCGAATTTTCGGCAATTCATCTGTTCCTTTAAACTGACGTAGACCAGGACGGCTAACGCGTTTAATTTCTTCTATTACAGGCTTGCCTTCAAAGTATTTCAATTCAACTGTTACTTCAGGCTTAACTTCACCTTCAGCTGAAAAGCTACCGACAAAACCTTCACTTTTAAGCACTTCAAGTACAGACAACTTCATTTTTGATGAAGGCATCGTCACAGTGTGCTTTTCTGCCATTTGGGCATTACGAATACGTGTAAACATATCCGCAAGAGTATCTTGCATGCTCATTTTCTAACTCCAGTCATTTTAGTTGTGCAGTATTCATAGCTATTGAATACTTACCAACAAGAACAGCTTTACCAGCTTGCTTTTTTCAAACCTGGCACATTACCGTTCATGCCTTGTTCACGTAGCTTAATTCGTGACAGTTTGAATTTACGGTATACACCATGTGGTCTACCTGTAACTTGGCATCTATTTCTAAGTCTAGAAGCACTTGAGTCACGTGGTAGCTTTTGCAATTGTTGCTGAGCATCCCAACGTTCTTCATCGCTAGACTTAATATTAGAAATAATTGCCTTCAATGCAGCTCGTTTCTCTGCATATTTTGCTACTAATTTTTCGCGCTTTAATTCGCGCTCTTTCATAGAGGATTTAGCCATCGTCTTACCCTATTTTTTAAATGGGAAATTAAAGGCACGTAATAATGCGCGACCTTCATCATCTGTTTTAGCAGATGTTGTAATGGTGATATCTAAACCACGGATCTTGTCTATTTTGTCATAGTCAATCTCAGGGAAGATTATCTGCTCTTTAACGCCCATACTGTAATTTCCGCGACCGTCAAAAGACTTAGAATTCAAACCTCTAAAGTCTCTGATACGTGGAATAGCAATACCGACTAAACGCTCAAAGAACTCCCACATACGCTCACCACGTAATGTCACCTTACACCCAATTGGGTAACCTTCACGAACTTTAAAGCCTGCAACTGACTTGCGTGCTTTTGTCGTAACAGGCTTTTGACCTGAGAGTTTTTCTAAATCAGCAATCGCATTTTCTAACAATTTCTTGTCAGCAAGTGCTTCGCCTACACCCATATTAAGGGTGATTTTTTCAATTTTTGGTACCTGCATTACGCTCTGATAATTAAACTCTTTTTGTAGAGCAGGTAACACTTCATTTGTATAAACTTCTTTCATATGTGCCATGGGTTCACCCGCCTGCTTTATTTATCTACGAGCTCATCGTTAGACTTAAATACACGTACTTTTTTGCCATCTTCAAGGACTTTAAAACCTACTCGATCAGCTTTGTTGGTCGTTGGATTAAAAATCGCAACATTAGAAGGCTGGATTGGCGCTTCTTTTTCAACAATGCCGCCAGGCGTACCTAGCATCGGGTTAGGTTTGGTATGGCGCTTAATCATGTTGATACCAGAGACGATCAAACGACCATCTTTGGCAACACGATTAACAGTTCCACGCTTACCGCTGTCCTTGCCTGCTATGACAATCACTTCATCGTCACGTCTGATTTTTTTCATAACCGGCCTCTGTCCTTAAAGCACTTCAGGTGCTAAAGAAATTATTTTCATGTATTTATCACCACGTAACTCACGAGTTACAGGGCCAAAAATACGCGTTCCAATTGGTGCTTGTTGGCCATTCAACAATACCGCAGCGTTACCATCGAATTTAATCAAAGAACCATCTGGGCGACGCACACCTTTTTTAGTACGTACAACTACCGCACTTAGTACATCGCCTTTTTTTACTTTACCGCGAGGTATAGCTTCTTTGACAGTGACTTTAATAATGTCACCAATTCGTGCATAACGTCGATGTGAACCACCCAGCACTTTTATACACATAACTCGACGTGCACCGCTATTGTCGGCTACATCGAGCATACTTTCCGTCTGAATCATCGCTGATCTCCAAACCTTACTAGGGATTACACGTTATTTGCTTTGTCATCGACAGTAACTAAAGTAAAAGACTTTGTCTTTGATAAAGGACGAGTCTCTTGAATAGTTACGGTATCTCCGATATTGCAATCGTTGTTTTCGTCGTGCGCATGAACTTTGGTAGAACGTTTAACGTACTTACCATAGATCGGGTGCTTCACTCGACGTTCAATCAACACTGTGATTGATTTTTCCATTTTGTTACTAACAACTTTACCCGATAGGGTTCTAGCTGTAGTTTTTGCAGCATCAGTCATTTTCATTCACCTGCTTTCTGCGTCAATACAGTTTTAATACGTGCGATATCACGTCTTGTTTGACGAAGTAAATGAGATTGATTCAACTGACCAGTAGATTTACGTAAACGTAAATTAAACTGATCTTTAAGCAAACCTAGTAGATCTTGGTTTAGCTCTTCAGTTGACTTATTTCGTAGTTCACTTGCTTTCATCACATCACCGTCCTTTCAACAAACGTTGTGGGCACAGGTAATTTTGATGCTGCAAGAGCAAATGCATCACGAGCGAGCTCTTCAGATACACCTTCTATCTCAAATAACACTCGACCTGGTTGAATTTGGGCAACCCAATATTCAACATTACCTTTACCCTTACCTTGACGAACTTCTAAAGGCTTTTGCGTAATCGGCTTATCAGGAAAAATACGAATCCAGATTTTACCACCACGCTTCACTTTACGAGAAATCGTTCGACGAGCAGCCTCAATTTGACGTGCTGTAATTCGTCCACGGCCAGTCGATTTTAAACCGAACTCACCGAAGCTGATTTTACTACCACGTTGAGCTAAACCTCGGTTACGACCCTTTTGTACTTTTCTAAACTTGGTACGTTTTGGTTGTAGCATTTCCAGGCCCCTTACTTAGCAGCTTTCTTTTTGGACGCATTTTTCTTCTCAGCACGTACCTGCTCGATACCACCTAAAATTTCGCCCTTAAAGATCCAAACTTTGACACCGATGATGCCATAAGTTGTATTTGCTTCATGTGTTGAATAATCAACGTCAGCTCTTAAAGTATGAAGAGGCACACGACCTTCTCTATACCATTCGCTACGTGCTATTTCAGCACCACCTAAACGACCACCAACCTGAATCTTGATGCCTTTAGCACCTTGACGCATTGCGTTTTGAACAGCTCTTTTCATTGCTCTTCTAAACATAACGCGTCGCTCTAATTGATTCGCTACACCAGCAGCAACCAATTTAGCATCCAAGTCTGGCTTTCTAATTTCTTCGATATTAATGTGTACCGGAATACCCATCATGGCACCAAGCTCATTTCGTAGTTTTTCTACGTCTTCGCCTTTTTTGCCAATTACGATACCAGGACGCGCTGTGTGAATAGTCACACGTGCATTTTGTGCTGGTCGCTCGATTGTAATTTTGCTAACTGATGCTCTTTCAAGCTTTTTCATCAAATACTCACGTACTTGAATATCATTTAACAAATACTTAGCGTATTCACCTTTCTCTGCATACCAAACGGAGTTGTGGTCTTTCACAATACCCAGTCTGATACCAGTAGGATGTACTTTCTGACCCATCTTAGTATCTCCTAGTTATCGGCCACTTTGACCGTGATATGACAGGTGCGCTTCATAATTCTATCAGCACGACCTTTCGCACGTGGTCTAATACGTTTCATGGTGACGCCTTCATCAACAAAAATTGTCGATACACGAAGATCATCTACATCTAGACCGTCATTATGCTCAGCATTCGCTATAGCAGATTCCAAAACTTTTTTGATTAAGGTAGCAGCTTTCTTTGTGCTGAATGTTAGTACTTCCAGCGCTTCTTCTACACCTTTACCACGAATTTGGTCCGCCACTAAACGCGCTTTCTGAGCAGATAGTCGAGCACCTTTATGCTTTGCAGCAACTTCCATCTTCAACTCTCCTCAGAAATTAACGCTTAGCTTTCTTATCGGCATCATGACCCCGATAAGTACGCGTAGCGGAAAATTCACCTAATTTATGACCTACCATATCCTCTGTAACATAAACGGGAACATGTTGTTTACCGTTATGAACAGCGATAGTTAAGCCCACCATCTCAGGAAAAATAGTTGAACGTCGAGACCAGGTTTTAATTGGCTTCTTGTCACCTTTTTCCAGAGCCGTTTCTACTTTCTTCAATAAGTGAAGGTCTATAAAAGGACCTTTTTTTAAAGAACGTGGCACAGCGTAACCCTCTTAAATTAATTACTTAGCCGACCGACGACGTATAATCATCTTGTCAGTGCGTTTGTTCTTGCGAGTCTTATGACCTTTAGTTGGTACACCCCAAGGAGTTACAGGATGACGTCCACCAGAGGTTCGCCCTTCACCACCACCATGTGGATGGTCAACTGGGTTCATAACAACACCACGCACCGTTGGTCGAATACCGCGCCAACGTGATGCACCCGCTTTACCTAATCTCCTAAGGCTATGCTCACTATTTGAAACTTCACCTAAGGTTGCACGACACTCAGCTAATACTTTACGCATTTCACCAGAGCGAAGACGTAAGGTGGCATAAGCCCCTTCTCTTGCAACTAATTGAGCCGATGTACCCGCACTACGAGCAATCTGCGCACCTTTTCCAGGCTTCATTTCAACACAGTGGATAACACTACCCACAGGGATATTTCTTAATGGTAAAGTGCTGCCTAATTTAATTGGTGCATCTTCACCTGAACGAATTTCTTGACCCACTACTAGGCCCTTAGGCGCAATAATGTATCTTCGTTCACCGTCGATATACTTCAACAATGCAATATGAGCTGAACGATTTGGATCATGCTCAATTCTTTCTACAACTGCTGGAATACCGTCTTTATTTCTTTTGAAGTCAACAAGTCGGTAGTGCTGCTTATGACCACCACCTTTATGACGTACAGTTATGCGACCGTTATTATTACGACCACCATTCTTTGATTTCTTTTCAACTAGCGGCTCGTATGGTCTTCCCTTATACAAATGGGAATGTACAACCTTAACGACATGACGTCGACCGGCAGAAGTTGGTTTGGTTTTTACGACTGGCATATTAGACCCCTACCTTATTCCACATCCATGAAATCGATATCCTGACCTTCAGCCAATTTAACATATGCTTTTCGGATATCTTTGCGCTTACCAAGACCGTTTCGTGTGAATTTGGTCTTGCCCTTAATATTGACAGTTTTAACGCCTTCTACATTTACATTAAAAAGACTTTCAACTGCTTTCTTAATTTCTGGTTTGCTAGCATCCGGCGCCACTTTAAAACAAACATAGTTGCTTTCAGCCGCTATCGAAGCTTTTTCAGAAATATGAGGACCTAATAGAACTTTATAGATGCGCTCTTGGTTCATGCGAACATCTCCTCAATCTTTTTCAACGCCGGCACCGTCAGAACGACCTTGTCATAAGCCACTAGACTTAATGGGTCAATCGCTGCTGCATCACGGACATCAGTCTTTGGAATATTTCTTGATGCCAAGAAAAGATTTGTATCGAGTTCTTCTGAAATAATCAGGGTACTATCGAGCAAGCCCTGCTCTTTAAGCATCGCACTTAATACTTTTGTTTTTGGCTCAGCAACTGTCATGTTTTCAACAACGACTAGACGTTCTTGACGAACCAACTCAGACAAAATCACCTGCATTGCTGCACGATACATTTTTCTGTTTACTTTTTGAGAAAAGTCTTGAGGCTTTGCAGCAAACGTAACACCACCTGAACGCCAGATTGGACTTCTAATTGTGCCAGCACGTGCACGACCAGAACCTTTCTGCTTCCAAGGTTTCTTACCGCCACCACTAACTTCTGAGCGAGTCAGCTGAGCTCGTGTACCTTGACGCGCTGCTGCCATATAAGCAGTAACAACCTGGTGCACCAATGACTCATTAAACTCTCGCGAAAACGTTGCATCAGAAACTGCAACAGAACCGCTCTTTGAACCTGTAACTGTTAATTCCATAGCAATCCCCTTAAGCCTTCACTGCTGGTTTGACAATGACGTCTGAACCAGTTGCACCAGGGACAGAGCCTTTAACCAATATAAGGTTTCTTTCTGCATCCACTCGAACAACTTCTAGGCTCTGAACAGTAACTTGTTCAGCACCCATGTGACCCGCCATCTTCTTGCCTTTAAAAACACGACCAGGAGTTTGACACTGACCAATAGAGCCAGGTGCTCTATGAGAAAGAGAGTTACCATGTGTTGCGTCTTGCATCTGGAAATTCCAACGCTTTACGCCACCTTGAAAGCCTTTACCTTTAGACTGACCGGTCACATCAATTATTTGACCCGCTTCAAAGATTGTCGCTTCAATTGAGTCACCAGCTTTAAGCTCTTCGCCCTCACCAGCACCCAAACGAAATTCCCAAAGACCTCGACCCGCTTCAACACCCGCTTTAGCGTAATGCCCTGCTGCCGCTTTAGAAACTCGTGACGCTTTACGAGCGCCTACAGTAACTTGAATAGCACGATACCCATCAACTTCTTCGGTACGTACCTGTGTGATACGGTTATTTTCAACTTCTACAACCGTAACAGGAATGGACACACCCTCATCTGTAAAGACTCGAGTCATGCCTGCCTTTCGGCCAATTAAACCAATTGCCATTTTTCACCTCTAAGTGTACGGGGCTCTCACCCTCTATGGCCCTAAAATTAGGTAGTTACACTTTCCAGCCTTTTCTGACTGGACCAACTCATTTTATCGAGTTGAATTAACCAAGACTGATCTGGACATCTACGCCCGCGGCCAAGTCTAGTTTCATAAGCGCATCTACAGTTTTTTCTGTAGGCTCTACAATATCCATCATTCTCTTATGAGTACGAATTTCGTACTGATCACGCGCATCTTTATTTACGTGAGGAGAAATCAAAACTGTAAACCTTTCTTTCTTCGTAGGAAGAGGAATTGGGCCACGAACTTGCGCGCCAGTTCTCTTCGCTGTTTCCACAATTTCTTGTGTTGACTGATCGATCAGACGGTAATCAAAAGCTTTAAGTCTGATTCTGATTTTTTGGCTTTGCATTTTTACCAAAACTCCAGTGTTAGCCCTCGCCAAAGCAAGAGGCAGCTGTATAAAAAAGGAGCCGCATTGTACGTATTACGAACAACCGTGTCAACCAAACTCCCGATAAATAATTGAGCTTTCAATGACAAAAAAGGGCCGCTTATGCGACCCCCTTCTCAGCTACTAAAAATCATTCAATAATTTTAGCAACAACACCTGCACCAACAGTTCGGCCACCTTCACGAATTGCGAAACGTAAACCATCTTCCATTGCAATCGGTGCAATCAGGGCAACAGATAACTGTACGTTATCACCAGGCATTACCATTTCAACACCTTCTGGCAATTCACATGCACCCGTTACATCCGTAGTACGGAAGTAAAACTGTGGACGGTAACCTTTAAAGAATGGCGTATGACGACCACCTTCATCTTTACCCAAGATATAGACTTCTGCTTCGAACTTGGTGTGCGGCTTAACAGAACCAACTTTACACAATACTTGGCCACGCTCTACATCATCACGCTTCGTACCACGTAACAACACACCAACGTTCTCACCTGCTCGACCTTCATCAAGCAACTTACGGAACATTTCAACACCCGTACAGGTTGTCTTCTGTGTTTCACGGATACCGATAATTTCGATTTCTTCACCAACTTTGATGATGCCACGCTCTACACGACCTGTTACAACCGTACCACGACCTGAGATAGAGAAAACATCTTCTACCGGCATTAGGAAAGGCTGATCAACTGCACGCTCTGGCTCTGGAATATAGCTATCTAGTGCTTCAACCAACTTCTTAACAGCTGTAGTACCTAGCTCGTTATCATCTTCACCGTTCAACGCCATTAACGCCGAACCCGCAATGATTGGTGTATCATCACCTGGGAATTCATACGTATCTAGCAACTCACGAATTTCCATTTCAACTAGCTCTAACATTTCGTTATATTCTTCAGAACCTGCACCACCACAATCTTCAGCCAGCAAGTCAGCCTTATTCAAGAACACAACGATAAATGGAACACCTACCTGACGTGACAACAAGATGTGCTCACGTGTTTGCGGCATAGGACCATCAGTCGCGCCACACACTAGAATTGCACCGTCCATCTGCGCCGCACCTGTGATCATGTTTTTCACATAATCGGCGTGTCCTGGGCAGTCAACGTGCGCATAGTGACGATCATTTGAATCATACTCGACATGCGACGTTGCGATGGTAATACCACGTTCTCTTTCTTCTGGCGCATTATCAATGTTAGCGAAATCAACTTTCTCGCCACCAAATACTTCTGCACATACACGTGTTAATGCTGCTGTTAATGTTGTTTTGCCGTGGTCAACGTGCCCAATGGTTCCAACGTTAACGTGCGGTTTATTACGTTCAAATTTTTCTTTTGCCACAGGTTTTCCCCTTTTCTTTATCTATTGATTATCATGTCAGACACACTTTTAGATGCCTCTGCATATTTTAAGAACTCCATTGCATAGGTAGCCCGACCTTGGGTCGCTGACCGAAGATCGGTAGCATATCCAAACATCTCAGAGAGCGGCACTTCTGCATCAACAATCTTTCCTGACGCACAGTCATCCATACCCTGTATTAAACCGCGACGACGATTTAGGTCACCAACAACATCACCCATATTTTCTTCCGGCGTGACTACTTCCACTTTCATGATTGGCTCAAGCAATACCGCACCACCTTGTTGCGCCAACTGCTTGGTCGCCATACTCGCTGCGATCTTAAAAGCCATTTCATTTGAATCGACATCATGAAAGGAACCATCATACAAGGTCGCTTTTAAACCTAATAACGGGAAACCAGCCAACACACCATTCTGCATCTGCTCTGCAATACCTTTCTCAACAGCAGGAATATATTCTTTAGGAACCGTACCACCAACTATCTCGTTAACAAACTCTAAACCTTCAGCTAAATCTTGCTTAGGTTCAAACTTGATATGGACATGACCATACTGCCCACGCCCTCCGGACTGCCGAACAAACTTACCTTCGATATCACATACATTCTTAATCGCTTCCCGATATGCAACTTGAGGGTTACCGATATTCGCCTCAACACTAAACTCGCGCCGCATACGATCAACAATAATATCTAAATGAAGCTCACCCATACCCGATATAATGGTCTGACCCGTCTCTTCATCCGTCTTAACTTTAAACGATGGATCCTCTTGCGCTAACTTGCCAAGCGCAACGCCCATCTTTTCTTGATCCGCCTGCGTCTTAGGCTCAACCGCCACCGAAATAACAGGCTCTGGAAATTCCATTCTTTCAAGGGTAATTTTATGCTCAAAAGCACACAAAGTATCCCCGGTCGTTACATCTTTGAAACCTATACCTGCTGCTATATCCCCAGCCAAGACTTCCTTAATCTCTTCACGATCATTTGCATGCATCTGGACCATTCGACCAACACGCTCTTTCTTACCTTTGACCGGATTGTAGACCGCATCGCCTGACTTTAACTGCCCAGAATAAACCCTAAAAAACGTGAGTGTACCGACGAAAGGGTCTGTTGCAATCTTAAAAGCCAATGCCGAAAAAGGCTCTGAATCATCAGCTTTTCTTATTTCATAGACATCTTCACCAACCAAACCCTCAATAGGCTTAACTTCTGTAGGGGAAGGAAGATAATCTATAACAGCATCCAGCATCGCCTGAACGCCTTTATTTTTGAACGCAGAGCCACCAACAACCGGCACAATCTCATTCCGAAGCGTCCTGAGACGGATACCTGCTTTAATCTCCTGCTCAGAAAGCTCTTCACCTTCTAAGTACTTCTCCATCAACTCATCAGTCGCTTCAGCTGCTGACTCCACAAGAAAATCACGCATCTCCTGACATTCAGCAAGAATACCTTCAGGAACATCGGCGTACTCAAAAGTCATTCCTTGATCAGCATCATTCCAAATGATCGACTTCATTTTGATCAAGTCAACAACGCCCGAAAAATGCTCTTCAGCGCCTATCGTCATCTGTAAAGGAACAGCTGTCGCTCCTAGACGCTCTTTCAACTGCTCGACCACGGACATATAATCCGCGCCAGTACGATCCATCTTGTTGACAAAAACAAGGCGGGGCACCTCGTATTTGTTTGCTTGCCGCCACACTGTTTCTGTTTGAGGCTGCACACCACTGGATCCGCACAAGACGACCACCGCGCCATCCAAAACTCGAAGCGACCTTTCAACCTCAATGGTGAAGTCAACATGCCCTGGCGTATCAATAATATTAATTCTATGTTGGTCAAACTGCTGCTGCATGCCTGACCAGAAGCAAGTAGTCGCAGCAGAGGTAATCGTAATACCACGCTCCTGCTCTTGCTCCATCCAATCCATCGTGGCCGCACCATCATGCACCTCACCAATCTTGTGAGACAGACCAGTATAAAAAAGAACCCGCTCCGTTGTTGTTGTTTTTCCAGCATCAACGTGAGCACAGATCCCAATATTTCTATACTTAGCGATAGGTGTTTTTCTTGCCACTTTTAGACCTCTTAAACCGAAAAAGGCCTGCTAAATTGCAGGCCATATCAAACAAAGTAAACTTAGAATCGATAGTGAGAAAATGCTTTGTTTGCTTCTGCCATTTTATGGACATCTTCACGCTTCTTAACTGCAGCACCCTTACCTTCGGCCGCATCAAGAATTTCACCTGCAAGCCTCAAAGCCATAGACTTCTCGCCACGCTTACGTGAGTATTCAACCAACCAACGCATTGAAAGCGCCATTTGACGAGATGGACGCACCTCAACAGGAACTTGATAAGTCGCACCACCAACTCGACGGGACTTAACCTCAACCATCGGCTGAATCGCTTCAAGCGCCTTATCAAACAACTCTAAAGGATCTTGGTTTGATTTTTGTGCAACCGTATCAAGCGCACCATAAACAATTTTTTCTGCAACTGATTTTTTTCCGTGAACCATTACGTGGTTCATAAACTTAGCCAATAACTGACTTCCGAACTTTGGATCTGGAAGTATTTCGCGTTTGGCGGCAACTCTTCTTCTTGGCATGATAAGCCCTCTTTAAGTATTAAAGGTCTTCAGGTCCGTCTAAGCATTCGCTTAGCCTTACTCTTATCCTCTAACTAATTTCAATTTATGTATCTAAAAAGCTAAATTAACTTTTAGCCTTTTGGTCTCTTAGCACCGTACTTCGAGCGTGCCTGTTTACGATTTGCAACACCAGAAGTATCCAAGCTACCACGAACTGTGTGATAACGAACACCCGGCAAATCTTTAACACGACCACCACGAATAAGAACAACACTGTGCTCTTGTAAGTTATGGCCTTCACCACCGATATAAGATGTAACCTCGTAACCATTTGTCAAACGTACACGACATACCTTTCTTAAAGCTGAGTTAGGCTTTTTAGGGGTAGTTGTATAAACGCGAGTACAAACGCCGCGACGCTGAGGACAAGCCTGTAACGCAGGTACGTCACTTTTCGCAACAACACGTTTACGAGGCTTACGCACCAACTGATTAATCGTTGCCATGTAAGCAAACTCCATTAAATTCATAGTACAAACAAAGCACCTATAATATAGGCACCATAATAGTGAGGGGCGGAGTCTAAAGACAGCCCCTCAAGCTGTCAAGTAAACTGTTGATTTTTTGTTCACCAGTTTACTATTGCCAGATTTCTGGAAAGCTTATTGCTTATTAAGCTCCGCACTTAATGCTGCGACAACATCTTGTGCACTTACGCCTAAGCCTTCATCATTTCCACGTAATTCACGACCTTCTTTTTTACGTTTTCGCTCACTATGATAAGCAAGACCAGTACCCGCAGGAATAAGTCTACCCACCACAACGTTCTCTTTAAGGCCACGTAAATAATCGCGTTTACCCGTTACAGCACCTTCTGTCAGTACCCGAGTCGTTTCCTGGAACGATGCCGCAGAAATAAACGATTCAGTTGCCAAGGATGCTTTAGTTATACCTAAGAGCAAACGTTCACACTGCGCTGGCATTCTATCAGTCGCATCTGCCGCTTCATTGGCTTCAAGGAACTTCACGTACTCAACCTGATCACCTTTGATAAGCTCGGTATCACCGGACTGAGTAATTTCTACTTTACGTAGCATCTGTCTAACGATGACTTCAATGTGCTTATCGTTAATAACAACACCCTGTAAACGATAGACATCTTGCACTTCATTGGTGATGTATTTAGACAACTCTACAACACCTAACAAGCGTAAAATATCGTGCGGATTAGATGGGCCATCAGAAATAACCTCACCCTTTTCGACCGTCTCACCCTCAAAGATGTTTAATTGGCGATATTTATGAATCAACGCTTCATAAGGATCAGATCCATCTTTCGGCGTGATAATTAAACGCTTCTTACCTTTTGTCTCTTTACCAAAGCTCACAACACCGCTTATTTCTGCAAGTATTGATGGCTCTTTTGGCTTACGCGCTTCAAATAAATCAGCAACCCTTGGAAGACCACCGGTAATATCACGCGTCTTCGATGATTCTTGTGGAATACGAGCCAAGACATCACCAACCTCTAGATTGTCGCCATTTCGCATATTAAGTAATGCGTTTGCAGGTAGGAATACTTGAATAGGTGTATCAGTACCCGGAAGCGTTACGCTCTCACCTTTTTCATCTAGAAGCTGGACCATTGGCCTAACATCTTTGCCTGATGAAGGTCGATCTTTTGGATCGATAATTTGTATATTTGAAAGACCCGTTAGCTCATCAGTTTGTGTTCTAACCGTAATCCCTTCTTCCATACCGACAAACTGTGCTTTACCACCAGTTTCGGTAATGATTGGGTGAGTATGCGGATCCCATTTTGCAACAACCGCGCCTGCAGCAACTTGATCACCATCTTTCGCAGTAATCACTGCACCGTATGGCAATTTATACCACTCACGCTCACGACCATGCTCATCAGCCACTGCTAGAGCAGAGGAACGTGACGTCACAACTAGACAACCGTCTTTACGCTCAATCGACTTCATATTATGAAGTCTAATTTTACCACCATGCTTAACTTGAATATTATCCACAGCAGACGATCTAGATGCTGCACCACCAATGTGGAACGTACGCATGGTTAACTGTGTACCCGGCTCACCGATCGATTGTGCAGCGATAACACCTACAGCTTCACCCTTGTTAACGATATGACCACGAGCCAAGTCGCGACCATAACACATTGCACAAACGCCATGACGCGTATCACAAGTGATAGCCGATCTTACCCAAACTTCATCGACACCAGCCGCTTCCAGCTCGCCAACTTTCGTTTCATCAAGGAAGGTACCAACAGGAAGTACCGCGTTATCAGTATCGCCCGGTGCAAAAATATCCTTTGCAGCAACACGACCTAATACTCGATCACCCAATGGCACAACTACGTCACCACCTTCAATAAGCGGCGTCATTAACAAGCCTTCGCTAGTACCACAATCATCCATGGTGACCACCAAGTCTTGCGCAACATCAACAAGACGACGCGTTAAGTAACCAGAGTTAGCCGTCTTCAGTGCGGTATCTGCTAGACCCTTACGCGCACCGTGAGTAGAAATAAAGTACTGGAGTACGTTCAAGCCTTCACGGAAGTTAGCGGTAATCGGCGTCTCGATAATAGAACCATCCGGCTTAGCCATCAGACCACGCATACCGGCGAGCTGTCTAATCTGTGCAGCTGAACCCCTTGCGCCAGAATCCGCCATCATAAAGACAGAGTTGAAGGAATCTTGATCAACAGCATTGCCTTCTTTATCGAATACTTCTTCTTTACCTAAGTTATCCATCATCGCTTTCGCGACTTTATCGTTCGCTCTCGCCCAGATATCGATAACCTTATTGTACTTCTCACCGTGCGTTAACAGACCGGAAGCAAACTGTGTTTCAATCTCTTTCACTTCATCATGCGCTGCGTCGATAATGGTGTATTTTTCATCTGGAATGACGAAATCGTTAACACCGATCGAGGAACCAGAGAAGGTTGCTTGAGAGAAGCCCATATACATAAGTTGGTCAGCAAAAATAACCGTGTCTTTCAATCCACATACACGATATGCCGTATTGATCAACTTAGAAATTGCCTTCTTAACCATAGGACGGTTAACAATTTCAAACGGAAGCCCTTTGGGTAGAATTTCAAACAACATAGCACGACCAACGGTTGTATCAACAATCGATGTCGTTGTCTTGGTTGAACCATCTTCTTGGTAAACGTTTTCAGTTAAACGGACTTTGACCTTAGCTTGTAAGTGAACTTTTTTAGCACCGAATGCACGCTGCACTTCTTTGATATCTGAGAAAACCATCCCTTCACCAAGGACATTAACGCGCGCTCGAGTCATATAGTACAAACCAAGTACGACATCTTGAGACGGTACAATGATTGGTTCGCCACTTGCCGGTGCCAAGATGTTATTTGTCGACATCATAAGAGCACGGGCTTCTAACTGCGCTTCTAAGGTTAATGGCACGTGAACAGCCATTTGGTCACCGTCAAAGTCAGCGTTGTAAGCAGCACAGACCAATGGGTGAAGCTGGATAGCTTTACCTTCAATTAAGACCGGCTCAAATGCCTGAATACCCAAACGGTGAAGTGTTGGTGCACGGTTCAACATAACCGGATGTTCGCGAATAACTTCAGCAAGAATATCCCAAACTTCAGGCGTTTCTCGCTCGACCATTTTCTTCGCAGCTTTAATTGTGGTTGCTAAACCGCGATGTTCAAGCTTAGAAAAAATGAAAGGCTTAAATAGCTCAAGCGCCATTTTCTTAGGCAAACCACACTGGTGCAGGCGTAAGCTTGGGCCAACAACGATAACGGAACGACCCGAGTAATCAACACGCTTACCAAGAAGGTTTTGACGGAAACGACCCTGCTTACCTTTGATCATGTCAGCCAAAGATTTTAATGGACGTTTGTTTGAGCCAGTAATTGCTCGACCACGGCGACCGTTATCCAATAACGCATCCACAGACTCCTGCAGCATACGTTTTTCATTTCGGACGATAATATCTGGCGCACTTAGCTCCAATAGTCTCTTCAAACGATTGTTACGGTTTATCACACGACGGTATAAATCGTTTAAGTCTGAGGTCGCAAATCGACCACCATCAAGCGGTACAAGAGGTCGCAAATCTGGCGGAAGTACAGGTAATACTTTTAGGATCATCCACTCAGGGTTATTACCTGAACTATGGAATGATTCTAGTAGTTTAAGTCGCTTTGAGAGCTTCTTAATTTTAGTTTCAGAATTTGTCGCTGGAATCTCTTCTCTTAAGCGTGCAATTTCTTCTTCAAGATCGATACTTTGTAGCATAGCTTGAATAGCTTCTGCACCCATTTTGGCATCAAACTCATCGCCAAACTCTTCTAATGCTTCATAATATTGCTCATCACTTAGCAATTGACCTTGCTCAAGCGTACTCATACCTGGATCAACCACCATGTATGACTCAAAGTACAGAACACGCTCAATATCACGAAGCGTCATATCAAGAAGCATGCCGATACGTGAAGGCAAGGACTTCAAAAACCAGATATGCGCAACAGGGCTGGCTAATTCGATGTGTGCCATACGGTCACGACGCACACTAGCTAAAGCTACCTCAACACCACACTTCTCACAAATAACACCGCGGTGCTTCAATCTCTTATATTTGCCACATAGACATTCGTAGTCCTTGATAGGACCAAATATCTTGGCACAAAATAGACCGTCTCTTTCTGGCTTGAAAGTACGGTAGTTAATTGTTTCAGGCTTTTTAACTTCGCCGTATGACCAAGAACGGATCATTTCTGGTGAAGATAGGCCGATGCGAATCGAGTCAAATTCCTGATTCTGATTTTGGTTTTTTAGTAGATTTAATAAATCTTTCATCGCTTAATGCTCCATTTGGAGTGATATATCCGCGGACACCTCGTTGGTGTCCGCCTCCGCTTATACTATTGGATCGCCTGAATTATTCAGTCTCAAGCTCGATATCAATACCAAGCGAACGTATTTCTTTAACAAGAACATTGAAGGACTCCGGCATACCTGGCTCCATTCGATGATCACCATCAACGATGTTTTTATACATCTTGGTACGACCAGCTACGTCATCCGATTTCACCGTCAACATTTCCTGCAAGGTATAGGCAGCACCATATGCTTCAAGTGCCCAAACCTCCATCTCACCAAATCGCTGACCACCAAACTGAGCTTTACCACCCAATGGCTGCTGAGTAACAAGACTATATGAACCAGTTGAACGGGCATGCATCTTGTCATCAATCAAGTGATTAAGTTTCAAGATATACATGTAACCAACCGTCACAGGTCGATCAAACGCATCACCAGTACGACCATCGTAAAGTTGAACCTGGCCACTATCATCAAGACCTGCTAGACGTAGTAGCTCTTTAATCTGCGGCTCTTTAGCACCATCGAATGCTGGCGTCGCCATTGGCACACCTTCACGTAGATTATTTGCAAGCTCTAGAATTTCAGTATCAGTTAAGGTATCAAGCGCTTCTTTTTTCTCAGCGACACCGTTATAGATTTGATCCAATAAAGATCGAATATCTTCGACTTTACGCTGCTCTTTTAGCATTAAATCAATTTTCTTACCCAAACCTTTAGCCGCGCAGCCTAGGTGAGTTTCGAGAACCTGACCAACGTTCATTCGCGATGGAACACCGAGCGGATTCAGAACGATATCGACAGGGTTACCAAACTCATCATAAGGCATATCTTCAACTGGCATAATGACGGAGATAACACCCTTGTTACCATGTCGACCAGCCATCTTATCACCTGGCTGAATACGACGCTTAATGGCGACATAAACCTTAACAATTTTAAGAACACCTGGTGCTAAATCATCACCTGTTTGAAGTTTGTTTTTCTTAACTTCGAAACGGGCTTCTTGATCTTTGCGACGCTCTTCAAGCTGTGCCTCAGCTTTTTCAAGCGTGTCGTTTAGGCCGTCATCCGACATTCTGATATTGAACCAATCACTACTCTCAAGACCTTTTAAGTATTCTTCGGTAATCAAATCACCTTTCTTAAGGCCAGGTGCAGAAATAACGGCATTGCCTGATAAGGTTTTAGTGAGTCGCTCAAATGTTGCACCTAAGACAATTCGATACTCGTCTTTTAGATCTTTTCTAAACTGATTCAACTGATCGTTTTGAATATCTTTTGAACGTTGATCTTTTTCCACACCGTCTCTGGTGAAGACTTGAACATCGATGACGGTACCACGTGTACCAGAAGAAACACGCAATGAAGTATCTTTAACATCTGACGCTTTCTCGCCAAAAATTGCTCTTAGCAGTTTTTCTTCAGGGGTTAATTGCGTTTCGCCTTTAGGTGTCACTTTACCCACTAGAATATCACCAGCACCTACTTCGGCGCCGATATAAACAATACCAGACTCATCAAGTTTGGATAGCGCACTTTCACCAACATTAGGTATATCAGCGGTGATATCTTCACTACCTAATTTGGTATCACGAGCGACACAGGTTAACTCTTGAATATGGATTGTTGTGAAACGATCTTCCTGAACAACGCGCTCAGATACTAAGATAGAATCCTCAAAGTTATAACCATTCCAAGGCATAAACGCGATACGCATATTTTGCCCAAGCGCTAATTCACCCATATCAACGGATGGACCATCCGCTAGAACATCACCACGAGCAATGACATCACCTTGGCTAACCAATGGCTGCTGATTAATACAGGTATTCTGGTTTGACCGAACATATTTAGTTAGGTTGTAAATATCTACACCGGCGTCGCCTTGCGCTGTTTCTTCATCGTTTACTCGAACAACGATTCTGCCAGCATCGACACGCTCTATAACACCACCACGATCGGCTACAACACAAACACCGGAATCTTGCGCAACAATACGTTCGATACCTGTACCAACAAGTGGCTTCTCAGCCTTCAAAGTTGGAACTGCCTGACGTTGCATGTTTGAGCCCATCAAGGCACGGTTAGCATCATCGTGCTCAAGGAATGGAATCAGCGATGCCGCAACAGATACAACCTGTCTTGGCGAAACATCCATATAATTAACTTTCTCTGGTGGCGTCACAGTAAATTCATTTTTATGTCGAACGTTAACCAACTCTTCGACCAATTTACCCGCTTCATCAACAGTAGCGCTTGCCTGTGCAATAACAAAGTTACTTTCTTCAATGGCTGATAAGTACTCAATATCATCGGTTACTACGCTATCCACTACTTTTCTATATGGACTCTCAAGAAAGCCGAAAGAATTGGTACGCGCATACGTTGCCAAAGAGTTAATCAAACCAATGTTTGGACCTTCAGGCGTTTCAATCGGACAAACTCGACCATAATGGGTTGGGTGAACGTCACGAACTTCAAAACCTGCTCGCTCTCTTGTCAAACCACCAGGGCCTAAAGCAGAGACACGTCGCTTATGAGTGACCTCTGAGAGTGGGTTGTTTTGATCCATAAATTGAGACAACTGGCTTGAGCCGAAGAACTCTTTAACCGCAGCAGCGACTGGCTTAGCATTAATTAAATCTTGCGGCATCAAACCGTCTGATTCAGCCATACTTAAGCGCTCACGAACAGCTCTTTCTACTCGAACCAAACCGACTCTAAACTGGTTTTCTGCCATTTCGCCAACCGATCGAATACGACGGTTACCGAGATGATCGATATCATCAACTTCACCTTTACCGTTACGAATATCGATCAATGTTTTCAGAACAGCGATAATATCTTCTTGAGACAAGACACCATCACCGGTCTCATCCGCCCGGCCGATACGACGGTTGAACTTCATGCGACCCACTGCAGATAGATCATAACGCTCTGGCGTAAAGAACAAGTTCTTAAATAGGTTTTCAGCAGAGTCTTTTGTAGGTGGCTCGCCTGGGCGCATCATTCGGTAAATCTCAACCAAAGCTTCAAGCTGGTTGCTTGTAGGATCTACACGTAATGTTTCTGACATGAACGGACCACAATCCAATTCATTGGTATAAATTGTTTCAAAAGAGCTCACACCCGCTTCCAGCATAATATCAACGCTTTCTTCGGTAAGCTCAGTATTACATTCGAGTATGATCTCACCAGTTTCTTCATTGATCAGGTCTTTTGCTGTAACTTTACCGTAGAGGTACTCTTTAGGTACTTCTAGGTACTGACCAAGCTTTTCTAACTGACGGATATGACGTGCGGTAATTCGACGACCTTCTTCAACGATCACCTTACCGGCTTCATCTTTAATTTCAAAGCTAGCTAATTCACCACGTAACCTTGAAGGCACTAGCTCTAACTTACAAGCATCATCAGAAAGCTGGAATGAGCTTGTTTCAAAAAACATTTCTAAGATTTCCTGAGTTTCAAAACCCAGCGCTCTTAGTAAAATTGACGCAGGAAGTTTTCTTCTTCTGTCAATTCGAACAAATACATTGTCTTTTGGGTCAAACTCGAAGTCTAACCATGAACCACGATAAGGAATAACTCTAGCCGAATGTAATAGCTTGCCTGATGAATGGGTCTTACCTTTATCATGGTCAAAAAATACGCCTGGTGAACGGTGGAGCTGTGAAACAATGACACGTTCTGTACCATTAACAACGAAAGTACCGTTTTTCGTCATTAGAGGCATTTCACCCATATATACTTCTTGCTCTTTAATATCTTTAATTGCTTTATTTGAAGATTCTTTGTCGTAAATGATCAGACGAACCTTGACGCGCAATGGAGCAGCATAAGTAACGCCACGCTGAATACACTCCTTAACATCAAAAGCTGGCTCACCTAGACGGTAGCTAACATACTCAAGGGCTGCATTGCCTGAAAAACTAACAATTGGAAAAACTGATTTAAAAGCTGCATGCAAACCAACATCATCCCGAGCATCAGGATCACTCTCACTCTGTAAAAAGCTTAAATATGAGTCTAACTGAATAGACAAAAGATAGGGCACGTCCATTACGGTGGGTAACACCCCAAATTCTTTACGAATTCGCTTTTTCTCTGTATACGAGTAGGTCATCTATATTCCCCAGTTTTTTGACTTAATGGTCTAAAAATTCTCTCGGTTTGACACCGACTTGATTTTGACTATGCTCTGTAAAGACGCCAGTTCATGGATATTTACATACACTGCATATAATTGAATAATTTTTTTATCTAATAACAGAAAAAGGCCGGCAGTGATAACTACCAGCCAATTCCTTTAGTTACTTAACATTCAGTCATCTGAACATAAATAACTTCTGAAGCAAAATTACTTGATTTCAACTGACGCGCCAGCTTCCTCAAGTTCTTTCTTAGCCGCTTCAGCATCATCTTTGCTTGCGCCTTCTTTAACTGTTGAAGGTGCGCCGTCAACCATTGCTTTCGCTTCTTTCAGGCCAAGACCTGTAATTGCACGAACTGCTTTGATAACGTTAACTTTCTTATCGCCTGCAGAAGTAAGAACGACGTCAAATTCAGTCTTCTCTTCAGCAGCTGCGCCAGCATCACCAGCAGCAGCAGGAGCAGCAGCAACTGCAGCAGCAGCTGATACGCCGAACTTTTCTTCCATTGCTTCAACTAGTGCAACAACGTCCATAACGCTCATTTCTGCAATCGCGTTTAAAATATCATCTTTAGATAGAGCCATGCCCTTTATCTCCTAAATTTAGTAAAAAAATTATTAAGCTGCGTCTTGTTTCTGATCGCGAACTGCCGCCACTACACGAGTAACTTTCGATGGAATATCGTTGAAAGTTCTTGCAAGTTTTGTCACAGGCGCCAAAGTAACCGCTGCCAACATACCCAACGCCTGATGACGTGTAGGAAGCTTAGCGAGGCGATCAATTTGATCTGCACCCAATAGTTCACCACCAACTGCAAGTGCTTTAATTTCGAATGCTTTCTTTTCTTTAGAAAAATCTTTTAATAAGCGTGCAGCAGCACCTGGATCTTCTAATGAAAAGGCAAGAACTGTTGGGCCAACCAACACGTCTTTTAAACATTCAAACTCGGTCCCTTCTACCGCACGTTTTGCTAACGTGTTTCGAACGACACGAAGATATACTCCGCCTTCACGAGCACTCTTGCGCAAACCAGTTAAATCATTAGCATCAACGCCATGATAATCTGCTAGCACAACAGATAAAGCACCGCTAGCAACTTCGTTGACTTCAGCGACGATCGCTTTTTTGTCTTCGAGGCCAATTGCCATTGGTTATCTCCTTAGGAAAGTCGGTTTCCCGACCACTTACTTCCACCTATTGCTAGGCGACCTACGGCGGTTTTTCTACTCACTTAAGAGAGTCTGCACACCGTCTGCGCAGGAAATTAAGTTAATAAATTAACACCTGCGGTCTTTGACAGTCCAGGCAAAGCCTAGACTCCAAAGTTTTGATACCAGAGTATCAAAATTAAATTGCTATAGAGCTCTGATCAATTACCAGACCTGGGCCCATAGTAGAAGAAAGCGTTACTTTCTTCATATAAACACCTTTCGCTGAAGAAGGCTTAGCTTTCTTCAAGTCAGCTAATAAGGCTTCGATATTGGCTTTAATCGCATCCGCTGAAAAATCAACATTACCCACGATAGTATGAATAATACCGTTCTTGTCTGTTCTATAACGAACCTGACCAGCCTTTGCATTCTTAACCGCTGTCGCCACATCAGGCGTTACAGTACCCACTTTTGGGTTTGGCATTAAACCACGAGGACCAAGAATCTGACCTAACTGACCCACAACTCGCATTGCGTCTGGCGAAGCAATGACGACATCAAAGTCCATATTACCTTTTTTAACTTCGGCTGCTAAATCATCCATACCGACTACATCAGCACCCGCTTCTTTAGCTTTTTCAGCATTTTCACCTTGAGTGAATACTGCAACACGAACAGACTTGCCCGTACCATTAGGTAATACAGTTGAACCACGAACAGCTTGATCTGATTTACGTGCGTCCACACCTAGATTAACAGCGATGTCGATAGATTCTTTAAACTTAACGTTACTGGAAAGCTCTGCTAACAAGGCACATGCATCTTCAATACTGTACGCTTTGCCGGCTTCTACTTTTTCATTAATTAGTTTTTGACGTTTAGTTAACTTAGCCATTAGTTTACGCCCTCAGTTGTAAGACCCATACTTCTTGCAGTTCCTGCAATGATGCGCACAGCAGCATCAAGATCACCTGCATTCAAATCAGGCTCTTTCATTTTTGCAATCTCTTCTAACTGCTCGCGGGACACGTTACCCACTTTGTCCGTATTAGGCTTGCCACTACCACTTTTGATGCCCGCTGCTTTCTTCAAAAGAATTGAAGCAGGTGGCGTTTTCATTACAAAAGTGAAGCTCTTGTCTGTATAAACAGAAATCACAACTGGGATAGGAAGTCCTGGCTCCATACCTTGAGTCTGCGCATTAAACGCTTTACAAAACTCCATGATATTTACGCCGTGCTGACCAAGTGCTGGACCAACTGGCGGGCTTGGATTAGCCTTACCAGCTGCCACTTGCAGCTTTATATATGCACTTATCTTTTTAGCCATTCTATAACTCCTTGGGTAATGACGCTCACAATGAGCTCCCCATATTGACAAAAAAACCCATCTTTAGATGGGTTACTAAATTTAATAATTAATCTTTTTCGACTTGACCGAATTCAAGCTCAACAGGCGTTGATCGACCGAATATAAGCACAGCAACCTTAACTCTGCTTTTCTCGTAGTCAACCTCTTCAACCACACCATTAAAATCAGCAAATGGCCCGTCAATAACTCGAACAATCTCACCCGCTTCAAATAATGTCTTAGGCCTGGGCTTTTCAGCACCGGTCTCTATTCTTTGTAATATTGTTTGCGCTTCACGATCTGTAATTGGAACAGGTTTTTCTGCTGTACCACCAATAAATCCTAAAACACGCGGCGTTGACTTGACCAAATGCCAAGCTTCGTCATCCATATCCATCTGAACTAAAACATATCCAGGATAAAATTTTCGCTCGCTTTTTCTTTTCTTACCATCTCTCATCTCGACAACTTCTTCTGTCGGGACAAGTATATCTCCAAATTTTTCTTCAAGACCTTTCAATGACACCTGCTCGATCAACGAACGCATCACTTGTTTTTCATAGCCCGAATAAGCATGAACAACATACCAAGACTTTGCCATTCAAATATCTCCCATCAACCAATAATGCTAGATATTATCCAGCCAATCAGGGAGTCAACACCCCACAAAATTAATGCAACCAATAAGACAAACACAACTACAATGAGCGTAGTCTGCATCAACTCTTGTTTAGTCGGCCAAATTACCTTTCGAATTTCCATTCGAGCTTCCGAGACCAACTTCGCAAAGGATTTACCTTTACTAGTCTGCAGAGAAATCCATACTGCAGCTATTGCTAATACTAAGAGTGCAAGCACTCGATACAACAACGACTCAGCAGCAAAATAGTAATTACCGACAACACCAGCAGCCACAAGCGCAAAGACAAGAACCCACTTCACTAAATCTAAGCCACTACTATTATCACTTTCTACTTTTGCATTCATATCTAATGCTTACCAAGTTAACCAACCACCTAAGTGGCAGGCCAGGAGGGAATCGAACCCCCAACCTGCGGTTTTGGAGACCGCTGCTCTGCCAATTGAGCTACTGGCCTATACAAAAGAAGGCAGCAAAGCTGCCTTCAATTCTTCAGCTAAAATTATTCAATAATTTTAGCAACAACACCTGCACCAACAGTTCGGCCACCTTCACGAATTGCGAAACGTAAACCATCTTCCATTGCAATCGGTGCAATCAGGGCAACAGATAACTGTACGTTATCACCAGGCATTACCATTTCAACACCTTCTGGCAATTCACATGCACCCGTTACATCCGTAGTACGGAAGTAAAACTGTGGACGATAACCTTTAAAGAATGGCGTATGACGACCACCTTCATCTTTACCCAAGATATAGACTTCTGCTTCGAACTTGGTGTGCGGCTTAACAGAACCAACTTTACACAATACTTGGCCACGCTCTACATCATCACGCTTCGTACCACGTAACAACACACCAACGTTCTCACCTGCACGACCTTCATCAAGCAACTTACGGAACATTTCAACACCCGTACAGGTTGTCTTCTGTGTTTCACGGATACCGATAATTTCGATTTCTTCACCAACTTTGATGATGCCACGCTCTACACGACCTGTTACAACCGTACCACGACCTGAGATAGAGAAAACATCTTCTACCGGCATTAGGAAAGGCTGATCAACTGCACGCTCTGGCTCTGGAATATAGCTATCTAGTGCTTCAACCAACTTCTTAACAGCTGTAGTACCTAGCTCGTTATCATCTTCACCGTTCAACGCCATTAACGCCGAACCCGCAATGATTGGTGTATCATCACCTGGGAATTCATACGTATCTAGCAACTCACGAATTTCCATTTCAACTAGCTCTAACATTTCGTTATATTCTTCAGAACCTGCACCACCACAATCTTCAGCTAGCAAGTCAGCTTTATTCAAGAACACAACGATAAATGGAACACCTACCTGACGTGACAACAAGATGTGCTCACGTGTTTGCGGCATAGGACCATCAGTCGCGCCACACACTAGAATTGCACCATCCATCTGCGCCGCACCCGTGATCATGTTTTTCACATAATCGGCGTGTCCTGGGCAGTCAACGTGCGCATAATGACGATCATTTGAATCATACTCGACATGCGACGTTGCGATGGTAATACCACGCTCTCTTTCTTCTGGCGCATTATCGATGTTGGCGAAATCAACTTTCTCGCCACCAAATACTTCTGCACATACACGTGTTAATGCTGCTGTTAATGTTGTTTTGCCGTGGTCAACGTGCCCAATGGTTCCAACGTTAACGTGCGGTTTATTACGTTCAAATTTTTCTTTTGCCATCCGAACATCTCCTCAAAAAATCGCTCGATTACAGACACTGCGCCACGGCCAGCTTAATCTAGCTTCGACCACACACAACTATTAAAAATACTTATTACTCTGGAGCTCATAACCGGAATTGAACCGGTGACCTCCACCTTACCAAGGTGGCGCTCTACCGACTGAGCTATATGAGCATCGAATTACTTTGGAGCGGGTAGTGGGAATCGAACCCACATCATCAGCTTGGAAGGCTGAGGTAATAGCCATTATACGATACCCGCCACATAAAACTGGTGGAGGGGGGTGGATTCGAACCACCGAAGCTTACGCGTCAGATTTACAGTCTGATCCCTTTGGCCACTCGGGAACCCCTCCTAGCTAGAATCGTAAACGACCCTATAGACCCTCGAAAAAATGGAGCTGGTGGACGGAATCGAACCCCCGACCTACGCATTACAAGTGCGTTGCTCTACCGACTGAGCTACACCAGCCCGACACCCTCTTTTCGAGAGGCCGCTATACTAAGTGAACTATTTTTCAGATGCAATACTTTTACAAAAAAATTCTTTGATTTCACCCACATTTATATTCAAGGCTTGAACGCCTTCAATTACCTGCCTTTCGTTTAATATTTCAGTGATGGCGAACGATACCCATATGGTCTGTTTTGTTTTATTTCGCTCTTTAATAAATGCCTCCACTCCAGCTTTTTTCAAATCACCGACTAAGGCCTTAGCCAAATCAATATTTTCAAACAAACCAAGCGAAACAAACCCTTTCGCATCACCCACAGCCACAACATAGTGGTCAATTTTTTTCTGATTTAATTTTTTCGTCTGCTCTTCATTGAGCCCTTTGGTATAAACCCAAAACTGTGATGCCAAGCTTTCTTTATTCCTCCTAACATCAAACTCTACACCTTCCGCCCTGAGATGCTCAGTCAATTTAGCTAATACCTCATCATCTTGAACCTCTCCAATGACGACACATCTTTTATTTTCATTTTGAGAACGCACACCTTCATTTAGCAAGCTAATTTTTTCCGCGCCACCTACCGACTCATAATGTACATCTATTGATTTCTTTTCCGCCTCTTTTATTTGAACCACAAAGAGCACTGCATTCACTACCAGCAATATCAGTAACAGCCACTTCATCCCTTTTCACCTTTTCGTTGATTCTCATTTTGTGCATACTTATATAAGCCATCCAGAACTAAATTCTCCCTATAATCGACAACACCTACACTCAGGCCTTTTAGTAACTCCGCATCTCCGCCAGTCACAAGACAACTCTCAATACCCAACCCCCTTCCCTTTATGAGCAATCCATCGAGTAAAGATTTCAACATCAAATTTAAACCATTATCCACACATGCTTGCGTATCTTTCCCTAAGGCATCACAACCCAGCCGCCCAACCACACCCACACTAGCTGTTTTATCAATAAACAATTCACGACTCATTGCATAGCCAGGCAAAATATATCCACCCAGATGCTCCCCCTCACAACTGATATAATCTGCAGTTATTGCACTACCTGCATCAATTACCAGCACCCCACGACCGTCAAAGGCACCGATCATAGCCAAAGGCCTATCAACTCCTAAACGACTAACATCCTCATACGCTAACGTAATACCCAACATCGTTTTACTGACTTCTACTGACTCCACCACATACTGCAACCTACCAGCCTGAAGCTTAAGCATAGCAAGTAAATCAGCGTGACCTACACATGATACAAATATCTTTGTTAGCTTATGTAGTCCGATCAACTCACCAATCTTTCTAGAATGAAAAGACTCACATAGACAAGAGCCAGCAGCTTGAGTCGTGCCATCGACAAAACGCCACTTAACTCTGGTATTTCCTATATCCAGCAATAAAATCATTTGACCCTCACACTGACTTCGCCAGCGTTAATTAATTGCTTTTGACCACTTACGTCTAATACCAACGCACCTTGAGCATTAATACCTTTCGCCCTACCCACAAGCCCACCCGGTTCAACCTTAACGTCTTTATCAAGAAGAATATCCCAATTTGACCACTCCGAAATAAATGCCTCAAAAGACTCCATCTTAAATTTGTCAACTAGCAAAATAAGCTGCCTCAATATTTGAACCACAACCTCATTGCGATCAACTTCGACGTACTGAGACAAAGAAGTCCAAGCTTGATCAATGCCACGACCTTCTTCCTCACTCATTAATACATTCAACCCTATACCGCAAATTACATTCCAGCGTGTCGTTGCCTCCCCGCTTAGTTCGACTAATATTCCGGCTATTTTTTTATTATTCACATAAATATCATTAGGCCACTTCAACCCTACATTCTTTACACCTAGCGCCTCTAGCGCCTTTGCTATTGCAAGCCCGACAACTATACTCAGGCCACTTAAGCTATCCACACCACCCTCAATCACAAAACCCAGGCTAAGCGCAATATTTTTACCAAACGGACTGACCCAGGCTCGACCTCTCCTACCACGCCCCGATGTTTGTAACTCAGCCAAACACACTTGGAATTCTTTTGCATTTGACACCACGATACGTTGAGATAAATAATCATTTGTAGATGAACAAGACAACAGTATCTCTAGATCAATACCGGAAGAAAGCGATTCAGGAAGGGACTCTAAAATTATTTTTTTATTTAACAAATCAAGACCACCAGGTACGCGGTAACCTTTACCTTTAAGGGACTCGATAGGCACATTCATTGAATGCAATTGAGGAAGACATTTCCAGATAGACGTCCTTGATACGCCTAACAACTCACCCAGCTCGGACCCCGAGTGATATTTACCATCTGATAGAAGCAATAACAGCTTGTTGATATCCATGAGTCTCTCACTTTATAAGTAAAGCGAGATTATAGTTCTCTACAATAAACTAGCAAGCCAAGGTTCAAATAGGGAGCTCAAGAGATAAACCTTAATCCATTGGCGTAGCAGTAATATCTGTTGTGATATTAAAGTTTTGAAGTTTCATTCCATACAGTAGCGTGGACTCGCCTCCGACAGGGTGTGACAAGTTCACCTTATCAATATTTAGCTCTTTAAATTGTGTTTCATTCCTAAACGCGACACCTACTGGCCTGTTCGCAATATCGGCCGCTGTTAACGATGAAGGCGATTTATATTCGTAGGTGCCATCAGCGCGCATAATTTTTTCATCACCTTTGTTACCAAACACACCATTACTATCTGTGCCTGTTGTTTTCTTAATCACCGGCGCTCTGGCAACATCAATATTGTGCACCGTCTGAATACCAAAAGTATCCGACAAACCGTCTCCATCATTAGTAGTGAAGTTATCAAAAATTAACTGAAGACCCGTATCATTAGCAACACCTGCCGTACCTTCACCTGTTCGAGCAACCTCCCATGTAAAACGGTTACGCTTTCCTTCCGCTTCTATTTTTTCTTTAAAATGACGCTTCGCTGCAATAGTTATACCTTGAACGCCACGATCATCCCAGCGACCATTATCAGCTTGGCAGTCAGACAGATTTGCGCCAACCCCACCAATACATATTTGACCCGCTCCGCCAGCAGAAATAATAGACTCCGAAGCAACTTCATAGCTTTCTAGCACCAAACGACCAAAAGATGCTCCCGTATCCTTTCCACCAATTCGGAAGTCTGTCACATCCAGCTTACTCCATGACTCACCTTCGTAGATACTTAAGCCCTCACTGGTCACATCAAGCTTCATATCTCTCAAATGGACATCATAATTTAACCCACTTAGCCAAAGCCCAGCTCCATCCACTTGGAGGAATTTCGCCATTTTCCCTTCAGAAACAGAAATGTCAGCATTTACCGTAATACCTTCCGCCCCGACATTACCGCCCGGACCTAAGGTAATTTGACCATTAAGAACGCCTTCCATTGAGGGTTTTCCACCCAAGCCCGAAATACCCGAAAAACCCGAAATAGATTGAGATGCCTGTAGATCTTGACCTTTTAGATCATCAATATCACCAGTATCTTGAGCCACTCGAAAACCACTTGTCCGATAACCAAACGCTAAGTCTTCGAAGCCCAATCTCAAACCGTCATAATAAGTAACACCATTAGGATCCGATGCACTTGCCGCAGTAATATCTAGTGTAATATCACCATCCACAAAAGCTTCTAAATCGCTAAACATTAGCGAATAGCCGTCTTCTGTATAGACAAAATTGGAATCATTATTTGTACTCACTAAGCTTAACTCTGTATCAAGACGAAGGCCTTGATAGCCTGCGTTCAGATCACCACCCGCCTGGAGAAACACTCTATTTTGAATTGACTGACCGTCATAAATACCATCTGCAAACTTTAAATTAATATCAAAACCACCTATTGAACTAAGAAGAGGCGACCCTGAGCTCACATACGAATCTATATTGGACTTCGTTTCCCCTAAAATGAAATCATCGACACTGACATTAAGTTGAAGCGTTTCAAACGCCAATGCCAGACCTACACCAAAGTCTTTGCCTGGCTCAGTTAACGCATCAGGATCAGCCAACACATCAAAGGTAAGGTTTGTTATATCCAAAGCCCCCGATATACCCAATGCACCTAGCCAGTAACCCGTTGTAGCCCAATCAGAATCATCTCCCCATGCGATATCTAAGCGATTAATAACCGTATTAGAGTTTATCGTCATACCCGTTGTACCATCAGCGCCGCCCGCCCTAATTCTAAGATCAGTCGCCAAATCCATTTTCGCCCACAAACTACCGTAACTGGGCAATTGATTACCCGAGGTCACGTCGAATGAAACCCCATGATTTAAAGGGTTATTACTATAACGAATAGCCTCAACACTCAGCTCAGCCAATAAGTTTGGGTTCGCCAAATTTAGCTCCCCAGTAGGCGTAACACCAAGAACCATTCCCAGAGAGTTAAGATCTAATGACAGGCCATCTAGGAAAAACTCATTTCCGTTTGTCCTATAACCTAGCCTACCGTTCTGTATTGTGAAATCTAAATCATATAAACCACCTAGAACATTATTCGGACCTATATAACTATTTCCACGGTTATATGAAATCAAGCTACCCTCGATGTCATAATCAATAAAAATTCCACCAATACTTGGATCTGTAATAACTGGAGTGACACCAGGTGTATCGACAAAACGTATCTCTTCAACTTCGAAGCGAGAGACATTTTCAGAATTAAAAGTAAGCGACACATCACCGGACGCCAATATATCTAACTCGAGACGGTAAAGTGCTAGCTCAGCTGGGTCTGCAGCTGAGCTCAATCTAACACCTTGCAATGCCAAACCCTGACCATCGTCAAAGTACGCAACCTCAGCGATTTCAACTTTTGACGCCAAATCAAGAGTCAGGCCAGATTGCCCACTTACACCGGACAACACATCATCATCAAGCGCCTTCATTTCAGCCTGCAAGACAGGTGAAAGCACAAATAAACAAGCTAAGGCTAGACTTTGTATTTTATACATAAATAGATTACCTAAGGCGTAGGGAAAACCAACAAGTTACCCTGGAGCGTCATTTCACCACTCATTTCCACAGTCATTAAATCGACTTGATTATATGCTGCATCGGTAGGCCTAGATGAACTGCCTGTTGCTAAAGTGTACTGAAAATCATTCATTCTAATACTTTCTGGCAAGCCGATTTCAAGCACATCTCCTCTGAAAATATCTCCGTCACCACCGAAGCCAGTAGAGATAGATCTGACTTGAAAGGTTAAACCTTCAAAAGAGACTGAACCCTGAATATTATCAATCAAAAACCAACCACCGTCCTGCTGAGTTTGAAAAGCCAATCTTGCACCGCATTTTTTTGTATTATCAGTACAGGCCCCGAAGTAGCTATCCTCTAGAGGGCCACCCTCCTCATTAATAGACACTTCACCCGTAAGATAAACCCCAGCTTGCCCGGTTACGTCGGAAAGATCATCATCAGCAATACTTTGCAAGTCGGCGTAAACTGGCAGACTAATAAACGCTAATAGAAAGTAAATATATTTCATCTGTTATCCCTTATGGCGCCAAATCTCTAAATTTGACATCTAAATACTGAACCAGAACACCTTCAACTTTTGATGAACCTAAATTAACGCCACCGATATCGAGCGTTTGAACAGAGAAATTACTTCGGTAGGCATCATTTGTATAGAAGTCTTCAAAAAACGCATAAGCTTCATCGCCTTGAGCAGACCCATCTGACTGGCCAGTAGTTTGATCTATATTTCCAATATACTCATGAGTAATTTGAGCAATTTCTAAAGTCAAACCGCCTGTGACGTTATCAACACCAATATAGAGAGGCTGAAATGTATTTCCCAAGGCTAGCTCTAATTTAAAATCTTGCATTTTAATAGACGATGAACAGCCTTGATTCGATTGACTACAGGTGCTGATTTCAAGCTGAGGCGTATAAAAATTTAGCCGGAATTCTGCTGCCATTTTATTGTTATCTTCATCACCCCATAAACGAAGATATGACCCATCAAACACGGCACTTTCAACATTGAAATTCAAGTTTTTAGGCGCCTCTGTGCCGACGTTAATTTCAAGTTCCAACCCCATATCAGGCCGTTCACCATTAACCCAAGATGCTGAGGAAGGACGACTTGAACAAGTACCTGAACCCAACACAGCGTTAGCATCTAAACAATCATAACCATCCGCTGAAGATAATACCTTTTTGGGAGCCGACATTTGTAAAACCGCTTTATCCGCCAAGCCGATATCATTACCATCAATAAGGTCAATTTCATACGGATTAGTCAGCCGACCTAAATTCACTCCTCTCAAGTCAGAGCCATAGTTACTCTCAGAGCGAGCAATATAAAGCTGATTAACATTGATCGTGACATCCTCACCCGCTTGACTCTTTATACCCGTAATTCTGAAAACCTTATCCTCTGCAACATTGTGGCCATGACTAAACACAAAGTCATCCATCACCAAACCGACGCCTGCTCCATCAACTTCAGCCAGGTCATTATCAGACAACGAAGTCATCTCTGCATTCACCATTGTAGATAGACAGAATAAGACTGAAATTAATATAAAATTGCGCTGCATTCTTGTTGACATATGTTTAGCCGGATTTAAATGGAGATCCAATTAGTATAACTGATCGCTAATTAAAACATGTAAACTGAGTAAAAACTTAACAGTCGTTCACAAATCAGGAATTTTGATGCAAGGCTTTCACCTCGATAGAAAAGACTTTTGGGGTTTCCAACCAACCTAAAGCACATAGCGGCAAAGATAAGGCCATTAATATCATTATTATTTTCAGGCTAAAAAAAAAGGCCCAGCTATTTAGCTGGGCCTTTCTATTTAGAAGCCTGACGATGACCTACTCTCACATGGGACCTCCCACACTACCATCGGCGATGCTTCGTTTCACTTCTGAGTTCGGGATGGGATCAGGTGGTTCCAAAGCTCTATGGTCGTCAGGCAAAACCGTGAGCAAGATGAGGTATTTATTCACCTTGCCGCAATTCTGTCTTATAAACATTTGTGTCTTTAACATAGCGTAAACGCTATTTGATAAGTAATAGTATTTTTAATCTCTGCAAGCTTCGATCATACCAAGGTTATCCGTCGTACTACGAATAATCTATGCTATAAAAACCACTTGGGCGTTATATAGTCAAGCCTCACGAGCAATTAGTACTGGTTAGCTCAATACGTTACCGCACTTACACACCCAGCCTATCAACGTCATAGTCTTTAACGGCTCTTTAGGGGACTTAAAGTCCCAGGGAAAATTAATCTTGAAGGGGGCTTCCCGCTTAGATGCTTTCAGCGGTTATCCTGTCCGAACGTAGCTACCGGGCAATGCGTCTGGCGACACAACCCGAACACCAGGGGTTCGTTCACTCCGGTCCTCTCGTACTAGGAGCAACTCTTCTCAATTTTCCAACGTCCACGGCAGATAGGGACCGAACTGTCTCACGACGTTCTAAACCCAGCTCGCGTACCACTTTAAATGGCGAACAGCCATACCCTTGGGACCGGCTTCAGCCCCAGGATGTGAT
Source organism: Oleiphilus sp. (assembly GCA_048058835.1). Classification (GTDB taxonomy): domain Bacteria; phylum Pseudomonadota; class Gammaproteobacteria; order Pseudomonadales; family Oleiphilaceae; genus PZPK01. Next base: position 70,577 of record JBLLNS010000007.1, read on the forward strand.
GAGCCGACATCGAGGTGCCAAACACCGCCGTCGATGTGAACTCTTGGGCGGTATCAGCCTGTTATCCCCGGAGTACCTTTTATCCGTTGAGCGATGGCCCTTCCATACAGAACCACCGGATCACTATGACCTACTTTCGTACCTGCTCGACGTGTCTGTCTCGCAGTTAAGCGCGCTTATGCCATTACACTAACCGCATGATGTCCGACCATGCTTAGCGCACCTTCGTGCTCCTCCGTTACTCTTTGGGAGGAGACCGCCCCAGTCAAACTACCCACCACACAGTGTCCTCGATCCCGATAAGGGACCCAAGTTAGAACCTCAAACATACCAGGGTGGTATTTCAAGGATGGCTCCACCTGAACTGGCGTCCAAGTTTCAAAGCCTCCCACCTATCCTACACAAATAGGTTCAAAGTTCACTGTGAAGCTATAGTAAAGGTTCACGGGGTCTTTCCGTCTAGCCGCGGATACGCTGCATCTTAACAGCGATTTCAATTTCACTGAGTCTCGGGTGGAGACAGCTTAGCCATCGTTACACCATTCGTGCAGGTCGGAACTTACCCGACAAGGAATTTCGCTACCTTAGGACCGTTATAGTTACGGCCGCCGTTTACTCGGGCTTCGATCAAGAGCTTCGCCTAAGCTAACCCCATCAATTAACCTTCGAGCACCGGGCAGGTGTCATACCCTATACGTCCACTTTCGTGTTTGCAGAGTACTGTGTTTTTAATAAACAGTCGCAGCTAACTGGTATCTTCGGCCCTCTCTAGCTTACGGAGCAAGTCCGATCACCAAAAAGGGCGTACCTTCTCCCGAAGTTACGGTACCATTTTGCCTAGTTCCTTCACCCGAGTTCTCTCAAGCGCCTTGGTATTCTCTACCTGACCACCTGTGTCGGTTTGGGGTACGGTTCGTTTATATCTGAAGCTTAGAGGATTTTCCTGGAAGCAGAGCATCGACCACTTCAATTCTTAAAAAGAATCTCGTCATCAGTTCTCAGCCTTAAGCGTCCGGATTTGCCTAAACGCTCAGCCTACTACCTTAAACATGGACAACCATCGCCATGCTGGCCTAGCTTTCTCCGTCTCCCCATCGCAATATAAACAAGTACAGGAATATTAACCTGTTTCCCATCGACTACGCTTCTCAGCCTCGCCTTAGGGGCCGACTCACCCTGCGCCGATTAGCGTTGCGCAGGAACCCTTGGTCTTCCGGCGGGGGAGTTTTTCACTCCCCTTGTCGTTACTCATGTCAGCATTCGCACTTCTGATACCTCCACCCAACTTCTCAATTGAGCTTCATCAGCTTACAGAACGCTCCTCTACCATATTAATAAATTAATATCCGCAGCTTCGGTTCATAGTTTGAGCCCCGTTAAATCTTCCGCGCAGGCCGACTCGACTAGTGAGCTATTACGCTTTCTTTAAAGGATGGCTGCTTCTAAGCCAACCTCCTAGCTGTCTGAGCCTTCCCACATCGTTTCCCACTTAACTATGAATTTGGGACCTTAGCTGGCGGTCTGGGTTGTTGCCCTCTTCACGACGGACGTTAGCACCCGCCGTGTGTCTCCCGTGCTCGCACTCATAGGTATTCGGAGTTTGCATGGGGTTGGTAAGTCGAGATGACCCCCTAGCCCAAACAGTGCTCTACCCCCTATGGTGATACACGAGGCGCTACCTAAATAGCTTTCGAGGAGAACCAGCTATCTCCGAGTTTGATTAGCCTTTCACTCCTATCCACAAGTCATCCCCTCATTTTTCAACATAAGTGGGTTCGGTCCTCCAGTACCTGTTACGGTACCTTCAACCTGCTCATGGATAGATCACTCGGTTTCGGGTCTAATCCTAGCAACTATGCGCCCTATTAAGACTCGGTTTCCCTACGGCTCCCCTAAACGGTTAACCTTGCTACTAAAATTAAGTCGCTGACCCATTATACAAAAGGTACGCAGTCACAGAACAAGTCTGCTCCCACTGCTTGTACGCATACGGTTTCAGGATCTATTTCACTCCCCTCACAGGGGTTCTTTTCGCCTTTCCCTCACGGTACTGGTTCACTATCGGTCAGTCAGGAGTATTTAGCCTTGGAGGATGGTCCCCCCATCTTCAGACAGGATAACACGTGTCCCGCCCTACTTAATATGTGACTAATGCATCTTCGTATACGGGGCTATCACCCACTATGGCCAAGCTTCCCAGCTTGTTCTACTAATACATTAATCATCGGCTGGTCCCCGTTCGCTCGCCGCTACTAGGGGAATCTCGGTTGATTTCTTTTCCTCCGGGTACTTAGATGTTTCAGTTCTCCGGGTTTGCTTCTTACACCTATGTATTCAGTGCAAGATATCTAACTTATGTTAGATGGGTTTCCCCATTCGGAAATCGTTGGGTCAAAGCTTGTTTACCAGCTTACCAACGCTTATCGCAGGTTACTACGTCCTTCATCGCCTCTGACTGCCAAGGCATCCACCGTATGCGCTTAGTCACTTGACTATATAACCCGAAATGGTCTTCTGAGACGACCTTTTACCATCTCAGCACTTGGGCTACATATATGACTATTCGTAACGTTTTCGCCGGATAACGCTTGATATGAATCTCATTTCTTACATTATCCATCATGACACTGATTCGCTGATAATTTGAATCAACATCATGACTTAGCATTGTTATTATCTGTCATCACAACAAACAATAACGTTTACTATTACTTACCAAATTGTTAAAGAGCGTTCTAATCGAGCTGATTAGAAATAAAGATACTAACTACCTATTCATTACTCATTTTTCCAAGCAATTCATCGACACTTAATACACTTATTTATAATCAAGTCATTATTTTGAGCTATTTCATAACGAAAGATTGGTGGAGCTATGCGGGATCGAACCGCAGACCTCCTGCGTGCAAGGCAGGCGCTCTCCCAGCTGAGCTATAGCCCCTTTACTTGTCTTTTTTGCGCCTGTTTTCGTTGTTTTGCTCTCTCAGTTGGTCATGTACCTTATGTACACTCCCGCCTTCTTTCTCAAAACGCCTCAACAGCCCCAAAAAATCCTGCGTAATCCGTCTACTTACTTTCGACTGATTCAAACCTAGTAGATTTTTCTGAGACAAGGCAAGCTGTGAGGAAGTTTAGTCTTTTCTAAACGACGATCAGCTTAACGCAGTATCAGGAAAATCTGGTGGGTCTGGGTGGACTTGAACCACCGACCTCACCCTTATCAGGGGTGCGCTCTAACCACCTGAGCTACAGACCCAGTCTTGTTTGCCTTTGGCAAACCAACTGAACGGGCCTATCGCCCTTACGCTCTCTTTAATTCTCAACCAAGCAATTCGTGTGAACTCTGACCGAAATAGTCACGATTCGTTTAAGGAGGTGATCCAGCCCCAGGTTCCCCTAGGGCTACCTTGTTACGACTTCACCCCAGTCATGAACCACACCGTGGTAATCGTCCCCCCGAAGGTTAGACTAACTACTTCTGGTGCAATCCACTCCCATGGTGTGACGGGCGGTGTGTACAAGGCCCGGGAACGTATTCACCGTGACATTCTGATTCACGATTACTAGCGATTCCGACTTCATGGAGTCGAGTTGCAGACTCCAATCCGGACTACGACAAATTTTCTGGGATTAGCTTCACCTCGCGGCTTCGCGTCCCTCTGTATTTGCCATTGTAGCACGTGTGTAGCCCTGGTCGTAAGGGCCATGATGACTTGACGTCGTCCCCACCTTCCTCCGGTTTGTCACCGGCAGTCTCCTTAGAGTTCCCACCCGAAGTGCTGGCAAATAAGGATAAGGGTTGCGCTCGTTACGGGACTTAACCCAACATTTCACAACACGAGCTGACGACAGCCATGCAGCACCTGTCTCACAGTTCCCGAAGGCACCAATCTATCTCTAGAAAGTTCTGTGGATGTCAAGACCAGGTAAGGTTCTTCGCGTTGCATCGAATTAAACCACATGCTCCACCGCTTGTGCGGGCCCCCGTCAATTCATTTGAGTTTTAACCTTGCGGCCGTACTCCCCAGGCGGTCTACTTAGTGCGTTAGCTGCGCCACTAAGGAATCAAGTTCCCCAACGGCTAGTAGACATCGTTTACGGCGTGGACTACCAGGGTATCTAATCCTGTTTGCTCCCCACGCTTTCGCACCTCAGCGTCAGTATCAGTCCAGGTGGCCGCCTTCGCCACTGATGTTCCTTCCAATCTCTACGCATTTCACCGCTACACTGGAAATTCCACCACCCTCTACTGTACTCTAGCCTGCCAGTTCCAAATGCAGTTCCCAGGTTGAGCCCGGGGCTTTCACATCTGGCTTAACAAGCCGCCTACGCGCGCTTTACGCCCAGTAATTCCGATTAACGCTTGCACCCTCCGTATTACCGCGGCTGCTGGCACGGAGTTAGCCGGTGCTTCTTCTGTGGGTAACGTCAGGGCTAATGGGTATTAACCATTAACTTTTCCTCCCCACTGAAAGTGCTTTACAACCCGAAGGCCTTCTTCACACACGCGGCATGGCTGCATCAGGGTTTCCCCCATTGTGCAATATTCCCCACTGCTGCCTCCCGTAGGAGTCTGGGCCGTGTCTCAGTCCCAGTGTGGCTGATCATCCTCTCAGACCAGCTAGAGATCGTCGCCTTGGTGAGCCATTACCTCACCAACTAGCTAATCTCACGCAGACACATCCGATAGCGCGAGCCGAAGCCCGCTTTCCTCCGTAGAGCGTATGCAGTATTAATCCAAATTTCTCTGGGCTATCCTCCACTACCGGGCAGTTTTCTACGCGTTACTCACCCGTCCGCCGCTCGTCAGCGAGTAGCAAGCTACTCCTGTTACCGCTCGACTTGCATGTGTTAAGCCTGCCGCCAGCGTTCAATCTGAGCCATGATCAAACTCTTCAGTTTAATCTTATTGGATTTATTCAAATCCCAATCTTTGCTCAAGTCGTTATATCCAGGTCCGAAGACCTAAAATCACTGTTCAAATAAATTGTACAGGTCGTTGACTTGATAATTTCTTAATGAAACAACATCTTAATACAAGTTAAAAGAGTGCTTCTTATCGCGAAACTATTTCTGTCAGCGCCCACACGAATTGCTTGGTTAATTTTTAAAGAGCTTGTCTGAGTTCCCTCAAACGAGGCGCGTATTCTACAGCGACTCACTTTATTGTCAATCGTTTTTTTCAGTTATTTTCTAATTTATTCAACTTCAAACTAGAAAACCAAAACAACTCACAACTTGAAATAAGAACCTGATTTATAACCAATTTCTTATCTCAATCTTCTTCAGAAATCTGCCTTTGAAAGACTGCTTCCCGTTGAAGAGGTGCGCATTATATAGAGACCATGACGCAGGTCAATATGTTTTTATAAATATTTTAAACTGTTTTTTTCAAGAGCACTTTTTTGATCTTCTTTTTACCCGACTGCAGCAACACAAAACGCCCTTGAACCCGCAACCTCAAGGTTACATCCTCAACTTTCTTTCCGTCGATGAAAACTGCACCACGACTTAAAGCATCTTTTGCTTGCGCCGCTTTCTGAACCAAGCCTGCCATCCTAAGTACCGTAGCTACTGGCAATTCATCCTGATCACCAACATCAACTTCAATTTCTTCTACATTTTCTGGAATCTCACCCAGACCTACCCGATTACCAGCTGACTTATGCGCATTATCTGCCGCATCTTTTCCGTGAAAACGCTCAACAATCTCTCTAGCAAATAGGTCTTTAATCTCTTGAGGATTCTTGCCACCATCCACTTCCTGTTTAAGCCCCTCTATTTCCTCTAGGCTTTTGAAGCTTAACAGCTCAAAATACCGCCAAATCATCGTGTCAGGTAGAGACAGTAATTTGCTATACATCTCACCAGGCGCATCATTCACGCCAACATAGTTATTTAAGGATTTAGACATCTTTTGCACACCATCTAAACCTTCAAGCAAAGGCAGCGTTATAATTGCCTGCGGCTCCATGCCTTTATTTTTCTGTAACGTTCGCCCCATCAATAAATTGAACTTCTGATCAGTACCACCCAACTCAACATCAGCTTCTAGCGCAACAGAATCATAACCTTGAACTAAAGGATAAAGAAACTCATGGATAGCAATCGATTGCTCTCCCTTAAAGCGCTTACTGAAATCGTCACGCTCCAACATTCGAGCAACCGTGTATTGACCCGCCAACTGAATCATTTCAGCCGCAGACATAGAGCCCATCCATTCTGAATTAAATACAACCGTCGTTTTCTCTGGATCAAGGATTTTGAAGACCTGCTCTTTATAAGTCTCGGCATTTTTCTGTACTTGTTCCTTGGTTAAAGGCGGCCGAGTCGCACTTTTCCCTGTAGGATCACCGATCATGCCGGTAAAATCACCAATCAAAAACAAAACTTCATGACCCAAATCCTGAAACTGCTTTAACTTATTGATCAGTACGGTATGCCCCAAATGAAGGTCTGGCGCAGTTGGGTCAAAACCTGCTTTTATTCTTAACTTTTTCCCTGACTCAAGCTTTTTAACCAAACCTTCCTCAACAATAACTTCTTCAACACCGCGCTTGATTATTGCCAAAGCATCCTTTACCGCCGTCATTCGTTGCCACCTTATAATTTGATGTTTAGTAGTATGTATTTACAAAATAGCCGACAAGTATACCATCTTTAACAATTCTGTAAGCTTTTAGACAAACATTGGCTTTGCTATACGATCCCTAATCACTATACTTATCGAATATCGACCACTTAGACAGCTTTTTTTAAGACACAGGTTTAATTTTGATTCACGCTTTCCCCAAACAACACATCGTAGCGGCGGCCTTTATCGGTACGCTTCTTATCATTATCCTTGCTCTAAGCCCTAGCACCGAAGTTAACGCCACCCGCATACCAATCCAAATAGAGCTACCTTCAGAAAGCAAATCACCTGACACAACATCAGACCAAGCCGTACTTAGTGACACACCTGCGGAAAACACTAAAGCGCCCGAACAAGTGACTGAAAACTGGCATACATTTAAGATCAAGTCCGGCGACACCCTATCTAACTTATTTTCAAAAGCTGGGTACAACGACAAAATCATGTACGATGTTTTATTCTCTGCCAAAGAAAATAAAGTGTTATCAAAAATATATCCCGGCGAACATATCTCCTTCCTGAGTGAACAAGATCAGCTGAAGAGCATCAAACTCATTCGCTCTCCTTTAGAATCGCTGTTATTTTCTAAAAATGAACAAGGCAAGTACTCGCACAGCATCCTTACTAGAGAACCAGACATCCATATTTCTTATAGTGAGGGAATAATTGACAGCTCATTATTCCTCGCTGGCCAAAAAGCAGGCTTGTCTGAATCACAAATTATGGAGCTAGCGAATATATTTGGCTGGGATATAGATTTCATTCTCGATATTCGCGAAGGCGACAAATTTAATTTAATTTATGAAGAACTCCATTTAGATGGCGATAAATATAAAAATGGGCGAATTTTAGCTGCCAACTTTACCAACAGAAGCAAGAAGTTTTCTGCCGTTTTATATGAAGAAGAAAATGGTGATGCCAACTATTATTCCCCTGAGGGCGAAAGCATGCGCAAAGCCTTCATCAGAACGCCTGTTGACTTTGCTCGAATTTCTTCACACTTCAACCTCAGACGAAAGCACCCAATCTTACATAAAATCCGCGCACATAAAGGGACGGACTACGCCGCTTCTTACGGCACCCCAATCAAAGCAACCGGTGACGGCAAAATCATTAATGCCAGAAATAAAGGCGGCTACGGACGAACAGTAATCATCCAGCACGGCAATAAGATAAGCACTCTCTATGCACATCTGAGCAAATATGCACGCGGTATTAAAGAAGGTCGTCGCGTGAAGCAAGGTCAAATCATTGGCTATATTGGCTCTTCCGGCTTAGCATCTGGCCCGCATTTACACTATGAATTCAGAGTCAATGGCGTGCATAAAAATCCGCTGAAGGTAAAATTACCTGATGCAGCACCTATCCCCAAAGCACAACTCGCTAGATTTAAACTGCATACAAATAAATACTTGGCTCAGTTAACAACTTTTAGCGAAAGCTATCAACTAGCCGCGAATCCATAAGCATGCATAAGCAGCTTTATATTGGTGTGATGACCGGCACCAGTGCAGATGGCATAGATGTCGCACTATCCTCCCTTCAGGACACCCAATTTCAAACGTTTGATTCAGAGAGCATCGACTTCCCGCAAGCATTAAAGGCTGAAGTGAAGACGCTTAGCTCTCCTTGCTTTAATGAATTATTCAGAGCACAAAGCCTAGGCATTAAATTAAGCCAGATAAGCGCTATTTTAATTAATGAAATACTCGCCAGAAATAAATTAACAAGCGTCGACGTAGCCGCTATAGGGTTTCACGGCCAAACCATTCGGCACCATCCAGAAGCCAACCCTCCTTTTTCAGTTCAGATAGGCTGCCCTAGCACACTCGCCCATGAAACTGGTATTAAAACCATTAGCGACTTCAGAATGGCGGATATCGCCGCAGGAGGCCAAGGCGCACCCTTAGTCCCTGCTTTTCACGAAGCAGTATTTTATTCACCTATTGAAAGCCGTTTAATTCTCAATATCGGCGGCATTGCTAACCTTACGCTGCTGCCGAGCAATAAAGAAGACGCTATATTTGGTTTTGATACAGGCCCCGGAAATACCTTGCTAGATACATGGATTCATCGACACCAGCAAAAAGATTACGATAGCAACGGAGACTGGGCCAGAACAGGCAAACTCATTCCTGAATTATTAGATCGCATGCTACAAGATGAGTATCTCATAAAGGAAATGCCCAAAAGCACAGGAAAAGAGTATTTTAACTTAGAGTGGTTAGAGACCTATATCGCCTCCAGCAACTATGAAGCAAACGACATCCAACGCACTCTTGTTGAATTTACTTGCGCCAGCATTACCCAAGCAATTGCATCGATATCTGCCGCTCACGAAGAAACACCACTCAGTGTGTATCTTTGTGGAGGCGGGATCAATAACAGCTTTCTCATCGAAAGACTGACTCACCAAAACCCCAAGCTGAACATAAAGAGCACACAGGATATAGGGATTCACCCACAACTGGTCGAAGCCAGTGCTTTCGCTTGGTTAGCGCATAGAACTTTAAGCGCATTGCCCGGCAACTTAAAATCGGTAACAGGCGCACATACCGATAAAGTTTTAGGTGGACTATACCTCCCTTAACACAATAGCCACCCGTATAAGTGCCGATACAATTTTTAAGACTGCGGAAAACTTTTTATTGACCAAACACCTTAAACGCCCTCTTTCAAGAGCTTCATCACTTTATATGACTTCATTCCCATCATAACATTCGTCGTCATCACACCGCCTATTAACGCACCTCCAACGCCCGCCGTCACAATATCTGACCCCGTCAAATATAAGTTTTTTATCGGCGTTTGAGGGTGAAGCCAGTCTTGCTTGAACCTATCCACGGTATGATTCAAACCATAAATCTCACCTTCTTTATTCCACTGAAACCACTGGGTAGACAAGGGAGTGGACAGCTCAGCAAAATCAAGCTTATCGGCTAACTGTGGCATATATTTATATAAGCTTGCTAATAAGCGCTCCTGCAAATCTTGCTTGAGGCTTTCATATCCCTCACCACGCTTATTCCACGTACTTGAACGCCACTCATCAAACCATTCCGGCTTACAAGGCGCTACAATTTCGACAGTGGATTTATTCGGGAAACGTTCATTCCAGCTTGGGTCTTTTGCAGAGGGAAACGAGATATAGGTTAACGGCATGTCTTCGCCTAAGTTCTCATTAAATGCTTGCACATTTTTGTCATGATCAAAATCTGGATAAATCCAAAAATTGGTTTTGGGAATTTTAAGTTCTTCTGCCGACCCTTTAAAACCAGCATATACACATAAATGAGAGGAGGATACTTCGACCTTATTTAGCTGCTCTCTAAGCTTATATTTCTCTTGGACATCAGCGGGCAATAAGTTTTCCATTGTGGGGAAGAGGCCCGCACAACTAACAATGCTATCCGCCGTTAACACATCGCCTTTCTTCAATCGTACGCCATAGGCTTTATTCTTTTTAATCAGAATTTCTTCAACCCCTGCGTAGGTGAACACTTCGCCACCCGACTTTTGTATCACGGGAATAATGGTCTCAGCTATTTTGGCTGCACCACCCACAGGATAACTACCACCATTCATATAATGCTTAGCCACCATGGCGTGCATCATGAACGATGACTGTTTTGGGGGTAAGCCATAATCACCCCATTGCGCTGTTAAAACACCAATCAATTCCTTATTTGAGGTAAGCCCCGATAAAACCTCATAACTTGTTTTAAAAAAATAATCTGGAAGCAAGCGATGCCTGAAGCGGTTATAGATTTGACCAATTTTTCTCGGCAAGGCCTGTCCTGCAAAAAACTTTGGCACCAACGAACTTACTTTATATATCAGCGCAACATAGTCATCAATCGCTTGCTCTTCACCAGGAAACTGTGTTTTTAGCTCGGTCTTAAAGGCTTCTTTTCCTGCAAGATAATGGAACGTTTTATCGCCAATAATCACATCATCATAGGATTCATCCATGGGCGCCCACTTCAACTGACCATCCGAGATAACATCAAATATTCGCCTCAACATCGTCCAAGATTTTTGCATCTCACCCACATAATGCACACCCACATCCCATTCATAGCCATTACGCTCGTAGGCATGAGTGTATCCACCGGCGGTATAGTGCTGCTCAAGCACACAGACTTTTTTCCCCAATTTAGATAGCAAGGCGGCATTACATAAACCACCAATACCGGATCCTATTACGATGACATCATAATGCGCATCCGCTTTTTTCTTTCGAAATCGAGTCCCTGTCCGTACCATAATCAAGCCCACCAAATTATTTTTGTGCAATTTATTGCATATAAAAAACATATTAAACGTCAGACTTCTTTAGTATGCAAGTTTTTGCAAAAAAAGAATCGACCTTTGCTATAATCTTTTGCATTGAATAGATAAGAGCCCCCCTAAATGTCTTTAAAACATGCCATATTAGTTCTTCTTGAAACCGAGCCAAGCAGCGGTTATGACTTACTGAAACAGTTCAACAAAAGTCTGGGGTATTTTTGGAATGCTAAACATCAGCAAATTTATCAGCAGCTTAAACTGCTTTCTGATGAAGCACTCATAGACTGTGAGCTAGAAACACAAGAAGGAAAACCTGACAAGAAAGTCTATAAAATCACCCAAAAAGGTGTCATTGAACTCACAAATTGGCTCGAAAGAGAGGTGAAAGCCAATAAAATCAATGATGCGTTATTGGTTAAAATCTATGGCGGCCACTTAATTTCAAACGATGCTCTATTGCTTGACTTAGCCGAACATCTGGAACGGCACCAAAAGACGCTTAACAAATTAAAAAGCATTGAACAAAAATACTTAAAACTAAAACCCTCGCATCAATCAAAATACAAGCTTCCCTACATCACCCTTCGCAGGGGCATATTGGGAGAAGAAGCATGGATAGCCTGGGCAAATGAAGCGATAAACATGATCAAAAAATAAACAAAGCTTTTTGATCAAAAACTGCGTATAATTCTGACCCCTTTCAAACGCTACCAAGATATTTGAAATAACATTATTAATACAGGCGCATTATATGACTGACGTTGAGTCTCGTTTCGAGCACTTAGGACTTCCAGAAACTGTCCTTAGAGCTGTAAACGAATTAGGCTATGAAACACCTTCCCCCATTCAAGCCAAAGCAATTCCTCCCATCCTTCAAGGTAGAGATATATTAGGTCAAGCACAAACAGGCACAGGAAAAACTGCTGCATTTGCTTTACCAATTTTGTCTAATATCGACCCAAAAAGTAAGCAGACTCAAGTTCTCATTCTTGCGCCAACTCGAGAATTAGCAATACAAGTGGCAGAAGCCTGCCAAAGTTATGCGAAGTACATCAAAGATTTCCATGTTTTACCAATTTACGGTGGCCAAAGCTATACCAACCAACTTCGTCAGTTGAGCCGTGGCGCTCAAGTCGTTGTAGGGACACCTGGCCGCGTCATGGATCACATGCGCAGAAAAACACTTAGCTTAGACAATCTAAAGACCTTAGTGCTAGATGAAGCAGATGAAATGTTACGAATGGGGTTCATCGACGATGTTCAATGGGTTCTGGAACATACTCCCCCTACCCGCCAGATTGCACTTTTCTCTGCGACCATGCCAACAGAGATAAAAAGAGTTGCTGAGAAGCACCTGAATAATCCTGAAATCATCAAAATTGCGACTAAAACATCTACGGCAAAAACGATACGTCAGCGTTACTTAACCACGACAGGCATCAACAAACTCGATGCACTAACCCGTATTTTGGAAATCGAAACCTTTGATGGCATCATCATTTTTGTGCGAACAAAAATCACCACTGAAGAGCTCGCGTCTAAACTGAACGCTCGTGGTTTCTCTAGCGCAGCACTTAACGGAGACATCGCTCAGGCAACACGGGAAAAAACCGTTGCTCGTTTGAAATCCGGAGACATTGACATATTAATCGCCACTGATGTTGCGGCGCGTGGCCTAGATGTTGAAAGAATTAGTCACGTTATCAATTACGATATTCCCTACGATACTGAAGCCTATGTTCATCGTATTGGCAGAACAGGTCGCGCAGGTCGTTCTGGTGAAGCAATACTGTTTATTGCCCCTCGTGAAAAAAGGATGCTCAGCTCCATAGAAAAAGCGACCGGGCAAAAGATTGAACGCATGGCGATTCCTTCGGCAACGGACATTAATCAAATTCGAGTTGATCAGTTTAAGAAGAGCATATTGGATCGCCTTGAAGGCAGCAATATTAGCTTCTTCCAAGAAATTATCGAAGAGTTGATCACTGAAAGTCAGGCTGATCCTATTCGAATCGCAGCGGCTTTAGCGCATATTAGCAACGGTAACCGGCCTTTCTTGCTAGACCCTAGAAGCGATACAAAAATTAATCGTGACGATCGACCCGATAACAGAGAACCTCGAGAACGAAAAGAGCGCAGCCGGGCAAGCAAGACGCCTCGACCATTGAAGGACCACCCTGATGTGGCATTGGTTCGATATCGCGTTGATGTTGGTTACAAACATGGCGTGAAGCCAGGCAACATTGTTGGCGCAATTGCCAACACAGCAGACCTGGACAGTGCTTACATTGGCCAAATTGATATCTTCAACGACTTCAGCACCGTTGACCTACCTGAAGGCATGCCCGCTTCAGTGGTTTCTTTATTGCAGGGTGCTCAGGTTGCTAACCGGCCAATGAGTCTGCGCCCAGTTTCAGATAAAGATGTGGAAACCTCTAGCCCGCCATCACGAGGCAGACGAAGCCGAAACAGTGGCCGGGGAGACTCCAAAGGAGATAAGCGAGATAGCAGGCCGAAGGATCGCAAAGATAGACCCGCGCGCGCCAAACCTCCGAAAGACAAGGACAAAAAGAACACAGTCAGAAAACGAACGCCAAAGGCATAAACAAAAAAAGCCCTGAAGTATCAGGGCTTTTTTTATCTGTAACGAGAGCTGGTCATTTAAATATTACTTGCTGTTATCCAAGATATACTGAATTGTGTCTCTGATATCTTCATCAGAACAACTGGCACAGGTGCCTTTTGCCGGCATGCTATTAATACCTGAAATAGCATTAGCCGTTAATGTATCCATACCTTTATCTGCTAAACGTTGGCCCCATTCTGCTGCATCACCCATTTTAGGCGCACCTAGTGCACCGGAACCATGACAAGCGGCACATGAAGTAGAATAGATATCAGCCGGTTCTTTTGGGCCAGATGCTGCTGCCGCTGAAGCAGTTCCGCAATCATCACCTTCAACACATACCTTACCCACAGGCTTGAGTCGCTCAGCAATTGACTGGTCATCCATCGCCGCATTGACAGAAAATACCACAGCCATTCCGAGCAGGGCTGACATAATCATCTTCACAGTTTTGTTCACTTCTCACCTCGTTATACTTTTGGTTTTTTATAAAATCTGGCTGCATTATAGGGCATTACTTCGCGTTCTCAAACATTAACCATAAAAGCTGATTCGGAATTGTTAACATACGCTTGTCATCACCATGTCGTCGCGTTTTTTTCGTAACACATGTAAGGTATTTTTTTGCATTACAGCTTAGGGTGTTTTTTTAAAAAAAACCATTAATTAACTTTGTTGATTCTGAAAACCTTGACTACAATGAAAGGGAGTTTGGAGCTATTTGCAGGTTATTCTTTGCCCAACAAAGCCAAAGAAAGTAAGCCAATAAAGAGAAATTCAAACACCAATATGCAGATCAATATTTTTTGTTCAGCATCAAAAGTTAAATCAAATGAAAAGGTTAGATAATGTCAGATAAACTTTCAGGAACCGTAAAGTGGTTCAACGAATCAAAAGGCTTTGGTTTTATTCAGCGCGAGAATGGTCCGGATTTATTCGTTCACTTTAGCAATATTCAAGGAGATGGTTTTAAAACTCTGGCAGAAGGCCAGGCAGTTACATTTACAGAAGGCGCCGGCCAGAAAGGCCCGCAAGCTGAAAACGTAATGCCAGCATAATCATTCCTACCTCATTCAATTCATTGAATGAGGTATCTCTCCTCCTGCTCTTACTTTTCAATATTTTCAGCGAAAAACAAACTTAGCAATTAGCTTGAATCACTTTCTAAATAAATTCTTTATGCCTGTATTGATGCTATAAACCGCCCGATTAAAGCGCACGCGTAATTTCTGCAACAGAGAATAATCGATAATCCGACGCTGGTAGAGATGTAAGCTTACTGGCCCCCACACTTCCCACCACTTTATTGGGCTCATTCCTTTACCTGTTTTACCGGTTTCTTTATTCAGCAACAACACAGTTAAAGTCACTTTTTCAGAACGAGGATGCGCCAGCGTAATACCCTCTTGCTTGAAGCCCATTTTTTTATATCGATTTAAATTTTCATCAGCGCTGGCTACGATGACGTATTGCTTTCCTGCTGATAAACCTTCTCGATACATGGCTTCAAAGACGCCATGCAAGACATCTGTATCCTGATAATATTTTTCAATACAGATTGCGGTGATCTCCATTAATTCGTCGTACTTAGGCAGCTTGGAGAACTGGCTTTTTGGTAACAATTGATCTAACTCGAAAGGCTTTAAGCCTTGCTCACCGAAAACCAGCAAGGCACTTCCAATCACCCGCTCTTTATGAAATACAATCAGAATTCTGCCATAAGCATCCTGCTCTAATGCAAATTTAGCGATGGGGTCATCTTTTGCACACAGCCCTTGGCTTGCATAAGACTTTCTGCGCAACTTTAGCACGGCTTCGTACTCAGCTTGCGTTTCGACAAAGCGATATTGAACTAAGGTTTGGATATGTTGAGCACTTAAGCCTGCTCGGCTAATATCTCTGGGCGTCTTCTGAGCAAAATGGAAGCAGTGTTGAGACAGTTCATCTTCCGCCTGAAAGGACAGGTCCAGCGTTTCAATAAAGCAACGAATTTTATTCTGTTCGGTCAAGGAAACATTCGAAACACGACCTACGACAGACTGCAAACCAGCAATAGATGCCAAACTATACTCAACATCCATTCCTTCGAATAAGGTAAATTCAGGCTGAATGCCGGTAGCGTAGAAACCATGTCTGGATAGACTTTCCACTTCGAAATAGCTGTTTTGCTTATACACAAAAGGATGCACTATTTGGCCTTTCAAACTTTGCTCGGCATTTAAGTGAACCGGATGGAAGTTTGCATGCTTACTACTCTGCTCATGCTCGATCACCGCAGAGATTTTGACTTTTTCCTGCTTTGTCTTTTGCTTGTCAATCACCACGCCCTTTATCAAATAATGCTGATAAAGCAGTGGACTCACTGAAACCTGGATTCGACCACCGACGCTGAGTTTTTCAGCATCTTTTTCTTTTAACGATATCGCGAAACCCAGACTGGAAAAATCGCTTAGCTCAGCTTGAAATGTCGCGTTATCCAGGGTGATATAAGCCTGAAAACCGTGCTTGCCAAACAAAGCCTGACGGGCAACTCTTCGGTCTTCACGGTGTATGAATTGCGTTTTATATTCCATAAATATTGATATGCTCTTTAGCCTACTGCTTTAGTTTTATTGTTATTACGACTGCCTGCATTTTGAACAAATTTGCTTACAATAACAACTCTCTAAGATCGCCAAGCACACGGGATAGCAAATGAGTGAATCGCGCAGCATCGGCACCATTCACGGCTCGGTGGTCATATGATAATGACATCGGTAACATTAAACGAGGAACAAAGCCTTTATTTTCATCATAAACGGGCTTCATTTTGGATGCTGACAAACCCAGTATGGCAACTTCTGGTGCGTTGACGATAGGAGTAAATGCTGTCCCGCCAATCGCCCCCAAGCTTGAAATAGTGAAGCAGCCCCCTTGCATTTCATTTGGCATGAGTTTCTTGTCTTTGGCACGTTTTGCTAGGTCTTGGCATTCAGATGCGATCTGCCAAATTCCTTTCTTATTCACATCTCGAACTACTGGAACAAACAATCCATGCGGCGTATCGACTGCAAAACCAATATGGATGTAATGTTTCTGGATCACTTTCTGATGCGCTAAATCAAGCGAAACATTGAACTGAGGCAAGACTGAAAGCGCATGCGCACTCGCTTTTAATAAAAAGGCAATCGGTGTTAATTTGACTCCTTTTTGCTCCGCCACGCTTTTCTGTTGCTTTCTGAAAGCTTCCATCTCCGTAATGTCGGCCTCATCAAACTGCGTTACATGCGGCAAGCTCCAGCTTCGTTGCATATTTTCTGCTGTTTTGATGTGCACCTTCGACATACTCGACGCACTAATATCACCAAACTGGCTAAAATCTGGTAAGGGCACAGTTTCAACACCCGACATCCCCGCCGAGCTTAAACCACCCGATTGCGCTTTCTGCACCTGCGATTTGATATAAGCGCTAACATCATCAATCAATATTCTATCTCGAGGCCCGCTTGCTTTAACGCTTGGCAAGTCGACCCCATGTTCACGCGCGAACTTTCTAACGGCGGGTCCGGCATGAACCGATGTAGATTTATGTGTATTTGCTACTTCCTTCGTGTGCGTTGTTGAAGCAGCGGCTGGTTCTTTCACCGGCGTACGTGGTTTTTCCTCAGTCGGTGTGGGTGTCTTTGTACTTGTGTCAACTGAACCGGTTTGTTCATTATCTGTTTGCTCGACTTCTAACTCAGCAATTAAATCGCCAGCGGAAACCTTATCCCCTACTTTGATATGTATTTCGAGTAATTTCCCCGCAACCGGACATGGGATTTCCATGGTGGCCTTATCCGACTCCAGCACCAGTAAGGTTTCATCCTCTGCCAAACGATCGCCGGCTGCCGCTGATACTTCGATCACTTCTACACTGTCGCTGCCACCCAAGTCAGGCACCACAACTTGCTGCTTAAGCACATCGGCAGCGCGGTCATTCTTAGACTCTTTTAAGTGCTTACTATCATTGTCAGATGACGACTTTTGAGAATCTGAGCCTTCAGTCTCTGCACCCTTCTTTTGAGCAAGCTCCTCAGCGCCTTCATCTTCAATATTTAATTGAATTAAACCATCACCTTCCTTGACCTTATCGCCAACCTTTACACTCAACGCAGAGACTTTTCCCGACTTAGGGGCGGGTACTTCAACGGTGGCTTTATCCGACTCAAGTACCACAATCGTGTCATCCATCTCAATCTGATCACCGACCGCAATCGAGATTTCAATCACCTCCATCTCGCCATCACTGCCGGTTGCTGGAACTTTAATATCTTCTAGCGTCATGAATGGCTCCCAAATTAACGTTGCATTGCACTAAGGCAGTTTCGATCAATATTGTAAGTCCGCATCGTATCAATCACTTTTTTAGCATCAATATCACCGGACTGTGCAAAGGCATTCAGCACTGCAATCACGATATAGTGTCGATCTACCTCAAAAAACTGTCGCAGTTTTTCTCGGGTATCACTACGACCAAAACCATCGGTCCCCAAAACCGTATAACTTCCGGGCACATAGGCTCTTATTTGCTCACCGTAGAGTCTGATATAATCTGATGATGCCACCACGGGACCTCGTTCCGCCTTCAAGCACTCTTCGACAAAAGCCACTTTTGGTTTTTTCTCAGGGTTTAACATATTCCATCGAGCAACTTTTTGGCCATCGCGCGCAAGCTCATTGAAACTTGTCACACTCCAAACATCACAGGCGATGCCATGCTCTTCCTTAAGCATCGCTGCCGCTGCGCGCACTTCATTTAATATGGCACCACTACCTAATAACTGCGCATTGAGCTTTTTACGCTTACCTTTGACCTCGGTTTTCTCAAAGAGATACATACCTTTCAATATGCCCTCTTCTGAACCTTTCACTAACGCCGGCTGCTGATACTGTTCATTCATAATGGTGAGATAGAAATAAACATCTTCATTATCTTGATACATGCGTTTTAAACCATGCTGAATGATCACAGCAAGTTCACACCCATAGGCCGGGTCATAAGCGATGCAATTAGGGATTGTCCCCGCCAAAATATGGCTATGCCCATCCTGATGCTGTAACCCTTCTCCGTTTAGGGTCGTACGACCACTGGTGCCGCCCACAAGAACCCCCCGTGAGCGCATATCCCCCGCGGCCCACGCCAAATCGCCGATGCGCTGATAACCAAACATAGAATAAAAAATATAGAACGGAATTAATGGGAAATCGTGCGTACTATACGATGTCGCACATGCCATCCAAGCTGCCATGGAACCAGCTTCATTAATCCCCTCCTCCAGAATCTGGCCGGCTTGATCCTCGCGATAATACATCACCTGTTCGCGATCATTCGGCACATATTTTTGCCCTTCAGAAGTGTAAATGCCTAGCTGTCGAAACATCCCTTCCATGCCAAAAGTTCGCGCCTCATCGGGCACAATGGGAACAACCCGCTTGCCGACACGTTTATCTTTGGTCAGTGCAGATAGCATCCTCACAAAGGCCATGGTGGTCGAAATTTCCCGTTCGCCGCTGCCTTCTAGTTGCGCTGAAAACAAGTTTAGCTCTGGCACAACAAGCGGTTGGCTTTGCTGACGGCGCTTTGGATAAAAACCTCCCAAGGCCTCCCGTCTTTTTTTCATGTACATGACTTCCGGGCTATCAGCCGGAGGGCGATAGAACGGTACCTTTTCGATGTCATCATTACTAATCGGCACGCCAAAGCGGTCGCGAAACGCTTTAAGGCCTTCTATATCCAATTTTTTAAGAGAGTGCGTTGTGTTCGTCGCTTCGCCGGCTTTACCAAAACCGTAGCCTTTAATGGTATGCGCCAGAATCACCGTCGGCTGACCTTTATGATTCACTGCCTGATGATAGGCTGCATAAACTTTATAGGGATCATGTCCACCACGATTTAACTGTTCGATATCTTCATCCGTTAAATCTTCAGCGATTTTCTCCAGCTCTGGATATAAACCGAAAAAATGCTTACGCGTATACGATGCACCATTGGCTTTGAAATTTTGCATTTCACCATCGACAACCTCATCCATCGCCCGCTGCATGAAGCCATCTTTATCTTTCTTGAATAAAGGGTCCCATCTTCTCCCCCAGATAACTTTCAGTACATTCCAGCCTGCTCCGCGAAACACACCTTCAAGTTCCTGAATAATTTTTCCGTTACCACGAACCGGGCCATCTAAACGTTGTAGGTTACAGTTAACCACGAAAATCAAGTTATCCAGTTTTTCCCGTCCCGCTAGAGCGATCGAACCCAGAGTTTCTGGTTCATCGGTTTCTCCATCGCCAACAAAGCACCAAACTTTTCGATCTCCGGTTTCACTCAACTCTCGACTTTGTAAGTACTTCATCACATGCGCTTGGTATATAGCTTGAAGAGGCCCCAAGCCCATAGAAACCGTAGGAAACTGCCAGTAGTCGGGCATCAACCAAGGATGTGGATAAGAGGGTAAACCACCGCCCTCAACTTCATTACGAAACTTATCCATTTGCTCTTCGCTTAGGCGGCCTTCGAGAAACGATCTCGCATAGACACCTGGCGAGGTATGGCCTTGAATATAGATCAAGTCTGCTTCTCGCTGCTGGTCTCCACCATGAAAGAAGTAATTGAAGCCGACATCATACAAAGTGGCACTAGAGGAAAAGGATGAAATATGGCCGCCGAGTTCTCCAGGTCGCTTATTCGCTCGCAGCACCATCGCCATTGCGTTCCAGCGAATCAAGGAGCGTATACGCCGCTCCATGAATAAGTCACCCGGCATTCTGGCTTCTTGGTCAAGAGGAATCGTATTGCAATAGGGAGTCGTTACAGAGTAGGGCAATTCGGTACCCAGTTTACGGGCTTTTTCAGATAGTCTCGCTAATAAAAACCTAGCGCGATCAGAACCTTCGTTCTGTATAACCGATTCGATAGCTTCTAACCATTCGCTTGTTTCAATTGGATCAGAATCATCCAACATAGAACGCTCCTCTTGATCTTTATTTTTAGAATCCCTAAAAGTTTAGACCCTGTCGGCAATTAGCGTTAACTAAATAGCATTTTTTCTGTTATAAGCTTGGTAAGCAACTAGCGCCAAAACAAAACCTGAATTTTATTTACATTTAACTACTGCAAACTTTGATCAAAAACAGTACAATTAACGCCATTGCTTACAGGCACCCAAGAGACCTTATTATGAACACCGGTATTAATTTGAACACTAATGCACTCCGGACAGTTTTAGTTTTCATGTTCGGCATGACCATATCTGCCACTAGCCATACTGTTCAGCCCATGACGGAATCCGATCTGGAAGTCGTGTCTGCCACAACAGGCTCGAATATTTTGAATATTTTTGGTGCCAGCCAGGCTGGCCTCAAAGTCGATGACTCGTCAGACCCTATCAATTCGACATCCAACGTGACTCTCACTCAAGAAGCGTACAATGAAGGTGAAGCAACTAGCCCGATTGTACTGAGCAAATTGCAAAAACTTGATCAGGAAGCCATTCAATCAAACTCTACTGATAACCAAGACGCTAGCTCTATCACTCTTGAAACCCAAGACACCATTATTAAACTAAATGAATTTACGACGGGTTCTGCTTCAGCGTTCACCACTAGTAGCGAAATCAATTATAAAACCAGTAATGTTCACCATGAAATGCGCGACCTTGAGAATGGGGGTGTGGGCGTTTCTCGAGATTTGCAGATTGACTTACTCAAATTAGAAAATCTTCGCGGCGCTCACCTAGATGAAAGCCGTTCGGCTGGCAGCATCTACATATCAGACTGGAGCTCACGCGGCGATACGCGCATCCTGAAAGCTGAATAGCCCGGATCACCATCTGAGCACCGCTTCTTTGAGTAACTGAATTTGCTGATCTGTCGAGACCAGGCTTTTATCGAAACGCCGCAACAAAATAAGCCCTTGTATTTGGCTTAATATAAAATCAACAATCTGCTCAGGCGGCTGCTCTCCCCGAAGACTTTCTTCTTTAATCGCATTTTCAACAACCCGCATCAAAGCGTTTTTCAAGTCACTTAGCATTGAATATAAAACGCGCCCCACCTGCGGATCGCTGGCAATCTCTGAATGACTTGTCCTTTGAACTAAACAACCTAATGAGCCTGAGGGTGCCGAAAGCAGTGCTGACATAGTATCAAAATAAGCAACCAGGCAGTCTCTCGCTGAGCGCTTTTGCTGCAATGGCGCTAAGATAGCTGCAAACACTGTGTCCCGATACAACGCCAGCGACTGGATCAGCAAGGCCTTCTTGTCGCCAAAAGAGTTATAAATACTAAAACGATTAATTTCCATGGCTTTGACCAAGTCTTCCATTGAACTCGACTCATAGCCCTTCTTCCAAAAAACCTGCATGGCTTTGTGCAATACTTCCTCTTTTTGAAATGCTAATTTTCGCGCCATTGTAGCCTCTTCACGTCTTATCAGTTTAAGCAATAGTATAGCTTATTGTTGACCGCTCATTCAGATAAAACTATATTACTGAACGATCGTTTAGAAAAATTCTTACTAATGATAATACCGCCACCGGAGCAGCAGAATGAAACTATATGAGATGAAAATCGCCCCCAATCCCAGAAGGGTGAGAATATTCTTAGCGGAAAAAGGCATCAACGACATCGAATTCGTACAGCTTGATCTGCAGAAAGGCGAAAACCTGACGCCCGAGTTTAAAAAGAAAAACCCTTTGGGCAAGGTTCCCGTCCTTGAGCTTGATAACGGCCAATATATTAGTGAGACAGTCGCCATTTGTCGTTATTTTGAAGAAATTCACCCTGAGCCAAAACTGTTGGGAAGCACGCCCTATGAAAAGGCACAAATAGAAATGTGGCAACGGTGGGCGGAGTTTTATTTCTTGTTACCAACCGGTATGTGCTTCCAACACACTAGCGGCTATTTTAAAGATCGAATGACGCCGATTAAAGAATGGGGTGATGAATGTCGCATTCAGGTGGAAAAGTTTATGCATATATTAAACAAACATTTAGCCAACCATAGTTTTCTGGCCGGCGATAATTTTAGCATTGCCGATATCACCGCGCTCTGCACGATGGATTTTAATCGTGTTAACAATATTTCAATCGGCGAGGAACACCCTCACCTTAAACGCTGGTATCAAGCGGTGTCGTCAAGACCATCTAGCAAAGCCTAACACCGAAAAATATCTTCGCCTGAACAATCGTCATTCACTGACAGATTGCAGGCGAAGCAACAACTCACTAGTGCTTGTGTTTATTTGCCCTCTTTTCGATTTTGCGTATTTTTCTATCAATCAACTCAGACAACTCCTGTTTCTGAGCGCTATCCAAAACCTGGTAAATTGCCTGTTTTAATTTCGCCTGCTGAATGATTTTTTGTTTTACCTGAGCGGCCATCTGAGTCGCTCGATCATTCACAAAGTCATCAAAGTTGGCTGAATCTGGGTCAGCTTTCATTAACGCCTTTATTAAGCCTTTTGAATCCTCGTGAGCAGAGCTATCACGGTGCGCCTGCAAAATTAATCCGACTTGCTCTTGCTGCACCTCATCTAAATCTAAATGCGCCAACATACGCTCAAACTTGGCAGAGACATGGTCTTTTTGCGCCCAAAATGGCTTTGCTATTGCCAAACCCGAACCCAGCATAACGATAAGTAAACTGATCCCAATCATTGATTTTTTCATCATACACACTCCTGAAATGAACTATTTCGCGTTCGAATGAACACCTAAACAAGTCTACTGCCTTCACTGTCAAGCTGTGTTTTGACTGCGTAAAGTCTCTGTAAAGACCCCATCGGGTAAAAAATAGCTGTGCTAATATTGAACAACATGCAATGTGAAGACTGAAAAGAGCAACCATGAACAGAAAAATTCTATTAGTAGAAGATGATACTGAGATCAACGAAATGCTCAGCTGCTTCCTTAAAAAAGAAGGCTTTGATATCGACTCAGTGTATGACGGGGAACTCGCCGAACAGCGAGCGTTAAGCCATAGCTATGACTTGATCGTTCTAGACATCATGCTCCCCGGAAAAGATGGTTTGGAGGTGCTCAGATCAGTTCGCGCCAGTAAAGCGACGCCAATTTTAATGCTAACGGCCAAAGGCGATGATGTCGATAGGATTATCGGCTTTGAAATGGGCGCAGATGACTATTTACCTAAACCATTTAATCCCCGCGAGCTCATCGCACGGATCAAGGCAATTTTAAGACGCATCGAAATGGACCAACTTAACTTGAGGCCGAACAGTCACCTCTTAGAAATTGATCAGCTTAGCGTCAACTTAAAGTCACAAGAAGTGTTATTTGAAGATAAGCTAGTTGATCTTACAGCCACCGAATTCAACGTATTAAAAACACTGATACAACATCCGAATGAAGTGCTAACAAAAGATACACTCACCCAAAAAGCTTTGGGTCGACGCTTAAGCTTATACGATAGAGCCATAGACATGCATGTCAGTAATCTGAGAAGAAAGTTAAGCAGCAACGCCATTAAAACGATTCGCGGGCAAGGGTATATGTATCAGATACGTGAAGCATCAACTAGAACTAGCTCAAGCCTATAAGGCATTTCAATTAGACCAAAGGTTCGATACCACGACCATGACATTGTTTAAACGCATTATCGGCCAACGGCTTCTATGGAAAATCATCCTTATTTTCTGGTTGACGACCATAAGCACTATATTTGCGAATATTTATATCACCCGCGAAATAGCGCTAGCCGACTTTAAAAGCGAACAGTTTCAAAGCACTAGCCGAGACTTGGCAAATACGGCCGTTGAAGTGTATGAGCAACATGGCTTGATCGCACTAAAAAAATGGTACCGTGACATTTATCGAGATAAAGGTTTAAAAGTCGTGTTGCTGAATGCCGAGGGTATGAAGTTAGGCGGGAAAGACAATTTAGATAGGCACGACAGTTTTTTACCGAACCCGCTAGAATTAAAGCATCATTTATTGAGCCTTGCAGACCTGCAGATAGTTTCTGCCAACAATAAGCATTACACCTTTAGCGCACTTCCTTCTCCGGCATTAAGATCAAAGTTCAACCCTGACACGCTTCATTTATATCGCTTCTTGAGCTCGTTTATTATTATATTTATTGGTTCTTATTGCTTAGCGCGTTCAATAGCAAAGCCCTTAAGAGTATTACAGCAAGCGAGCAATCAATTGGCAGATGGCGACTTCAGCGTAAGAACGGCACCAACCATTGGAAAAAGAAATGATGAGTTAGGCCAGCTGTCAAAAGCATTTGATCAGATGGCGATAAAAATTGAAGCCCTGATCGGAAATCAGAAACAATTGTTTCGAGATATTTCACATGAAATACGCACGCCTTTAACTCGACAAAAACTCGCCCTTGAACTGGCTAAAATTAGCGATGAACCACTCAACTATGTCGCTAAAATCGAACGTCAGAATGAACTCATTGAAGGCATGATCAACAGCCTACTTACGCTGATGAAACTTGAAGAAAGCACGGTGAATGATAAGAAAGCGCTTGATCTCAATCTGCTATTAACAAAGGTTGTATCTGACGCAGATCTCAACTTAAGGGATAAGGCTATTGGCATTAAAACAGAGTTTGAAACCTTGCCCACCCTCTATGGGAGCGAGGCTTTACTCAATAGCGCGTTTGAAAATATCTTATTAAATGCGGTTCGTTACAGTCCCAAAAGTGGCATTATTCACATCACCACCCAGCAATCAAACTCCTGCTTAATCGTATCGATCAGTGACGAAGGGCCAGGAATACCGGCAGCTGATATCGCTCACATTCTGGAACCATTTTATCGCGCGGATCAAAGTCGTAACCAAAAGACGGGCGGTTTTGGCTTAGGTTTGGCGATCGCTAAGAGAGTCTTTCAACAACATGCTGGCGAAATAAGCCTAACAAATAAACAGCCGCACGGATTAAATGTTAAAGTCAGCTTTCAATTATAAAAGTCTGCACTCAACCTGACTTGTTGAAAAATAGGTTGCGACCATGGCATACAAATGCCTAGCAAGACTTAGTCGTGAAGATGCCAAGGAGTCAGGTCAGACACATAGGTCTGCCCCTACAGGTATGCATGACCCATTGCTTGTAGGGGGCGAAACTGTGTGTTCGCCCGAGGTAATGTATAGACTCGTTTGTGCCAATTTGAGACCTTCGAGTCCATTCTGAAAGTGGCCTGATTATCATGATCAGACCGGCTAGAAAATTGAGGTTTTGCCTCTAAATCGTTTTTTTTCATATCACGTTTTAGCATTAAAACTAATGAAGACAAGAAAAAGCTTATCTATTGATCTTCAAGTTTCTATGATTTTTTCATTTTTCATATTTGAATTAAACTCATCATTCTCCACAAAGAGACTAGTCAAAAGAAGGTTCCACGAAATGAAAGCGCTACATTAGGCTTAATTTTCAGAGAGCTAGCCCCCATCTACCTACTCACAGAATTATCGATTTTGGTTCGGTCTATGAGATGTCGCACACAAAAATATAATATTTTATGGATATCTAGACATTTGACTCAACCCTACATTTACAAAATGTAACATTAATGTTGGAATACGCAAATGAACCTGATATGAAGGTTATCTTAGTACCTTTTAACAAAAAATTGTCGACCTAAATATGCTGCTTTTCTGCTGAGGATTTACTCTGTAGTTATAAATAGAAGTTAAGAGGGAAGGCATAAAACATGAGTCATTATGGAGTAGTTTTATGTTTAGTAGTGTTAGAATTTTAACTGCAATTTGTTTACTTGGCATGAGTATAGGTGCCAATGCAATAATTTTGGAGTTAAATTACGAAGGAGAAATAACAACTTTAAACGCAGATGGCGCCGGTTTTTCTGTTGGCGACATTTTTTCTGGGTCATTATTAATTGATACTAGCATCGCACCTGTCGATAGAGATCCTACCAGTAATAGTAGTGATCATTATTCCGCTACTGATTTTAGCCATACAAATTTTGTTACTGGAGGGTATGCAGTTGGTGACCTAAGCTTCGATCGAGTTCAAGTTGAAGATCGGGATTCATTGGGAGACAGATTTAGTGCCTTAGATTACGAAATCAACGACATTAGTGACTTACATGGTAAGAGAACTTACTCGATGAATAGCGTAAGCCTAAATATATATAGTTATTTGTTCGATTTTATCCATGGAGAGGGCCTAGATCAAAGCTTCAATTTTAATGCTGGAGATTCAGGATCTGTAACAATGACGGCAACCTTTAAGCATCAATCCTTCACTGATGTTGATTCTATCAGAACGTGGGCAAATGATGGCAGAGCATTTGGGGTGCTATCTTCTGTAAGTCTAGGTGAATACCATTCAGTTTCGTCCGTTTCTGAACCGTCTTCAATTATGCTTCTAAGTATTAGTCTTTTATTTTTTGGTTTAACTCAACGCAGAAATAGTTAACAATCTCCTACCTAAGAATTTCGGCTCTTTTTTGAGCCGTTTTCTTTTATATTCCTTTTAGCCTATTTCTTGATAACAAATATAAAATTCTCCGATCGATGCTCTCGCGAAATAGCATTTTAAACTTTACGCTGTTATACGTAAAATCTTGGTCCCATTCTGAAACCGAAAATTGATCAAATATAAAGGCCAGAATAAATTATCTTTATTTCTTTAGCTCTATCATAGAAGTTAAGCTCTTTTAATTTATGTTATACAAGATTGTATCTCTGTTGTTCTCTTTCAATCATTCAGCTAGTAATCAAAATAGCTGCTTTATCCTTATCTAAATAAAGCTTCTGAACGTCTCGTTTGCGGACTTTCACTCCTTTGGTGTTCGCGCTCAGTGTTACAAACTCTAAGATCGGGTTTGAGCCGATACATTTCAATTACCCATTTCTTAAACGCAAAAAAAACAGACCGTGTGGTCTGTTTAGAAATTCACTAAAAAGTGGTTAACGCGTACCGTAAACAACCATGGTTTTACCTTTAACCTGAACCAAACCTTGGTCTTCAAGCGTTTTCAGAACTCGGCCAACCATTTCTCGGGAACAACCGACAATACGACCAATTTCCTGACGCGTTATTTTAATCTGCATACCATCTGGGTGTGTCATCGCATCTGGTTCTTTGCAAAGATCTAACAAGGTTCTCGCAACTCGACCGGTTACATCTAAGAATGCCAAGTCACCCACTTTCCGAGTGGTTTGGCGGAGCCGGCTAGCCATCTGTTCGCCAATAAAATAAAGGATTCGAGAATCTTGTGACGAAATTTCTCTGAACTTGGTGTAACTGATTTCAGCCACTTCACATTCTGATTTCGCTTTCACCCATGCGCTGCGAGAGTCCATGTTATCAAATAGACCCATCTCACCGAAAAAATCACCGGCATTCAAATAGGCCATGATCATTTCACGACCATCATCATCTTCAATTATAACGGTCACTGAACCTTTGACGATATAAAACAATGAGTCACTTTTATCACCCGCATAAATAATCGTACTTTTGCTCGGATATTTACGACGATGGCATTGTGATAGAAAATAATCCAAATGCTTCGTTTTACTCTCTACCGGTTTTAATATACTGGACATGCTGTTTACCTTTTTATTTGCTTACTTGTCGTAAAGCGTTACTTCCTGTAGTTGTCATTAAACTGCCTTTGACGGCCGCCCAAAACAGAGAGTAGCGTACTATATTTAAAACAAGCTTAAAACGTTATTACTAGAACAGGATTAATTAACTGACCCGAACACGGGGCCCTGAACTTTACTCGTAGTATTTAGAGCTTAGCTTAATTAAAAATTTCTGCTTCTAATTTAAATTTACCGTGTTTGCTTTCATCATTTATTATGACTAACTATTTGATCTATTTAGAGTATAGCGCAAATTATAAAATGTACTGGATTATTCAAGTGGTATTTATGCTAATCTCCTGCTTTGCAAAATAATGTCTTTATTACAGGATTTCAGGTGCTATGAAAGTAACAATCGATTGGGGTGATGACGCTAAATTTATCGGAACATCGGGTTCCGGGCATACCTTGGTAATGGATGGACCACCGGATCATGGCGGCCAAAACCAAGGCCCTCGGCCAATGGAAATGCTGTTACTAGGTTTAGGGGGCTGCACCTCATTCGATGTGATGAGTATATTAAAAAAATCCCGTCAGGATGTGACAGACTGCCGAGCTGAAATCACCGCGGAGCGCGCCGATGAGGTCCCCAGCGTCTTTACCCATATCAAGATTCATTTCATCGTGACCGGTAATAAGCTCAAGCAAAATCTGGTCGAACGAGCCGTCACACTATCTGCCGAAAAATATTGCTCTGCATCGATCATGCTGGAAAAAGCGGGTGTCGAGATTGAACACAGCTTTGAAGTTCAATCGGCCTAGAAGTCCATTTTCTGTACTGCTGAAATAGTGGAGCCTTGAGCGTAATCGACTTTCAAGTGCTTCATTTTTTGGAGTCCTACGGCACTATCAACACCTGTTGCCAAGACTTTCTTTTGCATATAGTGCGCTATTTCAATAATTGAATCGGCCGCCAACTCTCCTGCTTCGTCATCTTTATTAAGTGCTGAGATGAACGTATCATCAATTTTTATCATATCGATAGGTAGCGCTTTCAAATAGGAGAAAGGGGAACGATCCGATCCAAAATGATCTAAGCAAAAGTGAAAGCCAAGCGTTTTCAATTTATTCATGCGAATAGCGGCCAACTCAACGTGTTCGAGTTGATAACAATCATAAATATCAAAATAGATTTTTTCGGGCATAAGCTGTTTAGCGGCGGCCAATTCAGATAAAGTCTTCAAGGTATTATCATCATTCAAGGCATAAGCACTTAGCTGTACCCTTACCTGCTGAACATCGTCAAAAATATGCGCATGCGATGACTGGATTTTCACTAATTGATCAATCCACCATTTATCCAAGGCTATTGCGGCCTCTTTTGTCTCGGGAGCATAGGTGTGACTTTCACCTTGAACAACGCAGAGCAAATTCAGTTGCACATTTTCCTGAATCTCTGTTTTAACCTGAGCCGACTCTTTATCTAATTTTTCGTGATAACAGGCAGCGACTTTTTGTCCCCATAAATCCAACCTCCAGTCATTTTCTACTGTTACACCTTCCTCAGCGACCGTTTCATCTATTACCACCACATCTGAGTCAGTTGTGTCACTTTGTTCAGCAGGAGCAGCAGTTTCAGGCTTAGCTTCATCGATTTCGCCGACTTGCTCTGTTTTGGTCACGCCCGCTTTAGCCGGCGCAAGGGCGTAGTTGATTGCTTCACAGGCATGATTAATCATCGATTCAGGGTTATTGAAACCGAGATGTGCGCGACTTTCTCCCACTGAAACCATCAAGCCTAGACCGGCATAATCGGGTTTTTGACATAGACCGATAAAAAACTCTTGGCACTTTTGCCGCAGACTGAGTTCATCCTCAACCACACAAAAAAAGACAAAGTCGACATTACTCACCCTGCCGACAATAGCGTTATCTGGCGATAGACTTTCTAGGAAGCTAACCACTTTGCTTTCAAATAAATCAGGCAGGACCAGTTGTTCGCCCGAATCCGTTTTAAAGTGCAGAAATAACAAACTGCATGCCGAAGTGCGTTTACCATTTTTCATAAACGTACTGACTTGGCGACAAAACTCCGACTTATTGACCAAGCCTGTCTTCACATCGTGGCTAGACTCATAAGCCAGTTTGTCATAAACATCTTTGACCATATCGTCCAAGCCTTGATTCACAATCGGTAATTCGTAATCTGAATCAACTGAAATTCGGCCGTCTTTAAAGTAAGTAGCCAATTTAAATAAGCCCAACTCAATCACTTTCATCCCTTGATGATTTACAAATACGAACTTACTGTATCCTTTTGCCACCCAGACAAGGCGCATATAGGTGGTTTCGTTTTTATTTTTTTGAAACTGCATCCAGGCACCAAGCGGAATATTCTTCACCTTCACGATCCAGTCTTTTAATTCTTGTGATTTATTGATGTTGCGACTGAGTAAGTCATCTTCCGTTTCAGGAACCTTAAGAAGATTTGCCTGTTCACTCAAGTGCTGACCTTTAGGCGCATTTAAGATAAAAGCTTTTAAGGCTTCACGAACATTAAGCGATGCTTCATTGTTGCCAGACACTTGTTTCAGGCCTTCCTGTATCCTAGGCAAAATCACTTTAATATCGATGGGAATTCTAGGGTCTTCCCCAAAAGCAATTAACCGGTCAATAACGGAAAGCCCTTCTTGCCATTGCTCACTGGTTTCCCCATGTTTGATATAACTCAGATTCAAATAATCTTTCCAGCCTTCCTTTATCAGTGTGACGACGGCAGAAGGCACAAACTTATGCGCTAAGCGCGCATTGATTTCTCTGGTCACGGCTACATTTGCTTCTTCTACTTTATAAGAACCTTCGGCCGCAGCGGCCACCCGCTCGACATTCTTGACATATAAATTACTCTGCCGATCTAGCAGTATGTTTAATTCTGAGAGCACCTCGTCAAATACACCGGTGTCATTTTCAAACTCTTGAATAATTTTATGTACCAGCTGCGATACTTTTTCCCGACTAGCCGGGTTCAGTTTTGCCCCCTTGGCGCCTAACTGGGCAATTCGATTCATTACTGCGCGAACCGAGCTTTGGTGATCTTCAAAAAAACGTTCATCTTTCAATAAAACTTTTAATACAGGCACTTCAAGTTTTAATAAATATTGTTTGGCTTCAGAGCTGATTCTTGGGTTATTTCGCATGCTCAGGAAGAATCGATCCACAACATCGATCGCCGCTTTTTTGTTGTCATCGATATTTTTTTCTTCACCAGCATGAGACAGGTTTTCCTGGACTCGCTCTATCAAACTTCTAGGTATGTCTTCCAAAGAAGTAACGTCACCACTCACTTGCATGGCGGATAAGCCTTCGTCAAACTCCGATGTTGAATAAGTCGCTTCAGGTTGCTGTTCAGACGGTGTCTCGCTTTCTTTCCTTAAGGATCGGAGCAAACCGGTAATATTACTCAATGCAGACTGCGCTGCATTCTGGTTTTCTGAGAAACTGTTTGTCGACCCAGCCATTGAAGCATTTGAGAAAGGCGGAAGGGTAAATGCCTTGGAGCTCAGCTCAATATCCGAATTTAACGGCGTTTCTGAGCTTGGAGAGAAGGCTTGATTTTGACTCGCTTCAGCAGCTGATTTGCTCTGCTTAGGATTCGACACACTAGCGGCATTAGGCGAGATCTCGGTCTCTGCACGTTTAACGCCCGAACTTGGTTGCGCTTTGGTAGTTTTTTTAGGCGCTACATTCTTTGCCAACATGGACTGCTTAACGTCCAGTTTAGGCAAAATATTATGTTTGACCAATATTCTGTTCAGACCTTCGTATAAGTCTTTCAGTTTCAGCATGACGTGACTTTCAAACACCCGAAAAATAAGTTTTTCCGTGGTGCTATCGACAATAAGGGCTTGTATAACCGGCTGAAATGAATTCACCAGTAATGCTGGCCCAAAGACACTTTGGTGGTGACGTTTATCCCCGACACCCAAGGCATCCAAGCGTAACTTCAGAGGCAACAATAGAGATTGATAATCTGCCTCACAGCGCATCACTAAAACGCGAGACACCAGCCAATCTTCGAACTCATCTTTATCGATAATTGACAACCGATCGCTCATCGCTTTGCGTTTCTCAAGATGAATATTGAAAGCCGCAACGGGGTCTTCAATCGCATGCATGACGGTTTCATGAAGCTTATTATGGCGTTGTTTAATTTTTTCGGCCAAGGCCATCAAGGCATTTGCTTTTTGGTCATTACTCGCCGTCACCGCCACCGTTCTTAATTCAGTTTCTAGAGCCCCCCAGCATGTTTTGAGTAAAGGTTCAAAAGTGCCGTTTATGTATTCAATACACTCTTGCAAAATGGTTTGTACAGGCAAACTATGCTCTGTTGCTAATCCGGTATTAATTGATAGGTTAACTAAAGACTGAACGGCTGCATCATAACGTTGCATAAAATGTAGGCCGCAAGCGCCGTTCAAATGATGAACTATTTCGGCTTCGATAGCATATCGCTTTCCTTTTTCGCCAATGAAACTAAGCTCAATTCGACTATGATGCTGCTCTATGCTCGGCATATCCACCGTTCTGTTAGCCGCTTCAGACATAAACTTGATGAACATACCGTCCAGACAAAAATCTGCGATGATACAGCTTAGCTCTAGACCATCCTCGGTTTTCATCACGGCTTCATGATGAATTGGGCGTCTTAGGCTGGATCGTCGTTCTGAGTGTTTAGTCATAAGTTTGTGCGAAAACGAGTTCGTCCTGTAATCGTATTTAAGTTAGTTGCTTCATTAATACTTTTGCATTTCGCGAGGTATTATAGTTTTTATCTCCCGGCAGCGTCGCTGGCGAGACTGGCTCAAAGCCACGTTCTTTAAACCATTGTTCAGTTTTGGTGGTCAGAACAAACAACTTGTTTAACTTTAATGACTTTGCTTTCTGAGTAACGGCCTCTAGCAGACGATCTCCGCGCCCCATTTTTCGATAATCGGTATCAACGGCAAAGCAAGAAAGTTCTGCAGCATTATCTTTTGGAAACGGGTATAAACCCACGCAGGCAATAATAGCGTTATCCCTGACTTCAACTAAAAAATAATCCAACTCGGTTTCTAATAACTCCCGAGAACGCCTAACCAGAAACCCTTGCTCTTCCAATGGACGAATCAAGCTGAGAATACCGTTCGTATCTTCTAGCCTGGCGGGTCTGATTTGATCGAACTCATCAACACTGACCATGGTGCCATGGCCGTCTCGGGTAAAGAGTTCTTCGAGTAAAGCGCCATCATGGGCATAACTTAATAAGTGCACTCTTCTCACACCAGATTGGCAGGCATGCGACGCGGCGAGCAACTGGTTTATTTGAGAAGTATCCAAGCAGGGCTGTTCGTCGCTGTCTGCCTGGCCATCTAAGGTATTGACTAAGTCCAAGGCTTTTTTCACAGTAATTTGGTGAAGAAAATCGCCCGCTTCATCGGTCAAGCCGGTTTCATTACCAAAGAAAATAAGCTTTTCAGCATTTAAACGCACCGCCATTTCGGCAGCCAGTGCTTCATAGCTAAGATTAAAAATATCGCCGGTCATTGAATAGCCCGTTGCCGGAACTAGAATCACGGACTGGTTTTGTAGATGAGTATTAATAGATGCGACATCAATTTTGCGAACCTGGCCGGTTAATTTCAGATCAATACCTTCACTCACGCCATAAGGCTTGGCCATAACAAAATTACCGCTGACCACATTGATTTTTGCACCTTGCATGGGCGAGTTGATAACCCCCATGGACAGTTTCGCTTCTAATGTCGAGCGTAAACGCCCATAAGCTGCTAAAACATAGGGCATCATCTCTTCGCTTGTAACTCTGAGTCGCTGATGGTTACTTCGATGGAAGTCTGAGGTGACGGAGTTTTGCTTTAGTATGTCGTTAATTTGCGGTCTGGCACCAAACACAATAACCAGACGAATCCCCAAACTATTCAGTAGCGCAATATCGTGAATAATATTTTCAAGGTTTGAATGTGCCAGTGCTTCACCACTTAATGCCAAAACCATCACTTGGTTGCGCTGGGCGTTAATGTAGGGCGACGCATGACGGAACCATGCAACCCATTCTTTCAAATCATTCATGAACTAAACACACCTTGTTACTAGCTCTCTTCACGCGTCATCCTTATCTGAGTGCCATATATAGCAATACATCTTACTGATTAAACCAAGCTTCAATTTGTTTTATTTCATTCAGCATTAGGGGGTAGTGTACTGTTCCACCCGGTAAGTTTTGTGTCAACTCAATATTATATTCTGTTGTCGCCGTCAGAATGCCTTCGTATCGTTTTTCATCGAACATAATAACTCTGATTTTTCGACCTTCAAATTCGTTAATTTGTTCGGTAGCGATGAGTCGATAACCTGGCTCTAGCTTAGGTGAAATATTTTCTTCCTCTGCGGCTACCACGGGCTCTGGAATCGGTGGGTCGATAATCATGCCATCGACATACAAAGCGGCTGAGGTCACGCTCTTTCCGTTAAGATCGAGCGTTACATTCAAGTCCTGAAGCAATTCTTTATTCAACAAAGCTTTAAGATTGTCTAAGGCAATACCGTCAGTAGGTTTAACCTGCATGCTTAAGGTGCCACCTTGTAAAATAAAATCACCATACAACGATGCTAAATTGCTGTTTACAAGCAAGCCTTGATTATTCATAGCGAGCTGCCAAGCAGCGGCAGTGCGACGACTAAACTGCTCCCGATTTGATTTCGCTTGATCATTACACAAGATATTCAGGCGACGAAAAAAACCGGCATCTTGGTATTCGAGATCCAAACTAAGCAATGTTAAAGCTTCAAGTTCAGGCTCTCGTACAAAATTATCGATAGCCTTGTTCGGCCATTCAGTCACAATTTGAGTGAAACCTAATTCGTATTGATCCATAGAAATTGAAAGTACATCTGTGCCTTCTTCAGAGTCCTGCCTTTCAAGCAGAATTGAAGCCTTCCATTCATTAACCCCCATCGCTTGAAAAGCATCTGGCGTTAAACCCTCATAGCCGCTACAACCATAGAGATCAAATGGCTTTAACCATTTAGCGCTACCCGCCATCTCAGCGATCAAGTCTTTGAAACTCTTGCCTTTAAACTCTGAGCGCAAACCGTCTATCACAACTTTATTCACTGCCTCTACATTTGAATCTTTAAGAGATGACAGGTGAAGGATCATGGAAATAAAGTCAGAATAATGCAGGCTTAAAGCGTCAACATTAAAGGTTTTCTTCATGGTGAAAGGGGTGAATTGCACCCCCTCAAAGGTAATAACGCCGGTAAAACTAGAGGAAACCCATTCGTAAGTGAGAAGAAAATCGTTACTGTTCTCTTGCTTAATGGCATTCATCACTTGATAGGCGCTCGCAACAATGAATCCTTTCGCTGCGATCAGTAAAAAAATACTTAACAATAGCAACTTAGTTATTTTTTTCTTCATTAATAAAACCTATGCCTATTCTATCTTATTTCAAATGTCTGACTTTCATCAGGAAGTAATATCCATTTCAGAGCGCCCTTCAATACTATAGCAAATTATCCATGATGTACTTTAACTTAACGCATTTCGGTCTAAGCTATTAGTTAAATAGCAAGATAAATAATTTTTTACGCGGCACCCAAAATGATGAAACATACGGATGATGTATCGAAAGCAATACGCCTCTTAAAGCAGACTTTACCTGAAATGAACAAGCGGCAAATTGCGTCTACACCGAATAATTACGCTGTTTGGTATGAATTTGTGGCAGGAGAAAATAAAGCCTTAGTTGCGGCGATTAATGCCTTAGATGAAAAGAAAACCCAATACACCAAGGAAGTATTACAGACACTTTATAACGAGCACATTTCTGATGCGCATGAAGCGGCAGTGAATCAACTCAGTGATAGCGTCAAACAGGTTATTCATGACGTCTTATCCAAAATCAGCCAAGAAGAACACGGACTCAGCGATTACGCCCAAACCCTAGCGGACTTTTCTGAACGCGCTGAACATATTGCCCATCTTGATGATATTAAAGACCTTGTGCTGAACTTAATTGGTGAAACCAAAAAACGTGAAGAAGCCACCTTAAGTATGCAAACCTCATTGGAAAGCATGGCACTGGAAATGAAAAAACTCCGGGCAGAAGTCGCCAAAATAAACTCCGAAGCCATTACCGACTCGCTAACTAAGGTAAACAACCGAAGAGCCTTTGATACCGATGTCGAAAACTTCATGAATGCCAGCAAAGCCAACACAAAGCCACTTTGTTTGGTCATGGTTAATATTGACCACTTTAAAATCTTCAATGACAAATTTGGCCATAGCATTGGCGATAAAGTGCTCAGGTTTGTGGCTTCGTTAATTAAGAACAATATTAAAGGCAGAGACTCAGTAGCTAGATATGGCGGCGACCAGTTTACAATACTCCTGCCTGAGACAAACTATGAAGGCGCTTTAATTTTAGCCGAAAGCCTTCGAGATAAACTGGCGAAACAAACTTTATCTGACAGTGCCGAGAAAATTGAACTGGGCACCATTACCGCATCATTTGGTGTTTCAATTTTTCAGACGAGTGAAAGCTCAGAACAATTTATTAGAAAAACCGAAATTGCCCTCAAGCAAGCAAAGGATTCTGGCCGTAACCAAGTAACGGGAAACAATCAGGACCTCAGCCGAGGCCCTGAAGTTTTAAGAACTGTTCTATAACACTGAAGTTCGTATCACCTCACACGAACGTACCTTACAACACGTCTAGCAAAATCGCTTAATTCGTAATTAAGGTTCCCACGCCCTCGTCGGTAAATATCTCAAGCAGAGTAGAGTGGCTCACTCTGCCGTCGATAATATGTGCACTTTTAACCCCGTTATTCACAGCCTCTAAGGCACAGGTTATCTTTGGTAGCATACCGCCATAGATCGTGCCATCCGCAATAAGTTGATTTACTTGCTCAGTGGACAAGCCCGTCAGCACTTTACCGTTTTTATCCTGAAGCCCTGCAATATTGGTCAACAAGATTAATTTTTCCGCTTTCAATTCCTCTGCTACTTTTCCGGCAACAATATCGGCGTTAATGTTATAAGAGCAACCATCCCGACCCACGCCGATCGGCGCAATGACTGGGATAATGCCACCTTGAGTGAGCATATGAATCACCGAGGAATTTATCTTTTCAACCGTGCCGACATGGCCTATATCGATGATTTCGCTCCGCTGAAGTTCGGGGGAAGGTTGATCAACTAGCAGCTGTTTTGCCGTAATGAGGTTAGCGTCTTTCCCGGTTAAACCTATCGCCTTGCCACCATTTCGGTTAATTAAAGCAACGATTTCTTTGTTCACTTGGCCGCCCAACACCATTTCAACAACATCCATTGTTTGGCTATCTGTCACCCGCATACCGTTAACAAAATGACTTTCAATATTCAACCGAGAGAGAAGTTCACCAATTTGTGGACCGCCACCATGCACAATAATGGGATTAATACCGACTAGCTTCATCAAGACAACATCACGAGCAAAACTATTTTTAAGCTCCTCATTTTCCATTGCATTACCACCATATTTAATGACTAAGGTGGCACCAGAAAAGCGTTGGATGTACGGAAGTGCTTTATTTAATACCGAAGCAACTTGTTCAGCAGATTCTCTATTTAAACTCATATCGTGGGTTTCTTATCCTTTAAAAACTAAAATACTGATGCTAACTATCTAGAAGTTGCAATCCAGCGTTGGTTCAATTTCTTTCAAATGCATGACAAATTTTGCTTTGATTTCAGACAGCGCGTCTTCATCATCGGCTTCAAATCGAAGCACTAAAGTCGGTGTTGTATTAGACGCTCGACATAACCCCCAGCCATTTGGAAAATCTACCCGTAAACCATCTATAGTGGATACATTGCCACCGACAAATTGCTCTTTACGCTCACACAATTTTTCAACAATAGAGAATTTGGCTGACTCTTCTACCGGGACATTTATTTCTGGGGTACTAACATCTTCAGGGAATTCGGCAAAAACGGCTTCTGACGTTTTGTCCTCTACACCTAATATTTCTAACATTCTTGCAGCACTGTATAAGCCATCATCAAAACCATACCAACGCTCTTTGAAAAAGATATGACCGCTCATTTCACCCGCTAAAAGCGCCCCGGTTTCTTTCATTTTAGCTTTAATCAAGGAGTGGCCAGTTTTCCACATAACTGGGCGACCGCCATAACTACTGATTAGGCCATTTAGACGCCTTGAGCTTTTTACATCATAGATAATATCGGCCCCGGGGTTACGAGAGACCACATCTTTGGCGAATAACATTAACAACCTATCTGGCCAAATAATTTTACCGGTATTGGTAACCACACCAATTCGGTCACCATCGCCATCAAATGCAATACCAATATCCGCCTGATGTTCTTTCACAGCAGCAATAAGGTCTTGAAGGTTTTCTGGTTTACCTGGGTCTGGATGGTGATTTGGAAAGTTCCCATCAACCTCGCAATGAAGCGGTATCACTTCGCAGCCAAGCTCTTCAATGAGGTCGGGAGCGATACTGCCAGAAACACCATTGCCGGCATCTAGAACGACTTTTAGAGGCGCCGCTACCGCAATATCATTCAAAATAGCATCAAGATAAGCACGCACAACAGTCTCTTCGCTTCGCTGTCCTTGGCCCTGTGCAAAGTCTTGCAAATCAATTCGCTGATACAGTTTCTGTATTGCCTCACCTGACAAGGTTGTCCCAGCAATCATAATTTTGAAACCATTATAATTACCAGGATTATGACTACCGGTAATCATCACACCACTCCCAGTTTCAAAGTGGTGGGTTGCAAAATATAAGATCGGTGTAGGCACTTGGCCGATTAATATCGCATCAACACCGGTACTAACAATCACTTTAATCAAGGTTTCAGAATAACCTGGACTAGATAAACGCCCATCATAAGCCACACATAACCTTTTCTGTCCCTGAGCTAATGCTTCTGAACCGATAGCCTTTCCTATCAGCTCAACTAGCGCTGTGGATAGAGTATCGTCAACCACACCGCGAATATCGTATTCTCGAAAAATGCTTGGTGAGACCTCAACATCAATACGCTCAACCTCACTTACGATTGCCTCTGAGCTTTGCCCCTCTATAGCGGACTCAGACAAAGCTTGATCCGCTGGTTCGACATCATCAATGGCATCCAAGTCAAATAAGTCATCATCAAACAGAGGTTCGTCTTGCTCACTTTCTGCCAACTCATTGGGTTTTGCTGTTACTTTGGCTGCTTGTTTTTTATATTTCGATAAGATTAACCTCGCCTGACCCACAATGGCATTGGCCATGGTGAAGACTTCGCCATAGTGAAAGCTGTTTTGAAACCCAGCATTACTGTCTATAGCTTTGGTCGTTAATTGACCAGCTCTCAATAAATCAGTCTTTAAGGCTTTCATATTGATTCGCAAAATGACCACAAGCAGAACGATAAACAGGACTAAAACACTGCCAAACAAAGACCAAACTAGCACTCGATCTGCTGGTTTAAACATATTTTCTGGAGGTGAATACTGGATATTCCAATCGGTTAAGCGTGTTGATAGTTGAGATGACTGGTCATCTAGGCCATTTCCAACCTTGATCACCGGTTGCCTGACGCCTTCAATCAGAATAGAAATACCGCCACCGTATACTTGCTGATTAACCTTTAGCCTATCTTTCAAGGCAGAAAGATCAAATACAGCTAACATGACGCGTGCCTTATCTGGCTTGCCGTCATGACTCGTCTTGGCAGCGATCTGGAAATACCATTGTTTTTCTTGTAAGAATGCTTCGGCTTCAGCCTGTTTACCACTGGCCACGCGTCTTAGTAAGTCGATACTGGCAAAACTTAAGGTTCCTTTCGCGCTGATACCATTCAACGATTCAAGGTCAAAAATCTGGATATCTTGTAGCTCAGGCTTTAATTGTTTAAAGGCGGGTTTGGTTGTCGCTTCTATCGCCAAGCCCTTCTGATTAGAAAGCGCTCCGACCCAGATAAGCTGTTCATTTATATATTGATTCACATCCCGCTGAATCGATTTAGAGTGGCTGTCTGCAAGTTGTTTCTGGTAGTTTACATCTAAGGGTTTTAAATACAGTAACTCTATCAAGAAGTAGCAGAGGCCAAAACAAACGGACGAAATGATGACCGGTTGAAAAATCCAAGAATACAATGATTTATTGTTTTCTTTTTTCTTTGTTCCCTTTGATGCAGAGTCTTTGTTCGGTTTTTTATTTTCTGCTGAATCGCTGGTATCTACTTTCGATTTGTTAAACAATTTCATCCATCCTGCCTTATTTTTCTCACCTTTAAGATCGGCCAGTAGAACCAAAACCACCATCGCCACGGCTACTTTCGGTAAATTCAGACACCAGATCAAAGCCAACCTGAACAACAGGAACAATCACCATTTGGGCGATACGCTCTCCGATTTCAATCGTAAATTCTTTGTTGCTCCGATTCCAACACGAAACCATGAGTTGGCCCTGATAATCTGAATCGATTAACCCGACCAAATTCCCTAATACAATGCCATGCTTGTGTCCTAAACCAGACCTAGGCAACAACATGGCTGCCCATTCAGGGTTCCCGATATAAACAGATAAACCGGTTGGAATGAGGGTGGTTTCTCCAGGAGCGAGAATCAATGCTTGGTCAAGGCAGGCCCGAAGATCCAACCCCGCAGAACCTTGAGTGGCATATTCAGGTAACGGGATTTCTTTGCCTACACGCGGGTCTAAAATTTTTACTTGAACGGTTTTCTTATCCATTAGTCTTATCTTTCTTCCAACTTTTTTGAATGGTTATATTCCGCTGCTAAACGCGCAACTATTTTTTCCGCTAGCTTTGTTTTTTCTTCTAACTCTAATACTAGCTCATCATCACGAGTTATCACGGTAACTTGATTGGTATCACTATTGAAACCTTGTCCGGCAATAGACACATCATTAGCAATAATCATGTCCAAATTCTTACGTTTTAACTTTTTTTGGGCATACTCTTTAACAAGCTGAGTCTCAGCAGCAAAACCAACGGTAAAGGGCTTGTTGTCTCGCTGACTAACAGACGCAACTATGTCTGGATTTTCTTCAAGCGCGATAATCATTTCGCTGGAACTCTGATCCTCTTTTTTGAGTTTATTCATGGCAACTTGGCTGGGTTTGTAATCCGCGACGGCAGCACATGCAATAAAAATATCACTACCCTGATCTAAGAGTTCATGCACTTTCTCAAACATATCTTGCGCGGAAACAACATCAAAAAACTCAACCCCCGGGACTTTTTCCAAACGACAAGGCCCACTTACCACTGTGACCTTGGCACCTTGAGCATGACAAGCCATAGCGAGCGCATAACCCATTTTTCCTGAACTGTGGTTTGAGATGTAACGGACAGGGTCTATGGCTTCTCTAGTAGGGCCTGCGGTAATGATAACCCGCTTATTCGCGAGCAAACCTGTCTCGGAGAGACGATTTCGAGTCTTGGCGTTTTGGTACAGCTCGTTTACGATCTCAACAGGCTCTAACATTCTGCCTGGGCCGATGTCACCGCAGGCCTGCTCTCCGGCACCGGGGCCAATCATATAAAAAGCACCCGACAAGGTTCGCTGCAATTCTGCCACATTTTTTTGGGTCAATGGATTTAACCACATGGCTTGATTCATTGCCGGAGCAATATAGACGGGAGATTCAGTCGCCAATAAAATAGTGGATAACAAGTCATCGGCCAAACCATTTGCGTATTTAGCGATGAAGTTAGCGGTTGCCGGCGCTACCAAGATGAGCTCCGGCCACTTTGCAAGCTCGATATGCCCCATTCCCGCTTCCGCTTCAGGATTCAACAGTTCAGTATGTACTTCATTCCCTGAAAGTGCTTGCATCGTCAATGGCGTGATAAATTCACCCGCGCCTCGAGTCATGACCACTCTCACCACGGCACCAAGCCTACGTAACTCACGACATAGCTCTGCAGATTTGTAGGCTGCAATTCCTCCGGTCAAACATAATAGAATTTTTTTATCTCGAAAGAACTCATTCATAGCACGAGCACACCTCTATCCCTCTAAACAGCAACAATACCATTCATGTTTTGTTTTTTCACCAGAAAAGCGACGAGAACGCCGCGCGCACAAAAAAAGCCCTAGTATTTAATACTAGGGCTTTTGAATACTACCTATTTATAAGAGAATCTTATAAAGGAGAAACGTTCTCAGCCTGTGGACCTTTGTTACCTTGACCAACAGTAAATTCTACAGCTTGACCTTCAGCAAGTGTTTTGAAACCATCTGACTGAATTGCACTGAAATGTACAAATACATCTGGGCCATTTTCTTGCTCAATAAAACCAAAACCTTTAGATTCATTGAAAAACTTAACTTTACCTGTAACTCTATCTGACATAATCATATCCTGACTAAAATAACTAAACTATATAAACGCCGAAAAACTGGGTATAACTTATGCTTACAGAAAGAGCTCTATTACTAGGTATTCGAAATGCAGAACATAAAAAAATAGCCGGGCTTTCAAGGCTAAGCTGAGTATACTCGCATCAACTCAGAAATAAAACACTTTAGACTAAATAGTTTAATTTTTAATCAAACCGACCCGATCTTTTCAAAATGAATAAATTAAAACGTCACGAAATATTCACTCGCTTGAGAGAACAGAACCCAAACCCGGAAACGGAATTAAACTACAACTCACCTTTTGAACTATTAATCGCTGTTATTCTATCCGCGCAAGCAACAGACAAAGGCGTAAACAAAGCCACCGACAAACTTTTCCCAGTTGCCAATACACCAGAATCAATCTATGCGCTTGGCGTGGAAGGCTTGAAAGAATACATTAAAACAATCGGTTTATTTAACGCTAAAGCAGAAAACGTGATCAAAACCTGCAAAATGCTTATGGATAAACATAATTCCGACATACCGCAAAACAGGACAGACTTAGAGGCACTTCCCGGTGTCGGCAGAAAAACCGCGAATGTGGTGTTAAATACCGCATTCAAACACCCGACAATGGCGGTCGATACACATATATTCAGAGTATCGAATCGCACAAAAATTGCACCGGGGAAAGACGTACTCGAAGTAGAAAAAAAACTATTGAAGTTTATTCCGAAAGAATTTCTGTTAGATGCGCATCACTGGCTCATACTTCATGGCCGCTACACCTGCACCGCTAGAAAACCCAAATGTGGCGCCTGCTTAATCGAAGACCTGTGCGAGTTCAAAGAAAAAACCACTGACTAAAAAAAGAAAAAGGCAGCCAATGCTGCCTTTTGTTACTGCTCAAGGTTAAATTAATAGCGCTTAGAAAGCACCATTAAATAAGGTCTCACCATTCAACCCTTGCTTCTCTAGAATATCACGAAGTCTTTTCAAAGCTTCAACTTGTATCTGTCTAACACGCTCACGCGTCAAGCCGATCTCTTTACCCACTTCTTCAAGTGTACTCATTCTATATCCACGCAAACCAAATCTGCGAGATAAAACTTCTTGCTGCTTACCAGATAATTGATCTAACCAACCATCAATACTGCCTCTCAAATTACTTTCTTGAAGCAGCTCAGCTGGATCAGAGGCAGACTCATCAGCCACTGTATCCAATAACGACTTATCCGTACTTCCACCCATTGGCATATCAACAGAAGTAACACGTTCATTCAAGCCAAGCATTCTTTTAACATCAGCAACCGGCTTATCTAGGAGATCTGCTATCTCTTCAGGAGATGGCTCATGATCCAACTTTTGCGTTAGCTCACGCGCTGCTCTCAGGTATAAATTCAATTCTTTGACCACATGAATCGGCAAACGAATCGTTCTTGTTTGATTCATAATGGCACGTTCAATCGTTTGGCGAATCCACCAAGTGGCATACGTAGAGAAACGGAAGCCTCTTTCAGGGTCAAACTTCTCAACAGCTCTAATCAAACCTAAATTACCTTCTTCGATTAGATCTAAAAGCGTCAGACCACGATTCACATATCGTCGGGAGATTTTAACGACCAAGCGTAAATTACTTTCGATCATTCGCTTACGTCCGGCCTCATCACCTTTTTGTGCCAAGCGAGCAAAATAGACTTCCTCGTCAGGAGATAGTAAGGGAGAAAAACCTATTTCATTTAGATACATCTGGGTTGCATCTAATTGTCGATAGGCTGTTTGTCCTTCAGACAAACCCAAGCTTGAGGTTTTTTTAGCCTTACCGCGACCTGCATAAATTGATGTAACAACCGAATCATCTTCAGCTTCTTCAGTTCCATCAACGGATGCTTCCTCAGCTAAATCCATTTCATCTTCGACTAAATCAAAATACATATCTCTTTCTGCTGACATCTGTCTCGCCTCGCTTTTTATTGTTCGCTCTGCATCAATTCTGACAAAGCAACCTAGCTGTTTATGTTACTTCCAAACCTTCACTCTTGAAGACTCGATACTTCTTAAGGCTTTGTATCACTTTGGCAGGTATTTAAGCGGGTCAACTGGTTGACCATCTCGTCGAA
The DNA here is from genome assembly GCA_048058835.1 of Oleiphilus sp. Classification (GTDB taxonomy): domain Bacteria; phylum Pseudomonadota; class Gammaproteobacteria; order Pseudomonadales; family Oleiphilaceae; genus PZPK01. The sequence goes on from JBLLNS010000007.1 coordinate 115,223, forward strand.
TCTCAAAATGCAATTTAGTTTGCTGCGATTCAGAACTACCCATTTCTGCGATTTTTTGCCCTATTTTTATTATTTGCCCTTCTTTAACTAGGATTTTGCGATTGTGAGCGTAGGCGCTGAGGTAATGCTCATTATGATTGATGATTACCAAATTACCGTACCCCAACAATCCATTTCCTGCGTAGACAACCTCTCCGTCTGCCGCCGCAAAAATTGGATCGCCGATTTGCCCCGATATATCGATACCCTTATTGGGTACCCCCTGAGCAAGTCCATCCAAGTTTCTTGAAGAACGTGAATAGTATTTGGCAATAATCGGGCCAACATGAGGCCAAGACCATTTTATGTTCTTGAAGTTATTGTATTTTTTATCTTTAGTTACACTTTTACGATCACTTACATTATTTTTACTTTTTGTTACATTTCTTTCGCGAGAATCGTGTTTTCTTGCACTTTTTTTCGCTTCTGCTACGTAAGCTGGTGATTTTTCGAGACTAATCTTTTGGCCCGGCCGGATAACATATGGAGGGTCAATATTGTTAGTTGCCGCTAACTCCTTCAGCTCTCTCCCGTAGCGCCATGCAATCCTGTAGAGGGTATCACCAGGCTGAACAACATGCTGCCCAAAATAGACAGGTGGGTTAAACGATTTGTTACGATAAATAGAGGGAGACGTACATGAAACAAGCAAGACGGAGAATAAGATACAAAAAGTTACATTGATTATTTTTTGATCAAATAAGGCGAGGCTAATTGTAAGACTTGAATATTTTTTAACCAACTCACCCTACCTTTATATTCCCTAAATCGCTAATAAAATTATTTTTTATTCTAATTATAATTTTGCTTTCTAGAAATTCTCTTAAGTAATTTAGCTAAGTTATTAATCTTTAATCATATTTCTTAAGATTATATTGCGCGAAGTCGTTACCCAAAACTCAAACTGTTACCCATGGTATCAAAATAAATAATCCTTAATCTTGACCAAGCTTATATTATTTTTTATCCATTTTTACTAAATTTGCCAAAAACCATACGGCTAAACTTGAAATAACAGCAACAGAAACCGCTAATACTAACTGTGGATCATTACCTGAAATAAGCTCATATGAGGAAGGAGAAATGGCTCGATCAGCCAAAGGAACCAACTCGCCTTTGCTATTTTCTCGATAGCTTAGTACCTCTTTCCATGGCCAAACCTTGACCATTGCACCCAGCATAAAGCCCGTTAACACAGATAAAGTCGCTTCACGATATCGTTGAAAGGTCCAAGAAAGTAGATTCGCTATCGATAGCAGCCCCAACAAACACCCTAAAGAGAACAAGCCTAAAGTAGTAAATTCAAACTCTTTAATCGCTGATAGAACCCAAGCATAACTCCCTAAAATAACCAAAATAAAGCTTCCCGAGATCCCAGGAAGAACCATGGCACAAATAGCTAAGACCCCAGATAAAAAAATAGTAATGGTATTTTTCTCTAATGATGCCGGACTTAGCTGCGTAATACCCAAGGCAATCAGGACGCCGACCAAAAGACACATAACAATCGACAGATTCCATGCCTGAATATCTCTTGCGACCACAAATACCGAGGCAAATATCAGTCCAAAGAAACCAGACCAAAGCGGAATGGGGTAGCTAAGCATCATAAAACTGATGACTTTTGCTAATGAAGCCACACTAATGAGAATACCCGTAAAAAGTGTCAACAGAAAAAGCAGATCAGTTTCTTTGATAAAAAGCTTCACATCTCGCTTTTTTATTAATGAGAAAAAAGACGGCACGAGCATTTTTAACGCCGTCAATAAGCGTTCATAAATACCGGTTATAAACGCAATCGTTCCACCAGACACACCGGGCACGATGTCGGCAGCGCCCATTAACATCCCTTTTATCAACACCCAAAGCTCGAATTTCAAACGCTATTCCTTACTAGTGGTTTAACTAATAGACCAGTTTTTCGATTACCGGATCGTTCCCGGAAGAAAGGGAACAAATAAAGCGGGTTCAACATTCAAGGTATCGAAACCCTGACCTCTCTTGGTCACAATCGTTAAACTTTGCGTTGCATCACCCAAAGGAAGAATCATTCGCCCCCCCTCTTTTAATTGTCTAACGAGCTCCATGGGAATTTCTTTTGGCGCTGCTGTCATGATAATCGCATCATATAGGCCTCGTTCGGGCCAACCTATGCCACCGTCAGCATGTCGGGTATACACATTTTTTAAATTCAGTCGTTTAAATCGGCTCACCGCCTTAGTCAATAAAGGATTAATCCGCTCAACACTGTATACTTCCTCTACTAACTGCGACAACACTGCTGCCTGATAACCCGACCCGGTGCCTAATTCAAGGACCCTTCTCGGCATACTTTCCAAAAGCAATTCCGTCATGCGCGCCACAATATAAGGCTGCGAAATCGTTTGGTTATGCCCTATTGGTAAAGCGGTATCTTCATAAGCCCGGTGTGATAATGCTTCATCCAAAAAAATATGCCTTGGTAACTCGGCCATTACCGATAAAACATCTTCATTTTTTATGCCGCCATCCCTCAGCCTTTGTATCAAGCGCAAACGAGTGCGCTTGGACGTCATACCTATCCCTGCCAGATCAAGAGTCTGACTCACAACTTTTTTCCTCAAAGCAATTTTTCATAGTAGCCAGCACATCATACTGCGTCATATCGACATGAATAGGAGTCACTGAAACGTAATTATTTGCAACGGCATGAAAGTCTGTCCCCTCACCCGCATCATCACCTTCACCTGCTAACGCGATCCAGAATCGCTGATGGCCGCGCGGATCAGAAACGGAGTGTGGGTCTTGACCTTTGGCGCGGTGACCTAAACGAGTCACCTTGATACCCTTCAATTCAGAATACGGTATATCCGGAACATTTACATTCAAAATAGTCCGTTTTGGGAACTCCATACCTTTACTCTTCTGCAATAGATCCAGAATAACCTTTGCGGCCGTTTCATAGTGAAAAGAACCACGGTTAGCTAAGGAAACAGCAATCGCCGAAGAGCCTAAAAATCGCCCTTCGATTGCTGCCGCGACCGTTCCCGAGTAAAGGACATCATCGCCTAGATTTTCATGACTGTTAATTCCCGAAATAACACGCTCAAAGGGAACTGAATCATGACACTTAAATTCTGTTTGAAATAAGCCTGACAAACCCAAATGAACACTATCGGTCGGCGTGCCGTCGACTGAAAAAAAACCATTCGACAGCTGACTAACCTTCAAAGGTCGCCCTAAGGTCAGTGAACCACTTGCACCACTGTGATCTCGATCAGGCGCCACGACTTTTATGCTGTAGTGGGAGCCGACGACTTGTGCCAGAATAGCCAAACCTTCAGCATGTACGCCATCGTCATTGGACAACAAAAACATCAGACTTTTTCCTCACTTATCGTTGCTGTGCTCTGCGCACCCAAAGCAACATCGTAATCCATAAATTCTGCCAGTAATGAGGTTGCGAAGGCACCAGACGGTAAAACAAATGAAAGCCTTAAGGTATCTGCATCAAGAGTCCAGCTGAAATTTTCTGGAATAATTGCAAAAGGCCGACGTTCGAGCTTAAGACGGTTTTTGTGGATGGCTTGAGCAAATACCGAATACTGATTAAGGAGATTTTTTTCTGCCTGCTTAAGCTCCAAGATGCCCGGCTGTTCATCGCCATACAAAGGGCCACCCTCTGTATCCGAACACCATACTTTATTGTTGACCGCTTCTGCCAAATTTAGATTAAATAAAAACGACCGCGCAGCTGACAAGTAAAAAGAACGCTGTGAGCGAGACGCCTTTATTTTGCCGCCAAAAAAAGCTCGCCTCTAGAGAGATTAGCCCCCTGAAAGCCAAACCGTTGTGCACCAAAATAGTTTGGAAACCCCTGGGCTTTTATTGAACGCAGCGCGGCATCCAAATCGCCCCCATTCTCAATATCTCGAACGACGAGTTCGAATTTATTAGCAGCGTGCTCACCTCTTCGCAGTTTTTTTGGATACCTGCCATGGCGCAAAATCTTTACCCCTTCTATATCCAAAGCGAACCAGTCCGGCTCTGGTTTTTTTCCAAGATAGACACTAAACCACTGCCGGGTAACCGCCCATCGATCCTTCAAACCCGAAAAACCAATATCCATTTGCTTCACTTTTGCTTTCTTGGCGATTTGCTCAGCAACGAACTCGGTGTTTTGGCCTGTTTTTTCCACCCATAACCAAACATGCTCCCCCTGCTCGACTAGCTCAGGATGCAAAACTTCTTCAACATAGAAATCTTCGGCTTTCGATTTAATTACCCCTTTGGCAGGCTGCAACAAAGAGGCTCTAGGAAAATCTAAGGAAAATTCTGCAGTCATGCGCTATCTCCTGACACTAGAGGCAACAGCATCACCGTTGCTTGACAGGCAATACCCTCTTCGGCCGGTAAAGCCTAGCTTTTCCGTCGTAGTCGCTTTAACACTGACACAGCCCTGAGACACAGAAAGGTCTTCTGAGATGGCGGCTTGCATCTGCTCAATGAAAGGCAGCATTTTAGGCGCCTGAGCGATAATCGTGCAATCTAGGTTACCCACCTGATAGCCTTGCGCCAGAATTTTTTCATGGACGGCTCGAAGTAAGTCACGACTGTCTGCACCTTTCCACTTTTCATCGGTATCCGGAAAGTGTGAACCGATATCACCCAAGGCTAAGGCACCCAGCAAGGCATCCATGATGGCATGCAGTAACACATCACCGTCGGAATGTGCCAAAAGAGCTTGAGAGTGCGGAATACGAACCCCACCCAAAGTAATAAAGTCGCCCTCAGCAAAGGCATGAACATCATAGCCAGAGCCAATTCGTGGATATCCGGGTTGATTCTGTTTCAAAGGCTTTAAGTCTCGCGTTAAGTGAAAGCTTGGCGCTTTCTTGGCTAAATAATCTTGTACCGTAGATAAGTCATCCGGCAGGGTAACTTTAATATTGTGTGCTGAGCCCTGCACCATTCTGGCTGGCTTGCCAAAAAGCTCAACTGCAGATGCTTCATCGGTCACTTGAAACTCTCGGTTCTGGCAAAACTCCAGTGCGCCCACCAATTCACTATAATTAAAAATCTGCGGCGTCATTGCACGCCAAAGCCCTTCACGATTAATCGTTTTAGCAATATGCGTGTTTTGGCGCCCTTTACCAACTCGCTTGAGCGTATCGGAAACCGGCACACCCAAGACGACACCAGAAGATGGATTATCCAATGCCGCGATTAAATTATCTAACTCTTTAGTCGACACACAAGGTCTGGCTGCATCATGTACCCAGACCCAGTCTTCAGGACTAGCCATTGATCGTATAAATTCCAATCCTTTCAAAACGGTGTCTGAACGTTCCTTTCCTCCCATGAAGGTCTTCACTTGAGCATGTTGTGCAAGAGGTAAACACTCAAAATAATCATCTTCTGGAGAAAGGCCAACATAGACATTTTCAAACGCCGGATGTTCAAGAAAACAACAAAGGGTATGCTCTAGAATCGTTTTATCTGCAATGCTCAAATATTGCTTTGGCCTATCTGCATTCATTCTGGCGCCTATGCCAGCCGCGGGAATAATAAGCCAAAATTTAGGAGAAGAAGACAACATAATTAGGAAGGTTTCGACATTGAATAGGCACAGCTTGGGTTAATTGTTTGAGGTAATCACCATGAAAAAGCTTTCGTTTTCCTTGATCAAACCTAAATCAAAACGGGCGCGCTCTTCTATTGCATCATAGCCACGTTTCAAGTCAAGCACCTCTTCATTTAATCGGTTATTGCGCTGTTCCAGCAGCTTGTTTTTTGCCACTTGTTGCGCCACTTTATCTTCTAAAGACCACACTTCAGCATAGCTACCACTGCCTATCCATAGGCGATATTGCAGGCCAACAATGACCAACAGCATAACACTCCATAACAACTTCATATGAATTGTGACCCTAACAAGATTCTTTTCTCACAAGCAATAAACGCTGCCACCCAATGGTAACCTTCCACAGAACTGTGACCTGATTACCAATAACACTCTAGTCTAGAAACTAGCTTTGCGCTAAACAATGAGCAAAAATTAGTAATGTTTAATAGTGCTCCATAAACGACAAAAGCATCGAGGCAGCCCACGATGCTTTTGAATAGATATGAAAATATTACTGCCCTTTTATTTCACTTCTACCTTTATAAGGTGCTTTCGAGCCAAGTTGCTCTTCGATGCGCAGCAAACGATTATACTTGGCCACACGGTCAGAACGGCACAACGAACCTGTTTTAATTTGACCTGCACATGTACCCACAGCCAGATCTGCTATGGTGGTATCTTCGGTTTCACCTGAACGATGCGAAATAACCGCCGTGTAGCCAGCATCTTTCGCCATTTTGATGGCGTCCAAGGTTTCACTCAAACTACCAATTTGATTAAATTTGATCAAAATTGAATTAGCGATATTTTTCTCGATCCCTTCAGACAATATTTTAGTGTTGGTGACGAACAAGTCATCGCCCACTAACTGAATGCGGTCGCCAAGCTTTTCTGTTTGATACTTCCAACCTGCCCAATCTGACTCATCTTGGCCATCTTCGATAGAAACAATCGGGTACTGATCACACAACTCAGCAAGATAATCACTAAAGCCTTCCGCTGAGAATACTTTACCTTCACCACTTAAGTCATACTGTCCATCTTTATAAAACTCTGATGAAGCGCAATCCAAGGCTAAGGTAATGTCTTTATTTAATTCATAACCGGCATTCGCAACGGCCACTTTAATAACCGCTAAAGCTTCAGCATTTGAAGACAGGTTTGGCGCAAAACCACCCTCATCACCTACTGCGGTATTCAAGCCTTTTTCTTTTAATACGCCTTTTAGTGCATGAAAAATTTCTGCACCGGCTCGCAGGGCTTCTGCAAACGTAGGCACGGAAACAGGCTGCACCATAAATTCTTGAATATCGACGTTATTGTCGGCGTGCTCTCCACCATTCAAAATATTCATCATCGGTACAGGCATAGAATATTGACCAGAGGTACCGTTAATATCGGCAATATGCTCATATAGCTCGACGCCTTTCGCTTGAGCTGCTGCCTTAGCAGCCGCTAAAGACACAGCCAGGATAGCATTTGCACCTAACTTAGCTTTATTTTCCGTACCATCAAGATCAAGCATGATCTGGTCAAGCGCGCGTTGATCCGTCACATCTTTACCATTAAGCGCTTCACGAATCGGGCCGTTTATCCCGGCCACTGCATTTAAAACACCTTTACCCAAATAACGTGATTTATCGCCATCTCTTAATTCAAGCGCCTCTCTCGAGCCAGTGGATGCACCAGATGGAGCACAAGCTGAGCCAATTATTCCAGAAGATAGAATCACATCCGCTTCGACAGTTGGGTTACCACGTGAATCCAGTACTTCACGACCTTTAATATCAACAATCGTTGTCATTGAGTTTTCTCCAATATTAACTTTTTTGACACAGACTTGAGCGCGTCGCACGCTACTGCCATGTACATTAAAACTTTGAATTTATTCAAGCCGTATCAATGGACTTGAATTGTTTAACTAAATCATCCATCGCTTTAACCCTTTCCAAAAAGGGCTCAAGTTGGTTCAATCTAAGCGCGCAAGGGCCATCACATTTGGCAACTTCTGGCTCTGGATGCGCTTCCAAAAACAAGCCAGCCAGGCCTTGAGACATCCCCGCCAAGGCAAGGTCAGTCACTGCTTCTCTTCGACCACCGGCGGAGTCTGACCGTCCACCTGGCTGCTGTAAGGAGTGGGTTACATCAAAAAACACCGGGTAATTGAATGATTTCATCACCCCAAAACCGAGCATATCGACCACCAGATTGTTATAACCAAAACTGCTGCCACGCTCACACAGTATTAACTGATCATTTCCTGCTTCTTCACACTTGGTCAGAATATGTTTCATTTCCTGTGGTGCCAGAAATTGGGCTTTTTTAATATTAATAACCGCTTTGGTTTGCGCCATCGCAAACACTAGGTCAGTTTGACGCGATAAAAAAGCCGGGAGCTGAATAATGTCACACACTTCAGCCACCGGCGCGGCTTGATGAGGCTCGTGGACATCGGTAATGATCGGTACATTGAAGGTCGACTTTATCTCTTCGAAAATCTTCAATCCAGCGTCTAAACCTGGCCCACGATAAGAGTTAATCGACGAGCGATTCGCCTTATCGAAAGACGCTTTGAAAACATAGGGGATGCCGAGTTTGGTGGTCGCTGAGACATATGCTTCAGCGACACGCATCGCTAGATCCCTAGACTCTAGAACATTCATTCCGCCAAACAGAACGAAAGGCAACTCATTTCCAATGTTGACATTGCCTGCCTGTATGATTTTTTGTGTCATGCGTTTAGTCTCGAATTAGGAAGCCTGAGTTTTGGTACTGTTCGTCAAAGCTGCATTAATAAACCCTTCGAACAAACCATGGCCATCACGCGGTGTAGAGGTAAACTCAGGGTGAAATTGACACGCCACAAACCAAGGATGATCCGGCGCTTCAATCATTTCGACCAGTGAATTATCTTTAGATCTACCAGAGATAATCAGGCCTGCTGCCTCCAGCTGAGGAAGTAAATTATTATTAACCTC